>WRIS01000015.1 GCA_009782615.1 Eggerthellaceae bacterium | reverse complement strand
TTCCACCGCAAACAGTTACCATCATCGCCTAAACACAGGGGGAAACCGCAAAGCCAACAGCGCAATCTATACCATGGCTATCGTAAGAGCCAAGCTTTGCAAAAAGACACAAGCCTTTATCGAGAAGAAGATGGCAGAAGGCAAGAGTAAAAAAGATGCCATTCGTATTCTGAAACGCTATCTTGCTCGTGAGGTCTACGATGCACTTAAGACAGATATTGCAGAACTTAACTTAGCGAATTCAACAAGCTAGACCAGCACTTCATAGAAGACAGCTTTTTGCCTTATGTTGGGTAAAAAACTGCCTTCTTGACATATAGGAGCGTCGAGCTTGACCCGCAATCTTTCCCTATTCGTCTTTGCGAGGAACGAAGTGACGAAGCAATCTAGTCGCTGATGTGCGGGTTGATATTCTTCCATAGCTGCCTGGATTGCCGCGCCGCTTTGCGGCTCGCAATGACGAAAATGCACGTCTTTGCAGGGAACACAGTGACGAAATACTTTACAAGGTTCTTCGAGATTCGATAGCCCGACCAAGCGTCACTTCATCAGCAAACTCAAGGTCACCGCCGACAGGTAGCCCACTTGCAAGACGCGTAACCGTAATACCCAGGGGTTTTATAAGACGAGCCAGATACGTTGCGGTCGTTTCCCCTTCTACATTGGGATTCGTCGCAAGAAGCACTTCGGTAACCGTTTCCGAAGCAAGGCGCTGCAACAATTCAGCGATATGAAGGTTGTCAGGACCGATTCCTTCTATCGGCGATAAAGCACCTCCCAAAACGTGGTAAACGCCTGAAAATGCCGCCGTTCGCTCAATGGGAGGAATGTCGCGCGGCTCACTTACCACGCAGATAATGTGCGCATCGCGTTTTGTCGAAGAGCAAATTTCGCACGTCTCATCTTCAGCATAATTAAAACACCGCGCGCAAAAATGGACGCTTTCCTTCACTTCGACAATAGCTTCCGAAAGCCTTAGTGCAATATCTTTATCGGTATTAAGAAGCCAGTACGCTATGCGCTGCGCCGATTTCGGACCAACCCCAGGTAATCGTTCCAGTTCATCGAGAAGTTTTTGAATGGCAGGAGCGGCATACATCGGCAAGCCTTAACCGCTACATCAAGCCAGGGATATTCATCCCACCCGTGACAGAATTAAGGCGCGATGCGGACATATCGTTAATTCCACGCAGCGCTTCATTGACCGCCGCGCAAACCATATCTTCAAGCATTTCGACATCTTCAGGGTCGAGCGCGTCTTTGTCGATTGAGATACTTTCGATGTTCATGTCGCCCCGCGCAACCGCTTTTACCATTCCGCCACCCGCGGTCGCTTCAAAGCTGAGGTCTTTGATTTCTTCTTGTGCCTTTGCGAGCTCAGCCTGCATTTTTTGGGCTTGCCGCATCATTTGTTTCATATCCACCGTTGGTCTCCTTTATTCTTCCTCAACCATTTCAAAGATTATTTCTTGTCCGTATGTTTCAGCCAACAAAGATTTGATGCCACCCTCTTCAGCGTCGGCGTCTTCTTTGTCTGTTGGTGTTGATTCTGCTGCCTCGGGTTTTGTTGGCGTCGGTTCTTCCGCAACCGATTCTTCCGCAGTTAGTTCAGGTTCAGATTTTGCTGCCACCGATGCCGTTGCTGTCGCAGATGAGGTGCTCTGAGCAACGTGCGTGACTTGCGGAACAGGCGTTGTTTGAGCAGCTTGCGTCAAACGAAAACTTATAGGCTTTCCTGCCGCTTGCTGCAAAGCTGCGCCAACCGCTTCCATGACCTCGGGTTTTTGCACCGCTGAATAGGCAAAAGTGTTGCCCGCAGGAAACTCCACAACAAGCCCTTGCGCTACGCTGTCGTAGCGTACCTTGGTGTTGAGGAATAACACGCCGTATGCTGCTTTGTTCTTTTTTACTGTCTGCAAAGCCGCCTGCCATACCCGTTGAAGCGTGGCAGGGTTGTCAAATTCAGAACCTTGTTGGAGAGAAGAGCCTTCTTGAGTGTCGGTTGGTGAAACCGCAGGCGTCGGTGCAGGTGCAGGCGTCGCCGCAACGGGCGCAGCAACAGGTGCAGGTGCAGCAGCAACAGGTGCCGCCGCAGGTGCAGGTGCAGGCGCAACGGGCGCAGCAACCGCAGGTGCCGCCGCAACGGGCGCAGGCGCAACAACCGCAGGCGCAACCGCCGCAGCGGGCATGGCAAGCGCACGCATTTCCAAAGTTTCCACGCGCTGTGCCAAGGCTTCGAGCGTCAAATCGGATTCGGGACGCACCAAGCGAGCCAAGGCAATTTCGAAACTGAGCCGCGGGTTCGATGACGTACGCAACTCAGCCGAAAGGTCGCCGAGAATCGCAAGCATCCGCGTCAAGCGGTCGGCACCAAAGTATTGCATCTCTTGCGCCAATTCCCGACGCACCACATCACTCACCTCGAGTACAGCATCGCTTTCGGTGAGGGTCAAAATGTACATGTTGCGCATGTGTTGCGCGAGGTCGCGCACAAATTGGGCGAGGTCAGAGCCCGTTTCCACGTAATTTGCCGTCCAGGCGAAACACTCGGCAATATCGCGCTTGCCAATGGCGGTCACGATTTCTGCCATGTCGTTCACATCAAGCGAACCGAGCAGCCCTTCTGCCGATTCTAACAGCACCTTCCCTTCCCCAAACGCAATAAGCTGTTCGAGTGAGGTAAGCGCGTTGCGCATCCCGCCTTCTGCACGATACGCTATCAGTTCAAGGGCATCTCCTTCAAATTGCACCTCTTCAGCGATACAAATTGCCCCGAGTTTTGACACCATAGCTTCCGTTGAAATACGACGAAAATCGAAGCGTTGGCACCGCGAATGAATGGTTTCAGGAACTTTTTGCGGGTCGGTGGTGCACAGGATGAAAACCACGTGCGCGGGCGGTTCTTCTAGCGTTTTCAAAAGCGCGTTGAACGCAGGGGTCGAAAGCATGTGAACTTCGTCGATGATGTAGACTTTGAAGCGCCCAAGAGCAGGGGCGAATTGAACGCGCCCGATAATTTCTTCGCGCACATTTTCGACACCAGTACGACTTGCGGCGTCTAGTTCATACACATCCGTATGGCTTCCGTTGGCGATAGCTTCGCACTGCGAGCAGGTTCCATCGGGTTCAGGCACTGGGCCGTTTTCACACAAAAGCGCCTTTGCCAGTAGGCGCGCTGTTGTCGTTTTACCCGTACCGCGCGGTCCACAGAACAGATAGGCGTGACTGACCTTGTCAGACGCAATAGCATTCTTGATGGTGCGTTCGATATGCTCTTGACCGATAACGTCCTCAAAAACCTGCGGTCGATATTTTCTGTAAAGCGCTTCCGCCATGATGCACTATTCGCTTTCTGTGGTCGTTGCTTGTTTGCTGCCGAATTTCGCCTTGATAAGCCCGCCAACTGTTGGGATAAACGAAATAACGACAATCGCTATGATAATCCATTCGAAATGGTCTTGCACGAAGGGAATCCCCCCGAAAAAATATCCCAGCAGCGTAAACGTGCTCACCCACAGTATGCCGCCAATCGCGTTAAACAGGGTAAACTTCGCGAAATTCATGTGCGAAGTGCCCGCAATGAAGGGGGTAAACGTGCGCAGGAACGGGAAAAAGCGCGTGATAACGATGGTCAAAGCGCCCCATTTTTCGAAGAAACCGTGTATCTTTTCGATGCGCTCAGGCGTGAGCGATTTCACCCTACCCGAATCGATGATTGCATGCCCAAAACCGCGCCCAATCCAGTAATTTGAGGTGTTGCCGAGAATCGCTGCCGCCGAAAAAATGCAAAGCGCCGCATAGACATTCAAGCCGCCGCCTTCGGTACAAAAAACGCCCGCGGCAAAGAGCAAGGAATCCCCAGGGAGAAAGGGGGTAAAAACCAAACCTGTTTCGCAAAAGATTACGAAGAACAAAGGGGTGTATACCCAGATTGGACCGAGGTCGGTTATCCAGCCGCCAATTGCCGTGCGGGGGTCTTTCAAAAGATTGAGGAAAAAATCGATGATTTCCATGTATGCCCTTCAGGAGTGTCGCTTCATGAATCTGCAAGTATCCCGAATGGGTAAGGGCGCTCATCAGCGGTTCTTTATGGCTGCTTCCTTCCGGACCTGACCAGGTTCAAAACTTGATGCCGCCCCGACCCATTCGAGATACTCAGACAATGAATTATCTTAGTATAGACGAAGCGATAAGAGAGCCTGAGCTATTCAACAAACACGCAACCAAAAGCACATAGACTAAGGGAGCAATGGACTAATAGGCAAAAGGGCGCTAACATAATCTCTTATTGATTCATCCTCTGATTTGGCGGGTAGGGTTGACTTTCTAGGGAGAAACATGACGGAGCAAATTCACAAAAAGAAAGCACGCGTTGCCCTGCTTTCGGTTGCCTCAAATACCTTGTTAACAGTGGCGAAACTCATCGTTGGTTTTATTAGCGGTTCTGTCAGTATCTTGTCTGAGGGGATTCATTCAGGACTCGATTTGCTTGCTGCCTGCATTGCCTTTTTCGCCGTCAAGCAATCAGCAAAACCAGCTGACTCTGACCATGAATACGGACACGGAAAAATAGAAAACGTGTCGGGAACTATTGAAGCTGCCCTCATTCTGGTAGCAGTGGTAATGATTGTCACCGAGGCAATTAAGAAGCTCATTGAAATCGCTCACGGCGGCAGCGGTGAAGTTGGGGGCACAGCGTTCACCTTGGGTCTTGTGGTCATGGGCAGTGCGGCACTTATCAATCTGTTTGTTTCTTCCCGCTTGATGAAGGTGGGCAAAGAAACCGATTCTGTGGCGCTGCAAGCAGACGCCCTCCACCTGCGAACCGATGTCTTTACTTCTGCGGGCGTTTTCCTTGGCTTGCTTTTAATCCTGATTACTGGATGGCACATCCTTGACCCTATCATTGCGCTTGGGGTTGCCGCGATAATCGCAAAAGCCGCATTCGACTTGATGAAGGAAGCATTCCTTCCTTTGGTTGATACCAGCCTGCCTGAAGCTGAGAAGAAAATCATCGTCGATGTTCTTTCTCAATACGAAGAAGAATTCGTAGAATTTCATGCTTTGAGAACGCGCAAATCGGGCGCTGAACGCTACGTCGATTTACATTTGGTGGTTCCTCGAAATATGTCGGTTGCCAAGGTTCACGAATTGTGTGACGCTATCGAAGATGAGGTGAGCGCACAACTGAATAGCACCCAGGTGCTAATTCATGCCGAACCTTGTAGCAGCAGCGAAGAGGATTGTCCTAACGAACAGGGGCACACGGAAGTCTGCCAGCGCTGCCGAACCAAACGCCTCGAACAAACTAACATCTAGCAGGGAAACAATGAAGGGCAAAGGCGGATACGCCTTTTGTTCTTTTTTCAGCATGCTTCAAAACGGAACATACGGTGAATTCCGCCGATTTTAACCGTGTGGGATTCCATACGGTTAAAAATGAACCTGGCGCTTGCTTGTGTCTACCAAGAAAATGGGTCGAGGCTACCAATGCAACAGACATCTACTGCTGGCAGCTCATAACAAATGCGTGTGTCAAGCTATACGTCCCCTGACACGGTGCTTTATTGCCTCTGTGTTGTACGGCGTTGGCAAATGATGGCGGTGGTGATTTCAAACAGTGCGAAGCAAAGGTAGAGCACTGACAAAGGGTTTGGAATGAGCGCAATTTCGGTAATGGTAAAAACTGCCAGAAGCGTTCCGCAGATGATGGCAGCATAGTATTGTGCGGGATGCTTTTTAAACAGAAGAAGGCTTGCCACGGTCTGGGGGATAAAAACAAAGAGCAGCAGGGTGCTTGCGGGTATGAGCAACGAATCTATGTGTTGCCCAACAAGAGGCGCTTTTTGTAGTTCAGGAACTATCAGTTCGGCTCCCATAAGGGTGCTGTGCGGGTCAAGGACTCCCATACCCCCACCAAAGAGGGCGCCAACTGCCACAAAGACGCAAAGTCCGAACAGAGTGCGGTGCCAAGCTTTAGAGCTCTTTTTGATTTGATCTGCATGATTTGTCTGAGGTGTGCTCATTTTCTTCTACCTATTCTCCATTAGGAATAGCGTCCTACCAGGGTTTTTCGGTATTCCACGCCAGTATAACGAGAACCCGCATAGCGAGTGAGCGCAGCATGAGCCAGAGACACGGAAGTCAGGTTCTCCAAAGCTTCGGTTGGTGGGGTCGGCAGCACTACTTTGTGCGTATAGGGCTCAGGTTCGTCGTTGGTGCGCCATTTATCCAGTTCGGGACGGTGAAACAGATGGTCAGGCGTTGCGCCTGCAATGCGAATTCGTGCAGCAATTTTTATTCCTGCAGAAGGCAAAACTGATTCAACAAGAGCGGCACTATCGCTTGTTGTGGGAGCCTGAGAATAGAGCACGCTAATCCCCACTGACCCGATTTCGTTCCAACTTAGCCACGTATCGCCATTGATGTGACGGTTGATGCCCTGTGAGCCAATGGCAACAAACGCGCTGCGGGTACGCAAAGAAGCGAGAGCCAGCCAAATCCAAAGCAACAAAAGTGCACCACCGAAACATCCACCAACGATTCGAGCTGTTGTATCGTTATCGGCAAAGAACGCACCGTAGAGCGTGATTAAACTAAGCGGCAAAAACACAAGGCTTACTATGATAAGTAAGCGAGCGCTCGGTTTTGTGTTGAGAATTACTGGGTCTGCAAGAGGCTGTTCCGAAACAGCTTCGGAGTTTAACGGGGCTGGTGGGTTCGGCGAGTTCAGGGGGTTCAAAGAGGGTATATTAGCAACCTGATTTTCTTCTTTTTTCGGGCTCATTTTTGTTTTCCTTCCAAATTTTTGCCAGAATGCAAGCGACTAGACACGAGAAAGCGGGTGCTTTGTCGCGTTTTGCTGCTTATTCTTCTACTGTACCCTACTTGTTTTTTGCTCACGAGCGCACGAGAATAAACCTCAAACCCCTCAAAAAACTTCCCGAATCTCACGGAGCTTCTTACACATCCCCGCCTCAAGTTTTATGGCCTCTTGCCGAAGAAGTTTTTAATCTTTTTATTGTTGCTGATAAGATGTGCTGCAACCATAACGAGCATCACCCGTGTCGCCAGCCCATGTCTAAAATGCCCTGTTGTTGCATCGGCATCGTTGAGCTGTCCAAAAAAGAGTTCGGAGAGAACCAGACCGCTGCATAAAGCACCGATAAATGCCACGAGCAAAAGTACGTAAATCACGAGGCGCCCTTTGTTAAATTTGCTGATATTCTTGAATATGTTCTTTATCACCGTTCTATTAACCACAAGGTGCAACACGACAAGAGTAAAGAAAAGAACATTCAAAATGATATGCACTGTGTTGCCCGTAGCCCCGTTTAGCTGAAGACCCACAAACACCACCAGCAAAACGCCGCCAAGAATCATCTTATTTTTCATGTTCATTTTCATACGATTCCCTTTCGCAATAAGATTGGGGTTTTTAGTTCAGAGATTGCTTGATGGAGGCAACGGAATACAGACTGCCGAAAGCGCAGACAAGGCCGTTGGTGCCAGCAAGCTTGCGGGCGTGTTTAATTGCTTCGGAGATACCTGATGCGCGGTGGACAGGTATGTCCTGAAGACTATATCCCTGATATTCGATTATCTCGCAAATGCTTGCTGCTAAATCGTTAGCGGAAACCGCACGAGGGTTCAAGGGAGCAATAGTCACAAAGGCTGCTGCCACAGGAACAACCAGCTTCAACATGTTTTGGTAGTCTTTGTCACCAAGCACTCCCACAATGAACACAGGCGATACCTGCGGGAAATAGGTTTTCAGTGAATCAACAAGAACCTGCACTCCGTCGACATTGTGTGCTCCGTCGACAACAAAAGTAGGATTTTGCGCAATGATTTCAAAACGCCCCGACCAGCTTGTGCTCGCAAGTCCTCGATGAAGAGCATCGTTGCTGATATTCCATCCCTTTTGGCGCAGCAACTTCACCGCTTCGATAGCCATAACCGCGTTGAAGGGCTGATGGGTTCCTAAGAGGGAAATCTGAAAAGTTTCGCCTTGGTAAGTGAAACCCTGCTTGTTGTTGCAAGGGTTTTCCTGGATTGCTTCGTCGCTTCGCTCCTCGCAATGACGAAAAGAATGGTAGTCCTTTATGTCGAGTTGCGAAAAGACGGGTACGCTAAGGGGGGCACCTTGTTCGCGGGCTGCCTTTTCGATGATGTCCATTGCTTCGGGTTTTTGCTCCCACGAAAGCACGGGTACACCTTTCTTGATAATGCCCGCTTTTTCACCTGCGATAGCGCCAAGCGTATCCCCCAACATTTCAGTGTGGTCAAGCCCGATGGCGTTAATAATGCAAAGTTCAACGGTTTCGATGACATTCGTCGAATCGAGTCGTCCGCCCAGCCCCACCTCACACACAACGATGTCGCATTCCTTGCGCGCAAAATGCAGGAATGCCACCGCAGTCATCAATTCGAATTCGGTAGGATGGTCAGCCATTAAATCGGCTGCTTCTTTTACGATGAGCGTCGTTTCGAACAGTTCATCAGGAGAAATATTATCTTCATTCACGCGAATGCGGTCGGCAAATTCAATGATGTAGGGGCTCGTAAAAAGACCTGTAGTATAACCTGACTCTTGAAGGATTTGCGCAAGAAACGCACAAACCGAACCCTTTCCGTTGGTTCCCGCGACATGCACAAAACGTAAGGCATCCTGCGGTTTCCCGATGCGTTCCAACAACTCGGAAATGCGTTCAAGCCCCAGACGGGACTCCATCCAACGAGGTTCATTGATATACGCAATAGGGTCGAAACTCATAGCAGCATAGCCTTTCAAGGTGAATGGAACAGACAAACTGGGTCGCTAACCTTTCTTTGGCTGCCTGGATTGCTTCGTCGTTTCACTCCTCGCAATGACAGGGAGGCTAAAGATTGCGGGTCAAAGCCCGCAATGACGAAGAAGGCAGCTCCTCGCAATGACGGGAATCACTTACACAGATACGTGGCGATGCCTTGTGCTGCGCGTTTCCCCGCACCCATCGCAAGAATAACCGTTGCCGCGCCGATTACCACATCCCCACCAGCAAACACTCCTGCAACCGAAGTCGCTCCACTTTCTTCGTCGGCAACAATAAGATTGCGCTTCGTAATTTCAAGCCCTGGAGTGGTTTCGGCAATCAAGCGATTCGTCTTTGAGCCGATAGCAACAACCAGCATGTCGATATCGATAACGAAATTGCTTCCTTCGACTTCTTGCGGACTGCGACGCCCGCTTGCATCAGGTTCGCCCAGTTCCATTGCAACACATTCAAGTCCTGTAACCCAGCCCTCGTCATTGCCCAACACCCGCACAGGATTGGAAAGCATCTTAAAAGCGATGCCCTCTTCTTCTGCATGGTGAATTTCTTCAGCCCGAGCAGGCATTTCCTTTTGGCTTCTGCGGTACACAACCGTCACTTCGGCACCAAGACGCCGCGCGGTACGAGCAGCATCCATGGCAACATTGCCGCCACCCACAACAACGCAACGCTTCCCCGCATAAATGGGAGTCGCATACTCGGGGAAGCGATGAGCCTTCATGAGATTCACGCGGGTAAGAAGTTCACTGGCAACCATCGAACCGTTCAGCCCCTCGCCTTCAATACCCAAGTATTGAGGGGTTCCCGCCCCTGTACCAATAAACACCGCATCGAAACCTTGTTCGTCCAGCAGTTCTTTGATTTCATAAAGTTTGCCAATAAAGGCATTCGTTTCAAATTTCACACCCTCCGCTTCGATGGATGCGATTTCTTTTTTTACCAATTCTTTGGGCAAACGGAATTCGGGAATACCATAGCTTAATACGCCCCCAACTTCATGAAGCGCTTCGAATACCACTACCTGCACGCCAAAACGAGCAAGCTGTCCCGCACAGGTAAGCGATGCCGGACCCGAACCGACAACGGCAACCTTGCGCGTTGAAAGATCACACGGAGAAACTCCCGAGAATTCCCCTGCTTCAACTTGAGCGTACTTGAGAGCCTCGCTTGCCTCGGCGGCTTCTTGCGGATTGTCGAAAGCCCAATCAGCCACGAAGCGTTCCAAGCGACCTATGGCAACTGGCTCTTCAATGCGTCCCAGCGTACAAACTCCCTCGCACTGTGTTTCTTGGGGACACACGCGTCCACAAATCGCAGGCAGGGAATTAGTGCTTTTCACCAGCGCATACGCATCGGCAATATTGCCCTCAGCGACAAGTGCGATAAAATCAGCAATGGGAACACCCACGGGACACCCCGCAACGCAGGGCTTTTTCGCACACTGAATGCATCGCAGTGCTTCTTGCATGGCTTCTTGTTCGGTATAGCCACGCGCAACTTCATCAAAAGTTTCTGCCCTGGTCGTTGGCTCAAGTTCTGCCATGGGGGTTTTGGTTTTTTGCTCGGATTTGGTTTTTTTCTTATCGACAGAAGCCATATGCTACTTTCCTCTTCCAATCAAACACTCGTGTTCAGCCGCAGCGGCATCAACGGCGGCAGCGGCATCGGCGGCATCAACGGCATCGTTCGCAACATTTTCAAAGCTGCGATATGACGCGCCGCGTCGCATTGCGTCATCATAATCAACCAGATGACCATCGAAATCAGGACCGTCTACACAGGCGTGCTTATATCCGTCGCCCACCTTCACGCGACATCCACCGCACATGCCAGTTCCATCAATCATGAGGGGATTCATCGAAACGTAGGTTTTAATCCCGTATTTTTTCGTAAGGGCTGCGACGAACTTCATCATGATGACAGGACCAACCGCAAGCACTAAATCGTAGTTGGCGCCCTCATCAATGCGGCGCTGCAAGGCTTCGGTTACAAGCCCCTGATTACCATTTGAGCCATCGTCGGTCATGATTATCTGACTCGTGGAATGCGCGTTGATTTCGTCTTCAAGCAAGATGAGGTCTTTCGTGCGAAAACCTGTAATAACATCAACCATGGCGCCTTGTTCGTAAAGGAATTTCGCCTGCGGATAAGCGATAGCCGTACCAAGGCCGCCGCCAATAACCGCAACACGCTTCGCCCCTTCAAGCTGGGTCGGGTTGCCGAAAGGACCAGCGAAATCAAGCAGAGTGTCCCCCGCCTTCATCTTTGCCAGTTGCTTGGTGGTAGCGCCCACCGCCTGAAAAATAATAGTAACCGTACCCGCAACGGGGTCAGCCTCGTTCATCGTAAGCGGGATACGTTCCCCCACTTCGTCAATGCGCAACATGATGAACTGACCGGGTTTTATCTTCTTGCTGATTTGCAAAGCCTCGACCACCATCTTGGTGACTTCGTTGTTTAAGGCTCTCACTTCTTTGATAGGATACATACTCCCCCAAAGCCTTTCTTTTGCCCGATTCCTGCGACCGTTATGTTACCACAGCTGTTTCTATTGCGACTCAAGCAAGCGGCGTAATGTGCGGAAATCCTGTTCCATGACCTCACGCTTGCTGCGATCATATATTGCTGCCGCTGGATGAAAAATGGGAAAAACCTTGAAACGACCAGTTTGCTGAAGCGTTCCGTGAAGTCGCGTGATACCCACTTCGGTTTTCAAGATGAACTTCGTTGAGAAATTGCCCAGTGTCACGATGAACTCGGGGTTGATTATCCGCGTTTGTTCGCGCAGGTAGGGGCTGCATGTCTCAATTTCTTCAGGCAAGGGGTCCCGATTGTTCGGAGGGCGGCACTTCAACACGTTTGCAATAAACACGTCTTTGCGTTCAAGTCCCGCAAATGCCAGCAGTTCATTTAAGTATTGCCCTGCTGCGCCTACGAATGGCTCACCCTGCAAATCTTCGTTTTTGCCCGGCGCTTCACCAATGATGAGAACCCGAGCATCAGGGTTTCCGACCCCAAACACAACGTTGGTACGCCCTTCCCACAAGGGGCATTTGTGACAGGTGGCTATATCGTTTTTGAGTTCATCGAGGGTCATCATCTTTTGGTGGCACTTCTCCTACGTATAGATACGCGGCATGCGGCTTGCGAACCCAATCGTCACTTCATGCGCAACCGTGTCAAGGGTTTGCGCCATATCGTCGATAGTGATTGCAGAACCACCGCTGCGACCAACCAACAAAACTTCATCACCTATCTGAGGATTCAGACGAATCTTATTGCCGTAAACCCGCATATTAACCTCAAACATGCAATAATCCATGCAGATAGTCCCCGCCTGTTTACAGCGTTGCCCCTGCAAGATTACATCAGTTCGACCAGATAACCCGCGCCGCAAACCATCGGCATATCCGATGGGCAAGGTGCAAATCTTCACACTTCCAGGACTTCGATAGAACAAGCCATAGCTTACCCCTTCACTCATGCCGAGCGTTTTTATGTCAACAATACGGGCATGGACACTCATTGCAGGGCGCAGTTCTACCATTTGACGCGTTTGCGGACAAGGATGCAAGCCATAGAGCGCAATACCTAGGCGTACCATGTCAAAGTGAACTTCGGGATAGCGAAACGTTGCTGCTGAATTTGCCGCATGCACAATGCCAGGGCTCACCCCAGCTGCTTTCAACGCGTTCAGTGATTCGACAAAGCGCTTCACCTGAATCTGGAAGTCAAGCGTTTCCGAACAATCAGCCGTTGCAAAATGTGTAAACGTGCCCACCAAATCAAGTGCACGATGAAAATCAACGCGCCGCATAAATTCAACCACTTCATCGTAGCGCACCCCAATACGGTTCATGCCCGTGTTGACCTTCAAATGATACGGGGCTCGTGCCTGATGAAGGTCTGCTTCTTCGCCGTATTGGATGGCGAATTCGGGAGTATAGACCGTGGGCATGATTTTATAGGCAACCAACAAAGGAATTGCAGAAAGCGGTGGTTCGGCAAGCACGAGAATTGGCGCATTGATGAGCGCTTCACGCAATTCAATCGCTTCGTCGACAGTGGCGACACCTAAGTATTCGGCACCACAATTCAGGGCAGTTTTTGCAACACGAACCGCGCCGTGTCCATATGCATCAGCTTTTACGACAACCATCAGCCGACAGCCCTGACCAATACGCTGTTTTGCCACCATTGCGTTGTGGCGAATAGAGCTTAAGTCAACTTCCACCCACGACCACCGACGTTCAACACTCGGTATCAAGGCAAGTTTTTCGGGGTCGTGTTTTTCCGAACGAACATCGCTTGACAAAGCGTCGTCACTTAACGCGGCGGCATCATCCAACACAGCAGCATCGGACGACGCAGCGCCATCGTGAGCAGGAAAATTCTCGTGCGTTCTAAACCCTGTAAATCCGTTAAGCTGGTCTTTTGTCAAGCTATCTCCATTCAGCTTCGCTTGTTGCAAACAGCCTGTCGGCATGTCCCATTTCGGATAAGGAAACTACTCTATCGAGCGCCAAGCCAAGTGCCTCGGCAATGCGCGTGCCATATTCTTTGTCGGCACAATAGCAATGAGCCGCATGGCGATATTTAACGTTGTCGGTAACGGGAGCGATTTCTGCCGCAGTATTTGCAATAAGTATCGCGCGCTTATCTTCTTTCAGCAGGCGATACAAATCACCTGGCTGATAGAAGCAGTCGTCGTTGATATACGGGTCGTGATGGTCGATAGTTCCTTCCATCGCGAGCGGTGGGTCGGCGTATTCTTTTTGTTCAGCCCATTCCCCAAAACTATTGGGATGATAACCCTTGGTCGCACCATAGTTTCCGTCCACCCTCATAAGCCCGTCGCGGTGATATGAATGCACGGGGCATTTGGGAGCGTTCACGGGAATCTGGGTGTGATTCACGCCAAGGCGATAGCGCTGGGCATCACCATAGGAAAACAGGCGTCCCTGCAGCAATTTGTCGGGTGAAAGCCCGATGCCAGGAACGATGTTGGTGGGGTTGAAAGCAGCCTGTTCAACATCGGCAAAGTAATTTTCAGGATTGCGATTAAGTTCCAACACACCCACTTCGATAAGCGGATATTGCTTGTGGCTCCACACCTTGGTGATGTCAAAGGGGTTGTCCTTGTGGCTTCTTGCCTGTTCTTCGGTCATGATCTGGAAATACATCGTCCAACGCGGATAGTCGCCCCGCTCGATTGCGCCGAACAGGTCGTTTTGTGCGCTTTCCCTGTCGGTTGCAATAAGCGCATTAGCATCTTCAGAACTCAAATTTTGGATGCCTTGCTGCGTTCTCATGGTGAACTTGACCCAAACGCGTTCGTTTGCGTCGTTAATCAGGCTATATGTGTGGCTTCCGAAGCCGTGCATATGCCGATATCCATCAGGGATGCCCCTGTCAGACATCACGATAGTAATTTGATGAAGGGATTCGGGAAGCATCGTCCAATAATCCCAGTTGTTCTGCGCACAACGCATATTCGTTTTAGGGTCGCGCTTCACCGCATGGTTAAGGTCGGAAAAATGGATGGGGTCGCGGATGAAAAACACGGGGGTGTTGTTCCCGACCAAATCCCAGTTGCCTTCTTCGGTGTAGAACTTCGTGGCGAAGCCGCGAATGTCGCGCTCAGCGTCGGCAGCTCCGCGCTCCCCTGCAACCGTAGAGAAGCGAATAAATATTTCGGTTTCTTTTCCTATTTCAGAAAATACTTTTGCTTTGGTGTATTGCGTCACATCGTGCGTGACGGTAAAGGTGCCGAACGCTCCGCTGCCCTTAGCATGCATACGACGCTCAGGAATAACCTCTCGGTCAAAATGCGCCATCTTTTCCAAGAACCACACATCTTGCATAACCAAAGGACCGCGCGGTCCTGCCGTCATCACATCTTGATGGTTCGCTACGGGGGAACCGTTTGTCCTTGTCAGTTTCTTGTTTTGCTTGCCCACGACTAACCCACCTTTCCCAAAAAATTATCACACCTCAGGTTTATTTTTTGCCCTCTTAGTACCACAGCATAATGGTAGGCATCTTTGCTCCAAAGCGCTATTGCACAAAGGGATTCTCCCGAAAATCTGTATCGTTGCGCATCCTTTTCGTTTCGCATTCTTTATGTTGTTGCGAAAAGTTTTTCTTACTTATCCAAATGCTTGACAGCATAGGTATAAAACGCGCTGATTCCAAAGCAGATAAGTCCACCTCCGATGAAGGCAACAACCCGCATGATGGATTCAGCGTAGGAAATGTCAATGATAAGCAACTTGAGAACGCACAAGATGATAACCACCAAGCCGTAAATACGCAGCGGCTTAATCCGAAAAACAAAGCCTAGCCCAATACCTATCAGGGCGGTTGCCATACACGCAAGGCTGATGACATAGGGCTCAACAACTCCAGGAACCAGTCCCTCTATTGCTCCTAACACAAGCAGAGTGAAAGCAAGTCCTTGCAGACATGCAACCCAGCCATACTTTTTCACGTCGAACTGCTTAACGCGGAACAACGCCCAAGCAAGCAAAGCTATGCTCGCCACCGCAAGCAAAATCCCCACAACACGCTGTTCTGTTGACAAAAGCGAACCATAGCCGAGGTTCGCAAGAAGAGCGGAACTCAATAACACGAGCAGCACTTCATGCACGCGGATAAAGATCCAGTAGCCCCGTGTTGCGCGTGACCCCACATCAAGTTTTGCCACAAGCATACCCAAAAACAGAATGGTTATGAGCAACAAGCTATAAGAGGCACCCAGGCTTGCTAAATCGAAAATTACGAAGACAGAAAGCTCCAACAAGAAAATGAGGGCGATTTTCAAGATAGTGAACGTCCGCAATCTTTTCGCTTCGTCTTGACTTCTCCAAAGGAAAATAACCACGCCTGCACTCAAAGCCAAATAGGCGACGGCGGCAAACACCGTTCCGTATTCGACCAGCGTCTTATATCCACCAAACAGCATGCAGAGAAGGTCAATTCCCCAGATAATGAGGGTAAAAAGCGCATATATTGGCTTAGCGGTAAGGCGGTAAAAGATAATCATGGCAAGGGCTACCAAGATAAGGCCCGACACGCCAAGGGGCAAAACAGCGGGCGGGACAACAGCAGCAAAATGGGCGAACAGCAACATAGTTGACGTGAACGCTGCGAACAGTGTCACTGAAATAGTTTCCAGATGCGTGTCGCTTTGCGTTTTCTTTTGCAGAAAGATACTGAGCGCAGAGTGCAGCAGGAAGAAAATAAAACTAAAGCCTGCCGAAATAGCATAGGCATAGGCGCGTGAGCCTTGTAAAACATATCTGTCCTGCACAATATCGGAAGCAATCAAAGGACGAAAGACTTCCATCGCGAAAAACTGAGCTACCACCGCAAGAACGCCAATGAGCATCAGTTTGTTCAGCACGTGCAACATCACCCGAATCTGGTTGTCTTGAAGCGATTTCATGGATGCGAACAAAAGATAGGACAAAACGGCAGCGCCTAAAACATTGATGTCGAAAGCGCAAAACACCATGAACCTCTGTACGCCATCAAGCCAGCCGAGCATGTCTTGGTAGCAACCATATAAGACACAGACAAATACGAGAGAAAACGCCAGTGAGACGAACAGCCCCAAGCGATACGTTTTCTTGTAACAAATGATGTTGCCCACCGTGATAACGACAACCGCAAGTATCTGATAGATGAGCAAAAGGAGGATTCTATCCTCATCAACACCCATATAATAGGCAAAACAAAGAGAAACGACCATACCCAGATGGACAAGAATGCTTACCGATAGCGAATCCGTAAGTTTTATCAGAATAAAACTTGCCGCCATCCAAAGCAGCAAAAGCGCGAACGCGAGAATGTCGTTGAACACGTGAAAATACGCATGGGTAATCAAAATAGAGATAAAAAACGACCCACAACCACAGCCAAGAAGCGCGGTTGAAAAAGCATTTTTTTTCTTGACGGTAAGCAGCAAACCGCCTGCCGTTAGCAAGGTGCTTAACACGAACATGAGCGCGATTTTTATAGCATCGGTCATAAAGGGAATAGCGAGAACTCCCAAGAGGACAAGCCCCACAAAGACAAGAATCGCCGCAATAACGCCGATAACATTACGTCCAATCAGGCTTTCCATTGATTTTGAAGGAGCGGATTGTTGGGGCTGAAGGGGTTGGGGTTGAAGGGGTTGGGGTTGAGCGTAAAGTGGAGCTTGAGGGTAGGAATGCGGACGCTGTGGTTGTTGCTGGAATTGTTGCTGAAACTGTGCTTGAAACTGTGGCTGAAGTTGAGGTTGAGATTGAGGCTGGGGCTGTGGCTGGAGTTGAAGCTGGAGTTGAAGTTGAGGTTGGGGCTGTGGCTGGAGTTGAGGGGAGGCCTGGGCTTGCTGTTGAGGCTGAGGGAAAGCATGTCCGCAACCTGCCATCATCGCTACCGTATGCGGCAAAACACCCACGATACCTTCCCAATTTTCGCGCGCTGCCTTTTCGCTTCCTGGCAAATTGATGACAAGTGTCTTGCCTCGTTGCATACACAGCGCCCGTGAAAGCATGGCGTTAGGAGTAATAGCAAGACTGTGAGCCCGCATCGCTTCGGCAATGCCAGGAACATTGCGTTCGCACACATCCTGTGTTGCTTCGGGCGTTACGTCGCGCAAGGAAAGTCCGCTACCGCCGCAGGTAAGCACGACATCAGCTTTGAGTTCGTCAACTGCCAAAACAATAGCTGCCGAAATGGTGTTGCGTTCATCAGCAACCACCACGCGGCTTGCACATTCCCACCCTCTTTCGGCAATAAGCGCCTCGAGGGCTGCGCCTGCAGTATCGCTGTTGATGTCCCGCGTATCGGAACACGTGATAATCGCAAATCGAATCGCCATCAGATACCTACCTCTTCAGCAACGTCAAGCAAGATACACTCAACAAGCGTACCTGCCGTATATTCGCCAATCCCTTCGGGCAGTACCGCCATCGCATTACTACGCTGAATGACTCCGAACAGCCCTGAACTTTGGTTTTTTGCGGGCGCGACCATATATTCCCCTTGTTCATTTTTGCACAGCGTTGCCCGAAGGAAAATCCGCCGCGGGTCTTTTTTCTTCATATCGCGGGAAAGTTTTGCCTTAAGCGTGGGGCGTTCGAAATGGATATAACCCTGCATTTTGCGCAGTGCAGGACGGATAATCATTTCAAAGCCCACATAGGCTGCAGCAGGATTGCCAGGCAGCCCAAAGACGGGCACGCCGTCGACCAAACCGAAAGTCTGTGCTTTACCAGGTCGTATGTTCACTGATGTCATAAGTAATTCACCAAGACGGGCAACCACGGGCTTCACAAAATCGTAATCGCCATTTGAAGCACCGCCGCTGGTAATAACAAAATCAAAATCGCGCGCCGCATTTTTTATCACCGAGGAAAGTGCTTCGAGTGAATCGTCCACGATGGGCTGCATCACGGGGATGCCGCCTGCCGCCTGAACGCAAGCAGCAAGCGCGTAGCTGTTTGAGTTGCGGATTTTTCCACCGCTCGGCTTTTGAGAAGCATCGACCAATTCTGACCCGATGGAAACAATGGCAACACGGGGGCGTGCGTAGGTGCTTACCTCGAGAACCCCGCACCCCGCCAAAAATCCGATTCCTGCATTGCTAATAACGTCGCCTGCTTCAACAATGACTTCTCCTGCTTTTGCTTCTTCGCCTGCTTCGCGGATGTTGTCGCCTGTTTTAGTAGGTGCTGTGAAAGCAACTTTGCTACCAGCCTTTCCGTCACCTTCGACAGTTTCGACAATTTCGTATTTCACCACCGCGTCAAGTGCTTCGGGCACAGGAGCTCCTGTCATGATGCGCACGCATTGACCGAACGCTACGGGAAGTTCGCAGCATTCCCCTGCGGCAATTTCTGAAATAACCTCCAGGACAACAGGGTTTTCCTCGCTTGCAGCAGCGAGGTCTTGTGCGTGAAGCGCGAAACCATCCATAGCTGAATGGGCAAAGGGGGAAACGTCAATGTCGCTCACAAGTGCCTCGACACAAACGCGCCCCGACACATCGAGAAGAGGTACTTTTTCAGAGGGAAGTGCGGCAACCTTGGATAAGATGAGCGCGCGCGCTTCCTCAAGCGAAATCATTTCAGACATTAAACTGCTTTCTTTCTCATAGAGCCACATCAGTCAGCGAGAGACGCTCAACGCTGCAGCAAACCAAGTAACCACAAAAGAGCCAGGATTGCGGGTCGAGCCCGCAATGACGAAAAGCTGCTCCGTTCCTCGCAATGACGGGGCTGTCTATCCTCGACTAGGTTGCTTCGTCCTTCGCTTCGCTCACTCCTCGCAAAGACGGATGCCCAGTTTAACTCCTCTTAAAACGCAACACCGAAACACGAAGTCCCTGCATAATAGCCTGCAACTCCGAGTTCTTCTTCGATGCGAATAAGCTGGTTGTATTTTGCCACACGGTCACTTCGGCATGGAGCGCCTGTTTTTATCTGCCCCGCATTCGTGGCAACCGCAAGGTCGGCAATCGTGGTATCTTCGGTTTCACCTGAACGGTGGCTGATAACACAGGCGTATCCTGCTTGCTTTGCCATCTGAATCGTTTCAAGCGTTTCGGTCAAGCTTCCGATTTGGTTCACCTTGATAAGAATGGCGTTTGCACAGCCCATTTCAATACCGCGCTCCAAGCGTTCTGAATTGGTGACGAACAAATCATCTCCTACCAGCTGAACTCTATCGCCAATGCGGTCAGTGAGTTCTTTCCAGCCCTCCCAATCGTCTTCTGCCATACCGTCTTCAAGTGAAATGATGGGGTATTTATCAACAAGGGCTGCCCAATAATCGACCATTTCCTTGCTGGACAGCTCGCGCCCTTCTCCTGCCAGGATATACTTTTTCTTTTCGGCATCATAAAATTCAGTTGAAGCGGGATCCATGGCAAAAAGGATGTCGCTTCCCACCTTATACCCAGCAGCTTCACAGGCACGAACGATATACTCGAGTGGTTCTTCATTCGTAGCAAAACTGGGGGCAAAGCCACCTTCATCACCAACGCCGCCGCCCAGATTGGCATCGTGTAAAACCTTTTTCAGCGTGTGGTAGATTTCGCAACACCAGCGCACGGCTTCCGCAAAGCTACTGGCTCCAACAGGCATAATCATAAATTCTTGAAAGTCGACGTTGTTGTCTGCATGAACGCCGCCGTTTAAGATGTTCATCATGGGCGTCGGTAACATGCCCGCATTCACGCCGCCGATGTATTTATATAAGGGCAGTTCAGCCGCTTCTGCAGCCGCACGCGCAACCGCAAGCGATGCTCCCAAAATGGCATTCGCGCCAAGTTTGCCTTTATTATCGGTTCCGTCGAGCTCAATCATCTCAAGGTCGATGGCTCGTTGGTCGTCGGCTTCCATGCCAATCAACGCATCGGCAATGTCTTCATTTACATGCCCGACTGCTTTTAAGGTACCTTTCCCCAGATAGCGCTCCTTGTCGCCGTCGCGCAATTCAACCGCTTCGAAGGCACCTGTCGATGCTCCGCTCGGGACTATTGCCCGCCCGAAAGAGCCGTCCTCAAGCACTACTTCCACTTCTACCGTAGGATTCCCTCGTGAATCCAACACTTCGCGCCCGAACACATCAATGATGATGCTCATGAATGCCTCCTTTTGAAGCTTGCGTTTTTAGCCCTTTGAGTTTTCGCTCAAAGAACCTGTCTTTTTTTGACTAGGCATATCATACTAAACGCTCTTTGCTGTTGGTTCCACAACGACATTTTGCCCAAATATTTTTACAGCTTTTTACATAAAGAAGCCACTGCCATTGCTGCGCGCAGCCACCACGGCTCCATGTGAGCGAGCAGCTTTTCAAATTCTGAAGGGATGGCGATGTGTTGTGGGCACTTCTTTTCGCAAGCGCCACAATCTATACAGCGCCGAGGAGAGTAATTGTCGGCTGAAAAGGCGCGGATGCTCATTGCGTAGAGCTGTATCGCCGAAAACATGCCAACCGCATACGACATGTTATAGGCGGTGAAACTCGCGGGGATGTTCACGTTGTTTGGGCAGGGCATGCAGTAATTGCATCCTGTACAGGCAACTTTATTGCTTTCGTTGAAGGCTTCAATAGCCGCATCATAGGCACGATGTTCAGCATCGCCTAGCATCTCGGGATAGGATTCGTTGGCAATGCGAAGGTTTTCTTGCAACTGGGATTCTTCGTTCATGCCCGACAAAACGACAGTGACCGCTTCTTGGTCCCACAACCAGCGCAGCGCCCAGTCGACCGCAGAGCGATTCGGGTTCGCTTTCTTAAATGATGCAAGCGCCGCTTTCGGTAGATTACCTGCAAGTCTGCCGCCCAACAACGGCTCCATGACAACAACGGGCAAGTCTTTGTCGTGGGCTTTCATAAGCCCCGCGCGCCCAGCTTGATAATTGATGTTTACGTAGTTGTACTGAATTTGGCAAAAATCCCACGCATAGACATCGAGTAGCGCCAAGAATTCTTCGGTCTTTCCATGGAACGAAAAGCCTATCTGACGTATAGCGCCCTGCTGCTTCTTTTCCGCAATCCACGCTTCGATTCCCAGCTCACACAGGCCTTCCCATTGCGCAACTTCTGCAATGTTGTGTATGAGGTAGTAGTCGATGTGGTCGGTTCGAAGTTTTTTGAGCTGCCCGTTAAACAACGCGTCAAAATCTTCGTAGGCACGACACCTTGAAAAGGGAAGTTTCGTAGCTAGGTAAACCTTGTCCCGCAGCTTGTTTTTTTGAAGAATGGCACCCAGGGTTTCTTCGCTCCCAGGATACAAATGGGCGGTGTCGAAGTAGTTGATGCCCTCTTCGACCGCGTGCACGATAAGCTGCTCGGTTTTCTTTTGGTCAATCACGCCAAGAGGGCGCGGGAATCTCATGCATCCAAAGCCGAGAATGGAAAGTTCGTTACCGCTTTTTGGGTCGCTGCGAAATCGCATACAACACCTCCCGAATTGTTGTCGTGCTTTGGGCTTGCGCGTTGGGCTCGTGCTTGTAAGTTGGATTGCTACCTTGGCACTTTTGTTCCCCGTTTGCCCGATGCCTGCCCTTGCCTATCACACAACACGTTTACCCGATGCGATTATAACCCTTCTTTGCGCTTGGAGTTCTCGCTCGGTTCATGATATGGCATACTTGCTCTATGCAGATGAATTTTGACACCTACCTTCATGGCACGTCGCTGCTCCACACAGGGGATGCGCGCGTCAAACTTGCCCTGCTCTTAGCGTATTCGATTACCCTGTTTCTCGTGCACACCTGGACAGGGATTCTGATTTGCGCGGCCCTATGCCTTGCGGCGTGTATCGTTGCGAAAATAGCGCCAAAACGCCTTATGACGCTTATGATTCCCCTCTATGTGATTCTAGCGTTCACCATTATCTTCAACGGCTTTCGCTTCGACGTGTCGCAGATGGGCACCCTCTACGGGTTGGGCAATGTCTCAACAGGGGTTTTTGAAGGGTGGGAACCTGTTTCGCTGATTGGTTCTTTTGGGTTCGTGCCCGAAGGTCTCGTTCGCGGTTGCTATTATGCCCTGCGCATTATTTTGCTAGTGGTAGCAAGTCTCGTGGTGAGTTTTACAACCACGTCTACCGAACTTATTGATGCCCTCTATGATTACCTGAAACCTTTGCGAGCGTTTCGCGTACCTGTTGAAGATATTGCCATGATGATATCGGTTGCGCTGCGCTTCATCCCGCTGACTGCCGAAGAACTCTTCCGTGTTCAAGCTGCCCAACAGTCCCGCGGTGCTGTGTTTAGCGAAGGTGAGCTGGTGAAGCGAATTGCCGCTTGGCAGCCTGTTTTGATTCCGATGTTCGTGGGGCTGTTTCGTCGCGCCGATAATCTTGCTCTTGCCATGGAATCTCGCTGCTATGCCATGACGCCCACTCGTACACGACTCAACCCGCGCAGGTTTAGCGCAACGTCGGGTGCGGCGCTTATAGGCGGCATTATCCTTTGTGTCGCAATCGCTGTTTTGCTGTGATTGCTCCCGTGCCTTTGCTATCAAAAAGCCCCGAGGAGAGTCGGGGCTTTTCTTGTCGTTGTGTGGGGCATTCGCCTCTGTCTTCATTGCGGGCTTGAACAGCGCTTTCTCCCATTCTGTCATTGCGGGCTTGACCCGCAATCCTAAAGCGCAACGGAGCGGCAATCCCGACAACAACCTAAAACCCCTCGTCATTGCGAGGAATGAGCGCAGCGAATGACGAAGCAACCTAGTCCTTGAT
>WRIS01000014.1 GCA_009782615.1 Eggerthellaceae bacterium | reverse complement strand
TTTATGCCAATGGGAACAAGAACAAATATTTTTAGATTCTTGCAAGGATTTGTTTGCTTGTTTTCCCCTCGCGGGTTCGAGCCCTTCTTTCTGTAACAAAAAAAATGCAGATACGTTACCATATCTGCTAGATTTTAATGGTGGAGATGAAGGGGCTCGAACCCTCGACCTCAGCATTGCGAACGCTGCGCTCTCCCA
Source organism: Eggerthellaceae bacterium (assembly GCA_009782615.1). Taxonomy (GTDB): domain Bacteria; phylum Actinomycetota; class Coriobacteriia; order Coriobacteriales; family Eggerthellaceae; genus WRIS01. Next base: position 24,324 of record WRIS01000014.1, on the reverse strand, counting down.
GCTGAGCTACATCCCCATTTTGCTTCGCTTTCGCGGAAGTGTATTTTCTCACATAGCCCTTATTTGTCAAATTCCCCCAAGGCGCTTAAATATTAAGAGCAAGACGACTTGCTGCGTCTTCGGAAATGGAATTTGCCACTTCTGAAGCGGGAGAAAATCCTTGCTCGAGAAGTTCTTGGCACCCCTTTTCAAGGGCGCTCGAAAAACGCTCACGCAAGGTAGCAAATCGCTCTCGTGCAAGCTTTTCGGCAATTCCCATATTTTGGGCACTCGACAAGATGTCTTTTGTTCGTATGTCATCAATTCGCCGACTGGCACAAAGCGAAACCCCCATCTCTCTTGCGAGTTTTGGATATATGGTGGTGCAGGTGATGTCGTAGAGGGGCGAAAGTTCACATCCTGACCAGTGAAAATCCCAAAGAAACGAATGATTTTTGAGATGATTGTCGCAGTTGCCGATAAGGAAATCGAACAAGAGCCTGTCAAAAAACATCATCTTGTCGCCAAAAGGATTTTTTACCGAATGGTTTATTAAGCGGCTGGCTAGTGCTGGGTAATTTCCTTCCGTTGGTTCGTATTTCAGGTATTGCGCAAGCCCTGCAGCTTGGCAAAAATCTTCTTGATGAAGGCGTTTTGGGATTTTGCAGCCATTGATTTCAGGTGCATCGTCTGTGATGATGCGGTCGAATCGCTCAACGGCAAGAAGCGGGTCGGGGCTGTTGGTGGGAATAAGAAAACACCGCGCTACGTTGAAGCCGCAATTTCGTGCCGCAATAAGGCACAGTGCCTCGTTGATAGTTTGGTGAGGAAATGAACCGTCTGCAGCTTTGAGAATGTGAGTTGACGGAGCCGAGCCCAAGGGAATGAACCAGCCGTTCAAAGGGTTGTTTCCTTTGTGGTAGAGACCGAGCTTTATCTGCGCTCCTGCAAGCGAAAGGCGAGAAGCCATTCCTGAATCGAGGGCAACGCGTTGGGGTTGCTGGGAAAAAGCATCCAAGTCCTCTGAGGAAAATTCGGCATAAGAGCGGTTGGTAGCAAGGATGTTGTCGTTCATAGAAAATATCAAGGCCCCAGAAGATTCGTTGTTAAGACGCCCAAGTATTTCAGGATAAGCAGCTGTTCCTGCGCGAAGGAGCCGTACCAGCGATTCTCGCATGACTCCTTCGGGAAGCAATCCTTCAAAGAATGCCTGCGTTTGCTTGACGCTAAAAGCTGCACTTTGCAAGGGAAGGGTTAGAGAAAGAGGGTTTGCCTTAGGGCTTGAGAGATATTCGCTCGTATAGGTAAAAACCGTGTTTTCGTCTGTTGTTTGCAGCGTACCTACGGCTTGGTAGTCTCCAGCATATTCGCGAAAAACCTGCAAGGTGTTGTGCATGGGCTTCTCCTTGTCGCTCTTATCTGCTGCGCACGCAAAGCGTGATGTCGATTCCAAGACCAGTTGTGAGATCGAGCACTTTTTGAATGCCGACACTTTCCCGTCCGCGCTCGATTTCCCCTATGAGTCGCGGACTAGTGCCCATAAGCGACGCAATATATTCTTGGGTATAGCCGAGTTCCTTGCGGCGAAGGCGAAGTATTGCACCAATTTCTTCCATGCTAAATACGCGTGTTGGGGTGAGGGAATCATTTCTTTTCTCAAAAGGGTTGTTCGCCATGATGCCTCCGTTTTCTTACGTAAAGGTATGAAATCTTCTTTTAGATGAAAATCTTTCGAATTGGGAAGAATTATTATAACGCATTGATAATCTTACGTAAAGGGAATATTTTTGTAGACATATGCCTGAACATGCACGCACGATGCCCACGCATGGCCGCGCACGCCGCATGCCGTGTGCGCCTGTCGCTCTCATGTCCTGTTCGTACTCGTGCCCTGTGTGCTGTGTGCGCAGGTATCAGCCAAACCATGCTTGCGCCAGGCGTTCGATACCAGGGGCGATTCTATCCTCGTCAATGGCGGAAAACCCGATGAGCACGTAGTTTTCGAGTGGATGAGGCTTTTCTATCCAATACTTGTCGGTCTCGCAAATGCACACACCCTCTTTTTCGGCTTCGACAATCAGGGTATCTTGACTCCTTTCATCGCGCACCCCCAAAAGAAGATGAAGCCCTGCTCCACTTTCCATGATGGTAATCTTGCCGCCCATATGCTCTCGGAGTGCCGTCAGCAGCAGTTCGCGTTTGCGTTTGTTGTGCGTTTGGGTGCGCCGCAGCAATTTATCCCAATGCCCTCGTTCCATGAAGCGCCGCAAAACGACCTGCGAAAGCCAAGGAACCGCGCTGTAATATCCCGCAAATACTTCCGTCCACTGTTTCAGGAGTTCAGGTGGGAGAATGAGATAGTTCATACGCATCGCAGGAGAAAGTGCACGGGAAAAGGTTCCCAGGTAAATCACCCGATGATAGGTGTCAAGCGATTGAAGGGCTGGCACAGGGCGCACGTTGTAGCGGAATTCACGACAGTAATCGTCTTCGATGATGTAGGCATTATTCGTGCGCGCCCAGTCGAGAAGATGCTGCCTGCCCTGAACAGGCATGACCGTCCCAGTTGGAAACTGGTTTGAGGGGGTGACAAACGCCAGGCGTGCCCCGCTATGGGTAAGGGCGTCAAAAAACGCCTGACTGCCTTGGTAAACGGGGCAGGGCACCACTTCAAACCTATTATGAGTAAACACCAACCGTACGCCGTCGTTGCCAGGATCTTCCATAGCTATGCGGTCTTTTGCGGGGTCAAACAGCGTCAAGAGGTTTTGAAGCGACGCTTGCGTTCCTGCTTGGATAACGACTTGCTGAGGAAAACAGTGAACGCCGCGTGTCTTGCGCAGGTGGTTGGCGATATTAAGCCTCAAAAGAAAGTCGCCCATATTGTCGTTATACCTGCTGGCATCGGCAATTTCGGTACTATATAACACGTCGGTGGTGAGCTTTCTCCAAGTTTCAACGGGGAAAGCATTGTCGGAGAGGTTCCCATAAGAAAAATCGTATTCGTAAGACTTTTTTTCGGGTATTTCAGGAAAGGAAGAAAGAACCGCTTTTTCGTGGTCTGCATACCTATTAAAGCTATCGTTGATGTTGGCAGCGAAAACCATATCGTCAAGGTTGAGTTTTTCGACCACATACCCGCTTCCCGATTTGCTTGCTACAAAACCTTCTTGCGCAAGTTGACGATAAGCAGACTCAACGGTGTTGCGCGCCACCCGTAACTCTTCAGCAAGTTTGCGAATGGGCGGTAACTTTTCTCCTGCTGGGTAAACTCCCTCGATTATCTCTTTTCTGCACTGTTCATATATTTGCAGATAAAGAGGTATGTCCAATTCTGAATCTACATGCATAGGTATCCATCCTTTTGAATCGTCCCTATCAAATTATACAGAATTGTCCCTATGTATTTAGGACGATTCTGTGTAGCATTTATGAAGGAAAGATTTTAAGGAGGAGATGCTATGGAAAAAGCACTTCAAAGAAAGAAATTAGGTCTGGTTCTTTCCGTGATTTTCGCGATGGTTCTTATGGCAGGGCTTTCAGCTTGTCAGACAGATCCTGTGGAGACCCCGGATCCTGAGCCACCCGCCGTTGAAGTTGAAATGCCGGATGCGGCTAATTTTGACTACAACGTCATCACTGCTGATGGTTGGAAAGATGTTTATCCTAATGAGTATGCAAGCTACATGGATAATAAGCAGAATTCCCCCAGCACCAAGGTGAGCTTCCTTGACAAGTATCCTGTCATTAACACCCTGTATAAGGGAATGGCATTCTCAAAGGGATACAATCAAGCAGCATCTCACCTGTATTCACTTGACAGCATTAGCGGCACCCCGCGTGTTGGCGATGCAACGCTGTCAAACTGCTTGACCTGCAAGACCCCGCAATTCACCGCTATGGTGAACCTGGACGATCCTGCGGAATATTCAAAGCCGTTTGCGGATGTTCGTCCTCTCGTGAACGAGCCTATCAGCTGCTACAACTGTCATGGGAACGATCCAGAGTCTTTGGCTAACCCACAATCACAGTTCTTCTTGGATGCTATTGGTGCAGACAGAAGTAAACTCCCCGATAGTGCTGTCCTTTGCGGTCAGTGCCACAACGAGTACTACTTCAATCCTGAGACCAAGAGAACCACCAATCCTTACGACAGCCTTGCTGCCATGGATCCTGAAGCACAACTCGACTACTACAACGAGATTGGCTTCAAGGATTGGGTTTATCCTGTAACCGAATCTCCGATGCTCAAGGTTCAGCATCCTGAAGTTGAGACCGTTTATGGCGGCACCACTCAGGGTAACATGGCTGGTCTTGGCTATGGTTGCGCCGATTGCCATATGGGCAAAGCAACTGCAGCTGACGGCACCGAATTCACTTCTCACTTCTGGCAAAGCCCGCTGAAGAACGCTGACCTCGTAGCAGAGTGCAACGCTTGTCACGGTGACTTGGCTAAGACAGTAGAAGAGAATCAGGCAATTTGGCTTGAGCGCATCACTTCTATTGGTGACAAGATTGCTAAGCTTGCTGATGATATGACCGCAGCGGTTGAGGCTGGCACCCTTGAGGGCGATAAGCTCGCAGAGCTCCAGCAACTCCAGCGCGCATCTCAATGGTATTGGGACTTCGTGTTCGTTGAGAACAGCGATGGCGCCCACAATCCTAAGTTCACTGCTGCTACGCTTGATAAAGCAGAAGCTGCCGTAGACAAGGGTCTGGGTCTGCTGTAAGAAGTTTTTTAGTAAAACTTTCTTCAGGTATTTCTTGAAGGGGCGCACATGCGCCCCTTCTTCTGTGTAACTTCAAAAGTGCCTGTTATTTTGTAACATTTAGCGCGGCAATGTTTGGCAGACTTCCTTGCACTCTGTTTTTGCAAAGACGCGCCAACCATTAAAGCGAAAAAGGCAAAAATAAATGTTCTGTATCATAATCACCTCAGGTGAAAGATAGGTTTTTTGCGGTTTTATCACTACCGTACATCGGGTGTTCCGCAGGTATTTTGTGTTTACAAGGTACAATAAAGCACGGTAGAGATTTACGACTAAAAAGGAAAGGAGGTAGTATGAGCAAAGAGGAAACCATAAGTGAAGCTGTGGCTGAAGAAGTAGAAGCCGTGGTTGATGGTTCCGAGGATTCTTACGCTACCGACGACGCACAGGAAGTTTCTCCCAAGAAAAAGAAAAAGAAGTTGCCGCTCGTTTTAGGCGTTCTTTTTGCCGTTTTCATCCTCGCTGGTGCAGGTTTTTGGTTTTGGCACGAGCAACCGAGTTTTTGTAGCGCTATTTGCCATACGCCCATGGATCCCTACGGTAAGACCTTTGAATATTCGTCAGGTCAGCCTGGCATTGACAAATGGGGCAATGAAGTCTCGAATGCAGGCGCAATGCTTTCAGTTGCGCACAAGGAAAAAGACGTCGATTGTCTTGCCTGTCATGTTCCGAGTATCGGGGAACAAATCACCGAGGGTTTGCACTGGGTCGCTGGCAGCTATGAAAAGCCTCTGTATGAGCGCGATTTAGAAAACTTGGTTGAAGCGCGTGGCATAGAGCCCGAACAGTTCTGCTTAAACGATAGTTGCCATCATGTTTCGTCCGCAGGAGCCGATATCAAATCTCGCGAAGATTTGAGCAAGGCAATGGCAGACGAACTGCGCAACCCTCACAGGATTGTGACCGAGCAGGAAAAGAAGGAACAACCACAGCACGAAGAGCAAGCATGTAGCACGTGCCATAAAGCCCATCGGGCATCAGTGAATTACTGCACGCAGTGCCATATTGATGCACCCGTTCCTGACGGATGGCTTACGGTTGTTCAATCATTAAAGTTGGATAAACCTGTTGCAAACTAGTTTTCTCAGTGCGTTGTAAGGTAAGACGCTTCCAAGAGCGCTTGGAAGCGTTGTGCAAAAGAATAGTTTGTGAGTGTTGAGAAAGAGCCTATCAGATTGCACGTGCGCTCTGATAGGCTTCTTTCAAGCTTCAAAGAAGGTAGTGCATACGACAAGAAAATGCAGTATGCGGTCAATTAGTCGAATTAATCGAGTCAATCGAGTCAATCGAATTGACTATGCCGCTGCAAATTTCTTCGTTTTTTATGCAATACCCTCTTTGAAACTTTGAGGAATATACAATAAGTGTGTTTGCAAGGAGGAAAGCGTGAATACAAAAACCAGGAGCCGCCTTATTGTGGTGTCAGGCATCATCATAGTCGTGCTCGTGGTGGTGCTCGCATTGGTCGGTGGCAGTTCTGCTGCAACAAACGTGAGCGTCGCCGAAGCGAGCAGTGGGGAATATGTCAACAAGAAAATCCAAGTTTCAGGCAATGTTGTCGAGGACTCTTTCTCTACGCAGGGAAATACGCTTACGTTTTCCATTTATGACCCCCAAGGTAATCCTACCGTGCATTTGTCGGTAGTCTTTGAGGGCGGTGTTTCTGCAACGTTTGGCAATGATGTCACGGCTATTTGCACGGGCAGGATAGGTGATGACGGCGTTTTGTACGCGAGCGAATTGGTAACGAAATGCCCTTCGAAATATGAAAGTGCTTCAAATGCGCTTTCGATTGCGCGCTTGTTTGAATATGGCGAAGAAGTCATCGGCAAGCCGCTTAAGATTGTTGGTGTTGTTAAGGCAGGAAGTCTGAGCGCGGCAGGGCAGGGCGACCGCTTCGTTCTTGTTGATGAAGAAGGAAATGCAGAAATTGCAATTGAGTATCTTGCGGCACTTTCCGATGATATTCAAGAAGGAAGCACGCTGGTAATAACAGGGTCTTTGAATGCTCAAGGCAAATTTATTGCAACTGATGTTGCTTTGGAAGGATAGAAAACATGTCGATTTATGGTTTGATTGGACTTTTAGTAGCGTTTGCAGGGGTAGCGGTTTCCCTTGCGTGTTTTACGGTTGCTCATTTTACCGCAAAGAAGAAAGCGAGTCTTTCTGATACCCTTGCGTGGAGCGGGCATATTGCAACGATATTGACAACGGTTGCCCTTGTCTTTTGTTGTGGATTGTTGGTCTATTGTTTCATGACAGGAGACACGTCCATTGAATATGTCGTTCAAAATCGCTCGACGTCCGAAAGCGATTTGGCGTGGCTTTTTAAGCTGTCAGGTCTTTGGGGCGGCAGAGCAGGATCGCTGCTTTTTTGGGCGGGCTTGATCTCAATTTTCAACACCGTTGTTGCTATTCGCAACATGAAGGCGCTTGAGAAACTTGACAACGCCGCCCTGTTTATGTCGCAACTCGTTCTTGCGGCTTTTCTGGGAGTTTTGTTGTTCTCTGAGTCCAACATGCCGTTTATTGCCATGGCGGCTGAGCACTTTGATGCTGCGGGAAACCTCACGGGAGTTGCTGCGAGTTATTGGGGCATGAATGTTTTGCTTGAGCATTGGGCAATGGCGGTTCATCCGCCGACGCTTTTTATCGGTTATGCGGGTATGACGATTCCGTTCGCCTATGCGATTGCAGCGCTGATTGTGGGCGACCCTTCAAAGGCATGGGTGGAAAAATCTATGCGCATCATGCTGTTTTCTTGGTTGTTCTTAGGTATCGGCATCGGACTTGGCGCGATTTGGGCGTATGTGGTATTAGGTTGGGGCGGCTACTGGGGCTGGGACCCCGTGGAAAACGCAAGTTTCTTGCCGTGGTTGGTGGGTGTAGCGCTCATCCATAGCTTTACGGTCTATCGCAAGCGGGGCGCTTTCAAGCGCTGGGCGGTTATGTGTGCCTGCCTTGCTTTCGCTTTTGTCATTTTGGGAACCTTCATCACGCGTTCGGGAATCGTTGAATCGGTTCATGCTTTTGATGGCGATACGGTTTCTCTCGCCTTGTTCCTGACCCTCATCATTGCTTCGGTGCTTATCGGCATCGCAGGGCTTGCTGTTCGCTGGAGAAACTTCAGTGCTGATGACGTTGATGGAGACGATTTTGATTCTTTAGTATCGAAGAATGCTGCCTATTATCTCAACAACCTCATTATGATAGTGGGCGCTGTTTTGCTGGCGTATCTTACGATTTCTTCAGCACTTCCCACCTGGCTGCCCTTTGGTGGAATGAGCCTTTCGGCGGGTACCTATAATGCTATCGCGCGTCCTTTGGGCATTTTGTATCTTTTCATTCTTTCAGTTTGTCCGCTTTTGTCTTGGGGCAAAACCGACGGCGCGCGTTTTTTGAAGCGGGCACGTATCCCTGCACTTTTTGCGTTAGTTCTTTTCATCGTGCTCATGGTGTACTTTTTCACGACGCTGCTGCCTGCCTATAACTCAACGATTTCTTCGGGCGGCGTACTTGCACAGGGCTTGCTTGATGAAGGACCATCTTTCTACTATAACGGGCTTGCAGTTATTGGCTTTTTGGTGGCAAGCCTCTTGTTCTTCAACGCGTTATTCATGTTGGGGCGCAACGTGGGACGCTATGCGAAAGCCCATGACATCAATGTGTTTGCGGCTTTCTTCGCGGCGCTTAAGAATAGGGCATCAACCTATGGCGGCTTCATATCTCATCTGGCGATGTCCATCATTTTAGTGGGTCTGATTGGTTCGTCCATGTATGTGAGCGAGCGCACCGACATTGTCAGCTATATCGAAGAAACCGATAGTGCTGCTAATGACTTTCACATTAAAGACTATACCTTAAAGTACAAAGACAATAATATTGAAGTACAAAATGAAGGTGAACAGGTTTTTTATACGGTTCGCTTTGACGTATACAAGAACGGTGAATACCAAAAAACGGTTGCTCCTACGATTCAGGTTGTCCAAACAACCATGCAACAGCGCCTGATTGCGGGGGTTTCTTCTTTCCCGACCGAGGACTTGTTCGTGGTTTATCGCGGCGTAAATGATGCGGGAGCCTTTACTTTGGATGTAAAAATCAATCGTTTGATTAGTTTTGTGTGGGTTGGTTTTGGCTTGCTGATGATTGGTGCGCTTGTTTCAACCATAGGGCGCCGTCCTAGCTTGGCAAAGATTTCTGACAGCGATGAGGACGACAATGTCGGCAATGTTGTTGAGGCTGAGGCTGAGATTGAGGTTGATGGCGCAGTTGTGGCTGAGGCTGAGGTTGAACTTGAAGCCAAAGCTGAAACGAAGGCTAAAACCAAGAGTACTTCCGCACAAAGCAAAAAGAAGCCGAAATCTTCGGATGATTTAATACAAGAAGCAAAAGAGGTGCTGGAAACCACCGAAAAGACTGCCGAAAAGGCTGCCGAAAAGACGGCACCCAAGAAACCAGCACCCAAGAAACCTGCAGCGAAGAAACCAACTGAAAAGGCCTCTGCAAAAGATAAGAAAGACACGAAAGCCTAGGCTTGGGATACCGAATGGAGAAAAACGCTGCAACGAGTGCAATAAAGGTCGTAAAACTCACCAAGACTTTTGGCAACCGCAAGGCGGTCGACAACGTGAGTTTTGCGATTCCTCAAGGCGCATTTCTTTCAATCTTTGGTCCTAATGGAGCGGGAAAGACTACCTTGTTGCGTGTACTATCCACCCTTTCGCGGGCAACTTCAGGCTCGGCAAGGCTGCTGGGTATCGATATCAAACAAGAGCCCGACAAAGCGCGTGACCATATCGGGCTCATATCACACAATTCCATGCTCTACCCTGATTTAACGGCAGAGGAAAACCTGCTTTTTGTCGCCGAGCTCTATGGCATTGAAAACGCGAAGGACAGGGTACTTGAGATGCTTGATTCGGTTGAATTGAAGCATCGCAGGCATGATGTGGTGCGCACCTTTTCCCGTGGCATGACGCAGCGGCTAAGCATTGCGCGCGCGCTGATTCATGATCCAGCTATCGTTTTTCTTGATGAGCCCTATTCGGGGCTTGACCCCCATGCGGTCGAGATATTCGATGGCTTGATTGAAGCGGTAAGAAAAGACAGAACTTTTATCATGGTGAGCCATGATTTACGCAAGGGTTTTGACATGTGTACGCACGCGCTCGTGCTCTCAAAAGGTACGGTCGTTGCCTTTGACGAAAAAAACTCCCTTGATTTCAGCGATTTTTCGCAGCTCTACGCTCAAACCGTGGGCATGGGGGTGGCGTGATATGGCAAACCTACCAGGTGCGACAGGTTCAACAAACGCGGTAAGTACGACAAGTGCTCAAGTGCGCCCTACGGGCTTTCACCACTACCTCACCTTGTTGAAAAAAGACCTTACCCAGGAATTTCGCACGAAAGAAATGCTGACTTCGATGGGTATTTACTCACTGTTGGTGTTAATTGTGTTTGGCGCTGCTCTGGCGCAAACAGCAAGTTCTTTTGACATCCTGCAAATGGGCGGCGGTCTTTTGTGGGTGTTAATCGTGTTTACCTCACTGCTCGGGCTCAACCGTTCCTTTTCTCACGAAAAAGAAAACGGCTGCCTTGAAGGGGTTTTGCTCATTCCGCTTGACCGTTCGGTCATCTTTCTTGCAAAGGCAAGCTCAAACTTGCTGTTCTTGCTCGCGGTTGAAATCATGGTAATTCCGCTGTTCTATTTCTTCTTCCTCACAACGACTACTCCCGCAGAAACGTTTTGGATGATAGTTTTTCCGCTGCTTGTGGGGACGATTGGCGTTGCTGGCATAGGTACGCTTCTGTCGACCATCACTATCAACACGCGGGGCAAAGATGTCATGTTGGCAGTTTTGTTCATCCCGCTTATCTATCCTTTGCTCTACGCCTGCGTTTCTGCCACCACCGCAGTTATAGTGGGCGGCGAATGGACTATGGATGTCTACCTTCCTGCGCTTGCGCTTGCGGGGGGATATGATGTCATCATGATACTGTTGAGCTGGGTTTTATACGATTTCGTCATAAGTGCGTAAAATCCATATTCAAACAAGCGATGAAATAAGCGTCAAACAGATAAGGAGAACTATGAGTAACACGAAAAAAGCGGTGAAACTGCCTGAAGCGGGAGGAATCTTTGACAAGATTGCTCCGATTGCGCTGTTGACAGGTGCCCTGTTGGCGACTCTCGGCTTTATCCTTACCTTCACCATAGCGTCTCTGGTGCCTGGTGCGGCAGTGAACGGCGTTGAACTTATCGGGGACCAGATGGTTTCCAACAAGCTGCTGCTGTCGCAAAATATATTCTATTTCCACGTGCCCGTTGCCATCGCCTCGATGCTTGCCTTAGGTTTTACTGCCTATTACGGCATTCGCTTCCTCATGACAAAAGAAGCGCGCTTTGACACCTGTGCTAAGGTCGTCACCGAAGTAGCGCTCGTCTTTATCATCTGCACCATGGCATCGGGTGAGCTGTGGACACGCTTTGAGTGGGGTGTATGGTGGGCATGGGAGCCGCGCCTGACCACGTATCTTATTTTGATGCTTTTGGTGATTGGTTATTTTATCCTGCGCAACGCCATTGATGATCCTGAGCGCCGCGCAAGCTATGCGGCGGTGTTCGGCATCATCACCTTTGTGGATGTGCCCATCTGCTTTATGATTACGCGCATGATTCCTTCAAGTGTGCATCCCGTTGTATTCCGCACCGATTCGGGGATGCCGCCTGACAGGCTCGTGCTCTTTTTGATTTGCTTTTTTGGTATGCTCCTCATCGCGTTTGCCCTCTATCGCCTGCGCTTTCGTCAGGTGAGACTGGCTGAACGCGTCGCCGCCCTTAAAGAACAACTCGATGATTAAAGGAGAGAAAAATGAATTCAGTTTTAGAAGAGATATATAGCACCATCTTACCCGCTGCACCCTATGTTATCGGGGCGTATGCGCTCATTTTCTTGGGTTTGTTTGTGTATGTCTTGATTGTTGTGTTGGGACTGAAAAAAACCGAGAAGCAAATGGATGTCCTTGAAGAACTGCTTGCAGAAAAGAACTGAGCAGATTCGTGAAAGCACTTATTCCTGCGGCAGGTTTAGGAACGCGGTTCTTGCCAGCAACAAAGGCTTTGCCTAAAGAAATGCTTCTGGTGGTTGATCGCCCCGCTATTCAGTATGTGGTTGAAGAGGGCCTTGCAAGTGGCGCTGATGAGGTCGTAATCATTAACAGCCGCGACAAAAAGGTCATAGAAGAACACTTCTCACCTGCGCCTGCTTTAGTTGAGACCTTGCGGCAAAAGGAAAAGCATGCCTTTGCCGACGCAGTTGAATACGCAGGCAACCTTAATGTGAGCTATGTCTATCAAGATGAAGCGCTCGGGTTGGGGCACGCGGTGCGCTGCGCTCATGAAAAGACGCTCGGCGAGCCGTTTTTTGTGCTGCTGGGTGATGTGCTCGTCCCTGAAAACAACATGTTATCCCGCATGAAGGAGATATCTGATGCTCACGCGGGAGCGAGCGTTATTGCGGTGTTGCCCGTTGCCGAAGAAGAGGTAAGCCGCTTTGGGGTGATTGATGGCGTGGCGATAGGCGAAGATGTGTGGAAGGTGAGCAGGCTGGTGGAAAAGCCTGCCCGTGAAGATGCGCCTTCAAACCTTACGGTGTTCGGGCGCTATCTTTTAAGCCCGCGGGTCATGGAACTGTTAGAGGGCGCGAAGCCAGGAGCGGGTGGCGAAATCCAGCTCACCGATGCGCTTGATGCGCTGCTTCAAGAAGAAGAGATGTATGCGCTCGTTATCAAGCCCACCGATGGCTTTGATACGGGCACTATCGAAAGCTGGCTTGAAACCAACAACGCTTTGTACGCCCGCCGTTAAGTCGCGTACTTGGTACGTGAGGGTAAGCGCGAGAGTGTCAAGATTGGGCTTCTCAGAGGTTCGGAGTGCCCGGGGAGAGGGGTGAGCCACCACTCTCACCCCGGGTTCACAAGGAGGGGACGCAGCGCTTGCGCGCCGCCACTGCCTTAGTAAAAGCAGCGCAAACTCAAGGAGGGGACTCTTGGTTTGGTAGAGCCTATTATACAAGGTGGCGTTGCAGATAGAATGAAGTGCAGATGTATCTCTTGTGAAGAGGCGCTTCGTCCAAAGCTTGGCTTTTTAGCTTCTCAATCGCTGACTTTAAGAAAGCAGTGAGGTATCATACCAGAGAAGAAAAGGAGCCCTCTATGCCCGATATCGAAGCGCGTTTTAACAAAGATATGTTGGTCTTGTCCGCCCCCCTTGACACGCGCCTTGCGCGCGAAGGAATAGACGTCGAACACGACCGTGAATTCGTCCATCTGGTAGAGCCGAAGATGCTGCGCGATATGTACGGGCTTGAACTGGTAGCGGGCGCCCAGTGCCTGGTTACCAACACGGCAGGAATTACGCGTGCCCGCTTAAGCCACGTCAACATGGAAGAACGCGCATCTGAACTGGCACAAGCCGCCCTTGACATCGCTCATCTTCTCAAGCCTCAGCACATCCTTGCCCAAATCGGTTCAACCGAGCTTCCCCTTGATGCAACAAGTGCACCTTCTCTCAGACAAAACCGCGACCAGTATGCCCAAGCCGCGCTTTCTTTTGGCGAAGGAGCCTTTGATGCCTTCTTTCTCAATTCGATGACTAACGCCCTTGACATGCAGTGCGCTTTGATGGGAATCAGAAAGCACAGCGACAAGCCCATCATCGCGTCGCTTTGCTTAAATGAAGAAGGTAAACTTTTAGGTTCTCTCTCTGATGTGGGCGATGCTTTGGCAATGATGGTTGAATATGGCGCCGATGTCGTAGGCTTTGAATGGTCTGCTTCTCTTGAAAAGATTGTGTCCCTTGTTGAAGACGTGAAAGAAAAGGTTGTCGTTCCTTTAGTGGTGCAGTTGGCGATAAAGCCACAAAACCCTTCACAGCAAGCCTTACGGTCACAAGCCCCACAACAGCAGACGCAAGACTCCCGCGAAACGAACCCCTATTCTTTTCCCGACACGATGATTGAAGCAGCAGCGCGCCTGCGGGGCGCAGGCGTTCAGTTCCTGCGGGCAAGTGGGGACGCCACCCCTGCCTATACCGCAGCCCTCGTTGCGGCAAGTTCAGGATTTGACGTTATCGCTTAAGCTTCCAATGAAAATGTATGCGGGTTTCCGTTCGTCGCTCATTAGCTACCGATAAATTGTTGAGGACTTGAAGGTCTCGTGAAGTATCTGTGAAGAGCAGCTTGTTTTCCTGTATAGCAGTGCGTCTTCACTAAAAATCCCCTTTATTTCCCTTGCCTTCTCTGTAATTCGGGGCTACTATATATTCCTGTTTGGGGCACTAGACAACACAATATATTGTGGAAAACAGCCTAAAACCTGTGGAAATCCTTTTGAAAGAATGAAGAAATCGAGTGGAAAAGAGCCAAACCATGGTAAACGCAATCATCAAACGAGACGGTCGCACAACTGAATTTAAGTCTGACAAAATCGCCGAAGCGATTGAAAAGGCTTTCAAGGCAAGCGGCGCCATGCAAGATCGGGAAGTTGCTAATGAAATCTGTGAGAAAGTTTTAACGAAAATCGAAAGCGGTGCCATTGAAGGCACGCCGACGGTTGAGGGCATCCAAGACCTCGTTGAAGAATCCCTCATCGAATCGGGTTTTGCCCAAACGGCAAAAGCCTATATCTTATATCGTGCCGAGCGCAGCCGCGTGCGTGACGTAAACAGCCGTCTGGTGCAAACCTTGAAAGACATCACGTTTTCCAAGGCATCAGATTCCGATATGAAGCGCGAAAACGCTAACATTGACGCGGATACCGCCATGGGTACCATGCTCAAGTACGGCTCTGAATCGGCAAAACAGTTCTACGAGATGTGTGTTATTGACCCCAAGTTTGCCCGCGCGCATCGTGAGGGCGACATCCACATTCACGACATGGACTTCTACACCCTTACTACCACCTGCTGCCAGATAGACATCAGAAAGCTTTTTAAGGGTGGCTTTTCAACGGGTCATGGCGTGCTGCGCGAGCCTAACGACATCACCAGCTATGCCGCGCTTGCCTGTATTGCCATTCAGTCGAACCAAAACGACCAGCACGGTGGACAATCTATCTGCGACTTTGATTACGGTTTGGCGCAAGGCGTGAAAAAGACCTATCGCCGCCTTTACAAAAAGCATCTGGCTGAAGCGCTTGATTTGCTTACCGACATTAAAGAGGTAAAGGAATTCAGCGAAGAAATGCTCGGGCGCATTGAAGGCGAAACGAAACTGACGGCAACCCTTGTGATGGACGCTACCTTCACCGCTGCCGTGCGTGCTGCCTTAGTTGAAGCAGGGGTTGACGAAGCCGTGCTCGACCGCATTATGGACTATACGGAAAAGCAGGCTCATTCAGATGCTGACCGCACTACCTTCCAGGCGATGGAGGCTCTCGTACACAACTTGAACACCATGCATTCTCGTGCTGGGGCACAAACACCGTTTTCTTCGGTCAACTATGGCATGGACACCTCTGCTGAGGGTCGCATGGTTATCAAAAACATGCTGCTCGCAACTGAGCAGGGCTTAGGTTCGGGCGAAACACCCATCTTCCCCGTGCAAATCTTCCGTGTAAAAGAAGGCGTGAACTACAATCAGGGCGACCCGAACTATGATTTGTTCAAACTCGCCATGCGTTGTTCGGCAAAGCGCCTGTTCCCGAACTTTAGCTTTGTGGATGCGCCGTTTAACATAGGCTATTACAAAGGCACTCCTGAAACCGAGATTTCCTATATGGGTTGTCGCACGCGCGTTATTGGCAACAACTACGACTCCGAGCGCGAAATTGCTCCTGGGCGCGGCAACTTGAGTTTTACGTCTATCAACCTTCCGCGTCTTGCTATTCGCTCCAAGGGCGATATAGAACTTTTCTTTGACCTGCTCGATTCGAAGTTGGCACTTGCCATTTCCCAGCTTGAAGAGCGCTTTGAGATTCAGGCGCGCAAGAAGGTCTATAATGCGCCCTTCTTAATGGGGCAAGGTGTCTGGCTTGATTCTGAGAAGCTGGCATCCGACGACGAACAGCGCGAAGTTCTCAAGCATGGTACGCTGACCATGGGCTTTATCGGTCTTGCCGAAGCGCTTGTTGCTTTGACGGGTCAGCACCACGGTCAATCAGCCGAAGCGCAGCGCTTGGGGCTGGAAATCGTGGGGCATATGCGCGCCTATCTTGATGCGCTCAGTAAAGAAAAGAAGATGAACTACACGCTTATTGCGACTCCCGCTGAAGGTTTGGCAGGGCGTTTCGTGGGCATCGACCGTGAACGCTACGGCACGATTGAGGGCATAACTGACCGCGAGTACTACACCAACGGTTTCCACGTGCCGGTGTATTTCCCCATGAACGCTTTTGAGAAAATCACGATTGAAGCGCCGTATCATGCGTTGACGAATGCGGGACACATTTCCTACGTCGAACTTGACGGCAATCCGTCTGATAACATTGAGGCTTTTGAGACCATTATTCGTCACATGAAGGAAAGCGGCATCGGCTACGGTTCTATCAACCATCCCGTTGACCGCGATCCTGTCTGTGGTTACAACGGTGTCATCGGAGACCGTTGTCCTAAATGCGGGCGCACTGAAGAAGAGCACGGTCAGCCCTTCGAGCGTATTCGCCGCATTACGGGATATTTGGTTGGAACTTTGGATCGCTTCAACAACGCAAAACGCTCCGAAGAAGCCGATCGCGTAAAGCACGACACGGCAAAGGCCGCAAAGAAGTAGGGGAGAAATCCTTGTGCAGCCTGAGAATATCCGCCTGTATGGAACGGCGGGAGATTCAATAGTTGATGGTGTGGGGTTGCGTTATTCGGTGTTCGTGCAGGGTTGTCCTCACGTATGCCCTGGATGTCACAACCCCGAAAGCCAGGCTTTCAAGGGCGGCTATCTTGCCAATATAGACAATCTTGTCAAAGAAATTTCTGCCAACAAACTTATCAATGGCGTGACCTTGTCGGGTGGTGAACCGCTGGCGCAAAGCAAGGCAAGTCTTGCGTTGGCAAAGAAACTGAAGGCACACGATTTTAACCTGTGGTTGTATACGGGTTATCTTTTCGAGGATATCATGGCGGGGCAAGTTGATTCGGACGCACAAGAACTTATCGCGCTTTGCGACGTGGTGGTTGACGGTCCTTTTGTTGAAGCACTTCAGTCCTACGAACTGAAATGGAGAGGGTCATCAAATCAGCGTGTGATTGATGTTGCGCGCACGCTTGAGGTGGGTGAAGTTGTGGTTTGGGAAGGCGATGAGAGCAGGGAAGACCAGCCAAAACCACCCCCCTCATGGTGAAAAAGAGAGGGGAGCGGTTTCTCGCGTTTGCTATCCAGTTTGCTATCCAGGAAGAATATCCTCAGCGATAAGCGGCATGATGGGAAGAACCATTTCCGTGGTTTCAATACCCACCAGCACAACAAGAGTCAGGTCATCTAAGGTATAGACTCCGATGCTGCCTTGCGAGCAAATATAGAAGTAATCGTCCAGGTAAAGACCGCGGGGGTTGAAGAAATAGTTGTCAGCGGGCGGTTTTAATTCTTGGCGCAAGAAAAATCCTTCTTCATCTGAATACCCATAAATAGCATAGCTTTCATCAACGGGAAAGCCGATTAAGCCCTTTTCAGGTGCTATGATAATCGCTTTGTGGTTGTAGAGTGCGTCAGAATAAGACCAGCCTAGGTCAAGCATATGTTTTTCGGAAATATTGTAGGGGTCGGCAGTGTCGAACATGCTGATCTTGAGTCCTTGTGTTCTGCCGTCCTCGTCGGCCGCCATGCCCAAACCGAAGAGCCTGTTTTCCGCATATACGTGCAGGTAGGTAGAGAAACCAGGGATTTTCAATTCGCCTTTTAAGAGGGGATTTGTCGGGTCCGATAAGTCTGCGGCGAACAAGGGGTCAACCTGGCGGAAGGTGACGAAGTAAGCGGCAGCCCCGTCAAAGCGGACAGAATAGACACGCTCATCTTCGGCAAGCCCTTCAAGGCTTCCGCTTCTTTCGAGATTTTCATCAAGTATGAACAGGGCATTCTTGCTTGGTTCGTATTCATAGGATTGATAGTCGGTTATCGTCGAGCTGCCGTCATCGAGCACCCGATAGCGATAGCTGTCTTGCGTGGTGACGATGCGCAAGTGCCCCTCGTGTTCATCGAGGGCAAACTGGTTGACGATGGTGCCCTCTACGAGGGCATCGGCAATAAAGTTAATCTTTCCCTCGGCGATAGAAAGCTTCACCACGCGCGTGAGATAGACTTCTTCATATTCGGTAATAGTAAAAGAGCCGTCTTTGTAAGAGTTCAGTTCTCGCTGGTCAAAGAGGTTGTTTGCGAGGTAGAGGTTTTCATAGCTCATATAAAGGGTGTTGCAGCTACCGAGAATCGATTGTTGGTCAATCCGCGCGCCGCTTTCGATATCGAGTGCGGTGATGACTGTGTAGCCCGTTGCGTCGTAGTCGGGCAGAATGGAAATGTCTTTGACCGCGATTATTTCGCGCTCTGCACCTGCGTAAAGGGCAGGTACGAAGGTTGAAGGCGTATCACGCGTTAATAAGGAAAAGTCATAGACGTAGTAGTCGGTTACCAGGTAAAGCGTGGTTCCTTGAAGCCTTGAAGAACGGTAATAGCCGTCTTGCCCCAGTGTGTTGAGGTGAACGGGGTTTTGTGGGTCGCTCACGTCCCAGCGCGCAACTTCGGTAACCGAGCGATAGTAAAATGAGGGATTGTAGAAAGCTTTATCCCTGTTCTCGGCAGCGTTGTTGGGGAGGTCTTCTTCGGCTATTTCTTCTTGGATGCTGTATTCGTAGAGAACCAAAAGAATGTTGTTGTTGACATACATTTCGCGGGGGTAGATGGTGTGTTCGTCGGTGTCTTTGTTGAGGGAAACATCATCGACAAGGATGCGTCCAATTTCTTTGGTGTCGGCACCGTCTGCCTGTATGATAACGACATCAGGTCCTGAAATCATGTAGATATTTTTGCCGTCGGTTTTGACGATATCTCCTTCATCAATACCTTTGACCTGCACATTTGTTTCCGAATAGCTATTGCTTGAGGCTGCATCGTAGGCAACATTAGGCTCCACCCGCCCTTCAGCTGCTTCGTTGAAGCCAGCGGCATCCGCTTCGCCTTCAAGCACCTGCATGTCGCCTGTGCCATATTCATTCATCATGCCAAGGTTGTCGAAGGCAGTTTCTAGGGCATCGAAAACCGCATCGTAGGAGTCGGGGTTTGCTGTTTCAGACAGCGTGTTATGGTTGGACACGTTGGATGGTTTTTGTTCGGATGGCGAAGCGTTGCATCCAACGAGCAGGGTGATTGCAAGACCAAAAGCCAGGGCAAAGCAGGCTAGGGCTTTCGTGTTCGTTTTACGCGGTGTGGCAGCTGCGCTTGTTTGTTTCATAGTATCCTCCGTTGCTGAATATCGTTTCCCTATTATAGCGGGATTGCCCCGTGGCGGGGGTATCTATCTATCATACGAATGAGAAAGCGAATTTGTCGGAAGTTTTTGCGCACCAATCCAAAGGCTTCAACAGATTCACGAGATTGTGACTTTTCATTAACAGCTTGGCGGTGTACCGTTACTTGAGCGAGCGGTTCCCTATAATCAAAGTCTCAGCACAACGAAAAGGCAACTGAAAGGGTTTTCATGAACTACAGCACCATCAATATTCCCATACAAGGTACGTATCATGTGCCAGAAGTTGCCATACCCCCAGTGGTGAAAATTGACGAATCCGACGTATACAACGGTTATATCATCGAGCCGCCCAAACCCGTTATCGACACCGACAATCGTGTTGGCGCCACCGCAACACTCGTTGCAGGTGGGGCGCTTACTTTGGTAGGTGTTCCTTTGCTCATACTTCCTGGTCCTGGGCTGCTGACGATTGCGGGCGGTACGATGCTCTTGAGAAAAGGGATGCGGGGCATCCGCAAGCATGCGAAAAAGAAAGCCTGATAATCTTTCGCCACCTGCGCCACCTGCGCCACCTGCATTGTTTGTGTCACCTCCATCATCCCACCAAAACAATACGGCAATTTTTGGGCATTTTGCTACAATAGCACCATGCTCAAACACGTAAAACATCCACCGCTCTGGCTTGCTATTCTGGCGATAGCCCTCGTTTTCATTGTGATTGGCGCCATCCAAGGTGGCTTTACGGATACCCTGCGCAAAGCGGCTCTCATCTGCTATGAATGTATAGGGTTGGGATAAGCCATGACAGGCATTGCGTCATTCAAGCGCCACCTTGTCCAACTTTTAGCGGCGTTGCTCTACAACCTGAACTTCAAAGGATTCGCGACAGGGACAATCTATCAGGGAAATCTTAAAGGCGTTTGCGTCCCTGGACTGAACTGTTATTCCTGCCCAGGCGCCATCGGAGCGTGCCCTATCGGTTCGCTGCAAGCAGCACTTCTTGCAAGCGAACAGCGGCTGCCCTTCTACATCGTCGGCACGATTCTTGCGTTCGGAGCACTTTTAGGGCGCACGGTCTGTGGTTGGCTTTGCCCCTTTGGGCTCGTTCAAGACCTCCTTGATAAAGTGCCCCTACCAAAAATCCGTAAAGGCACCTGGTCACGCGTACTTTCATGGGGAAAATACCTCGTGTTGGCGGGGCTTGTTATTGCTGCGCCCTTGGTATTACTCTTCACTAGCGGCATCAAAACACCCGTTTTTTGTGCCTGGCTTTGCCCTGCGGGAACCCTTGAGGCAGGCATACCCCTTGTTGCGGCAAACAGCAACCTTCACATTATGTTGGGCGCACTTTTCAATTGGAAAGTGGCGAGTCTCGTTGCGCTCGTGTTAGTGGCGCTTTTCGTCTATCGCCCCTTCTGTCGTTTTCTTTGCCCCCTTGGCGCGCTGTATTCCTTCTTCAATCGATTCGCCTTTTTGCGCTATCACGTGGACAAAGAAAAATGCATAGGCTGCGATACCTGCCTTGGAATCTGTAAGGTTGACATCCGACAAGTAAGCGACCGCGAGTGTATTCAATGCGGAAATTGCACAAGCCATTGTGAAAGTAAGGCGATAAATTTCA
The DNA here is from genome assembly GCA_009782615.1 of Eggerthellaceae bacterium. Taxonomy (GTDB): domain Bacteria; phylum Actinomycetota; class Coriobacteriia; order Coriobacteriales; family Eggerthellaceae; genus WRIS01. The sequence continues at coordinate 3,501 of WRIS01000014.1, read as the reverse complement.
CGTTACATGATATGCTAGCAAAAAAAGATACCGTTTTTCCGAAAGGCAAAGAAGGATAGACCCATGATTCAGCGCGTGCAAGACATACAAGATATACAGCCCACAGTACCCATACAACAAAAACCCTCATCCGTAAAAACTCGGAGCGTGAAGGTGTGCGCTCTTCTTGCAGCAATACTGCTCATCGGTGGACTTTCGGGATGTCTGCCCAAACATACGATAGAGCCCGACGAACAACCGCCTATTGATAATTCCTTTGAGGTACCACCCCATGATTCTGCTCAAATAGTGAAAGAGGGTCTTCCTGCCCCCGATTTCGAATTTATTACCATTGACGGCACTAAAGAAAGGCTTTCTGATTACCGAGGGCGTCCTGTGCTGCTCAACTTCTGGGCAACGTGGTGCGGTTATTGCCTTGAGGAAATGCCCGATATGCAAGAAATTTCCGAAAGACACCCCCACATTGCAGTACTTGCTATCACGCGCAATGACGACAGCGCTGCTGCAACAAGATTCTTTCAAGATAACGGGTACAGTTTTGTGTGCGGGCTTGACGAGGACGGCTACATCGCTCACCTCTACCCAACAAGTGGAATTCCTTATTCGGTCATCATCGACAAAGAAGGCATCGTGGTAGCTATTTTCGAGGGGAGCGCACCCGATATGTATTCTTACTTTATGGAAGCCCTTAGGCGCGCTGGTGCCTAGAGCTGGTGCCAAGCAAATCAATGCCTAATTAAGCGTCTAAGCGTCTTAAGCGTCTTAAGCGTCTTAAGCGTCGCCTAAACAAGAGATAATCCGCTTCGTTGCCGCTTGTGTTTCGGCTTGCGCGCGTTCGATATCGATGGTTGGCCAAATGCCGTCACGATATAGAACCTTCCCATCAATCATCGTGAGGCAAACGTCCGCCCCCTGTCCTGAAAAAACCAGGTTATAGAGTGGATTGGTAGACGGACACCATGAAGGACCACTTGTGTCGAGCACGCATAAATCGGCTTTTGCCCCTTGTTTGATGTAGCCGCAATCATCTCTGCCTTGGGAAAGGGCGCCTGCTCGAGTTGCAGCATAGATTCCCTGTTCAGGAGTGATGAGCGTGGGGTCAAGCGCGGCTCCTTTGTATATCAAGCACATAAGGTAGAGGTCTTGCATCATGTTATGGTTGTTGTTGGATGCCGCGCCATCGGTTCCAAGCGCCACGCACACTCCTCGGTCAAGCAAGGCAGGTAGCGGCGCAAATCCGCTTCCCAGCTTCATATTGGAAGCGGGGTTGCAGGCTACAAACACCTTCTTTTCCGCAAGAATTTCAATATCGGCATCTTCAACCCACACACAATGAGCAGCTGTTGTCGGATTTTCGAAAACGCCAAGACTGTCAAAATACTGAATCGGAGTCATGCCACCATGACGTTGCTTGCACTCTTCGTGTTCAAGCTTTGTTTCCGAAGCATGAAGCTGAATGCGCAAGCCCGCTTCGCGCGCCGCTTGTGCAACGCCCTCAACCGCCAAGGGGTTTGAGGTGTATTCCCCGTGAATGTTGTAGTCGATTTTGATGCGCCCGCCGCAAGCATGGTGAAATTCCGCAACGAGTGCTTTGTTGAGGTCGCAAATAGGATAGTCGTGATACGGCTTGTTTTCGTTTGCGATAAACCCTTCGCAGATGTTGAGTTTCATGCCGTTTTCCATAACCGCACGAATGCTCTCGCGCGAATTGAAGTACATATCCGACATGCTCACTACACCAAAACGCAGCATTTCCGCACATGCCAGCTGCATAGCCCAGTACGATTCTTCCGCGCGAATTTGGTCTTCGAAAGGAAATACTTTGTCGAAAAGCCATTGCTGCAAAGGCAGGCTTTCGGCATAGCCGCGCAAAAGCGTCATCGGCGCATGGGAATGCGCATTATAAAAACCCGACATCAGCAGCTTATTTTTGCCGTCATATGCATCTCCGAAACGGGCAGCTTCGTGTTCGTTGGGCTTTTCGTGAGCAAGATAGCTTATGTGTCCCTGTTCAACCCCCACCCAAACGTGCTCTTCGAACTCAAGGTTTTCGTTGATGATGGCTATATCGCTGAAAAGCATAGACGCTCCTTTGCAAGGCTTTTTGCACGGTTCTTCCCGCTTTGTTTATTATATAGCCTTGACCCTGACTACAAGTATGCTAAAGTAAATCCCGCACATTTTTGGGGCATTAGCTCAGCTGGGAGAGCGCATGGCTGGCAGCCATGAGGTCAGGGGTTCGATCCCCCTATGCTCCACCACGAAAGACCAAGCAGGTACGCAAGCGTGCCTGCTTTCTTATTTGTCTTATTTGGTGGAAGTCCAGACTTCATCAGTACGGAATGTCTTGTCGGGGAAGTTGGCGGGTATGGTGAGAGTAAAAGTTCCTGTGCCAGGGACATTGCTATCCGCAAAACCTATCTTAAATTCACCAGTAACAACATAGGGGATGCTTCTGTCGAATTCGTATTTGCCATCTTCTCGCTTGGTGGTAGTAAGCTTGAGGTTGTTTGCTTTTCGCAGCACGAGGCTCGAATTCTGATCTTTTTCAGCAACAGAGCTGTTAGCGAGAACAGATAAAAAACTTGTATCATCAGAAGCATTGCCGTTAATACTTAAGTTTTCGAGCCAAACAGACACAATCCCGTCAGTACTGTTAACAACTTTGTAATAAAAATCAACTTGAGCATATTGTTCATCGCTGGCAGCAGCAAAGACAACACTGCTCGCGTAGACCTGCACGCCATGGTCATCATAAACTAGGAGGCGACCTCCGCTTTCATCGACCACAACGGGAGTATCTTGAGCGCTTTTGTCTAACCAAGGAGCATTTCGCACAACTCCTTCACAGGCAACGAGGGAAAGCAGCAGTACTGCTGTTAGCATTGCCACCAAAATCTTTGCTAGCTTTTTCATCGCAGTCTCTCCTTGTCCTTTTCTTTAGAGACCTACCCTCAGCAACGTCCTCGCGCCATCTTTTCAAGAAAATCCAACGCGGGCGCACAATCTAAACAGTATAAAGGAAGTGGGTCTTTTGTCTAATTATATGCTACTATCTTGGTGTTCTGCCAACGAGTTTGACTGCCAAGGTGATGGGATGAGTAAGATGAGTCGACTGAAAGCATTTTTGTCCTGTGTGCTCTGTCTGGTAATTGCGATTTCTGTTCCGCTTCCTTATGTTTGGGCGGAGGAGGCAGACACGATTGTGAATCAAGTCGGCGATGAAGGCGTGCTTGAAGGCGAAGACGATGGCAATGGTGAGGGTGTCGGCGATGAAGGAGACGCTCGCAATGGTGAGGGTGTCGGTGACGAAAGTGAAAAGATTGTGGATCAAGTCCGCAATGACGAAGACGCCCGCAATGACGAAGGTGTTCACAATGACGAAACCGACGAAGCAACCGACGAAGATGCTATCGAGATAAGCCCGACGGCAGCAGGGTATTCAATCGAATATCAAGCCCATGTCGCTTTTGAGGGTTGGAAGAACTGGACACAAGAGGG
>WRIS01000013.1 GCA_009782615.1 Eggerthellaceae bacterium | reverse complement strand
AGGCAAAATAGAGCCTGTGGGGCGGCTTCCTCCAAGCGCTTCAAAAGGTTCAGATGCATCCCCATTCCAAACGCTGATAGGAGCATCAATCAGGATAATCGGCATGTTGCCAGGAATTACGTGTGCTTTAATGGTAAGAGAGTGCTGCTCATCGGTCGTGCCGATAACGCGGAAGGTCACGTCATAATCCCCTGCAGGAACCGCGCCCTCTGCCCCTGTCGGTGTCGGAATTGTTGTCGAAACAACCTCAACCATAGCAGCCGTAAAGGAATCGGCAACCGTCATGCGGCCGAGTGCTTCGGCGAGCTCTTTGAGCTGAGCATCACGTTCAGCAGCGGGTTTGCTCATCATGGCTGATGCATGGTTCACCGAAATACTGAAATCACGAGCATCCACATACGGGGTTGGATAAGGATAAACCGTCACCAAGCCGCTTTGATAGATAGTTGCATCAGCATCAGCTGCGTATCGAATGGCATATACCTTTCCTTCAGGATTGTCTGCCATAAACGTTTCTCGGTCTTGGTAGTAACCAAGTTCGTCCCATGAAGGAGTTACGTTGGTCACCGAAACTGCAGTGTCTAACTCTACACTCGGAAAAAGTTTTTCAGCACGCGCTTCGATGAGTTCTTTAAGCGCGGCGTATTGCGAAGCGCTATCGGTTTCAAAAGCAGCAATTTTGGCAGCTTCTTGCAAGCCAATATGTTGGTCTTGGTGGGATAAGGTCAGTTCAGGCTCAAGCACCGTCAAATGCGGTGCAGCCAGTTTCGTGGTGTCATGAATGGCAGTATCAACCAGCGGGTTGGCGTTGCCCAATTCGTCTTCTAATACAAAATAGACTTCATCGCCTAATGCCAGAGTAGAAACAACGCTTGCGGGCAAGATGTATACCCAAGTACCGTCGGCTTTTAGGGCGCCTTCAACGGGGTTGCCCGCTTCATTGTCAATAATGCTTGTTTCGCCACCGACTGTTTTAAGCACAGCATAAAGCTTCACCGCAGGGTCGGGGTTGTGTGGCTGCACGGAGGCTTGCTGTGCACCAGGAAGCCACGAACCCGCAATTTCGGTGGTCAAGCCCTGCCATAGTTTGCCGTTATTGGGCATCGTAATACTAGCAGGAACTGGCGGCAAGACATCAACAACCGTGACAGCGCCAGAAGGGATTTCATCGGGTTGTGAAACATGAATACGTAACGAATCGGGGTCATCAAATTCGCCGCGCCATACCGAAGTAAGTTTATAGGTGTCGCCCGTAAGCAAAAATTCATCGTTTGGTTTGGCGTAGCGCAAAACGCCCTCGAGCGTATCGACCCCCGTTTCAATCGTGTAGACGGGCTCTTCTCGTATCGAAGTCACTTCCCCTGCTATCGAAGATGTTGGAGCGCCGCCACCCGAAGTAATGTCGAAACGCCCGTAGGCTTCCCCATCCCAAAGATAGCGCCCATCAAGGTTGGTACCTTCAGGAACGCTTCCCAAAGCACGCACATACTTGTCGGCATTAGTGGGCTGCAGAAGTTCGCTGATTTTCACCGTGGCATTATTGCCCGAAATGCGGCGATAAGGAACCATGCCGCGACTACCAAAATTATCGGCGCCCGTATTAAAGTAAGCGTCATCCACAGGAGACACCAGGGTGGGGAAATTCGCGCCGCTCAGCGAATAGCTTATCATCGACCAGGACATATATGGATTGTTGTCGATGGGATTATCCGAACTGTTGGCACCGCCCGCACCCGCGCTGTCGCGGTTGTTGCCATTTCCCCAAACAGCCACATCGGAATTGTTCGAAGTGAAGGTAGCTGGCGCAGTTGTGTTAAAGACAATCCTTCCTGGTGCAGGATTGGTGTTGGCGAAATCGTAATACATCGGATGGTCGGCCGTGAAGGTGAAGTTTGCACCTGCGTTGAAAATCGCCGTGGTGTTGTTGCCCATATTACCTTCAACAAGAAAGATTGAGCCTTCGCCAACATAAATCGTACCGTTGGCAAACGTACTCGTTACCGCCGCGCCGTTCTTGGCATCCAAAATGATGACCGAATTTTTGTCGCGCACATCAAAGGTCCAGTCAGCCGCTTCAAATTCAACACACGCCTGCGCAAAACGAGCAGACGCATCAACGGCAGGAGCACCGCCGTTACCGTAGTTGATAATCTCGACCGAACCGCCGCTTGAAACATAAAAGCCATTGCCCAGACCAACGCCGAAGCGCAGGGCACCCGCTCCTGCTATGCGCGCGTATTTTTCAATCTTGACTTTACCGTTATGGGAAACATTGAAACTTTGGTTACCCACAAGACGGAATCTGATGCAGGCAGCGTAGCCGTCCTGACTCGAATTTGACTTGGCGTAGAGTTCAGAGCCTTCGCCGTCGATATTAAATTCGCCGTTCCATAACTGGATGAGAATAGCCATGCCGCCGAGATTGTCTGTTCGATCGGCGTAGGCTTCAAGTTTGCCGCCCTCTCTGATGTCGATGCCGCCGCGCCCCACTCCTGTGGCAGCGTTTTCGCCGAGCATCGTGATGGCAGCTTGATAGTCAAAGTTGTCAGTCAGCGAATGAACTTCAAGAAGAGAATCTTTCTCAACGGTAATCTTGGGACTCATCCCGCCTGCGTCTCGACCCACACAAAGCGTGCTGGTGCTTACCGTGTTTTGAGGAGTTTGGATGAGCACCTTGGAACCATTGGTCACCGTAAACCAGCAGTCTTGCGGATCTGTTGCTGAACTGGCAGCGGCCGCCATGACCAAGCCGTTGTTGGTGGCTAAATCGAATACGCTCGGAATGCCTTGGATGAACACGTCGGCTGCATCGTAGTTTTGATAGCGTGCGTTGATGATGGTTTGGGCTGTTCCGCCGCCTGTTGAGTTATCCCACGTAAGGTTTCCTGTGACGTTAAGCGTGGCTCCCGAGGCAGTAAGCAAGCCGCCGCTTGGTGCGGCACCTGCCGCGTTGCCGTCAACGTTTTCCAGGTTGATTGTCCAGTTCTGCCCGTTTGCATTGCTGACAGATTGTCCCGCAGTAGCCGCATCCCCCGTGGCAGCAGAAATCATCTGCGACGCACCACCCGTGGCACGGTTGATGTTGATGTTTTGCAAGGTGAATTGCGAATCGGCAGGAGCAGAGGCTGCCAGCGTAAACGTTCTGCGCGGGATAGGGGTGGTTCCCTCGCACAAATTAAGCGTGTTGCCGTTGCCGTTGATGGTCAAGGTGCGCGTAACGGGGGGCAGGTCGTTGGCCGCCTCTGTCCCGCCGCTACGGGTGATGTCGGTTGAAAATTCGATGTAGTTAATGATAGGGTCGCTCATTGCATTTTTGAGATCAGCCCAATCGTCAACGGTTACTTGGGAAGGGTCGCCGCCGATAGGACCGCCCAAAGGCGTAAGGGCAGCAAGGCTTGTTTCGGGAATTGCCCAGATAGAAGGCTTAGCAAGGGGAAGATTTTCGGAAAGCGCGGCACTATTGTTGTCGGTGGTGGTGTTGTTGTTGGTTGTGTTGTTGGTTGTGTTAGCGTTGGTGTTGGGGTTGGTTGTGTTGGTGGCTTCATTGGCAAACGCCGTCATGGGCGTACCCATCATGATTGCCAAACTGACAGCAACTAAGGCGCTCAACGCCTTTTTTACAACCGCTCTTCGTTTTCGTTGTAGCTTTGTAGCATGAGTCTGCTTCCCTGCACTCATTTGTCTACCCTTCCTTACTGCCTGTGTTTGCGACGCTTACAAACACAAGTCCCCCGCTTATCTCAATCCCCTGTTAGTAAAACGCGCTTGCTACCCGATTAGCAGCCCGTTTTCTCGCATCTCGGCTTCCTTTTCCCGAAGAGGTGCTTCACCTCTTGCAGCTATTAGGAGTCCGCTTCTTCTGTATCAGGCACTTTCACTTGCTCGATTTCGCTGATGAGCAAGGTGTCGTCCTGTTCAACTAACCTATATAAAAAGACATCATTAACCGATGCTGAATTTCCGTTTTGCGTTATCGTGTAGTAGGGCTGGACAAGAACGTAGACGTCTGCCCCGTTGGTATAGATTTCGCCGATAGCAAGGCGATGATAGGTAATTTCGTATCCTTGATACATCATCATGAAGCGCTGGGCTTCGCTGTCGGTAACGATGTTTTCAAACACCGCAGCGTTTCCGTTTTGCAAATATGCCGACCAGTCTGAATTGGCTGCAAGAATGCGGCTTACTGCTGTTTCGTCGACAAGGAGTACTTGGGTTTCGCCGTCGATGGTAACCGTCGCAAGATAGTTGTTCACCAAGGGCTTTAAGGTGGAAGCATCTACCGAAGTCAAGTGTGTGCCGTATGTTTCGAAGGTGAGCGCTGAATCGTATCCGACGTCTTTAATAGTCGAGCCGTGGTTACTCGCAAGTTGACTGCGAATGAGATCTACCGAATTGGAATTGGTGGCGCTTTTGGGAGCGGCGTTGGCAGAAAGGAAGGAATAGACTATCAAAGCACCGTTTACAAGAAGGATGGCGAGGAGAAGCACACCCAAAAAGATTGCGATTTTTTTGCCGCGACGAGGTTTTGCGGGTATTTGTTCGGCGGCTTCGGTGGTTGCGGGTGCTTGTTCGGCGGCTTCGGTGGTTGCGGTGGTTGTTGCTTCGGGTGCTTGTTCGGCGGAAGCAACGGCTGCGGGGGTAGCGGGTGCGGGTAGCGGCGCTGCTTCTGCAACGGCTGGCGCTGCAACGGGGAACGCAGGTGCAGCTGCACCAGCTGCGACAACGGGTACAGTTGGCGGGGCGGGTACTATGATTGGTGCTGCAGGCATGGCAACAACAGGCGCAGGGGCTGCAACAACAGGCGCAGCAACGTTTCCGAATATGCTCGGTGTTGTCGGAGCAGACAGGGCGTCAATTATCGCAAGGATTTCCTCATCGCTTAAATCAGCACCCTTTGCCGCCGTAACTTCAAGTATCGCGTTGATTATTTCTTCAGACAGGTCACCGCTTGCCGCCGATGGCTCAACACCAAGGGCATCTGCCAGTGGAAAGGTTCCTGCCTCGAGTGCCTCGATTATCGAACTCGGGGCTTGGGGGGATTTGGGCACGGGTGTCGCAATGCTATGGTAGGTTTTGTTTGCGGCTCCCTCGTTTGCGGAAGCGGCTCGAGACGCGGCTCTTAGGGCATCCAACACTTGACTGTCGGGAACCGAAGGGCTGTCCGAAGAAGGCAGCGAAGCCTCACCTGAAGGAGCCCCTTTCCCCCGCGACTTAACCGACACAAACGATGTTCGCATAGCACTCATGCAAGACCCCCCAGACAGATGAAGCAGACTTCAGCTTGAATTGAAACGCCGAAGCCTTTTGAAGAAAATTTTATGATTCTTTGAGCACCAATGTTGCATGGGCTGATTAAGAACCTTTTCATTCTCACCTCGAAAAGTCTGCATCTACCGTCCACTGCCGATAAATCTGGTTCTTCTACGTATTAGCCCTAGTCAAACTCGAGTCTCTGTTACAAACACCTACCGCCAAACCGCCATTATTATGCCACACAGCAAGGCAAAGCATCGCGTCACGCTTTGCCTTTCTTATTGAGTTTATACCATAAAAATTTGACCGCTTTAATGGAAATCGGAAAATATATTTTCTCTATGCAATATTTGGGGAAAAGCCCTTATTTTATATATATTTTTCGTCTTATTATGCAGAAATTTGTGTATTTATCCGTAGGAGTATTCACTTATTTTTTGTTGTCGCTGACGGAAGCAAAAACACCTCATTTGACAACTCATTTTTGCTCCGTTTTTCGTCATTGCGCGGAGTGAGCGCTAGCAATCTAATCGTTGATTTTTGGGTTGATGCTTTTTCCTTGTTGCCTGGATTGCCGCGCCGCTTTGCGGCTCGCAATGATGGAGGAGAGTAAAATCGCAGGTCAAATACGCAATGGCGAGTCGGAGGTGGTTGCTGGCGAAGGGGTCGAAGTTCTCTCTGAACACTAATTAGTACCTTACTATGATTTCAGCAGTGACGCGCACGAAGATTCGCAGAATCTGAGTAGCGAAACGGGTGAACTGAGACCCCTTCGGCAGCGACCGCGAGAGCGTCGTTCTTCCGTTGGTGCGGCGCTTTAAGATTGCGGGTCAGGCCCGCAATGACGGAAAGTCAAACGTGCAAGGACGACGCTTACGCATCTTTGTCGGGGGCAAACGACTGCATAGCTGCAATCGTGCGCTCGAACAGTTCATCAAGTTCCCAGCCGAGCATATCTGCACCTTCTTTGATGATGTCGCGCGAACACCCCGCTGCAAAACGCTTGTCTTTGAATTTCTTCTTGAGTGATGACACCGAAAAATCCATCACGCTTCCTGAAGGGCGCATCTTGATTGCCGCGCCGATAAGTCCCGAAAGTTCATCGGTTGCATACAGCACTTTTTCCATGTGGTGTTCAGGGTCGGGGCACAGTTCGTTCATATCAGCATTGTGCGACTGCACCGCATGAACCAATTCATCGGTGCCGCCCGCTGCCCTAATCATTTCGCCGCCTTTTATGGTGTGCTCTTCTGCCGTAGGAAATTCTTCCCAATCGACATCGTGCAAAAGCCCCGCGATTCCCCAAAAATCAACATTTTCCGCGTCATAACTTTCCGCAAAATAACGCATAATGCCCTCGACGGTTTCTGCGTGTTCTATGTGATAGGGTTCTTTGTTGTGCGCTTCCAGAAGCGCTTTTGCCGCTTCACGCGTGAATCCGCTTTGCATACGTGTCATACCTCGTCCTTCCCGTGGCTTATCAAAATACGATTCCCAGTGCCGCAATCAGCAAACCCCACAATACGCCCGTCGCATACAATCCTGCTAAAAGGGCAAGGTTTTCCCGCAACCGTCTGTTCGCACGAAACAAAACCAAAAGCCCGACACCCGCCGAAACCAAAAGTCCCGCTATGAGAGCACCTGAGCTGAGCGCACCCTCAAGATAAAGCTGGGTGATAACTACACTTGCGCCGCAATTCGGGATAAGACCCACCAACGCTGACGCGAAAATAGACAAAGCAGGATTTGCCGAAAGGAAGTTGACCAGCATATCTTCGCCTACAAAAGCAATAATCGCATTGAGGGCAAGAGTGATGAGAAAGATGAAAAGAGTAACCTGCAAAGTGTGCTTGAGAGAACTTTTGAGAATACCGCCCTGCCCTTTATGACAATCACATTTATCCTGTTCACAAAGGATATGGATGCTGTGTTCGCCTGCTTCGTGCGCAGATGAGTTTCTGCGTTTGAGGATTCGCGTGGCTCCGTCAACAAGAAAGCCCATGACCATGCCGATGAGCAGCTTTGCTCCCAAAATCTTGAGGATAACTGCAATATCAGCCTGCTGCGCAATAAGGATGGGAAGCATTTCGTCTGATGTTGAAAGAAAAATTGCGAACAGCGTTCCCAGCGTGATTACCCGTCCCGCATAAAATGTTGCGGCGGCGGCGGAAAATCCGCATTGCGGAAAAACCCCTAAGACGGCACCGATTGCAGGACCAGCATTCCCTGCTTTCGAGATTGCCTGCTTTGCTCTGTCGCCTGCTTTGTGTTCAAGGGCTTCCAGGGCAAGATACGTAAGGAACAAAAACGGCAGTAATTTGCCCGTGTCTTTAAGAGCGTCAACGAGTATTTCCAAGACAAGTTCCATGTGCGCTATTTTATCATGTTTGAAAAAGGGGAAGCAAAAGACCCGAAATGCACAGGCACTTCGGGTCTTACTTGTTACAACAATGACGCGGAGGATGCGGCGTTCTTACATCATTCCCATGCCACCAGCAGCACCAGCAAGCGCGGACAAATCAGGACCGTCCTTCGGGATTTCGGTTATCGTTGCTTCGGTAATGAGAATCAAAGCAGCAACACTTGCGGCAGACTGCAGAGCAGTACGCGTGACCTTGAACGGGTCATTGACGCCCATCTTGACCATGTTGCCATATTCGCCCGTTGCGGAATTCAAGCCTTCGCCTTGCTTCAAGCCCTTCACCTTTTCAACCACAACACTTCCCTCAAAGCCCGCATTCTGAGCAATAACACGCATGGGAGCCTCAAGAGCTTTGCGGATGATGTCAACACCAACTTGTTCGTCTTTATCAGCAGTTTTGGTCTTATCGAGAACAGGCATAGCATTCACGAAAGCAACGCCACCGCCCGCAACAATGCCCTCTTCAACGGCAGCGCGCGTTGCTTGCAAAGCGTCTTCGATGCGGCTCTTTTTTTCTTTGAGTTCAGATTCGGTCGCCGCGCCAACCTTCAAAACGGCAACGCCGCCCGAAAGTTTTGCAAGACGCTCTTGCAGTTTTTCGCGGTCAAAATCAGAATCAGTATTGTCGATTTCGTTTTTAATCATGGCGATACGGTCATCAATCGCTTTTTTGTCGCCCGAACCATCAACAATGAGCGCCGTGTCTTTCGTGACTTTTACGGTTTTCGCATGCCCCATCATTTCAAGCGTCGCATCTGCCATGGTCATGCCGAAATCCTTGTCGATGACCTGAGCGCCCGTAACAGCAGCAATGTCTTCCAGAATGCGCTTGCGACGATCCCCGAAACCAGGAGCCTTGATGGCAACGCAGTTAAAGGTTCCGCGCAGTTTGTTCAAAAGGATGGTTGCCAAGGCTTCGCCTTCGATATCTTCTGCAACCAAAAGCATCGGACGCCCTGATTTCATGATTTCTTCCAACAAAGGAACAAAATCTTGGATATTGGAAACTTTTTGGTCGGTGAGCAGGATGTAGGGGTCTTTCAAAACCGCTTCCATGCGCTCCATGTCGGTTGCCATATACATGGAAACATAGCCGCGGTCATATTGCATACCTTCCACTACTTCGATGTCAAGCCCGAAAGTCTGGCTTTCTTCAACCGAAATAGCGCCTTCGTTTCCAACAGCATCCATAGCTTCGGCGATTTTTTCACCGATTTCAGAATCGCCCGCAGAAATGGTGCCTACGGTTGCGATTTGTTCTTTGCTCGAAATGGAAATCGCGTTTTTCTTGATTTCTTCGACAACCGCATCAGTTGCTTTTTGGATGCCGCGGCGGATGCCCAAAGCATCAGCACCTGCGGTAACGTTGCGCAGCCCCTCTGCCACGATAACGTCGGCAAGAAGCGTTGCGGTCGTGGTACCGTCACCAGCAACGTCGTTGGTCTTAACCGCAGCTTCGCGCACAAGTTGAGCACCCATGTTTTCAATCGGGTCTTCAAGTTCCACTTCTTTTGCGACGGTCACACCGTCGTTGGTGATGACAGGCGCGCCGTAGCTTTTCTCAAGCGCGACATAGCGACCCTTAGGCCCCAAAGTCACCTTAACCGCTTCAGCCAATTTGTTGACACCCGCAGCAAGGGACGTGCGTGCGTTTACGTCAAAGGTAATATCTTTTGCCATTATGTAAGCCTTTCTTTGGTATCTTTATAATGCGAACTTATACAAACTTTGATTTAGTGAAATTATGCGAACTTACGCGAAAACCGCATAGAGGTCATCAGCGCGAAGAATCAAAACCTCTTCGCCGTCAACCGTAATCTCGGTTCCGCCATACTTGCCATAGATAACTTTGTCGCCCGCCTTAACTGGCATAGGGAGATGCTTGCCGTCTTTGTCCATCTTGCCATCGCCCACAGCGAGAACAACACCACTTTGCGGCTTTTCCTTTGATTCGGGAGCAAGATACAAACCAGATGCCGTCGTGATTTCTGCTTCGTCTTGCTTCACGATTACGCGGTCGCCCAATGGTTTCAAATTCATAACCCAGCCTTCCTTTCGTACTTTCATTTCGTGTTTCACCTTCAGCGAAACATTGATTTCTTAGTTCTTTTAAGTAAGACGCTGGCACTCATGTGCATAGAGTGCTAAAACAGCGACGCTCATCATAGCATCACCACTTTGGATTGCAAGCAGAAATGAAACTCATACAAAGAAAAACAACATGCGCGCCGTGCAGGTCTTATGTCTTTCGCCTCTTGGGTGTCAGGCTCGGCGCAATCATCGTTTGAACGTGCGAGCAAAGGTGGCTCATGCACCTCGCGTGATGGCGGGTGAAGGGGGCAAGAGGCGCCGCTTGAAGGCGCTAGCTTTTATCAGGGAAATAACGCGCTCGACTTCTTCTTCGGCATAGCCTAAAGCGCAAACCTCTTCAACGGACACCTCTTCTTCAACGAGTGCGATAAGTATGCGGTCAAGGTCGCTATAAGCGATACCCAAACTTGCTTCATCGGTTTGGTCGGCAGACAGTTCCGCACTCGGTGCTTTCTCTAAGATATTCAGCGGAATCAGGCTTGCGTATTCTTCGGCTTCTTCGATTGAGTTGCGCCAACGAGCAAGTTCGTACACTTCCGTTTTGTACAAGCCGCCCAACGGCGCAAAAGCACCCGCCATATCGCCGTAAAGGGTGCAATAGCCAACCAAGGCTTCACTTTTGTTGCTCGTATTCATTAACATCCAGCCATGCGTATTCGACAAAGCCATCAGACAAATCATGCGACAACGTGCCTGTACGTTTTCCCGCGCAAGCGGCGTCAAAGTTTGTTGTGCCTCGGCAAAAGCCTCTTCGAACGAGTTACACATAGCTGAAATCGGGATGATTGTTGTTGAAATGCTGAGGTTTTGCGCAAGAGCGGCGGCATCTTCTTGGGAAGAATCAAGCGTGTAGGGACCAGGAAGCAAAACACCGTGTACCTGCGTGGCGCCAAGCGCATCAACACACAAAGCGGCGACCAGCGCCGAATCAAGCCCGCCCGAAAGCCCGATGACAACATCTGAAAACCCTTTTTCTTGCGCAAATTTTTTAATAGCCTCTACGCAGGTTTCATACGCTTGGGCGGTGCGGGTATATTCTTTTTCAGTCTGCATGATGAGCCTTTCCGCTTAACTACCCCTTGCTTGCAAGGACAAACGCAGGGGCAAACTATTGCAGTTCACGAATACGCTCGGCAAGCCACGTTGCCCAATCTTCGACACCTTCGCCCTTCGTCGCAGAAATAGGGAAAATCGGCGCGGTGGGATTCAGTTGCCCCACCGAGGCACGAAATGCTTCTTCGTCGAAGTTGAAAACGGGCATGGTGTCGACCTTGTTCAGGATTACCGCTTTTGAGGCTTGGAATACACCTGGGTACTTCAAAGGCTTATCGTCACCTTCGGGAACGCTCAAAATCATGACCTTTAAGTTTTCGCCTAGGTCGAAATCGGTCGGGCACACAAGATTGCCTACGTTTTCGATAATGATGAGGTCGAGTCGCTCAAGGTCGAGCACGTCAACGGCACGGCGAATCATTTCGCTTTCCAAGTGACACGCACCGCCCGTGTTAATCTGAACTGCAGCAATACCTTGTGCCTTGATTTTTTCCGCGTCAACACTTGAAGCGATATCCCCTTCGATAACCGCAATGTTGAATTCGTCGCGAAGCGCGTCAATAGTGGCAAGAATCGTTGAGGTTTTCCCCGAACCAGGGCTTGCCATGATGTCGAGCACAAACACCCGATGTTGCTTGAAAAGATCGCGATTTTCTAAGGCCTGCTTTTCGTTTTTCACAAGAATGGGTTGTTTTATATCGATATGAGCCATAGTTTCCTTCTTATTCCTTGCCCTCACCCGCGTCTTCTTCATCGGGGATGTCCACTTCGATGGAATCAATCTGCATCTCTCGCCCAGCTGTTAGCTTCGTTGCAAACCCTTCGCAAGCAGGACACGCTAAATGAAAGCGGTCGTGGGAAAACTCTGTACCGCATTCCAAACAAAGGCTTTTCGGCGAAACCATGGTGATTTCCAAATCGGCACCCTCGACAAAGGTTCCTTCAGAAAGCGCTTCAAAAGCGAAACGTAGAGCTTCTTCGATAGCTTCGGTCATAACCCCAACGGAAAGACTGACTTTCAATACTTTGGTGGCGCCTGCATCACGTGCGGAAACGCTCACCGCTTCCATAACGCCAGTCATTATCCCTAACTCATGCACAGGTGGGCACCTTTTCTGTAACTATTTGCCTTCTTTGAGTGCCTTTTTCTTTGCGGCACGTTCTTCCGCCCATTCCTTTTCCCACTTTTCGTCCTCAGCTTTTTTCGCTTCCCAATCTGCCGTCTGCTGTTTTATGCGCTTGCCTAACGCAACGCGCGCAACCAAGAGGCTCGCTTCGTAGAGCCCCAGCATTGCGGCAAACATGAGAAGCATGGTGACGGGAGAGGCATCGGGAGTAACCATTGCCGAAATGACCATGAGGGCGATATAGACCGTGCGCCAGCTTGAACGAAGGCGTTTGTAGGGCAGCACGTCGAAAATAACCAGGTAGAAAATGATGAGCGGCAATTCAAACGCGATACCGAAACCAATTTCGAACTTGATGATGAGGTCTATCCACTGCTTTGCTTCAGGGTAGATAGTAGCAAGACCGCCTGCTTGATCGGTCATCCATTCGAAGGCTGGAGCCAAAATAACAAGGTAGCAAAACACCGTACCAAAAATAAAAAGAGCGACCCCTGTTGCAAAGGTGGGAATGAACCACTTGCGCTCTTTAGGCTTTAAGGCAGGCAGGAAAAAGGCGAGCAGTTGCCAAAGGATAACGGGCATACACGCCACAATCGACATCCAAAGCGAAACAAAGAAGCGCAGGGCAAACGCATCAAAGGCGCCGAATACGAAAATATCTGCGGTGCCTTCTTCGGTTTGGGGCATAAATTGGAGTACTGGCTCCAAAAGGAAGTGAGCGGCTTTGGGTGCCGCCAGATAGAAAATGAATACCGCCACCACCAAACACACAAGAATGCGTACAACACGCATCCGCAATTCCCCGAGGTGGTCAAAAAGGGGCATGCGAGCAGGACCGACAGGCATAGCTATTCCCCTTTCTTTTCGCTTGCGGGTTTTGCTGCGGGTTTTGCGGGTTTTGCTGCGGGCTTTGCGGGTTTGTCTGCAGAAGCTGCGATGGAAGCTGCTGGTGTGGTTGCCTTGGGCTTCGTTGGGGTCGCCGACTTATTGCCGTAGAGCTCTTCAGCCGAAACTTTAGGCTTTGCCGCCGAGGCGGGTTTCGCGCCCATTTTGCTTGCAGCGCCGCTTGTACTCGCCGCAGCTGTTGCGACACTTGCCGCACTTACGGTGGCAGTTGCCGCCTTTTCAGCCGTCTTTGCCGCTGCTTCTTCGGTGGCTCGCTTTTCTGCGCGTTCTTTATCGTATTTTGCTTTGCGCTCAGAAAAGCTTTCGGTCGTTTCTTTGGGCGCCACCACTTCGCTTACTTTGTCCCCCACTTTGGCAAGCACTTCAAGAGGGTTTTTGAACGGCTCGTCAGAGGTAGGGTCGTAGACTTCGCTCTTTATAACCTTATTCATTTCTTCTTGAGCGCTTTTGAACTTGTTGAGCGCTTGCGCCACGGTTTTCGCAATCGCAGGAAGCTTGTCGGGTCCAAAGATGAGGAACGCGAAAAGCAAAATTAGGAAAAACTCAAATCCGCCGATACCAAACAAGAAAGACCCCTTATTACTCCATCGTGCGAAGGTGGCTTAAGCCCGAACACGCATGTCATTTATAGCCGAAATATCTTAGCACAAAAGAGAGTGCAGCGGAAAAGGAACCTGTTTCTTTTGCTGTTCTTTTGTTGCGCAGGTTCAATAGATTACGATGATGGTAAATCATCGTAATTTACTACGAACCACCGCCCATCATCATAAGAGCCATAGTTGGTATTGACAGGGCAAGAACCAAAATCACGCACACAACGATGATGCCGATTCTTTTCATGCGCATTGATTTTTCTTTTTCTGCTTTTGCCCGAGCTTCACGTTCTTGCGCGGCCCGTATTCTTTCACTTTTCTGTTTTGCCGTAAGTTTATGCTGTTTGTTAGCCATTTATCTTCCTAATTTTTCCCTGATTTCAATAACACGAGCGGCAGTTTTCGCCACTTCAACATCGATATTCCACGCGCCCTTTTCATATAACACCACACCGTCAATCATGTTCATGATGACATCAGCTGCCGTACAGGTATTCACGACCGCAGAAACAGGATCGGTCATGGGCTTTTGATGCGAACCCGAAAGGTCAACCGCGATAATGTCGGCGCGTTTGCCCATTTCAAGCGAGCCTATCTTATGGTCGAGCCGCAAAGCCCGCGCGCCACCGATGGTCGCCATCTCAAGCATGGTCGCACAATCGAGGAACTGCCCCACATTGACTGCACGCTGCACCAACATCCCGATACGCATCTCAAACATCATGTCGGTTGAGTCAGTCGCAACGGGCGAATCCGTCCCCAAACCAACACGCAGTTTTGCGCGCAAGAGTTCGTTCATCGGCGCGACCCCCATACCCAACTGCGCATTACAGCGTGGGCACAGCGCCACCGCAACATCGTATTCCTTCAGCTTCTCAATGTCTTCGTCATCAATATGCACACAGTGAACAGCCATGACGTTATCCGAATCAAAAGCGCCCCAATTCAGCGCATAGCGAATCGGCGTACTCCCCGTGGGAAGCCACGGCGGGATTTCGACAAAACCGCGCTGATTGTCCATCTTGTGAACCGAAAGAACCGATGAACCATACTTAATGAAGTTAAATTCTTCCAAGCTGCCCGCTAAGTGCATGGCGATAGGCATATTGCCGTTTTTCTGGGCGAATTCCGAAACACGCCTGAAAATTGCTGGATGGCAGGTATATAAAGCAGAGGGCGAAATGCCGATAGTCGTCAAAGACGAATCGGCTTCTTCTTGCCAGCGCACAATGTCAACGGCGGCTTTTCTCATGGCGTAGTTTACGCGACGCTTGTCCATGGCTCCAACTTCACGATAGACAACGCTGCGCAAGCCCAACTTCTTCGTTGCTCTGCAAACGGCATTGGTCGAAGCAATGTCTGCTATACAGGTGATACCTGCAGAAAGCGCTTCCAAGCCCCCCAAAAGGGCTGAATCGTAGCAATCATCTGCATTCAAATCGGCGCTTTTTTCCACAAGAAGCATCAGCCACGTAGGATAAGGAACATCGTGAACAATGCCACGCATCACCGAATTTTCCAGGTGGGTATGTAAATTCACCAGACCTGGCATCAGGGCGGCTTGCCCGAAATCTTTCACTTCCTCTTTAGGATAGCGACGACGGAGCATGTCAAATTCACCAATATCGCGAATTACCCCGTTGCGCACGAGGATTGCGCCGTTTTGAATAGGGTCAGCCGTAATCGGCAGAACATGTTGAGCACACAGTAACATAGCTTGTCTCCTCGTTTTTCAATGGTTGTATATGATAGCATACGCGACAGGCATTTATTCAATATCAACGGAGACAAACGTGAGTATCGACACGGCAACGGGAAAGACCGCGCAGGCAGAACTCTCCACCGAGCGCGTTTATGATATTTTTTCAGCGATTGCGCGCAAATACGAACTTTTCAACGCCGTATCGAGCATGGGGTTTTACAAGAGATGGCTTGCCCGCATGATTAAGTGTGCCCCGCTCACCGCCGAAAGTGACCTGCTCGATATCGCGGGAGGCACAGGAGATGTAAGTTTCACCGCCGCTCGTATGAAGAAACCGCGCCACATACAGCTAACCGACCTTGTTCCTGAAATGCTGGAAATCGCCAAAGAACACGAAAGACGGGGGGCGGGTGCTGGGGTTGCGATTGATTTCGACATTGTTGATGCTCAGGATATTCCCTATGCAGACAAAAGCTATGACGTAGTGACGATGGCATACGGAATCCGCAACATGCCTGACCGCGAAAAGGCGCTCGGCGAAATACATCGCGTGTTAAAACGCGGCGGAAGTCTGGTTTGCCTTGAGTTTTCCACGCCGACCAATCGAGCCATGCGGCTTTTCTATCGCTTTTACCTCAAGTATATGATTCCTTTTTGGGGCGGGCTTCTTACGGGCGACAAAAAAGGTTTCGTCTACCTAAGGGATTCCATCGAAGCCTTTCCCAACCAAGTGTCTTTTGCCGCAATGCTTGAAGCAGCAGGATTTGAACAGGTGCAGTGGGTGAACTGTTCGGGCGGTATCGCCGCAATTCACACGGGCATAAAGCCTGCGTAGGCGCGGGAGCCGCAATGACAGGCATCCGCCCTAACCCAGAGACGTTCGCCCTAACCCAGGGCAGCTGCCAAATCTGCAATCAAATCCTCGGTGCCCTCAATGCCGCACGACAACCTAATTAAGTCAGGCGTGATACCTGCCGCCGCCAATTCTTCGTCAGTCATCTGCCGATGAGTCGCGTTTGCGGGATGAAGCACGCAGGTTCGGGCATCGGCAACATGGGTTGCTATCTGGGCAATCGTGAGTTTTTTCATGAAGGCTTCCGCCCCTTCGCGACCTCCCACAACCCCAAAACTTACCACGCCACAAGAACCATTCGGAAGATACTTGCAGGCTTGGTCATAGTATTTGTCGCCTTCAAGCGAAGGAAAGCGCACCCAGGAAACCTTGGGATGCTCGCTCAAGAAACGAGCAACAGCCAGCCCATTTTCGCAGTGTTTTGCCATGCGCAAATGAAGGCTTTCCAACCCGAAGTTGAGCAAGAAAGCGTTTTGCGGCGATTGAATTGAGCCTAAGTCGCGCATAAGCTGCGCGGTTGCCTTGACGATAAATGCCCCTTCCAAACCAAAACGTTCCGTATATACCACGCCGTGATAGCTATCATCGGGCTGCGTGAACCCAGGGAATTTGTCCGGGTATTTCGTCCAATCAAACTTGCCCGCGTCAACGATACAACCGCCGACAGCAGCACCGTGTCCATCCATGTATTTCGTGGTGGAATGAATGACGATGTCAGCCCCCCATTCAATAGGACGGCAGTTGACAGGGGTCGGAAAGGTGTTGTCGATGATTAAGGGCACTCCGTGCGCATGAGCAGCTTGCGCAAAACGTTCGATGTCAAGCACCGAAAGGGCGGGGTTAGCAACCGATTCCCCAAAGACTGCTTTGGTGTTCGGCTTGAAGGCAGCTTCAAGTTCTGCATCGCTGCAATCAGGGTCAACGAAGCTAAACTCGATACCCATCCGCTTCATGGTTGTGGCAAACAAGTTATAGGTGCCGCCATAAAGCGCTGATGAGGAAACGATATGGTCTCCGCATGAAGCGAGATTAAATATTGAAAAGAAACTGGCAGCTTGCCCCGACGAGGTGAGCATTGCCGCGCTGCCGCCTTCGAGTTCGCAAATCTTTGCCGCCACCAGGTCGTTTGTGGGATTTTGCAAGCGAGTGTAAAAGTAACCCGCTTCTTCAAGGTCAAAGAGTTTGCCCATGAATTCACTCGTGTCGTATTTCCAGGTCGTGCTTTGATAAATAGGTACCTGGCGCGGTTCGCCATTTTTCGGGCGATAGCCGCCTTGCACACAGGTTGTTTCGATTGAATTGTTCATGGTTACCCCTTGCTTTTCCTGATTGCTTTTCTCAATCTTGCCTAAGTCTTGTTTAAGTCTGTCGATTATATCCGTTTGTTTTCGTTTTCTTTGAAAAAGCGTCTACTTGCCACAGGCTTTTCATTGCTATCATAAGCATACCGCTTTACCACTTGGTTTTGAAAGCAAAAAGAGGAAAGGACGCGCCGTGCCGATTAGAATCCCTGATTCACTGCCCGCAACCAATATTTTAGAAGGCGAAAATATCTTTGTCATGACCGAGAATCGTGCCATGCACCAAGATATTCGTCCTTTGCGTATGCTGCTTTTGAATCTCATGCCGACTAAAATCGTGACGGAAACGCAAATCCTGCGCAAACTTTCGAATACCCCGCTCCAAATTGAAATTGAGCTGCTCCAAACAATCAGCCACACAGCAAAAAATGTTTCCGAAGAACACCTGGAAGCCTTTTACACCAGTTTTGAAGAAATCCGCGACCAGCGCTTTGACGGGCTGATTATCACAGGAGCACCTGTTGAGCGCCTTGATTTTGAGGATGTCGATTATTGGGGCGAATTGGCTGCCATCATGGAATGGTCGCGTACGAATGTTTACAGCACCTTCCATATTTGCTGGGGCGCACAAGCGGGTCTTTATTATCACTACGGTATTCCCAAGTATGATTTGGGGGAAAAGATGTTTGGTGTGTTTGACCATCATGTGGTTAAGCCTTCCTCGCCCCTCGTACGTGGGTTTGACGATGTTTTTCGTGCACCCCATTCGCGCTACACCGAAGTTCGGGCTGATGATATTGCCGCCCATCCGCAACTCGAACTGATTGCAATCTCCGATGAAGCGGGCGTGTATGTCGCAAAAAGTATCGACAGTCGCCACTTTTTCGTGTTCGGACACCCCGAATACGATGTCGAAACACTTGGGTATGAATATTGGCGCGACATCAACAAAGGGGAAACGATGGCAGTGCCGCTCAACTACTATCCAAGCGACGACCCCGCCCGCGAACCCGTAGCAACGTGGCGCGCACACGCTCAGCTGCTCTATACCAACTGGTTGAACTACTACGTTTATCAGTCAACCCCGTATGATTTAGCAACCTTAAGCAAAGAAGAGCACCCAGATTTCGATTAGAAACCTATGAGTATCGGATTGACATACACCCGAAGAAGCACTTCGGCAGAAACGACCAAGCAGCTTGCCGCAACCTTAGCCCCGCATCTGCGCGCAGGAGACGCGATTGTGCTCAGTGGCGATTTGGGCGCAGGAAAAACTCAGTTTGTACAAGGCGTTGCCCGCGGCCTTGGCATTCGTGACCAGATAACCAGTCCGACCTTCAACATCCTTTTGTATTACGAAAACGCTGCGGGTGTTCCGCTCTATCATTTTGATTTGTACCGCCTTGATACCCCGCTTCAGCTAGAAGATATCGGCTATTACGAAATACTCGACGGACCAGGCGCCACCTTTATCGAATGGGGAGAAAAGTTTCCCTCAGAACTGCCGAGCGATTATCTGGAGATTACCCTCACCCTTGAGGACGACCAGACGCGCATCGTAAAAGCGTGTGCCTATGGCGAACGTTCGCGCAGGCTCTTATTCTTGTGGGCGCAGGATTCAAAATCACGGTTGGTGAAAAAGTGAGAGCGAAGGGCGCAACAAAGGGTGCAACGGAAGGCGTAACGAGTGACGCGTTGCAAGCGCTTCCTGATGATGCCGCCTACGTTTTAGTTTTCGATACTTCCAATGAAGTAATAGCTCTTGGCTTGGGCGTTCTTCTTCCCCAAACACAAGAGATTGTTTTGCAAGCCACAAGTCAAGTGGCAGCGTATCGCGCCTCAAACACCCGACTCTTGCCGTTGATAGATGCCTTACTGCAAGAAAACGGCATCACAAAAGAAAGCATCGCTTGTGTTGCGTGCGGGCGCGGACCGGGGTCGTTTACGGGAGTGCGCATCTGCATGGCGACGGCAAAGGGTATAGCCTCAGCGCTCGAAGTGCCGCTTTGGGGTATTTCGACCCTCGATGCCATAGCGTGGCAAACCCACGACGCAGGAGTTCGTGGCACCTTAGCTGTTGTGGGGGATGCCATGCGCAAAGAAGTTTACCCTGTTCGTTATGAGGTTTCCGACCAAGGAATCAAGCGCCTCGAAGTCGACCGCGTAATGAAAGCAGAACTTGCCGCAGAAACACTGGCGCAATCGGCGCGAACGGGCACAGAAGAGACGCCCCTTATGCTGGCAGGGGATGCCTTGCTTAAGTTTTCTGAATTGTTTGCCCCGCTCGGTACTTTTGTCGACGAAGCGCTGTGGGCTCCTACGGGAACAGGGCTTTTGCTGGCGGTTCAGGATGCTTGGCAAAAAGGAGACATCGATC
The DNA here is from genome assembly GCA_009782615.1 of Eggerthellaceae bacterium. Lineage (GTDB taxonomy): Bacteria > Actinomycetota > Coriobacteriia > Coriobacteriales > Eggerthellaceae > WRIS01. The sequence goes on along the minus strand of WRIS01000013.1, from coordinate 7,281 downwards.
CCTTTAACGTGCATGCGGGAAACCCCGCGTTAGCGCTGCCTGTCTACACCCGTCTTTCCGATGCGGAAGAAAACGAACGCATTCGGTTGAGCAAAAACGAACCAAAAAATCTTTTAACGGGCGTGCAGGAAGAAGGTCTGCGCCGCGACCAGCGCCCCCAAGCCAGGGATTCGGCGATTGTGAATGCCCAGGCAAACGAACAGGGGATTGTCTATCGTCCCCTTGATGCGGCGTGCGCCAACCACGTTGCACTTCTTGAAAAAACCCTCATGGGAGACGATGCTTGGAGCGAGGCTTTAGTGCTCGATGAATTGCCACGCAAAGACCGCGTGTGGTGGGCAGCTTTTGCTGAAAATCCACCTGAAGCACCCGCCGAGTCGTCGCTTGAATCGCCGTCCGAATCATCGTGCGAGTCGTCGAGTGCAACGCGCCTTGTCGGCTATGCGGGCGGCTGGATAATCGACGGGCAACTGCAAATTCTGAAAGTGGCAACCGTACCCGATTTTCGCCGCAAAGGCATTGCGCGGCGTTTGTTGGGACTCCTTGCCGCCGACGCGCGCGACTTGGGAGCGCAAAGTACTTCTCTTGAAGTGCGCGCAAGCAACGAAGAAGCGCAGGCGTTTTACCGCTTCTTGGACTTCAAAGAAACAGGGAAACGCCCCCGATATTACTCAGGTTTTGAGGATGCCCTTATCATGGGCGGAGCCTTGCCCCTTATCGCACATACGCAGCAAGGTGGTGGCAGCGCACTTGGTGCTGACTACAAAGAAAATCTCTCTTCCACAGAAATCCCGTCTACCGCTGCTCAAAAAGCTTCTGCTCCCCTTCAAGCCCCTCTTATTCTGGCGATTGAAACCTCGTGCGACGAAACAGCCGCAGCAGTTGTAGACGGCGCAGGCACGCTCATGGCTGATGTGGTCGCTTCCCAAATCGACTTTCATGCACGCTTTGGAGGAGTGGTTCCCGAAATCGCAAGCCGCAAGCACATCGAAGCAATTTGCGGAGTAGCTCAAGAATCCCTGGAAACCGCAGCGGCAAACTTAGGACTTGCCACCTTGCGCTGGCGTGACTTGGATGCCGTTGCCGTTACCTATGCACCAGGACTTGTCGGTGCGCTCGTGGTGGGTGTTGCTTTTGCAAAAGGTGCTGCCTGGGCTGCGGGTATTCCCTTCATTGGGGTTAATCACCTTGAAGGACACATCTACGCAAACAAGATTGCCACCCCCGACATTACCCCTCCGCTGGTCGTTTCGCTGGTGTCAGGGGGGCATACCATGTTGGTGTTCGTGAAGGACTGGGGGATTTACGAAACCCTTGGCGCAACACTTGATGATGCAGTTGGGGAAGCCTTCGATAAGGTTGCGAAGGTGATGGGGCTGGGATACCCAGGGGGACCAGCAATTTCAAAGATTGCCGCTTCGGGCAATCCACGCGCCGTCGATTTTCCGCGCGCCATGCTCCATTCGGGCGATTTGCGCTTTTCACTTTCGGGGCTCAAAACGGCGGTCGTCACCTATATTCATGCCGAAGAAGCAGCGGGGCGCCGTGTAAACAAAGCCGATGTTGCGGCATCATTTCAACAGGCAGTCATTGACGTGCAGGTAGCAAAGGCCGAAAAGGCGTTGCTGCAAACAGGGGCAAAGGAATTTTGCTTGGGCGGCGGCGTTGCTGCCAACAAGGCTTTGCGAGAAGCCTACGAGCAGATGTGTGCTCGTATCGGCGTACGACTCACCTTGCCGCCGCTTCATGCGTGCACCGACAACGCAGGCATGATTGCGCTTGTAGCACTTGACCGCTTCCGTGCGAAAAAATTCTTCGGGCTTGATGCCGATGCTTTCGCCCACACCAATCTTGACGATGCCTATTAGGAAAGAACCCTCGTCAAGGCGGTAATAATCGCCACACCAACCCCATCGTCATTGCGGGCTTGACCCGCAATCTTAAAGCGCCGCATCTACCCCATCGGCATTGCGGCTTGACGTTCCGTCATTGCGGGCTTGACCCGCAATGACGATGGGGTTGGTGCGGCGTTTTTTTGCAACGACGGTTCAAGCGGTGCTTTTTCACCCGCGACAACAGAAGCATCAAGAAGGGGGACACCTCGGTATAAGAAGTGCCCCCCTACTTTGTAGTTTATACGCTGCTTGTATCAGTTATCCTCACACAAGCAACGCCAACACTTGCAAGCTATCACACAAAGCGCTGCTGACGGCGATTCAGTACCGAAAGCAAGACTAACAAGAGTTCTGATAAGCCCGCAAACATTGCCAAGAACATGATGAACATACCCATCGGGTCTCCCGTATTAGGAGTAGTACCCTTCGGACCGGGGTCTTTCGGGTTATCGGCACCAGGGCCTGGCTCAATCGGCTCATACAGTGCGGTAACAATCAAATCTCCCGTTATGTTGTCATAAGACACATCCCAACCAATGAAGCGATAACCTTCACGCTCAGGTGCTGGCGGCGGTGTTGCGCTACCACCATAAGGAACCTGTTCGCTCTTAAGTTCGGTTCCATCCCAGTCTTTGAAGACAACCGTATATTCAATCGGTTCCCAACCTGCGATAACTTTCACGCTACCATCAGGCATGATAAAGGTGGCTCGGGGATTATTCGGGTCATCTAAGACCGCGTCGCCCTCAACCGTCCAGCCCGTGAAGCGATATCCAGGACGCTCGCCCGCGTCCACCACAACGGTATCTCCAGGACGGTAAGGTCCTGCGCCCGTTTCGCCTTCAGGAGCATAGCTGTTTTCTACCTCTACTATCGGCAGTTCGCCGTCTTCAGGGTCGAGAATCGGCCTATACTTTGCGTTTACAATCAAATCTCCCGTTATGTTGTCATAAGACACATCCCAACCATCAAAGACAAAGCCTTCGCGCTCAGGCGCAGGCGGAGGTGTTGCCGCGCCACCATGAGGAACCTGTTCGCTCTTAAGTTCGGTTCCATCCCAGTCTTTGAAGACAACCGTATATTCAATCGGTTCCCAACCTGCAACAACTTTCACATTTCCGTCAGGCATGATAAAGGTTGTTTTCGGGTTCGTCGGGTCGTCAAGGTCCACATCGCCTTCCTCGACTATCCAGCCCGTAAAGCGATACCCAGGACGCTCGCCCGCATCAACGGTAACTTCATCACCTGCCATATAAGGACCTTCGCCCGTTTCGTCAGCATAGCTATCTACAACCTCTACGTCATAGATGGCAGGTTCCCAAATCGCTCTTACCACCACGTTACCTTCAGGCATAATGAAGGTAGCATTCGGGTTCTTCGGGTCAGACAGTTCGACATCGCCCTCTATCACTTCCCAACCGAGGAAACGAGCACCCGAAGGATTTTCGCCCGCCTTGATGGTGACTTTGTCTCCTGGTTCGTAGGGGCCTGTGCCGTCGTCATCAGAATAGCTGTTCTCAACGGTTACCGTGTAGGGATCCCACTTGGCATACACGGTAATGTCACCAGTGGAGCCTTCGGGAATCTCGGTCAACGGAATCGTGCATTCAGGGTCAGCGAACCAACCGCCAAAAACAAAACCAGGTTTGACGGGGTCACCGAAGGTAATCGTTGGGTCTTCGATGGTGTAGCTATCGGGGTTGTCGGGGTCGTTTTCGCCACCATCAAGCATATAGGTGATGGCGAACGGAAGCGGTGCCCAACCAGCCGTCACGTCAACGTTTTCATACGGCATCGTGAAGGTGGCGCTGGGGTTTGTCGGATCGTCAAGGTCAACGTCGCCCTCATTAACTATCCAACCAGTAAAGGCATAGCCAGGACGCTCGCCCGCATTAACGGTAACTTCGTCGCCCGCCTTATAGCCGCCCGCACCCGTTTCGTCGGCAACACTGCCGTTTACTACGACTTCATAATCAATCGGTTCCCACATTGCCTCAACCTTGACGTTACCATCAGGCATGAGGAAACTTGCCGTCGGGTTCATGGGGTCGTCTAAGTCAACATCGCCTTCGATAACCTTCCATCCAGCAAAGCGCATACCGAGTTCGGGTTCACCCGCGTCAATGGTAACGAAGTCGCCACCAGGATATTCACCCGAACCATCGTCGTCTGCCCTGCTGTTCACTACATCAACCGTGTAGGGATCCCACTTAGCGTACGCCGTAATCGGGCCTGTTGTACCTTCAGGAATCTCGGTCAAAGGAATCGTGCATTCAGGATCAGCGAACCAACCGCCGAAGGCAAAGCCAGGCTTGGTGGGGTCGTCAAACGTAATCGTTGGTGTGGTGACGTTATAGTCATCAGGGTTGTTCGGATTATTTTCGCCACCATCTAATACATAGGTAATAGGATAGGTAATCGGTTCCCACATGGCTTCGATAACCACGTCATCATAGGGCATCTCAAAAGTAGTAGTTGGATTTGTGGGGTCATCCAAATCTACGTCGCCTTCTTTAACATTCCAACCGACAAAGCGCATACCTGGTGCAGGCTCGCCCGCTTTAATGGTGACTTCGTCCCCCGCAAGGTATTCGCCCGTGCCGTCATCGTCGTCGTTGCTGTTTTCAATGGTTGCCTTAAAAGGTTCCCACTTGGCATACACGACAACATCCCCGTCTGAACCCGCAGGAATCTCATCAAGCGGAATTGTGCAATCGGGATCAGCGAACCAACCGCCAAAGCGATGGCCTTCCTTGGTGGGCTCACCGAAGGCAATCGTGTCGTCGGACTTGGTGTAGCTTGGCGGATTGTCGGGGTCGTTTTCGCCACCCTCAAGCATATAGGTAATGGTGTATATGCGCGTGTTGGTAATCATTCCCTGAATGGTGGCACCAACGGTTGTTATCGTGCCTGTTAAGCTGTTCGCATATTCAACGGAATAGGTGGCGCTCGGAATACCGTTTTCTTCAACCTCATAATCCCAACCAACAGGAAGGTCAATGGTTAAGTATTGCCCGTGCATCAAATCAAAGCTTGCCTTGCCGTCCCTAAAGGTAAGTGTCTCAAGGTCAGGAGCATCAATGCCTGCTTCGGCAGAGCCAACGCAGGTGGTTGAAGCACTCAGAAGCTTTCCTTCTTTTTGAACGGTGACGGTTATGCTAAAGGAATCGTTTTCTTGTTCAGTTGTTCCGCCGATAACCGTTTTGCCAATTTTCAGCTTCCCTGCTTCAGATTCCGAATAGGTAATCGCCGAAGTACTTTTGACTTCGTTGCCGTTGTGATCCATCTCATAGACAGCATCGTTGGTGAAAAGGGCTCCTACTTGCTTTACCGTTGCTACAATCGTGTAGGTGTTGGTAGTTGGAGCTTCAGCGCTGCCAGGCAAAATGATGACATCCTCCCAAGAAACAGGGGTTGCACCCTTTGCGTTCGGGGTGCCAGCAACATCGTCAAGTGAACCAGGGTCAACTGAAACAAGCTCAAGTCCTGCGGGCACCAAATCTGAAATCGTGATGCCGTCAAAGATCTTGTTGCTGATGCTCTCAAGCGTAATAACGTAGGTGATTTCGTCTCCTGGTTGCACGACAACAGGGGCATCATCGGCACCGTTGGTGGCAAGCGGGGCTCCGTTGATAAACGCATCCTTGGTAATGGTGGGATAGAGATAGGTGTTAAAGATGTCGGTTGCCCGCGCATATTCAAGCGTCTCCATATCCATGCTCACTGTCGCCGTTATCGCATCTTTTCCTTGGATGATAATCCTGTTGGTGATGTCAGCAAGCGGTGTTTCATCGGTCAGCGCCTCGAAGGAAACATCCAAGGTGTCGTCAGTACCACTGAAGAGTTTAACGATGTTCGGGTTGGTGCCCGTCTTGTCCATGTCGTAGTCTACACCGAAATTAATGGTGAGTTCTCTGGTATCGGGGTCGTAGTACCATCGGAGTGTGCCATCTTCAAGATCCGCCAAATTGTTGGCTCGAGTGTATTCAGCGATGGTATAGGTGTCATCGTTTTCAGCGGAATAGAATGAAATAGAAAGCGTGTCCCAGTCAGGAACGAGGCTTTCATCAACCTTAATAACCGCTTGTGTCATAGAAAGGCCGATAACGTTGCCTGTGGGAGGCGTAGTGTTGGTCGCGCTTGCGTTCACCGTTATCTTATTGCCCGCATAGACATCGGGAGCACCGTTGTTTTGTGCGGTGGGACCTTCGTCCACATGGGTAATGTCGGTTTCAAATTTCGCTATGGAAATGTCAGTAAGGGCACCGAGCGACACGATGAAGTTGGTGCCTCCTTGGGACTGCGGTACGCGCAAGGTGATTTTTTCGGCACCTTGTGCGAAATAAGCATTGTGGTGCCCGTTTGCAGGAACCTTATTGGCCACTTCGAGCAATTCTGCATCGAAACCATCGGCTCGGTTGATATGACCGAAAGGCGTACCAATAGCGGTGTTGGCATTGGCACTGTAAGTCCTATAGCTGGAAAAATCGCTGCGGCGCTGCCCGTCTAAGGTGATAATGGATTGCCCGAAGCTGTTGGAGCTTATTTCGAGGTTGGGAGGTGTTTGCGGGCGATTGCGATGCTTAGGCGCCGTTGATTTATCAGAAGTCCACAAGTCAACCCATTTGCTTCCCAAAAGCCATCCGTTGTTGGCGTTACCAGGTTGAGTGGGGGCGCTTGCCCAATTAGCATTAAAGTCAGAAGCGTCAGAGGTTCCCGTGCCGTCGGGGGAAAGGTGCACCTGGCACTGATTGATGCCAACATTTGCACCAAAGTCAGTGAAAAGAATCTGTCCTGTGAAATCATCATAGGGGGTGGTAAAGCCTGCGAAGTCTGCTTCGAGCACAACGGGTGGTTGTTCTTTAAAGTTATACACCGTACCTAACTGCAAAGCACCAGCACGTACGTATTCCATGGAAGGATCTTCTTCAACCACAATTATTTGCCAGCCACACGCCATGTCCGCGAAATTACCAGACCCGTGGGTAGGACCTGCTGGGTTGGGAGCCGCAGTACCTTGGTTATAGCGAGGAACACCGTTATACATGGCAAGGTCCAAGGGGGAAGGAGGAGTGGTGGCCGTAAGACCGTCTGTCATCGAATAATTGCAGCCAAACTTCACGGGAACGTTGTAGCCGTAGTATCTGCCATAGCCTTGTTCTTGCACGAAGTCAGTCACATCAGTAATGGTCACGGCACGTACCCGCTGCGCAAGCGAAGACATGCCGTCGGGGCGCTCCCAGATGATAGCGGGCGCATTGCCGTTAAGGCTGGTACCCACCGTAGAAGCGTTATACGTAACCTTAAAGCCTTCAGGAAGGTATCCGTTTGATAACATGGCATCCCCACTAGGCCCAACTAACGTCATGGGGCGGTTAGCCATGTC
>WRIS01000012.1 GCA_009782615.1 Eggerthellaceae bacterium | reverse complement strand
GACGCCAATGCGTTAGTGGCTCAAAAGGGAACTCCTGCCTACAACAATGCGTTCTTTGACAGGTCGAACTTCAGCATCTATGACCGCACGTCACCGACGTTTGCTATGGCAGCTTCTGCTACCAAGGCACTCGTCAGCGATGGCGGATTTGGGGATGCGGGCAACCAGCCTTTGAAGCAAGGCGACCAATTCACCATAACCCTGCGCTGCGTTGAAGATCCCGCGGCAGAAACGACCATTATCGCGTTTGTTGATAATGCCTTGCCGCCTTCAATTACCGCGCCTGTGCGCATTATTTGGACAGGCCCTGCAGCCGACCAACCCGCAGGAACCATTCTCCAATCTGAATGGACTGCGCAAAACGGCATGAACGGCGTTGTGGTAACGGATGACTTCGATGCTGACATCCAAACCAAGCTGAAAATTGGCTCCGTCAATGGTGGCGGCGTCTTTACTGAGGGCAACCCGGTAAGCTTGGCTCCTGAGATGTATAACCTCTGGCAAGATGTTTCTTATTCAGCAACGGATTCTGACCACAACACCACGGTTGAGACCTTCAAGGTCTTAGCAACCGACAACTTCGCCCTGATAGGGGACTATCTGCCTATGGGTTATAGCTTCGTGAAGCTTTCTTCTGAGGTAGACAGCGCACCAGCGGCGATACTTGCTGAAACGTATTCGACCTTGTGGCGTATTAAGTCCAACAATCCTGCCGAAAGCGTTCCTGTGGATGTTTCGAATCTCTTGTTCATCGGCAACGATGGCGGATACACCAATATCGTGAAGGATTACCCGATTTTGGTTGATTCCTATACGCCTGAAACGGGCTTTGAAGGACACGCGACCTTGAACCTTGTTGGTAAAGTTGTCGAGCACGACGAACTTGCCGACGGTTTTGATGCGGCTATGCGCTATGCGGTAGCAGCAAGCAACGGCGTCGTTGATTATGCGGATGCCGCTTCAGTTACGGGAACGGGCGCGGCTGCTGCCACAAGGCTGATTGCCGCAACGGGTGCTGAAGCCTGGAAGATTCCAGGTGCTGCGATTAACCCGCATGACGTGAAGTTGGTAAGCAACCAAATTGGTGCTCCAGGACATCCTGCGGTACCGAATGGTGAATACGAAGTAGTGTTTGCTCCTGTGGGGCAAGACGATATCTTCGTTACCGTGATGGTGACGCTTTCTTCGGGCAACTGGCCTGAAATCACCTTCACCCAAGCACCTCTCGTGTTAGAGCAAACACCTGCTTCCAAGCCGCTCACCGATGCTGATCTGAAAGCGTCCATGACGGTTATGGATGTTGAGGATGGAAATCTTTTGACGCAAACCAGTGTTACCGTTGAAGGAGGACTTACCCTCAACCAGAATAATATCGGCGTGTGGCAGGTTGACTATTCTGTTACGGATAGCCACGGCAACACCACCACGGCAAGTCGTGCGGTGGTTATCACCGACGGGCGCTACATAATTGACCCGAACGATGATGTCATCATCGGTGCGCGTGATTATGTGGTTGCGAGCAAAGATGTTGAGGGCAGCGAAGGACAGGCACGCAGCCTTTCCTATGCTGAAGCCTTCAGCATTTCAGGTGAGCGCCTCGCCGTTAACTGGACAGGGCAACCAGCAGGCTATACGGCCAATGCTCCTGCGGGTAACTATCCTATTACCTGGAAGGCGCAAGGGCGCAATACCACCAAGGCAATCACGGCACGCGTGGTTGATGCTGACGTGATTGATTCGGGTGGCAAAGATTCAAGCTACGCGATTTTGGCTAACCACTTCCAGGTGAACGTGGCAGACGCACAAGGTATTCTCAACGGCGGACAGGCAGCCTTTATTGAAGCTGCCAGCGCAGAAGTGGTGAAACTTGTTCCAAGTGTCGCCGACCGCGCTCCTGTGCTCGTAAGCTCTGACGGCTTTACGGCGGCAGAGGGCATTTATGAGCCGATTACCTTCAAGATTGACGGTATTCCTGAAACCGAGCAAAGCGCAAGCGTTCGAGGAATAGTTTCCCAAGGCTCGCTGCCGACCATTACTGCTTCGACCCCGTTAGAAGTTTGGATAGGAACAGGGCCGAAGCCCGCAAGCGCTATCACCGCTGCTCAATACAGCGCGCTGTATGACGTAACGGCATCCGACCCCGAAGACGGAAATCTGACATCTGCGGTTACCTACACGGCTGACGCAGCAACGGGTGACGTTGACGTGACGCAGGTGGGCATGTATAAGCTGACCTACGATGTTGTTGATTCCGATGGCAACCATCCCGCTGTTTTGCCGACGCGTATGGTGATTGTCAACGACGGACGCTATGTTGTTGGTTCAAATCGCATCCTTTCGGCTGAGTCTTTCGTGACCTTGCTTGAAGATGTGACCACCAACCCGTCTCTTATCAACACGGAAATCTTGCTTAAGAGCAGTGCGGCGCTTTACAACGGCGAAACTGGAGCCTTGGTATCTTCAACCGATCTTTCGGTTGTTAGCACGGGCGGTTATGGTCGTGTGGAAGGTAGCTACAACATTATTATTGAGGGAATTGATTCGGGCACTTCCAAGATATCGCGGGCTATTGTCGGTGAAGTAATTGATGCGCAAGTTATCGATTATGGACCCAAGCCCAATGACCCCGATCAAGACACCTATTATGTCTATGGCAATAACATTGAACTGGAAGTCTTTGAAGCTGAAGCAATTACGACCGATGCTCAATTACTTGCTGCTCTTGGTGCTGGTGCGCGCGTAGCGCGTCCGAATGGTACGCTGGGTGACATCACGCCGATTATCGCTGATAGAGGCGGCTTCAAGGCAGAAACGGGTACGTATTGGGTCACCATTCAAGACCCAGATGGCAACGCTTCTGCAAGACTGAGCGTAAAGGTTAATCCAACGGTTCTTCCGTGGATTGACGCAACACCCAAGCCGCTTGAATACACCTATCGTTTGGGAAGCACGGACATGTTGAGTCGTGCCGATATCATGAGCGGTGTAACGGCGGGAGACGGCAATGACGGTAGCCTGACGAGCAGAGTGGTTATCAACCCAGATGCAACGAACGCCGAACAGTTGCCCGCGATTGCGTGGGGCAGCGCATCAGTTACCCAAATAACCTATTCGGTGACGAACAACAATGGCTTTACCGAAACCGTTGACCGTGCCCTTATCGTCAACGATGGTTCGATTCGCTTCGACGATCGCTATATCTTGCAAGGGAAATCCTTCCTGATTGAAGCGAAAGATGTCACGCTGCCTTACAACACGCTCATCATGGAGCAAACCGAAGCGCAGGCATGGCACACCGACGGAACGCCCGCAACGGCTGTTATCCGCGATGCAGGCGGTTTTGGACCAGTCAAGGGCGATTATGGAATCGTTTTGACTGTCCAAGAAGATGTAGCACTGACGCGCAGCGTTACCGCTAAGGTAGTTGACTCCAACATCGGAAACGGCGACCAATATTCGATTGAAGCCAAGGATTTCCGTATCAACCTCGCTGACGCAAGGGCGCTGCAAGCAAAGAGTGGTGCGGCGTATGATTCCGAATTCCTGAGCCGTTCAGGTGCTGCGAGCTATCTGCGCGCCGATGCTAACCTTTCACGCGGAGGCACCCCTGCTCTCACTAACGATGGTGGGTTCAAGACGGCTACCTTCGCGCTCGAAAGCGACCCTGCTTACCCGTCCACCTTCCAGGTTAGCTTCTGGGTTACTGAAGACCATTCAGCCGCGGTCACCATTACGGTTACGGTATCCAACGGCAACTATCCGTGGATTGAGGTTCCTGGATTGCGGCAAACGCCTTTGAACAGCACCTTTGATTATATGGGTGGCGTGACGTATGGGGACGCTGAGGATGCCACGGAACTGTTGGTGACAAGCTACACCAACACGGTGGACACGGCTCTTGAGGGAGTTTATGAAGTTACCTACACCGTGACCGACACCGAGGGCAACACAACGGAAGCCACGGGATTCGTCTTGGTGGGCGACTGGATGATTGATGGCGATTATGCGGTTACTGCACGAAACTTCGTCACAACCGCCGCCGACGTTGAAGCGGCTTCATCCCTTGATGGTCTCATTACGGCGCTTTCTAAGGCCGACGCAATTCAGGTTGTGCGCAACGACCAAGACATCATCACGGGTATCGAGCATATTGCCCCCATCGTGAAAGACAGGGCAAACCTCGCTGCAGCTGAAGGTACCTATGAACCTATTAAGATAGGTGTTGCGGAACCGACTCCAGTCATAGAGATTCAAGCAACCGTTCTTGATAGGGATGTGATTTCCAACACACCTGATGAAAATGGTAATGTCAACGACACCAATACCGATGATCCGACCGATGCCAACCGCTATGTAGTGGCTGCCAACCATGTCACCTTGACGTGGTCTCAGGCAGGCGCGCTTGCGGGTAAGACGGATGCTGCTACCAAGGCAACGCTCATCGAGCTGGCAGAAGCGGAAGGCTTCAAGATTAGCCCTGAAGGTAACCTTTCCGCCCATGCGGTAGACGTTCCTGCCAACGGCAATGGCGTCAAACAAGAAATCGGCGCGTTTGACGTGACCTTCATTCCACAAAACGTGGGCGGCGTTTCCGTAACCGTTCAGTTCACGGTTGCCAAGTCGGGCTCACCGACCTTCTCGGTAGACGGACCGCTTGTTGTTCCGACGACTCCTGGTTCTTCGATTCTCACCGATGACCAATTACTTGATGGTGTTGACGTGAGCGATCCTGACAATGCGAACCTGGGGCTTGACGATGTAGCGATTACGGACCACACCAGGGATGCACGTCCCCTGATTGATACTTCGCGGGTTGGAGTTCATCAGGTAGTTTATACGGTTGAAGATCCTGTTACGGGAGAACCGACGAGCGTTACGCGTGCTGTTGTTGTCGATGACGGGCGTTTCGTCACCGATTCAGATACGCAAACCATCGTTGGTGCTAAGAACTTTGTGGTGGCTGCTAAAGATCCCGCATTCGCAGGTTCTCTTGCTAACGCAATAGCCCTTTCAGCAGCTGAAGCGTATGACTTCGAAGGCGAGCCTTTGACTGTTGCTTTGACAAGTACGCTGCCTGCTGGTTTTGCTTCTAAGACTCCTGGAGTCTATGACTTTACCTTTGCTGCTCAAGGTATTGCAAGCCCCACAACAACCATCACGGGTGAAGTTGTTGACGCAGACGTTGTCGACTTAGGTCCTGACCCTTACGCTTCACAATATGCACTCATCGCATCGAACTTCACCATGACTGTCGCTGAAGCTGCAGGAGTTGTGGGAGAAGCAGGTCTTATAGATGCCGCTTCAGTGCGGGTTATCAAGCTGGTATCTTCTGCTGCGGATGCTAATCCTGTTGTAGTCAACAACGGAGGCTTTACCGCGGTCAGAGGTGACTATCCGCTTACCTTCGCTATTGCAGGCGTTGATCCCGCGCAGCGTCAACCGATTAATGTTGTTGGTACGGTTACCGACGATTCACCGCCGACCCTTTCCGTCACCGCACCGTTCGAGATAACTCCTGGTACTACTTGGGATGATATCGTGGCAATGACGGGTGTCAGCGCTACTGATGCAGCGGGCAACGACATTACCGATCAAGTGACCTTCACTCCTGAAACGATGGACACCTCTCAGGTAGGCATCCATCAGGTTACCTACACCGTCACCGATGACGAGGGCAATACCACCACGACAACACGTGCGGTGGTCGTCAACGACGGACGCTATGTGTTGGGTCAAGGTCGCATTCTTGAGGCGAACTCCTTTGTGATAAGGCTTGCCGATGTTGTGGCGAACAGCTCTCAAATGAGCCAGCATCTTATCGGTCAGACCCAGGCGCATGTCTATGATGGTGTGACAGGCGACGAATTGCCTGCAAGCCTGCTTTCTATTGCTGACACGGGCAACTATCAAAGAAGTATTGGAGCCTATGACATCGTGGTAGCGGCGGCAGACGACCCCGCTGGAACCATCACCAAGGCGATTGTCGGAACGGTTGTTGATGCTGATGTTATCGAGGACAATCCGCTAGACCCAGACGACCCGAACGGTCCTGTGATGTATGTCTTTGGCAAGAACACCACCATGCGGGTTGCAGAAGCTGCCGCCATTTTGGGCGCACGCCCGATGGGGATGATGCTTATGGCAGCTGACCGCCTTGTTTCTGATGACGCACTTATCGAAGCCTTGCTCGGTGGCGCCATCTTGGCTGATCCTATCACGGGCAATGAACTCAAGCCAGTAAAGGTTTTGAGCACGGGCGGCTTCGCAGCAGTTCCAGGCACCTATAAGGTGGTTTTGGCTGATGTTGATGAAATTGCTCAAGCTGAATTGACCGTATCGGTTACCGCAGGTGAACCGCCAGTGGTTAATGTTCCTCGTCCGCTGAAGCTCCCTGTTTCCTCTACTCCAGGCAACCTCACGAGCGACCAGATGAAGGGCTCTTCTACCGCGTATGACCCTGAAGACGGCGATTTGACCAACCGCATTGAGGTTATTGGCGACGTACCAGGCGACGAACCTGGCATCTATGTTGTAACCTTGCGCGTTACCGACTCTGACGGCAACGAAACGATAGTCACCAGCGCATTCGTTGTTGATGATGGTTCGTTTGTCTTCGGAGATGACTACATCCTTTCCGCCCACGACTTCACCATTGCCCACAGCGATGTGGACTTGGGGAACAAGAGCGGACAGATTATTGCGCAATCGGGCGCTGTTGCCGCACGCTATGACGGTACTCCTGCGGTGGTTAATGTGACTGCCGATGGCGGATACACCAATGTGGGCGGTCAGTATGCAGTGCAAATATCGGTTGCGTCTGAGCCGAGCCTGAAAACCAATATTACGGCCACGGTTACCGCGCCTGCGAACAACCGCTATGCGGTGAAGTTTGACCCCAACGGCGGAACCTTGACTGGACCTTCCACCATCTATGTGGTAGAGCCAGCAACAACGCTTAGCTATCTGCCGAGCTCACCCGTGCGTGACGGTTATGTCTTCACCTATTGGGCGCTCACGCCTGAGGGCGGCACGCAGTTCACGCCGTCCACCCCAGTTCTCAGCGACATGACCGTGTATGCTCAGTGGGAAAAGGCAGCAGTACCACCCGCGCCCGAGCCTGCTCCTGCACCTGCTTCGCCTAAGGGTCCGTCAAGTCCTAAGACTGGCGACGATACCAACCCGTGGGTTTGGGTTGGACTCCTAGGAGTTAGTGCCGCAGGTCTTGGTTTGGCTTTCGCACGGCGTCGCCGTTCATCCGAAGAGGAGGACGAAGGCTAGGAAGCCCAAAGCTTTACCTGAGTTGATGAGTTTTGCACGTTAAATAAAACTCTTCCCCTCATCAAAGCCCGAAACGACTACTCGCATCGTCGTTTCGGGCTTCTTTTTTCTCTCCCGCGGTCATTGCGGGCTTGACTTCCCGTCATTGCGGGCTCGACCCGCAATCTTTCCCTTGCAACAACGGAAGAGCGACACTCTCGCGGTCACCATCGAAGGGGTCTCAGTTCACCCGTTTCGCTACTCAGATTCTTCGAATCTTCGTGCGCTTCACTGCTGAAATCACAGTAAGATAATAAGTGGTGTTCAGAGAGAACTTCGACCCCTTCGACAGTGACCGCTTTCTTTGACCCACAACCTCCTCTTATTCAAAGACAGCTATTCAGATTTATCCAACGCCTTCTATCTGGCTTGATAGCAAAAATTATTGTGGTACAATGCAGGTGCCAAACACATAACAGGCTTATCAAAGCTTAAGAAAAACGTGGGCAGAAGGACATCTGCCAACATTAGGCGTTTTTTCTTACAGCCTCTTGTGTGTTTGGCGACTTAGGGTGGATGTCCTTCTTCTTCGAAGATCTTGGACGACTTAAGTTGCCAATGTGGAGCTTCTCCCTAAGTCTTGTTTATAAAAAACCAGACTAGAGGAGACATCGTGAAAAAGACAAAGCTTGCTTCAAAAAGACTTCTATCCTTCCTCGTCGCATTCATCTTAGCAATAACGCTTGTTCCAAGCGCCGCCTTTGCCGATGAGCTAACTGACGGCGACCTTTCCCTTGTTCCTGAAAATACTAATACCGAAGTAGAGATAGAGCCTTTTGCGGTCACTGATACCGATATTCTTTTGTCTGAGGCAGATGAGGGGATAAGCCTTGCAGCAACAACTCCCGCGAGCGATTTTTACTATCGCATCAGCCCTGCTACTTATGGCTATGGCGTTTACATTCTTGGATATACGGGCTCGGCGAAAGAGGTTGTTGTGCCAGGAAAGATTGACGGGGAAAACGTTCTTTCCGTGTTGCTGAGCTACACTGATTTAGAGAAAATCGACGTAAGTGCCTGCGCAAATTTGCGCGAGCTCAATTGTTACCGCAACAAGCTCACTAGTCTTAATGTAAACGGATGCTCGAAGCTAGAGGAGCTAAACTGTGATTCCAACCAGCTCACTTCTCTCAATGTAAGCACGAACCCGACATTAAAGAAGCTAGATTGCTCTCAAAACAAACTCACCAATCTTAATGTAAGTGAAAATATTGCCTTGGAAAACTTAATTGTCGACGACAATCAGCTTACAACTCTTGACGTAAGCAAGAACACAAAACTTGAAAGCCTGCGTTGTGGCGACAATCGACTCACAACCCTTGATGTCAGCAAAAATACCAAGCTGAAATACTTGAAGTGTTATAGGAATCGTCTTACTTCTCTCAACGTAAGCAATAGCACAGCTTTAGAACACTTGGATTGTGATGATAATCAACTTAAAACTCTTGATGTCAGTAAAAACACGAATTTGGAAGAGCTGCTTTGCTCTGACAATCAGCTCCAAACCCTTGATGTCAGTAAAAACACAAAGCTACTCGATCTGCGTTGCAATGACAATCAGCTTAGCAGTCTTGACGTAAGCAAAAATACAAAATTAGAGCTGCTGCGGTGTCACTACAATCATCTCACTGCGCTTGATATAAGCAAAAACACCGAGTTAAACAACCTGTGGTGTCAAGGAAACAGTATTAAAAACACTGCAGCATTAGAGACCTGGTTTGACAAATCGGGGCATAATGGCTTTTTGTTCCCCCAATATTATCCACCCTCTATTACAACAACCTCTCTTCCAAGTGTTGTTGTCGGAGAGTTTTATTATCAAAGCCTTGAAGCGTCAGGAAGCACCTCTACGTGGACCGTGTCTTCAGGGAGCCTGCCGAAGGGGTTAGCGCTTACCAGTTACGGAACCATTTCTGGTACTCCCACCACGGCAGGAACTTCAACCTTTACGGTAAAGGCAACGAATCAAGAAGGGAGCGCCACCAAACAATTTTCTATCAAAGTAGTTGCTGCTCCCGTAAAACCAACCATTACGACTACCTCGCTTGCGGGTGCTACAGTGGGCAAGGCTTACAGCCAAAAACTGACAGCTTCAGGGGATACTCCTATTACCTGGACACTATCCTCGGGAAGTCTCCCCAAGGGGCTTAGTCTTGCAAGTAACGGAACCATCTCAGGTACTCCGAGTGCGGTTGGAAGTTCTACTTTTACGGTAAAAGCTAAGAACAGCGTAGGAGAGGTTACGAAGCAGTTCACGATCAAAGTGGATGCACTGAAACCAACAATCACCACTACCTCTCTTGCAGATGCTACGGTAGGGAAAACTTACAGTCAGAAGTTGGCAGCTTCTGGAACCGCTCCCATTACGTGGACGCTTTCAAGTGGGGCTTTGCCTAAGGGATTGAAGATTGCAACCGATGGAACCATTTCAGGCACTCCAACAGTTGTGGGAAGCTCAACTTTTACGGTAAAAGCCGCCAACAGTGCAGGCAATGTTACTAAATCTCTCACTATCAAGGTAGTTGCAGCAAAACCTGCTATCACTACCACTTCTCTTACAGGGGGCACGATTGCTAAAGCGTACAGTCAGAAGTTGGCAGCAACAGGAACCGCTCCCATTACCTGGGAAGTGTCTGCAGGGGCGCTGCCTAAGGGACTCAAACTGGCAACTGATGGCACCATCTCAGGTACGCCTACTGCTCTTGGTACCTCAACCTTTACGGTAAAGGCAACGAATGCAGGTGGTAGCGCTACTAAACAACTCTCTATCAAAGTAGGGGGAGGAACGGTGTCAGTTGCTTATTCAACCCATGTGCAAAACGTCGGTTGGCAAGCAGCGGTTAAGGATGGGGCGGTATCAGGTACTAGTGGGCGCGCACTTCGTTTAGAAGGCATCAAAGTCAACCTTACTAATACCACAGGGTATGCGGGAGGTATTAGTTATGCCACCCATATACAAAACATCGGCTGGCAAAAAGCAGCAAGTGTGAGTACTACGGGTGTTTCAGCAACACAAGCTAAAGGAACGCTTTCAGGTACTGAAGGCAGAGCACTGCGCTTAGAAGCTATCACTATGAGCTTAACAGGAGACTTGGCTAAACACTACGATATCTACTATAGAGTTCATGCCCAAAACGTTGGCTGGATGGGATGGGCGAAAAACGGAGAGTACTCAGGAACCGCAGGACACAGTTTTCGCTTAGAAGCAATTCAAGTAGTCTTAGTTGCTAAAGGAGCTACTGCTCCTCCTAATACCTATAAAAGTGTTACCACTGCTGCGGGTACTCCTCGTATGATTGACCCTAAACCTGCAGCAAGTGCAACGCTTGGCTATTCTGCAACGGTACATATTCAAAACGTAGGGGATAAAACTTACTCTTCTGCTACCAATTCAACTATTCTAGGAACGTCTGGTAGAGGACTTCGTCTAGAAGCCATGACCTTAAAGCTTAAGAATGCTCCTTATTCAGGTTCGATAAAATATGAAACCCATATCCAAAACATCGGTTGGCAAGCAGCCAAGACCGATGGGGGTAAGTCAGGAACCAGTGGGCGGGCTCTTCGCTTAGAAGCCTTGCGCATTTCTCTAACCGGAGACATGGGTAAAAACTACGACGTTTACTACCGCACCCATATCCAAAACATCGGCTGGACGGGTTGGGCTAAAAATGGTCAGAGTTGTGGTAGCGCGGGATATTCTTACCGCATGGAAGCCATGCAGATAGTCATTGTTCCTAAGGGCAGCGTTGCTCCAGGACTTAATAGCGGCTACTTCTATCAGAAGAAGAAGTAGCTTATTCGAGTTGTAAAAATTGCATTGTCAAAAGTATGCCATTTAGGCATACTTTTGACGAGTTGAGGGAAAAAATTATTGGCAAATGTATGCCATTTAAGGTATACTTTTGTCATGACGTATTTTGATGTTATATACGACCAAGCAGCCGATAATTATGGGCTAATCACGGCAGCACAGGCACGTTCATTTGGTGTGCCTAATATTAATCTTGTAAAAATGGCTCGACGCGGCAGTCTTCGTCGCGTCGGTCATGGAATATATCGTTTGGCTCGTCATGTTCCAACACCATTTGATAAATATGCTGAGGCTGTTACTTTGTTGGGAGAAGGATCTTATATCTATGCGCAATCAGTGCTGGCCATGTTTGATCTTGCGCTGGTAAATCCCAAGACAATTATAGTGGCAACTCAAACAAGGATCAGAAAGAAGCTTCCGCCCTACATTACGGCGGTGCCTGCGCTTGCTGGTACCGAGGTGACACAATATGAGGGCATACCTTCACAAAGCGTTGCGGATGCTATCAGAACCTGTCAAGCAATAGTGATGACCGAACGGCTTCTTCCTGCCATTGAAGAAGCGCGAGCGCGAGGGCTCATTACTGATGGCGAAGCGAAAGCCCTAAGAAGGGAAATGAAACTTGGGCGTAAAACCACCAAACAGTAGACGAAACCTCGACATTGCCATTGAGAGACTTTTTGGCGACGCCGATGACCCAATGCGCGTAAGAAAGCTTTTGGCAAATGTGATAGTCGGTCAACTCCTGCCGCCTGGAGCAATAAAGGGAGGCAGCTCCCTGAAGTTGCGCTACGGCGATAAGCCCACAAGGTTCACACGTGACCTAGATGCAGTAAGGGCAGAAGAGTTGGAAGTTTTCATAGAAAACCTAAGCGATGCTTTACGCGGTGGCTGGAACGGGTTTAGCGGTAAGGTAGTTTCAAGGCAGCCAGCAAAACCCAAAAACGTTCCTGGTGAATACATCATGCGTCCCTTTGATATTAAAATGGAATACAAAGGTAAGTCTTGGATTACCGTCCAGCTTGAATTAGGGCATGACGAAATCGGCGACACTGACGAC
Source organism: Eggerthellaceae bacterium (assembly GCA_009782615.1). GTDB lineage: Bacteria > Actinomycetota > Coriobacteriia > Coriobacteriales > Eggerthellaceae > WRIS01. The sequence continues at coordinate 17,301 of WRIS01000012.1, read as the reverse complement.
CCTGACTACCTCATAGCGCCCGATGTTGTGACCATGTTTGAGCAGCTTGGACTGCCCGCACCGAATCCAGTTGCTTTGGTGCCAATTCCTCATCAAATCGCCCAAAAACTTCATGCGCTCAGTGTTGTAAATAGCGAACGTGCTCACGACCTTGTCGACCTTCAATTGATTTTTGCGAATGAAGATATTGATTATCAAAAGACGAAGGAAGCCTGTTCCCGCTTATTCGCTTCACGAAAGTTGCAAGAGTGGCACCCGATTGTTGTCAAGGGCGTGAATTGGGATACGCTTTATGAAGTGCAGATCGAAAACTTGAATGTTTTACCTACCGTTGATAGTGCTATCGAATGGGTGAATGAATTTATTTCGCGCATTGATTCGCTGTAAAGCAGAAACTTCCCCTTTCAGTAGTTCTTGAATGACGAAGCAATCTTGCCCCTGTCCGTCTTTGCGAATCGCGCAGCGATGAAGCAACCTAGTCATCGATGTGCAGGTTGATACTCTCACGTTGTTGCATGGATTGCCGCGCCGCTTTGCGGCTCGCAATGACGGAAAGTCAAGCCCGCAATGACGGAAATGGGAAATGACCTGCGACAACCTGCATATCCACGACTAGGTTGCTTCGTCGCTTAAGCTCCTCGCAATGACGAAATGGCTTGAATGTCTATTCGCAAAGGGAGAGATGGTGTCGCCGCCGAGATGGTGTCGAGTATTCAAATGTTGGTGCGGCGATTTAAGATTGCGGGTCAAGCCTGCAATGGCGGAGTGGTGTAATGACGTGGTGGTAGTAAGTTCGCTATAATGATTCTTTGAAGCAAAAAAGGGGAGAGCGAAAGCCCTCCCGTGACAAAGATTGGCAGACATGGCTGAAAAACCACGCATAGCACTGGGCATGAGCGGCGGCGTTGATTCGGCGGTATCAGCCGCACTTCTTATGCGCGCAGGCTATGAAGTCGTGGGAGTCACCTGCCTTTTCTTCGACGATGAAACCGCGCTTGGTGCTCAGGCTGACGCCAAGGCGGTATGCGACTTATTGGGCATAGCACATGTGGTGTGGGATTGTGCTCCTGCTTTTGAGGCGGCGGTCATAGAGCCTTTCGTGGGCGATTACGCAAGCGGTCTTACGCCAAGCCCGTGCGTATCGTGCAATGCACGTTGTAAAATTCCCTCGCTGATTGCGTGTGCCGATTCGCTGGCTTGCGCATGGGTGGCAACAGGACATTACGCGCGCGTCGCTCGCCTTACAAAAAACAATCGTTTTGTGATAAAAACCGCCCTCGACGCTTCAAAAGACCAAAGCTATATGCTCGCTCAGCTTTCCCAAGACCAACTGGCGCGCCTGGTGTTTCCTTTGGGAGGAACCACCAAAGCAGAAGTGCGTATCATCGCTCAAGATTTAGGGTTTTCGGTGGCGGATAAGCCTGAAAGCCAAGACGTGTGCTTCATCAAAGGGGGCTACGTCGACTTTTTGAAAGAGCGTGGCTTGGCGGATGAAGCGGGCGCTATCGTGAATGCGGCAGGTGAGGTTCTCGGGCAACACACGGGGCTGTTCCGCTACACCTTAGGCCAGCGCAAAGGCATCGGTGTTGCGGCGGGTGAGCCCTATTATGTGATTGGGAAGCGAAGGGAAACCAAGGAATTGGTGGTGGGCTTTCACGATGAAACAACGATAAGCGAAGTGTTGGTTGGTAAGGTCAACTGGATGGCGTTTGACGCGCCGCCGCAACCCCTTGAATGCATGGTGAAGCTTCGGTATCGCAGTCGTCCTGCAGCGTGTGTTGTCAGTAGCGTGGACGGCGGCGTTGATGTTGCAGCTGAGGGAGGCGATGCAGCGAGCGCAGCTGCCGCCGACGAACACGCGCATGTTCGAGTGCAATTACGCAGCCCCCAGCCAACGACAGCACCAGGGCAATATGCGGTTTTCTATCAGGGAGAAACTCTCCTTGGCTCGGGCGTAATTGTTTCTTGCTAATCCAAGACTGACCCAACAAGGTAAATCTTGTGTTTGAGGATAGCTCCCGCGAGCGTTGGTGGTAGTATGACTTTCATGAAAACAATCTTTGTCATAGGCTCTGTGGGGTCGGGGAAATCAACGGTAACGCGTTGCTTTGCTGCCCTTGGCATCCCGATGCTTGACCTTGATGAGGTGGGGCATGAAGTCTTGCATGATGGTGCAATTAAAGATGCCCTTGTGCACGAATTCGGGCACGATATCTTAGACGAAGAGGGCACAATTAGCCGTGCATTGTTGGCAGCGCATGCTTTTGCTACCTTGGAAGCGACCGAGGCACTAACCGAAATCACCCACCCCGCTATTTTGGAAAAGCTGGAAACATGGCTTGCAGCACAAGCACACGAGGGCAACGATTTCGCCGTAGTTGAGGTGTCGGCCTTCAACGGCGAAAAAGACCCTTACGCCAATCTTGCCGATTACCTGGTTGCGGTGGTGGCTTCGCTCGAAACTCAGGTTAATCGGGCTATTGCTAAAGGCTTTAACGAACAAGATGTGCAGCGCCGCATAGCCCGACAACCCAGCAACGAACAGCGCCGTGCGTGGGCGGATTTCGTTATAGAAAATAACGGCTCGCCCAAAGACCTTGAAGTCCACGTTGCTGATGTTTTTACCAAAATTAGTGGTGCAGAAATGGAAGGGAAAATTCCCGAAACGCGCCTTGCCACCACGCCTTTTCAGGTGATTGCGCCCTATGAACCAGCGGGAGACCAGCCTCAAGCAATACAGAAACTTGCAGAAGGTATCGAAGAGGGTTTGCGGTCGCAAACCTTGCTCGGTGTTACGGGGTCGGGCAAAACGTTCACGATGGCAAAAACCATCGAAGCCGTGCAAAAACCTACCCTGGTCATGGCTCCCAACAAAACCCTTGCCGCACAGCTTGCCGCAGAACTCAAAGAATTCTTTCCGCATAACGCCGTTTCCTATTTCGTGTCCTACTACGACTACTATCAGCCCGAAGCCTACGTGCCCTCAAGCGACACCTTCATCGAAAAGGACGCTTCAATCAACGAAGAAGTGGAAAAACTGCGTCATGCAACTACGTCCGCCTTGCTTTCGCGGCGCGACTGCATTGTGGTTGCCAGCGTGTCGTGCATCTACGGCATTGGTTCTCCGATGGATTACGCGGGGTTGGCGGTCTTTCTCGACAAAGAAGCAAAAATGGATCGAGAAGCGGCGATATACGGGCTTATTGACATTCAGTATGACCGCAATGATTACGAATTGAAGCGGGGAACCTTTCGCGTGCGCGGCGATGCTCTCGATGTGTTTCCGCCGTATTCCGACAATCCTGTGCGGGTTGAATTTTGGGGGGACGAAATCGAGCGCATTTCTGAAATTGACCGCGTAACGGGGGAAGTGCACAACGAATTCGAGATGCTCCCCATTTGGCCTGCTTCTCATTATGTGACCGCCCGCCCGAAGCTTGACAAGGCGCTGGCTACCATTCGTGCTGAACTGCTTGACCGCTTGCAGCAATTCAAAAGCGAAGGGAAGCTGCTCGAAGCACAGCGTTTGGAAATGCGGGTGAATTACGACCTTGAAATGCTTGAAACCTTAGGGTTCACGTCGGGCATCGAAAATTATTCGCGCCACCTTGATGGGCGCGCACCAGGAGAACCTCCCTATACGCTCATTGATTATTTTCCGAAAGATTTCTTGTGCATCATCGACGAAAGCCATGTGACCGTTCCGCAGATTCGCGGGATGCACGAGGGCGACCGTTCGCGTAAAGTCACGCTTGCCGAACATGGTTTCAGACTTCCGTCTTGTTTGGATAATCGCCCGCTGCGCTTCGATGAATTTGAGGCACGGGTGCCGCAGTTCGTCTATGTTTCTGCGACTCCAGGGGACTACGAGGAAAAAGTATCCCAAGCACAGGTGGAACAGATTATCCGCCCGACGGGCTTGCTCGACCCAGAAGTTATCGTGCGTCCGTCCACCTCTCAGATTGATGACATTATTGATGAAGCGCGCAATCGGGTAAAACGCGACGAAAGGGTGCTTATCACCACGCTTACGAAAAAAATGGCAGAAGATTTGACCGACCATTTACTTGATCAGGGAATTCGTGCGCGCTATATGCATTCGGATATCGCTACCTTAGAACGCGTTGAGATACTGCGCGATTTGCGCATCGGTGAATTCGACGTGTTGGTGGGCATCAACTTGCTGCGCGAAGGTTTGGATTTACCCGAAGTGTCACTGGTTGCCATACTCGATGCCGACAAAGAAGGCTTTCTGCGCAATCAGCGCTCCCTTATCCAAACCATTGGGCGCGCAGCGCGCAACGTAAGTGGGCAGGTCATCATGTATGCCGACAAAGAAACCGATTCCATGAAACGGGCGATTGGCGAAACGCGTCGCCGCCGCGAAATCCAGATGGAGTTCAATCGCGAACACGGGATTGAGCCGCAAACCATCCGCAAGGCCATCAACGACATCATGCGCTATGTGCAAGACGAAGTAGGCAACACCACAGCAGAACAGGTGAACAAAGAACTCGCCGAACTTTCGCGCGAAGAAGTGCTGCGCATCCTTTCTTCAATGGAAGACGAAATGGCTGCTGCTTCACGAAGCATGGACTTCGAAGAAGCAGCAAAATTGCGTGACCAAGTAGTGCGCCTGCGCGCTCAGATAGAAGGCACTTCCGAAGACGATGTGTTAGCGCGCCTCAAGAAAGATGCCCGAAAAGGTAGCGCGCACGGCGTCCGTAAAAGACGATAGCTGCGTACTGTATCACGAGGTGGCGTTTTCTTCTATTGTTGAAACGGCGGGTTTGTCAAGAGCGCGCACGTTCTTAAACGAATACACCGCAACCCCCATGATTACGCAAAGAACGCCTCCAATCGCATAGAAGGGCGCGACTCCGATTGCTTCGGCAAGGAATCCGCCCCCTGCAATTCCAATCGGGGAAGTGAGTCCTATCAATGCTGTGGTAAGTCCCAGCACGCGCCCGAGTTTTTCTTCCGACACAGCACGCTGTATCAAGGTGATAAGCGGCCCGTTAAACCATGCGCAGGCAACTGCCATAATGCCCGCCAGCGCAACAAACCAGTTAAACATTGCGGGAGTCAAAAGACCGCATGCAGCCATGGTGGAGCCTACGATAACTGATGAAAGCGCTATCAAGCCCGCAAGTCGCTTGCCGCCGCCCCAGGCAATAAGGACAAGAGAGCCTATCAAAAGCCCGATACCAAAAGCCGCTTCGGTGAGTGCTGCCATATAGCCGTCCCCGTTGAAGTGGTCGTAGGTCATCAGCGGGAAAAGCGCGCCCAGTGCGGCGAAAACTGCCATTCCCAAAGACACGCCGACGATTAGCACCACCAGACCCCGATGCTTTGCCAGCGCAAGCCAGCCATCTTTAAGGTTGGCAAACACGTGCTGATTTTCCGAAGAATCATCGTGAGTGGTAGGTATTGTTGCAAGCAAAAGTCCTGCCACCGCGATGAGCGCTCCGAAGAAATCGAGAAACATCACCGAATGAAAGCCCACAACGGTGTAGAGGAATATGCCAAACGCAGGCGCTCCGATGTTTGCAATACTTGCGACCAATTGGTCAAGGGTGTTGATGCGTAACAGATGCTTTTCGGGCACGAGCATAGGCATTGCTGCCATCATGGCAGGAACGCGGAAGGAATGCCCCACACTGCGCACGATGGTCATGATAAGGATGAGCGTAAACGAGGCATAGCCCAAGAAAATCAAAACGCCCAAGATAAGCGAAACGGTGCCGACGCACAGTACGGCAACAATCATGATGGTTTTGCGGTTGAATTTATCTGCCGCAACACCACCGAAAGGCGAAAGAAGCCCCTGGGGTAGATAAAAGCAAATGCTTGCAACAGCCAGCATAAGCGCACTTCCCGTGGTTTCGGTAACATACCAGATGGCGGCATAGCCAGCAGCAAAACTCGTTATCATGGATACTGCTTGCCCCGTCCAAATAAAGGCAATGATTTTGAACCAATTTCTTGGCAGGTTGCGCCCCGAGGCGCTTATAAGTTGTGTCGTTTCAGCCATAGGTGAACATACTCCTTGTTATGTGAAGCTGCTTGTCGAAAACGGCAAACAGGATGATTTCGTATCTCTTTTAGTGTCAGGTTGCGAAACTACTTTCGCAAGCAACCGTAGTTGGAATTTGGTCAAAATTCGCAACCAGCGGGTGCAAATCACTATATAGTTGTTGGGTGATTCTGGTGGTGAGGTTTATGAGGAGCGCATTACAGAAAGGGAGGGGTCGTGCGCCACGCACAAGCAACGACCGCACAAAATTGCTCCTCTGTATGGATGCGTCTTAATGAAATTCATGAAACATGTAACGCAGAGCTCCTCAAATCTTAGGTGCACGTTTTGCCCAAGCGCCCTTTGTCTAACCAACGGTTTAAGCTTTCACTTAGTAAAAGAGTCTATCACGTGGAAAAGAGAAGTCAATTACGCGCGCGAAGATTTTTAAGTTTTCGTCGTTAGTAGCTGTTGAAAGCGCGTGATTTGTCTACGATATAAGTCTCAGGCGAGGCGAAAAAGGGTATTATGGAATGACTCGTTTATTTTCAACCCCCTTTGGAACACCACCATGCGGGAATACCTAAGGAAGAAGAGAGCATGTCAAAAGGAAGCTATTCATTTACCACCCCCATTTACTACGTCAACGCGCGTCCGCATCTCGGCACGGCGTATACCACGGTTGCGGCTGACACGGTCGCTCGCTACCAACGCATGAACGGATACGACGTTGCGTTCGTGACTGGACTCGATGAACACGGGCAAAAGATAGCTGAGACTGCTGAAATAAATAACATGGCGCCCCTTGCGTGGTGCGATTCGATGGAGCCGCCCTTTCGCGAAGCCTGGGATATGCTCAACATCACCTATACCGATTTCGTGCGCACAACTGAACCGCGTCATGCCAAAACCGTGCAGAAGTTTTGGAATGACCTTTATGAAAAGGGATTTTTGTACAAAGGAGTATACGAAGGTTGGTATTGTCTGCCCGATGAAACTTCTTATGCCGAGAGCGATTTGGAAAAGGACGAAGAAGGTACGTTGATTTGTCCTGAATGTAAGCGCCCCGTGCAAAAAACTTCCACTGAGGAAAACTGGTTTTTCAAGCTGTCGGATTTTCAGGATAAGCTGTTAGCCTTTTATGAGGAAAACCCGCACTTCATCCGTCCCGAAACCCGACGCAATGAAATTGTATCTTTTGTGAGTAGGGGACTAAAAGACCTTTCGATTTCCCGTTCGACTTTTGACTGGGGCGTGCCCTTGCCCTTTGACGAAGGGCATGTTGCCTACGTGTGGGCAGACGCGCTTTTGGCATACATCACGGGTATTGGGTACGGAAATCCTGACCGCGCCACCGAGTTCGATGCGTTTTGGCCCATGCAATATCATTTTGTGGGCAAGGATATCTTGCGGTTTCACTGCGTTATCTGGCCTGCGATGCTTATGGCGGCAGGCTTGCCGATTGCTAACACCGTGTTCGCGCACGGCTTTTTGCTCACGAAGGGCGAAAAGATGTCGAAGTCGAAGGGTAACGCGCTTTCACCCGCAGATTTAATCAGCGTTTTTGGAGTGGATGCCTACCGTTACTACTTCATGAGTGATGTGCAGTTTGGCAATGATGGCTCAATTTCGCTTGAGCGCATGGTGCAGGTCTATAACGCCGATTTGGCGAACACCTGGGGAAACCTTTGCTCGCGCGTGTTCAATATGACGGGGAAATATTTCGAGGGCAAAGTGCCCTTAGCCCCTGATTTTGCCGCAGACAACCCGCTCAAAGAAATTGCCGATAGCTTGTACGAAGAATACGATGCGTGCCTGGGACTGGTTGATTTTACAGGGGCGGTCAACGCGGTGCAGAAGTTGGCAAGCCGCGTGAACCTCTATGTTGAAGATTCTGCTCCGTGGAATCTTGCGAAAAAGGAAGAGGATGCGCCCGCGCTCGCGGCAGTAATCTATAACGCGCTTGAAGCGATTCGTATTATTGCGCTGTTTATGGCTCCCTTCATGCCGAACACCTCTGCCGAGGTTTTCAGACGGCTGAACTTAGGCGACATTACCGCTGTAACCGATATTGAAACAGCCTGCACATGGGGAGGGCTTTTGGCCAATAACACGGTGGAAACGGGAGAGGCGCTCTTTCCGCGCCTTGACGTGGAGGCCATTGATTTTTCCGCTGAGTAAGAACTGGCAAGCAAAAAACGCGAACAGGAAGGAGGTTTTTCATGCGATCTAATGACCCGTTGTTTTTTGATACGCTTTTTCGCACGAAGAAAAAACGTGGCGGATATCGCATTGTTGAACCTCCAACACCGCCGCTTGAGGCTTTAGTTGCCGACACCCACGCACATCTTGAGATGTTTGAGGACGTGAGCCTTACCTTGGCGCGCTGCGCGGTACACGGGCTCGGGTTTATTTGCTGTGTCGTGGATATGTGTGAGGACGAGGACAATCTTGCTGTTTATGACCAAGCAGAAACCTGGCGTGAACAGGCGCGTGTTCTTCTCCCGAAAATCATTGCAGCGAGTGCAGCAGAAGGCAGGGCAGCACAAGCTGATGGCGACGCAGCAGAAGGCGGGGCAGCACAAGCTGATGCCGCAGAAAGTGATACAACGCGGGTCGTCGACGCCGTACAGGTCGCCGACGCCGTACAGGTCGTCGACGCAGACACCACAACAAACGACAAGGAAAACACGGATTCTCTCACGCCCCTGCCTGACATTCCGCGCATGAGGGTTGCTATTGGGTGTCACCCGCATAACGCAAAAGACTATACCAAGGCGGCAGAGGCTCTTTTTATATCCCGCTTGAAAAACCCCCTGACTTGCGCGATTGGCGAAGTGGGGCTTGATTTTCATTATGACTTTTCCCCGCGTGATGTGCAGCGCGACGTTTTCCGCAGACAGATTGCTTTGGCGCATACTACGGGGCTTCCGCTTATTCTCCACTTGCGTGAAGCGCACGAAGAAGCACTTGTTATCATGGATGAAGAGGGCTTCCCCGAAGCGGGCACCTTGCTTCACTGTTTCAACCTTGACAAAGACGTGCTTGCTCCTTGGGTTGAACGCGGGTGTTACGTTGCTTTTGGCGGTCCTTTGACTTTCAAGAAAAACGATTATGTGCGCGAAGCGGCATTGCAGGTTCCACGCAATCGTTTGGTGACCGAAACCGATGCGCCCTATATGACCCCCGAACCGCTGCGGGGGATGGGGTGTTCGCCCGAACACACGATTTTCACGGCAGAGTGCCTTGCGGCGGTGTTTGGTTGCGCGGCAGGCGAGCCTCGCCAACAGTTTCTTGCGGAGATTTACCAAAATACGCTCGATCTTCTTGATAGGGAATCGACTCCCTGGCAGCGCTCAGAAAACGATGGCGCATAGAAGAGGCGTGAAGGAGGGCGACGTGAAGAATAGGCTCATCATTTCAGCTTCACCGCGCAGACAAGGGCGCTGTTCGCAGCTTGTTGAGCGCCTAGCTGTGCGCTTTAGGATGCAAGATGAAAGCGCACACGTATCCACGTTTTTTCTTCCCGAACACACAATAGCGCCCTGTGATGCGTGTGATTGGTGCAGGGATGAACCGCGCTGCGTCATTGATGATGATATGCGGGCACTGTATGCCGTGCTTGATGAAGCTGACGAGGTCGTGGTGGTAGCACCCGTTTATTTTGCTGGTCCGCCCGCACAATACAAAGCACTGCTCGATAGGCTGCAGGCGTACTATCACACCTACCTTGCCAACAAAGCAGCAAGCGTGCAAAAGGAAAAACGCACCTTGCGCCTGTTCGTTATAGGGGATGGGCTTGACCCGCACGGGTTTGAGCCACTGGTGGTTTGCACGCGTTCTGCCTTCGCGATTGCAGGTTTTTGCTTAGAGGATGTGTATAGCGGGGTAGGGCTTGACCGAAAAGATTTTGACACGTTTGTCGCTTGCCCTGAAGCCTATCGCTGGAAAAACCCTTCGGCGTACCAAGGAGAGAGATGCAAGGAAAATCATGGCGGATAAGCTGTCTTTCCTCACCTCGGTTGCTACAACGCGAGCCGTGCTGGAAACCTATGGGCTTGCAACCAAAAAGGCGCTCGGGCAACACTTTCTTATCAGCGATGGTGTCGTCAAGCGCATCTGTGATGTTGCGGCGCTGCACCCCCAAGATAAGGTGCTTGAAGTGGGACCAGGAATCGGCACTCTGACCATAGCTTTGTTGCAAAAAGCAGCTTCGGTTGTGGCGGTTGAGCGCGACAGCGACCTTATTGCCGTTCTTGCTGATACCTGTGCTGCGTACGGCGAAAATCTCACGGTGCTCAACCAAGATGCTCTAAACCTGAGCGAAACCGACCTGCCCTTTTTACCGAATAAGTTTGTTGCGAACCTTCCCTATGCGGTGGCAGCAACGCTTGTCCTTGATTTTTTTGAACGTTTTTCAAGTTTGGAAAGTGCTACGGTGATGGTTCAAAGCGAAGTTGCAGACCGCATGTGCGCAAAGCCGTCAACAAAGACCTATGGTTCCTACACCGTAAAACTTTCGTTGTTTGCTCGCCCTACCGACCGATTTACGGTAGGGGCACAAAACTTTTTTCCGCCCCCACGGGTTGACAGCGCCGTTTTGCGTCTTGACCGTTGTCGCCCCCAAGACGCAGAGGGCGTGTCGCTTTCTGCCGAAGTCGTGCAAGCCACTGCTATGATGGCTGATGCTGCATTCGCCAATCGCCGCAAAACCATCCTCAATTCCTGCAAATCTTATTTCGAGGCGCGCACACAAAAGGCAGGGGCTTCCAAGGACTTCAAGGAGTTCAAAGGGGCTTCTTCGACCAGTCAGCCAAGCCTCACCGAAACCTTAGAAGAGTTGTTTGAGCAAGCGGGAATCGACCCGAAACGGCGAGGTGAAACGCTCTCAACAGCAGATTTCATCAGATTAGGGCTTTTGGCAAAACGCCTCAACATTTTGAACGCACGCTAGCTTTTCCCTTGCTACACGTTTTGTTCGCATTATGCTTTCTTGCCTATCGCAATTCGGGGAATATTTGTAATTTACTTGGAGTTTTTCCGAAGCGATGATTAAGATTATGAAAATCTTGACGAGTATGATACAATTCCCGGCTGATATTTATGTGTCATGCGGTAGAAAAGGTTTGAGCATGGATTTAGCCAAACAAGCAAAAATTGTAGAATCTATTCGTGAAACGTTACATGATTTCGTCGGTCAGCGCCTTAAAGTGCGCGCGAACATGGGACGCTCAAAAATCGTTGAAAGCGAAGGGGTACTGACGCAGGTGCACCCTCAACTTTTTATCATGGAAGTCGATCGCAAACGAGGACGAACAGCGCGCCAATCATATCAGTATGTTGACGTTTTGACTGGTATGGTGGAACTAAGCCAAAGCGGAGAACCGCTCTTTGAAGCCTTCATCGAAGAAACTCCGCCCGAGACCCTTTTGTATGCGCTTGAGGAAAACGTCGAAGAGACTATTCTTACCTAAGAATTTCTTTACCTTAAGAGTTTCTTTACCTAAGACTTCCCCAAGTCCTTTTAATAATTTTTGAAGAATTGCGGTTATAAACTGCTCTTACAGTTCGTATTTTTTCTTGATACGTTCAAGTTTCTTGCGCCATGGGGCAAATATCACCAGCAAAAAAGCGACGGTTGCAACCGCGTGAATCGCGTCAAAGGGTAGGGAAGCACCGTATGCCAACAAGGCGCCCTGCCACGTAAAGGGTTTCACAAATCCGATAACATGCCAAGTGTTGAGAAGCACGCCGTATGCTATCGCAGATAAGAAGCCATATCCATATAAAACAACGGGGTGCTTGAACCAACCGCGCTCAGCAAGCATACCTGCGCCATATCCAATCATTCCCCAGGCATACATCTGCCAGGGCGTCCAAGGCCCTTGCCCAAAGAAGAAATTCGAGACCAAAGCTGCCAAGGCTCCCACCATGAACCCCGCGCGCCGTCCGAATACGACTCCTGCAAGGATGCAAAGTGCCGTTACGGGCTTGAAGTTCGGGATGGGGGCGAAAAGTATGCGCCCCGCCGCCGCTAAGGCACCCAGCACAACGGTGGGCATAATCTGGCGAAGAGCAGGCTTGGCTGTTTCGTAGTTCACGAAGAAGATGAGCAGGGCAACCAACACAATACCAAGGCTTAAGACTGCCGTTTGTGCAACGCGGAAAAAGGCGCAGAGCAGCAAAACAACAGGCACGCCAACAAGAGCAGGAATTTCGAGCTGTTTCAAAAGCTGTTTCATCTAAAGAAAATCCCCCGCCGATATGCTTGACGTTGGTGCATTTCCCGTTGTTGTGCTTCGATTTGCTGCGTGCGCACCTTCTGAGGCGCTTTTTCCTGGTGTGGCACCTGTTGTGGCACCTGTTGTGGCACCTGTTGTTGTGCTTCGATTTGCTGCGTGCACACCCTTGTTCAGGGGCGCTTGGTGTTCGCGCCAACGAAGCATGAAAGCATCAACGCGGGGGCGGTAGAAGATGTTTTGCGCGAAGAAGTCGGGGAGTGCTTCGGTGCAGGTCGCTTGTCCATCAAAGAGCATGGTGGCGCTGTCGGCAACACAGGCGACAAAGGAAAGGTCGTGAGTAACCAAAATTATCGTTGTTCCCACATCTCGCAGACTGAGCAGTATTTCTGCAATTTCACACTTTGCCGTAGCGTCAAGCCCCTTGGTTGGTTCATCAAGTAAAAGCAAATCAGGATTGGTAAGCAAAAGTTTCGCGAGTGCAAGTTTTTGTTGTTGTCCGCCGCTGAGGTCGTAGGGGTGCTGATCTGCGTGCGCACTCAGACCAAAGCGCTCTAAGGTCGCGGCAAGTCTCGCTTCGGTGTAGCCGCAGCGTTTTTGCCATTCTTGCAATTCTTCATAAGCCGAATCGCACACGAAAAGCGCTTTAGGGTTTTGGGGTAGAAGCGCTTGTGCTGCTGAAAGTTTGTTTTTAACCTGCCCGCGTCCCCGTTTGAGGATGCCTGCGATTAGATGTAGCAGCGTTGATTTACCTGAGCCGTTTGCGCCGATGATTGCATGGATGCTGCCAGAAGCAATGTCCACGTCAAGCCCGCGCAACACCCACGGCTCATGGGCGGTATAGCGGAAAAACACGTCATGCAGCGAAAGGGCGGTGTTGTTTTCGGATAGCTCGGCGAGCGCTTTTTTCTTACGTTCGCCATGATTACGTTCGCCATGATTACGCTCACCATGATTAGGTTCGTCATACCCCCTTTCGTCATGATTACGTTCGCCATGCCCCTGTTCATCAAAGACAAAGTCGCTGAAATCGAATTCATCTAAACTGATGGGTTCGAGGCGTTTATCGGTTATGCAAAACGCTTCATGGGCGTAGGCGCGCATGGTTTCAGGTGCGTGGGTTGCTACGACAACCGTAATACCCAGCTCGCGGTTGATGCGAAAGAGCGCGTGAAGGAAGTTCTTTTCGGCAACGGGGTCAAGTTGCGCCGTTGGTTCATCGAGCAACAGCAGTTTTGGCTGCATTACCAAAATACTTGCAAGGGTAACGGCTTGTTTTTGCCCCCCTGAAAGGCTTGTAACAGGGGCGTGCATCAATGATTCGATGTCGAAGAAGGAAGCAACTTCGGCAATGCGGCGGCGCATTTCTGCTTGCGAAACACCGAGGTTTTCCAAGCCAAAGGCAAGTTCATGCCAGACGGAGTCACAAACTATCTGGTTTTCGGCGCTTTGTGCGACGTGTCCAATCATGCTCGCCGATTCATAAGTAGTCAAAGTGAAGGTGTTGCGTCCAAAGACCTCAATTAAACCGCACCGATTTCCCGCAGGTGCCAGTTCTGACTTAATTGCGCGCAAAAGCGTGGTTTTGCCGCAGCCAGTGCGCCCGACAAGGAGCGCGAAGGACCCTTCTTCAAGTGTGAGAGACACGTCGGTGAAGAGGGGGTCTTTTTCTGGGTAAGAAAACGTGAAGTCGCTTATGGTAAGGGCATTCATAGCAAGTTTCTCCCATTCCCCCCTCGAACGTTTTCACTTATACAGGCCAGGAGAGGAAGAAACATGAACAGCGCAAAGGGCAGGTAAGCCCACCACGGCGCAAGGCTTCCTAAAGCGGGGTAAAATTGCCAGCGTGAACAAACCAGCCAAGCACTGACAGCACTGAGAGCGCCGAGCACGCCACAAAGAGCAAGCGCCACCGCATCGAAGCGACGGAACTGATAGCGTTTGTAGGTGGTTCTTGTCTTTGTGGCACCCCATCCGCGGGCTTTCATGGCATCGGCTCTTTCAAGAGAATCTTCCATGCTCCAACCCATGAGGGTGGAAACAAGGCGAATGCGCCCCCCGACCACTTCTTGAGAGTTTTGTGGCGCAGCTGCCGAAACCGCCCGAAGGTTGCCTTCGATTAAGCGCCCCCGTTCGACAAATTGGGGTACTAGGCGCATCGTCATGGAAACCATGAGCCCAATGCTGGGTAGCCTAGAGCCAAGCACCGCCATCACTTTGTCCGAGGTAAGAACCGCCGACGCGGCGCAAAACCACAAGATGACTGCGGCAAGCATCAAACCCATGCAGCCACCAAAGACAACGCTTTCTGCCATGACGGCTTTTGAGCCCAGGTGAAAAAGGGTAGTGGTGCCCGCACTTGAAAACAGGGGGTTGATAGCAGCGCACAGCAAAACCAAAGGGGCTTGCCAGGCAAGAGTTGCGAGCGCCGTTTTCCAACCGCGCGCAAAACCGCAAAACGAAAAAGCGGCAACAAAGGATAGCGCGAGGAATATCGGGTGGATAGTAACCATGGTCAATATGAGAATGGCAGCAAAACACCCAAGCTGTATTGTCGGATGCAGGGAATCGAAAGCATGCAGCTTGGATGTTTGCGTCTCTCGCGTCTGTTCGCCTAAGGCAATCATCGGGCAATCATCGGGGCAATCATCGGCGAGTTGTTAAACATTTCGCAAAGGGCGCTCCCTATGCGAACCTAGGCGAATATAAAGGTTGCCAAAAATGCCGCCGCAGCAACCCACATAAGCGGTTTTACGTCTTTTGCCTTGCCTTGTGCGGTCTTGATGATGCAATAGGAAATAAAACCAAGTCCAATACCGTTGGTAATCGAATACGTGAGCGGAATGCCGATGATGGTGATGAAAGCAGGGAAGGCAAGCGCGATATCGCTCCAGTCGATTTCCTTGATTTCTGACATCATAAGATAGCCGACTACGACTAGGGCTCCACAGGTTGCCGCAAAACTTACCATGCCAACAACTGGTGCCAAGAAGGCAAACAGGATAAAGGCAAGACCGACAACGATGTTAGAAAGACCCGTGCGCGCACCCGCAGCAACGCCTGAGACCGATTCAATATAAGAAGTAATCGAACTGGCTCCCGCCAAACCACCGACTGCAGCAGCGGCAGAGTCAACTATGAGGATTTCCTTAACGTCTTCGACATTGCCTTTTTTGTCAACAAAGTCTGCTTGGCTGCCTACGGCAACTACTGTTCCGACCGTGTCGAAAAAGTCGCTCATGAGTAGGCTGAACACAAACATCAAAAGCGCCGGTTGAAGAACGAGCTGTACGATAGCCATGGTTCCTTCCGAAGTCATCTGGAAGGGCGCTCCGAAGGATGAAAAATCGGGAGCGAAGCTTAAATCGGTCGGCATGGCGGTAACGCCCAAGGGGATTCCCACGATTGTTGCGGTGATGATCGAGATAATCAAGGCACCTTTAAGCTTAACGGCGGTCAAAATAACGGCGAGCAGAATCGAAACAATCGCCACGATAGCGGTGGGGCTAGTAAGGCTTCCCATGGTAAGGAAGGTTTCCTCATCAGCGATGATGAGTCCGCCACCTTTAAGACCGATAAATGCGATGAACAAACCGATACCGATAGCGATAGAGCGGCGAAGGGCATCAGGAATTGCGTTCATGATAGCTTCGCGCAGCCCACAAAGAACGAGAATCAAGATAACGATACCTTCGACGAAGATGACCGCCATCGCAACGCGCCAATCAACGCCCACGCCAAGGCACAAGGCGAAGGCAACAACCGCGTTGATGCCCATGCCTGAAGCAAGAGCAATAGGTCGGTTGGCAAAAAGACCCATAGCAATCGTCATGATTGCTGCGCCGAAGCAGGTGGCGGTGAGCGCCGCGTTGAAAGGCACGCCTGCTGCGCCAAGAATGGCAGGATTCACGGCAATGATGTATGCCATGGCAAGAAAGGTGGTTAAACCTCCCACGACCTCGGTTGAAATCGAACTACCTCGTTCAGAAATCTTAAAGAATTTGTCCATAGTGAATCCTTTTCCTTTCGTGTCAAATCGCCGTATCATCGGCATAAACAACGGTCAAATATCTTATGATGCGAATACTATCACGTTCTTTATGCCAATGGGAACAAGAACAAATATTTTTAGATTCTTGCAAGGATTTGTTTGCTTGTTTTCCCCTCGCGGGTTCGAGCCCTTCTTTCTGTAACAAAAAAAAATGCAGATACGTTACCATATCTGCTAGATTTTAATGGTGGAGATGAAGGGGCTCGAACCCTCGACCTCAGCATTGCGAACCCGAAAATTGGCGATAAGTCAGTTTCGAGGGTTTACCTGCGGAAATACCTCTTTGAAAAACCGCAGGTCAGAGGCTTGCTCCTACCATTTATCGTGGTCTAACAACAAATAGCAACAAGCATTATAAAACACATTGAACCCAAATTAGACCCAGACTCCATGCAGGTTTAGGTGGGAGTACGTCCTGGGGTATACACATCTCTCAGAGGTGTCTTCTCGGTTATAACCTCAAGATGTATTCCATCACTGGTGATTGTAACATCGCCATGAAAATCAGTTCTGTAGAGTTCGCAGCCCAAATCACGATACCTTGAGAGTACCTCTTTGGTTGGATGACCGTAATCATTGTTTCTGCCTACAGAGATAACAGCAATAGACGGATTCACTTCCCTTAGAAATAAGTAGCTGGATGATGTGTTAGAGCCATGATGAGGAACTTTCAGAACTGTCGATTCAACTTCGATGCCCGATTCTATGTAAGCCCGCTCTGTGTCGGCTCCAATATCTCCGGTGAATAGGAATGAGGTCTCACCGTAGACTATACGTACTATCAGTTCGTCTTCGTTTGGGTCATCCAAATCTGTTGTCACATGCGTGACCGTGACCCTAGCCTCTCCGAGTGAGAAGAGTACTGTGTCTTTTGGCACGATAATTGAGCCGCCCTGTCCTTCCAGTTTCTTCTTGAAGTTGTTAAAAGCAGTAGTGTCTCGTGTATCGGAAGAGCCGTAACAGGTGCCAACAGTGGCAAACTGTAGCGCCCCCGA
>WRIS01000011.1 GCA_009782615.1 Eggerthellaceae bacterium | reverse complement strand
CTCGATGTCGGCTCATCGCATCCTGGGGCTGAAGTAGGTCCCAAGGGTATGGCTGTTCGCCATTTAAAGCGGTACGCGAGCTGGGTTCAGAACGTCGTGAGACAGTTCGGTCCCTATCCTCCGCGGGCGTAAGAGAATTGAGAAGGGCTGTCCCTAGTACGAGAGGACCGGGATGGACGAACCTCTGGTGTAGCAGTTGTCTACCAAAGGCACCGCTGCGTAGCTACGTTCGGAACGGATAACCGCTGAAAGCATCTAAGTGGGAAGCCGTCTTCAAGATGAGTTCTCTTTTTGGTAAGACCCCTTGTAGACTACGAGGTTGATAGGCTGCAGTTGTAAGTACAGCAATGTATTCAGACGAGCAGTACTAATTGGTCGAGCTCTTTATCCTATAAAATTAATCTTTACGATGTATTGTGATTTATGAACGCTATGTAACCTTCAGGGTGCACACTATTTGAAAACAGAATAGGTTTTCATAGAGAAGTGGCATCCCAGTGTGCCACGGAGAATATCTTCTATGAGCGCGACCATGGAGAGAGGGATCACCCGATTCCATTCCGAACTCGGTAGTTAAGCCTCTCATCGCCGAAAGTACTGCGGTGTAGTCCGTGGGAGGATAGGACGTCGTGCTCACAGAGGATATTTTTGTTTTTCTGGGGAAGCTTGGGGAGGGTTTGAGGCAGGGGCTCTCGAATTACCCGCTCCGCTACTCAGATTCTTCGAATCCTCGTGCGCTGCGCTGCTGCATACTTATTAAGAAGAATTATGTATGCAGAGAAATTCTCGAACCCTGCCTCAAACCCTCCCCAAGCTTCCAGAAGCCCGTTGCCTCTATGAGCAGCGACTTTCCTGGTGCGGTAGGAAGAATTATGTATGCAGAGAAATTCTCGAACCCCTGCCTCAAACCCTCCCCAAGCTTCCAGAAGCCCGTTGCCTCTATGAGCAGCAACTTTTCTGGTGCGGGGTGTGCGGCTATTCCAGGGAGAACTGTTGGCGTTCGGCATCGGTGAGTTCACGACCTGCAAGCTGCATGCGTGCTTCTGCCATCAAGGTTTCGAGCGGCTTTTCATACCACATCGCATTTTGCATGAGCACGCCACCATCGACAGGACTCAGCACGCCGATTGCGGGAAGCGACACATAGGGTCGCTTGCTCTGAATATTATAAAGCACACAGCTCAAATCTGTTCTCTGTGGGCCTTTACCAAGCGCAGGAAAACCGTTCAGCAACAGCAAGCGTGAATCCGCACTGAACTGCGGGTCATATCCATCGAAAACCCCTATGACGTCGCCTGTTGTGCTGTCCCAAAGGGTTGTGCGGTTGTCATTGGTGTCACTTGCGGCCACCAATGAACCATCTGAACTCCACGCAATGATTCCGCGGATACCAACTTCAACATTCGTATACCAAAGTTCATTGCCTGTTTCGGTGTCAATAATAAAGAAATCGTCAACAAGTCCGCCCTCAGAAGCACTTCCGCCAAAAGCCAACTTTGTGCCGTCGGGAGAGATTGCCATGCCATACGTTGGCTTATAGGGCAGTTCCATCAATCGCGTACCCGTACGCGGATCTATTGCAACAAGCGTATCAGGAGACCCCATATAAAAGCGGCTGCTATCGGGAGAAAAGCAACAGCCATCAACATAACTCATAGCGCCGTTGTTATTATTATCCGTAAACTCACCAGGAAAATCATAGAGTTTTTCATAGGTATCCAAATCATACATTCCGCCCAGATAAGACGGGTTGTTTAAAGCGAAGAAGCGTCCGTCGGGTGATACGGCGGCAAGCGTGGCAAAGGGCGAAGAGGTATATTCTGACTCCCATGAATGAAGTACAGTCCCCGTTGTTGCATCTATTACGCGCGCGCCGCCAATAACGCTCGTGCTTAAAAGGCGCTTGCCATCGGGCAGCCAAAGAAGCTGCTGGGTTCGTGGCAGTTCATTTGATTGAATAAAAACAGACACCCATGGCTCGGCTGTTTCTTGCTCAACTACCACCAGCCGCTCGAGGCTCTCTGTGTCATAGATAGAAATAATACTATTGTTTGAAACAGCAAACTGTGTGCCATCGGGGCTAAAGACGCGCGCCGTATCTCTACTCAAGGCAGGGTCACTAAAACGTACGATGTCAAAGGCAGGAGCCGCAGTGTTTGCGCCTGACTCCGAAGAAATGGGAAGCAAAGAAGGCGAATGTTCCCACAGTTGGTAGGTTCCACGACGAGAGACTGCCGTAAAACCATCCGCATGGACGCTGAGCCCTCGAACCTGGTCAAATAATAAATCGGGAATGTTCACCGTGTATTGCGAATCCAGGGCATCCAGGGGTAAAACGAAAAGTTCACTAGAGGACACATGAAGGTATATGAGCGTGTTATCCGCAGTAAAGCCTGCATAATCTATGGTACCGAGCAGGGGGTCTGCCTGAGCAACCCGCTCTTGCGTATCTAGGCAATATACTTCAAGGTTTCCTCCTGGCATCCAGACAGCTAGGTGAGTACTATCAGGAGAAAAGTCAGCGTGAACCCTGCCAACCTCGTGGCCCTGGATGCTTTCTCCACCTTTTTTAAAGGGAATTGAAACGATGTGCTCTCCCGATATTGTATCGAAAAGGTGCACTTCACCCTTATTGTCGATTACGCGAAGCTGCAGCCCGTTGGGGCTGAACTCCAACCTATAAACTCCCTTTTCAAGCCACCAGATGTCCTCGCCATTGGTGGTTTGGTGCTCAAGTAAAGTGGTCTTGGCTCGAGAAGAAGTGTCGTAGAGCTCGACTACGGGTGCCCCTTCAGGTGCGCGACCAATACCTACGGCAATCCTTTTGCCATCAGGACTTATTGCAGCGCTCGCCAGATAGGGTTGGGATAATTCTTTGGGTTTTACGTCGGGGAACAGATCGTGCACGGTCAAATGGAACAGGCTTTCTCCGCTTTCGACATCAAGCAGCCCCACGTAGTTTTCGTCGACAGAGACGCGCGTTAGACAATAGAACAGGGAGCGTCCTTCTGCTGCAAACGAAAAGTGACTACGCGTGTCTTGTCCGTAAATCTCAAGCAAAGGCTTGCTGAAATCATTCAAAGAATACAGGGTAAGACGTTTTGTTTGGTCTGGGTTGGGGATTTCTTCTGATACCGCTATCAGCGAATGTTCGGGGCTGTGCGCTTCAAGCACGCCGTTTGTCTGCCCGATTAACTGTCCTGTTAGCAGGTGATAGTAGTATTGGGAATCGTTGTCGAAATAGGTTAGTACGCGGTCTTTTTCCAGGTATTGCCAATCGGGGAAGAAGGCTTGGGACACGCCTCCTGTCAGCGTGTATTCGCCCTGTATCTGAGAGGCGCGTGCGTTGCGCAAAGCCACGACTGCTTCGTCTACCAAGGGACGTTCAGGTTTTTTCAGGTTTTGCGGCAGTGCCTCGAGTGCAAGTAGGGCGGCAGTGGCAGGGTCTCCTGCTGCAAGCTTTTCTGCTGAAGCCGCCGAAAGGAATTGTGATTGGCTTATCAGCGCAGTCTCACGTTCGGCTCTCACAATTGCGTTTTGGTTGACCACGTAAGCACCACCCGCAAGAGAAAGTGCCGCAACGCAGATACTCGCGCCTGCAACGCGCCGCTGCAGGCGTTGACGTTGGCGGCGCTTCAGATTGTCATAGCCCACACCCAACATGGGAGCAAGCAAGCGTAGCTTTTCGGTGCGCACCTTGCGCACCGATGCTGCATCGTTGTGGGCGCGAACATCTGCTGCGAGCGGTTCGCTTTCTACCACTTTTCCGTCTGCTTCCTTGAAACGAAGCTGTAAAGGGAAAGAGTCATCGGGTTCTCCCGAGGCCAACACCGTGAGAATCTTGTTTCTGCGTCCGAGTTCGATGAAGTAATCGATTTCTGCCATGCACCATTTTGACAAGGGCGTATCGGGCGAACAGACAACAATAAGCCATTCGCTGTTGCGCAGTGCCTGGCGTATACCTTCACCTAAGTCATCCGTCAAAGGGAGTTCGTCTTGGTCACGAAAAACTTTCCCCAGGTGCTTTTTACCAAGCTTTTTCGCTATGTGTGAAGGTATGCGATAGGTTTCAATTTGTCGATGGATTGCCTTTGCCACTGCGGTATCGAGCGGCTTGTGACGATAGCTAATAAAAGCGGCGTAGGTGGGTTCAGCCATGATGGTTAGTCCTTGTCTGTGTAGTCCTTTTGCTGTTCGGCGTAGGGCAGTTCGTCAAAACTTACCAAATCGCAATGAGTTTTTGCTAAATCATTGCGCGTAGAAGCATAGACCCAGCCCTCCGAGCGCATGTACGCATTCCAGCGTCGGTGCTCTAAGCGCGCCTTGTTAAGAGATTCGTTGTTGCTCAGTGCGTTGCTTAATGCGTTGTCGGGCTGGATGGTCGGTTGTTGAGGGGTGTTCCCTTCACCGAAAGCCTGACTGAGTTTGTTGCGTGCGTCCTTGTGGAGCAACTGCGCCATAGACGAATTGCGATAGTATTCGTGCTTCCATTTTTCCTCATAGTAAGCGGTGCTTTCTTTACAATCTTTGTCCGCCCAGCTCATATGCAGTTCTTTTGCTTGCTTTTCCAGCGCGGAATTAAACACCGTATCGTAGGAGAACATTTCTTCGTATGCTCCAATAAAACGAATACCGTAGCTTGTGTCGGGCTGTGTGTAGGTTTTGATTAAATGTTCTTGCCTCAGTGAATCGTGGATTACCGAATAGATGTGCGGTTGAGAATCGGTTCGCCCTGCTCGTTCAAAAAGCACCCGTAGCGCCACGGCAACTTCGAGGCTTTTATCGTCGTCACCAAGTGAAACGAACACAAAGGTCGTCGAATCAGCCAGGTTGTTAATTTCGTTTACGAGCGCCTGACATTCAACATCGACGCCCGCGTGAACCTTTATCGAATACTGCGCTTCGCCCGTATTGGTGCTGTTTTGGAATTTCGAACCAACCAGCTCAGGCGCCTGCAGTTCGAGTTTTTGTTGTGCATCTTCGCGGGAATCGAAAGCATCGATTTTCAGGCTATATCCGTCCATTTGACAGTACCACGATAGCGCCTTAAGCATTTCCGTACCCGATTTACCCAGCCCAACGATAACTGCTCCTATGTGCTTTTCGTTGGCGACATCCTTTGACGCAGCGAACAGTTCGTGCCCATTTTTCCAGAGGAAATCGTAGACGAATGAGCGTATTCGGTTAATGCGACGAACCTTAATCGTGCTGCCCTTGCCGTCTAAAAGCAGTTCGCTGCCTTTCGATGACTCAAATACGAAAAGAGAGGTATTTTCTTCCGTTCGCTGCCAAACGCGATAGCCGACACTTTCAATTGCTTCGGTTCCTGAGTATCGATTGATAATCTCTAAGGCTTCGGCGTTGTTTTGCGTTTTGTTGTCGCCGATGATGATGTAGTTGAGCTGGCTTTGTTTGCTGTGAACGTCGAATCTAAAACTTAAGATGTCTTGCTTGATGCAAATGGCGCCCATCAAACGGGATTTTTCGATAAGTTCGTAGTTCGACTTGTCGCTTTCGTGGTGGTCGTTGCCTAAAAAGGCAAAAGACGACCCTGCGTGAACATTGGTGAAAAAGATTATCGGTCGTCTCTTTTTCGTTTGAGAATAGTGTTCGCTTACACTTTCCGCGAGCGCCAAAGATCGGGAGTTAAGCGCAGAAAAGATAAAGGCATCACAGCGAAAACTGAACAACCGATAGTTCAGCCAAGCGGATAGAACCCGCACAAAAGAAAGAGCAACACCAAAAACGAGAATCGGGGCAACCACACAAAGGGTAGAGGTAAGCAGGATATACCACGGGTGCACCCATGAATTAAGCCCGTCGATGCCGCCGAGAACAGAATCAAACCGCGCATTAATCATGAAAATTTGTAGCACGGATTGGATGGATAAAAGGATCGATTCCAAAACACCAACGGCACTACTTCCAAAATGCATAAGAGAGGTGGGGAAGGAAAGGATTACTAGGGAAAGAAAGACGCTTATCAGCACGATGAAGAGGGGCTTTAAGGGTGCTCGACGCAAGCGAGCTATGGCATCATGGGACTTCACCCTGCGCAAACGGGGGCTTCGGTACAGGGCAACGACCAATCCGCCGACCAAGACCGCCACAGCAAAAACGAATGCTATTTCCCAGGTGTTTCTCAAATCCTATACACCTTATATCCGATTGCATTGGTAAGGGGAATGATGTTTCGAATGGTGTCTCTGTCGAGTTCCTTGATGTCGTCGCTTAGCTCACCGTAGGAAACGAGGTAGGGCGAAAGTTTCTTCTTGGTGTCTTTGACCTTGCCGAATGTCCAGCCGCTTTCTTCGCGTTCCTTGACCCAAAGTTCATGTTCGTATTCAGCCAAGTATTCGATTTCTTGGTCGGAAAACGCGACAACTTCTTTGTTGGCTTCGCCTTCGTTGTCAAGATAGCATCGTATGCGGCTCAGTTTGTCCGATATGGCGGCACCTTGCCTGATGTTTGAGTACTTCATTGAGGGCGGAAGGCTATCCCATGTTTCGTATTCAAGAGTTTGGTTCGGGTCGCGCTCTTTTTGCTTTGCCACATAGTCCTCATGCACCATTTGGGCGAGCTGTTCTAAATGGTTTACCAACAAGCGCGGCATGACGAGATAGCCCAAGGAATGTTCCAGATAGTATCCCGACACCGTTTCGGCGTAAATGTTGATGCCTGAACTGAATAGTTGCTCTACGTTGAGACGTTTGTAGAGGGCGGCTTTTCGAAGTTGCGGAAAATCATCGGGGAATACGCCTGCTTCAGTGACGTATTTGATTTCAAGTGAGTTTTCATCGACTTTGATTTGGGCGTTATTTATGAAGAGAAGTTTTTTGAGGTCTTTCTCTCCGAAAATTTTACGATTCCATTCCTGGGATTCGTCGCACAGTATCAGCAAATAGGCGAGCGCATTTGTCTCGGGGGAAAGCGTGCCAAAGTCGTGCGGCGACTTCATCAGGGTGCCCGCATAGTAATTATGAAGCAGAATAGCTTCTGATGAGAGCGCTATTTCGTTAAACAAAAGCGACGAGGGCGCCACGGAATGTTGCAGGAGTTCGCCGTACCACTTCAAAACGATTATCGCACTGAAGAAGCCGTGATCCAAAAACCTGCTTTTTTGCATATAGCGAAGATAACCTTGTATCGCCGCATTAATATCGGCAGCATCAAGCCCAAACGAAAGGTGTAGGTTGTGCGCGAGGATGTCGGTTGGCTTGATTTCTTTTGAGGCGGCGGCGGTTTGGCTGCTTTGCATAGAGTGCGGCACTTCGATGAGCCTGGGGTTCGTTAGCTGAATGGAGTCGAGCGCGGGGAAGTTCATGAAATCGATAAAGGGCTCTGCGTCTGAACTTTCCTCTGAGACACTGGCTACAAATTCGACGTACTTTCGTATTTGAGTCGACACAATTTCTAAAGGATAGCCGATGTCGTGGAACAGCGAAGCTATGCCCCAGCAGAATAAAAATTCTTCATCGATTGCAACATAGTGGGGATTTTCACAGCGCTTCTCGATTTGTGTGGCAAAACATTTTCGGTAGTTGGAATTGCAGCGATAAACGTAGAGTCCCAGCAAAAAGACGTTTACGGAATGTACGTAATGGTCGCGCTGATGGTCGTTCATGGTTGCCACGTTTTCTTCATACTTGCTCATGGCATCGAGAAGGTCGAGGAAAGAGGCCTTGTCGGCGTAGTTGATGTGGTAAATGTCTAAGAACCAGCGGTAGACTTCGTAGGCGTTTTGCATGCTTCCGACTTCGAAAAACTCTGCAATCGCTTCATTCAGGTAGACGAAATATCTCCTTGTCGTGGTGTTTTCTTCGGCGACTAAATCGTCAAAGAAACCCTTTACTGCTTTGTTGAAGCTGCTCATTTGTCCAGCCTTCACTTGTTTGTTCTTGCTCGTTCTTGCTGTGGTCGAATTCTGCAGGTGAATTTGCTTGCAAAGATTATCTCACAGAGGAACACGAATCCAAAACAAGGGAGTTTTCAAGGCATTAGGCAGGTTGCCGCTATATTGCCCATATAGGAATAATTCGATGATTGTCTTTCAAGGGCAGCAGTTCTTGTGAAAGACAGATAATGCCTCCTTCACCTATATTGACCCCTTTAATTTTGCTTAGCATGTCAAACCCCTTTATGTCCTTTGATGTAGGAGTTGAACGTTGTTTGATTTCTAAGGGGAACAAGGTATTGTTGTGGAAAATAAGAAGGTCAATCTCGTTGCCATTTGAGTCGCGAAGATAATAAAAATCTTCTTCCTTGCCTGCATTTGTATAGCTCTTGAGAATTTCTGCAACAATAAAACTTTCGAAGAAATGACCGCTTGCTGCTCCTTCAGACAAAGTTTCGGGAGTAAGCCAGCGGGTCAAGTAAGCCGCCAGACCTGTATCCAAAAAATAAAGCTTTGGAGTCTTTACCGTTCTTTTGATGGTGTTATTAGTGTATGGTTTGAGGAGGTAGACAATCCCGCTTGTTTTCAGGATTGAGAGCCATCGTTTTGCTGTTGGCTCGCTGATTCCGACATTTCTCGCAATGGATGCAAGGTTTAGCATTTGTCCTGTCAGGGCAGCACAAACGGTCATGAATTTCAAAAATTGCATCTCGTCAGCAATTTGCGCCAGTGCTCGAATGTCTCGCTCAATATAGGTTTTTACGTAGTCCGCATAAAAATTTCGCCAGTCAAATGTTCTCTGGACAAATAGTTCTGGCAAGCTGCCTCGGTGAATGATGTCCCACGTTTCTTTGGCGGAAAAATTCTGTTTAGCATCCTTTCGGCTTATTAGATAATCCAAGGTTGGCAAAAAGGGTTCGTTCCACGTATCGTTTTTCATCTCGCGGAACGATAAGCCTAAAAGTTGAAGAATCCCGGCGCGTCCGGCGAGACTTTCGCTTACATTGTGCATTAGCTCATAGCTTTGAGAACCTGTTAGAAAAAAATCTCCTTTATGCTTGCTTTTATCAAGTGCGATTTTGATATAAGGGAAAATATTCGGAGCATACTGCACCTCGTCAATAAAAAGAGGCGGAGGGTTTAATTGTAAAAATGCTGCGGGTTCTTCGATGGCACTCCGTCGAACGGCTATATCGTCGAAGGTCGCCTGGGCAATGTTGGGCATCATGGTGTTAATCAGCGTTGTTTTGCCGACTTGGCGTGCTCCTGTAAGGACAACAGCCCCCTTTTCCCGTGCCCTTTCTGACACAGCTTTTTTAATATGGCGTTCAATAAACATAGCAATCCTTTATGCAAATCTAATATAAGATGTTATTATATCATAGAAATTAGTAGTGAATAACGCGAGTTCGCGGAAGCCGCTGGCTAATTCACAACTCTGTTCTCTGAAGGCAGATTTCGTATTTGATATTCCAGCGCAGTAGGAGTTCGTGTCAAAAGAGAACCGCGCTTGCTTACAGGCATTTTCAGACAAATCTTCAATCAAATAGTAGATTAGTCGGGAGTTTTCAAGACATTAGGCAGGTTGCCAGCGCTTTAAGGTAGCTAAGTGCACCTTCAAGATGTCGCGTGCTTCATCTATGGTATAGCTTGTTCCTTGCCCAACATTCCATTGGTCGAGGTATTTCAGATTAGCCTCTATCATTTCTTCCATAGTGCGGTTCTGGGTGAAGCCGCCGTCTTTATAGCAATACGTGCAGTATTCGACGTTTACGCCGCCGTCAGTTTCTGTGCCGAGTTCGTCAATGTTGTGCAGCGGCATGGCACAACTTTGGCAGATGAGTTCTTGGGGTTGTCCCAGCAATGTGTTGATTGACAGGTTGAATTCCTTGGAGATGAGTTTCAGGGTTTCGGTACCAGGGGTGGTTTCACCCGTTTCCCAACGAGAAATTGCCTGGCGAGTTACGAATAGCTTTTCTGCCATTTCGTCTTGGGTAAACCCGTTCTTCTTGCGAAGTTCTGCAAGCACCTCTTTAGTTTCCATGGTTCGCTACCTTTCCAAAAGGAAATAATTCTTTCATTCCCACGTTCATGTCCAGCCACCTTTCAATATACCAACAGTGCTGCCCTCAAAACAAGCAACGCGCTGTTGCTTTGTGTGTTTGGGGAGTTGAGTTATGGCTGGGTTCTTTATCTTGTCCGATTAAGCATAAATATCTTTCGAGTTGTGCCTTGCAGAAATTTCTTCTGCAAGGCTGGTTATTCCATGAGATAATGGCAAGATAAGAACAAAAGGAGGTTTTCATGGCTGAAATACCGTGGCTTTGGATTTGGATAGTACTCGCCGCTTTGCTCTACATCGGCGAAATGCTCACAACGGCGTTTTTCCTGTTGCCTTTTGCTCTCGGGGCAACTGCGGCTCTTCTCGGCAACCTTTTGGGCGCTGCTCTTTGGCTCCAGTGGGTGTTATTTATCGTTGTGTCGATTCTTTGCCTCATTTTCGTGAGACCTTTCTTCAAACAACTGACCTCTAAAGCCGAAAAAGTTAAGGCAGGAGTTGACCGTCTTATCGATATGACGGGCGTGATTGTTGAGGGCAATGCTCCTACGGGCGCGAATCGGGCGCGCATTGACCGCGAACTCTGGAACGTATCAACCGAGACGGGCGAACAGTTGGCCATTGATACCAAGATACGCGTGTTGCGTGTCGAAGGAACCTATCTTATCGTTGAAGCGGTGTAAGAGCGCTTGTGTAAGAAAATTTATTGAAGCCTTAGATGAAAGGGGCACCAATGTCAGCCTATGATTTTTTCACCATTACCAGTATTGTTGGACTCATTATCCTTCTTATCGTGCTGGTGTATGCCATTCGCTCGATTAAAATCATCCGTCCATACGAAAAAGGTGTGGTTGAGCGCTTGGGTAAGTTTTTGCGAGTTTGGGAACCTGGCTTGCACCTGTTGATTCCCTTTGTTGACCGCGTGACTAAGGTTGACATGCGCGAAAATGTCGTTGATGTTCCTCCGCAAGAAGTTATCACCAAGGACAATGTTGCCGTTACGGTCGACGCCGTTGTGTATTACGAAGCAACCGACCCCTTCAAGCTCATTTATAACGTGACAAATTTCTATCTTGCTGCAACGAAGTTGGCGCAGACCAATCTGCGTAACGTGGTAGGCGAAATGCAGTTGGACGAATCTTTGACCAGCCGCGAGAAAATCAACATCACTTTGCGCGACATTCTCGATGAAGCGACCGACAAATGGGGCGTGCGCGTGGTACGCGTAGAGCTGCAACGCATCGAACCACCTGCTGACGTAACCCAAGCAATGCACCGCCAGATGAAGGCTGAGCGCGACCGTCGTGCGATGATTCTTGAGGCAGAGGGAGACCGTGCCGCTGCCATTGCTCGTGCTGAGGGAACCAAGCAAAGCGCCATCCTTGAAGCAGAAGGGCGGGCAACTGCCATCAAAGAAATTGCTGATGCTGAGCGTGCGCAAAAAATCCTCAATGCTGAAGGTGAAGCGCAGGCAATCCTTAACGTGTTTGGTGCAATTCACGAAGGCGACCCCACGCAAGATTTGATTACGGTACGCTACCTTGAAACGCTGAAGTTTGTTGCTAACGGAAATGCAACCAAGATATTTATGCCGCTTGAGGTTCAAGGCTTGGCAAATGCTGCTGGTGTGGTTGGTGAAATGCTCGGGAGCACACTGAATCAAGATAAATAGCCAGGCGAAGAACCGAGGTTTGCTTGAAGCCTGGTTGAAACTTAGGTGAGATCTGGTTGAAGCTTAGGCGAAGCCTGGTTGAAACTTAGGTGAGGCTTAGGTGAAGCCTGGTTGCAGCCAAATTGTAGTTTAGTCGAGACGCCCTTACTGAGGTGAGGGCGTTCTTGTTTGCGCGAAGTGGTTAATATCCGCTTGACTCTTCGTCGCCTGTTGGCGCAGCGGGGCGAGCATAGCCTTTTCCGTCGAAGATATCGAGCGCCCCTTCAAGACCTCGGTAGTCTTCACGGGTGGCATCGTTTACCTGCACGTGGCAATGATTGCCTGGATCATCAGGTTCGGTGATGTTCATCAGGTTGTTGTCGATTCCTGCGGCCGCTAAATCGCGCACCTTTCCGATACGGGTGCACCCACCAATTACTTCGTCCCCAACCTTGACGGTAAGCTGCTCGAGATGAAGCACGAGGATGTCGAGTTCGGGATAGTCGGGAGACTGGATATGCAATTCGTAGTCGTCGATAAGTCCATAGAGCGAATAGGTGAGAATCTTGACAACCGTTCCTGAGATAGGCGCATAGGCAACCGTACCCGTCGTAGCACCAACGTCTATGGACGTCATTTCGTCACCTTCGGAATCTAAGCGCCAGGTGCTGACTGCTTCGGCGACAAGAGGAACCGCTCCAAACGGCTGTTCCTGATAGGGAATGCGTTTGGTGCCGTGGTTTTCGGTAGCTTCTTCTAAATCAACGATGGTAACCAAGGGTGTCAAGCGCAGGGCTGTGTCATACGTCGCCTGATGGAATTCAATTTCCGTGAGGTCGCGGGGAACAATGGGGGAATGAATTTGCAAATCGCCATAGCTTGCAAGAAGGGGAAGCGGCAAGAACAAAACATTGGGATCCTTGGGGTCGGCGCCTGCGCGCGTTGCTTCGAGAAGGCGAACTTCTTCTTCGCTGGGGTTGGCAATAGGGTCGTTGGGAGAAAGGATTTCGATGACCTTGTTGGGGCGGGAATCCGCTGAGGTCTTTCCTCCAAAAATCCAATAGGCTTGCAAACAGGCTAAACCCACCAGTGCCGCAAGAGCACACGCAAGCGCGATTTTGCCATAGGGCTTAGGTTTTGTTTCTTGTGCATGCTTCAACAGGGCACCTCAGCGTTTTTCGAACTCAATGTTTTTAGCAAGTACGAATCTATCCATCCTAACCAAACTCATTCTAAACGGAATTGCCGTTTTGTGAGCGGGTATGAAATGTTGTTTCAAAAATTTAGCGAAAGCCCTCAATGCCGAAAGGCGGCAAACACAAAAAAATACAAGAAAGACATTCGATGTATTCTCGGTATGCGTGGTGTCGGTCGTGTACAATCACGAACGGAAAATGAAACATTCAAGGCTTGCCTTGTGTGAAGGCGAAATTGCTTGCGCGCGAGCGGCTCAGTAAGGATACGGATTCATGTTTTTTGAAGCACTTAAAGCCCTTGTCATCGGCATAGTAGAAGGCATCACCGAATGGCTGCCTGTTTCTTCGACAGGTCATATGATACTGGTTGACGAGTTTATAAAACTTCAGGTCAGCCCCGAATTTTTGGAACTTTTCTTGGTGGTCATTCAGCTGGGTGCTATCATGGCGGTTCTTATTTTGTATTTCAACAAGCTAAACCCCTTTTCGGCAAAGAAAACCGCTCCTGAAAAAAAGAGCACCTGGCGGCTGTGGGGCATGGTGGTTATCGGGTGTATCCCTGCGGCTGTCATCGGGCTTGCCTTTGATGACTGGGTTCATGATAATTTCTATGGTGCGATTACGGTTTCGATTGCGCTTATCTTTTACGGCATCGTATTCATTGTTATTGAGATGTACCACAAGAAAAAACACGGAACGGCAACAGGCGGCACGGCGCAGGCTTCGGCGCAGGGGCAGGCTTCGGTGCGCGGAAAGCACGCACGTACAAATGGTGACACCGCTCGCAATGCCCGCATCAGCAACGCCCACAACACCGCCGTCAATGTTACCGCCGATGGGAGCACCATCACCACAACAGGCTATAAAATCAATACGGTTGATGCCATCAACGTGAAAACGGCGCTCATTATCGGTGCATTTCAAACGCTTGCCATTATTCCTGGCACTTCCCGTTCTGGCTCGACCATTATTGGTGGCTTGTTAACAGGGTGTTCGCGCGTTGCGGCGGCGGAGTTTAGCTTCTTTTTAGCGATTCCTGTTATGTTTGGGTGGGGGCTGCTCAAAACCGTTAAGTATCTACTCAACATCGGGCTTTCGATGACTTCGACCGAAGTCGTTGTTTTGTTAATAGGAATCGTGACGGCATTCATTCTTTCGGTTGTTTCCATCAAGTTTCTTATCGGGTTCGTGCAAAAGCACAGCTTTATTCCGTTTGGTATCTATCGCATTGTTGTCGGCGTGATTGTGCTGGGTTATTTTGCACTTTCAGGTGGTCTTATCTAGGATTTTAACGGACAGGGTATGACTCCACAAATTCGCGCACTTTCAGGAACGGGACAAAGAAAACTTTTCGGGCATCTGGCTGTTTTAACCGCTATGCTTTTATGGGGAAGCACCTTCGCTGCTTCAAAATACCTCATTGAACAAGGAATTTCACCACTTGAAATGCTTATTGCGCGCTTTTTGATAGCCTGGTTGTTGATGCAGTTTGTTCCGTGCGCCAAGCTTGGTTTCACGAATTGGCGCGATGAAAAGTACTTCATTTTTGCAGGACTGGGTGGCGTGACCGTTTATTTTCTGTTTGAAAACACAGCTCTTTACTTCACTTATGCTTCCAACGTCGGGCTCATCACGGGAATAAGCCCCCTTGTTATCGCCGCCGTTTTTTGGCTGCTTTTCAAAGAAAAACCGAGCAAGTGGTTTTTCTTCGGAAGTGCACTTGCCGTGTTCGGCGTTGCCTGCGTGGCAACTAATGGCGCTGAAATACAGATGAATCTCATAGGCGATTTCCTCGCCGTGCTTGCATGTTTGTCGTGGGCGGGATACACGGTGGCCATTCGCAAGATTCGCACGATGG
Source organism: Eggerthellaceae bacterium (assembly GCA_009782615.1). Classification (GTDB taxonomy): domain Bacteria; phylum Actinomycetota; class Coriobacteriia; order Coriobacteriales; family Eggerthellaceae; genus WRIS01. The sequence continues at coordinate 20,950 of WRIS01000011.1, read as the reverse complement.
AGCGGGTCATGGACGACATCGCCATCACCCGACGTATTTTTTTCTGGGGCACGCTTGCTTCGTTTTTGTTGATACCTTTTTCAGGTACGGCGGACTTCCTTTTTGTAGGCGCACCTTTGCAGACCTGGCTTCAGCTTGAAGTGATAGGCCCGATTCTTTATTTAAGCGTGCTCGCATCGTGTCTGTGTTACGTTGCCATGAACTTTGCGATGCGGGTTATCGGCGAAGTGGCGGCTTCGGCATACATCTACACGATTCCTGCGATTTCGATTGTTGCCGCGCACGTCCTCATCAACGAAATTGTCACCCTTCTTGCCGTCGTTGGCATGGTGGCAATTACCGTTGGGCTGTTAATTTCCGAGGAATTTTGGAAGCGTAGTCAAAAAGGGGCACTTCCCCAAGATTCATTTGCTATTATGGACGAGGAAAAACAAGCAGAAACGGATGAAGAAACACAACCGAAACCCAAGGTTTCAAAGGCTTTTACCGAAAGGAATCACCATGACTGACGGAAACGATGCGTTGTCGCAAATTCAAGAGCATCGCGCTCAGATAGATGCGCTCGATAAGGAAATCGTTGAGCTTCTTAATGCGCGCACCGAACTTTCGCTTGCCATTCGGGCACTCAAGCCTGGGGCGCATATGGGCTTGTACGACCCGCGGCGCGAAGAGGAAATTTTCGAGCGCGTGTATGGGTATAACGAAGGACCGCTCTATAACGACAACTTGCGCGAAATCTATAAGGGCATATTAAAGGTGATGAAGGAGATGCCGTCCTTATGAGCAACGAAACAATTAACACATCCTTGCCTGATTTAGGCACGCGAACTGACGAGATAACGATTTTCGCTGGTCCTTGTTCCATTGAAACCGCTGAACAGTTCGATTCAGTTGCTGAATGTATTGCTAAGGCGGGTCTTGGTTGGATTCGCGGCGGCGCTTTCAAGCCGCGTACGACCCCTCATTCGTTTCAGGGCTTGGGCGAAGCAGGTCTTGAAATTATGCGCTCAGCGGGAAAAACCTATAATCTAAAAACCTTGACGGAAGTGGTCGATTCGGCTCACTGCGAAATGGTGCATTCTTATGTTGATGGCTTGCAAATCGGCACGCGGAATATGGCGAATTTTTCGCTCTTGAAAAATATCGGCTTGGTGACCGCTGAATCACACAAAATGGTGCTGTTCAAACGAGGCATGGCGGCAACGATTTCTGAATGGCTTGCCGCTGCTGAATACATCACGATAAGCGGCAATGAAAATGTGATGATGTGCGAACGGGGGCTGCGTACCTTCGAAACGGCGACCCGTTTCACCCTTGATATTTCGGCGGTTCCAGTGATTCACAAGCAAAGTCTTTTCCCCGTATGCGTAGACGTGTCCCATCCTGCGGGTGCGCGCGATTTGGTGCCCTCGTTGGCGAAAGCTTCGGTTGCCGCTGGGTGCGATGCGCTCATGATTGAGGTGCACCCCAACCCGCAAGCGGCGTTAAGTGACGGCCCACAGCAGCTGACGCTATCCCAGTTCAGTGAACTGATTGAAGAATTGCGCGAAATTGCTGCCGTGTTCGGAAAGAAAATCGTGTAGCGTCTTATGCCACTGGATTATGGGGTACTCAATGACGCACAAAGGGAAGCCGTGCACTGCACTGAAGGCCCACTTTTGGTGCTTGCGGGCGCGGGCAGCGGCAAAACACGCGTGCTCACCTACCGAATTGCTCATCTTATTGACGATTTAGGCACGGCTCCTTGGGAAATCCTTGCCATTACTTTCACCAATAAGGCTGCCGCAGAAATGCGCGAGCGTTTAAGTTCGCTCGTGGGCTATGCCGCGCGGGGTATGTGGGTTTCCACCTTCCACAGTATGTGCGTGCGTATGCTGCGCTCAGATTGCGAACGGCTCGGATTTCTTCCTGGTTTTACCATTTATGATGACGACGACGCCAAGCGGCTTATCAAAGAAGTCATGGCAGAACTCGATATCGACCCGAAGCGTTTCCCTATTCCCATGCTGCGCAATCGCATTTCGGCGGCGAAAAATGAACTTGTTGTGCCAGGGGATTTTGAAGCAGAAGCAAGTGATGCCCCAAGCAAAATGGCGGCGCGGGTTTATACGCGCTATCAAGAACGGCTCAAATCTGCCAACGCTTTTGATTTCGACGACCTTTTGATGTATGCCTATTTGTTGTTAAAGCATCACCCCGATGTGCTCGAAGCCTACCAAAAGCGCTTCCGCTATGTGCACGTTGACGAATACCAAGACACCAACCACGCGCAGTACGCTATCGTGACGCTATTGGCTGAAGCGCATCGCAACATCATGGTTGTGGGCGATGATGACCAGAGCATCTATTCGTGGCGCGGTGCCGATATTCGCAATATCCTTGAATTTGAAACCGACTATCCCGAAGCAAAAGTGGTCAAACTAGAGCAAAATTATCGTTCGACTGGCACGATACTTGGTGCAGCTAACGCGGTTATTGCCAACAATCAGCACCGCAAGCATAAGGAACTTTTCACCAACGGGGAAGCGGGCGTACCTATTTCGGTTTATATGGCAAGTGATGAACGCGACGAAGGGCGCTGGATTGCGGGCGAGATTGAAAAAGCCCACCATCAGGGGCTATCGTATAGCCAAGTTGCCGTTTTCTATCGAACGAATGCGCAAAGCCGCATGATTGAGGATATGTTTTTGCGCGCGGGGGTACCCTATCGCATCGTGGGAGGTACGCGCTTTTTCGACCGCGCCGAAATTCGTGACGTTATGGCATACCTTACTTTGACGGTGAACCCAGCTGACGATATCGCCGCAAAACGTGTGGTCAACGTGCCGCGGCGCGGCATTGGAAAGTCGAGCATTGAAAGAATCGAACAGCTTGCCTGGGCAGGCGGCATTCCCTTTATGCAGGCGGCAGAACTTGCGGTGGTTGACGAAGACATTCGTGCCTCAACGCGGCGTGTCTTGGGCGAGTTTGTGCAGATTATCAAAGAGGGGACAGCCTTCAGCGGCGATTTACGCAAGCTGGTTGAAACGATTGTGGACAAAAGCGGGCTGATAGCCGCTCTCGAACTTGAGAGTACCGACGAGGCGCGCGGTCGTATTGAAAACATACAGGAATTCTTCGGGGTTGTTGAAGAATTTGCCGAAACGCACGACGACGAAGATGCGGACTACGCGCCGCCGACTGTTGCGGACGGGAATGAGAACGAGAACGCTGAAGCAGAAGAAGCGCCAACCACCGACGCAGCCCCTGCAGAAGAAGTGGCTCCTGCCCGTATCCTTTCAGGCAATTCGCTTGCCGATTTTATCGAATGGGTGCGCCTGCGTACCGATCTTGACACCATGGATGAAGGAGGACAGGCGGTCACACTCATGACCGTTCATTCATCAAAGGGGCTTGAATTCGATACCGTCTTTGTTGCCGGTATGGAAGAAACGCTTTTCCCCCATATGAATTCCGTGGCAGAGGCCAAGGGGCTTGAAGAAGAGCGCAGGCTTGCCTATGTGGCAATTACGCGGGCTCGAAAAACACTTTGTCTTACCTGCGCTTATGCACGCAAGATTTTCGGACAAAGTTCGGCGAACCCCGTGTCGCGCTTCGTCAACGAAATACCTGCGAATCTGCGCACCACAACGGGGCTTGGATCAGCAGGATTTTCAGGAATTGGCTGGGAAAAACGGGGTAGTCGCAAAGGGATTTCAGGCTCAGGCGTTGAAGCGGGAAGAGGGCAGGTGTTTGGGAAATCGGTCGCGTCCGCCCAAGGCGAGGGCGGTGCACGTTTTGGCGCAGGTGTCGACGTGAGCGCGCACCGAAAAGCGGCGGCAAACATAAGTTTTGTGGCGGGGGATGTGGTTGAGCACAAAGTTTTCGGCAGAGGAAAAGTGAAAAAGGTCGATGGCGACACGCTTCACATCGAATTTGCGAAAACGAGTACCACGAAAAAACTCATGAAAGAATTTGCGCCCATCGTGAAGGTCGGCTAGAGTAAAACCGACGAAGAAAGGAACGTGACATGACATCACCTGTTGTCGTTGTGGGGCATCTCAACCCTGACAACGATTCGATATGTTCGGCTGTTGGCTATGCGTACTTGAAAAACGAACTTGAGAAACGCAGGTCTGCTGAAGATTCCACCTATGAGGTGCTCACGTTTGAGCCCGTGCGCTTAGGTCCGCTTCCTCCTGAAAGCACCTGGGTGCTTGAAACAAATGGCTTCCCGCTTCCGAAAATCATTAGCCATGTGTACGCGCGCGTTTCTGATGCGATGACACCCAATCCTATCACCATCGCCCAAGATGCCGCGTTGATTGATGCGGGGCAAACCCTGCGCCGCAACAATGTGCGCTCACTGGTGGTGACTGATGAGGCGGGGCAATACGTCGGGCTTATCACTACGCGCATGATTGCCGAGCGCTATATTTCTGCGACCGACAAACTTTTAGAGGATAGTTCGAATTCTATGGCGGTTGCTGCCGATTTGATTGCTTCTTTGGGGCAAAAGGTGAGCGACATCACCGAAACCGAGGTGCTTGCACTCGACAAAGAAGGGTTGTTGAAAGAAGCGGTCGAAGATTTGATGGCGAGTTCTTTGCGCGAAGCGGTCGTGCTCGACGATGAACAGCGCTGTATCGGCATCATGACTCGTTCGGACATTACGGCGCGCCCGAAGCGCAAGGTGGTACTCGTTGACCATAACGAAACCAGCCAAGCGGTGCGCGGCATTGAAGAAGCAGAAGTTCTTGGAATCATCGACCACCATCGTATCGGGGATGTTTCAACAGCAAACCCTATCCAGTTTGTGAATTTGCCCGTTGGGTCAAGCGCCACCATCGTGGCAATGGAATTTGAAAAGCATGGGGTTGAAATGCCTGAAAGTATTGCAAAAGTGCTGCTTTCGGCGGTGTTGACCGACACGGTTATTTTAAAATCCCCGACTACCACGCAAATCGATAAAGACCAGGTAGAGCGCTTGGGTGCTCTTGCAAAGGTTGACCCGATTGAATTTGGCTTGGAAGTGTTCAAGTGTCGGGGCGGCGGCGCTCATGCCGAGGTCGACAAGCTGGTCGGCACTGATGCAAAGGAATTCCAAATCGGGGATGCCACGGTGCTTATCGCCCAGCATGAAACGGTTGACTTAGACGCAATCATGAATCGCGAAGTGGAAATCCGTGAATACATGCGCACCTTGGAAAAGGCGCACGGTTATGAATTTGTGTTGTTCATGATTACCGACATCATGGCTGAAGGTTCGCAGTTTATTTGCGAAGGAAATCGCCGCATTGTCAATCGGGTGTTCAACATACACTGCACGGGTGTTGGCGGTACGTGGATGCCAGGTATTTTGAGCCGCAAGAAACAGGTGGCTGCGCGCATCCTTGGTGGCTAGGCTTGCTGCTCTGCCTTTTTGTTGAAAGGATAAAGATTACGGGTCAGACCCGCAATGACGAATGCGCTCGCAATCGCGGACGTGATTTAAGGGCGAATGGATAGGGGGTAGAAGGTGAACAAGCAGCGTCTCTTGGAGAGCTTTATAGAGATGGTCAAGATAGACAGTCCTCCGCTCGAAGAAGCGGTGTTTGCCGCCTATCTGGAAAAAGAACTCACTTCACTGGGTTTTACCGTGATTGTTGACGATTCCGCACCTGAAACAGGGTCAAACACGGGAAACCTCATTGCGAAACTTCCGCGATTCCCTGAAAGCCCTGCCCCTGCCGATGTCTCTTCTGCGGGTATCGTACTTTCCGCCCACATGGACTGCGTGGAGCCGTGTCGAGGAATTGAGCCTATTGTCGAAAACGGGTTCATCAAATCTCAAGGCGATACCATTCTTTCCGCTGATGACAAAGCAGGCATTGCAACTATTTTAGAAGCGCTGTGCTCAGTGGTTGAACAAGGTTTGCCGCGCCCTGAAATTACCGTCTTGTTTACTGCAGGTGAAGAATTGAGTCTTTTGGGCGCAAAGGCACTTCGCCCAGACCTTTTCGAACAAGATACGCCGTGTTTCGTGTTTGATGCGGGTGGACCTCCTGCAACCATCATTGTTGGCGCGCCGTTTCACTATACCTTCAGCGCAACCTTTACAGGCAAAGCAGCACATGCGGGTGCGAACCCTGAGGCGGGCACATCCGCAATTCAGATGGCAGCTGCCGCAATATCTGCTTTGGAACTGGGGCGCCTTGACGAGCACACCACCGCAAACATCGGGATTATCGAAGGGGGGCGCGAAACCAATATTGTGCCTGATACCTGCGTTGTGGTAGGGGAATGTCGTTCGCTTTTCGAAGAAAGGGTCAAAGCGTGTTGCGACGATATCACCGCCGCGCTTGAAGCGGGTGCCGCACAATTTGGTGGAAGTGTTGCCATAACGTGGGAACTCGATTACGCGGGAATTTTCTACGAAGAAAACGACCCGCTCGTGTGTAAACTTCAAGAAATCGCGCGCAGCATTTCTCTAGTGCCCACGACTGCCTTTTCAGGGGGTGGGGCTGATGCAAACGTGTTGCAGGCAAAGGGACTTCGCCCGATAACCTTAGGTATTGGCATGGAAAACTACCACGGATTAGACGAGAGAATCGCTGTTGGCGACCTGGAAGATAACGCCCGTTTTATCGAAGCAATTATTAGCGCCTTTGCGGGATAAAATTACCTGAAATCAAGCTGGTATCGCCTCGGCAGTCGGGGTATACTTCGCTTGAGGTTAAATCTTAGGAAAGGAGCGTTATTGTGGGAACGCCAACCGTAGACACCGTTATTAACAATCTGAAAACCAACGATTACAGTGACAAGATTCGTGAGGCAAATACGAAGATGCCGCAGCTGTGCGACAACTTTGTGAAAAGCCTTAACGACAGCCAGCGTAAAGCTGTCGACAAGGTTTTCCCAGTAGGGGGAAGCAAGAAGATATATGCCCAGCTTGTCGGCATGCCAACTCCTCCCGTTATGTTGAAACTCGCCCAGCCAGCATCGTTTGATGTGGTGGCTGAATCAGGGCTTTCGGGTGCGACGGGCATTAAGCTCAACGCCGATGACGTAAAAATGCTCTTGACCAATTCTTCGGACATTCCTGCCGCATTGAAGAGCCTTAAAGGGCAAGGCGTTGCAGTTTTGAGTCTGCTTGCGACCTTTGCGCCGATTTTGACGCTCGGTGGGGCAGACCGCAATGATTTGTTTGCCAAGGCAGGGAAGCACTTTGCTCCGATTGGGCAACTTTTCTCATAGGTAACGTATTCGTTAGTAATTAAGGCAATCCAGGTGACGACTTTTCACGTTGTTGCCTGGATTGTTTTGCTTTGCCTGCAATGACGAAAAACACCCGCAATGGCAGGTGTCTTTTAAGAAAAAAATAAATTGTTTGAATTCAACAAACGCATCTGGCAGCGCCCTCATCAGCGCTTTCTCCATCTTTCTCACATAGATACTCCCGGGTGCGTGGCGTTTGACAAGCCTGTTCGTGGGTGGTAAAGTTTTCCGTCGCGCCTCTTGAAGGGGGCGTTTATTTTCGTGTGAGGAACGTGTGCAACAGCTGAGTACACAGGATAACACGAAGGGGGCGCTTGTGTTTAAGCGCACTCAAGGATACAGCCAAAAGCTAAGGAGTTAGATTTGCCAACAATCAACCAACTGGTCCGCAAGGGTCGCGAAAAGCAGGTCGATAAGAAAAAGACCCCAGCTTTGAAAGGTAACCCGCAAAAGCGTGGCGTGTGCACCCGTGTGTATACCACAACCCCGAAAAAGCCCAACTCGGCATTGCGTAAGGTTTGTCGTGTGCGCTTGGTCAACGGCATGGAAGTGACTGCCTACATTCCTGGCATCGGACACAACCTCCAAGAGCACTCTATGGTGCTTATCCGTGGCGGTCGTGTAAAAGACTTGCCTGGTGTGCGCTACAAGGTCATTCGTGCAACACTCGACTGTTCTGCCGTAGACAACCGCAACCAGGCGCGCAGCCGCTATGGTGCAAAAAAGCCCAAGGGCTAGGAAACTAAGGAGATATTATGCCGCGTCGTGCAGCAGCAATCCGCCGCGAAGTGCAGCCGGATGCAACTTACAACAATCGGTTGGTTACGCAGTTAATCAACAAAATTCTTCTCGATGGGAAAAAGTCCGTCGCTGAAAGCATAGTTTATGGGGCTTTCGACATCATCGAGCAAAAACAGGGCACTGACCCGCTTGGCGTGTTTAAGAAAGCTATGGACAATGTTCGTCCTACGCTTGAGGTAAAGCCCAAGCGCGTTGGTGGTGCTACCTATCAGGTGCCGATGGAAGTTAATTCTCGTCGCGCCACCACGCTTGCTATTCGCTGGATTGTCGATTTTTCCCGCAAGCGTAGAGAAAAGACCATGCAAGAGCGTCTTGCGGGTGAAATCATGGATGCTGCCGATAACACGGGCACGTCGGTGAAGAAGCGCGAGGACCTCTACAAAATGGCAGAGTCGAATCGTGCGTTTTCGCACTATCGCTGGTAAGGAGTGTTGCCCGGTATGTCAAGCACACCATTAAAAGATACCCGCAACATCGGCATCATGGCTCACATCGATGCTGGTAAAACGACGACGACCGAGCGCATCTTGTTCTACACCGGTAAGACCCACAAAATCGGCGAAGTCCACGACGGCGCTGCCACGATGGACTGGATGGTACAAGAACAAGAACGCGGGGTGACCATTACCTCTGCGGCGACTACGTGTTTCTGGGATAAAGACAACACGAACTATCGCATACAGATTATCGACACCCCTGGTCACGTTGATTTTACTGTTGAAGTTGAGCGCTCTTTGCGCGTGCTCGACGGCGCTGTCGCTGTGTTCGACGCCGTGTCGGGCGTACAGCCACAGTCTGAAACCGTATGGCGTCAAGCGCATCGCTACAACGTGCCGCGCATCGCCTACATCAACAAGATGGACCGCATCGGCGCTGATTTCTTTAACGCAATCGAAACGATGAAGGACCGCCTTGATGCTCCTGCAATTGCCGCTCAAATTCCTATTGGTGCTGAAAACCATTTCGATGGACTCATTGACCTGGTCACCAACACCGCTTGGAAATTCAACGAGGACGACAAGGGTATGATTTACCCCGCCGAAGAGCCGATTCCTGCCGATTACGCCGATGAAGCAGTTCTTCATCGTCAAGCCCTTATTGAAGCGGCGGCAGATTTCGACGATGCTCTCATGGAAAAAGTTCTCATGGAAGAAGAAATCACCGCTGAAGAATTGCGTGCTGCTATCCGCAAGGGTACCATTGCTTGCCAGATACATCCCGTATTTTGCGGTTCGTCTTACAAGAACAAAGGCATCCAAGAACTGCTCGATGCCGTGGTTGATTTCATGCCCAGTCCGTTGGATGTTCCTGCAATCAAGGGAATAAATGCCTATACCAAAAATGAAGAAGAACGCCCGCCCGACACCAAAGCACCGTTTGCCGCGCTTGCGTTCAAAATCATGACCGACCCTTATGTGGGCAAACTTACCTACTTCAGGGTGTATTCGGGCAAACTGGATGCTGGTTCTTACGTGATTAACGCCACGAAGGACAAGAAGGAACGCATCGGGCGTCTCTTGGAAATGCATTCAAACAATCGGGTGGATATCGAAAGCTGCTCGGCGGGTGACATTTGTGCCGCCGTTGGCTTGAAAGACACCACCACGGGAGATACACTTTGTGGCGAAAAGTCGCAGATTATTCTTGAGGCAATGGAATTCCCCGACCCAGTAATCGATATTGCTATCGAGCCAAAGACGAAGGCTGAACAGGATAAACTCGGCGTTGCTTTGCAAAAACTCGCCGAAGAGGATCCGACTTTCAAGGTCTCAACGAACCAAGAAACTGGTCAGACTATCATCGCTGGTATGGGCGAGTTGCACTTAGAAATTATCGTCGACCGCTTGCTGCGTGAATTCAAGGTTGAAGCAAACGTCGGCAAGCCACAGGTTGCTTATCGCGAAACTGCTACTAAGGCAGTGCAAGGTATCGAGGGCAAATTCGTCCGCCAGTCAGGTGGTCGTGGTCAGTATGGTCATGCGGTCATCAATCTTGAGCCGCAAGAGCCAGGCACGGGTTATGAATTTGTCAACGGCATTGTGGGCGGTGTCATTCCGAAAGAATACATCACGCCTGTTGACCGCGGTATCCAAGAAGCGCTCAATTCGGGCATCTTAGCGGGATACCCCGTGGTAGACATCAAGGTGAGCCTCGTTGACGGTTCCTACCATGAAGTCGATTCATCAGAAGCTGCCTTTAAGGTTGCTGGTTCTATGGCAATCAAAGAAGCGCTTAGGAAAGCTGGTTCGGTAATCTTAGAGCCTGTTATGGCAGTTGAAGTTGAAACGCCCGAGAACTATATGGGCGATGTTATGGGTAACCTCTCAAGCCGTCGCGGGCAGATTCAAGGCATGGGTGATCGCGCCAATGCCAAGACTATCAACGCGAAAGTTCCCTTGAGTGAAATGTTTGGATACGCAACCGATTTGCGCAGCGCTACGCAGGGTCGTGCCGTTTATACGATGCAGTTCGATTCTTATGAGCCTGTTCCGAAAAGTGTTGCAGAAGAGATTATCAATAAGGCAGGCGGCAGCGTGTAAGCCACACGGCTTTCTCGATGCGCTTTCCCCATGATGGAGGTATAACAAGTGGCTAATCAAAAAATACGCATTCGCTTGAAGGGTTACGATCATGAAATCGTGGATCAATCCACGAAACTTATCGTTGACACCGCGCAGAAAACGGGTGCAAGAGTTTCAGGACCGATTCCGTTGCCGACGGAGCGCAATCTTTACTGCGTCGTGCGTTCTCCGCACGTTGACAAAGATTCGCGTGAACAGTTCGAGATGCGCACTCACAAGCGCTTGATCGATATCTTGGAGCCGACCCCGAATACGGTCGATTCCCTGATGCGTTTGGACCTTCCTGCTGGCGTCGACATCGAAATCAAGCTGTAAGGGGTGTGAACGATGATTAATACTATCTACGGCAAAAAACTCGGCATGACGCAAGTCTTTTCTGACGGCGACCGCGTGCAGCCAGTTACCGTCGTTTTGGCGGAGCCGAACACAATTTGTCAAGTTAAGACCACAGAAACCGACGGTTATGAAGCGGTTCAACTGGGCTTTGGCACTATCAAGGAAAAGAAACTTAATCAACCGATGGCGGGGCACTTCAAAAAACAAGGCGTTGAGCCTACCCGCTATCTGCGCGAAGTGCGTGTTGACGCGGCTTCTGAATACGCCGTAGGCGATGAAGTAACCGTTGCAAATCTTGCCGAAGCAAAGAAGGTTGATGTGACTGGCACCTCAAAAGGTAAGGGTTTTGCTGGTGTTATGAAGCGTTACAACTTCGGCGGCGGTCCTGGCGGACATGGTTCGCACTTCCATCGTGCTCCTGGTTCGGTTGGTCAGTGTGCTACGCCGTCGCGTATTTTCAAGGGATTGAAACTTCCTGGGCATATGGGCGTTGACACAGTCACCACGAAAAACCTTGAAGTTGTACGAATTGACGAAGAACAAAATCTTATCTTAATCAAAGGCTCGGTACCCGGTGGCAAAAACGCCGTAGTCCGCGTCCGTTTGGCACAATAAGAGTTCCTAAGGAGAACCCCTGATGGCAAGTATTGAAGTAAAAGACACAAGCGGCAAGAAGGTCAAGAGCGCCACGCTTTCCGCTGATGTGTTCGGTGTGACGCCGAACATGCACGCCATGCATGAAGTGGTACGCGCGCAGCGCGCCGCTTGGCGCAGTGGCACCAGTTCCACGCTCACCCGTGGTCAGGTACGCGGTGGCGGCAAGAAACCGTTTCGCCAGAAGGGCACTGGTCGTGCCCGTCAAGGCAGCATCCGTTCGCCTCACTACACGGGCGGCGGCGTCGTATTCGGACCGCATCCGCGCTCATATGCGCTCAAGATTCCTAACAAGGTCGTGAAACTGGCAATGCGTTCAGCGCTTTCAGCGAAGCTGGCTGACAAGGAACTGATTATCGTGGATTCTTTCGGTTTCGAAAAACCCTCCACAAAACAAGCTGCGGCAGCGCTCAAGGCACTTGGATGCGACCACCGCACTACGGTTGTTATCGCTGATGATGATGTGAATGCCTATCTTTCCCTGCGCAATTTAGAGCGGGTCAACGTCATTCCTGTTGCTGAGGCAAACACCTATGAGTTAATCGACAACAAGGCACTGATTTTCACCATGGATGCCTTAAAGCGCATCGAGGAGGTGCTTGCATAATGAAAGACCCTCGCGAAGTTATCATTCGCCCCATCATTTCGGAGCACAGCTACGACATGATGAGTGCGAACTGTTACACCTTTGAAGTGGCGAAAACCTCCAATAAGGTTGAGATAGCACAAGCGGTTGAGGCAATCTTTAATGTGAAGGTTGTGAAGGTCAACACACTCAACGTCAAAGCGAAGCCCAAGCGCGTCCGTTACCAAATCGGTAAGACTCGCACCTGGAAAAAAGCGATGGTTACCCTTAAAGAAGGCGATACCATCGAACTTTTCGCCAACAACTAAAGATTACGGGGCGCTTGCGGGCGCCCTTGTTCTTTATGAAGCCGAAAGCCTCTCGCTAATTGTAGGAAACCAGACAGCAACCTTATGTTGCCGCCTTTTTACTTTATGAAGAATTGCCAACATGAAATGCGCATGTGCTAAAATCCTGATATTGAGGATATCAACTACAAGGATGTTTCTATGGTTGGGTTGAGTAAAGAAGAATTGCTCGAAATAAAAGAAGAGCACGAAAAGAAAGAACAAAGCAAACAAGACATCGAACACGAGCGGGCTGAAAAAGAAGAAGAAAAGCGCCTCGAGATAATTGCTTTGTTGCAACAACGTGCAGAAACTTTTCCCGAGGAAGCCAAAGAAGTTGGATGGCTGCCGACGGAAACCCTCAAAGCAAGGGGGCTTTTAGGGCTTTTAGGAGTCAAAGTCTGGCCTTTCATACGCATCAACGAAGGCGGCTTTGTAAAGCGATTTTTCATAGGGAAAAATGGTAGGATTTTAGGATTTAGGTATCTCGGCAATGGAGAGTCTCGCATTGTTGATATTTCAAATTTTAGCTATGAGGAAGTAAGCGCCATTATCGGTTTTACGGGCAACACCGAAAAAGCGATTGGTAAATTCTTCAAGCGACTTCTGGTTGAGCGCACGGGATTTAATAATGAAGAAAGTGAATCCTTTTCGCCATCAGAAAAACCTGTCGGAGTGCGTGGCACAAAGACATCTTCACATCATAAGCGGTAGGATTGAGTTAAGAGCTGGTTTATCGTTTAGCAGCGAACGACTGACAAAAGGGCTAACAAGGGTTGGTAAGCCTGATGAAGGTCGATAGAACCACTGCTCGATGCTCAAAAAAGTTAGGGGTCTTAGTATGTTAGTATCCACAAAGGGGCGCTACGCCCTGCGCGTCATGATTGACCTTGCCGAAAACTCTAGTTTTGGCAACAGTTCTGAAAATGGCTTCATTCCTTTGAAAGACATTGCGCGGCGGCAAGAACTTTCCGAAAAATATCTTGAGAATATACTCCCCACCCTTATTCGCAACGAATTTTTGGTGGGGCATCGCGGAAAGGGCGGCGGGTATAAACTGACGCGCGCGCCTGAATCCTATACGGTTGGAAGTGTTTTGAAGTTGGTTGAGGGCGGACTTGAGCCAGTATCGTGTTTGACGGGCAAATCGAATACCTGCGAAAGAGCGTCTGAGTGTCGCACCTTGCCTATGTGGGAAAGGCTCAATGACCAGCTGGAAGAATTCTTTGAGGGCATCACCATTGCCGATTTGTGCGAAACCTTCTGCAAAACAGAACTTACGAACGATTGAGGCGAATAGCTCAACGCCCACCTTTGCGTTACAATGCTTCGTAATCCTAAGAGGTATTATTACTTATAAGCAATAATCGAAGCTAAGAATTAATGCCAAAAGTTAATACTGAGAGGCGCATTTTCACGCAAAGGAGCAGGGATGAAAGTAACGCAAAAAAAGCTCGAAGATGGCAGGCTGCACCTTGAGGCAACTGCAACGGTAACCGAAGTTGAACAGGCATTTAATGCCGCACAGTTTGCTTTTGCCCACCAGATGAACCTGAGTCCTCAAGCCGACAAAACGATTGAAGAAGTGGCGCAAGAGGTTATGGGAATAAAAAACCTTGACGCGGTTGTTGAGCCTTCGGCGGCGGAGTATCTCGTTCCCTTTGCCTTGGATAAAAAGAACTTAATTCCTGCCTATCCTCCCGACGTGACATCCAAGGGAAAACTTGCGCGTGGCGCCGAATACAAGTTCAGTCTTGAGGTGACAGAAAAGCCCCAATATGAATTGACCTCGTATGACAGCGTGGTGATTGCGGTGCCCGAGTTCAAACTTGACGAAAGAGAAGTCGAAAACCAGATAGCGCATATCGCAGAAAACTACGCCGAATATCAAACGTGCGACCCTCGCCCCGTTAAAATGGGGGACTCTATGATGCTGGCGATTGACGCCACCCGTGAGGGCGAACCCATCCGCGGGCTTTGCACCGAAGGGCGCGCTTACACGACTGGCGCTGGCTATATGCCTGATGGCTTTGATGAAAACATCGTTGGGATGAATGTGGGGGAAACGAAATCTTTTGAATTTAGCGCTCCGAACTTCGACGATAAAGGAAACGAAATCGAAGAGACCATCCAATGCACGGTGACGGTCAAGGAACTTCAAAAGCGTGTCATTCCTGCGATTACTGATGCGTGGGTAAAAGACAACATGCCTATGCTGGGAAGCCTTGAAAACCTCAAAAACGGGTTGCGTGCTCAGCTTACCGAAGCATATCAGGCAGAACAGGAAGCTTATAAGCGCCAGCTTGCTACAAGCGAAATGGCGAAGCGCTTTGAAGGAAAGATTGCTGACCCTGTTTATGAGGACATGCGCAAAAATCTTATGACGAATTTGCGTGCCGACCTTCAGCAAAACAACGTCAGCTTCGAGCAATTTGTCGAACAAAACGGTGGTGAACAGCAGTTCAGCATGATGCTGATGATGCAAACGCGCCAAACTCTTGTTGAGGGCTATACGCTTGATGCGGTGTTTCGCCATGAAAACTTTAGCTTAAACGATGAGGACATCTTGGCGGCTTGTCGAGCGATGAGTCCGCAACAACAGCCCGCGCTGGTGCGGGAGCAAATGGAAAAGGCAGGGTGTGGTTATATCCTTCGGGAAGCGGCATCGCGCATGAAGGCAAGCAGATGGCTGGTTGAAAACGCTGAGATAAAGCAAAACTAGCAACGCCTTTGACGTGACCAACAACAAGCCCGACGAGCACAACTAACAAAGCGAGCGAAAAGCACCCCGATGACGCTGTTCAAACTTTTTAAAAGCATCGCACCCTATGTCCGACCCTATAAGTGGTTGGTTGCTTTCGCGCTGCTCTTGACTTTTGTGGGAGCACTTACTGCACAAGTCAATGCTTACGTGTTGCAATACACCGTCAATAGCATTGCCACGCTGCTTGAACAGCAAAAACCGCTCGCAGACGGTCTTTCCCTTGTTGCCCTGATATCGGCTATTCTTTTGGGTAAGGAAGTATTGAGCATCCTTGTTACCTTTGGACAGAAATTCTTTGGCGAAAAAATCAGGATTCTCATTTCAAAAGACTTGGCTCAGCAGGTAATTGAAAAGGTTTTAACCTATCGGCTAGCTTTTTTCGCCGACGATGAAAGCGGGTCAGGCAAGCTACAAACAAGGATTGACCAGGGCGTTTCAAGCATTGTTCGCACAGTGCAAAGCTTCTTTATCGAAATATTTCCGCTGTTTACTTCTGCCTTGGTGGCGCTTATTGGGATGCTCAATGCCAACCTTTTCGTTGGTTTGGTGGCGCTTGCCATCATCCCTGTCTACTTTTTTGTTAGCCTACAGCAGGCAAAACGCCTGAAAGGTTGGCGGCGTGAGATTCGTTCATATCGCGAAAATAAATCGGGCGGGATAATCAATATCCTCGAATCGATAAACGTCATCAAGTCGTTTAACCGCGAAGATATTGAAGCAAAGAAGCAATTTGAGCTTCAAACAGCGCTCACCGATACACAGATGAAAACGCGCTCAACAAATTTCAAGTACGACGGCCTCAAGACCTTCATCGAACAAATCGGTATCGTTATCATCATTATTCTCACCGCATACCTGGTGTTAGCGGGGAAGATGCAAATTGGGGCAATCATGCTCCACATTATGCTTTTCAACAACGTTACCGCCCCTATCCGCCAGCTGCATCGAATCTATGGCGAAGTGAACGACGCGCTTATTTATGCTGAAGGCTTTTTCGACATCATGAATGCCGATCATCAGGTAGAACAATCGGGGGATTATCGTCCGACAAACATCTTGGGGAAATTCGAGTTGAAGAATGTTGCGTTTACCTATCCAAACGGCACGCAGGCTCTTTCGGGTGTGGACATGACCATCCTTCCCAACAGGATAACGGCGCTGGTGGGGCTTTCGGGCGCGGGGAAAAGCACGGTGGTTAACCTTCTTGATAAATTCTATGAACCCGACAGCGGTGAAATTTTGCTCGATGGTGTTTCTCTGTCCGACTACGACACGCGCTATTTGCGGGAAAATATCGGTTTGGTCTTGCAGAAGAATCATATCTTTAGCGGAACCATTGCTGAAAACATCCTGTACGGAAATCCGCAAGCGTCATACGAAGAAATGGTCGATGCTGCAAAGCAGGCTTATATTCACGAAGAAATTATCAGGCACGCGGATGGCTATAACGCTTCGGCGTTGTTGCTTTCGGGTGGGCAGCAACAACGGATTGCTATTGCGCGCCTTTTCTTGAAGAAACCTCCGATTATCTTTTTGGATGAACCAACGGCAAGCCTTGATGCGGTTGCTACCGAGCAGATAAAAAACAGCCTTGATGCCATAAAGAAGGACAGAACGGTCATCATGATTTCTCATTCCATTTCGCAGTTCGTTGATGCGGAAATGATTTACGTCCTGAAGGAAGGGCAGGTTGTAGAACACGGCACACATGAAGAGGTCTATGGCCAGGATGGCACGTATACAGAAATATTCGATTCCGCCGTCCGCAGCTTAAATGTAGAGAAAATCAGCAGCTCTTTGCGGTGACTTACATAATAGCGAGGTCGTCATTGCGGGCTCGACCCGCAATCTTAGTTTTTCGGTCACCCACTGTCGAAGGGAAAATCTTCAATCCGCGCGCTTCAGGTGCCTTTTCTTGCGCTACAATAAAAGGCTGTGTTATCCAGCAACTACCTTGCACTACCCAGAACTATTCGGTATTCGCTTATGTTGTTTGCGCATGGTGCCAGACAACCGACAACAAAAGAAAGGAGCGAGACCATGACCTCATCATCTACGTTAGGAACAAAACTCACGACACTTCGGGAGTCCTTGCAGCTTACCCAAGTCGAACTTGCCCAACGCTGCGACTGCGACTTATCGGTGATTGAAGGTCTTGAAGCGGGACAAATGGCTCCCTCGCTTGCTCCTTTGATTAAAATAACTCGCGCTTTAGGGGTGCGCTTGGGCACCTTGATGGACGATGATGATTCAATCGGGCCAGTGTATCTCAAAGCCGACGACATTGCCGAAGCTACGCGGATGCATAGTCTTGAGACGGTATCTGACGCAGGTGACCTGCGATTTTTCAGCTTGGCTGAAGGACGCGCCTCGCGCCACATGGATCCTTTTATCATCACGATTTCACCTACGGGCGAAATTGACCACGAACTTTCCCAACATGAAGGGGAAGAATTCCTCTACGGCATAGACGGGTGTGTCGAAATAGAGTACGGCAAGGAAGTGTATGTGCTTCATCCAGGTGAAAGTCTTTACTACGACTCCATCGTGCCGCATCAGGTGCGTGCCCACGAAGGGCAAAGCGCAAAATTCCTCGCTGTTGTGTATACCCCTTTTTAGGAGCGGATTATGACTGAAAACGAAACGTATCGCGGGGAGCCTGGCTCTCCCGATTATCTCCTACATTCTGAAGAAACTATCGGTGCCTACTTCAAAGAACAGGTGGCATGCGACCCCGACCACGAATTTGTGGTCTATCCCGACCGCGCCCTTCGTTGGACTTATCAAGCTTTTGATGAACGCACCGATAATCTGGCGCGGGGTCTTTTGGCAATCGGGCTAAAACCAGGTGATCATCTGGGTGTATGGGCGCGCAATATTCCCGATTGGCTCACTTTTATGTACGCAACGGCAAAAATCGGCGTTGTTTTGGTTACGGTTAATCCCGTCTATAAAAGCCATGAACTTGCCTACGTGCTCAAGCAATCCGACATGAAGGCGCTGTGCGTCATTGATGCATATCGCGATGTAGACTACTTGCGGATTATCCGCGAACTGGTGCCTGAATCCTTAAACCATCAGCGGGGACATCTTGTATCCGAAGAATTCCCGATGTTGAAAAATCTTATTTATATGGGCCCTGAAAAGCATCGGGGCTTTTACAGCGTTCCCGAATTGCTGCTTTTGGGTGACCATACGCCTCAAGATGCCTTTGAACAGGCGCAGGGAAAATTCGACAACAATGATGTCGTGATGATGCAGTATACGAGCGGAACGACGGGATTCCCGAAAGGGGTCATGCTCACGCATCGCAATATTTTGAATAATGGTTTCTACATTGGGGAAGGTCAAGCGCTCACCGAGAGCGACCGCGTGTGTTTGCCCGTGCCGTTCTTCCACTGTTTTGGGTGTGTACTGGGCGTGATGGCGTGCTTGACGCATCGCTCAACTATGATTATTACCGAAGAATTTAATGCGGGCTTGGTACTGCAAGCGATACACAAGGAACGCGCGAGTGCGATTTATGGCGTGCCAACCATGTTTATTGCAGAATTGAATCATCCCGATTTCGACAAGTTCGACCTCACCTGTTTGCGTACGGGAATTATGGCGGGTAGTCCCTGTCCGCCCGAAGTTATGCGCGCGGTTATCGAAAAAATGCACGCAAGCGAACTGACCATCTGTTATGGTCTTACCGAAACGAGTCCCGTGTTTACTCAGACAACGATTCAGGATGACCTCGACCACAAGTGCAACACTATCGGGCGCAAGCATGACCCAGTGTTGGTGCGGGTGATTGACCCTGATACCAACCGTGTTTGCGAGGTGGGCGAAGCGGGAGAACTGTGCTGCAAGGGGTATAACGTCATGAAGGGCTACTACAAAATGCCTGATGAAACAGCATCTGCTATCGATGAGGACGGGTACCTTCATTCGGGGGACTTAGGCGTGCTGGACGAAGATGGCTACTATCGCATCATCGGGCGCGTGAAAGACATGATTATCCGCGGCGGGGAAAATATCTATCCGCTTGAGGTTGAGAATTTCTACCTAGGGATGCCTGGAGTGCTCGACGCGCAGATTGTCGGTATTCCTGATGAACGCTTGGGTGAAATTGTAGGAGCCTTCCTGCGGGTGAAGCCTGGTTATGAGCACTTGACTGAACAAGATGTGCGCAATTTTGGGATTGAGCGCATGGCTCGTTATAAGGTGCCCAAGCACGTGTTCTTCGTAGAGGATTTCCCCAAGACTGCTTCGGACAAGGTTCAGAAATACCGCCTTCGCGAAATGGCGCGGGAAGCCCTCGGGTTGATTTAGCTTGCTTAGTGCGGGTTTGACTTTCTGTCATTGCGGGCTCGACTTCCCGTCATTGCGAATCGCGCAGCGATGAAGCAATCTAGTCATTGATATGCAGGTTGACGCAGGTCATTTCGCATTTTCGTCATTACGGGCTCGACTCGCAATCTTGATTGCGCGGTCACTGTCGAAGGGGTCTCAGTTCACCCGTTTCGCTACTCAGATTCTGCGAATCTTCGTGCGCTTCACTGCTGAAATCATAGTAAAGTAAATAATTAGTGTTCAGAGAAAACTTCGACCCCTTCGACAGCAACCACTCAGACGGCGGGTTCTGACTTTGCCATCGATTTACGATCCCTTAATCGTCATTGCGGGCCCGACCCGCAATCTTTAACCTGCACATCAACGACTAGGTTGCCGCGTCGTACGCTACGCGTACTCCTCGCAATGACAAATCGCGGCTCCATTGTGTAGAATTGCAAGGCATTTTTATCCGAAAAAATGCATAAAACGACCACAAATCTGCATAGGATTTCAAAAATATACGAATAAATTTCAATTTTTTCCAAAAATATTAAAAAAATATTGCATATCTTATTGGAATAGTATCTTTCTTATAGTAAGGTACCGAAAGTAGCATTACCTGTGGTTATTCATCCACGGCATGTGAGTATACAGAAAGCATCGAGAAGTAAGAGCCTGTCAGAGAACGTAGGAGCTTGTTAAGGACGTATTAAAACAAGCCCAAACAACTAAATAGCGAGTCGAATAGCCTAAGCGAGGTTTAAGTAAGTGCGTTCGAGTGTGCGAAAAACACTCAAGGAAGATCGACGACGGATTAGAGGTAATCTAGGTAGAAGTAGTGCTTTCAACTGAGGTTTTGTTGTTGGCACCGAGGAGAACTGTGACTTTAGAGGTAAATTCAAAAAATCGAGGTGTACCCATGTTTCCCAGAAAAAAGGAAAGCACGAAGATACGTATCTTCGTGCAATTAGCCGTTGCGTTAACGCTGGTGATTTCTTGGCCCGGCATTTTGCCGAACAGCTTGACAGGTGCTTATGCTGCGGATTCAACCACTATCATCGGCTTTGAGAGAAAGATTAACCCCGTCTATACCGAAGGGGTTGAATACGGAACCGCCCGCGACGCTTTAGGTCTTCCGAAAACATTGCGAGCGGTATGCGAAATTGCCGAAATCTCTCAAGTAGGCTTTGTGCAAACCGCACCTGTGCCCGACAAGGAAGACAACTTTGACTATTACTGGTATGGATACGTTGCCCCGCGCGGCGAAGCTAATCTGCGCTTTAGTGGTGAACTGGTCATCTATACCATTTACTATGCCGACGGAACCCAGGCTTTTCGGGTGCAC
>WRIS01000010.1 GCA_009782615.1 Eggerthellaceae bacterium | reverse complement strand
CTAGGTTGGCAGGGCTGGGTAGCTGAAGGTACAACAACAGGTACCACAGGCAGGGGTTATCGCATGGAGGCGCTTTGCCTACAAGTGGCAAACGCTGACTATTCAGGTTCAATTGAATATCGTACTCACGTTTCAGGTATTGGCTGGCAGGGATGGAAATCAAGCGGAGCCACCGCGGGAACCACAGGGCAATCCCGTCAGATGGAAGCTCTACAGATGCGCCTCACGGGTGAGCTTGCCAAAAAATATGACCTTTACTATCGTGTCCATTGTGCAAACTTCGGATGGCTCGGCTGGGCGAAAAACTCTGAAGTAGCTGGCATCACAGGATTTTCTTGTCGTATGGAAGCTGCTCAGGTGCGCTTAGTTGCCAAGGGCAGCAAGGCTCCTTGGTCCACCGTTAATCCTTCGGTTGAGTTGACCTATACCTCCCAAGGACACGTTGCTTCAAAAGGCTGGCTTGCTCAAGGCTCAGGGCGGCGCGTAGTGGGAACCACAGGGCAGGGTTTGCGTATGGAAGCCTTCAAGCTTTCTGTTAAAAGCAATATCTCAGGCGGTATTGAATACCGCGCCCATGTGCAAAATGTTGGCTGGCAAGGCTGGAAGCGCGACGGAGTCCTTGCGGGCACCGAGGGTCAATCCAAGCGCGTTGAGGCGGTGGGCATTCGCCTAACAGGAGACCTATCAAAATACTTCGATGTGTATTACCGTGCCCATGTTTCCAACATCGGATGGATGGGCTGGGCTAAAAACGGTGCAAATGCGGGCACGGGGAAACTTGGACATGTTTTGGAGGCCTTCGAAATTACGATTGTCGCCAAAGGAGCACCTGCTCCAGGGTCTACGGCGCGAGCGTATCGAGAGACGAATCCTCATGGTATTTGCAGCGTGTTGGGTATCAGCCCTTCTGCGGTTCTGAATGAACTGTCAAAAAACGAGCGCACCAAATTCTATCTGGGAACGCCCTGGCGTCCCTATGATTGGCGCTCACCTAATGGGGATATTTCATATAACGGAACAGCAGGAATGAACTGCACGGGATTTGTGTGGTGCGTTTTCAATCGTTCAGGTGCGAACGGCAATCGCATTCCTCACCTTGGAGGGACTTCCTATTGTGCTGGGACTTGGATGGCGTGGGTGCAAAACAACAAGGTGACCCACTACACCTTTAGGACAAAAGCGCAGATGCTTGCTTCAGGGGTTTTAGAAAAGGGAGATGTGTTCTTCCTGACGGGAAGCGATGATTGTCATGTAGGTTTCTTCTGGGGAGACAGCCCGAATGAGGACAAATTCTGGCACTCTTCGGGAACTAACAAAATTAGCGGCATCAGTTCAGGATATTTGAGCTATACGGTCATTAAGCTATAAGGGCGCTATTCTCTACGACGAAGCTTTACTGCTCTTTGTGTTGCTTACTTGTCGATGCGGATTCCAGCGTGTGTTCTTGACGCCTCGCTGCTCTCGGTGCTGCTCTGCTTGCATTCTTTATCCGATAATCAAGGATTTCTCAGGACGGGCTTTAGGTTTTTACGTTAAACTATCGCAATCACCTTTGACGGTATCTAAAAGGATGAGGCTTAGGTTTTGACTTCGGTTGCAGACCCGAGTTTCGTCTTGGAAATATGTTCGAGTAAGGCTCACCGCGGTCTGTGCTTCTGATGATGAAAAGCACACATCGCACGACGTGAAAGGTTGGTGGTCAATATGGCAGCTCCTGCTACTGAACATGTGCGCAATATCGCACTGGTCGGGCAAGACGGCGCCGGCAAGACTTCCCTTGCGGAAGCGATGCTTTTTGTTTCGGGGAAAACGGCTCGTATGGGTACAACTCATGACGGGAAATCTTACCTCGACTACGATGCGGAAGAAATCAAACGTAAATTCACTATCGGGACATCGGTCGCACCGATTCCTTATAAGGATTTCAAGATAAACCTGCTTGATACTTCGGGACACCCTGACTTCGTTGGGGATACTCTGGCTACGTTACAAGCAGCAGAAATGGCTCTCTTTGTGGTTGATGCTGTTGCAGGACCGCAGGTCATGACCACCAGGCTCTGGCACGAAGCGTCGAAAATGCGCTTGTGCCGTGCGGTTTTCATCAATCATATCGACCGTGAACATGCGAATTTTGATGCGGCGATGGCAACGCTTCACGCGCGTTTTGGCTCGCGCTTGGGTGCGGTAACCATTCCTATCGGCGTTGATGCCGATTTCAAGGGCGTTATCGACGTTATTCGCATGAAAGCGCGTCTTCATCCAGCAGACAGCGACAAAGAGATTATTGAAGAGATTCCTGCGGACTATCTCGACGCCGCGCAAGCTGCGCGCGATAAGCTGTGCGACCTTGTTGCTGAAGCTGATGACGAATTGATGCTGAAATATCTTGATGGGGAAGAACAGCTGACCCAAGAAGAACTTGAATCTTTGCTGGGCAAGGCTATCGCCCAAGAGATTTTCATTCCAGTATTCGTTGGCTCGACCATCATCAAGCAAGGCATCGAAGGTCTCATGGAAGACATTTCGACCTACTTCCCCTCACCGCGCTCACAAGGACATTTCTATCTTGAAAGCGGAGATGCGGTGGCGATTGACGAGGGCGGCGAACCTGCTGGTTTCGTGTTTAAGACCTTGTCAGACCCCTTTGTGGGACGCATTAGTTTCGTAAAAATTATCTCGGGCGTGCTTGAGCCAGGCATGGAACTTATCAACGCGCGCACAGGCAAGAAGGAACGTTTGGGACACCTCTATACCATGATGGGCAAAGAGGTGACCGATGTGAAGGCTGCGAAGGCGGGCGATATCATCACGATTCCGAAGCTGACCGAAACGCGCACGGGCGACACCCTTTCAAAATCGGGCTCTTTGGTTATCGAGCCTTTGGCACTACCGAAGCCGCTTTATCCCGTGGCGCTTGAAGCAGCGAACAAAAATGAAGAAGACAAGCTAGGAACTTTCTTGGCAAGACTTTCTGAAATGGATCCAACGGTAAGCATCACAAGAAACGAAGAGACCCACCAAACCGTGCTTACCGCCATGGGCGACACCCAAGTTGAGACCATCCTTTCGCGCATGAAAGACCAAGGCGGTGTTGAGGCAAAACTTCTTCCTGTGCGTGTACCATATCGCGAGACCATTCGCAAGGTTGCCGAAGCACAGGGTCGTCACAAGAAGCAAACGGGTGGAGCTGGGCAGTTCGGCGACTGCTGGTTGCGTCTTGAGCCTAATCCTGGTGGTGGCTATGCATTCTTGGACGAGATTGTCGGCGGTAGGATTCCGCGCGGGTTCATTCCCGCAGTTGACAAAGGCGTGCAAGACACTATGAAGGAAGGCTTTTTGGCGGGCTATCCGATAGTGGACATCAAATGTGCGGTCTATGACGGTTCCTACCACGCGGTTGACTCAAACGAAATGGCTTTCCGCACAGCAGCGCGCATTGGCTTTAGGGCGGCGTGCGAAAAGGCAAATCCGATTCTTCTTGAGCCGATGGCGAATCTTGATATTACGGTTGGCGAAGAATATGCTGGTGCGGTCATGGGGGATGTGTCTACGCGTCGCGGTCGTATTATCGGTACCGATTCCAACGATGCGGGCGATACCGTCATCAAGGTGCGCGTACCTTATGCTGAAGTGGTGACCTACACCAAAGATCTGCGGTCGATTTCTCGCGGAAGTGGCTCTTATGCGATTGAGGTTGATGGTTATGAAGAAGCTCCAGGTGATGTGACGAAGAAGCTGGTAGCAGAATACCAGGCTTCACGTGCCGCAGGAAACTAGCTTTTAGGTTCCGCCAGCTTTTCAGCTGGCGGAACTTTTTGACGCTGCGAGGTGCCTCTCGCTGTCTGATATGAATATGGGGGGGGCAATCGGCAACAGGTACGCCGACTTTTCAGCTGGCAGAACTTTTCTTGTGGCTTACTCTGTTGGGGTAAGGGGTAAACCGATGAAGCGGTAGGTGTGGGTGGCGAAGCCCTGCATGAGGTCAGGGTTGTGAGTGACACAGATAGTCAGGCGGTCTTTGCGCAGCTCAACGATGCGCGCCATGATGGCACAAGCTAGACGGTTGTCGAGGTTCACGGTCGGCTCATCGAGCAAGAGTATATCGCTTTCAAAAGCAAGCGCGCGCGCAAGAGCAACGCGGCGCTGCATCCCCTTGCTGAGTTCAACAGGATAGTGCTTTTCGTATCCGCTAAGCTCAACAGTCTCAAGTGCTTGGGAGCACGCCGAAGATACCAGGGATGAATCTTTTACGACCAGCGCGATATTTTCTTCAACGCTCAGCCAGTCTAAGAGCACATCTTCGGCAAACATCATGGCAAGACGCGTTTTGTCGATGCCGCTTACGGTGCCGTTGTCGGGTTCGATAAGTCCCGCAATCACTTTGAGCAAGGTAGTCTTACCTCCGCCCGAAGGACCAGTGATACAAACGAAACCACATTCGGGGAAAGCAAGGCTAAAATCGGCAAGGACGCGGGCATCTCCTAAAGAGACATCTACGTGCTCAAGGCGAAGTTGCTCAGTTGGTGTGTGCTCAGTTGGCATGCCGTTCGCCCCCTTCGTTTTGCGTATCCGAGGGTATTGCGGCGGACAATTCCTGGGGCAATTCCGCAGGCGCTACCGCAGGGAGCACGGCAGAAGGAATAGCCTCTGCCCGAGGCGCGGAGATGCGCATGAGTGCCTTAAAGCCTGCTTCAAGGGCAAAACTCAAGGCGATGACAACGAGAGTCCACGCGAAAAGGTCGGGAGTTTCCAGATAGATTTTTGCGTCGTAGATGCCGCGTCCGATGGCAAGGGCGGGCAAGGCGAGCACTTCGGCAGTGATTCCTGACTTCCAGGCAAGCCCGATACCGCTGATAGCAGCGGCAGTGATGGATGGATTGAGTGCAGGAAGAAAGACTCGGGCAAGCATGCGCATGCGCCCGATGCGAAAGACGCTTGCCATTTCAAGGATGTTGTAGTTGATACTTTGGAGTCCAGTTGCAATGCTTGACCAGGCAATAGGCAATACCATCATGCCTGAGATAACAACAGGAAGGGCATTGGTTGGCAGCCAGATAAGAGCAATAAGAATAAACGAAACGATGGGGGTTGCCTGAATAATGCGAATAATCGGAGCAAACACAAGGTTTGCGATTTCAAGGCGATACATGATGAAGGCGAAAACCGCGCCAAGGGTCATTCCCAGACAGAATCCAAGAAGAATGCGCCCCAACGTTGCCAGTATGCTTTTCCAGAATACCGCCTCGAAAATGAGTTCGCCAAGGCGCACAAGGACTTCAAGGGGGGTTGGGAGGATGAGCGTCTTTTCAACAAAGAAAGACACAAGCCACCACAGTGCTATGAGTGCCGCGAAAACAAGCGCGATGCGGGCAATTCTTACCCACACCGAAGAGGGGCGCTCATAAGGAAGCCATACCCGATGGGTGCGCTGCCTGTTGGTGTTATGTTCGTTCTTTTCGGTCAACTGTTTCTCACAACGACGGAAGTTTGTGTGCGTCTATTCTACCTTTGATAGAAGAAGGTGTCATCGACAATATTGCCACCAATCGACGCGGGATTAGCTGCCATCAAGATTTCGAAGTAATTGGTGAGGGGAGGCACCATGTCTTTTCCCTCAAGAAAGGTAAGACCTGCCCGTGGTATGGCAGCTTCGGCAATCGAAGCATCAGCCATAATGTTGTGGGTCACACACATCGCAGCGGCTTCGGCGGGGTTTTCCTCTACCCAGGAAATTGAGGTTCTCAGATCATCCAAGAAAGAGTCAACAAGGCTTAGGTGCGCTTCAAGATAGCTGGTGCGCGCAACAATAGCGGTCATGACGGGGGGATAGCCCGTTGCTTTTTGCCACAAATCGTTGAGGTCAAGGGCAATTCTTGTGTGAGCGTTTTTCGCAAGAGCGGTGGATGCGAATGGTTCTGCTAAAAGCGCGATTTCGATTTCCCCTGTTGCCAACAAAGCCAGCACTTCGCTCATTTCGGCGTGCCATTCGATTGTTACCTCGTTTTCAACGCTCAAACCTGCATCACGCAAAAGGTATTCAAGAATGTATTGCGGATTGGCGCCTTGCCCGCTTGCATGAATGGTTTTCCCAACAAGGTCGGATAGTTTTGTGACGGAATCCCCAACTTCAACAATCGAAAGGTTGCCGTAGGTGGTGATTGCGATAAGGCGGATATCGCCGCTGGTCTTTTGGTAGAAGTTGCCCGCAAGGTTGGTGGGCAGCGCCGCAATATCTACCGAGCCGCTCGAGAGTGCCGCAATTACTTCATCGGGGCTTCCCGCTAAACGGAAGCTGTAATTGAGATCATCGGTTGACGATGAGGAGGGTGATTCCATCATTTTGACCATGCCGATGCCGCTAGGACCTTTGATAGCCATAATCTCTAGGGTAGTTGCCACCATGCACTCGCTTGTGCCTGAGCCTGAGCCTATGGTGGTGCCTTCGGGGATTATGGGACACGACTTTGTGCAAGAGCTTGTGAGCAAAGCAGCACCAAGAAATACAAGCGCAATAAACGCCGCCACCAAAAAGCGCGCGCGTTTCGGCTGTTCGGTTTGATGTGCGTGTTTTGCTTGTTCGGCTTGTTTTGCTTGGCTGGCTTGCTTTGCTTGTTCTGTTTGTTTCGCACACGTGCGTTTCATAAAGGCTCCTTTGTTTCTCCTGCAAACACAACGGGGTTTCCGCGCTCGAGTTTTACTTTGTATTGAACCTTGAAATGGTATCAGCATTTTCACCCCTTTTCTTGTACCACCGCATTATGAACAGACATATAATTCCGCGTTGTTCGCGCGACGCAACAGGCGCACCTTGTCGCACGCCGTCGCACACCGCACACCGCACACCGCACAACGCCGCCTAACACCGCCCAACACCGTCGCGCCCTGCCGTACGACACGTATATCTTGTGCATGCACCGCTTGCGGCGAGGAATGGGACCTAGAAGCGGTAGAATAAGGTCAACTGAGAAACCCCCTTGCTGCAGACAAGTCCGAGAAAGGAACGCCATGCTTTCAGACATCGAAATTGCCCAAGCTAACCAGCCCCTTCCCATTACCGAGATTGCAGAAAAACTTTCCCTCGATTCTGCCTATATCGAAGGGTACGGCACCTATAAGGCAAAAGTTGATTACAACATTTTGAACAACAATGCCGCCACTGATGGGAAGCTGATTTTGGTGACTGCCATTAACCCGACCCCTGCAGGCGAGGGCAAGACCACTACCACGGTCGGCTTGGCTGACGCGCTTGCTAAGCTGAACAAAAATGTCGTGGTGGCGCTTCGCGAGCCGTCGTTGGGCCCCGTGTTTGGTGTTAAGGGCGGCGCTGCGGGTGGCGGGTATGCCCAGATAGTTCCTATGGAAGACATCAACTTGCACTTTACGGGCGATTTCCATGCTATTGGTGCTGCCAACAATCTTTTAGCCGCGATGCTTGATAACCATATTCAACAAGGAAACGCGCTTGACATCGACGTGCGCAACATCACGTGGAAGCGTGCGGTGGACATGAACGACCGTCAGTTGCGCTATATCGCCTGTGGTCTGGGGGGACGGGCAAATGGCGTGCCGCGCGAAGATGGTTTCGATATCACCGTAGCAAGTGAAATTATGGCAATACTGTGCCTTTCATCGAGCATCACCGATTTGAAAGAGCGGCTTGCGCGCATTATCGTTGCCTACAATCATGCGGGTGCTCCCGTAACTGCAGCCGATTTGAAAGCTCAGGGCGCTATGGCGGCACTCCTGAAAGATGCCTTGAAGCCCAATTTGGTGCAAACGCTTGAAAGCACTCCCGCTTTTGTCCACGGCGGGCCTTTCGCCAATATCGCCCATGGCTGCAATTCGGTCATGGCAACGCGCCTTGCGCTCAAGTTTGGGGACTACTGCGTAACCGAAGCAGGCTTTGGTGCCGATTTGGGCGCGGAAAAGTTTCTCGATATCAAATGTCGCATGGCGGGACTCGCGCCTTCTGCCGTGGTCATCGTGGCCACCGTACGGGCGCTTAAAAACCACGGAGGAGTCGCAAAAGCCGACCTCAACGAAGAAAACCTTGCCGCGCTTGAAGCGGGGCTTCCCAATTTGCTTCAGCACGTGGAAAACATCACGCAGGTCTTTAAGCTTCCTGCGGTTGTCGCCATCAATGCATTTCCCACCGACACGCCGTCTGAACTCAAATTGGTTGAGGACAAGTGCCGTGAACTGGGCGTTAATGTGGCGCTTTCCGAAGTGTGGGCAAAGGGTGGCGAAGGTGGCATCGCTTTGGCTGAAGAGGTCGTTCGCCTGGTTGAAGAGCCGAACGATTTTAGCTTCTGCTATGAATCAAACGTAAGCATCGAAGAAAAAATCGAAGCTATTGCCAAGCGAATCTATCATGCTGATAGCGTTGAGTTTTCTGCACTTGCGAAAAAGCAGGTGCAGACGCTGACCGACCTTGGGTTTGACGATTGTCCTATTTGTATGGCGAAAACTCAGTATTCCTTTTCTGATAACATGGCGCTTTTAGGTGCTCCTCAAGGATTTAAGATTACGGTGCGCAGCGTAAAAATTAGCGCTGGTGCTGGATTCATTGTTGCACTGACGGGCGACATTATGACTATGCCAGGCTTGCCTCCTGTTCCGAGTGCAGAAAAAATTGATGTTGATGCCGAAGGTAAGATATCGGGACTTTTCTAGGGTTTATTTGAGAATGTAGGACTTTTTCGAGCGCAAGATAAAACTACGTGTCATGTAAGGGGTCACATGAGTTTTGAATTGAAAGAAAATGCCAACTTTACGGATTTGACCTGCGAAGGCTTCATCGAAGAACTTGCCTCTAAGGCGCCTGTCCCTGGTGGCGGCGGAGCGGCGGCGCTGGTAGGTGCCCTTGGCGTGGCGCTCGGCAATATGGTGGGAAGTCTTACGGTGGGCAAAGAAAAGTATGCTTCCGTGGAAGCCGAGATTATCGCGCTGAAAACACGCGCTGATGCCTTGCAAACAGAATTGCTCGGACTGGTGCAACAAGATGCCGAAGTGTTTGAACCGCTTTCGCGTGCCTATGGTTTGCCGAAGAATACCGAGGAAGAAAAGGCTGAAAAGCAGCACGTTATGGAAGCGTGTCTGCGGGAATGCTGCGAGGTTCCTCTTTCGATTATGCGGGCGTGTGGCGAAGCAATTGACTTACACGTACAGTTTGCCCGCATAGGTACGCCGCTTGCGATAAGTGATGTAGGCTGCGGTGTTGCCTGCTGCAAGGCGGCACTTCAGGCGGCTAGTCTCAACGTGTTCATCAACACGAAAGCCATGCAAGATCGCGTCTATGCGCACGACATTAACGCACGGGCGCATGCGCTCTTAGACACCTACACGGTCTTGGCAGACGATGTTTTCGTTGATGTTACCGCGCGGTTTGAATGAGGGGTGCCCATGGCGAGAATTCTTAAAGGTGCTGAAGTAGTCGAAGCGCTCAATAATGAGATTTCGACCCAGGTTGAACAGCTGAAAGCAGCAGGCGTTTTCCCGACGCTCGCCCTGGTGCGCGTGGGGCAGCGCTCAGATGATGTTTCCTACGAACGGGCTGCCATGAAACGCGCGGAAAAGGTGGGCGTTGGTATTAAGCAGGTGGTGTTTCCTGAGGATGTTTCTGAGGAAAGCCTGCTCAATGCGATTGCCGACTTAAATGCCGATGACGGAGTTCATGGCGTGC
This sequence comes from Eggerthellaceae bacterium, assembly GCA_009782615.1. GTDB lineage: Bacteria > Actinomycetota > Coriobacteriia > Coriobacteriales > Eggerthellaceae > WRIS01. The sequence goes on along the minus strand of WRIS01000010.1, from coordinate 33,279 downwards.
TGATGTTTCGGCCACTGCCGCCGCATATCAACGGCGACACCGTGCGCAATGCGCTTGATCCGCGAAAAGATGTTGATGGTATCACCGACCTTTCGCTTGCGGGGGTGTTTGTCGGAAGCGATATCGGATATGCGCCTTGCACTGCTCAAGCCTGCATGGAAATACTTGACCATTTTGGCTATGAGCTGAAAGGAAAGCGCGCCGTTGTTGTGGGGCGAAGTCTGGTGGTTGGCAAACCGCTGGCAATGATGCTGCTTGAGCGCCACGCAACGGTGAGTATAGCGCACTCGCGAACTACTGACCTGCCAAATCTTTGCCAAAGTGCCGATGTGTTAATCGCGTGTGTTGGGCGCGCACAGATGCTTGGGGCAGATTATGTGAGTCCCCAACAGATTGTCATTGATGTTGGTATCAATGTGGACGAAGACGGTTCGTTGGTGGGAGATGTTGATTTTGCCGCTGCAGAAAGAATCGTTAGCAGCATAACTCCTGTTCCTGGAGGGGTTGGCACGGTAACCACGAGTGTTCTCATGAAAAACGTGGCTAGGGCTGCTTCAAGACAATGAAAAGGTGCCCACATTGCTGCGGGCACCTCAATGACGAAGGATTGCGGGTCAAGCCCACAATAACAAAGCCGTTTCTCGTAAAAACCTTATTTGGTCTTGCTTCTCAAAAACGCGGTGTCGCGTGCCCAGTTCAGGATAATCATGTATGCTGCTGTTGCGGTAAAGGTGATGAATACCCCTAATACCAACACGACGATCGCTCCCAAGAGAGCTCCGAAAAACAAGCCGAGTCCGCTTGCAAAAGTCCAAGCGTTAACGGCTCCCGCAAACCCTGAAATCAAAAGACCGAGGCTTGCGAGGCAGGTGCCGACAATACCAATCCAGAAAAGAACGATTATCAGCACGCGAAGCCAGTTAATCCAGAAAATTGAATCGGCAATTTCTTCGGGGGGATCAGTATCGCGGAATTTGAGCATATCGAAGAATTTCTGAAGTTTCTGTTTTGAAGCATTGGTTTTTGGGGTGTTGGCGGCTGGTATGCCAGCAGCAACCCCGCCTGCCATGGGCGTACCGCAAGACGGACAAAAATTACCTTCACTAAATTCAGCACCACAGTTGACGCACTTCATTCGGACCTCCTGTCCAAGGTACTTATAATGGGTCACTATACCATATCTGAAAATCCTTTTTCTAAGGGTTCGCTGATTGAGGTACAATATTTCACAAGCAAAGATGCGAATAAGTAAGATTTTGCCCCGCGGCATTCGAAAAAGAACAAGGATACGATGGAAGCAGCCGAAACAAACGCAGAAATTCTCGCTACCGAGAGTGCTCGTGATAAGGAAATCTCCACAAAACCTTTTGAAGATGATGCTTTGGTACAAGAAGAGGTTTCGGCGCGTTCATTTGAAGAAGCAGTTGCTCAAGGGCAGGTTGGTTTGGGCGTCGATATCGTTGAAATCGGGCGCATGAAGCGTATTTTGCAGCGAACCCCCAGCTTTGCGAAAAAGGTGTTTTCTGCCGACGAACAAAACTACTGCAATTCAAAAGCGGCTTCAGAAATTCATTACGCAACACGCTTTGCCGCAAAGGAAGCGGTGCTCAAAGCGTTGGGCACGGGCTTTTCCGAGGGAATTGGAGTGCGCGACATTGAAGTGGGGCGCACAGCAAAGGGGCGTCCTTTCGTCATTTTGCGCGGACGAGCCAAAGAAATCGCTGACAAGTATGAAGTACTCGAAATTCCCTTGTCGCTTTCGTATACGCATCGTGATGCAATCGCGTGTGCTATGGCAATCACCTCAGAATCTCTCAAAGCGGCGCAAGAACGCATTGACCCTATGGAAGAACTCGCCAAGCAATTCAAGGAAGCACGCGTATTGCTTGACGGAATGGACGAAGATTTGAGCAACGAAGAAGTGAGTGGGAAAGAATTGAGCGGGAAAGAATTGAGTGGTGAAGGAAAAACCGATTCTTTGGATGAAGGGTAGGGAATACATGGAACGCTATGGCAAAGAAGGGCTTTCGGGGTTGCTTCCGTGGCCTGGCTCAGAAGCAAACAAGTATTCACGGGGGAAATTGATTTTACTGGCGGGAAGTTCGCGCTATCCAGGGGCTGCTTGTTTGGCAGCACGTGCGGGACTTCGGGCGGGAGCAGGGTATGTCGAGGTTGTCACTTCGCCACGGGCTGTCCCCGTGGTACAAGGTGCGCAGTCTTCGTTGGTTGCTCGGTCGTGGAACGGCTTTGGGCCAGAAGATTTGCAGGCGACGCAGGCGAAAAAACCGTGCGCCTATGCTGTGGGTTCAGGCTTTGACGCTGAGCGCAATATCACCGCAACGCTTACCTGCCTTGTTTTAGGAAAGGCGCACGCACCCGTGTTGGTTGACGGGGGAGCGCTTTCGGTTTTGAACTCTTCAGCAGGGATGACGTTGTGCAAAAGCCGTTTAACCGACGGCTATGCTACGGTCATCACGCCGCATCGGGGAGAAGCCGAGCGCCTGCTTACGGGGGTAAATGTCGCCCTTGACGACCCCGCGTGTATCGCCAGTGAACTTTCCGTTCGCTATCATGCGATAACAGTTCTCAAAGGCCCGATTACGTATGTGTCGGACGGAAACGACGTGTTTGCCCTGACCCAGGGAACTTCGGCACTTGCAAAAGCGGGTACGGGAGACGTGCTTTCGGGGGTCATCGGCGCTTTCTTGGCACAAGGGCTTGACCCGTTCGATGCGGCAATATTGGGAACGAGCCTTCATGCGGAAGCGGGATGCCTTGCTGCCGACGCGCTGACCTCGCTGTGTGTGACCGCCGAAGATGTTATCGAGTATTTCCCCGAAGCGATAAAGGCTCTTTTGGAGGACAAGTAATGGAGCGTGACGTCGCTTCGCGCGTTGGGGTGGAAACCGAGGTTGCTTCGCAGGGCAAAACGGAGGCCGATGTTGCCTCGCGTGGCTGGACAGAAACCGACATCGCTTCGCGCGTTGGGCAACTTCGCAAAGAAATAGAACATCATACCTATCGGTATTTCGTTTTGGATGACCCTGCAATTTCTGATGCTGCTTTTGATTCGCTCATGAGGGAGTTGCGGGAATTAGAAGCGGCTCATCCTGATTTGGTTGATTCGAGTTCGCCGACGCAGCGTGTGGGCGGCTGGGTTGGAGACCAATTTGCTCCTGTTGCCCACACCCGCAGGATGTATTCGCTGGACAATGCCATGGATTTGGGCGAACTTGATGCGTGGCTCAATCGCGTGAAAGACGCTTTCGGGCGCATGGTGCCTGTGATGTGCGAGCTTAAAATCGACGGGTCGTCGATTGCGCTGAATTATCGCGACAAAGTGCTGGTACAAGCGGCAACACGGGGGGACGGAACAACGGGCGAAGATGTGACGGCAAACATCCGCACCATCAAAGATATCCCTTTGCGTTTGCGCGAGGGCGCACAAGACGAACTTGTTTCGGTGGATGGCGCAATCGAAGTGCGCGGAGAAGTCTACATGCCGAAAAAGAGCTTCGACGCGCTGAATGTGGCGGCAGAAAACGAGGGGCGCGCTCCTTTTGCCAACCCGCGCAATGCGGCAGCAGGAAGCCTTCGGCAAAAAGATTCGGCAATTACTGCCACACGCGACCTTTCAAGTTTTATCTATGCGATTGCTGACGAATCCGCGCTGCGTGTTTCGAGCCAAGGAGCGTTACTCGAGTGGCTGCGCGAAGCAGGCTTTCACGTGAATCCCGATGTCAAACGCTGCGAAACAAGCGAAGAGATACATGATTTTTGCAAGCAGGCACTGAAAAAGCGTGAAGAACTGCCCTATGAAATAGATGGGGTAGTGGTTAAGGTTGATTCTTTTGCCGAACAGGCAAGCATGGGCTATACCGCGCGTGCTCCCCGTTGGGCGATTGCGTATAAATTTCCGCCCGAAGAAAAAACGACCACCTTGCTTGATATTACGGTTCAGGTGGGGCGTACGGGCGCTTGTACTCCCGTGGCAGAACTTGAGCCTGTGGTGATTGCGGGGTCAACGGTTTCGCGCGCCACGCTTCACAATCTTGACGAAGTACAGCGCAAGGATGTGCGCATTGGGGATAGGGTTGTCGTCAGGAAAGCGGGGGATGTCATTCCTGAAGTTCTTGCTCCGATATTGAATTTGCGCCCTGCTCATGCACAGGTGTGGCAGATGCCGACCCTTTGTCCCAGCTGTGACTCTCCTCTTGTCCGCGAGGAAGGCGAAGCGGCTTTTCGTTGCATTTCGATTGATTGTCCTGCTCAATCTCTTGAGCGTTTAGGACATTGGGCAAGTCGAGGGGCACAAGATATTGAGGGCATGGGGGAGGAAATTATCGCGCGCCTTGTTGAAGCGGGGCATCTTAAAGATGTAGCTGATTATTATCTGCTTGATGAAGAGGTGCTTGCCGCCCTTGATATGGGGCGAATAAATACGAAGGGCGAGCCTATCCGTTTGGGAACCACGGTTGCGAAGAAGCTCGTCACGGCGCTTGAAGCGAGCAAGTCGCGGGGGCTTGCGCGGGTCATTTTCGGTTTGGGAATCCGCCATGTGGGAAAAACGACTGCTGAGCAGCTTGCGGCGGCGTATCCTTCGGCAGAAAAGCTGATGGAAGCAAGCGAAGAAGATTTAGCGGGCATTGATGGCGTGGGAGTGGTTATCGCCCAGAGCATTCGCCAATTTTTGTCTACTTCCGATAATCGTGCGGTCATCGAACGCCTTGTTTTGTATGGGGTGGGGATGGAAGAAGTGTCGGTGGGTGAAAGCCTTCCGCAAACCCTCGTCGGCCTGAGTTTTGTGCTCACGGGTTCGCTGACGCAAAGTGGTATGACGCGTGAAGAAGCGGGAGCGCACCTTAAAGCGCGGGGAGCGAAGGTGTCGGGTAGCGTTTCGGCTAAGACGAGTTATGTTATAGCGGGTGAAGCAGCTGGTTCGAAATACGACAAAGCAGTGGCACTCGGGGTTACCGTGTTGAACGAGGACGATTTCCTCCGCATTCTTGAAACGGGTGAACCCCCCTCGTCACGCAATCTTTCCCTTGCGATAACGGAAAAATGACACTCTCGCGGCTACTATCGAAGGGGTCTCAGTTCACCCGTTTCGCTACTCAGATTCTGCGAATCTTCGTGCGCTTCACTGCTGAAATCATATTAAAGTAAAATACGTATAGTGTTCAGAGAGAACTTCGACCCCTTCGACAGCAACCCCTTCCGACGCAGTGCCATTCGCCTGCTGCCCACGGTATTGCTCCATTCTGTCATTGCGAATCGCGCAGCGGTGAAGCAATCCAGTCGTTGATGTACGGGTTGATACTCTCACGTGTTGCCTGAATTGTTGCTCTGCTTTCTTCACAGGATGCTCAAAGAAATTGGATAAAGGATTGTACGCTTCAGTGTGTTGCAAGATACTTTGATGCAAAAAATACTCTTTAGCTGGCAAAATCGAGCACTTTTGTTTACGCCGAACACCCCTTCAACTAAAATACCTCAAAGAAGCAAGCGGTCGAAAAGATGCGAGAACTATGTGCGATCATAATCCCGTAAGGAAGAAATAAGGTGGAAAGTATACAGCATACGAATATTTTCTGGGGGGGGGGGCTTTACTGAAAAACTTTTAAAGGTTTTCGTAAGTTTTACCCTTGCACTACTCCTGGTTCCGTTGTTCCCCTTGAGTGCTTTTGCTGGTGAGCAAGCATGAAAAGGAAAGCTTTATAGGCTAATCTAGACAAAGAAAGAGGAACATAAAATGGCTGATTTTGGTGACTCAGTTGGCAAATTTACACTAGCGCTACTCTTCCTACCCCTTATTTGGGTGTTCAAACTTCTCTTTCTGTTTTTCAAGAACACAGGGCTTTGGATTATATTTCCTTATTCAATGATTTTTTCTGTCTTTAGATATGAGCCAATTAGAACAAGCGCAGACGCATTCTTTGAAAAATTGCCCTTTTCTGAAAACATAGAAAGACATTTTGCCGAAACTACTGGAACAGGATTTGCCGAATTAGGCAACGCCGATATTGCTTTTTTTGTAGGTTTTTTTGTCGTCCTTTATTTTCCTGCTCTTATTTTTATCGTTGCGATTACAACAAGAAGCTTCATAAGACTTTTTAAACGTAATCCAAGATGGACCTATCGGCAATGGAGCAAGGATCGTCGGGGAAATCTAGTCTCAGAAAAAAATCTAGATGACATAGTAAATATAACTCAGAATGAGCATATATGATAATGGGGCAAGGAAAATCGGGAAACAAAAAATTATTGTAGATCATAGAATGTCAACAGACCACGAAGCGTTCGAAGCTGAGCGTATTCTTACTGACAGAATTATTGGTTAAGACACAGGCGCCCAAACCGATGCCTACGCAAGAGAAAAATAGCCAATTAACAAACTGCATGCTCAACATAAGTACAAAGAAAAAGCGCCCAAGGACGACTCGCTTTCTCGGTTGTCTGGATTGCTTCAGCTACGCTTCGCAATGACGACGGAGCTTGAATGTCTATTCGCAAAGTGAGAGATGGTGCCGCTGCCGAGATGGTGTCGAGTATTCAAATGTTGGTGCGGCGTTTTTCAGCAACGGGGGGGGGTTAGATTTCCCAGTCGAAGGGCAAAAGCATCCAGACCGCGCGTCCGATGATGGCGATTTCTTGCGAATCCTCATCCGAATAATCAAACACCAAAGGCTTGAAAGTGGAATCCTTTGAATCGGGGAGCAGTTCATAGCCGTTCGTAAGTTTCTTTATCCGCTTGATGGTTGCATCTTCTTGATTGAGGCAAAACGCATAGGCACCGTTGTCGACGGGCTCATTTTGACTTGGGTCGATAAGGGCATATGCGCCGTTGGGAAGGACGTTGTTCATGGATTCTCCGTCGACCTTCAACAAAAACGCTTCGGGGTATCGCTGGTGGACTTCACGAGGAATCGGCAGCGTATTTTCAATAGGGATAATGGCAAGCGGTTTTCCTGCGGCGATGGAACCAAACAGCGCAACATCGGTATAAACCTCGGGGGTGCTCTGGGCTGTTTTCGAATATTTTTCGGGGTAGAAGTGCGCGATGGGCTCATCAAAAATCTGCGCAAGTTGAATCATGTAATCGGCATCGGGCTGGGTGCGCCCCACCTCCCACGAACTGATGGCTTTTCCGCTTCGCACGGGCTTGAGCATGGCACCTAGGGTATTTGCGGTTATATGCAGTTTTGACGTGCGGTATTCACGAATCTTTTTTGCGATGAAGCGGCGTGCTTCCATGAAGTCCTCCCATGATATGTAGGAGTAGTATAGAGTCTTTTTCGTGAAAAGTCTACAAAATATAGTTATTCATAAAATTTTTGATTGCAATTCTTCAAAACGTAGATATACTAGGGGAAGGGTCTACAAAACGTAGAGAGGAAGGGTAATGGTAAAAGCCTATCAAATAATTGCTCAGCGGGTTAAGGAACGTGGGATAACCAAAGCAGAGCTGAGCCGACGCATTGTTCTCGATGATGAATTGCTCCGTCGCTCCTTGGCAGGAACACGCAAAATCACCGCAGACGAATTCATTAAACTTTGTCACGAACTTAAACTCACCCTCGCTGATTTCGAGGGAGTGCTGCCTTCAAAGCCAGGTAAGAAAGCCAAGAAGTAACTATACGTCAAGGGTGAAGTCAGAACCGATAACTTCGGCGCTTTTTTCTTTCATCCACTCAAGCGGATCGTCGAGGCTAGCGAGAATAGGGTGGCGTCCCGCAAGTTCATAGGTGTAGTCCTTGAGCGCAAAGACGCGATAATTTCCCTCTTCACGGTGATTGATAAGGGGGGTCCAGCGTACGTTTTCGATGGCGGTTCCCTTATCTGTTTTCACGAAATCACAGCGAAGCATACCTTCGAGTTCGTTAAGGGCATCGGGGGTGTCGTGGTGGCTCAAAAAATTGCCGAGCGAATAGGCAACCAGGGTTTTATTACCCGTAGCGCCCTCAAGCCAAACGAGCGGTCCGATTACATGGGTGTGCGATCCTAAAATAAGGTCGGCACCTGCGTCAGCAGCAAGTTGTGCGTAGCGGAGTTGTTCTTCGTCGGGCTCGACTTGGTTTTCGGTGCCCCAGTGCATGGCAACGATAACGATGTCGCTTACGGCACGCGCTTTGGCAATGTCAGCCTCAAGGCGATCTTCGTGTAGGTAATTCACAGCATGAGCAGGAACTTCGTCTTCATCGTAGCCGTTGAGCGCATAGGTGTAGTTCAAAAGTGTGAAGTTAATGCCGTTTTTCGCATAGGGCTTAATGGTAGAGGCTTCTTCGGGCGTTCTTGCCGTACCAGTGTAGTGAACAGGCTTTTCCTTCCAAAGTGCCACGGAATGTTCAAGGGCATCTTGCCCCCAGTCGTAGCTGTGGTTGGTAGCTGATGCAATAAGATTGAAGCCCGTGTCGCACACCGCATCAACCATGGTGTCGGTTGTGTTAAAGGATGGCCAGCCACGCGGCCCGATGCTGTCCCCGCCTGCATGGGTTTCAAAGTTTAGGTAGGCAAGATCGGCGCTTTTGATATAGGGCTTGATGGCGCTAAAGATAGGGCGATAATCATATTCGCCGTCACCAATTTCTCCTGCGCAAGAATCTGCGTATACTCCCAAGATGTTGTCGGGTAGATTGTCACCAACCGCAACGAAGGAAACGCGGTTACTTGCTTCGTTACCTGCGATAATGTTATGAAGATTTTGCCCATCGGGGTCGTTTAAGGTGGTGGATACGAGATAAGCCCCCAAGCCAGCAATACCAAAAAAAGCGCAGGCAAGCATAATCTTTCCAAGAAGAAACGCAACATAGTGTTCACCACGCCGATATGTTGGTTTGCTACCTCTAGCCATAGAGCTTCCTTTTTCGGGGCTCTTAATTATACCATTTCTAGTGTTGATTCTGCACAGGTCTCTGCGCTTTTGCGATGTCTGAGTATAATAGTGCTGAGCAAAATATTGGTTTTCCGACAATTCAGATGTTTTTTGAAAGTCTTTACGAAAGCCATCAGCAAAAATTGCATAAAGTTTTTTCTATGGAGACAAGGGAGTTAGCTGCGTGAGTGAAAAGAACCAAACCGTAAAAGACCTTGCCAAGAGTGCAATAGAGGATCCTGCCACCTTGCAAGAATTAGTCGATAATTTAAGCGGAGCGTCCCGTCGTATGCGGCAGTATTCCGCAACGTGTCTCGGGCTTGTCGCAAAAGACAATCCTGCCCTTTTGGTCGAGCACACAGGGGCGCTGATTGATGCCCTTCATCGACCCGAAGCGCAAACTCGTTGGGAATGTCTCGATATGCTTACGCTGCTCGTTGCCCTTGATTCCCGCGCATGTGAAAAGGCAGTTCCTGGTGCTGAAGCTGCCCTCTTTGACGAAGAGAGCGGGCTGGTTCGCTTGGCAGCGATGCGTTTCCTTTGTCGTTTGGCGGCAACCACCGAGAACCGTTCCGATAAGCTCTGGTCCTTGATTGACGAGGGTATTCAGTGCTACCACGGCGATTTGGAATTTCAAGACATGCTTGTAGCGGTAATCGATTTTTCCCGAGGGAAAATTTCAGCGGCAACGAAACAGGCGCTTGCCGACAGAATGGCTTTTGATGCCGAAAACGGCAAGGGGGCGCTCAAGCGCCGCGCCACACAAATCATCGAGAACGTATCGTAGGGTATACGTTTGAAGGCATACGTTTTCTCAATGGAATATGAGACAAAACTACAAACGGATTGAAGGAGGCCGAAATGGCAAAGCATACGGTGACGTTAATTCCTGGGGACGGAATTGGTCCTGAAATTGTTGCAGCGATGTGTCGGGTAGTGGAAGCAACAGGCGTTGATATCGAATGGGAAGTTGCTGACGCTGGCGCTCATCTCATGGATGAACATGGCACCCCGCTGCCCGATTATGTTATTGAGTCGATTAAGAAGAATAAAGTTGCCATCAAAGGACCAGTTACGACCCCAGTCGGCACGGGTTTTCGCAGCGTGAACGTTGCCCTGCGCAAGGCGCTTGATTTATATACCAATCTGCGTCCCTCGTTTTCTATAGAGGGAACGGGTGCGCGTTATAGCGATGTTGACCTGGTGTTGGTGCGCGAGAACACCGAAGACTTGTATGCGGGCATCGAATTTGAAGAGGGAAGCGCGGAGGCGGCAGAGCTCATCAAGTTCTGCGAGGAAAAGGGTGCAGGCACCATACGTCTTGATTCGGGCATTTCACTCAAGCCGATTTCTGTCACAGGTTCGCAGCGCATCGTGCGCTGGGCGTTCGAATATGCGCTCAAGAACAATCGCAAGAAAGTAACCGCGGTTCATAAGGCGAATATCTTAAAGCACAGCGACGGACTGTTTTTGCGCGAGGCGCGCGAGGTTGCAAAAGAATATGAAGGACGCATCGAATTTGAGGATCGTATCGTTGATGCGTGTTGCATGGGGCTGGTGCTCAATCCTGCTAACTTCGACGTGCTCGTGCTTCCGAATCTGTATGGCGACATTGTCAGTGACTTGTGTGCGGGGCTGATTGGCGGCTTAGGAATTGCTCCTGGGGCGAATATCGGAGCCGAATGTGCGGTGTTTGAGCCTGTCCATGGTTCTGCTCCTATCCACGCAGGCAAGAATAAGGCGAATCCCACTGCGGAAATATTGTCGGCTATTTTGATGCTGCGCCACATCGGCGAAGATGAAGCGGCGGATAGAATTCTTGCCGCAATTCGCGCGGTGCTCGGCGAGGGTACGCACGTGACCTACGACATCAAGCGAACCTTGACGGGTTCTATTGATGGGGCGGTTGGCACGGCAGAATACGCTGATGCCATTATTGCGAAGTTGTAGGGGGAAAGTTGTAGGGGGGAACTCGTAGGGGGAACTTGCGGGAGATCTCCTAGGGGTTCAAACAAAAACGAAGCGCCCGAAACAAAAACGAAGCGAACCAAAATATAAACGGAAAGGACACCGATGTCGGATAGTCGTGAAGTCAACAAAATATTGAACGTAGGAGAACAAGAATATCGCTATTATTCGGTTTCTTCGGTCAAAGGCGCTGAAAAGCTGCCTTATTCGTTATTGGTGTTGCTTGAAAATGTTTTGCGCTGCGCCACCGATGATGAAGAAGCGGCGCGTTTCGTTTCGGCAATCGTTGACGCGGGAAGCGCGGGACGGGTCGGGGATGAAATATCATACAGCCCTGCGCGCGTGTTGCTGCAAGACTTCACGGGTGTTCCTGTTTTCGTTGATTTCGCCGTTATGCGCGAAGCGATGGCGGCTTTGGGCAAAGACCCCGCAAAGGTGAACCCGCAAATACCCTGCGATTTGGTCATCGACCATTCCATCATTGCCGATTTTGCAGGTAGTGCTGATGCGTTGGAAAAGAATCTCAAGCTTGAATTTGAGCGCAACACCGAGCGCTACACTTTTTTGAAGTGGGCACAAAAATCGTTTGAAAATGTTCGCATCGTGCCTTCGGGTGGGGGAATTTGTCATCAAATAAATGTTGAGGAATTTGCGCAAGGTGTTATGGTTGCATCGGCATCTGATGCGGCTGGTGAAAGTGTTGAATCCGTCCCCTTGGCTTATTTCGATACGGTGGTAGGAACCGACAGCCACACCACCACCGCAAACGGCATCGGCGTGCTCAGCTGGGGCGTCGGCGGCATCGAAGCAGAAGCTGCGGCATTGGGGCAACCAATCACCACGCTGGTGCCGAAAGTTATCGGCATCAAGCTAACGGGCAAGCTCGCAAAGGGCGTTTCGGCGATGGATGTTGCGCTCGTGTTCGCGCAGATGCTGCGCGCAAAGGGCGTCGTTGGTGCGTTTGTGGAATGTTTTGGACCTGGTCTTCGTGCCCTCAGTGCAACCCAGCGTGCCTGCATCGCTAACATGACGCCTGAATACGGCTGCACCTGCACGCTGTTTCCTGTTGATGACAAAACCCTTGACTACCTGCGTTTGACGGGGCGCAGCGACAGCCAAGTTGAACTCGTGAAAACCTATGCTCAAGCGCAAGGCTTCTGGAATGACCCCGCCGCGCCACCGCGCACCTATGCGGAAGTCTTGGAACTCGATTTATCGAGTGTAGAGGCTTGCCTTGCGGGTCCTTCTCGTCCTCATGACCGTTTTGCGTGGCGCGAAGTGAAACAGCGTTTCGACGAGATTTGCGCTGAACGGAATATCTCACTTACCGATACAGTGTCTGTCTCCCTCGGCTCAGACGAATACGAACTTTCGCACGGCGCTTTGGCGATTGCCGCGGTGACCAGTTGCACGACAGCAACCGACCCTGCGATGATGGTTGCGTGCGGCTTGCTTGCCAAACACGCTGCCGACAAAGGCCTTAGTGCAAAGCCGTGGGTCAAGCGCATCTTGGCACCTGGTTCACAAGCGACAGAACTTTTGCTTGAAGAAGCGGGGCTCGGCGAAGGCTTGCGCCACCTTGGGTTTTATAACTGCGGTTTTGGCTGCATGAGCTGTATTGGCAATTCAGGTCCTCTTTTACCTGAGGTGAAAGCTGTTGCCGAGCGCATTGAATTGGCAAGCGTGCTTTCAGGAAACCGTAATTTTGAAGGGCGCATATCGCCCGATGTTTCACAAAACTACCTTGCTTCACCTGCTGCGGTGGTCGCGTATTCTTTGGTCGGCACGCTTGATTTCGATTTCGACACACAAGCTTTAGGCTTTGATGCGGACGGTGAAGAAGTTTTCCTCAAAGACATTTTCCCGACCAATGCCGAAATCGAAGCGGTGTTGGAAAATCACGCAACGCAGGCTCTTTTCGAAAAGGGACGCAAAAACCTTTTCGAAGGGAACCACGCCTGGCAAGCCATCGAAGTGAGCGCCAGTGCCACCTTTGATTGGGATGCACATTCAACCTACGTGCGTTTTGCGCCCTATCTTGAAGGAATGCAGATGCAGGCTGTGCCTTTGTCAAGAATCGAAAATGCGCGGGTATTGGTGAGTTTGGGTGACTTCATCACCACCGACCATATTAGCCCCGCAGGTTCGATTGCTGCTGATTCGCCCGCCGCAGGTTATTTGCGGCAGCGGGGAGTTGTCGACGCTGATTTTAACACCTATGGTGCGCGTCGCGGCAACCATGAAGTTATGATGCGCGGCACGTTCGCCAACATCAAGCTTCACAACAAACTTGCGGGCGACAAAAAGGGCTGTTGGACTTACGATTTTGAAGCAGAGGAACTAACGAGCATCTTTGATGCGGCTGAAAATTATCGCACGCAAGGCATCGCTTCGGTGGTGTTAGCGGGCAAGATGTATGGAAGCGGCTCTTCGCGGGACTGGGCGGCAAAGGGACCTGCATTGCTCGGCGTTCGTGCGGTGTTTGCTGAAAGTTTCGAGCGCATCCATCGCTCCAACCTTATCGGCATGGGCATATTGCCGCTTCAGTTTGAGGAAGGGCACAACGCTCAGAGTCTTGGGCTTGACGGAAGCGAGCGCATCAGCATTGCTGCAATCGATTTTTCCCAAGGACTTCCCAATCCTGCCAAGGTAGCGGTAAGCGCGGTGGCAAAGGACGGCTCTGCTACCGAATTTGAAGCAGTCGTGCGCATCGACACACCGACCGAAGGATACTATTATGCTCAGGGAGGCATTCTTCCCTACGTGGTACGCAACCTTGCGAAAAACTAACGCGGGGAATTGTGCCTGAATCAGCGCGCGAACTAATAAGAGAACCGATACGGCGAACAAAGCCGATACGATATAAGGAAAGGAATATGTTGTGGCAGAAAAAACAGGGTTAGAAGCATTGTTGGAGGCGCTCAAGCAATCGGGTGCTGATTACGATAAAGGCGCGGATTCCGCATCTGACGCCAAAGACGGAAAAGACGAAAAAAGTACCTCGTCAAAGGGGGGCGGGACGGATGAACCCGTGCGCCCTGAGGTAGTCATTCCTTTCGGTGACAAGATGGCGCAATGGGGAAAGCGCGCTTTGATTATTGCTGCGCTGGTGTTTTTGTTGGTTATCGCGGGTTGTTATTGGTGGTTCCATCCGCCCATCAATATCCATAGTTCCGACATGTGGTACTTCATCACCATTTTCATCCTGTTGCCCTTGTTCATGTTCTTTCATGTGCGTCGCCAGACCTATGAAAAGGGAACTCCGAAGGTAAAGCGCAATGCAAACAAAGCGAAGGTTTTCAAAGGGCTTTCCTATGTTCCCGTTGCGATTGTTTTAGTGGGTATCCTTGGTTGGATTGGCTCGATGCCGATTTTTCCTGGCAATGCCGAAAAATTCGCCCATGTTTTACAAACTGACCATCTTGATTTCGCTGAAGATATCAAAGAAGTCAACTATTCTGAAGTTCCTATTATCGACCGTAATTCAGCGGCGCTTTTGGGAAACCGAACCATGGGCACCATCCCTGAATACGTGAGCCAGTTCGAAATCTCTCCTTTGTACAGTCAAATCAACTATAACAATATTCCTGTTCGCGTAAGCCCTCTGGGTTATGCCGACATCTTTAAGTGGTGGGCGAATCGCCAAAACGGTATTCCTGCGTATGTGCTGGTAAACATGACCACGCAGGATACCAATATTGTGAAGCTTGATGAAGGCGGCAGAGGTATTTTGTATTCAACGTCCGAACCGCTGGGACGCAATATCGACCGTTATATACAGTTGAAATACCCCTTCTACATGTTTGACCAGAAGTCCTTCGAAATTGATGATGAAGGAAATCCCTGGTGGATTTGTCCCGTGAAGAAGTTCACCATCGGGCTTTTCGGTGGACAAACCATTTCGCGCGTCATTATGTGCGATGCCACCACGGGGGAGTGCCTTGATATTCCTGTTGAGGAATGTCCTCAGTGGGTCGACCGCGTGTACCCGCCTGAACTGCTTATTCAGCAATACAACTGGAGCGGTGCCTATATGAGTGGCTGGCTGAATTCGTGGCTTGGACAACAAGGCGTGGTGCAAACGACACCAGGAACGGGTGGGCAGGTCGGCTATAACTACATTGCTAAAGACGATGATGTGTGGGTTTATTCTGGCGTGACTTCCGCTACGGCAGATAATTCGATTGTCGGGTTTGTGCTGGTGAATCAGCGCACGGCACAATCGCACTTCTATGCGGTTGCTGGTGCTACGGAAGATTCGGCGATGAATTCTGCCGAAGGGCAGGTGCAGCATCTGCGCTATCATGCAACCTTCCCCTTGCTGCTCAACATCAACAATCAACCGACTTATTTCATGGCGCTCAAAGATGACGCGGGGCTGGTGAAGATGTATGCGATGCTCGATATCAAGCGCTATCAAAATGTTGCGGTTGCCGATACGGTAAGTGCTTGTCAAAAGGCTTATACGCAGTTGCTTATCACCAATGGGGTGTTGACGGAAGAAGACGGCGCCGTTCAAGCAGGCACTCTTGAAGCGAGTGGTACGATTTCCCATATCGCTCAGGCGGTTGTCGACGGCAATTCTCACTTCTACGTGCGCCTTGAGGGGGATAGCACCATCTATGATTTTGCGTTGCCTGGCTTGCTTGAAATTGTCGTGTATCAGGTGGGGGATTCGATTGCGTTTACCTATTTCGACGTTGAAGAGGTTTATGCTGCAGCTGAAATCACCTCAAAGACCCCGTAGGTGCCTGTAATGACGGGGGCGGTGGACACGGTGGACACAATTGAAAATCCACAGGTGACGGACACAATGATGAAGGGCGCTTGACATTTGGGAATACTCTTTTAGAATGTATGGGCTATGAAAATAGTTCCGCTGCCCTAGACAGTCGGTACCGAAAGGTTTAATCGCGCAAGCGGCCTGCCGAGGTGGTTGTAAAGAATTGTTATGCTTTACGGCTCCTTCTGTCTTTTGCAGAAGGGGTCGTTTCTTTTTTTGAAGGCTTAACGATCCCCTCCACTATTCGGGGCGGAACGTGAGTTTTTGAGAAAAGGAGGTGTAAGGAATAATGCCCAACAAGCAAAATCTTGAGACAGTCGCAAAGATTAAGGAAGATTTAGCGGATATCGGTGCGTTGTGGGTGGTGGATTATCGCGGACTTTCCGTAAAAGAAATCCAAAACCTGCGCAACGCCATTCGTGAATCTGACGCTTGTATCAAGGTCTACAAAAATACCTTGATGCATCTTGCATTAGCTGACCTCGGACTACCCTCGCTTGACGAAATTTTGGAAGGTCCTTCGGCGTTTGTGTTTACGGGTGAAGACCCCGTTGCTTCAGCAAAGGCTTTGAAGACGTTTGCGAAAACAAACAAGAACCTTTCGGTTAAGGGAGGCATGATGGACGGTATGTTTCTCAGCGCCGAAAAGGTCGAAGCAGTTGCTTCGCTGCCTTCACGCGAAGAGCTTATCGCCAAACTGCTTGGCACCATCATCAACCCCATGGGTCAAATCGTTCGGGTACTCAACGGACCGATGGAATCATTTGCACGCTGCGTTTCGCAGATTGCAGAACAAAAGCCTGCTGCTTGACCGCGGCATAAGGGCAGCGTAGTTGCCCGATAGCGGCATCCGTACCAAAAGGTATGAGCCGCCAACGACAAAAAACAAAGGTCGGCATGAGGTGCCGAACATAAGAAAAGGAGTTTTACCATGGCTATTAAACGTGAAGAAATTGTAGAGGCATTAAAGGCAATGCCTGCACTCGAGCTTTCTGAGCTCGTCAAAGAATTGGAAGAAGTATTTGGTGTTTCAGCGGCTGCTCCTGTTGCTGTTGCTGCGGCTCCCGCTGCAGGCGGAGACGGTGGTGGCGCTGCTGAAGAGAAAACCGATTTCGATGTTGTTCTCGAAGGCTTTGGCGACAACAAGATTTCAGTTATCAAAGTTGTTCGCGAGATCACTGGTCTTGGCTTGAAAGAAGCAAAGGACTTGGTCGAAGGCGCTCCAGCTCCTATTCAGGAAGGCGTTGCCAAGGACAAGGCAGAAGAACTCAAGGCGAAGCTCGAAGAGGCAGGCGCTGCAATCTCTTTGAAGTAGTTTAGATTTTTCAACCCTCGCTGGTTTTGGTTGACCTGTGAGATTATGAACTAGCGAATAAAAAAGGGAGTGTCAAGCTCCCTTTTTTCATTTATAGTGACAGTATTCAATAAGCGGCTTCAGTAGGTGGCAGGAAGGTGCATCATATGCAAATCGAGTATTTCAAAACTGCGTTTAACGACATTAAAAGTACCCCCTATTGGATTGGCAAACTGTGTCTTTTGACGCTTGTTTCGTTTATTCCGATTTTCGGCACCATTGTGGTGGGTGGCTATCTCTATGGTTGGGCACGCGATGTTGCCTGGGGCATCAACGCTCCTATGCCCAAACAGATTTTTGGGAACGAGGACGGAAAACTCTACGAGCGCGGTTTTTATATCCTGCTTCTGTCCTGGGTGCTCTCTTTCATTCCGCTGATGATCTACTATGCCTTGATAGTGATTCCTAGTTTGGGTTTAAGTGCCGCTGACCCTTATGCCATAGATACGGGGGCGTTGGCAGCCGTCAGTATTTTCAGTCTTCTTATAAACCTGGTATATATAGCAGTGACGATTTTTGTTTCGTTTTTCATCTGGGTGGGATCAATGAGAATCAGTATCTACGGACAGCTTTCCCCTGGTTTTCAGCTGAAAAAGATTTGGGCGATGATTAGAAAAGACCCCAAAGGAATCTTTAAGATACTAGGCATGTCTATTCTTATTGGTTTCATTATTGGTTTTATCGCGACTATCATTGTTGTTATCGGAATTGTTCTTGTGGCTGCAGCAATGGGGCTAACGCTGGCAGGAATCGGCGCTGATCCAGGCTATGTAGTAGGTTATTTTCTGGGGATGATTGTCTTCCTTCTCGTGTTCATGTTTCCTATTATGGTTCTTGCGATGTGGCTCCAAGCGCTCGTGGCGCGGGCTTTGGGTTATTGGACGTGGCAGTTCAACGTGCCGTTATGGCGCGGGAAAGATGACCCCATGCCTTTTGAACAGCAGCAACAAGTTCCTGTTCAAAACATTCCCAACCAATAGTCAAGAGCCAAGGCGCGTTTTTGAGCCTGCTTTCATTTCGCGTTTAGCCTGTTTGTTGGCGGCTTGTTTGGTCAGCGCGCATCTTCCGACGTGTTTCCGTTTTGTTTTCTTACGGAATCGTAACAACATCTTGCGTTCTATAATACTATATGTTATATAATATTATAGGAATAAAAATAGGAGGTGAAGCGCGTGGTTTTTCAGATAACAGCAAGCTTACTCGATGCCTGCGTTCTTTCGATGCTTTCTCGGGGCGACACTTACGGCTACGAGATTACGCAAAACTTACGGGAGAGTCTTCAGGTGTCAGAGTCAACGCTTTATCCCGTACTTCGGCGGCTTCAAAGCAGTGACTTCTTGAGAACCTATGACCTGCCGCATCAGGGGCGCAATCGGCGTTACTATGCGATAACCGAAAGCGGCAAAACTCAACTCGGTGAATTCAAGGAACATTGGAAGACGTATCGAAGCAGACTTGATGGCTTTCTTGGGAGTGAGGTCTAATGGACAAAACAACGTATCTAGTCGAATTGGAAAGAGAGCTCAAGGGACTTTCCGCCACGGACAGGGAAAATGCCCTTTCCTATTATGGGGAATACCTTTCCGATGCGGAATTGGCGGGAAAGATTGACGCCGACAGCATTTTGGGAAACCCTCGCACGTTAGCTGCTCAGATTAAGGCTGATATTGCGATGAGTCCTTTGATTGCTGAGAGCGCCGCCGCCGCAGGCGCAGGCGCAGGCGCAGGCGCAGGCGTAGGTGCAAACGCGGGTGCGGGCGCGGGCGCAGGTGCAAGCGTCCATCAGCAGGTGCCTGAATATCGCCAAGCACCAGGCTATCCGCCTGCGGGCTATCAACAAGGCGGAGCCCAAGTGCCACCGCCGCCGCAACCGCCGCAACCGCAGGCGCAAACAACTGAAAAGAGTGGTATCGGTGTGGTGTGGACGGTGGTTTTAGCCATACTGGCAATCCCTGTTGGTTTGCCTGTGGCAGCCACGCTTTTCGCCCTGATTGTTTCGCTCCTCGCCACGCTTTTCGCCGTACTGGTGTCTTTTGCGGCGGTGGTCGTTTCGTTTTTTGCCGCTGGCATTGCTCTTGTGGTTGGGGGCATCATTCTTTTGTTCACGAATTTTGCCGTGGGCTTGTTCTACTTCGGTTCAGGTTTGATTCTTTTCGGTTTGTCGGTTTTGTTGGGCATCGCTTTTTGGCAGCTGGGACGCTTGTGCATCATCGGAATTGCTAAGCTCTTCAACGCTTTGCGCATAAAACTGGCGAAAAAAGAAAGGGGGACAGTGCAATGAATAAGACCATGAAAAACTTCTTGGTAATTGCTGCAGTTGTTGTTCTCGTGGGGGTTGTGTTTGCGGGAATCGGCTTTGGCTTAGGCGGAATGCGTTCGGTTGCCTTCACCCGAACTGGTATGGTTGTTATGGACGGCGAAAGCAAAGATGTGGTGCGCATCAATGAAAGCTATACGAAACTTACGAGCATCAACATCAATATTGACACTGCCGAAGTGCGCCTAGTTGAGGGCGATTCGTTTGCGCTTGAGGGCAGATATAATTCCTTTCTTCAAAGTTTTGAAGTTGATGAGCGCGACGGCGTTTTGACTATCAAAGGGAAAAACCTCGCGCATGGTTGGTGGGGGGTTGGCTTTTTCGACACTTCTGGCAACAGTCTCACGCTCACCTATCCGAAGGGGACAAACTTCGAAAACGTGGATATCAAACTGAGTCTGGGGAGTCTTGAGATGCGCAACTTAGACGCTGATTCCTTGGCGGTCAACCTTGCTTTGGGGGACTTTAACGGCAGTGCGCTTTCGGCTCAGACGATGAATGCAAGCCTGAATTTAGGGAGCTGTACGTTGAGAGATTTAACGGTCACAGAATTGGCTGATTTTTCCTTGGATAGCGGAAGTCTTCAGCTCAAGGATTCCGCTGTCAATAATCTGAGTGTCAAAAACAGCTTGGGAAGTTTTGAGTATTCGGGTGAACTGAAGGGGCGCACGAAAGCAACGCTCGATTTAGGTTCTCTTACGTTTGACCTAACTAATCGCGAACAGGAACTGAGTTACACCATAGACGTAGACCTTGGTTCGATACGGATTAATGGGAAAGAGAAGGGTTCTCACGTAGACGTGAGCAATGCTTCCCCTACAAGCACGCTTGATATTTCTCTGTCGCTCGGGGATGCTAAAGTGAAAACTCGGTAAGTTGCGGCGCAGCAATTCAGGTAAAACGTAAGAGTGCGAACCTGCAGCTCAACGACTAGATTGCTTCGTTGCTCGCGGTACTCGCTCCTCGCAAAGACGAGTGGGGGGGTGGACACAGCTGGGTGGACAGGGGACTGTCCACCCGTCCATTTCGTTGGGAACTCTACATTCCATTCCCTGTGCACATTCCCTATCCATATTTGAGACATATTGAGTGGCTGAAGGGCGCGTTTTTGTGCATAAAAGGTGTATGGCACCGAAATAATAGCAAAAAATTTTGAAAACTATCCAATAACTGGTTTTTCCTCTCATTTTTAGAGAAGTATTTGTTAAACTGCAATGGTAGAGGGTTTCCGTAGAGAATTACGGTAACGGAAAAAACTTGCATTCTACTGTTTTTATGCACGGGCGTATAGTTTCTTAGAGGAGGTAGGTGGGATGAGATATTGGGTTTTTGAGAGTTTTAGCAGGAAAGAAAGAGCTTCTATTCACAGAGGCACTTGTGCCTATTGCAATGAAGGAGAAGGTATTGTAATAGGTGATGCAGACGGCGTGTACGGCAAGTGGCACGGACCATTCAATGCTTGTGAGCAAGCGTATTCGTTTGCTGATTCATTTGAAACTCGCGTACCGCACTTTTGCAAGATATGTATGTCTGAGGGTACGTGCGATGTTACGTTGCCCGAACTGGACATCAACGAGCCTAATCCGGAATTCGAGGCTCTTAAAGCCCGCTTCCCCGATGCAAGGCTTGAAGGTGGCAAACTGGTGTTACCGAGTTTGTCATTGGCTGATTTCAAATCTAAGTTCCCCTATTTATCCCTTGATGCGCTTATTGAAAAATTTGGCGGCATCGAGTTTTCTATGTCTGAAGGCGATTTGCCCGATCTCGAATTTGGTGTATCAGGTGCCAACGTTAGCGCTCCTGGCATAGCTGTTGGGGCTCCTGCTTTTGCGGCGACTGCCCCTGGCTTCGACGTTAACGCGCCAGGCTTCGACGTTAACGCCCCTGGTGTCGACGTTAATGCGCCTGGTTTCGATGTAAACGCTCCTCAGTTTGGTGTTGGGATGCCTGGTGTCGACGTTAATGCGCCAGGATTCGATGTAAACGCACCAGGGTTTGCGGCAACCGCACCAGGTTTCGACGTTAATGCACCTCAGTTTGGTGTTGGCATGCCCAGCGTTGATGTGAACGCCCCAGGATTTGCGGCGACCGCTCCTGGTTTCGACGTCAATGCTCCTGGGTTTGATGTGAACGCCCCTGCACTCGACATTAATGCCCCTGGTGTAAATGTTGGCTTACCTGGTGTTGATGTCAACGCTCCTGCTGTTGATATTAATGCTTCAGGATTGAACGCAACGCTTGGGGATGCAACGGTTGCTTTCCCTGCAGTTGATGTTAAGGCTCCTGCGGTGGATATCAAAGCGCCTGCGGTGGATGTTAAGGCTCCTGCGGTGGATATCAAAGCACCTGCGGTGGATGTTAAGACTCCCGACGTTAAGGTTAAGGCGCCCAAGGCACCTAAACTTGATCTTAATGCGCCAAGCCTTGAATTTGAAGCTCTTAAAGCTAAGTTCCCCGACGCAAGCTTTGATGGTAGCAAACTGGTGTTGCCAAGCCTTTCTCTGGCAGCCTTCGCGTCTAAGTTCCCTGGCCTTTCTCTTGATGCCCTTAAGGCAAAATTCGGCGATGTTGAATTTGGCTTGGGCGAGGGCGATGTTTCGGTTAAAGGTTCATCAGGCGAAAGTGAAAAAATGGGAATCGGCTGGAAGGTATTCTGGCTTGCTGTTATCGCATTAGGTATTGCTCTGGCGCTCTTCCTTGCTATGAAAGTACTTGGCGCAGAGCCCGAAACCGTTGAATTGGAGCCTTTGAATCCTGCTGCGATGCAAATTGAGGGTCTGGACTTTGACGCGATTAAAGCGGCATTCCCTGGTGCTCAGTTAGTGGACGGGAAAATCGTGCTTCCCAAGATGACGTTTGAAGAATTCAGCGCGAAGTTCCCAGGTATTTCCTTAGAGGACTTAAAGGCGAAATTCCCTGAAATCGAATTTAGCGGACCTTCGCTGTCCTTCAATGAAATAAAGGCAGCGTTCCCTGACGCAACCTATGATGGCACCACGCTTGCTTTGCCTGGCGTGACCTTTGATGCTTTCAAGGCGAAGTTCCCGCAGTTTGAAAATGAAGCAGCGCTCAAGGCAATCTTCCCCAACGTGACCTTCAATGCTCCCGTTGCACCTGAACCTGAACCTGAGCCTGCACCCGCTCCAGCACCTGCTCCTGCACCAGAGCCAGCAGCATCTGTCGACCCTGATGGCGTAGCAGGCGAATATCGGACTACGGCATCAAACTTGAATATCCGCGCAGGCGCCAGCATTGATGCTGAAGCGATTGACTTGCTTCCTCGTGGAACGACGGTGACGGTTATCGGTTCTGCAGAAGCGGGCAGCCCTTGGTATAAGGTAAGCTATGACGGCAAAGAAGGTTTTGCGCACAGCGATCACCTTGCCAGACTGTAAGGCTTAGGTTAGGTTAGATTAGATTAGATTAGATTAGATAACCTGTCCTAACTAAGCACTCACGTACTGATTAAACAACCTGGATTCTTGATAGAGTCCAGGTTGTTTCTTTGTGCGTGTTAGTTGGGCTGCGTGGGTGCTTGTTGGTTCGGTTGTACTTGTTTCTTGCTGCAGTTGCGCAGGCTGTTTGATTACTTATTCGTTGGAGCTTACGGCTTTATTGCTGTCGTGTTGCATTGAGGGCAGTTATTCAGCGCAATATCAAAAAGAGTGCGACACTCAACGCAGGGGAGGAGCGCGTCGTTTGATTTGTCGTACTTTTCGAAAAAATCTTGCTGCGCGTGGTAGCGCACTTTGTCGCCGATTTGCAAGTAACGAGACCACGCGTTTTCGGTCGGCTCTTTTGTCGCGCAGCGCTCTGAATATTTCTGCGTTTTCCCCTTTGTATCGCGAAAAATGAGCGAGTGAAGGTAATAGGTTTCTATCATGCCAGTTTGCGGGTCGCCACTCGATTTTTTCCGTACCTGTTTCTTGACGAGTTCACCTTCAAAATTCGTGACGTGTTTGCGTTTCGTCGATTGGACAAGCAAAGCTATCATGATGATGATGCCGAGGACAATCCCTAAAATCAACCATGCCAACCGCGAAAATTCCGTATAGAAAAATGCGGCGATTTGAAACGCGGCTACGATGATAAGCGGCGCTACCAGCGCGGCGATAACCAGGTTTCGGCTTTCTTGTTTCTGCTTGTTGGTGAGTTCTGCCTCGTTGATTTTCGACGAATAGCCAACCAATTGTGCCCTGCCATAAGAGTTGTCCATTGCTAAACCCCCTTCTTGCTTGTTGTTGATTTTGCGCCGATTCACCCCGATACGACGGCAAGACCATGTTCATGTGGACAAGAAGAGAGTATCACAAATGCATCAGGTTTGTGTTATCGAAATGTCGTCAACGAACAATTTCGATGCTGAGGGCCAAGGCCCTCTTTGCGGAGCCTGAATCCTGATAAGTAGATAGTCTTTTTTAGCGTCTTGAGTTGAGCTGTTGGTAGTTGCGTAGATTTTTACCACTGAATCAGTAACGGAGAACTTGAAGTCTTCGAAATTGAATTCGTCTTTATCGGGAGAATAGTATATAAACAAATCCCATGATTCGGGGTCGGTATAGATGTATTCATGATAATACTCACCTGAGCTGCATTGAGACAGCCACTCTGCAACTGCCGTGGGGGTTATTTCGTCTTTTTCGTAGTACGTAGCCTTGTATCCGTTGTCGGTTTCTTCGTAGTATTTATTCGTGGTTTCGTTGTATTTTGTGGTGCTGAGATTATCAGATGTTTGGTTATTGTCGTCAATGTTTCTGCAGCCGCTCAGCGAAACAGCTAGACTAAAACAAACAAGGAGGACAATTAAGCGCTTCATTTTTCACCTATCTGTTATGTGGCTGTTAAGGCTTCGAGGTGTTCCCTTGCTTGCAGGGGAGCAATAAGCATTTTTCATTATACACCTCATATTCGCATGCCAGCATTCGTAGCCTGCCAGACTGAATTGTGGCGGTGTGTTCTATGGCGACACGAGCTTGCATTCTTCGCCGACGTTCAGTATGCGAGGTGCTATACTGCCTTCATGAAGATATCACGTATTACAATAATAATAATTGCCGCTCTTGTTGTGGCGTTTCTCTTGGGCTGGGCACTTGCAGGACAGGGGCAAGGCACAGGGGGCAACGCTGTTTCGAGCGAAGCAACCGCTGGTGCTGAAGCGTTTGGTCTTGGTTCTACAGACGCGGAATTGGCTCGGCTGTTCGAAGCCCAACAAGACAACACCTATGTTACGGGTACGGGTGTTGTCGAGCGCATTTTAAGCGATGATACAGAAGGCGATCAGCATCAGCGTTTCATCCTGCGGCTTGCTTCGGGACAGACCTTGCTTGTAGCACACAATATCGATATTGCACCCCGTGTTAAACCTTTGGCTGTGGGGGATACGGTGGATTTTGCGGGCGTGTATGAGTTCAATGAGGAAGGCGGCGTCATACACTGGACGCATCACGACCCTGTCGGCAAGCATCGCGGAGGCTTTTTGCGGGTAGGCGGTAAGGAATTCAGCTAGTTTGTTCTGCGCGCGCTGCTTTCTTGGGCGTTCGCTTACTCATCGAGTTGGACTCGTGAACAAAGGGCAGGTGTCGAAAAAGAAACACTTTTCTTTAGCGTTGTAACTCTTGGCTTCTGTAGACCAGAATTCTTTCGCTTCCTCTTACTAGGTCGACGCAATCATACTGTACTTTGGAGAGCTTCTATATTGAGTTGATAGTGAACTTCTCTACCCACCTTTTCTCTTTCTAAAAGGTCTAACTGGGCTATGTGGCTCAGACGCTTCATGATAGTTGGCCTAGTTACCCCAAAGACCTTCATGAGCTCATGGATTGAGATGCCATCGCCCGAAAACATCCGTGCCTGTAAGAGAATATAGGCAAGCTCAAATAGATCTTTGTCTTCAGCAAGAACCCCAACGTTTTTCAATTGATCACGGTTTATTTCGAGCAGCTCTCCTTTTTCTTTTAGGACAGCGATGATATCGGCGACCGCTTGATAAACAACGTCAAGGAACATGAGGACAAAGGGGGTAATGTCTCCTTTATTCAAGACCTCATTACAAACATTGAATCCTTTGTAGTACCTTTCAATAGATTGCGTAATTGCATAAGATAACCTGAGCCCAACAAGTGGTTCATACTCTCTAAGCAATAAAGCGCTGCTGATGAAACGATTTAGACGGCCGTTGCCATCGTAGAATGGGTGAATGTATCCAAAAAGATAATGGAAAACTGCAGCTTTTATTGGGAGCTCAACACTTTCCTTTTTAAGAAAATCTAGCGCCGTAGAAAGCTGGTCTTCAATTCTCTGCTCTGGAAGCACTCCTCTATGTATCTCCTCACCTGCAGGGCTATAAACGCTTACCGACTCTGTCCTAAAAAGTTTGCCGTCTGGTGCGTTGTTCTGATTGTCAGAGACCACCTCAAACAAAACCAAGTCGTCGTAGAGAGCTCTAATGTCCTCCAAGGTATCGATTTGCACTTCTTCTCTTTGAAGAAGCATATTATATTTATTGACGAGGCCAACGAAACGTTTTTTCTTGTCCTGCTTTTCTAAATTACGTAGTATGCTGCCAATTTCTCTCCTTGAACTGTTAACGCCTTCTATCTCATTTGTTAGTACGATTTCGTCTATTAACGTGCGCTCAGTGTATTGTTGAATGGCGCGTCCTGGCAGTTGCTGAGTCAGTTCAAGTATTTCCTTATCTGCTTTGGTAATTTGAAGCATTTTTGTATAAAGCTCATCTTCCATGTAAAGAAACGCTTGATTGCCCTTAATATCAAAGTTAAGATGAACAGCCTTGGCGCTAGAAAACCGCTCCAGGTATAATGCGCCAGCATCCACATCTTGCTTGTGAAAGGCTTTTTTTAGTGTTAAATAGGACATGGAAAATTCTTTCGCTTAATTCCAACAACGGCAATAACATGTAAAATAATATACCATATTTTTCTATGTTATGGCGCCAGCGCTATGTTACTTGAAAAGTTTTGCTATTTGCTTTGCTAATGTGTTGATGTGCCGACATCAATTTCTCTAGTAAAGACGTATATCAGCCTGCATATGAAATAGCTCAGTAGACGATAATGTGTCACGATACACAGGAAAGAAAAAAGGCACTACTCCCACTCGTCGGCCAGAAAGACAATCGTAGTTAATCGAGCTAATTACCAGCACTTTCTTTGAGCACATTGAGCCTATTTGTCTTATTATTCGTCGTTTTTGGCTCGCATTTCATCGTTTTTTCATCAGCAACGACAAGAGATATGCTCTCAGACGACTCCGTAAAGGCGTTACTGATAATCTCTACGGCTGTCCTAATCGGCAACAGAAGCTCAGAGTCTAATTCAGACGCAGCCTCAATTTGCTCTAGCTGACAGGCAATGTCATCAAGCGTTGCCTGCAACCTTGTGAATTGTACCTTATTCCCAACAACGACGATTTGTTGGTACAGGACACTCTTTATCAAGTACTCTTGCTTCTGATAGCCGCAAAGCTCTACACGCTTATTCAACTCGATCCATTCATCTTCGGACATTCTGAAGGCAGCGGTCCGGTAGCGTTTTCTGTCTTTCTCAGAACGCATGGCACAGCTCTCCTTCTCGATCCAGGCTTATTGCAATCTCGGTTTGCTTTGTCGGGAACAAATGAGCATAACGATAGGTAACCTCTATGCTTTCATGGCCAACTCTCTCAGCAATCGCTAACGCTGAGAAACCGAGTTCGATGAGCAACGAAACGTGCGAATGCCGCAGATCGTGAACCCGGATACGCTCCACACCGGCTACGTCGGCACATTTCTTTAGGTGATATGCCAGGTAGCTTTTTGAGACACCAAACATCCTGTCTGAGGGTTTGAAGGCATACTGAAGCGCAATGTAATCTTGAATAGAGGAGCAAAGGAAATCGGGGATGGTAACTGTCCTTCGGCTTTTTGGTGTCTTTGGCTCGGTGATAACAACTTGCCCTTTGATGCTCTGGTACGACTTGTTTACCCGAAGCGTCTTTTTGTCGAGGTCAACATCTGCAAAAGTCAAAGCAAGCATTTCCCCAAGCCTCAAGCCACACCAGTAGAGAATCTCAACAGGGTAATAGAGCCGCTGGTTCTGCATGGCAATCTCGGCAAACTTGGAGTATTCCTCTCGTGTCCAAAACCTCATCTCATCAGCGTTCTTCTTACCCATGCTTCCGGCCTTGCTTGCTGGGTTGGTTTTTAGCCCATAGAACTTGTATGCGTGGGTGAAGATGGCAGTAAGCTGGTTGTGAATCGTCTTCAGATACGTCTGGGAATAGGGCTTGCCATTCTTGTCATGCCCATTGATCAGCGAGTTCTGCCAGCGGATGATGTCTTTTGCCTCAATCTCATTCATAGCCATCTTCCCGAAGAATGGGAGTAACTTGGCGTTTATGATGTACTCTTTGCTCAGCCACGTGTTGAGCTTGAGGCGCGGGCGACGGTCTTCAGCATAGAGAACGAGAAAATTCTCAAAGCTCATTGTCAGATCATCCGTCCGTTGGAGCAGATATTCTCGCTCCCATGCCAATGCCTCTTTCTTCGTGTTAAAGCCTCTCTTCATCTTGCGCATCTGGTTCCCACGACCATCTTGGTAGCAGGCATGGGCATACCACTTGCCCGATTGCTTATCTTTGTGTACTGACATAAGGCTTCCTCCTTAATGTGTTTTGGATATTCCGTAGAACCTCTCTTCATAGAACTGTCTGCTCACTCGACCAGAGATGGTCATGAAGCCTTTAGCTTTCAGCTCTGCGTTCATGTCTCTAATGAGCTTATAAGCGTGGCCAACTGACACCCCTAATTCCTTGGCGATCTCCTCAGCCCTGACAAACATCGTGTCTTTCATTCAGACCACCTCCTCGGAGTAGCAGCCAGAAAAGATCGCGAGATTATGGTCGCGAATCCTTTCAGTCGCTTCAAAGGTGCTAATTCGCACATTCCCGTGCTCATGCTGTTCATGGCTCTATCACCTCATAATCCAGGCCCATCCTGTAGTTGCAGCCCATGCAGATTTCTTTGTCGCTGGCTGGTTTGCTCAACCGGCGGAGCTCGAAGCCCGCGTCAAGGTAGGAGTTCTTGCATACTGGACAAAGCGTCCTAGTGTTCAGGGGAGAGTGCCTAATGCTGGACACGATGCTGATTTGACTGTCGGTAGCCGCACTCTGCCTTGCTGAGCATTGCTCTAAGGCGATTCGCTTCGTTGCTTCACGCCAGCTTTTATCGCTGCTGATGCCAAGCTCTATCTTTAGCGCCATGTCAATGCGATGAAGCGTAAACTCGTCGAGAGCGCCAACAAAGCGCCCAAACCGCTGGCGGTCTACTGTCCTGAGTTGCTCCAATAAAAGGATCGACCCGTCAGCCACCCCACTTATCCCAGAGAGCAGCACATGGGTGGGCAAAAAGGGCTTGGGTCGGGTGGTAACAGGAGCGACGACAACCGTTGTACTTGCGCGGTTCCCGGCATCACACTGGAGCACAGCGGCAGGTCTAGTACCGCTCTGCTCACTTCCGAGCACTGGGTCAAACGATACACAATATATATCTCCACGGTGAATAATGGGAGTTTTATCTGTTGTAGTCATACTATTTCCCTTCAAGTATGTAAGGCAGCCAACAAAGCCAGTAGTCCCCTGGAATGCTTTTGCCTGAGTTTTAGATAGAACTCCCATCAGCTCACGAGAGCCGTCATCGCAAGGCTTCGCTTCTGCCCTTCCTAGAACCGATGGGTATTTGGTTGTTAAGGTGCCCAGAGGAATAACTCCCTCTATGTAGTTGGACAAAAACAGGCTGAAACGGAAGCCCTATTTCAAAATTTTCCTAAGATTCTTTTTGGCACGCTCAATGCAAAGCCTTACCGCACGATCTGAGCAGTGTTCCGTTTTGGCGATTTGTTTGATAGAAAGATCAAGGCCATAGTGGAGAAGAAAGCGCTTAGCCTGCACAGGCGGTAGCATATTGAATGCACAGCGCAGGTTGTCTGTTAGGATGCGCTGGTAGAGCATGTCTTCTGGGCTGGGAACCAGCTCGCCTACTTTATCGGCTAATTCCTCATCACTCAGAGCCAATTGCTCCAAGCGTCTCCTTGCCTGACGCTCCTGTCGCCAGTCCTCACGTTGAAAAGATTTGAGCAGCCAGAAAATAACCTCATCAACCTCGATGAGGTTCTCGCGGCCCCCAAACTGAGGGATGCCTACAACGTATCTTTCGCGATTGCCATCGTGGACATTGGCAAGATAATAGGATTCGTTAATCATGATGAACTCCTGTCGGATCGTCATCCGCAGGTGTTCGTCTTCGATTCATCTACCAAACAAAGAGACGGGCAGGAATCGCTTTCGATTTTCCTGCCCGTCTCGCGGGTCGGCGGATGATATGTACGTGGGTATTTGCCTAGATTGCTTTCGAGTTGATAACTATCGGGTTGCTGTCAGACACAAAGACAACGACTGTCTTTTGCCCCTTCATTACAATCTCAACGGTCAGATTGGGCGGGTCGATACGGCAGACCAATTTGCCCTCGGCATTCCTAACTTCAAACATTTCCTCACCTCCGCTCATGATTTAGAAGGCTGTGCTTCTAGTATCATGACAACTTTATTGAGGCTTGTCCGGCTTTCTGGAATCCAGAACACGAAAACACAGAAAGGCACATTTACCTGCATAAATGCAAATTTTGGTTGTGTTATGATGGGATTATTGGTTGTGTTTTCCGAATAATTCCGGATTTCGGAAATCCGACTATTCTGAAAAAGTAACCTCTTTTGCCTGCAATCTTGCTGGTAAAAGAGGTCATTACTACTGAATTGTTGGCATGTCTAATTGGATAGTCAAGTTTGTCAGCATCCAATAAGGATATAGTCCTGCTACTTTACTCTCGTTTTAATCATTGCTATGGAGATAAGCTTAAAACACTTCTGTACTCCTTTTCGCGCAGCAGTTTTGCGCCCTGCTCAGTCAGGAACTCGTTGCACTCAAAAATACTGCGCCCACGGTAACAAGCAAGCAGCATTTTATAAGGTGCCTTTTCTTTATTCTCCAATGACATTGCAGCCTTTTCAAGTAAAGGCACCCCGTATTCAAGACCAAGGTCTAAACCAATACAAATAGCCATAGCGGTATCAAATGAAGGAGACTTGGGATTCCCCGATTTTAGTTTTCGGAATTGCCTGTCATCAAGTAGAGTTGTATCGTAAAATCTTTGCTGGCTGATGCCCAGACGTTCTATGTGAGCATATGCTGTCTGGGCAAAATTGTAGTCAGCCGTCTTTTTGTTGAACTCCAGAAACTCTAATGTCATAGAGACTAGGTGCTTGCTGTCTTTAGCAACACTAGTTAGCGCCTGGTTGTGTTCGTCTGTGCAGTAGACGGGGACTCTCTCAAAGTCAGAGACTGCCTTTCTGAATAGCCCGTCCTCTAGGTATTTATCGCCTTCCGGCTTCCATTTTTTGTTTGTCTCTAAGGCAAATCTGATACAGCATTCGTCGATGTGTAACTTAGCGTAGTCGGTCAGTCTCAGATCGCTACATGAGGTTCTTTCGACATACTTTTTGTCGTTAACGACGAAGTGACTGTCAACATATACGAAATCGCCTGAGTCTATCAACTCCTTGAAGTCACAGTTTGAGAGATACTCACGCATAGAGTCTTTCATGCTGATGTTGTATGTCTGGTTTTCGTCAAGAGACCCGGTTGCATATGAATACGCGCCGACGTAGTGGTCATCAATATAATTGAATAGCGGCTCTGCCTCGCGATAGCCCAAATCGAGAAGGCGAATCTTCGCAGCCTGCTTGGAAACATGATAAAACTCAGCGAGGTTGATAATTACGTATTCAAGAGTTTCAAGTGTAGTCGCTTGGGGAAATGCCATCGCAAGGGAACTCTTATATTCATCTATCTTTAGAAGAACTGTAGCTTTTGGCATGAGGATTCTGGGCGCGATACCGTTCGCGTGCCACTCCATCCAGTCCTCGTCGGTCCAAATGTCCTTTATCCTTTCGGTCTCTCTGACCCGGCAACTGACTAGAGAGTATTCATCGTCAATCATTCTGAAGAACTCATGGTGCTTACGGTGCTTCCACCAATGGACGCATTCATGGATGACCGTGTTATTCCAACACCCGAGATTCCTCTCGAAGAACACGTTTGGATCAACGAGTATTGTGCCACCTTTAATGATTGTCTTATCGAAGCATTGCCGTTCTTTATTGTAATAAACCACAGAGGTATCGCCAAACACCATCATCCCAAATAAAACGAGGTTGCGGGAAAGGTCTAGTTCTCGAATTCTCAAACCCATACGCTCAACAACCCCTGTTACAGGGAGAGCCATAGGTGCAGAGAGCATCTCCGGGCAAAACTCGCGCAAGAAGTCTTCTGCAATATTGTCAAAATCGTCTTTTGCGAAATAGGGCACAAGGGACGGCGAGAGAGCCTGCTCGCGTTTGAATGGCGACTTGTAGTATTCCTCGACTCGAAGCACGGTGAGATTATTAAAACCGTCGTCTAATTGACCACTCAACGAAACAGCAAACCATTGCTGTGCTGACTCGGTTTCATAGTCACGTCCACCAAGACCCTTAACCTCAAGGTCGGCTTCAACGACCACTGTCAATTTAACGGAATCATCAGCGCTCTCGGCAACTTTTATAGTCTTTATCCTGAATCCGTCGAGCTTTACACTATGTATTTCCTCAATTAGCCCAGCTTGAATATCAAGGTAGTCTTTTTCTTCAAATATGAACCTCTTCAGCACAGAGTGAATCATGTCCGAGTGGTTCTCGCTGATGAATGTAACCAGCTGGTATGAGAGTGCCCCTGCCATTTGCTTGCCTTTCAGTTTCTCCTTATTCTCATCATTGAGAAGTCCAAATGATATGCACAATAATCATAGCTCTTATGCGGAGACATCAAGAGAACGGCAAACCGATCAAAACATCTAAAGATAAGCTCCTTGGTAAGTTGGGCATACTAAATGTTGGGTAAGACCCCAAAAACTGGGGTCTTACCCAATTAATGCATTGGTGTTCCATAACCGATGATATATGAGCTGTTAATGCTATAGCTACGTCTATTCACAGCATCACCGCTGTTGCCCTCTATGGTTCGGACTGTGGTGCCGTCGCAGGATTCAACTATGCCTACGTGGTCACTGTCTCCGCCGTCTCCCCAGTCGAAGTAGATGATGTCACCCGGCCTTGGCTCGTAGCCGCTTCTGGCATCCTGCCAGCATCCTGCGTCCTTGAACCAGTTGATTCCGGTCTGACAGTATGAATGCTTGGGAATTACACCAGCTTGGATGTAGCCGCATTCGTTGGCGCACCAGCTCACGAAGCAGGCACACCACTCAACACGACCCGAGAAACCGTACCATGACCAATAGGGCTGTCCGCCGGGATTACCCAACTGGGATGCCGCGACCTCAACGATGTCGCCTGAGCCTGTGCGGATGTCGTAAAGGACGGACTGCCAGGTGCTTGCGTACCTGGGGTCGAGCAGCTCTGTTAGCAAGCCGAGCTGACTGGCATTGAATCTGTATTGTTCTGCTATCTCGTCAACGGTCTTTGAGGTTTGTGTGATGTAGAGGGTTCGGCGGGTATAGGTCTGGGTCTCTTCGACGATTGAGCCGTCATCTTGCTCGATTTCGATGATCTCGGTGAACTCCCTATCCTCCACACGGAACTCTATCGAGTTCATATCCCAGTAGACATCCCTCAGTAGCTTCTGCCGTCGCTCGTCAAGCGTTATGGCATCAAGTGGTTCATCTGTGTCCGTAGTCGTCTTGACGGAATAGACCGCCAGTACGTCCTTCCAAGATGCCCTCGTGCCGGAGATCATTAGCTCGTCATGAGGGTTCTCAGACTTGATACGGTCAATCTCGTCTTGGTGCTCCTGGCTTATCTCGGCTACTACTTGCCTGAGTGATGGGTTCCCATCCCTCATATCGCCGCCCGCAAAGAAGATGCCGAACGCTGATACGGCG
>WRIS01000009.1 GCA_009782615.1 Eggerthellaceae bacterium | reverse complement strand
GCTTTAACGGCATTTAATCCGCCAGCGCTGGTAGTGGTGAGTCCACAACCATAGCGAGTATCTTCAATAAAGGGAATGTCTCCAGGGACTCGTTCATCACGCAAGAATCCGTCTTGCATCATGTTGCCCCCAGCGCTAAAGCCGTTGGCACTTGCCGCATAGTTAAAACGATACTTCCCGACAAAATCGTATTCAATCAAGGCACCAGGATAGATAGAGCCATACGCCACGTTGCGGTTCGCACCAGAAGAAACAGGATAGCCCGTTTGTTCAACGAAATTGCCTGTTATGTTGGTAGCTTTGAGTACTTGTTCCCCCGACATAGCAGCACGGGTGAGATTTACGTAGCGTTGGGCAGGCGTGGTAGTGGCGGTGTTAACCCAATAGCCTGGTTGCGGACGTTCGGTGGCAAAATCAGCTAAGGTAAGAGCACCCCCCCCCGTCGGTGTTCCCGTGGCATCACAAGGGTACCATTCTTCATCGTCTTTGTCGTAGACGCGATAGCGTGTATCGAGAACGCCACTACTACCAACAACTTCATCGTAGTAGTACACAGGATTGCCTGCGTCGTCTTGAACGGGTGAGCCCCCATCCATCAACGGGCGATAGTAGCTGGGAGCATCCGTGAGCGCGAGCGCTTCGGCGGGTTCCACAAAAGTAAAGACCATTGTTGGCAAAAGACCAACAACGAGCACAAATGCTACTAGTGCCCTGAAAAAGGGTGCGATTACGTGCTTAAATCCGGTCTGATTCCGTTTAAGACTCATTTGCCCACCTCACGTCCAGTATTCATTTGTTCGCTTTGCTTATAGGCGCGTCTATGTTGTATCCGTTTTACGTTTACTGTGCGCTTGCGTGCTACGTTTTTTGTGCGTTTGCTCTACGTTTGGCTCGCGCTTATTTCGCGTCTTGTTTGCGCTTGCCCTGTCTCCCCATGTCAACAACATATCTTCCTACAAACAGTTATTCAAAATAGTACATAGTTTATGACGATTATGCAACAGTTCTGTGTAACACTTCTTCACATTTTCTACAAAACTGAGCCCCCAGATGTTGTTATTTCACACAGGTTTACACGCAACATCCTGCCCTTATGGACAGGTATGGCATTGTCATTGCGAGGAGTACGCGTAGCGTACGACAAAGCAACCTAGTCGTTGATGGGCAGGTTGAAAGGTTTTAGGTTGTTGCCTGGACGGTATGGACAGGGGACGGCACTGTGTCCACTTTCACCACAGAGCGCGCGCAACAAACGCCGAACCAGCATCTGAGTGGTTGCTGTCGAAGGGGTCGAAGTTCTCTCTGAACACCAATTAGTATCTTACTATGATTTCAGCAGTGAAGCGCACGAAGATTCGCAGAATCTGAGTAGCGGAACGGGTGAACTGAGACCCCTTCGACAGCAACCGCGAAGGGATCGAGGTTCTCTCTGAACACTACAAAGAAAGTTCGGATTTTACCGTTTCGGCAAGGGTTTGGGCGATGCGTTCGGCAAGAACAGAATCAAACGCTTCCACCATGACCCGAACAAGCGGTTCGGTTCCACTCGGACGAATGAGCACGCGCCCCGTTTCCCCCATTTCCTTTTCTGCCGCTTCAATGGCTGAAAGAAGTGTGGTATTTGTTGACAGACCAGCCTTATCAACGCCCTTAACATTGATGAGCACCTGAGGAACGCGCTTCATCACCGACGCAGCTTCTTCGACGGTTTTTCCTTGGCGCTTACATGCTGCAAGGAATTGCGCTGCCACTAAAAGCCCATCACCTGTGGTGTTGTGCTCAAGCATGATAAGGTGCCCGCTTTGTTCACCACCAAGAACACAGCCTTTTTCAATCATGGCTTCTAATACATAGCGGTCGCCCACTTTCGTCTGTAAAACCTCAATCCCCGCTTCGCGCATGGCGTGGAAAAACCCAAGGTTTCCCATAACGGTTGTTGCAACCATATTGCCTTTAAGCACGCCGCGTTGTTTCATGTCAAGAGCGCAAACCGCTTCTATCATGTCGCCGTCAATTTCAAGACCGTCCGTTCCGACAATCATAACGCGGTCAGCATCGCCGTCATGGGCAATGCCCACATCAGCGCCTGTTTCTTTCATGAGGTCGTGCAAGAAATCCAAACAAGTCGAACCGCAGCCGACGTTGATGTCAAGTCCGTTGAAGTCATCGTTAATGGTGGTTACGTGCGCACCCAGCCGACGCAGCGCTGCTTCGCTCGTAAGCGCCGAAGCCCCATGCCCCACATCGAGCGCAATATGTAAACCTTCAAAGTTAATTCCCTGTTCAAGTATGGAATTTACCACGTTTTCGATATACATTTCGCAGCCCGACTCAACAGGAATGGCAACGCCAACCGCGTCTCCCGAAGGCAAATCTTCGCCTTTCGCTCCCCCTTCTAAAACGAAGGTTTCCACCTGCAGTTCAAGGGCATCGGAAAGCTTGAAGCCTTGGGAATTGAAGAATTTGATGCCGTTGTATTCGGGAGGATTGTGCGATGCCGAAATGACGATTCCGCCATCACCGTGAAGTTTGCTCGTGAGAAGTGCGATACCAGGAGTCGGAATAATGCCCGCAAGCAGCACGGTTCCGCCCATGCTCATTATGCCTGCCGCCACGGCTGATTCCAGCATGTCACCCGAAAGACGAGTGTCTTTCCCCACTACAATAGTTTTTCCGAGGAAAACAACGGCTGCTTGCCCAAGTTTAAAAGCGATATCGCAGGTCAATTCTGTGTTTGCAATGCCGCGGACACCGTCGGTTCCGAATAATTGAGCCATTATTTACCTCGCTTCACGTATTGCTCGTGCAGACATATTCCCCCCAAAGGACGCTCTTCGTCCGTCATGCGCATATTGAGTTCTGCACTGAGCTCATCAAGAGATATGTCGAACCTCCCCAACACCACCAAAAGGTGATAGACCAAATCGGCTATTTCATAGCGAAGGTGGTCGGCGTCTGCTTCGTGCGCCGCTTCCACCACTTCAAGCGCTTCTTCGGTGATTTTGTCGAGCACGAGTTGTAGGTCAGACTCCAAGAGTCGATAGGTGTAGCTTTCTTCCCCTGCGCTACGCCGTGCCTCAATAGTTTTCGCAAGAGCCTCAAGCGTTGCTGCTATCTGCGACGAAACGTTTCCCTCATTAAGTGGTTCGTTTTCGTTTTGAGTTTTAGGAATATAAGTCTTGTAAGACATAGCGGCGCTTCTTCCTTGTTTCTTGTACACATATCAACCTGCATATCAACGACTAGGTTGCTTCGTCACTGCGTTCCTCGCAATGACAGTGCCGTCCCTGCTCCAAGTATTCCTCGCAATGACGGAGAGCTGCTGCGTTGTTCGCAATGAAAAAGGGCGCTCGAAGGCGCCCTTTTTCCTAGTTATTCTTCGTCGTCTAATTCTGCTTGCGGCGCATCAACGTCAACAATGGACATGCCTGACAAACCGTTGAACCGCGGTCCGAGAAGCGCATCGAGTTCTTCAAGATTGCGCTGGTAGGAACGAGGCGGCAAGGCTTCGCCGAGCATATCTTCCCCATCGGTATTGAAAGTCGGCGGTTCATCCCCACCGATAAGAATCGTATCGTCAGGCGAGAAAACCATGTCAAGAAGCTGACTCATGTCATCATTTGACGCCGCCAGACCATCTTCGATGATATAAAGCAGGTCGTGGTCTTCCAAGCCTTCTTTGAGTTCTTCAATCGCCTTGACTCCAATGCCTTCAATGCGAAGCAGGTCTTCTTCGGTATGACCCATTAAATCGGCAACAGTTTCAATACCCGCTTCGGAAAACTTGTTTGCCCAGCGCTGCGACACGCCCAAATCATCGTAGATGTAAAGGCGCGCATCTTCGTCCGAAAGGTTGTGCAAACGCTGACCAAGTCCCATGCCGTTGAAGTAGTTGCCGTAATTGACCCCCATGTTGAGGTAATTTTCGTTGTCAAGCGACCAATCCTGCGGCTGTGGAAGCAGCTCTTCGATATCGCGCAGTGCATCAGGTGCGAAGTCGGGGAGATTGTCGCCCGAAACGCGTCCGATGGGATGTCCTTTGTAGGTGAGTCCAATCTTGCGATAGCGCGAAAGCCCTGTTCCTGCAGGTATGGGCTTGCCGATGATAACGTTTTCCTTAAGCCCTGCAAGGCGGTCGGTCTTGGCTTCGATTGCCGCATCGGTTAACACCTTGGTGGTTTCTTGGAAGGACGCAGCCGAAAGCCAGGAATCCGTTGCCAAAGAAGCCTTCGTGATACCTAAAAGCAGCGGTTGTCCCACGGGAGGCTCTCCTCCTTCGAGCACCAGCTTGTTCGCGATTTTCTCGAACTCGAAGCGATTGACCTGACGACCAGGCAAATAGTCAGACTTACCCGCATCCAAAACGACCACTTTGCGCAGCATCTGGCGCGCGATAACTTCGATGTGTTTGTCGTTAATATCAACGCCTTGGCTGATATAAACGCCTTGTACCTGAGAAACGATGTAGCGCAAGGTTGTGTTCGGGTCGGTTAAACGCAGCAAATCGTGCGGGTTGACCGAACCTTTCGTCAGCTGTTGCCCCACCTTCACTTCGCAGGTATCAACCACACCAGGAAGCATCTGGGCACGCGCTGAAATCACGTATTCGCGGATATTCCCCTGGTCATCGTGGATGGTCAGAGTTTTCGTCAGCTTGTCGTTGGCAATTTGCAGCGTACCTGCAATTTCGGCAAGCACTGCCTGACCTTTAGGCCTGCGTGCTTCGAAAAGTTCGGTAACACGCGGCAAGCCGTGCGTGATGTCCTCACCAGCGACACCGCCCGTGTGGAAGGTACGCATGGTAAGCTGGGTTCCTGGTTCGCCGATTGATTGCGCGGCGATAATGCCCACTGCCGTGCCGATGTTGACAGGACGCGAAGTGGCAAGATCCCAACCGTAGCATTTCTGGCATACGCCGAAATCGGCGTGACAGGTCATAACCGTGCGGATGAGTACTTCTTCGATGCCGTTTTCCTGGATGGCGCGCAGCTGTTCCATACCAGTAACGTGTTCGCCTGCACCGATGATAACCGAACCATCTTTGGCTTTAACCTCTTCGAGCAAGCAGCGTCCGATGAGGTTTTCATCCAAAAAACCTTTTTCATCGAAGAGAGAATAGGTAACACCGTCGGTCGTTTCGCAGTCGAGTTCGCGGATGATAACATCTTGGGCGACGTCCACCAGACGACGGGTAAGATAGCCCGAGTCCGCGGTACGAAGTGCGGTGTCGGCAAGACCCTTACGAGCGCCGTGTGTTGAAATAAAGTATTCGAGAACCGACAAGCCCTCGCGGAAGTTTGCCTTGATGGGGCGGTCGATAATCTCACCTTTCGGGTCAGACATAAGACCGCGCATACCCGCCAGCTGGCGAATCTGCTTGATGTTACCACGAGCGCCAGAAAACGCCATCATGTAGATGGGGTTAAACTTGTCGAAGTTGTTTGCCATGGCATCGCCCACCTCATCATTGGCGGCGTTCCATAAATCAACTACCTGCTTGTGGCGTTCATCACTTGACATAAGGCCCATTTCGTAGTCCTCGTCAATTGAGGCAACCTTCGCGTCATATTTCGCTAAGATTTCGTCCTTTTCAGGCGGCACGGTAGCGTCATACACCGAAACCGTAACACCTGCACGCGTTGCGTAGTGGAAACCTGCATCCTTCAAACCGTCCAAAATGGCAGGCATGTCGGAAAGTTCGTAACGATTACAGCAATCTTCAACGAGGCGTCCGATTTCCTTTTTGTTCATCTCGTAGTTAAGGTAGGGATAATCATCAGGCAATACATCGTTGAAGAGAATACGCCCGATAGTAGTTTCAATACGCTGCCCCGCCTTGCATTCCTCAAATTCGTTGTAGGCAGTTGCAACCTGTACGTCTTGCGAAAGGCGCACCCAGATTTTTGCCTGAAGGTCGAGTTCGGCACGAGCGTTGTAGCAGTTCATCGCGTCATCAAAGTCGATGAACGAACGACCCTCACCAGGGAAGCCGTCACGCGCAGCGGTTACGTAGTACAGACCGATAATCATGTCTTGTGTCGGAACCGTCAGCGGACGTCCATGCGCGGGTGATTTGATGTTGTTCGAAGAAAGCATGAGCACGCGCGCTTCTGCCTGGGCTTCGTTGGAAAGCGGCACGTGTACCGCCATTTGGTCGCCGTCGAAGTCAGCGTTAAAGGCGGTACAAACAAGCGGATGAAGGCGGATTGCCTTACCTTCCACAAGTACTGGCTCGAATGCTTGAATACCCAAACGATGCAAGGTGGGTGCGCGGTTCAAGAGCACGGGATGTTCGGTGATAACTTCTTCGAGCACGTCCCATACATAGCTAGCACCGCGGTCAACCGCGCGTTTTGCCGCTTTGATGTTTGCGGCATATTCGAGTTCAACCAGGCGTTTCATAACGAAAGGCTTGAAGAGTTCGAGAGCCATCTGTGAGGGCAAGCCGCACTGGTGCAGTTTGAGCTGCGGACCAACCACGATAACCGAACGACCCGAATAGTCCACACGCTTACCGAGCAGATTTTGGCGGAAGCGTCCTTGTTTACCTTTGAGCATGTCTGAAATCGACTTCAGCGGACGGCTGCCCGACCCAGTTACAGGGCGACCACGACGTCCGTTGTCGAAGAGCGAATCAACCGCTTCTTGCAGCATACGCTTTTCGTTGTTCACGATAATTTCTGGAGCCCCTAAGTCAAGCAGGCGCTTCAAACGATTATTGCGGTTGATAACGCGACGATACAAATCGTTTAAGTCGCTCGCGGCAAAACGCCCACCATCAAGCTGCACCATGGGGCGCAAATCGGGAGGGATGACAGGAACGACATCTAAGACCATGTCTGTCGGCTTGTTGACGCTCTTCAAAAATGCATCAACAACCTTCAAACGCTTGATAGCCTTGGCGCGCTTTTGACCTTTGCCCGTCGCAATGGTTTCGCGCAGTTCTTCGCCCGTTGCTTCAAGGTCAATTGCTTCAAGCAAGTCGCGCACCGCTTCGGCGCCCATGCCGCCCGTAAAATAATCGCTATAATTCAGGCGCATTTCGCGATAAAGACCTTCGTCAGAGATGAGTTGCTTGGCTTCAATCTTCATAAAGTTGTCGAAGGATTCGCTGCGCAAGGCCTTGCGCTCGTTAAATTCTTCGTAGATGTCGGCAACTTCTTCTTCAACTTCTTCAGGGGTCATGCGCTCGTCTTCGTCTGTTTCATCAACGAAATCATCAGCTTCAGGAGCGTAGTCGATTGAAAGCTTGCGTGTTACCTCGATAAGGCGGTCGCGCTCGGCATCCAATTCCTCTAAATCAGCCGCGAGTTCGTCGCGCAGTTCGTCGATATCTGCTTCGCGTGCTTCTTTGTCAACCGACGTAACGATAGACGAAGCGAAATAGAGCACCTTTTCCAATTCCTTCGGCGGAATATCCAACAGATAACCCAAGCGCGAAGGCGAACCCTTAAAGTACCAGATGTGGCTCACGGGAGCCGCAAGTTCGATATGCCCCATGCGGTCGCGACGCACTTTGGAGCGCGTAACTTCAACACCGCAGCGTTCGCACACAATACCCTTGAAGCGCACGCGCTTATACTTGCCGCAGGCACATTCCCAATCCTTGGTGGGTCCGAAAATCTTTTCACAAAACAAGCCGTCTTTTTCAGGCTTTAAGGTACGGTAGTTGATGGTCTCGGGCTTTTTGACTTCCCCGCGCGACCAGCTTCGTACATCTTCAGCACTCGCGAGCGAAATACGCAAAGCATCAAAGTTGTTCACATCGAATTCTGCCATTAGCCCTCCTCTCCATCAGTTGACGCTTCCTCGGTGGTTCCTCCGATTAAATCATCAGCTGCAAGACTGATTAAACCGTCCGCATCGCCGCCAATCAAATCATCAAGACCGCCGCCGAGTAGTTCGTTGGTATCATCTTCAAGACCTGAAACGTCTTTCATTAAATCACCTAGTTCAAGCGCGATATCTTTCAGTGAATCGGTTGCTTCTTCTTCCGTCTTTAAGGCGTCTGCCCGAATTGCGGCAAGCAAGGCGGAATCGGCGTCATTGGCTTCTTCGGTTTCGTCTGAAATGTCGCGCATGACCTGACCTTCGCCCTCAAGTTCAACATTGAGGCAAAGTGATTTCATTTCCTTGACCAACACCTTAAAGGATTCGGGAACTTCTGCC
Source organism: Eggerthellaceae bacterium (assembly GCA_009782615.1). Lineage (GTDB taxonomy): Bacteria > Actinomycetota > Coriobacteriia > Coriobacteriales > Eggerthellaceae > WRIS01. The sequence continues at coordinate 57,011 of WRIS01000009.1, read as the reverse complement.
GCGGGGATGTTTTCGCCCTTAACGATTGCTTCGTAGGACTTCACGCGACCCGAAGTATCGTCTGATTTCACGGTGAGAATCTCTTGGAGCACGTGACTCACGCCGTAAGCGTAGAGCGCCCACACTTCCATTTCTCCGAAACGCTGACCGCCGAACTGGGCTTTACCACCAAGCGGCTGCTGGGTAATCAAGCTGTACGGACCAGTTGAGCGGGCATGAATCTTGTCATCAACCATGTGTCCGAGTTTCAAGATATAGCTTTGCCCCACCGTAATCGGCTCGCGGAATTGCTCGCCCGTGCGCCCGTCGAACAAAATCGCCTTACCTGTACGGGAAAGCTGCGGCACGAATTCTTCGAAAGCTTTCTTACCGTAGCGTTCCTGATGAATATTAAGAAGGTTCGTGTTGGCATGTTCGATAGCGTCCGAAATTTCTTTTTCAGTTGCGCCGTCAAACACGGGACTTGCAATGTGAATGGGACCTTCAACTACTTCGTTGGAATCGGCCTCGTCAGACCAGCCCCATTTCGCCGCCCAGCCCAAGTGACATTCGAGCAGCTGACCAACGTTCATACGAGAAGGAACGCCCAGCGGGTTTAAGATGATGTCGATAGGCGTGCCGTCTGCCAGGTAAGGCATATCCTCAACAGGCAAGATGCGTGAAATAACGCCCTTGTTTCCGTGACGTCCTGAAAGTTTGTCGCCCTGTTGAATTTTGCGCTTTTGTGCAACGTAAACGCGCACCAATTCATTGATGCCTGGAGACAATTCGTCGCCATCAAGACGCGAGAAACGGCTCACGCCGATAACGCGCCCACCTGCACCATGAGGAACCTTGAGTGAAGTGTCGCGTACCTCGCGCGCCTTTTCACCAAAGATGGCGCGCAAAAGCCTTTCTTCAGCAGTGAGTTCGGTTTCGCCCTTAGGCGTTACCTTGCCCACCAACACATCACCTGGGAACACCTCGGCACCGATGCGAATGATTCCATCACCATCAAGGTCAGAAATCATGTCATCAGAAATGTTCGGGAGTTCACGCGTGATTTCTTCGGGTCCAAGTTTCGTGTCGCGCGCGTCAATTTCGTATTCGGAAATATGGATGCTCGTGAGCAAGTCTTCGGCAACCACGCGCTCGGACACGATGATGGCGTCCTCGTAGTTGTAGCCTTCCCACGGCATATAAGCAATCATGAGGTTTTGACCAAGCGCCAATTCTCCGCCGTCACATGAAGGACCGTCTGCCAAGACGTCGCCTGCAGAAATTTCATCCCCTTTGCGCACGATGGGGCGATGGTTAATGCAACCACTTTGGTTTGAACGCTGGAATTTCGGAATAAGGTATTCGTCGTATTCGCCCTCGTCGTTGAGGATGATGATGGTCTGCCCGTCAACGTAGTCAACCACGCCTGAGCGCTGGGCTATCATGATTTCGCCCGAGTCGACCGCGATACGATGCTCAATGCCCGTCCCGATGAGCGGCGCGGCGGGACGCAAAAGCGGCACTGCCTGGCGCTGCATGTTCGAGCCCATGAGTGCGCGGTTCGCGTCGTCATGCTCGAGGAAGGGAATGAGCGAAGTTGCAACCGACACCATCTGGCGCGGAGACACGTCCATGTACTGAACGCGCTTCGGCTCGATTTCGTCGGGCTCACCAAAGACGCCGTTGCTGTCCTTGGTGCGGCACAAAATGCGCTTCGATTTGATAAGTTTGCCTTTTGCGTCCCGCGTTCCGAATTCGCGGGTTTCGGGGTCAAATTCATCGTTTGCCTGCGCAATAATGTAGTTTTCTTCTTCGTCGGCGGTCAGGTAGTCAACTTCGTCGGTCACCTTGCCGTTCACCACACGACGATAGGGAGTTTCAATAAAACCATACGGATTCACGCGCGCAAAACTGGCGAGCGAACCGATGAGTCCGATGTTGGGGCCTTCAGGCGTTTCAATCGGGCACATACGACCATAGTGGCTGGTGTGCACGTCGCGAACTTCAAAGCCCGCGCGCTCACGCGAAAGACCACCAGGACCGAGTGCCGAAAGACGGCGCTTGTTGGTGATGCCCGCAGCAGGATTTGTTTGATCCATGAACTGGGAAAGCTGCGAAGAACCGAAAAATTCCTTGACGGCGGCAACGATGGGGCGAATGTTGATGAGGCTTTGCGGCGTGATTTTGTCAGGCTCTTGCATGCTCATGCGCTCACGAACAACGCGTTCCATACGGGAAAGTCCGATACGGAACTGATTTTGGATAAGTTCCCCGACGGTCTTAATACGACGGTTGCCGAAATGGTCGATATCGTCAGTGGTATGTCCTTCGACGCCATCATGTAGCTGCACGATATATTGCATCGTTTTCACGATGTCGTCGGTGGTCAGCGTTGAGCTTTCGTTGTCGGGGTCAAACCCGAGCTTTTTGTTTATCTTGTAGCGACCAACTTTTGCCAGGTCATAGCGTTGCGGATTGAAGAACAAGCCATCCAGCAAAGTGCGCGCTGAGTCAATTGTCGGTGGTTCACCAGGACGGAAGCGCTTGTAAAGTTCGATAAGCGATTCTTCTTTGGTGGTAGCAGGGTCGCGGTCAAGGGTGCGCAGCACCATTTCGCTGTCGCCGAGCAATTCGATAATTTGCTCACGCGTTTCGGCAAGACCAAGGGCACGCAGCAGCAAAGTCGCTGGTTGCTTGCGCTTGCGGTCGATACGCACCGAAAGGATGTCGCGCTTGTCGGTCTCAAATTCAAGCCAGGCACCACGCGAAGGGATAACCTTGGCGTTATAGATGGTTTTATCAGAGGTTTTGTCGCGCTCAGTTGCGAAATACACACCAGGGCTGCGAACCAACTGCGAAACAACAACGCGCTCGGTACCGTTGATAATAAACGTACCTTGCGGAGTCATAAGCGGGAAATCGCCCATGAACACTTCTTGTTCTTGAATTTCGCCTGTTTCACGATTAATGAACCGAACTTCAACCATAAGCGACGCTTGGTAGGAAATATCTTTTTCCTTACATTTATCTACGCTGAATTTTGGTTCGCCAAAGGTGTGCTTGCCGAATTCGACACACATGTCCTTCGTTGAATTTTCGATGGGACTGATGTCGGTAAAAGCTTGGTCGAGACCGTCACTTTTGAACCATTCGAAACTTTCGATTTGAATGGCAATCAAGTTGGGGACGTCCATGACGTCAGGAATCTTGGCAAAGCTTTTGCGGTTCCTAAAAAGGCTGGTAGGAGTCGGGGTTTTTGTCTTAACCACGAGGCTGTTCCTCCTTCACGAAAGTAGAGAAATCAGTGAAAAATCACAATTTCTTAAAATATTACGCCGAGGAACAAATGTCAAGAAAAACTTTTTGAAAGTATGTATTTTTTCTGCGTTTTTGCTTTTTAACAGGGGGTTTGCGAGATGTTTTTTTGGGCTCGCCCGGCACCGTTTCCGCAATTTCGGCGCTTTTTCAACGCCCTTAGTCGCCCTCTGAAACCGTCTCGAACTTTTCTTTTTCGCGGGCAACAAAGTCGACGAGTTCTTGTTGCGAATGCACCAAAAGTTTGCGGTAGACATTCTTCACGTGAGTCTTTATCGTGTCCGCCGACACGCAAAGTTCCGCGCACATAGCACGGCGCGTTTTTCCCTCAGCCAAAAGAAACAAAATCTCCGATTCCCTATTCGTAAGGTTGTGCTCTTTTGAAAGGAAGAGTACCACAGCATCAAGAGCATCGATTGCCGAAGCCCCGTCGCCTGGACGCACGGTTCCCCAACCATATTTCAAGTTGTTGGAGTTGGAAAGGAACAGAGCAAAGGCTAAAAGAACGCACCCGTATAAGCTGCCCCACCCATACAAGAGGTTTGCGGGAAGCGACGCTGCTCGTGCGGCTATCACCGCAAGGCTACCCGCAAGAACGCCGAAGCACAAAGCCGCCCCCAAGCAAGAAGCAATCCAGGGAGCAGGCAGTCCCATATTCTTGATGAGGTAGGAACCAAGGCTCCACAAGACCAGGTCAAGGAAGCAAAAGCCGAGGAAGATAGTAGTGAATCCGATTGCAACATTCGTCTGGATGATAGATAAAAGGATAAAGCCCGCCGCAATGATGGGAAAGGCAATTTTGTACACCAGACGGTTGTAGTTCAAGCGGAAGAACACGATACAGAAAAAGACTGCCACCATAGCAAACACGTTAGAAACGAAATGCATTTCATCGCCGAAAGAATGGGCGCCCGTAAAAAAGACCCCCAGATACATGACGCCTACCGCCGAGCCTTGCACGAGTGATGTCGCGACGAACTTCACGGGAAAGTGCAACTTGATGTCATCTGCTTTTTGATAGTAGCGATTGTACGGAATACCCTTGATGCAGTGCCACAAAGAAACCGTGACCAAAACGCCGACAAGCGGCGTAGCGACAAAAAGGCAGATGTCGGGAGCATTAGCAAGAAAGACAAAGATGACCGCTGCTGCCAAAGTCCCAACAATCCCCTGGTAGATGGTATTTTGCGCACCAAGCCAGCCGAGCATCCGATTCATTTCGATTCGCAAGAATGCTCCTGCTCCTCCGAAAAGGAAGCTTGAAAGCAGATAGGGCAGCCAGTTTTCCACGCGTGGGTCAAGCACCCACAAGAGATGAAAGATAGCGGCGGTTACCAAAGCGGCACCGAGCAGCGGCAAGCGCGTCATGCTTTGCGGGGCTTTGCGCGTTTGCCTGAAAACGCCTGCCACTATCATGTGTGAAAACGTCAAACACGCAAGAGGGACTATCCATGAAGGAAGCGCGCCCAAAGAAGAAAACGGCAGCGCAGCGGGAAGAACAAGGTCGGGACCAACGCTGACGACCAGCATCCAAACAAGACAGAAGCAAAACGTAAGCCCAACGCAAAACTGCCTTTGCATTGAACGGATAAAATTTATGTAGATGCGCCTTCTGTCAAGAGACTGGTTAAAGAGACGCTTACTCACATCTTTCATATTAAATCGAGCTTTCCCCTGTTAAGCAATCTAAAACTAAATTCGTCAAGAAACAATAGCAAAGAATCTTTCCTTTTCGCAAGACAGAAATGACTTTTTTTCCTCACCCCTTGGGGTGAAATAACACCGACGAGGAATATCCCTAGAAAAGGCGAAGAAAGCGCGGGTGCGAATCGGTATGGTATTCGATAGTCAACTCAGCATACTCATGGCTAAAACCTTGGTGGATTCTGCCACACCTTTGGTTGAATAATTGGCCCTTTGGCAGGCACGATAGCTAAGCGCCACGGTACCTACCCTACCTCACCTGTCGCGTTTAGCTCTCGAAGTCAAGCGAAATTGGTCTTTACCCGATCACCCCCGCCAAGGACGCTTGACACTAAAGGGCTTGTGCCCTTTATGTGAAGCCGACCGAGGCATATGACTCGGTCGGCTTTTAAGTTTGAAGATGTCGCCTACGCAGAAGATGCGCGGAAGGATTGCAAGGGTCGTGTTGAAGGGTTGCAAGGGACGTGTTGAAGGGTTGCAGGGGTCGTGTTGAAGGGCGCGAAAGACTTCAAAGACTAAACTTCGTCCCGAAGCTTGACGAGTTTTTCACGGATTGCGGGGCTCAGGCGCTCACCTAAGGTGTTCTTGTATGCCACCTGAGGAGCCTCTTCGCTTTCCCGTTCAGCTTGAAGCGTTGCCATTTCCCAACTGAAATCGTTGGCGCTCATGCGGTCAACTCCGCCGCCGAATACGGTGTCTTGAATAGAACCGTCGCTGGTAACCACGAGGGTTTCTATCTTGCGCTCACGCGCATCGCGGGCGAGTTTTTCTATGACCTTGTCGGCGGAGTGCCCCGCAGGAGAAAACATAATGCGCACGTTGCCGATGGTTTCCACTTCCCCGCGCGAAAATTCATTGTGGGCACCGTCGAATACGACAATTGCCCGATATTCCCGCCCCGCAAAACTCGCCACGTCGTTAATGAGTTTTTCGCGTGCTTGATTGTAGGCGTCGTCAGTGTAGTCAGGGTCGACCACTTCTTTATAGCGATTCCCCGACCTCAACACGTTGTAGCCATCGATGATAAGTATTTTTTTGCGTGCCTTTACCATAAGTTTTCGTCATAGCGAGCGGTTTTGGCGCATCCATTCGTACATACATGCCGTTGCGGCTTGCGCAACGTTAAGCGAAGCAACCTTGCCTGCCTGGGGCAGCTTCACCAAGAAATCGCAACTTTCCTGCGTAAGCCGCGCAAGACCCTCCCCTTCGCTTCCCATGACAAGTGCCATCTTGCCCTTCAAATTCGCATCCCAAATAACTTCAGTTGCTCGCTCGCTCGCGCCCGCAATCCAGTAGCCCTCTTTCTTCAGGCGCTCGATAGTTTGAGCGATATTGGCAACCTGGCTCACGTTGATATGTGCAATTGCTCCCGCAGAACTTTTGTAGGTCGACGCGTTGACGTGTGCGCTGCGTTTATTCGGGATGACGATGCCGCTTGCCCCCACCACTTCTGCGCTGCGCGCAATGGCTCCTAAGTTTCCCGCATCAGTAATATGGTCGAGCAAGATAACAAGCGCTGCGCCCTCGTGTGCTTGCGCGTGTTGTTCTGCCGTATCAAGGATGGCTTGCACGTTGACGTAGGCAAAGGGCTTCGTTTTTGCCATAACTCCTTGGTGGCTTCCGCGTTCAGATTGTTTGTCGAGTTCTTTGCGCGGAAGAGTTTTTACGGGCACGTTTGCCTTCTTTGCTTTGCGCAAAATATCCTCGACCAACCCGTCGCGGACGAGATTGTCAGCAATTATCACTTCGCTTATCGGCACATGGGTGCGCAGCGCTTCGATAACAGGACGTTTCCCTTCAATATAGTCTGCCATAAAGGCTCACCTTTTCTTATCGTGACTTTCTTGTCGTGACTTTGCTATCGTAACTTTGCTATCGTAACTTTGTTTGTAGCACCTGAAGTGCGGTTTTCCGTGCCCATGCATCAACTTCTTCAAGCTGGACAAGGCTTTCCACTGTTTGCGCCCTGTGTTGTTCCATGACCGCCTCGACACATTCGGCAATGCCCAAATAGGTAGTCTCACGTGCCAAAAAGGCAGCGACTGCCATTTCGTTGGCAGCGTTCATCACGCAAGGAAGCGTGCCGCCCACCTCGCCCGCAACACGCGCCAAGTACAGGCAGCGAAACGTTTCTAAGTCGGGAGCCGCAAAATCGAGCGAGCCTAAAGTGCGAAAATCAAGCGGTTCAACAGGGGAATCCCAGCGCTCAGGGTAAGACAGCGCAAACTGGATAGGAATACGCATGTCAGTGGTTCCCAGATGCGCCTTGACCGACCCGTCGCTAAATTCAACCATCGAATGAATGGCGCTTTGCGGTTGTATCACCACGTGAATCTTGTCGTAGGGCATGGCGAAAAGATGATGTGCTTCAATCATTTCAAGCCCCTTGTTCATAAGCGTTGAAGAATCTATGCTGATTTTCGCCCCCATGGTCCAGGTTGGGTGAGCAAGCGCCGCTTCGGGTGTAATGTCGCGCAGGTCGTCAAGCGTCTTTCCTCTAAACGGTCCGCCCGATGCCGTCAGCCACAAACAGCGCACTTCATTCATGCTTTCCCCCAGCAGGCACTGATAGATTGCCCCGTGTTCAGAATCAATAGGAAGCAAGGTATCGGGGGTTGCGAGCTTCATAAGCAAATCGCCACCAACGACGAGGGATTCTTTGTTAGCAAGGGCTAACACCTTGCCTGCTTTCAGGGTCTCATAACTTGCTCGAAGCCCCGCGGCGCCCACACACGCGTTCACCACGATATCGGCTTCGGGAAGCTGCGTGAGCGCAATCATGTTTTTGGCGCCTACCGCAAGATGGGGCACCTTGAACCTGCGTGCTTGTTCTTCAAGAATATCAACGCGAGAATTAACGGCAAGCCCCACCACTTCAAGTTTGTCGGCATGTTTTTGCACCACGTCAAGCGTCTGTTGTCCGATGGAACCCGAAGAACCCAAAACAACGATGCGTTTTTTATCCGCCATAAGGGATACACCCGCCCACCACAAGCAAAATAGCAGCAGCTACCGAAACGAGAAACAGCGAATCGCATCGGTCAAGCAATCCTCCGTGTCCTGGCATAATAGTACCTGAATCTTTGAAGCCCGAATTGCGTTTGATGCGGCTTTCCGCCAAATCGCCCAACACGCCCAACAGTCCGCATACAAGCCCGAAAACAATCGCCTGTCCCATGCTCATCGACACGCCTGGGATAAAACTTATCCCTATCCAAATGAGAACTGAGCCAACCAGACCTGCGAAAAAGCCTTCCCAACTTTTCTTCGGAGAAGTGCGTGGCGCCAGCTTATGTTTTCCCAGCTTGCGTCCTACCAAATAGGCAAAGACATCGTTTGCCCACACACCTAAATACACCGCAAACAGCAAGATGCCTGCCCAGGGAAATTCGAGGGATTCCGCGCTGCGAATTATGATAAGCCCCGAAAGAAGCAAGCCCGTATAAAGTGCGCCAAAAAGGCTTACTCCCACATCGGCAACGCGGGCACGCATCCAAAACACGTACCAAATCAAAAGAACGACCACGAGAAGAACCGTTAAAAGCAAGGCTCCCATCAAGCCAAACAGCCAAACGCTCCACGGATAGAGCGCCGCACCCACCACACCTACAATTTCGTTGGGAAGTTTCGCGTCGGAACGAAGCATGTAGTAAAACTCACCCGCACAAATGCCTGCCGTTGCCGAAAGCATAATAACCGTGGTGAGGTCGTTGATAAAAATGCAGATAAGCGTAATGCAGAAATAAATAACGCTCGTGCGCAACCTGATTTGAAAATCGTTGGGATTTTTGAGCTTTTTAGGAGTCTTACCCCGCGCAAATTCCTTAATATCATCTTTTTTTGCCATCAGCTGCACCCACCCGCCCTAAAGCGCACCAAAGCGACGTTCGCGGCTTTGAAACTCGAGAATCGAACGCAGCAGTTCGTAGCGGTCAAAATCGGGCCAGAGCACATCGGTGCACACGAATTCGGCATAGGCAATTTGCCACAACAAAAAATTCGACACGCGCATTTCGCCACTCGTGCGAATAAGAAGGTCAGGGTCGGGAATGGCTGCGGTGTAAAGCTGCTCGGAAAAGCTTGCTTCATTGAGTGTTTCGCTCAACATTTTTTTATCTTGCCCTGCCACGGCGGCATCATAGGCTTGATTCATGAGGCGTTTTGTTGCATCCAATATTTCGGTTCTGGCTCCGTAGTTGATGGCAACAACCAAGGTCATGCCCGTATTATTCTTCGTCATGTCCCACGCAGCGCTAAAGGCATCGCGCGTTTTTTTGGGCAGTTCCTCAGAACTTCCAATGGTCATGACGCGCACCTGTTCCTTATGAAGTTCTTTGACTTCAGCAAGCATCGTTTGCGCGAAAAGATTCATAAGCCCCTTCACTTCGTCTTCTGGGCGCTTCCAGTTTTCCGAAGAAAATGAATAAATGGTCAGGTAGCGCACGCCCATGTCAGACGCACAACGAATGCTTTCGCGCACCGCTTCGATACCTGCTTTGTGCCCCATAAGGCGGCTTTTTCCGCGAAGATTTGCCCATCTTCCGTTGCCGTCCATGATGATGGCGATATGGTTCGGGATATGAGCCGTGTCCAACTTTGCTGGGTCAAGCCCTGCGGGGGGTGCGGGAAATATGTCATTTAAGGCCTTATGCACAACTCATCCGTTGCGAAAAAATATAACGCAGCGCTGTAGCGTTTATCGAGCGTTGCGGTGTTAGATTTCCATAACCTCGGCTTCTTTTTTCTTGAAAATTTCATCGATTTCGGCGATGTATTTGTCGGTCAGCTTCTGGCAATCGGCTTCTCCGCGCTTGGCATCGTCTTCGGAAACCTGCGAATCTTTCTTCAGTTTTTCGATGGCGGAATTGGCGTCGCGGCGAGAATTGCGCACGCTCACACGCGCTTCTTCGGCATAAGTTTTGCACTGTTTCACCAGTTCGCGACGACGCTCTTCAGTCGGTTGCGGAAAAGGCAGACGAATGACCGAACCGTCGTTTGAGGGGGTGACCCCCAAATCGCTCGACTGGATTGCGTGCTCGATTGCTGTCAGGCTCGACTTGTCCCACGGCTCGATAAGCAGCATGTGTGCGTCGGGGGTTTTGATAGCAGCCATCTGGTTGATGGGCGTCATAACCTCATAATAATTAACCTTGATGCGGTCGAGTACCATGGCATTCGCACGCCCGGTACGGACAGCCGCAAAGTTATCGCTTAAGTGGGCTACCGCTTTTTGCATGTGTTCTTCGGCAAGTGCCAATGTCTCGTCAATCATCGCGCTTCCAATCCCTTCGATTTAGTGCTTCGTGCTATTGTACCGTTGTTCCGACGTTTTCGCCGCGTAAAGCACGCGCGATATTCCCAGGAACCGTTAAATCGAAAACAATCATGGGTAAGTTGTTGTCCATACAAAGCGATGTTGCCGCCGAATCCATAACATGAAGCTCTTTTGCGAGCACCTCAAGATAGCTGATTTTTTCGTACTTGACCGCCTGTGGGTTTGTTGTCGGGTCGCTGTCATAGACGCCGTCCACTTTGGTTGCCTTGAGCAGACATTCCGCATCAAGTTCACACGCACGCAGCGCGGCTGTCGTGTCGGTGGTAAAGTAGGGGTTACCCGTGCCTGCAGCCAAAACCACAATGCGCCCCTTTTCAAGATGGCGAATGGCACGACGGCGAATATAGGGTTCGGACACTTCCTGCATGGAAATCGCGCTTTGCACGCGCGTGTAAATGCCTTGGCGCTCGAAGGCGTCTTGTAAGGCAAGGGCGTTCATGATAGTCGCAAGCATCCCGATGTAGTCAGCTTGGGAGCGATCCATGCCGTTAGCGCTTGCTGCCAGCCCGCGAAAGATGTTGCCGCCGCCGACAACAATAGCAAGTTCGATGCCGTCGTGCACAATATCCTTGATTTGAATGGCAAGATCCTCAACGACCTTTGGGTCGATTCCGTAACCGACATCTCCCGCTAGCGCTTCCCCCGAAAGCTTAAGAAGCACCCGTTTGTATTTATACCCTTTAGCCATATAACCCCTCCCATAGTTTCATGTAATGACATAGTACGAAAAAGAAACTGCCCGCGCAATCACCCGTAGCCAATTCCTGATTGGAATCTAATTGGAATCTGAACCAAGGGTTATTTCAAGCGTTATGGTTTTCCCGTCACGATTAAGTTCAACGCTCACCGTGTCACCAGGGTTCCTTGAGCGAATTTCAAGCATCAAATCGCTTGCGGAATAGATGGTCTTTCCACCGAACTTAGTGATGATGTCGCCCACTTCAACGCCCGCTTTGTCCGCAGCAGAGCCGCTGTGTACTTGAGTAATATAGGCACCGTGTGTCACCGACAAGCCATAACGTTGGGCAAGCGAAGGGTCAACCGAAGAAAGCGAAACGCCAAACTGCGCATGGGAAGGCGTTTTTCCCTCCATGATTTGCTGAGCAATATTGATGGCATAGTCAACGGGGATGGCAAAACCAACGCCTGAATAACTCCCTGAATAGGACGTAATAAGTGTGTTGATGCCAATCAAGCGACCGTCGGCATCCACGAGCGCTCCCCCTGAATTTCCTGGGTTGATGGCGGCATCAGTTTGAATCAGATTTGTGTAAACGGCCAAGTCTTCGCCATCTAAAGTTTCCATAATAGTCGAGCGGCTTGTTGCCGAAACAATGCCCGTTGCAACGGATTGTTCCAGACCAAAGGGGCTACCGATGGTCATCACCCATTGTCCGATAACCAGATTCGATGAAGTTCCGATTTCGATAGGGGTAAGCCCTGAAGCGTCACGCGCCTTGATAACGGCAATATCAGAACTCGGGTCAACCCCCACAATGTCGGCTTCGTAAACTTCGTCTCCAACGGTCACTTCAAGCGCATCGGCGCCTTCGATAACGTGGTGGTTGGTGATGATGTAGCCGTCTTCGGTAAGAATAACTCCACTTCCGAGTGAAAATTCAACAAAATCTTCCCCTGAGGAATCGCCGAAGAGGTCAAAGGGATTTGAACTCGCGTATACATCGATATTTACCACAGAAGGAAGAGTTTTTCGTGCCACGGCAACGGCAAGCGAATCGTCGACATCCGAAGCGTTGATGGCACTTCCGTTTGAACCGAGAACGATAGATGGGGAATTGTTTTGCGACGGTGCAGAAAGGGTGTTGTAAAACCCAAAGATGGTAAACATAACAAGGCAGGCGAGAATTGCGCCCAAAAAGGCGAGGAAGAATGTTTTTAGCCCGCTGTTCTTGGTGGTGGCGCCATTCGCCGCCCTGCTTGCTGCTGTTGGGGCTGTTGGCGCTGTCGGCGTTGTCGAAGGCTGAAAATAGCCTGCTTGTCGATACGGCATCTGCGCCTGAGATGTTTGGCGGGGGTAGTTCGCCGCGGCTTGCGCTGCTTGTGCCGCTTGCGCGGCTTGCGCTACTTGCGCAGCGTGCGCGGGGATTGCCTGCGCAGGATACGCTGAGGGCACCTGTCGAGGAACCACTTGATTGGGAGCTATTTGATTGGGGCTTGTTTGCGCAGGATACGCTGAGGGCACCTGCCGAGGAACTGCTTGATTGGGGCTTGTTTGCGGCGGGTACGATTGCCCAACCTGTCCCGCTGGTGTCTGCCCAAGCTGCTGTCCAACCTGCCCCGAATACGCGGGGGGCACTTGCCGAGGAACTGCTTGATTGGAAGCTGCCTGTCCAAGTTGGGCCCCAACCTGCCCTGATGACGCTTGCCCGACCTGAGCGGAGGGCGCCTGCGGCGGTGTCTGCGCACTTGGTTGCGGCGTTTGCGCACTTGATGGCGGGGTTTGCGCACTTGATGGCGGGGTCGTGTTCAAGGGACGTTCGTTATTCGTGTCGCTCATGCGTTGGTACTCCTACCTTCTTATCCTGTTAAAAACCTCTGTCAAAACAATACCACGTGTAAAGAACCCGCAGTCTATTCCCCATAAATTTGTCAACCTTACGGCAATGAAATTAATTAAACTCTTGCTGAGTTTTCTCAAGCCCGTTTTTGATAAGAAAAAGGGTTGCCACGCTTCCGCGATTACAGGCGTACACGAAGTCATCGAGCGCTTCTTTTTTCGGAGCCTGCAACACATAGTCTGCTGTATCCATACGTCCAGGAGGTTTCCCGATACCAATGCGAACCCGATACCAATCGCGCGAGGTGAGTTTATCGCCCAACGAACGAAGTCCGTTGTGTCCTGCGTGCCCACCACCCCACTTGACGCGAATAGTTCCCGACTCAATATCGAGGTCATCGTGAATCACGACAAGGTGGTCAAGGTCTATACGATAGGTTTTCAGAAGTTGCTTTACTGGTCCGCCCGAAACATTCATGAAGCTTTGGGGCTTTGCCAATACCACATCGACGTCTTGATAGGTGGCTTTCGTCGTAGCTGCCCCGCACTCACTTTTCCAATAACGCACCTGCAATTCTTCAGCAATAAGGTCAAGAGTGTCGAAGCCAGCATTGTGGCGGGTGTGCGCATAGGCATCCCCTGGGTTGCCTAAGCCGACCACCAGATAGGTTTCGCGCTGTGAATCCGACGCGCGTTTTGAATCACCCTGCGAAGCGCTAGAGCGAATAGTCGGAATCAAAGATTTGAGAAACTGAGCCATCGCTGTACACATTCCAAATTGCTTCTGCCAACAAAGGCGCGACCGAAACCATCGTGATTTTGCCCTTCTTGCCATTCGATGCTCTAAGATGCTGCTGCGGGACGGGAATCGTGTTGCACACCACGACTTCTTCGATGTCGGAATTTTCCAAACGCTCGTAGGCAGGACCACTGAAAATCGGGTGAGTCGCACAGACATAGACCATGTCGGCGCCTTCTTGTTTGAGCGTTTCGGCAGCGGCTATCAGGGTTCCCGCCGTGTCAATCATGTCGTCATTGATGATACATATTTTGTCGCGCACGTCTCCGATAAGCGCCGTTATCTCAGCTTTGTTGTGGCTGGGGCGCCCTTTGTGCATGATGACCAAATCTGCGTCCATAACGTCGGAGAACTTTTTGGCAGCTTTCGCACGCCCTACATCAGGGCTTACGATGCATAGGCGACTGCGATCGAGATTTTTCTTCTTGAAGTACGCTGCCAAAATGGGTAGCGCCGTTAAGTGATTCACGGGCGTATCGAAAAAGCCTTGGATTTGCCCTTGGTGAAGGTCAATGGTAATCGTACGGTCAACGCCTGCAACGGTCAGCAAGTTCGCAACAAGTTTTGCAGTAATCGGTTCACGAGCCGCAGCTTTGCGGTCTTGGCGCGAATACCCATAGTTCGATATAACCGCCGTCACCGTGCGCGCCGATGCACGTTTTGCCGCATCCGTCATAATAAGGAGTTCCATAAGGGCGTCGTTGACATCCATGAAGTCATCCCCTTCGCTGCACCCCCCAGCAACCGATTGGATGATGAAAACGTCTGCGCCACGGATACTTTCGAGATAACGAGCGTAAATTTCTCCGTTTGAGAATTGTTTGAGCGCCATTTTGCCGAGTTCCATGTTGAGGTGTTTCGCAACTTCTTCTGCAAGTTCGCGGTTCACCGAACCAGAAAATATTGCTAAGCTCTTCTTCATCTCCGTTGTCTCTGCCATGTATGCGCTCCTCGTTGCAACAATCAATACCCTTAAACCATTGTATTGTATTACGGCACGATTAACGGGAAAACCTCGGCGGTTTTCACATTAAAATTTTAAGAATTGAGACCCCTTTTGTTGTCACGTGTCAGAGGGACACGCGCTGACACGCAGTATTAGCTTTCGTCGGGGTGATGCGACTTTCGATATTCCGAAATTTCAGTTTGGCGAGCACGCCCTAACCCAAGAGCACCTGCGGAAACATCATCGGTGATAACGGAACCAGCACCGATTATCGCGTTTTCGCCAATCGTTACGGGAGCAACCAACATGGTGTCGCTGCCCACAAAAACGCCGTCCTCGATAATAGTCGGGTATTTCTTTTCCCCATCATAGTTGCAGGTGATACTGCCCGCGCCGATGTTGACGCCTTTGCCGATGGTGGTATCCCCGATATAGCTTAAGTGCGGCACCTTTGAACCCACGCCAACAGTTGATTTCTTGACCTCGACATGCGTACCGACCTTTGCTTTTTCGCAAAGATGAGTCCCTGGTCGCAAGTAGGCGCGCGGTCCGCAGTTCGCAAAATCGTCGACGCAGGCTTCTATGGCGATGGTTTCATCAATGGTGCAGCCTTTGCCGACCGCGGTGTCAATGAGACGGGTAGCAGGCCCTATCACGCTGTCTTCGCCCACCGAAGTTTTCCCAAAAAGGAAGGTTTGGGGAAGAATCTCGACATCGTTTTCGATAACGACATCAGGACCAATCCAAACAGTGGAAGGGTCAAGCATGGTTACGCCGTTGTCCATATGGAAGGCGTTGATACGCTGCTGAAGGTGCTTTGCCGCTTGGGCAAGCTGAGCGCGCGAATTGATGCCTAAGCATTCTTCGGCGTTTTCCGTGCAAAAAGCCGCGACCGTCTTGTTTTGGCTGCGACATATTTCCAACACATCGGTCAAGTAAAACTCACCTTGTGCGTTTTCGCTTCCTACCTGTTCAAGCGCTGAAAAAAGCGACCGTGCATCAAAGCAATAAAAACCCGAATTACATTCTTTGATTTCCTTTTCGGCGGGGTTGCAATCTTTTTCTTCCACAATGCGCAGCAGGTTTCCTTGCTCGTCGCGGATAATGCGCCCGTATCCGAAAGGGTTTTCAAGCTGCATGGTGAGCACTGCTGCAGCTGCTTGGTTTGTTTCTCGCACGTCAACGAGTGCTTGTATGGTTTCTGACAAAATGAGCGGGCAGTCGCCCGACAAAACAAGCACCGATCCTTCGTAGTCGGCGAATTTTTCCTTGCAGGTCAAAACGGCATCGGCGGTGCCGAGGAGTTGTTCTTGGAAAACGATGGCGCTCTCATCTTCAACTAAGGGAATCACCTGGTCGCGTTCGTGTCCGAGCACGCTGACGATAGTGTCGATTTCGGCACCATGAGCAGCATCAATAACCCAGTTGATGACAGGTTTGCCCAGCAAGATATGAGCAACCTTGGGTTTCTTGGACTTCATGCGGGTTCCCATACCTGCCGCGAGAATGATTGCAGAAGCAGCCATAGTGTTCCTTTCGCCAACCGACAAGAAAATCAGTATAGCGTAAACGCTTCACACACAAATTAAATCCCCCGCTTTTCTATCGCTCCCGCACAAAGAGAAACCCACCCGCATCATTGCGCCAAGCCCTTGCACCAAACCCTTGCGCCAAGCCCTTGCACGCACGCGCGCCATTGCGGGAAACAAAAAACGCCCGAGCGGGATGCTCGGGCGTTTCCATAACTTGAAAGTACTTTGTAGCGTCGTGCTTTAGCGCTTGGAGAACTGCGGACGTTTGCGGGCTTTTTTCAAGCCATACTTCTTGCGTTCCACCATACGAGCGTCACGCGTAAGAAATCCTGCTCTCTTCAGTTCGCCACGATAGTCCCCTGCTTCAAGCAAAGCACGAGCAATGCCGTGGCGCAAAGCGCCTGCTTGACCCGAAATGCCGCCGCCGTTAAGCGTTGCCAGCACGTCGAAATGATCAAGCGTATCAGTCACCCTAAAAGGAGCTTTCGCGTAGTTAACCAAAGCTTCACGACCAAAATAGTCAAGACCTTCACGACCATTGACCGTTACTTTTCCTGAACCTGGAACAAGGCGAACACGAGCGACGGCGTTCTTTCTACGGCCAGTGCCGTAATACAATGCTTCACCTGCCATTAGTTGCCCTCCATCTTAATCTCGCGAGGTTTTTGAGCCATATGCGGATGCTCTGCACCTGCGTATACTTTCAGCTTCTTGCCCATAGCACGCCCTAAGGTGTTTTTCGGCAACATGCCCTTCACGGCATGTTCGATAACACGTTCAGGATGCTTTTCCATGGCTTTAGCAAAAGTCTCAACCTTCAACCCACCTGGATACCCACTGTGGCGATAGTATTCCTTTGAAGTCGCCTTGGCACCAGTCACCTTGATTTTATCGGCGTTGATAACGACGACGAAATCGCCCGTATCGACATGGGGAGTGTACTGCGGTTTGTGCTTGCCCTTCAAAATTTGGGCAGCCTTAGTAGCAACACGACCAAGTACTTGGTCGGTCGCATCAATTAAGACCCACTCGCGTTCAACCTCGTGGGGCTTTGCGTAATACGTTTTCACGTTGTTTCCTCCGTAAATATTGCACCACATCCTGATGAAAAGGAATGCAGCGTGTTTGTTTTCAAAAGTTGCAGTCTTAGACGGGTGTCGGGTTCCTACACCGACGATGCGCACAAGGTCTGGACTCCTCGTAAAACATCTCCCGCTGCCTACTGCCGCACGGGGCTTTTGAAAGCGAACCTTAGCATTGTATCTGTTTATTTTGAGCAAAGTCAACGAAAATTCGCCACGAAGCTGCTATTTCCCTTATTTTTTCCCATTTGAGGCAACAAAGGGCTATTATACTTTCGATAAACAATTATGGATACGTGAAGAAAAGACTCTTTTGGAAACATTGCTCTACATTACGATGGTTACTTTGATTGCTGGTGTCGGGGGCACGGGGCTTGGTGGCATTATCGGTGCACTCTTCCGTATGGAATCGCATCGAACCATTAGCTTGCTGCTCAGCTTCGCAGGTGGCGTGATGCTGGCAATCGTTTGTTTCGACCTTTTGATTGAAGCCGTCAATGCAGCACACACTTTTGGAAACTACGCTATACCCCTGGTGGTTGCTGCCGTTGTTGTCGGCGTTGGTACGGTGTATGGGCTCAACTTCATCATTGACCACAAAACACGACCCCAAGTGGCTCACGTCAACACTGACGAACATCCTCGTACCCATGATGATATCGACGAACTCATACACGCCGATCACCTTGCTCACCACCGCAAACACCACGACCCAAAGCCTGCCCTGTTCGTTGCTGGAGTTGTCATGGCGCTTGCCATAGCGCTTCACAACGTACCCGAAGGTATGACGATTGGTGCTGCCTACGCTGTTCAGGGCAACCTTCTTCTTGGTTCAGGCATGGTACTAGCCATCCTTATCGGGCTTCACAACATCCCTGAGGGAATGGCGGTTTCGGTTCCGCTTATCAGCGGTGGCATGAAGCGCTCAAAAGCAATTCTTATGACCGCCCTCAGTGGTGCGCCAACGATTCTCGGCGCGTGGGTGGGCTATCTTTTAGGAGACATCGGACAATTCGGGCTCACCGCAAGCTTAGGCTTTGCCAGTGGCGCCATGCTCTATATCGTATTCGGAGAGATAATTCCGCAGTCAGTACTGATGTATCGCTCGAAACTTCCTGCTTTCTTCGTCATCATCGGTGTCTTGTTAGGGCTTTGCATTATTTATCTTTAGTTGTGCGTTGCCTGACACACCGAAAAAGCATTAAGCTTTACCTTCCCCCGCCTGAGTGGCCCTGGTCCTAGCAGCCTTCTTTATCTTGAGCAGCCCTAGCAGCCTTCTTTATCTTGAGCGGCCCTAGCAGCCTTCGCTGGTTTTAGGTGTCCGTAATAGAGCAGCAGTCCAACAACCATGCCGCCCACAATATTGCCCAAAGTCACGGGAATGATGTTTGCCGTGAAGAAAGTTTGGAAGTTGAGCACACTTGTGTTGATGCCTGCCTCTGCAATGAGGGATGCATACGCGGGATTCAAATTAGCGAAAATACCTGCGGGAATGTAGTACATATTCGCAATACAGTGCTCGAAACCAGCAATGACAAACGCCATAATCGGCAGGTATAAACCAAGAATTTTGCCTGCCGTATCTTGCGCCGAGTTGCCCAGATAAACAGCCAAGCACACCAGCAAGTTACAAAAAATGCCCAGCACAAAGGCGTTCATCCACGGAAGACTGTCTTTTGCCGCCGCGACTTTTGCCGTATAGACCGCCAAGGCTTTCGCGCCGATATCCAGCTGTCCAAAAAACGCCATGAGCGCCGCAATAGAAATGGCTCCCACGAAATTGCCGACATAGACAATCGCCCAGTTGCGTGCAAGCCCGAGCCACGTAATCTTCTTTTCGATAGCGGCAGTTATCATTAACACGTTGCCCGTAAAGAGTTCCGTTCCCAAAATAACAACCAAACAAAGTCCTACGGGAAAGATAAGCCCCGTGATAAGGCGCGTCATGCCGACATCGCCTAAAGAATGAGCAGCCGTTGATGAAGCGACAGCGCCGAGCGCGATGAAAACGCCTGCGGCAATCCCTAAAAGGAAAAGGCGCCACAGCGGAGATTTCGCCTTCCCAACAGAAGATTCCATGTAGTTTTCGCAAATTTGCGGAGGGGTGAACATTGCCATTATTGTGTATTCCTTTCCCTAGGCAGCCGTATGACATCTTAGTATAAAAATGGACGAAAAGTTTTCGCAATAAATTGGAAAGTCTCTCAACGTGCAAAAAAACGGCGTGAGGAATCGCCACCCGAGAAATGCTCTTTACCACCATCCAGTCAGTAACCACAGCCCTTACTGATTGGCGTAGATAAGACGTAAGCCCTCAAGCGTTAATTCGGGATGAACTTCTGTTATAAGGCTCGAAGCTTTTGCCACTGCCGCAGACAGTCCTCCCGTTGCCACAACGGGAGCCTCGTAGCCAAGTTCAGCAAAAATGCGACGGATGAGTCCATCAGCGCGGTCTGCTTCGCCATAAACAACACCTGCTTGCACGGCTTCTTCCGTAGTACG
Organism: Eggerthellaceae bacterium; assembly: GCA_009782615.1. Lineage (GTDB taxonomy): Bacteria > Actinomycetota > Coriobacteriia > Coriobacteriales > Eggerthellaceae > WRIS01. Next base: position 37,299 of record WRIS01000009.1, on the reverse strand, counting down.
CCCGATAGCCACGAGCGGGTCAACCAGTTCAATCGAGGAAAGTCGTGCCGCGTGGGAGAACAGAGCAGCCGCAGAGGTTTCCATGCCCGGCGCAATAATGCCGCCGATGAAATATCCTTCATCGTCAATGACTTCGATGTTAGTTGCGGTACCGAAATCAACTACCACCACGGGCGTTTCGTATAAAGACACCGCAGCCACGGCATCGGCAATACGGTCGGCGCCAATCTCGGCGGGGTTCTTATAACGCGTCTTGAAGAGGGATTTTGCACTTTCTGCGCTCACCACCAAGACATCACGAGCCAGCATGCGAGAACACGCCTCAACCCATGAAGCGCTCAAACGGGGAACGACCGAAGCGAGTACCGCCCCGCGAATTTCTTTCGCGTCAACTCCTTCGGCGCTGAGATACGCCAGCAACTTTATCCGCACCTCATCAGCCGTGTGAGGCTTGCTCGTTGCCATGCGCCACATGAAACGAAGCTCTTCGCCCTCATACAAACCAATGACCGTTTGTGTATTCCCGATGTCAACTGCAAGTAACATATTTTTGACAATCCTTCCTAAGAAGTTGCGCTAACCTTTTTTGATGAACGCTTGAATGCTATTATAAGACCACTCGGCACTTCTTTACCAAACAATGTCGAAAGGCTGATTATGAATGAAGCTCCCGCTCGAATCCTTGTGGTGGACGACGAACCATCTATTACTGAATTTGTAAGCTACGCATTGCAACGAGAAGGCTTTGCGGTCGATGTGTCTGACAATGGGGAAAGTGCGCTTGCCATGGCAACAACAAACCCTTATGACCTGTTCGTGCTCGATATCATGCTCCCTGGCATGGATGGCTACGAGCTTTGCCGTCGCCTTCGAGCAAAAACGTCCGTACCTGTTTTATTCCTTTCGGCACGCGACACAGAACTCGACAAGGTTGTCGGACTTGAAATCGGCGGGGACGACTACCTGGCAAAACCTTTCGGCGTACGCGAACTGATAGCACGAGTACGTGCCCTTTTGCGCCGCGGGGCGGGCAGAGAAATTCTTGGTGAAAATAACACTATTGCCGCAAGTGGCATTACTCTTGACGAAGATGCGCACGTCGCATCAGGAGATGCGGGGGACATCGATTTAACACCCCGCGAATTTGAACTTTTAGCAAGTCTCATGAAAAGTGCGGGCAAGGTAGTTTCTCGCGAAGATTTGCTGCGCGACGCTTGGGGCTGGGAGTATCTTACTGAAACAAAAACGGTCGATACGCACATCAAGCGCCTGCGCGACAAAATCGAAGCCGCAGGGTATGACCCTGCTCTCGTTGAAACCGTGCGAGGATACGGCTATCGCTTCAAGCAATAGCGCGCTTTTGCCCCATCAAGCCAACCGACTTACTCAACGACCGAACAACGAGGTAGGACGCTGAAAAGGATTGAGACATATTTTGCTTTCCTTGCTACCCTGCTTATGCTTTTTGCAGGTCTTGTAATCATAGTAATTTCTATCCTCTTTTTAGATGCTTCCTCACGCATGCTTCTCCTTTTGATTCCTGCGGCGCTTATCGTACTTGTTCTTAGCTTGGTGGGGGGGCATTTCTTCACCGAGCCGCTGCGTGTCCTCGAACGGGCAACGCGCGCTTTCATCGACAGCAATTCCCCCATGCACTTTCCCGCAAAAGGTCAGCTTCATGAAGCAGACCAGCTTGCGAAAAATTTTGAGGAACTTGCTGAAGTGGCGAAAGTCCAGCAAACGAATTGGGTTGTCAAGGAAAATCGGCGAACCGCTTTTGTAAGCGATGTCGCCCATGAATTGCGCACCCCGCTTACGGCTATTCACGGCAATGCTGAAATGCTCCTTGACCCTGATTTGCCGCCTGAGCTCCATGATAAGTTTTGCACCATTATCATCAACGAAAGTGAACGCTTAGGCAGGCTCACCAACGACCTGTTGACTTTGCAGCAAATCGAAAACGACGTGCTTCCCACTCGATTAGAGCGCATCAACCTTCATGACCTAGCACGCGAAGTTCTCGACATCCTTGCGCCCACCCTTCATGAGCGCAAGGCAAATGCCCAGATTGTTGGTGCAGCGCCTGATGTTTTAGGGAGCGCCGACCGCTTGAAACAGGTTATTTCGAACCTCGTTGATAACGCAAGCCGTTTCACGCCCCCCGACGGACACATCACGATTGAACTGTTCGGCATGAAGGGAAAATCCATCATCACGGTGAAAGATGATGGCGAAGGTTTTGGCGACACCGACCCGCGGCTTTTGTTTGATCGCTTCTATCGCACCGATGCTTCGCGTAGCCGCAATACGGGTGGTGCGGGGCTGGGTTTGCCCATTGTGAAATCTATTGTTGAAGCCCACGACGGCACGGTTGAGGCGTTTAATTTGCCTGAAGGGGGCGCGTGTTTTATCGTTGCTCTTCCCGCCCTTCGAACGTGAGCAAATCCCCTAAGTGAATCCCTTAAGCGAATCCCTTGAGCGAATCCCTTGAGCCGAGCCCTTGAGCAAAGAACGGAAGTAAACAGCAGAAGCGAATCCCTTGAGCGAATCCCTTTCCCTTTATTGAGGCGAACGAACGACCACGGCGCGCGCAACTGCACGGGCCGTAAAGATTGCAAGAAACGCCTTGATGACGTCGATAAGGGCAAACGGCGCAACTCCCGTAGCAAAAGCAGCTTGAGGGCTCATGCCCGTGATGAAGATAAGCTGAAGCCAGCCACAGAGATACATAACTGCCAAAAAAATAAGGGCTGCCGTCAAAGCAATACCAAAACCGCGTTTCCCGCTCAAGTGCTTAATCGGCTGCGTGTCAATAAATCCCTGCTCAGATGATGGTGCGACGTTCTTTTGCCTTGTTCTGAACGCCCACAAAAACAAAAAGACGCAAAAAGCACCGAGCAAAAAGCCCCACAGAAAACCGCCCGTTGGTCCAGCGATTACGCCTAAGCCGCCGCGCATCGAAGAAAAAACGGGCAACCCGATAGCGCCCAAAAACAAATAGGTCACATACGACAAAAGGTATTGGCGCGGCGTTAAGAAGAGTAGCGCGAAAATCAAAACGAAAGTTTGCAAGGTAACGGGAATCACCCAAATAGGAATAGATATCCAGGCAGAAACCGTGATAAGCGCAATCGTCAAACCGCAAAATACGGCAGTTTGTGTGCGTGAAGATAAGCGTGATTTCGTTTGAGTCATAGTCGTTTTATTCCCTTTCCCCTGCTTTTCGTTCATCAGCACAGCTCCTCGGCATTGCGATCTTGACCTGTGGTTTTATCCTTTTCGTTCGCCACGCTCGTTCTTCGCAAAGGCGGCAATGTTTCACGTGAAACATTTGTACGCTTTTGCTCCCCTATCATTACCCCGCATCGGCGGAAAGATACTTCGCCTTCACTTCCCCGCGTTCAAGTTTCCCCAGCCGTTTCATTTCAAGCAACACAAAAACGCCCGTGGTAAATATCGAAAGAAAGTCGGCTATGGGAGCCCCAAAACACAGCGCTTCTAAACTATTGAACTGCGGAAGAACCCGCGGCAACACTTCAGGCAAAATCATCAAAAGCGGCACGAGGAAAATAATCTGGCGCGTCAGGGTAAGTAGAATTGATTTCAAGGGTTGCCCCGTTGCCTGAAAATAGTTCGAGCCGATAACCTGAAAGCCAATCAGCGGCATCAAAAACAGCTGCACTTTCAGGGCAAACACCGTGAAGTTCGCCACTTCTTCGTGCTCAATACCAAAGGCTCCCACAATCATAGAGGGGAACAGATGAACAAGTCCCCACATGAAAATTCCAAGGACTATCGAACCCGCAACCCCATACCAGAAGGTCTTGCGCACGCGTTCTATCAACCTAGCTCCGTAGTTAAACCCGATAAGCGGCTGAATCGCAACCGCAACTCCAAGCACAGGAAGCAGGCAAAACATGGCTATGCGCTGCACCACCCCGAAAGAAGCAAGCGCTTCATCAGCCCCAAGCGGGCTTTGCGCACCATAAACCACCAAAAAGTAATTCAAGACGAAGCTGACAACTGCCAGGCCCGCCTGGACAAAAAAGCTGGCTAAGCCTAAAGAAAGAATCATCTTCATGATTTTTGCTTGAGGTCTCATGTATCTTAGATGCAAACGCAAGGGCACGTTTTTCGTGAAGATGAAATACCAAAGTACCGCCGCACACGACACCGCCTGCCCGCACACAATCGCCCAGGCACTTCCCGAAACTCCCCAATTAAATTGAATCACAAACAGATAGCTGCAAATTATGCAGGTCAGAGCACCTAAAACCATGGTTACCAAAGCACGGTTCGGCGCACCTGCAGTACGAATGAAGTTGTTGACGCCCAGGCCGATGCACTGCAGGATAAAACCAAAGGAAATAATACGGATGAAAGAAGCGGCATAGGGGCGCACCTCGTCGGTTGCGCTTGAAAGAGTGAGCAGATTATCCAAGATAAACGGCATAGTGGCACACACGATGATGGCTATTGAAGCAAAAACGCTCAAGGTCACGGTGTTGCCAAGGCTGATTTCTGCATCAACACGCTTTCCTTCTCCCAGGCGCAAAGCCGCCAGCGCGTTGCCGCCAACTCCCACCAACATGGCAATCGCGATGAACACTATCATGATGGGGTTTGCGACTGTCATGGCAGAAAGCCCGATTTCGCCCATTGCCTGCCCTAAGAAGATGGAAGCAATAATGTTGTAAGCACCGTTAACCAACATCCCTGCAATTGAGGGAATCGCAAATTCCGTAATGAGCCTTGGAATGGACGCCGTGCCCATCCGCGTAAGTTTTTCGTCGCGCTTGGGGTTTTTGGGGTCATGACCAACAGGAGCGCCAGTGCTGTCTTCACCGATTCTCAAAGGGAGCTTGTTTGCTGTTGGAGATGCCATGTGCTGTTCGAAGCCTTTCGTTTATGCGCTTATATGCTATACCAGATGAACCTCTCCTGAATGTATAAAAGTCGTGTTTCCCTGCGCGTCGGTTAGGACAAGACAGCCTCTTTCGTCGATGCCGCCGACCACTCCTTCGTGAAGTGTCCCGTTTGCCTGAGAAACCAGTTTAACGAATTGCCCTTGCAAGGTAGCGTGTTTTTGGTATTCTTGCCTGAAAACAGAAAAGCCTTTCTCAAGCCACGTATCATACAAGCAGACAATTTCAGAAAGCAAAATTGCCGTTGCTTCTTCGAGAAAAGCCACTTGGCTAACACTTAAGCCCTCAGGCGATACTTCAGTAAACGCTTCAGAAGATGTTTTGGATGACGCTTCAAAGGGCGTTTTAGATGACCTTTTGGGTGCCGCTTCAAAGGATAGTGTTTTCGCCAACTTTTCCCTTGGTATGAGCTCTCCAACATACGCAGGAATGTTCTTCCCTTCAAGGGTTTGGGGCTCGCACGGACGAAAAAGATTGAGACCAACGCCCACACAAAGCGCTCCGTCTTGCGCTTCAAGCGATATACCGCACAGCTTGCCTTGCGCGCTAACAACGTCGTTGGGCCATTTCAGGGAAACGGGAACCTTGCACCCCAGTTTCATCAACGCGCTGCGAACCGCCAGCGAAAGAACAAGGCTTAGAGCAGGAATTTCTTGCAGAGGTTTTCCTGCGTCTTGAGGGCGCAGCAGCAGCGACAGGTAGATACCGCCCAACAACGACGACCAAAGACGCCCTTGCCGCCCGTAGCCTTGGGTTTGAACGGCGGCAATAACGGTTTTCCCTTCGGAACCGCCCTCGCGCATCGCTTCTTTGATTGCTGCGTTGGTTGAGGGCAGCGCGGCAAAATAATCTATATCGAGAAAAGCGGCAGCTTGAGGGGAAAGATGCTCTTCAATAACGCGCACGCGAGGATACGCGCCCGCGGCCGCGCCTACCGCAAGGGCTTCGGCAGAAGCGGAGTGCGCGAACACCCGACGTTCACCCCCAGCAAGGGTTTCAGTAGAAGTGCGCTGTTTTGAAAAGTTCGCCATCTAAATACGCCGCGCCTTCCCCAAAACAGCAGCTGCATCAGTGACCGCCTCATCGTTTGCAAGAATGTGCTTGGGGCGAATTTCAAGCAGCGGCGCTACGACAAAATCCCTCTCCAAAATCCGCGGATGTGGCAAGGTAAGCACTTCAGTGTTGCACACGTACTTTTGATAATCGAGAATGTCGATATCACACGTTCTCGGACCATTTTCTACCTCACGCACCCGACCCAGACTGTTCTCGATAGCGTGAAGATATTTCAGCAATTCTTTAGGAGGAAGTCCTGTACGTATCAAAACCACGGCGTTGATGAAAGAATCTTGGTCAACAAGATAGGCAGGCTCACTTTCATAGAGACTCGAAACATCAACCACCTGAGAATCGGGCAAGGTACAAAGAAAACTTATCGCTTGGTTGATTTGGGCGATTTTTGCAGCTTGCTTTTTGGCTTCTTGTTCTTCGTTTGAAAGAGTTTCTTCGCTTTTCGGCGCTTCAAGCGCAAGATTGCTGCCAAGCCCCAGCAAAGCATAGGGGCGCAAGTCTTTGAGCGCCGCAACCTGACAGGCAACATTGTGAACGCGCAAAATGCTTGCTCCCAATTCACACGCCATCACCGTTTCGGTCGCAGAGGCTTCGTCGCGCTCTTGCGGTGCTTCAAGGTGATACACTTCTCCGATATAACTTTTTCGGGAAAGGGCTGCCATGACGGGATAACCTAGGCGAGCAAATTCGTGAAAATTGCGAACAAGTTCAAGGGTGTGCTGATTTGTTTTTCCAAAGCCCGGTCCTGGATCGATACAGATGCGTTCATGTGCAACACCACAATTTTCAAGCTGAATTGCACGGTCAAGCAGATAGGTGCGCACTTCAGCAACCACGTCATCGTAGTGAGGGTTTTCCTGCATCGTTTGCGGTTCGCCTTGCATGTGCACGCACACCACCCCTGCGCTGCTTTGCGCGGCAAGCTCAATCATGGCGGGGTCGCGAAAACCTGAAATGTCATTGATGATGGATGCGCCCGCTTCAATACACGCCGCCGCTACCGAAACATGGCGCGTATCAACACTGACGCAGATGCCTTCGCGGGCAAGCTCTTTCACAACGTCGATGATGCGACCAAGCTCTTCTTCGACAGAAACCGTCCGTGAACCAGGACGGGTGGACTCTCCCCCCACGTCAATTATCTGCGCTCCTTGATTCACCATGTTCCGTGCACAGGCAAGCGCGGTCGCTTCGTCTTGGTAGCGTCCTCCATCCGAAAAAGAATCGGGCGTAATATTGAGAATGCCCATGATTATGGGCATTCTTGTATCAAATTCGTATGAAGCGCAGTGCCACTTCATTATTCACGCCCTTGCGCGTTTGTGTCATCGGGCGCATCTTTTTCGGTAGGCTGCTCGGGCGCTTGCAGACCTTCTTGGAACTTGCTTTCAAGTTCGCTGAAGAAATCCTTGCTGTCAGCATTATTCGAAACATTTGGCTGCGAAGGCTGCTGCGTTTGTGTTCCCGACTGAGGAGGAATCGGTGGCGGAGGTGCCCATTGTTGCGGCGGCTGCCACGACTGCTGTGCTGTTTGCTGTCCTAAAACGGGCGGCTGCATCTGTTGCTCAACAGTCTTTTGTTCGGCTTCGAGAGCCGCCAAGCGCTCAGCATCTTTTGCGCGTGCCGCTGCTTCTTCGGCTTCTTTTTTGGCAATGATTTCTTCTTCGTGCGCAAGATAATCAGTCCAGGTGTTATTGAGCAAGGCATCGCAAGCTTCGCCATCAACGGTTTCGCGTTCAAGAAGTACGCTGGTCATAAGTTCGATTTGGTCTTTATGTTCATCCAGTATCTTGTAGGCACGACCGTGTGCTTCTTTCATGATGCGAGCGACTTCAACGTCAATGCGCTTTGCGGTTTCTTCCGAATAATCCTGCGTATTGCCATAGTCACGCCCCAGAAAAACTTCGTGATTTGGCTGTCCGAAAACCTGCGTTCCCAGTTCTTTGCTCATGCCAAACTGAGTGACAATGGCGCGCGCCATCTTTGTTGCGCGCTCCAAATCGTTTGATGCGCCCGTGGTGATGTCGTCGCAAAAAATTTCTTCCGCGACGCGCCCACCCATGAATACTGCCAATTCATCAAGCATTTCTGAAAGCGAATTGAGTACTTTATCCTCTTGCGGAATAGAAAGCGTATAGCCCAAAGCACGCCCGCGCGAAATAATCGAAATCTTGTGAACAGGGTCGGAATGGGCGAGTTTGTGTCCCACCAGGGCATGACCGCTTTCGTGGTAAGCAATGGTTTTCTTCGTTTTTTCGTCAAGCACACGACCCTTGCGCTCAGGACCTGCAATCACGCGTTCCATACTTTCCGTGACTTCGGTCTGTGTAATCAGTTTCTTGCCGCGGCGCGCAGTGAGCAGGGCACTTTCGTTCATGAGGTTTGACAAATCGGCGCCTGTGAACCCAGGGGTAAGCTTGGCAATCTTTGCGAGATCAACATCACTTCCGAGCGGTTTGTTTTCCGAATGAACCTTGAGTATCTTTTCGCGCCCTTTTACGTCGGGCACATCGACAACGATTTGGCGGTCGAAGCGCCCAGGACGCAACAAGGCAGGGTCGAGAATATCGGCGCGGTTGGTAGCGGCAACCAAGACCACGGAATCGTTTTGGTCGAAGCCGTCCATTTCCACCAACAACTGATTCAAGGTTTGCTCGCGTTCATCGTGCCCGCCGCCAAGACCAGCACCACGTTGCCGTCCTACGGCATCAATTTCGTCAATGAAGATGATGGCGGGCGCGGCATCTTTTGCTTGTTGAAACAGGTCACGCACGCGTGAAGCACCGACACCGACAAACATTTCCACAAAGTCAGAACCCGATATGCTAAAAAACGGAACACCCGCTTCCCCTGCAACAGCACGCGCAAGTAAGGTTTTACCCGTACCAGGAGGTCCCACCAACAAGCAGCCGCGCGGAATTTTTGCCCCGATGCTTTGATATTTTGCAGGATTTGCCAAGAAATCCTTGATTTCGGTCATTTCTTCGACCGCTTCATCAACGCCAGCGACATCGGCAAATTTTACGTTGGGACGCTCTTCAATGCTTTTCTTCGCTTTCGCCTTCCCAAACGACATCTGCGAATTGTTTGCCTTTTGCATTTGCAAGAAGATAAATATGAGGAATGCCGCCAGCAAAAGGAAGGGCAAAAACGACCCCAGCGCCTCCAAGAAAGGAGACGGCAGGCTAATTTCATAGGGAATTTCAGGATGTGCCGCCATCAGACGGTCAAGCGAATCGTATCCGATATAGGTTGAAACATAGTTGCGCTCGGTTCCAAGAATCGCCGTCTCTATGCTGGTGAGGCCCACGCCTGGCAGCGCTCTTCCCGTGTCGGCGTTGCGCAAAACTCCTATCTGAGAATTCAGGGCACCGAAGGACTCGTTGAACGTATCAGCAATTTGTGACCCTGAAGTCAGTTCAGGAAGATACTTTCCCGAAACCGCTGCTGAGCCTGTTTCGAAGGTAACGTTTGAAACACGACCCTGTTCCACGGCACGCACAAATTCCGAGGTAAGAAGGGTGTCGGTGGGTGTCGCCTCCCGTGCCATGTTGAGAAACTGGCTGCCCACGAAAAAGGCAATAACCAAAATCATGAGAGCAGGAACGATAGACGACCTTTGAAACGGTTGCGGATTTTTCTGTTGAGCCATAAGTGTTTAGTCTTTCTTGCTAAATTACCCGATGCCTGTTCACGAGGCACAAAGCCTAGTGATAGACCTCGGATTTCAGAATTCCAATGTAGGGCAGGTTGCGATAGCGCTCTGCATAATCAAGTCCGTAGCCAACGATGAATTGGTCGGGGCATTCGAATCCGATATATTTACAGTTTATTTTTGCCTGCTGCAGGGTTTTCTTGCGCAGAAGCGTCACTACTTCAATCGAAGCAGGTTCACGAGATGCAAGGTTCTTCAAGAGATACTTCAAGGTAAGGCCACTGTCGAGAATGTCCTCAACAACGATGATGTGCTGCCCTTTTATATCTGAAGTAAGGTCTTTCAAGATGCGTACGACCCCTGAACTTTTCGTTCCATTGCCGTAAGAAGAAATTGCCATATAGTCCATTTCAACGGGAAGGTCAATCGTGCGAGCCAGGTCAGCCATAAAAATTGCGGCGCCCCGCAAAACTGATATGAGCAAAACGCTTTCGCCCTTGGCGATTACTTCGGCGTATTCCTTGGTAATGTCTGCACCAATCTCTTCGATGCGCTGTGCTATTTCCTCTTCGGTAAAGAGTATGTCTTGAATGTCCTTATGCACGTTATCCCTTTTCAACGATTATCTGTAACCACAAACAATAAGTGTAACATTAGGTGTGCGCCATTACTCCACAATACGGTAACACTGTGCGCCTTTTCCCCGCGATTTTCACATTTTTGAAGTGAGTTTGCCTAAGTGTTGAGCAAATCGGGGAATTCTTGTAAGAGTTTCGCGACGGGAAGTCCGATGACCGTATCAAGGTCGCCTTCGATTTTTGCGATGATTTTCGCCCCTTCTCCTTGGGCAGCATAGGCTCCCGCTTTATCGAAAGATTCCCCTCTGCGCAGATAGTCGGCTATTTCTTCATCGCTGAGCAATTTGAAGGTCACAAGACTCGTTTCGGCGAAAGTCTTGCGCCCAATCGAAACCTTTTCATCTTCCGAGACAGAGATTATCCACACCGAAACTGCGGTAATGACCTGATGAGTATTGCCCGATAGCTTACGCAACATCCTCGTGCCATCCGAAAGGCTGCGGGGCTTGCCGAATATTTCACCTTCGAAAACAACCATGGTGTCTGCCCCCATGACAACGGTTACGCCTCGAGGGTTTTGCATCAGCACTTCTTGAACAGTTGCTCCCGCCTTTTTTTCGGCAAGACTTTTGGCAGCTTCTTCGGGGTTGCTTGCCGCATCAGTTTCGAGTGTTTCGTCAACAGGAGAAACCTGCACCCTAAAACGCACCCCCGCATCTTCGAGAAGTTGCTTGCGGCGCGGGCTGGCACTCGCCAAAATGATGTCTATCTGTTCCACCTATCCTCCGAATGTTTTGGTTTTGCTTTGCTTTGCTTGCGGCGTAACTTTTCTGCGTTTTCGCTAGTTTTTCTTGCGACGTGCCCGATAGCTGCTCATAGGCTCAATGAGTACGCCGCGCTTATTTGCACTGACAGCGAGGTCACCTTGAATATTGGCAGTATAGCCACTTATCAAGTCTGTTCCTTGAAAACTCGCAAGCACCGCTTCGACCGAAAGCGTTTCCACGCGGGCATCAGATCCGAGCATTTTTTGAAGCACGCTCACAACCACACGACGCTTCAAAGGAAGCGAAACTTCAGCAAATGCCGCATCAAGCGTACAACCCGCCTGATAATCGGGAGAAAATCCTTCAAGCGTTTCACACCACAAAACATGCTTACCCTCAAGTGCCACCGTTTGTTGATCGAGCATGTCGTCCTCGTCTCCGATGAGGTTCATCACGCGGCAAAGCGTGTCGAGCAATTGCGGGTTTCTCTGTTTTGCGCGCGGCACTATTTCATGGCGAACGAAAGCGCGGAATTTGTCCGTGTGTGCGTTCGTCGCATCCTCACGCCAAAGGTTACCTTGTGCATCACAAGCAACCTGCTTGCCTGATTTTTCGTAGTTCACGATATAGGCGCGCAATTCATCGCGAGCAGTATCAAGCAAAGGACGCACCACGGGCCCATTTTCGTAAAGCATCGCACGAAAACCGCCTGGTCCTGTGCCTACGATAGAACGCATATAGAAGTTTTCGACCCGATCGTCTTGAGTGTGTGCCGTAAAGATACGCCCCTCAGAAAGCGGCGCCGCTTCGTTGCGGCAAAGGCTTTCAAGCGCCTCGTTGGCGGCAAGATAACGTTCCCTTCGTGCAACCGCTTCTTCATTGTCTCCCGTTCGCGCCACTTCAGCAGGCACGTCGATTTCGCAAATGAACAGGGGTATATCGAGAATTTCAGAGAGATTCTGCACAAAAATTTGGTCGGCATCGGATTCTTTACCGCGCAACTGATGATTCACGTGAAGCATGGCAAGCGGACCGATTGCGCCTTGTTTTTGAAGCTCGGTTGCGACATAGGCAAGAGCGGTGGAATCCGAGCCACCTGACACCATGAGCAGCACGGGAGATTCAGCGTTTGCCAGCCCTCTTTCGCGCATCGTTTGGGTGACGCGACTCAATAGTTCGCTATCGTTTATCGTATTGTTGTCTTTTGCGTTTTCCATGTTTCAGGATGTCCTTGAGGTTGTGGGTTGTTGCATAAATTAGTCGAGCAATTTCCAAAATTGGTACAACCGATTCTAGCATAAGCACCGCCACATCAGGAATATCTTGGTGATTAGGGAATTAAGGGTATATGACAGTTTGTTAGCAACCCGCCATAACAACGCCTATCTAGCTTGTCTCTCAGGTATACTTTCGCCATAAAGGGTTGTGGAAAAAAATGGGCGCAGAGGGCAAAGGAGTGTTATGAAAGTTTTTCTTCGTTGGGTAGCAGCCGTGGTTGCGGTGGTGGTTGCCATAGTGGTTGTCCCAGGAATACAAATTCTTGGCGGGCTTGAAAATTGGGGAGCAATCGCTGGTTTCGCCCTAATTTTGGCGCTCGTCAACATGATAATCAAGCCGATTTTGAAACTGGTCAGCTTTCCGATTACCGTTTTGACTCTCGGGCTTTTTCTTTTGGTGCTTAATGCCTGCTTGCTCTACCTGAGCGCTTGGATTGCAAACACCTTCTTTGGGATGGGCTTTACCATCGATAATTTCGGAAGTGCCCTTTTGGCAGGGATTATTATCAGTATTGTTGTAAGTGTCGTAAACGCCCTGACGGGTGCCAATAAGTCAGGCAACAAAAAACGGAAATAGCGCGTTATTGCGCGGATTTATCCGTGTGTCGGGGGGACGTATAACTTGACACAAGCCATTTCGTCGTTGCGCTTCCGCGCAGCGGCGCGGCAGTCTAGTCATTGAGATGCGTGTGTCAAGTTATACGTCCCCCCGACACACGCGACACACGCGTCCGACACACGTGAAACGATTACGCGCCTTGGGCAAGGGGCGAGGGCATCACATACGTGCGTCCCCCAAATTCGCGGTCAAGTTCGTAGAGCCCTTTGGCATCTGAGCCAAACAGCTTCATCCGCGTAATCATGTCAGTAGCGACTTCTTCTTCTTCGCACTGTTCTTTTACGAACCAGTCTAAAAAGCCCATGGTACGAAAATCGCGCACGTCCGAAGCCGCCGCATAAATGTTGTTGATAGACGCGGTTACTCCTTGCTCATGTTCCAAGCTATACGCAAGTGGCGCGGCAAAATCGGTAAGTTCCTTGTCGGGCTTGTCAATTACCTGCAACTCAACTTTGCAGCTATTGGCAATGAGGTAATTGCGGAAAATAAGGGCATGGTCGCGCTCTTCTTGAGCCTGAACCATGAACCAATTTGCAAAACCGCTTAAGCCTTCATCAGCATAGTAGTTCGCAAAATCCATATACAGATACGCAGAATACAGTTCTTTCTTAATTTGTTCATTGAGGAGTTCATACACTTTTTTGTCCATGACGACCCTTTCTCGACCCAAGTCCTACCCACAAAAATTTCTCGCGCATCACCACAGGTACATGATAGCGCTTTTTTCGCGCAGAACAAGCATTGACAGCGCCCTGCCCTTCACGCAAGCTATGTATACGACGCGACGAGAGGAATGCTCGCAATGCTTTACTTCGATAGCGATTATATGGAAGGCGCTCATCCGAAAATTCTTGAGCGGCTGGCAGAAACAAATCTTGAACAAACCTACGGATACGGCACTGATGACCATTGCGCAAGTGCACGGGAAAAGATTAAGCGCGCCTGCAATGCCCCCGATGCGGAAGTTTTTTTCTTAGTTGGCGGCACGCAAACTAACGCCACCGTGATTGATGCAATTCTTAAACCCTGGGAAGGCGTCATCTCAAGTAACGCGGGACACATCAACACCCACGAAGCGGGAACCGTTGAAGCCTTCGGACACAAGGTGCTTGAAATTCCTCACGAACAGGGGAAACTTACCTTTGATGCGCTGCGTTCATATCTTGAGACTTTTCATGCCGATTTTACGAACGACCACATGGTACAACCTGGCATGATATATATTTCCCACCCCACTGAATACGGAACTCTGTATTCCAAGGCGGAACTCGAAGCCTTGAGCAAGCTTTGCCACGAACATGAATTGGCTCTCTACCTGGATGGCGCTCGCCTCGGCTATGGCCTAGCTGCGCCCACAAGCGATGTGACACTTGAAGATATCGCCCGTTTGTGTGATGCGTTCTACATCGGCGGAACCAAGGTAGGGGCACTGTTTGGAGAAGCGCTTGTTTTGACCAACCCCCGCCTTCACCAGCATTTCTTCACGCTCATGAAGCAACATGGTGCGGTGTTGGCGAAAGGGCGCATGCTGGGAATTCAGTTCGATACTCTGTTCAGCGATGGGCTGTACTTTGAAGGAGCGCGTCATGCGCTGGCAATGGCAGAAAAGTTGAAGGCGGGATTCTTGGCGGCGGGTTATTCCCTGTATCTTGATTCGCCCACAAACCAGCAGTTCCCCGTGCTCGAAAACGCCACCAGGGAAAGGCTAGCCAAAAGCGCTTCGTTTGAGCTTTGGGAGCCCCTTGATGAGAACCACTCAGTGGTTCGCTTTGTAACCAGCTGGGCAACGCGCGAAGAAGATGTTGCGGCGCTTATCGCGTTGCTGTAATGAGCACATTGTCCCTGCGATGTTCTTGTCGTTGCGGGCTTGTGAAGCTTGTGGATTGATCTGCAATCTTAGCTTTTTAGGTGCTTGCCTGTTTGCAATATACGCAATTTAGCCGAGATATTCTTCATTAAGCGTAACGCCAAAAGCCTGCGCTGCCGCACGAAGGTTTTCGTCGGTGGCCACAGTTAAGCCTTTCGTGCCACCGTTTGCGGCACATGCCTGCAAATAGATGCTTGCAGCTTTTTCTGCGGCATGCACGATTCCGAGAGCACCATCAAGATTGGACGCTGCGCAAAATACCCCGTGATGAGGCCAGATAACCAAGGAGAAATTTTCCATAAGCGCGCTGGTTGCTTCCGCAAGTTCGGTTGAACCTGGAGCGGTCCACGGCACAACTCCTACGCCTTCGGGCACCATCATGATGCTTTCGGTCAGGCTTTGCCACAAGGTGTGACTGATAGCCTTTGGATCGTTTTTCAGCACGGAGCATAAGGCGAGAACACTTGCAGGATGCGCATGGTATAAAACCCGACATTCGCCCTGCGTAACCGCTTTCTTGACGGCATGATTGATGAAGTGGCAGGCAAATTCGCTCGTTGGCTGTTCTTTGCCCTTGAAGCCCCATACGTTGCGATACGCATCCCCCGTTGGATTCACTTCGACAATACCCAAGCACGTAGCAGGGTCAAGCATGATGTTGCGGAAATGCATTCCTTTTGTCGTCACCACAAAACATTCGCCCTGAAGTCCCGCGGCACGAACGCCTAACGGCACCCATTCGCCTACAGGTTCGCTGAAATAAGAACGACACGCACTAACTTCTTCAGGAGTCATGCGATACGACAGGTTTCCGCCATTACTTTCATGCCAGCCTTGTTGCCAGGCATCATAGCAACCGCGCACGATTACCTTGATGAAATTTCTTTGTTCGATTGATGCTTCTGAGACTACCGTTTTAACCTTTTCAATGCCCCGATCAAAAATGCTTGGTGTTTCCATAAGAGCCCCTTAAGACGCGTTGAACTTCTTCGGTTCAACATTTTCTCGCCAGCCACAATCCGCTGATTTCGGTGTTCTTATAGTAATTGTTTTATTTCGTCGCAAGACAAGCTGCAACCGAGGCGTTACTCAAAGGGGCACATTGCAACCGAGACGTTACTCAAGGTTTGCGACAAACATGATAACGATAAACGCCACAATCCCCACAAGCAAGCCAATGAGACTTAAGATGAACCCAGGCGTCGTGTCGTATTTTGCCCGTGCTTTCTTAGACCGCGCGAGCACCATACCAAGAGGGCCCAAGAGGATACTCGGGAGCCCCACAAGCCACGATGTTGTAATGGCAAGAATCCCCAAGATTACTGATGACAGTTGAACTTTCTTCTTCAAAGGCGCTGCTTGCTGGAACTGAGGTTGGAACTGGGGCTGGAATTGCTGCGGTTGCTGCGATTGCTGCGGTTGCTGGAACTGAGACTGGAATTCCTGTGGTTGTGAGGTTTGAAGTTGAACTTGCTGCGGTTGCTGATAGGGGTTTAATTCGCTTTCGCCCCGCTTTGTGTTTGATGTCATTGATCCAGCTACCGTCATAGACTGACCCATCCACATAAGCCAGATTCCCTTGTCCGCTGCGCTTACCACCCGACCACGCACCCGCATAAGCCCAGCCTTGAGCATCACGGTAGGTCCCAAAGCCATTTTCACTATCATCAACAAATGAGCCGGTATAGGAAGAGCCGTTTGAATAGGTGAGGCTACCTTGTCCGACTCGTCTGCCATCAACGAAGTCTCCTTCATAGACCCACCCTGCACTACTTGACATGTTCCCGAAACCGTTTTCTTTGTCTCGTACAAATTGACCGGTATAGGTAGAACCATCCGCATGAGCAAGGGTTCCTTGTCCTTGCTTGATGCCTGCTTTCCAATCCCCCGTATAAGTCCAGCCCGTGATATCGGTATAGGTGCCACTTCCCTCTTCAAGTTCGTTTACAAACCCACCTTTATAAGTTGAGCCGTCTGTGTAAGTGAAAAGCCCTTGCCCTTCGCGCACCCCATCAACAAAGTCTCCGCTGTATTTCCACCCAGCAGATGACAAATAACTTCCCTGTCCGTTGGGTTTGCCCGCGCTCCACGCTCCTTGATAGGTAGAGCCATCCGGAAAAGTTTTGATTGCCACACCGTTACAGATTCCTTTTTTCCACGTTCCTGATATCGTTGTACCGTCCACAAGGCTCAGTATACCCTCACCATTAGGTTCATCGTTTTCCCACGTACCTTCATAGGTGTCTTTGTTAGAGAAAATGCGCAAGCCTTGCCCTTCTCGTAGGTTGTGAGAAAACTCACCTTCATAGCTTGATTCATCACCAAAGGTATAAAGCCCTTGTCCGTCTAGAGCGTCGTTTACCCACTGGCCGGTATAAGACCAACCACTTGCATCTACATATTCGCCTTGCCCGTGGCGCAAACCTGTTTCAAACTGCCCTTCATAGACAGAACCATCAACATAGTACAAAATACCCTGCCCGTGATAGAGGCTGTTTTCAAAATCCCCGGTATAGATGTCTCCATTTTCATTTTTGATGTTTTCAGCATGTCCACTATGCGACCAGTTAGTGCCAAGGTTTGAGAGGGGCAAAGACAGCTGATTGGTGGCAGCCAGATACGGAAAACCTAGAAGAGCGACGGTGCACAACACTCCACCAATAACCGTAACAGCCCGAGGGGCTTTGTGGGTGTGCTTTCCTTTTGCAGAAAGTCTTACGCCCACGAACACCAGCGCAATCCCCAAAACGAGGAGTACACAAGCAAGCATACTCGCTGTTAGCTTCATTGTGTTTCCTTAGTCTGGTTCATAGTTTTACTCGTTTCTTTCTTGGTGTCGTGCTCTATTGTCGGAGGATATGTTAATTCCTGCCATTCAACAGGAAAGACCTCTCCATCGAAAAGAATCTGATAGTCAGATGGTAAACCCCTCAAGTAGGTATAGCTAATTACCTGGTGTTCTCTTGCAATGTAACCAAATTGTGATCCTTCGCTATCCATAACTTCTAAAACTGGACTCTCTCCTTGAGAAAGATTTTGAGCAAACAGTATAAAATAGTCGTCTGTTCCTTCCAGATTAAGCAGATATAAAGAAAGGTGGAGTGAATCCATATATTTACCTACTATTGAGTAATTATTTGAATAAGAGAGCAACTTCCAGCTTGTTCCGCTTCCCGGAACAATTGTCCATGACCTTGCGGCTCTATCAACAGTTAAAATCAGTGCCGATTCTTCACCCTTAACAACAGCATCAATCCTCTTGCTAGATTGAAAATGAAAGGCGCGTTCTGGGGTTGAAAAAGCTAGGAAATGGTCGCCGACAGAACCGTAAACTAACCACGACAGAGATGATGACAAGACCCAAGCAACACCAAGAACCATGGCAATCTGAATCCATGCTTTTTGTTGCTTCGCTCTTTTTCGATAGTGATACAAAACAAAAACGGCTCCGCTTACAAGCAAAATAATTTTTATGATGCTATATATCATAATTAGCTTTCCTCACAGTAGTGTCTTTTCTATCCGGGAACTGGCAATCGTGGTGTTGGGGCTGGAACAGGCACTGGCCCTGATTCGATTTTTGGTACCGCAGCGCGGCCTCTTCCCATTGCCAACAACGATAGAAGTAATTCGTTGTCGATACTGTAATCCGTAAAGGCTGTTAGCGTGGTGTATTCGCCTTCTTTTGTAGTAATTGACGTGTTGAGGCCAATCCTACGATCAACAAGATTTACACTATAGCCCCAAGACTCTGTTTTATTCCCATTATTTTTCGAATAAGACCTACCTGTATTGTCTAAGCCAAGACTGCTAGTCATGGTGCCAGTTGAAGAGTTTATCTTCACCCCCACAGACGACCTCGCTGGGTCTATTTTATTAATTCGCAAAAAAACCGATATCGGTTTGGTAGAGTCCCCGGAGCTGGAAAGCACCGTAGTCTCTTTTGTTCCAGTCGTAACAGAATAAGGAACATTTGGAGCAGATGTTGGCGGATTCTCCGCGACGACTTCATCTACGTTTGTATGACCCGCACCAAAGATTCCACCACCCGAACTGGGAGGAGATGTCGGATTGCTTGCTTTTTGGACTGGCCCTAAGCTTGTTTCAGAGAAAACAATAGGGGTGACGCTATTGGCACCTACCCAATCAACCCCTTTTAAGGTATCAATGGCTTTTTCCCAAGTGTTTTTGAGAAAGTCTGCGCTGCCACAAACAAACTCCAACACTTTTGCCTGTGCCGCGGTCACCTGATTGCCAAGCCAAGAAAGGCCTCCTCCTATGGCTTGTCCTGCTGCGTTGAAGAAAGCTTTTCCTGCACTGTAGGTGTTTTGCACAAGGCGCGTAGTGGTGTTATAGGCATTTGTTGCTGCTTGGGCAACAGGCTTAAAGATGGTGTTACTTACCCACGATGCGGCAGATTTAACGGTGTTGACTACCGTGCTTGCAACGGTTTTAACGGTGTTGACAACCGCACTTGCCACGTTTTTTATCGTGTTGAATAAACTAAAGTGCCCGGAGGGGTCTATCCAGGTAAGGGGATTTGATTGGGCATAGAGGTAGTGGTTGAGCGTGGCGGGACTAGCAAGGTCACCGAACAAGGTGTCAGCTACTCCAAAGCGCGCATCAGCAACATCCAAGTAGCGGGCACGCAGGTATTGAAGTCCGGTTGCAGGATTGTATTCTTCACCGTTATAGGCAAAGAAAGGTAGTTCGGGTGCGCCCCCGCGCAAAACTTCTCCGAAAGGACTATAAGCATAACTTGCTAAAACGCTGCCGCCTTGGCCTAAGAGCCCGGTAGTGCTTCCCCGCCCGTCACTTACATAACTCGCTTGCCCACTTTGTGTGTTTTGGACAGATAGGCGCGAAAGCCCATAGGTATAACTATCACGCAGCGTGTTTTGTGCGCCATATCTTTCGAGCACTTGTGTATGGGTAGCGTTAGTGGTGTTTAAGTAATAACTCAGTTCGTAGTTTACTTGGGTGAGTGAGGTTATAGCTGGCATCCCTACAGAAGCAGAGGTATTTGCTGGAAGTACTTCGGCAATCTCTTCGACATCTTTGTTGGTGATCCCGGTGTTGTAGAGGCTGTCAAGATCTCTTTGGGTTAGTTCGTCAGCTGCACTCACACTGCGCTTGTCGAGCTTTTCAGGAATGATACCTTGTGCTGGTACCCAAACCTCATTGAGTGTGTTTGAGGAAGCGGGGATACCTAAGGGGCACCAACAAGTGAGAAATGAATAGCTGCTTGAGCAATTCCGTAGCAAAAGAGTTCAAAGTCAGTGGCGCTAAAGTGCTTCATTTGCTTCAGCGCTAAGCAAACTAAAGCTTAAAAAGATCGGAAATAAATATAGAAATTTCAAGGTGCGATGAGTGAAACCACTCAGTTACTCAAATTTCAAACTCGATAACCCGCGTCTATGTTCCATAGGCAGAATCTTGTTTTTTCAAATCCTGACATATCCGTTCCAAAAATACCAGAAAAGGCTACACTACATGTAAAATCTTACAAGCTCGTTTTTGAATCAAATCTCTTAGCAAGTACGATATTACCCGTTGTAAAACTCCTGAATTATTCTATATTTTTCATTCAAATCATAGATACGCTCACCATTTAGACACTCATAAAAATACTGAATTTCCACATCGGTCGTTGAAAAGCGAGGCTCTTCTGCTAACTGCTTTATCGCATAATAGCAATCACTAATTATGAAATCTTCTTTTTTACTATCCCCCACATTCTTGAAATCCTTCAATTCGGACTCCGAAAGACCGCAAAGACTAAAGATATAATTAATGTCTATCTCATAAAAGAGTCGATTAGCTGCTTGATTATGAGTAATCTTATTATTTAGATAGTTTCGCATAATGTCTTTCATTGTCTTCAAGGTGCGTTTCCTCTCCAGAACAGTAAGATATTTTTGCAAGATTTCTTTCAGCCTCCATAATTCAAGTTCCTTGTTCATTGGTTCCCCTTCGGCTAACTAAGAGGCTTGAATACATTAATTGTTTGCCCAGATTGAATTCTAACTGCGTCAAAATCCCTATGTATTATATTGCTGCTCGCATCTGTCACCTCATGAACTACAAAGCGCGTGCCCGAATCATCCGAATATCTAATAGCTTGCGACACCCCACCTTCGGTGGAAGGTCTAGAATTCCTAATTTCTTTGTTGAGCCGTGAAAAATCTACCCCTGCAGCCTCTGCTCGTCCTATCTCATTAACAGTATTTTTGGGTGCACTATAAACCCCATTTTCAACCTTAATATCTCGCATAAGTTCTGCAGTTGTTTTCGGTGTCGAACTAGATGGCACACTAGCTGCACAAGTATTATGCACCAATACTTGAGAGGTGCCAACATAGTAGGCATGTGCTCCTTGAACTTCGAAGTTATAGACTGCGACAGGTTTATCAAGGGTGACCTCTGAAACTGCTGTTACGATTGCCTTGCTGCCATCAGCAGTACGCAGGACATCCCCGGCAACCAAGTCGCAGGCAAATACCCAACCTTTATCTTCAACCCAGAAGGGATGTTCGTAGGTGGTTTGTATGGTATCGGCTTCGGTGACAATCTCGATAAGCTCGGTGGTCTCACGAATGAAAGTATCTACAACACACCGCTCAACCTTTTCATCCAGCACAAAATCGAAGGCATAGACCGCATCCCCTTGTTTGATAGTCTCAATTAGGACAGCGCCTTTAGGAGTAGAAACTTCTGTTCCCGCAACAAGGCACATACCTCTGTTTGCTGCCTGGGTAACCTTTTCGGAATTAGTGGCAACTCGTGATGTTGCAGTGCTGGTTTTTGTCGTTGCGCTACCAGCAGCGGTGGCGGTCTTGGCCGTAGTAGTAACCTTCTTGCCAGCCACAACAGCTGTTCCAAGAGCGCTTGCCCCTTTTGCAAGCACCGGCAAGCCTTTTCCTATAAGGGTTGCTCCCTTGGCAACAAGTGCTGCACCCTTTATCGCAGTTCCGGCAAAAGGAATCATTGAAGCAGCGGACAGACCGGCGTTGAGATAGTCTCCCCGCGCTAGATAAATTGCTGCGTTGACACCATTGGCAACGGTACCAACACCGGGAATCATACCAACAATGTCAAGCCCCAACTGAGCGGCGTTGAGGGCTTTTTCGCCCATCTTTTTCCAGTCGACCTGTTTTAGAGACTCGGTAGCTTTTTCCCAAGTGGTAGTAATTTTTTTGGAAGTGGTACAGACAAACTCCAGCGCCTTTGCCTGAGCGGTAGTTAGCTGACCTCCCAGCCAAGATACCCCAAAAGCAGCACCTGCGCTGAGCCCTTTACTAACCCCAAGGGCAGAAATAGATATGGAAAAGTTTCAAGGTGCAAAAACGGAACTAGTCACTCAAATACTTAAACTTCAAAACCAGATAACCTGCATGTATGCTCTGTAAAAGCTCCTTTAATCTTATCACATCTCTATAAAAAACTCTAAAAGGCTACTACATGCACTACACACAGAATTTCGGACGACCCCCACACAGAAAATCTTACAGTTGGAGTGGGTATACTTTTCTGGACATTGAGAACCGAGGAAATGGAGGTTTACAGTGCCAGGAAAAAGATATGACAGGCAGTTCAAGTTGGCTGCCGCTAAGCTGGTATCAGATGGCGAGATGCCAGTAAGGCAGATTTCTGAGGAGTTGGAGGTTCCAGATAATACGCTTAGACGTTGGGCAATGGAGTATGAGAAAAACGGGGAAGCAGCATTCCCAGGCAGCGGAAGCCCGACATTAAACAAGGACTACCAGATCCTCAAGCTGAAAAAGCAGGTCGAGGAGTTGACGCTGGAAAACGACCTACTGAAAAAATTCCAGGCCTTCTTGAGACAAAACAAAGCATAAGGTTCAAGTTTTTAAAAGAAAACCTTGGGCACCTCCCCGTCAAGAAGGCCTGCAAAATCATCGGGGTAAGCAGGGCAGGATACTACGAATACCTAAAACGCAAGAAGTCCAGCCGTCAAATCGAACGTGAGGCTCTGGCGGTCTTTATTGCCGAGATCTTCGAAAAGCACAACGGCAGATATGGCTCCAGGCGAATTGCTGTCGAGCTGACTCGGATCGGTATTCCCCAAAATGACAAGCGGGTCGCCCGTATCATGTCTGAGATGGGGATCCAGGGCAAAGGAGCCACAAGGAGATGCCGCAGAAAGGGGCTGGTATCTGAGTTGGGGGAAACCTTTTGAACCGCAAGTTCGAGACCAGCGTGAAAAACAGGGTCTGGGTGGGAGACATCACCTATATCCCCACGAAGGAGGGTTTCCTTTACCTCTCCACCCTACTGGACCTCCACTCACGCAAGGTCGTTGGTTGGTCGATGGCAAACAGGATGAGCGAGAACCTGACCATTGGTACCTTCAGGCAGGCCTGCGACAGGGAAAGACCGCCCAATGGCCTTTTGATACATACCGATCGAGGAAGCCAATTTACCTCAAGGAGGTATAACCAGGAGTTGGCACGCAAGGAATGCGTCCATCCCTATTCCCGCAAAGGCAACCCTTACGACAATGCCGTCATGGAGTCTTTCTATAGAACTTAAAGAGAGAACTGCTTAGCAAGAAAGAAAAGTTCACAGATCGTTTGACAGCAGGACAGGAGATATTCAAATACATTGAACTCTACTATAATACCAAACGGGCTCATTCTGCTCTTGGTTATATGAGCCCAGTGGATTATGAGCGAGCAAATGCTCAATAGGTCGATTCTTGGTGTCCGAAAAAGTGTCCTATTTCAAACTTGACACATCAATGTGTTAAGTTATGCGTCCCCCTGACACATGTCCCCATGACACAGTCTGATTCATGGCTTCACTCGTCAAAAACCCTCCCCTTAAGATTAATTATCTCTTTACAATACTTCCGTAAAATATCAGCGCACTCCACTATTTCTTGTTTGATAGCCTTTTCAGAATCGACAGGTTGTTTGTTTTTGCTCCTTTTCTCTTTTTTCGCACCTAGCTTTTTGTCCTGTACATTCAAATACTTTTTTAAAACCTCGCCCAAGTGAACACGAATTTTCCTACCTTGATGCACGTAGTATCCACTTGGTATTTTTCCTTCATCCAAAAGCACTACTAAAACAAAAACTTTGAACTCGTGCCAATCAAGCTGAATCTGAAACCCGATTTCTGGTGCCAGATAATAGATATTTGTAGCAAACCAATTATTCTTCTCGATAATTGGTTTTGATAAGCTTTGCTCAGTTTCCAAGAATAAAAACTCTGCAATTGCAAAATTTTGTATCAGCTTTTTTTGCTCCACAACAACACCTTATTTCCCTAATGATCCAACCCGGGCACACCACCACTATTTCCGTTCCTTTCAAAAACTTGAGTATACTTCTCGTAGTCTCTCATCTGAAGGGGACTGTAAGATTTTTTGTGTGTGAGCCACATTCCTACCTTCTTTCCAAGCGCTCGCCATAAACTAATGATAGCGTATTGAACACCTGGTTCCATTCAATAATCTTACTTATCGGGTTTGTCTGGTTTTTCACCCTCCTTATTGTTGCGAGATACAGTACTTTTAGAGCAGAAAGCTCTGTGGGGAAGTGCCCGCGCTTCCTTACCGCTTTTCGATATCTGGCATTTAGGGATTCAACGGCATTGGTGGTGTAGATTATCTTTCTTATCTCAGGCGGAAATGAAAGGAATGGACAAAACTCTGTCCAAGCACGTCTCCATGAGGCAATCATGGCAGGATAGCGTTCTGCCCAAATTCCCTCAACCTCATCAAGTGCTCTCAGTGCTGCCTCTTCATTTGGAGCAGTATAGATGCGCCTTAGGTCACTTGCTGCTTCTTTCATTTCTTTTCGCTTCACATGGCGCAAAGAGTTTCTGATGAGGTGCACCACACAGGTTTGCACAGTGACTTCAGGCCAAATAGCACTAAGCGCTTCAGGCAAGCCTTTAAGTCCGTCACAACAAGCAATCAAGACATCTTGGACTCCTCGGTTTTTTAAATCAGTGAGCATACCCATCCACTGTTTTGCTCCTTCTCCACCAGTTGGCCCTACCCAAAGACCAAGTACGTCTCTTAAGCCTTCTGTAGTAATGCCTAGCACTACATATACAGGGCGATTAGCTACTGACCCATCCCTTACCTTGATAACAATGGCATCTATGATGATTACTGGATATACCGAATCAAGTGGTCTTGTTCGCCAGGCTGACATCTCTTCTACTACACCATCAGTTATCTTTGAGATGGTATCTTTTGAAAGCTTAGTTCCATAGGTCTCTGACAAGAAATCACAGATATCTGTTGTGGTCATACCTTTTGAGTAAAGACTGAGTACAGCCTCATCAAGCCCATCAATCCTACGTTTGTGTTTTGGGACAGTAGCAGGCTCAAAAGACCCTTCTCTGTCTCTTGGTATTTGGATTTGCACTTCTCCGATATCTGTTTTAAGCGTTTTTTCGCTATAGCCGTTTCGATAGTTTTCTACTCTAGGCTTTGTTCTATCCCCCCTTTCATAGCCTAGATGTTCTTGCATCTCTACTTCAAGAGCGGTTTGCAGTACTTGACGAGTAAGGTCAGTAAGCAATCCTCCTTCGCCTGTCAAAGCCAGACCTCTTTCCTTAGCTCCAGCTACAAGCAGCTTTGCAAAGTCACTCATATCTGACGCATCCTCATTGCTTGAGGTAAAATATGGAACTATGGATTGTTCAAAAGACATATCGTTTTTTTGTGCATCAAGCATAATCTCAGTCCTTTCTGGAGTGAAGTCCCTCACTCCATCATGTCAGATTAAAGCTTCACACACAAAATTTCGGACAGTCCCTTTGACCTGATAGATTAAAAACTTATCTGACTCAACTTCTTTGCTGGTCACGCCCCCAAGGGATGCCGTTGCATACATGCGATAGGCTTTGTCCAAATCAAGCCCGCCGAAGAGTTTTGACTGCCAGTTAGAAAGTTTGTCTTTGTAAGGAGTGCCCCGAGGAAAGGTGTCAGCCCACGCACTTGAGTCAGGATAGATATAACTTCTCGAAGCGCTTGTGAGCCCGGCGTCATCATCGGGCGCAAGCCAATAGTTTATTGTTGCGCGCGGGGTGACAACTCCATCAGCAAACACCCCATCAAACAAGAGTTTTCCTGAGATATCTTTTTCGGTGATGGTGCGCAGATTTATGGTGAGGTCGTCAAGCGGGATAGATTCATCTACCGGGTCAGGTATTTCCCAGTTGACAACCAAGCGCGGCGGGTTAGAAGAATTGTTGTTGGAAAAGACTTCGCATTGCATAGTGCGCTCAGTTTGGGCTTTAACCACAAAGCCGCGCTGAGGATAGAGGTTTTGTGCCCAGTTGTTTACTACTTCGCGCACATCAAAGTCGATATAGCCAGGACTTGGGTTGGCGTTTTTGAATTCGATGGCGGTGTGGCCTAAGTTAAGCTGGCTATTCCACGTAATCCAGTTTTTATCCCACGCATCATCAACTTGATAAAGCCCAAAAGAGGTGTTGCCCCCACTCCACGAAGTAAAGTGGTGAAGAGAAAAGGTGGCTGAGTTTATCTTGGCGTCACTCATAAGCCAGGCGAAGTTGTAATCAATATAGATATAGGTGCGCGTCATCCAGTGTGCGATCCCAAAGGCATAGTTTCCACTGGTGATGCCATCATCATATCCAGAGTAAGGATAGCCATTGTCCCCGATAAACATATCTCCCGAGCCCTGCTCAACACCAATAAGGCTTATAGCAAAGCTGTCAACAGTAGTGGTAGGGTCAATGCGCAGCGGGTAGGCACGCTCAGGTGCTGAAAGCCATCCTTTG
This sequence comes from Eggerthellaceae bacterium, assembly GCA_009782615.1. GTDB lineage: Bacteria > Actinomycetota > Coriobacteriia > Coriobacteriales > Eggerthellaceae > WRIS01. The sequence goes on along the minus strand of WRIS01000009.1, from coordinate 10,753 downwards.
TCAGCGATTAAAACCATGAAATAGACACCTTGGTCATCTTGTTCTAAAGAAAGCTCGAGTGCGTCAGAGACTTGTCCTGCGGCATCTATCATGACCGGCGCACTTATGCTTATGAAGGGGTCTTTTCTTTCTTGGGCGGTGCTGGTTTTCTTGCTCTTTTCACCCTCTTCGTTTTCTTCGCCTTCTTCCTCATCTGTTTCAAAAACAAGAATTGCTCCGTTTTCACACGTGATTTCAAAACCTTTATCAAGGATGATTTTTGAAGTGAAGCGGTTTTGGTCAACTTCGCGATTTAAGACAATATCTTCTTTGATAACAGAACCCACGAGCGTGTATTGATAATCAATGCCGGGAAATACTTCGGTAAAACGCAAGGCACTGCCGGCTGCCATGGCGCGGGTAAAGTCACCTTCTTGCGGGATTATCTCAATGCCTTTTTCGTCTTTTTCAATACGTATTCCTTGGGCATCTGTAATAGTTGTGGGCAGCAAAACGCTAAAGGAATTCGCGGCGTTTTCAAAATAGGCACCCTCAGAAGACGAAACCGGTTCAAGCGTGTTGTCGATGAGTTGTAAATCGCCCTCCTCATCAACATAGGTTGTTGCCACTCCTCCAAAGACGGTTGAAAAACTCTTCTCGCCTGTTTGATAGGTAACCCAATCCCCATCCGTTGCAATCGGTATGCCTAAGGGTGTGTCTTGTTCATAGTAGTTAATCGGTAAAAACGCTTCGATGGTGTTTGGTTCGGGAATTTCGATGCCGAGGTTAGTACTAGCAGGATTGGTGAGCTCAACAGGTGGGTCTGGGGTGGTTTCGTCTGCGGTTTCACTGTCGGCTTCACTCGCGTTTTCAAGCATCTCTTCTGCCCAGGCTAAAGGGGCAGTACCCACCAAAGAAGCAGCGAGAACAAAAGCCAGAAAAAAGGATGTGGCACCATTAAGCGTACGTGCGGTGCGCGGACTAAGAAAAGGCGCACGATTATTGGGTTCTTCTCCGGTGATTAAGCCTTTGTGTGAGGGCAACACGTTTGCACAGGCGGCTGTGGCTCCACAGATGAGAAGAGCACCAACAAAAGAGGTGATAGTAAAAGAGATTGCATTGCTCAAAGGTTCGTTTTGGATAAGACCTAACAACATCCAGAAAAGATAGCCGACCCCCAAAACGATGATGAAGCCTAAGACAAGTGAGGGCAAAGCTCGGCGAAAGCGCTTAAGACTTCGCGCAAAAGAGCTTGTTGTTCCCGTGCCGAAAAACGTGAGGTTAGCTAAAACAAGCAACAAGAAAGGCACAACAAGAATAGTCATAACTTGAACAACGAGAGCAACTATTCCTTTAAGCTCTTGGATGCCAAGGGCGGGTGACGCCACCCGATTGACTAAAACAGCAAAACCCCCGCAGGCAAGACAAACAACACCGACAACGACCAAAAACAACAAACAAAGCCCCACCAAAGAACCAAGGGTTGCAGGCCCGCTCTTTTGGGCAAGGCGCTCAAAGTGTTCTGGTGTTAAAAGATTTCGCCTTACCGAAAAAATAAAGAAGCCCAAAAAAGAAAAAAGAGCCAGCGCTCCAAACCCGATACCTATAAGATTTGCGGTGTTGGGCTCAAAAATAGCCGCACCCTGTATCATGGGCAAAGCAAGATAATTTATGGTAAGAGTTGAAGTGGTTGCGAAGAGGAGTGCGAGGAAAAATGCGGGGGAGAAAACGAGCTTCTTGAAGAACTCCACCAACGAATCCTTTCGCATAGATAGAGGACAAAAGAAGCGTTTAATCTGCGGATATGTCACTCGGTTAAACCTGCTTATTCTGCTTGAGAATTATACCCTTGTGCTCTATCCTTTCGCCGATTGACTGTCCGCTTTTTACCAAATCAGCATAACTTGTTCGCTTTTACGTGGCATAGGTAGAAAGAAATGCTTTAGTGCGCGCCTGTTGGGGGTTGCTGATGATGTCGGTTGCTTTGCCCTCTTCGACAATTACGCCTTCTTCCATAAAGATAATACGGTCGGCAACATCGCGCGCGAAAAACATCTCGTGGGTGACAATGACCATAGTCATGTGCTCGGCTGCCAAATCGCGAATAACCGTTAGCACTTCCCGCGTCAGTTCGGGGTCAAGTGCGCTGGTCGGTTCATCGAAAAAAAGTATTTCGGGGTTGAGCGCCAAGGCGCGGGCAATAGCAACCCGCTGCTGCTGGCCGCCTGAAAGTTCGCACGGCATCATCGTTTCTTTTCCGCCAAGTCCCATTTTTGCAATGAGGGCATGTGCCTGTTCAAAGACCTCTTCTTTTGAACGCTTCTGTACACGCAGCGGCGCGGAAACGATATTGTGTATAACCGAATAATGAGGGAACAGGTTGAAGTTTTGGAAAACCAGCCCGAACTTCATCTTTGCTTGTTTTTGTACACTTTTTGGTGCATAGACAGCGTGTCCCTCTTCGTTGTTTTCGACAACGACCACGTTTTCAAAAGCAAGTTTCCCGCTTTCAAACGTTTCTAGAAGAGTGGCGCAACGTAACAAGGTCGATTTGCCCGAGCCCGAAGGACCGATAATCGCGAGCACTTCCCCTTTTGCCACCTGCATGCTGATGTCTTGCAAAACGCACACCTCGCCGAAACTCTTTTTGATGTGTTCGATGCAAAGCAGCGGCTGGGGCTGCTGTGCTTGCGTGGGCTGCGCTTGCATGGGCTGCTGGGGCTGCTGCGCAAGCGTTGGTTGCGCGGGCGGCTGGGGTCGCTGCGCTTGCGTGGGCTGCGATGCTGGCTGCATCTGTGCGGTGGGCATTGTCGGTATCTTCTCATTCATGATAGTAGTTCATTTTCTTCTCAAAGAAATTCATGGCGGAAGCCACCACAAGATTAAAGATGTAGTAAAACACCCCAGCAACCACAAAGGAAGTCATTGCCTTTTGTGCAGCAGCAATGGCGCGCGCGGTAGTAAACATTTCAGGCACGCTGAGCACAAAGGAAAGTGAAGTGTCTTTCACCAAGGTAATGACTTCATTTGTTACTGGGGGTAAAATCCTTTTGATTACCTGCGGAAAAACAATCAGGAAAAAGGTCTGCACGCGAGAATAGCCCAAAACACCCGACGCTTCATATTGCCCCCGAGGAATAGATTGAATCCCGCTGCGATAGATTTCGGCAAAATAAGCCGAATAATTGATGACAAAGGCAATGATGGTTGCGGTGAAGCGATACCCATCCCCCATAGATATTCCGAACCCGAAGTAGGGCACGTAGTAGACCACCATAAGCTGAAGCATAAGGGGGGTGCCGCGCATGATGGAAATATACAGCTGCACCAGTAAGGAAAGGGGTTTGAATTTACTCATACGCCCAAACGCGACCATAAGACCAAGCGGCAACGACCCAAGCAGGGTGAAGAAAAATATCTGCAAACTGACGAGAAAGCCTTTTCCCAGCATCGTCAGCATCGTCGCCATTTCCATGCTTTGTCCTTCTCAAAGAGAGACCGCACCCGAAAAACTGGGTGCGGTCTTGTAAATGCTTAAGTTAGCGCAGAATCCACATGGTGTAGCTAATGCCTTGGTCAGCGTATTTTTCGCACAAGCTCTCAACCGTACCATCAGCAACCATTTCCAGCAAAGTTGCTTCGATTTGGTCGCGCAGTTCGGTGTTGCCCAGCAAGAAGCCAACGCCATAGTGCTCAGCAGAAAGCGGGGTTTCCTCAAGAATGGTGAAGAGGCTTTCTTTGCCAGCAATTTGGAATTTCGCCACAGGCAAGTCCATAGCAACTGCATTAACAGCACCACTTTCAAGTTCCATGAAAGCGCTGTTGTAATCAGCAACCGTCATCAGCTTGCCGAAAGTTGCTGCCAGTTCGCTTTGGTCTCCCTCGGCATCAAGCAGATAGAACGCAGCGCTATCAACTTGCGCCATGACTGTCTTGCCTGCCAAATCTTCAAGAGTAGCAATGCCTGAATCAGCCTTTACGACAACAACTTGGCTGTTGTCCATATAGGGGCTGGTAAACGTGTAGGCATCTTCACGACCCTCAATGGTGAAACCGTTCCAGATACAATCAATCGCGCCACTGGAAATCTCAAGGTCTTTGGTATCCCAGTTGATGGGCTTGTATTCCACTTCCCAACCAAGACGTTCGCAAACTTCTTTTGCAAGATCGAGGTCAAAGCCAGTGAATTCACCATCATCGCCGACATAGCCGTAGGGCGGGAAATCCTGGTCGAAACCAACGACGAGTGTGGTGCGGTCTTCCAAGCTAGGCTGACCTTCGGGCTCTGAACCTGTGCAACCTGCCAGCATAAAAACTGCCAGACCCAAGGTCAGAACTAAACTTGCAATTATCGTAAGCCTTCTTTTCATACTTTCTCCTCCTTTGTTGCGTTCGTTTTGAACGCCCCTCTTTTTCTTTACCTTTAGCACTCTACAACACTAGTGCACTAAAGATAGCAGTATAGCATAGGCATACAGGTGGGTGAACGAAAGTAAAGATTGCGGGTTGTTGATGTTTCCGTCGTTTCCTGCATGTGTGTCAGGGGTGTGTCAGGGGGACGTATAACTTGACACACCCTTCCTCGCCCTTGCGGTTCCGCGCCCTTGCCCCTATCCTGTCATTGCGCGTCAAGACCTGGGTGTGTCAAGTTATACGTCCCCCTGACACACGAAAAGCCCCTCGGAAAAGTATTCCAAGGGGCTTTTATCAAATCTTTCGTGAAGCTAAAGCGAAGCTAGTTCGTTAAGATGTCGCGTGTTCTGAAGCGGGCAAGACCAAGCGCAAAAAACGCCACGGCAACAAGAGTGAGCACCACCAAGGGAACCAGAGTAAAATCCTCCACGGGTAACTGAGGGATGTTGCCAAATAGAGTAGCTTTCAACATCCAATCAGGTAGTTCCATCATTTTGCTGAAATACATAGCGACAAAAGCATAGCCAAAAACCGCCCAAACGAGTGCCGTCAATCGCGGCAAGAAGCCCACGAGCACTGCGGCAATTCCTGCAATCGCCCAAATTGCCGGGAGGTAACAGAGACTCGCACACACAACAACATCGAGCGCGAGCTGACCACCTGCGGTCACCCACAAACCCAAGGCAAGCATCAGTTCAAGAACAACGCTTTCGATAAGCGCTATAAAGATGAATGCTCCATAAAGGCGCACTCGGGGCACAGCTTTCGATAAAACCTGCTCGAGGCGACCTCGTTTTTCTTCACTATGGATGCGCAGCACCGTCATCACAATAGGCACACTGACCAGCATAGACATAATCATAAAGATTACCGCAACATAACCATCAAGCAGCGATTGAGTAGCGGACGCGCCAATAAATTGTTGCATCATTTCGCTTCCCTCAACAAAACTGTCAACCTCTGCACAAACGCTGCCGTAAGACACGCCGAGCAAAAACAAACCTGCTGCCCAACCGAGTGAGGTACCTTTTGAAAGACGCCACGCAAGCCCTAAGGGGCTTTTAAGGAAACGTGACGCATGCGCTTTGCCTGCTCGTGCGGGTATTACGCCTGACCCGTGGTCGCGCACAGCAGCTATTGCCAGCGCTATTGCTACAAACACCACGCCTTCAACAAGCAAAACGATAAGCGGCATCACATCGTTACTGTAAAATGCTTCAACCTTAAGCCCTAATCCCAAAGGAGAAATATAGGACAAAGCGTTTTCTGCCACATCACCCATTGCGCGCATGATGTAGAAAACACCCAACAACACAAAGCCAAAGGCGCTTACTGCACGTGAAGTTGAGAAAATTTGTGCCGCCAAAAGCGTTAAAGCTGCGAACAAAAACCCAACCGCGCCAATGGAAAACCCGTAGGCGAAGGCTCCAGCAGCGGTTGTTCCGCCAATATCAAGCACAATAAAAGCAAGAGTCGTTATAGCGGCAACAAGAAGGTTTACGCCAAAGGCAAGCTTGATGGTTGCCAAACTTCCCGTTAAGCGCCCAACGGGCATCGCACGAAACATTTCCAGCCTGCCCAGCTCTTCGTCAACTCGGGTATGGCGATTAACTAAAAATATGTTCATTATCGCCGCAGCAACCAAGAACCAAACCAGACATTCTTGAGCCATAAGGCTTGCATGCGATAAATCTTCCATGCCATAAACAGGACCCATCATCGCAACCATTGAGGGTGTCGTCATCGTTAATGCCAGTTGATAGATTTCTGCATCATTAGCTGCAATTGACGGATAGAGCCCCGCAAACAAGGCCGAAAGCCCTGCTATACAAGCAATCCAGATAGGAGATATGATGCGTTCGCGGCGACAAAGGAACCAAAGATAGGTTCCAAGCCGTGCAAAATTATTGCTCATGGTTGCGTCACTTCCCCTCATATTCGGCGAGGAAAAATTCTTCTAAGGTGCGTCCGTGCGCTTTTGCTGCGATGTCTGCCATCGAGCCGCTTTCGACAATTTTGCCCTCACGAATAATGCTTACGCTATCGGCAAGTTTTTCAACTTCGCTCAAGATATGGGAGGACAAAAGAACCGTCTTTCCCTCTTTCATGATTTCTGTGATGGAGTTTTGGAACACCTTTTCCATGAGCGGGTCAAGACCGCTGGTTGGCTCATCGAGAACAAACAGTTCTGCGTCTGAAGCAAACGCTGCGACGAGGGCGACTTTTTGACGGTTGCCTTTGCTATACGTACGGCACTTCTTAGAAGGGTCAAGCTCGAATAGTTCCAGGTATTTCGCACGTTTTTCTTCGTTTGCCTTACCCCCATTGAGCGACAAGAACAAATCGATTACTTCCCCACCCGTAAAATTACTCCAGAGGTTCACGTCCCCAGGAACGAAGGCGACTCGTTTATGGAGCTCAACCGCATGTGCCCATGCGTCTTTCCCGAACATGCTGACGCTGCCCTCGGTGCAACGCAAAATTCCCAGCAAACAACGAATGGTTGTGCTTTTGCCAGCACCGTTAGGGCCCAAAAAAGCATGGACTTCACCTTGCTCGACCGCTAGGTCGACACCGTCAAGTGCCCTGAATTTACCGAAGTCCTTTACCAGTCCGTTAATCTCAATGATTGCCATGTCTTTTTTCCTCCTTCAGAAGGGTTTAATCCTTTGGCGCTTACTTGATGCCAACTGAAAGCATACCACTTCAAAGCCTGTTTTGGGAGATTTTTCGCTTGCTAAGCACCATAAAATTAAGGAAAATTAACCTCAAAATTAGGGAGGGTTTTAGCGGTAGTTTAGCCCGAACCAGAGAGGAGATTTGGTTGAGTTAGGGTCAGAACCAGTCCAAAAATTGAAATGGTCTTAGCGCAGGGCTTAGGGTTGAAATCGGGGAGATGTCGGTTCGAGGTTGACATGATGTTGTTATGGCGTTGGCGTGACGCTGACGCGATGTTGCTGTGGTGCCAGCCCGATAATTTGTCAAGGAATCAGTCCTGAAAGCGAAATGGCTTAGCGATGTAGACCATCAAGAACGTTTTGCTTTTTTTGAGGGATCGGAATGGCAATGAAGCGCGGTTCGAAATCGAAAAGTTCTTCGGCTGAAACAAGCGAATCAACTTCGATACAGCGCTTGATGCAGATATCAACACACGTTTTACACTGCACACAATCAGCTACTGAAAATTCGATGTCAAACTTCTTTTCGCCGTCTTTTTCCGTTTCAATCTTGTGCAAGGCTCCCGTAGGGCAAAAGGTTGTACAGATGCGGCAAGAATTACATTTATCCAAATCAATGGTGACGTTTCCCCACAGACGCGTTTCTATTTCGGGAACACGCAAGCCGCCCATGCGATCCATTGCATCAAGAATTTTCATGCGACGTTTTGCTTCAAACTGCGGCAGGGTTCCTGCTGCAGATACCTTCAAGCGCTGCTGAGGGCTTTGAGGCTTTTCGTCTTTTTCGCCTTTGAGCATCAGGGCAACGGTTTTGCCCGTGACGTCCTTTGCTCCTCCGCGCGCTTTCGTGAAAAACTCCCTGCGTGCAGCACCATAAATACGCGACGCATCTTCTGCCAAAAATTCCTGCGGAAATTCTGAAGTCCTCTCAACACGGAGCTCACTCCCAACAGCTTCCAAAAGAGCGTTCGCTGACGAAACGGTTTCGTCAAAGCCTTTCATGCAGTCACGATACTTGCAGGTAGTGCAATTGCCCTCAATCAAAAGAATGCGGCTGACCTCGTGCGCTGCTACTGCCAAGAGAACGCTTTCGTCCACCCGCGCAAGACAAGAAACCTCGGCAAAATGGGTCGGATGAACAAGTTTTTTCGCAGCAATGCGCGCACAAGCAAAAAGTGCGATGCCTTCCGTAGCAAGGCACGCCTCGGTGATTGCCGCGTGCAATTCTTCGTCAAAGGGCTGAAGCGGTATCAAGGCTTCGGTCGGGCAAACCACCGTGCACGCTCCGCACCCCACACATATATGGTGGTCGAGTTCGAGTTTGTTGTTCTGAATGGAAATGGCACCGACCGAACAGGCTTTCGCGCATTTTCTGCATTTGACATTCCTGTTTCGTACCACGACGCAACGGTCAAGCGCCTCAAAAATCGCCTTGCTTTCAAGGGATTCGGCAATCTCAACGATGTCGATGAGGTTTGGCACGGCTGCTCCTAGTCGGCAAGAAAGGATTCTTCGATGGCTTTAAGTTCTTCAGGGGTGTTCGCGTTGATGAAACAGCCCCCCATAGGTTCAACTTCAAGCACTTTCGCTTGGGGAAATTCAACTACCTTTACTTCACCGAAAAATGCCTGGGCGCGCTTTTCGCCTGCATCGAGCTTCTTTTTGATTGCCGAAACGCAGGCATCTTTGCGATACGTGGCGTGGAAAGGCTCAAAGCCATGCTTGTTCACGGGAATCACCACATCGGCATCGGTTTCATACATGGTGGTCGCTTCGGCAACCACGAGGGCGGGCGACGCAAAGACCATATCACAGGCAATAACGGCAACATAAGGGTTGCTTGCCTGTTTAAGGGCGGTGTATAAGCCTGGCAAAGCCCCGCGACAATCGCACACATCGGGGACAAGTTTGATGTCTAGTTCGGGGTATTCATCTGCCAAAAATGCCAAACGCTGCGCTTCATTGGTGGTAATCAGCAATTCATCGGCAACGGGAGCAAGACGTTCGATAAGGCGGGTAATGAGCGGGCGCCCCGCAAAGGGAATGGTTGACTTGCTCTGTCCCATGCGGCGGCTTTCCCCTCCTGCTTGAATGACCACGCTTACGCGGGGGCGCACAAAGCGCGCTTCGACGAAATCGGCAAGTCCTTTGATATCGTCGAGCGCAAAAGCGCCTATCCCGTAGGTTTTTGCCGCGGTGAAAGCCTCTTTTATATCAGTGATAATCGCAACGGTTTCCGCGGTGGGCAGCTTGTTTGAGATGTCGACAGGATCGGGTGAGTGAACGGTGAATTTCTGCTGCACCGATTCGGGTATTTCGGATTTCCTTGGGGTAGGGGTGAAATCGGAGGGGTCGGCTTCTTCAGCAGCAACAATGCCCCGTGTCATCTGGGTAAAATCGGTGCCGAGCGCCCATCCTTTTTCTGCTCCCTCAGCGAACAGGTCGGCAACACGACTGTCAGCATCGTTGCCGCTACGCATGATTTCAATCGTGGGCAATCCACTTTTTCGGTATCCTTCGACAATAACAAGGTCGTGCCCTGGCATGGTGTGCAAGATTTCGCGGCACTCGATTTCGCCGTCAATTGATTTGATGCAAGCAATTTGACCAGGAGCTGCAATGACGGTTTGGCTTGCCCCTGCCGCGCGGTGGCGATACGAATCTTTCCCAGGATAGTCGATGTCGAAACCAACATGGCTGTGGTGTTTGATGCTTCCCACGTCATAGTCCCGCGCGACCAATTCAGCAATGAGTTGTTCGATGCTAGTTGTTTTACCTGAATTGTGGCGACCCACAATCGATATGGCAGGACTTGGTATCGGTATTATCATCTTCGTATTACCATTTCGGTACTATCATCTCGCCTTCGTCTTGTTGCTTTGGTGACGTTCGTTGTCGGTCGTTGCTCTTGAGCGTGGTTGGCGCTCTTTTGTGCGCTGTTTCAGAAGTGAAAGTATAGCATTTCATGAGTGAAAGGGAGTATAATACTGCTCATATTACGGAAGCATGCAAACGCTTCAGTAACCGAGAAGGGTTCTGTACTTGGAGGGGACAGAACCCTTCTTATATTCTTGGATAGAGGCGGCAGAATAATAGAGACGGCGGAATACTCCCAGGTCAAAATCGGTCAGCGAGGGCTTGAAAATCTCCCCTAGTTGGTAAAGTCGGCGAACGCCTTCGTCATTGCTATTAGACAATAGGCCTTGCCTTCTCTAGTTTTGTATACTAAGAAAAGGTGGGGCTTTATCACGTTGTTCTGACCCACGTCATTGCTGGCTCAGTGCCTTTTGCTCGACCTGTCGTCGACGTTGATAAAGCCCCTGGTAAAACGCAAGGAAAAAGACCGAGCCGTGACTTAATAGGAGCTTGACTCAACGTAGAGAACTCATAATAGCATTGTCCAGGCGGCCTTAGCCCTTGCCTCCCTAGTAGGAAGGATTTAGATTATGGCAGAAAAAGCAAGACTAGTCATCATGGGAGCAGATACCCACAAACAGTTTCATACGGTGGCTGTTATCACCGCGAGCGGAGAGCGGCTTGGAAACAAAAGCTTTGATGCGAATGCACAGGGCTACAAGCATGCCCTTATCTGGGCACGTTCATTTGGGAAGGTAGAAAAAGCTGGCATCGAATCATGCGGAACCTACGGAGCTGGATTGTGCGCCTATCTTAAAAACAACAAT
>WRIS01000008.1 GCA_009782615.1 Eggerthellaceae bacterium | reverse complement strand
TTCCACCGCAAACAGTTACCATCATCGCCTAAACACAGGGGGAAACCGCAAAGCCAACAGCGCAATCTATACCATGGCTATCGTAAGAGCCAAGCTTTGCAAAAAGACACAAGCCTTTATCGAAAAGAAGATGGCAGAAGGCAAGAGTAAAAAAGATGCCATTCGTATTCTGAAGCGCTATCTTGCTCGTGAGGTCTACGATGCACTTAAGACAGATATTGCAGAACTTAACTTAGCGAATTCAACAAGCTAGACCAGCACTTCATAGAAGACAGTTTTTTGCCTCATGTTGGGTAAAAAACTGTCTTCTTGACATATAGGAGCGTCGAGGAGTGCGCGCAGCGCACGACGAAGCAACCTAGCCAACGACAGACAGGTTGATGCTCTTCTGTTGTTACCTAGGTTGCCGTGCCGCTTTGCGGCTCACAATGATGAACTTACAAGGGGTGTTGGGCTTCCTTGATGAAGTAATCCTGCGAATCGAAACAGTATTGACCCGCAGCTTCTTCGGAAAATCCGAAACACTGAAGCGGCGTATAGCTTTTATCGGGGCACAGTTCACGAAGCTTCAAGGTGTCTGTCAATGATATTCTGACGTATTCTATAACGCGCTTGCGCAGGCGCTCATCAAGCACGGGCCAGGCAATTTCAATGCGGCGTTCCATATTGCGTGTCATCAAATCAGCACTGGCTAAAAACACCTTCATTGAATCAAGTGGTCCGAACCCATAGATGCGGCTGTGCTCAAGCAACCTTCCCACGATAGAAACGACGCGGATGTTTTCCGTATAGCCGACAATGCCAGGAACAAGGCAGCAAATGCCGCGCACGAACAAAGTGATGGGCACCCCTGCTTGAGAAGCTTCCGCCAACTTTTCCATGATTTCTTGGTCGGTGACCGAATTTGTTTTGATGAAGAGCCCGCAATCGTGCCCCTGCTTTGCTTTTTCGATTTCGGCGTCTATGCCGTTCATGAGCATAGATTTTATCTGCAACGGAGCAACCAGGAGAGTTTTGTATTCATCAGAGGTGTACTCAAGCCCCATGTTGTGGAAAAACTTCGTCGCATCGCGCCCAAAAGCGTTGTCGGTGGTGATGAAAGAAAAGTCGGTGTAGAGCTTCGCGGTCTTTTCGTTGTAGTTTCCCGTGCACAAATGCGTGATGTATTGGATGCCCTTTTTTGTTTGGCGGGTAATGCAGCATATTTTTGAGTGGACTTTGTAATCGCGGAAGCCATAAATAACGCGTGCTCCCGCCTGTTCAAAGCGCTGCGACCATTCGATATTGTTGGTTTCGTCAAAGCGGGCACGCAGTTCGAAAAGTGCGGTGACATCCTTGCCATTTTCGGCTGCTGCAATGAGTTCTTCTGCCAGATGGGATTGGCTCGCCATGCGATAGAGGGTGATTTTGATAGATATGACCGACGGGTCGGCTGCGGCTTCTTTGAGCAGTTCAACCAGGGGATCTATGCTTTCATAGGGGTAGTTTAGCAAGATGTCCGATTCTTCTGCCTGTTTGATAATCGAGAGGTTGCGCTTAAGGCTTGACGGCCACTGGGGAGTGAAAGGAATATAGGAAAACTTTGCGCGGACGTCGTCGTCAATAAGCCCGTTTAAGGGATAGATGTAGCTCATATCGAGGGGGGCTTGCGTCACGAAAGCCTGATGTTCTTTCAGGTTCAAGCGCTTGAAGAGGAATTTTGCCACGGTGTCTGAAAGGGGGCGGCAGCTTTCCAGCCTGACGGGTGCCAGGCGGGAGCGCTTCTTTAAGATGCGCTTCATGTGTTCGCGGTAATCTTCATCGTCGCTTTCATCTTCGCCTTCGGAAGCGTCCAAGTCGGCGTTTCGGGTAACGCAAATCACGTTTGAATGCTTGACGGCATACATTGAGAAAATTTCGGGAGCCAGCAGTTCCAGCGCGTTTTCAAGCAAGATGAAAGAAAGTTCGTCGCCAGGAAGCACGATGATGCGGTCGCACTGTTTGGGCAAACCAACGATGCCGAGCACGACCCCTTCGGCGCTTGCTTTCTTGTTTTTCTTTTTCTTGCCTACTTCCTTTTTCGCGCCTTTTTCGGTTTTGGGGGCTGCTTCTTGTGTGTCTTGCGCGGTTTCTGCTGCCTCGCTTGCTGCGGCTTGCGCGGCTGCGGTATCGTCTTCAACACCACGCTCGGCGAGCCTAACTACCACGTAGAGCGCACCGTTTTCCAAATGAGGGAAGGGGTGCAGTGCGTTGATGATTTGGGGAGACGTGAGCGGCATGACAGAGTCGATAAGGTAGTCTTTCAAGAAATCCTTTTGTTCGTCGTTGAGGTCATTAACGCCTAAGTGATGAATGCCGTTTTGCGTGAGACCATCTTTTATTTCATTGAAAATATTTTCGTGATGGGCATAGAGATTTTGGCAATGCGCGTAGATGGTAATGAGTTGTTCTGCAGGGGTAAGCCCTGTTTTGGTGTCAACGATGCGCTTTTTAACCAAACTCAAGTCGGTAAGACTGCCCACGCGAATCATGAAGAACTCTTGCAAGTTACTTGAAAAGATGGAAACGAAATTCAAGCGCTCCAACAACGGAACTGCTGGGTCTATTCCCTGGTCAAGAACGCGTTCGTTGAACATAAGCCAGGAAAGTTCTCGGTCTTGCATAAAGGGGCTTGCTATCAGTTCGACGTTTTCCGTGGTTTCTGTAACTTCCATGGTTCCCTTTCGGTTTCTTGCTCGATGCTTCTTGTTGACCCTCGTTCGGCTAATCCAAAAGTCGCTGCGGCAAGCCTTCATTAAGCAGTATGCGTTCGATCAGATACCCTTCACGAATACCGTTTCTGCAGATGTTTAAGTATTTTGCCCCAAATTCGTCCATGAGATTGAACACAATAAGGCACCCAGGAATAAGGGTATGAACGCGGTCGGGCACTGCTTTGAGGGCGAAGTGAACGAAGCGGTCGGGCTCTTTGCGATATTCGTTGAGCAAAAAGCTGATTTGCTTCTTCGTGAGGGTTTCGGGACGCCCTTCTTCGGGGAAGAGTTCGGCATACAGTTTTGCGGCAGCACGCACGCTTCCGCCAATGCCAAAGAAGGTTTCGTTGCGATACGCATCGTAGGTTGGAAGCTTGCGCAACTTTTTCGTGAATGCCGTGGTGATGGCTTCTTGCTCGGATTTGAGGGGCAGAATACCTTTTACGTGCTGCGCAAACGACGAAAGCGAGCCTTGGTTAAGGCTTACGTGGGCAAAATCTTGCCCGTTGTCGATGGCGGTCAATTCGGTCGAGCCACCACCGATGTCGATAAGCGTACCAAAATCAAGTTCGGCATCGCTTGAAGCTCCGACAAAACCCAGGTGGGCTTCATCAACTTCCGAAAGCAAGGTGATGGAAAAGTTTGTTGCATCCTCGATTTTAGCGATAGCTTGTTCGGAATTTGAACAGTTGCGCAAAACCGCCGTTGCAAACACGTCGATGCGTTTACATTCGAAGTATTTCAAGCGCCTGCTGTGCCCGCGCAGGATTTTAATTGCGTGGGCTATACCTGTTTTGCTGAACACTTCATCATCAACATAGGCGGAAAGTCCCGCCATGACCTTGTGATTCAAAAGACTTCGGAAGTCTTTGTTGCTATAAGATGTTTTCTCGTCGTTTTTCACCTCATACACGCAAAGGCGCACTGAGTTCGAACCAAGGTCTATAACTCCATAATTGGGCATGGCACTTCCTGTCAAACGTATTCTTACCACAGGGAATAACTTGTACAGATTTTCGCCTGTGTATACGATACCTTATCGTGCTTTGTTTTAGACCTTTAGAACACTGATTTTACAATCAGGGTAACTACTTGATGCTGCGGGCTTTGTTGGGCAAAGGAATAAAATGCTGTCATTGCGAACCGCGAAGCGGCGCGAGTAATTCATGCAGCTAAGAAAAGATTGCGGGTCGAGCCCCCAACGACAACAAGTGCTAGAATATGCCCTTGAGGTAAAGTGAGGTGCAGGAATGCTTGAGAGACTTGTTTTTGCAGAGCGGAAGCCCACCAAAGAAGAATACAAGCCCGTCCATGACGACCTAGTAAAACGGCTCGTTGTTCTCCAGCAGCAAGCCCGCCAAGAAGAAGTTGGATTGGTGGTTCTTTTCGAAGGGTGGGACGGGGTTGGCAAGGGCAGCCGTATTTCGGATTTGATGTTCAACCTTGATGCCCGCGCGACAACCGTTTATGTGACTCCCGATATCGACCAAGAAGAAGCGCGCACCTTTGACACCCTTGACCAAGGCGTTTCGGGATATTTTCCTTTTATGCAGCAATTTTGGAAGGCGCTTGGACCGCGGGGCGATATCACGTTTTTTGACCGCGGATGGTATATGGCGGCTATTCAGCGCATGCTTTTCACCTTGCTTGGTAAAGATTTCGGGGATGATGCGAAAGAAATCAGCAAGAAAAAGCAAAAGAAACTCGATGAGCTCATTGAAAAATCGCTTCTTTCCGCCCAGGATTTCGAACATCAGCTTATCAACGATGGTTATGCGGTGGTGAAGTTCTTCTTACACATTTCTGAGGAAGAGCAAAAGGCTCGCTTGACGGGGCTTTATGATGACCCGACAACGCGCTGGCGGGTGAGCAAGGAAAAGCTGCTCCGCGCAGGAACCTATCAGCAAACGTATAGACTCTACGACACCCTGCTTGAAAAGAGCAACAGCAAGCATGCTCCGTGGACTTTGATTGACGGCTCTGATAAACGCACGGCTAATCTGGCGATATGTGCTACTTTGCTCGAGGCTCTTGAAGGGGCGCTCGCCAAGAAAAGCAACGGGAGCTGCGAAGATGTTTCGAGTGATGAGAGAGACCCTATCCCATTTTGCTTCGATGAAGAGGGAAACAAGATATCGTGCGCGTCGCGTTTCCCGCAGATTTTGATTGCGCCTAGTTTGGAGTCGGTTGATAGAACCTTGCAGCTTCCTTCTGAGGAATATCGTTCTCGTCTTAAAAAGCAACAGGAAAAACTTTATCGCCTTGAACTCGAGATGTTTTTGAAGCGCATTCCGTTCATGATTTTGTTTGAAGGCTGGGACGCTGCTGGTAAGGGGGGTGCAATTAAGCGCGTTGCGCAAGCACTTGATGCCCGTTCCTATACGATATTTCCGAGTGCGGCACCCACGCCGCTCGAAAAGCTTCATCCGCATTTGTGGCGCTATTGGACGCGCTTGCCCAAGGCGGGACATGTGGGTTTGTATGACCGCAGCTGGTATGGGCGCGTGTTGGTTGAGCGGGTTGAGGGGTTTGCACAAGCCGCGGAATGGGGGCGTGCGTATGATGAGATTAACGGGTTTGAACAGGAGTTGGTCAACTGGGGTACGCTGTTGCTGAAGTTTTGGGTCGACGTGAGTCCCGAAGAACAGTTGCGTCGTTTTCAGGGTCGTGAAGCAGACCCTGACAAGCGTTGGAAGATTACCGAGGACGATTGGCGCAATCGAGACAAATACCCTTCCTATAAAGCCGCTGTTCAAGATATGCTCCAGATGACTTCGACCACCTTTGCCCCCTGGATTATCTTGCCGAGCGAAGACAAACGCTACGCGCGGGTTAAGGCGCTAGAAATTATCAACGAAGCCCTCGAGAACCGCCTACAAGAATTATAGTTCCTGAGCTCTGCCCTTTTTATCATTGCTTTGCCTGTAATCTTTATTACGTCGAACTTTCCATCAGAATATTTTTCAAACTGCGAATTACACAACTACTCACAAAACAAATGATTTGTGAGTAGTTGTGTAAGTAGATTTAACTGTCGGCAGGTTGCTTTTAGCTGGTCTTGTGCTTATACTATAGTCGAGCCGCACGGAGCGTTAACTCCGCACGGCTCTCGGATCACTTGTGTGGTTCGGGATTATTTTGGTGACTCCTCTTCTTTATCGGAGAGGAGCCTTTTTTTCAAGTCAATCAGAAAAACAATCAACTGCAGAATAAATCCTGCCAAAGAAAACCAAAATTCTTCCCTCATAGGAATCACCTCCCCTCATGATTTCAAGTCATGTTACGTTTTGGAAGGGGAAGCTGAATCCCTATGCCCACAAGTTTTCCGTACCTCTAACTATAATGACCCGATTAGGCAAAAACATGACAGAAACCTAACCAAACTCCGACAAAAAGTTGGCAAGAATTAGACAGAAATCTGTCAGGAATTAGACTATTTTTCTATCGAGAATCTATGAAAAACTGAGAGATTTTCAATCGAATTTCAACGCAAAAGAGAAAGAAATTTGGCATAAATTATATCGAGCTCAATATGTTTAGAGTGCGTATAGGTTTAGTTCAGGAGTTTGTCTGCACCTCCATCTTTCTATTTTGCAACAAGGGGATTGTTAATTGAACTTCGATGGGATTGGGGAAAAAGGCTTGATTCTGTCGAGAAGCTTCTTTATCATGAATATATGAACACATATTCATATATCTGTGAAGGACTATTATGACCAACCAAAAGACATACACCGAAAAGCCGCCTACCAAAGCTGCGTTTCCTAAGCCGATATCTACCAAAACCGCAGTTATGCAAAAAGCTCTCAACCAAAAGAAGCCTGCTCTTGTTTGCACAGGACATGAACACGATAATCCGATGCTGGTACAAGAAGCGCTCGCGGCTATTCCCGAAGATGAGCTCATTTTTAGCGCAACTGAAATATTTTCGGCTCTTGCTGATTCGACTCGCTTTCGTATTCTTTCTGCGCTTTCAGCAGGACAGCTTTGTGTGAGCGACCTTTTGTGCGCAACAAGCGTTTCGCAGTCAGCCGTAAGTCACCAGCTTCGCTTTCTGCGCGACAAACGACTCGTGTGCGCACAACGCGAGGGGCAACGCGTGGTGTATTCGCTTGCGGATGACCATGTAAAAAGTCTCATTGAACTTGCGCTCGAGCATGCAGCTGAATAGGAAGCATCCATGAATCCTGAAAATTCCCAAGGATCGACATTCGTGCCTGCCCCAACCCCCGCTCCTGAAACCTGTGAAAGCGGTTGCGGTTGTGCGCCGTGTGTTGAAGAGGGGGCATCAGAAGAAAAGCCCCAGCCTCACAAAAAGTTTGCCCTTATTGCGGCAGGCGCTTTTGCCGGGTGCGCTTTACTAGCTGAATATCTCTTCGCCAACGAATCTCTTATGTTTGTTTTTGCTGCTTTGTCGATTGCGGCAGGCCTTGTTATTGTGTTGCCCAAAACGATACAGTCCCTGAAAGCACGTTCAATCGACATCAACGTGCTCATGATTGTTGCGGTCATCGGAGCGATTTACGTGCGCGCTTATGAAGAAGCGGCGGCGGTTCTCTTCTTGTTTTCAGTCGGCGAGGCTCTTGAGGGGCGCGCCATCAAAAAGAGTAACGACGCCATCAAGGATTTGGCGAAACTTGCCCCTGACACTGCTCTTGTGGTAAGGAAAAATGAAACCCACGAACTGCCAACCGACCAAATAAAAATTGGCGAAACCATCCTGGTGAAACCTGGCATGAGTGCCGCCCTTGATGGCATTATCATACGTGGTGCGTCTTCGTTTAACGATGCGGCAATCACTGGCGAGAGCATCCCCGTATACAAACGCGCGCCAGATACAGTTTTTGCAGGCAGTCTTTCTGTGGACGGCTCCTGTTTCATCCAAACGACCTCGACAGTTGCCGACTCAACGCTGGCTAAAATTGCCGCGCTGATCAAAGACGCGCAAAAACAAAAATCCACACGAGAACATTTCGTGCAGCGTTTCGCCAAAATCTACACCCCCTTGGTAATAGTGCTTGCCGCACTCGTTGCGGGGGTGCCGCCGACTTTGTCTGCATTAGGCATCGTTAGCTGGGGAAGCGTTGAGGTGTGGGTTTATCGCGCCTGCGAATTGTTGGTTATTTCGTGTCCTTGTGCCTTTGTTATTTCGACACCAGTCACCTTTGTATCGGCACTGACCCGCGCCGCGCGCCTGGGGGTGCTGGTGAAGGGGGGAGCATTCTTTGAAGAAGGTGCGCGTGTTGTCCTTGCCGCTTTCGATAAAACAGGAACGCTGACGAAAGGCACGCCGAGAGTTGTGAAACTGAGTGCGTATGCCTCAAATACCGCGACATCGCTCGTTGAAATTGCCGCAGCGCTTGAGTTTCATTCCACCCACCCGCTTGGTCAAGCTGTTTTAGATTATGCGCAGCAACGGGGCATGCGCAGTTCTCTTCGCGCGGAAAATGTCGTTGAAACAGCAGGTAGGGGAATTGTCGGCTCCCTTGATGGTGCGCGCTTTGCGATTGGCTCTTTGGATTATCTCAAAGAAATATTGAGCGAAGCAGCCCTCAGAGAAACCCTCAAAGAATCGCCCCAAGACGCACTTACGGAAGAGTCGGGCACCGTGTTATACGTAGCAAAGATACAGCCCCAAGCTGAAATCATGGGGCTGTTTGTTGTTGCTGATGCAATTAGGGAAACCACGCGCGAAACCATAGAGGCGCTTCGTCGCGTACGCAAAAATATCAAGACGGCTATACTCACTGGGGATAACGCTTCGGCTGCCGCACACGTTGCGCAAGAGGTGGGCATTGATGAAGTTTACGCAGCACTTTTGCCCCAAGACAAAACCACCGAACTGAAGCGCCTGCAAAAACAGTATGGAGCGGTTGCGTTTGTGGGAGATGGGATTAACGATGCACCTTCTTTGGCAACGGCAGAGGTGGGTATCGCAATGGGCAGCGCGGGAAGTGCAGCGGCATTGTCGAGTGCGGACGTGGTACTCGCGGCAGACGACCTGAGTGCTTTACCAAAATTTTTCGCACTTTGCGAAAAGACGGTTTTCGTGCTGAAGCAAAACCTTGTACTTGCCATCGGGCTTAAGGTGCTCGTCGCCCTCTTGGTTGTTGTCGGTGTTGCCCACATGTGGATGGCGGTGCTTGCCGACACGGGGGTTTCGCTCCTTGTTATTGCAAACGGCATGAGGCTTCTCAAGACGAAACTGTAACGGGGCAAAAATATGTCATTAATTCTCTAGTAATATGATGGGCTTGAATGCTTGTTCTTCATTTCGCAGCATTTTCTTGTTAAGATAATGCCACAGAAATCCTGAGGGAGAGGAGCCCGCCTATGGGAACGAAAGCTACCGAAGCGCTTGACGTATCCTTCGACGAACTGCCACAATACTTGCACGCTCGTCATTCCGTCTACATGGATGTGGACGATTCTTCGTTTTACATCACCGACGCTAACGACAGGTACTGGCGAGCGCAGGATACGACAACCTTCAACGAAAAGGGTCACTACATTGACGCAAGCGAATTAGTTCCAACGCTGAGTGAATTTTTGGGCCTGCCTTTCGTGGATGGGGAGCGCATCGAGCAAGTTTTCGAACGCGCAACTTTCTTTGCTTCGGAAAAGCAGGAGTAGCGGTATTCAGAAGATGAGGTAGCGGCGGCTGTATCAGGTATGATGCAGCCGCTTTTGTTCTCGTTGCCCTTGGGTGTTCGTTGGGGCATCCGTTAGGGTGTGTTCGTTAGTGTGTCAGTTGGCGGGCAGGGTAGGCAGGGTGGGGCGTGCCTTGTTGAAGAGATTGTCGTGTTGCACGATGGCATAGGCATCATAAACAGGAGTGAGCGCACTTTTTTCCCCAATCCAATACCATGTGCCCAAGGCATCCTGATAGCCGCAGAGGTTGACGGCGGGCATCTGTTCGCGCGTGTCCACCAAGAAGCGCTGATAGGGAGTAAGGGGAAGCCCAGCTTCTTGGAGCAAGAGTACGCCGAGATAGTTAAGACTCGTGTCAAAGTCACTTGTAGCACCCGCGCCATTACCCGCATCGTTCGCACTCGCGCCACCACCGCCAGCAGCAGCGCCGTTGTTTCTCCAAAGCATATAAGGAGTGCTGTAATACGTCTGTACTTCGGCGAGCTCAAAATCTTCGGCTGTCTTGCCAAATTCCAGGCGGGCGAGGGCAGAACCAAGCCCTGGCTGGTGGTCACCAAAGAAGCAAAGAATGATATCTTTGTCGATATCCTCAAGTCCCCTGATGAGATAGCGCAGATCTTGGTCGGATTGTTGGATGCAGCTTAAAAATTCCTCAAGTTCAGCATTAAATGCGCTGTCGGTACTTCCCTTAATGGGGGCAGACACCAACGCGTTATCAGGTACCAGGCCAGTATCGTAGCCGCTGTGATTTTGGTAGGTAACATTGAAGATAAACTGCGGTCCATCAGCTTTTCTTAACAGCTGAAGAAGTTTGCTATACGTTTCCCTGTCGGTGGGCTTATCACGAAAGATTTCGGCATCGGGGAAGTCTTCTTCATCCAAGAACGAATCAAAGCCAAGCTGCTCATAAACAACATCGCGCCGCCAGTTCTCAGCAGGTGCGGGATGGAGGGCAATCGTTTCATAATCGAGCGCGTTGAAGTAGGAAACAAGGCTATCAACGCCGTTAAGGTCATAGAAAGCATACGGATAGACGCCCCTGCCAATGCTTCCGAGACTGCTCCCCGTAAGGAATTCAAATTCGGAATTGCACGTTCCGCCGCCGTATGCCGAAACAAAGATAGTACCCGAAAGCGTGTTTGCGGCGAGGGATTGATAGTAGGCTGGCCCTTCGTAATTGTCCGAAAGAATGCTGAGGCGTGAATAATCTACAAACGATTCATTCATGACCACAACGATAGTAGGCTTTTCTGCAACAGCCTCGCCCGTATTACTTTCTTGGTACGGGGCAAGTAGTGCGGCGGCTGCTTCAGGAGAATACCCGTGAGGAGCGTGGGGAAAAAGGTCTTGGGTGCGCTTGAGGAAGCAAAGAATCGTCCCTTTCTTTTCATACGATACACGGGGGTTCCAGGCGTTGACTCCGCCTTGGTGGGTCTGTTCGATGTCAACGTTGGCAAACCACAAACCAAAAGCCAAAACAAGTCCCAGCGCTACTCCCAGGTTGGCAAAAATGGGCTTTAGTTTCAAGCGCGCTTTGGGAACACGCGGAAGAAAGCTTGCAAGGAGCAGGGAAAATGCAAATGCAAGAATGGCGCGCACTACGCGCCCGTTGATGAGATAGACATAGCCGCCACTGACAGAAGCCGCTGTTTTGAGGGCGAAGAAATCGGCGGGAAGTATGGGCTGCCCTTTGAACATGAGAACGAAATAGTTTGCAAGCCCGATAAGAAAGCAGAGCGTCAAAAAGCCCATTACAACGCCTTTTGTTTGTTGCCCCACGAAATAAACGATGCCAAACAACACGGCAAGGATGCAAAGGTTAATGGTGACAAAAGAAGCAGACAGTCGCAGCATTTCTTCATTGAAAGGACGTTCTATCAAGTAAAACGAAAACGCGACAAGGATAAGACAAACAACTACTTTATAAATGATTACCCAATAAGGCTTTTGAAAACGTTTGATAAAGTTTTTAACGAAACCTTCAAGAGGGCGACGAAAAATGCAAACCCCTATCATCAGCAAGAATGCTCCAACAACAAAAAATGTTGGCACTGACTCGGCGGCATCATGCAGGACAAGCCCCGAAAAATCGTAGAAACAGTAGGCGCACAGAAGCGCGCAATAGACAACAACGCCAACAATGGCTCTGACGTCCCCTTTTAATTTAAGCATTACCCCTCTTTATTCTCTTGTACCATCATGAACAGGCGGTGTTGTGCGGCCTTCACGTTAAAACTCTTATAAACAACGCGCCTGTGCCTCCCCCGGCTTTTGATAGTTTATTGCTTGGTGGCTCAAGAAACAAGTTTACAGGAATTTTACCTTTTTCAAACAACTTTTTAATACGCGAAGCGCACTATACGAATGAGCTCAAACGTATTCGGCATGTGCCGTATTCGGAAAGGAAAAAAATGAACAAGAAATTTATAGGTCTTTTGGCAAGCCTCCTCCTTTTTGCGGGGATGTTTTATGTTATCGGTTGTACTCCCGCCGACTCAAATTCGGGGTCGGGTTCAGGAGCAGCACAAAGCGGCGATTCTTCTGCTGCTCCCAGCGGTTCAATTTCAGTTTATTCTCGTGAAGATGGTTCGGGAACGCGCGGTGCTTTTATCGAACTTTTTGAGATTCAGGAAAAAGATGCCGATGGTAAGAACGTTGACATGACAACCTTATCTGCGGCTATTACGAATTCAACCTCTGTTATGATGACTTCGGTTTCGTCAGACACCAAGGGAATCGGCTATATTTCGCTCGGTTCTTTGAATGATACGGTCAAAGCGCTTGATATTGACGGCGCACAGGCCAGTGCCGCTAACGTAAAAAGCGGCGACTACAAGATTTCCCGCCCCTTTAATATTGCTACGAAAAGCAATCTTTCTGCCCAAGCACAAGATTTCATCGACTTCATCATGAGTGCCGATGGACAAAAAATCGTTGAGGACAACGGCTACGTTGCTATCGATACCGCTGCTGGTGCCTATAAGGCATCTGACGTCAGCGGCAAGATAGTAGTGGCTGGTTCTTCTTCGGTTACACCGATTATGGAAAAGCTTGCTGAAGCATATAAGGCGCTCAATTCCAAAGTGACTATCGAAGTACAGCAATCGGATTCGACCACGGGTATGAACATGGCCATGGAGGGTACGTGTGACATTGGTATGGCTTCTCGTGACCTTAAAGATTCCGAAACTTCAGGCGGGCTTTCGGCAACGGTTATCGCCATTGACGGCCTTGCCGTTATCGTCAGCAACGATTGCGGAATTGATGGTTTGACGAGTGCGCAAGTAAAACTCATCTTTACGGGCGAAGCAGCAACGTGGGAAGAAGTACTTCGCTAAGCGCGAAGTTGATCTGCGAAGCACGAAGCACAAAGCACGAAGCACAAAGCACGAACAGGCAAAGGAAGCTTTAACGATGAAACTCTTCGAAGAGAAACGCGGTAGGGAAACTTTATGGCGAACCATGCGTTAAAGGAAGGCTTTGCTCGGATACTTTTTTTGGCAGCTGCGGGAGTTTCGATTCTCGCGGTTGCCCTTATTTGCGTGTTCCTTTTCGCAAATGGCGTGCCCGCCATTGCGCAAATTGGACTTCCCGATTTTATCTTTGGTACCACGTGGCGCCCTGCTAATGATGTCTATGGCATCTTCCCGATGATTGTCGGGAGCATTTATGTTACGGCAGGTGCCATCGTTGTGGGTGTTCCCGTAGGGCTTTTGTGCGCTATCTTTCTTTCTCGTTTTGCAAGCAAAGGTATTGCGCGTATCTTAAAGCCTGGGGTGGAACTTTTGGCAGGAATCCCGTCGGTTGTGTATGGATTTTTTGGCTTGATAGTCATGGTTCCCTTCATTCGTGCCCATACGCCAGGCAATGGTTTATCGCTCCTTGCGGCATCAATCCTTTTGGGCATCATGATTTTGCCGACCATCATTACGGTTGCGCAAAGCGCCCTTGATGCGGTGCCTCAAAAATACTACGAAGGGGCGCTTGCTCTCGGCGCAAATCACGAACGCGCGACGTTTCGCATTCTTGTTCCTGCTGCCACTTCAGGCATTATGGCAGGTATCGTGCTTGGCGTTGGACGCGCCATCGGTGAAACCATGGCGGTCATCATGGTCGCAGGTAACCAGCCTGTTATCCCCGAAAGTCTCTTTGGGGGAGTGCGTACCATGACCGCAAACATCGTTATCGAAATGGGCTATGCCGCTGACTTGCATCGCGGCGCACTCATTGCTACGGGAGTCGTACTCTTTGTGTTTGTCTTGCTTATCACTATGATCTTCAATGCGATGAAGAAAAGGAGTGAGGCTCGATGAACATGAGATTAGACACCGTCTATGAAACTGGTGAAGGCTTAGCTTCAAGCGACCAAATCGATGCCTTGTTTGCGAAGGTGTCCCAGCGCCATGACGCAAGGCGCAGGCTCGTATCGGTAGTTTTGCGCGGAAGTGTTTATGCGGGTGCGGCGCTGACTGCGGTGGTTTTAGCGTTTTTGGTTGGCTATATCTTGATAAAGGGCGTTCCGTATTTAACGCCAAGCCTTTTTGAGTGGAAGTATAATTCCACGAACGTGTCGCTGATGCCTGCGCTTATAAACACCGTGCTTATGGCGCTCGTTTCCCTTTTGCTTGCCGTGCCCTTCGGCGTGGGCTCAGCCATCTATCTTGTTGAATACGCCAAGCGCGGCTCAAAGTTCGTGCAGCTGGTGCGTACCACCACCGAAACCCTCCAAGGAATCCCCTCCATCATTTATGGCTTGTTTGGATTACTGTTCTTTGTCACCGCACTGGGCTGGGGTCTTTCGCTTTTTTCAGGTGCTTGCACCCTTGCCATTATGATATTGCCCGTGGTCATGCGCACGAGCGAAGAAGCCTTGCTTGCGGTGCCCGACTCCTATCGTGAAGGCGGCTTTGGTTTGGGTGCGGGACGGCTGCGCACGGTGTTTCGCTGTGTGCTGCCAAGCGCCATACCAGGCATTTTGGGCGGCGTTATCTTAGGACTTGGCCGCATTGTCGGCGAAGTTGCTGCACTTCTGTTCACGGCGGGCACCATCGCTCAGATTCCGAATTTTGGCGCTTCGGGTTTGATGGCGCTTTTCGATTCTGCACGCACCTTGGCAGTTCATATGTATGTGCTTGCCAGTGAAGGATTGTATATAAACCAGACCTACGCAACAGCTGTGGTGCTGTTGGCTCTGGTTGTATTGTTGAATCTTGCTGCTACGTTTGCGGCAAAGAAGATGAACAAAGGACACAAAGATGACTAATGCGACGCTCACGAAGGCAGCTCCGACGACGGAAAGCCTCACAACGGCAAGCCCGATGAAGGCAAAAGCAAAAGAAATCGACTACAAGCCCGATGTCAAGAAATCTGCTCGGGCAAGTTCGTCTCTTGGTGCTGACAGCAATAAGCCCGTGACGGTGAAAATGGGCGTCTACGACCTTGACCTTTACTACAAGGATTTTCAGGCGCTGAATAAAATCAATCTGGAATTTCCCGAAAATCAGGTTACGGCGCTTATCGGGCCTTCGGGTTGTGGTAAGTCAACTCTGTTGAAAAGCCTGAACCGCATGAATGATTTGATTGAGGGTTGTCGCATCGAGGGCGAAATCACGCTCGATGGGGCAGACGCGAGAAAAACCATCGACGTGAACAGCCTGCGCAGAAGGGTGGGCATGGTGTTTCAGCAGCCCAACCCCTTCCCGATGTCGGTCTATGACAACATCGCTTTTGGACCGCGCACTCACGGCATCAAAAGTCGTTCAGACCTCGACGAAGTTGTCGAGCGCTCTTTGCGTGACGCGGCTATTTGGGACGAATTGAAAGACCGCCTCAAGAAAAATGCGCTCGGGCTTTCGGGTGGGCAGCAGCAGCGTCTGTGTATTGCGCGTGCCTTAGCGGTGCGCCCCGAAGTGCTGCTTATGGATGAAGCGACCAGTGCGCTTGACCCCATTTCAACGGCGAAAATCGAAGAGCTGGTTGGGGAACTTAAGACACGCTACACCGTTATTATGGTTACCCACAATATGCTCCAAGCACTGCGCGTGTCAGATAAAACGGCCTTTTTCTTGCTTGGCGAAATGGTGGAGACGGGTGTGACGGATGACATCTTTACCAATCCCCAAGACAGCCGAACTGCTGATTACGTGGCGGGACGCTTCGGGTAGTGAGATTTTTGCTCGCTTTCGGTAAGCAATTTTTTTGGCGCCTCGCCGATGATGAGATACAATACTTCCATGATTTATTACGTTGAAGATGACACCAACATCCGTGACCTTACGGTGTATGCACTGCGGCAGGCAGGTTTTGAAGCTTGCGGCTTTCCCTGTGCTTCAGAATTTTTTGAAGCTTGTGATAAACAAGCACCTGAATTGGTATTACTCGACATCATGCTTCCTGAAGTCGGCGGCTTAGAGATATTGAAAACGCTGCGTGATGACCACACCACCAAGCAAGTTCCCGTCATCATGCTTACGGCAAAAGGTACCGAATACGACAAGGTCTGCGGGCTTGATGCAGGTGCCGATGACTATTTGGCAAAACCTTTTGGCATGATGGAGCTGGTCTCTCGGATAAACGCCCTTCTTCGCCGCGTTGGCGAAACAGCGCCTGGTGAACAAAAGCAGTTGACGTGCGGAGATATCAGCATTTCGGTGGCGAGCCATACCGTTTATGCGGGTGGGAAGGAAGTCGAACTCACCTTAAAGGAATTCGATTTGCTCTACACCCTCATGCGCAACATCGGACAGGTTTTTTCGCGCGGGCAGCTGCTCAAAGAAGTGTGGGATATGGCGTATGCGGGTGGCACGCGCACCGTTGATGTTCACGTGCAAACACTGCGCCAAAAACTTGCAGCGGTTCTTCCTGGGACTGATGCTTATATCTATACCGTGCGAGGTGTCGGGTATTGCATGAAGTTGCCCCAGTGATGTCGTTGAAAGCCCGCAAACCACAAAGCCTCACGGGGAAGATATTTAATACGGTTCTCGTGTTCATGCTGGGCACTATCGTGCTCTTTTCTGTGGTGACCACCGCTATCTTTTATCTTATCTACGAACGGGAAGCCGAAGATGCGCTGGTTTTGCTTGCTCATGATGCGGCTGACTACCTGAATACCGTTCCTTCAGAGGAAGCTGCCGCTGTCCTTAAAGACCAGTTTGCAGGCGTGATTCGCTATACCCTGATTGCTCAAGACGGAACGGTGCTCTACGACAGTGTGGTACGCGCACAAGATATGGACAACCATGCCGACCGCCCCGAAGTGAAAGCGGCAAACGAAGAAGGGCAAGCAACGCTTATGCGCCGTTCGGGCACGCTGCAAACGGATTCGGTTTATGCGGCAGTAAAGTTGGAAAATGGAAACATTATCAGGCTGGCAGAAACACGGCATTCGCTTTTGATATTTTTAAGCAACATGCTGCTTCCGATGGTCATAGCCGTTGCTCTCGTTGCCCTTTTGGTGTTTTTTCTCTCGAAAATTCTCACGCGAAGAATTATGAAGCCAGTTGATGCTCTCGACTTTAAAGACCCTCTGCAAAATGAGATATATGCCGAAATGAGTCCATTTCTTGAGCGTATTGACGAACAACAGAAAACCCTCAAGCAACAAAACAAGGAATTAGCGCTTGCGGAAAGTTTGCGTCGTGATTTTTCTTCGAACGTAAGCCATGAGATGAAAACTCCCTTACAGGTAATTTCGGGCTATGCGGAACTCATGCAAAACAACATGGTGCAGGCTTCCGATTCCCAAAAATTTGCGGGCTTAATTTACGAAGAAGCACAAGCCATGCGCTCCCTCATCGACGACGTACTCGTTTTGTCGCGCCTTGACGAATCTGCGGTGGGGGATTCAGGCAAACTTGTTGATTTGTGTGTGATTGCCGCGAAGGTAATAGAGCGGCTGCAAGGCTTTGCCGAAACCAACGAAGTGACTCTTGAACTTGCGGGGGAATGTGCCATTATCGTTGGAAGTGAAACGGTAGCAGAACAAATGCTGTACAACCTGGTTGAAAATGGTATTCGCTACAATCATCCTGGTGGCAGCGTGAAAATTGCCATCGAAGTCTTTGATTTTGCCCCCGAACACAAGGCAGTAAAAAACAAGGAAGCATCTGAAGCAGATGAACAAAATGTCGAGCACCATAGCACCGTTGCGATACGGGTGAGTGACACAGGTGTGGGAATTCCCGAGGACATGCAAGAAAAGATTTTCGAACGCTTTTTCCGCGTTGATAAAAGCCGCTCTAAGGAAACGGGCGGTACAGGTTTGGGACTCGCCATCGCAAAACACGGCGTTTTGTATCACAAAGGAACGATTGAAGTAAAAAGTGTGCCTGGCAAGGGAACGACCTTTATTTTGACTTTTTCGGGGAGAAAAGCGCACGCATAAGAAGCGCATCGGGTTTAAGCAGAGGCTTATTATAGCCCCACCCTCGGTCAGAGGATGAACCCACCTCGTAAAAGGTGGGTGCTCGCAGCTGCTTCCTGGCTTTCGTATCAACAGACACGAATCCCCATTCCACACACTATATTGAGCTCCCTATTCATATGCGTCGGTCCATCACTAATGTATGACGCGAGGGCGAAGCCTAGCTTGAGTATAGTAATTAAGCAACAAGAAAAAAAGACTTGACATAAAACAGATTATGATTTTCAGAATTTAGGCAAACGTCTGTACGAAAGTGCTCAATTCGCGTTACAATATCTTTATGGACAACCTTTTCACAGAAATTGACAATGCCGCCAAGTACACCGTGGCTCCTTTAGCGGTACGGATGCGCCCGCGCGCGCTTGATGAAATAGTCGGGCAGGAAAGTGTCGTGGGCAAAGGAAGCTGGCTCAAAAATGCCATCGAAAATGACCAGTTGAGTTCTGTGATTCTTTTTGGACCAGCGGGCACAGGGAAAACCTCGCTTGCGCATGTGATAGCGGCCAGCACCAAGGCGGTCTTTGTCGAAGTGTCAGCGGTGGGGGGCACGGTGGCTGATCTACGCCGCGAAATTGACGCTGCCGAAAAACGCCTCACCTTAAGCGGGCTGCATACCACGCTGTTCATTGACGAAATTCATCGCTTCAATCGAAGTCAGCAAGATGCCTTGCTTCATGCTGTTGAGGACGGCATTGTTGTTATGGTCGGCGCAACCACGGAAAACCCTTTCTTTGAGGTAAATTCAGCTCTGATATCCCGTTCACGTATCGTTGAACTCAAGTCCCTATCTGATGACGATATAGCTCTTCTTTTGAACAATGCCCTCGAAGATGAACGGGGGCTTGCGGGCAAGTATCGCCTTGATGATGAAGCCGCACAAGCGCTCGTGGTGTTAGCGGGCGGAGACGGAAGGGTGGCGCTTACGACTCTTGAACTTGCTGCAGAATTGGCAACACCTGCAACAGGCAAGAAAAAGATGTGCATCACCGCCGACGCAATCAGGAAGGCAACACCGCATCGCAGCCTTCCCTACGACAAAAACAAAGACGTGCACTACGACGTGATTTCTGCGTTCATCAAATCTATGCGTGGCTCAGACCCTGATGCCGCCTTGTATTACTTGGCGCGCATGATAGAAGGTGGGGAAGACCCAAAGTTTATTGCGCGTCGCATATTCATCCTTGCTGCCGAAGATATCGGCAATGCCGACCCGCAAGCGCTTCTTATTGCCCAGGCTGCCTTTAAGTCTGCCGAGGTAATCGGTTATCCTGAATGTCGCATTATCCTTGCTCAGGCGGTAACCTATATGGCCCTTGCTCCTAAATCAAATGCCGCACTCAATGGAATCAATGCTGCGCAAGCCGAGGTGAGAAAAGGTCCTGCGCGCAAAATCCCCGATTATCTTCGCGATCGCCATCGTCCTGGTTCAGAAGAGTATGGCTCATACCTCTATCCGCACAGCTATCCGTCAGGCTGGGTTGACCAGCGCTATCTTCCCGAGGGGCTTGAAAAAGGTTGCTTTTATCAGGCGGGAGAACGTGGTTGGGAAGCCTATCGCCATGAAGCTACGGCAAAGGATCGCCCTCAAGCCGATTAGTATGCGATTAATGCTGCGTTTTTCCCGCGTAACCGATTAAAATATGCACTATGAATGCCTTATGAAAACTGTAACGATTCGAAAGAATTCCAGATGAACATGGTATAGTA
Organism: Eggerthellaceae bacterium; assembly: GCA_009782615.1. Classification (GTDB taxonomy): domain Bacteria; phylum Actinomycetota; class Coriobacteriia; order Coriobacteriales; family Eggerthellaceae; genus WRIS01. The sequence continues at coordinate 59,950 of WRIS01000008.1, read as the reverse complement.
AAGTATTCGAGTTGTAGGAGGATGCATGAGTATAACCGAAATTTTGAATTTAATACTGCCATTTGCGTCTGTTCTGGTGGTTCTTGCTTTAATTTGGTTCGTTGTCGAACTGGTTCTTATGGTTCGTCGTACGCGTGCTGCTGTTAATGAAATTAGTAGAAGAGTCATGCCCACGCTGGAGCATGTTGAAAATATCGTGGTAGCGCTTGAGCCAGTTGCGGCAAAGGCAGACCCTCTGATGGAACGTGTCGCTTTGACGGTGGATGCGGCAAATCTTGAGATGATGCGCATTGACCAAATCTTGGAAAACGTTAACGAAGTGACAGGAACGCTGTCGTCTGCGGCGAATGCGGTTGATGCTGCGGCAAACGCTCCCATGGAGTTGATGAACAACGTTACCTCGCGTGTCCGTAATGCTTTTAAGCAGCGCAAGGCAAGCCCTGAATCGATTGCTTTGGGTGCAGGAAGAGCGAATGACGCGGGCATCGTAGCAGTTTCTGCGGCACTTCCTTCGAAAACGACTTCTCAAAGTGAAACTTCAGGACTTACCCAAGAAACAGAGAAGCCTTCCATAAGCTTGTTGGAAGCCCTTCTTGACGAAAAGAACCCTGCCGAATCGGCAGTGCAGGGAAGCGCCGAGGGCGCAGAACTTACCCAAGAGCAGCGAAGAGCGGCTGCGGCTGCTGCGGCGGCGGCGGTGACTAATGCGGCGGCTGCGAATAGGGGTGCGGCGAAGGCAAGTGCTGCAAGTGCTGCGGTTGCTACTCCTGCTGCGAACGCCGCAAACGCAAACCAAGCTCAGCGCCAAGCGAACGCTTCGGTAACTCCTCCTACCAACAATTCTGATCAAGAGCGATATTTTACCTATGGTTCTTCAGCGCCGCAAAATGCTGCGCAACCGCCTGCCCCGCGCACGACCAACCCTGCGACGCAGCTGACGCCGTCTCAGATGGCGGCCTATACTGCGGCGCAAGCACAAGCGCAGGCTCAAGCACAAGCACAGCCACAAGCGCAAACACAGGCGCAGGCTCAGGCGCAAACACAAGCGCAAGCACAAGCACAGGCTCAGGCCCAAGCCCAGGCGCAAGCCCAAGCCCAGGCGCAAGCAGCACGGGCACAGGCACAACAGAATGCTGCTCAGGCGGCAAGCTATTCTCAAGCTCGAGCGGCGGCTCAAGGGTCGGGCTATCCTGCAGGTTACCAACAAGCGGGCTATCCGACAGGGCGGGTGCAGCCACCACAAGGTGTCGTTCAGCAAGCAGCTTATCAACAAGCAGGCTATCCCGCGGGCTATCAGACATCTCAAAATTCCGTTGACGAAGCCCGCGCTGCACAAGCGGCGGCAGCACGCAAAGCGGTTGAAGCCGCGCGTGCCGCACAGATGGCAGCAGCCGAAAAGGCTTCTCATGAACAACGACTTCAGCGCGAAAAACAGCAAAGAAAAGCTGAAGAAGAAGCGCGTATTGTGCGCGCCGCACGTGCCGCACAAGAAGCTGCGGAAGCTGATCGCATCGCCCAAATAGAAGCAGCACGCAGAGCCGCAGACGAAGCGCGCATGGCTCAAGCGGCAGCCGCGAAGTTGGCAGCCGAAGAGGTTCGCAAAGCCAAGGAACTACAACTTGCTCAAGAAATTGCGGCAGAAGAAATCCGCAAAGCCGAAGAAATGTTGGCTGCTCAAGAACGCGCCGCGCAAGAAAGGGTTGCCCAAGCGCAAGCTATGCAAGAGCGGGTTGAACAAGAGCTGCGCATCGCACAAGAGCGCGCCGAACAAGAACGCATCGCACAAGAACAGCGCGCTGAAGACGAACGTGCCGTACAAAAGCAACGTGCTGCACAAAACCGTGCCGAAGAAGAAAAACGAATCGAAAACGAGCGTAAAGCCAAGGAACGCGAAGAACAAGCACGCCTTGATGCGGAAAAAGCCGAAAAGGAAAAAGCTGCGAAAGAAAAGGCAGCCAGGGAAAAGGCCGCGAAGGAAAAGGCGGCAAAGGAAAAGGCAGCCAGAGAACAGGCGGAAAAAGACCGCATCGCGAAGGAAAAGGCGAAAGAGCAAGCCGAAAAAGAAAAAGCCGATCAAGAAAAAGCAGCGAAAGATAAAGCGGCAAAAGACCGTGCGGCAAAAGATAAGGCTGCAAAAGAAAAAGCCGAAAAGGAACTTTCTGAACAAGCAAAGGCTGCCAAAGAGCAAGCCATACGAGACCGCGCCGAACAAGAACGTCTTGCCAAGGAAGCACAGGCTGCTAAAGAACAATCCGCCTACGAACGTTCCTCACAAGGCAGACGAGAAATCAAAGAACGCGTTGCGCAAGAACGGCGCGAAGCGAAAGAACGTGCCGCGCGAGAGCGCCGCGAAGCGAAAGAACGTGCCGCGCAAGAACGACGCGGGGCACGAGAGGCACGCGATGCGAGAGATGTGCGAGACACAAGAGAGGCACGGGTCGCGCGTGAGGCTCCTCCCGTGCGCAAACCTGAGGCTGCCCCTCAGCGCAAACCGCTTGATGTTCCTCCCGTGCGCAAGCCAAACGATGCTCCTGTTCGCAAGTCGGTAAGTCCTGCCCAAACAGCAGAGGACGGCGCGAAGGCAGCACGCGATGCAGCGCTCGCCCGCGCAAACAAGATTGCCAAAGAAGCGGCTGATGCACAGGCAGCCCACGGAACAACAGCGGGGCAAGCCGCTCGGGAAGCGAGTGCCTCGAAGCTCGGGCATCAGGTAACTTCTGCTGCTGAGCGCGGTCGGCCAGCTTCGAATTCCGAGAGTCCGTCGAGAAAATCTAGAACTTCGGGTCGCTCGTGAAGTTGCTGAATTTTGGTCACTCCCCTCAGGGGCAGGCAAAGGACCTGAAAGTGCAAAGGAACTTTTTCCGCGTTTGGACGATTATCGGACTCGTCCTCCTTATCGTTGCGCTCGGATATGTTCTTCAAACGCTTTCGATGCCACTCGCCGTTATCGTATGGACGGCAATCATCGTATTTTGTTTGCGGACGCCCGTGAGATACTTGGAAGAAAAGGGACTCAATCGTTTATGGGGCACCACGATTGCCTATATCGGCATGCTTGCTTTGCTTGCCGCCTTTGGCATTCTGCTCTTTTCGCCAGTGTTTGGTATCAGCGATCAGTACACGAGCCTCATTGAGCACATCCCTGCATATTTCCAGCAGATAGTTGATTGGTTCAACGAAATTTATGCGGCGTATTTCGGGCTTCTTCAAAACGACTTCATGGAGTCGTGGGTCAATGAAGCAACTTCTACGCTTACCACGTGGGCAAGCCAGTTGGCAAAGATTTCTGCCGACGGGCTGGTCAGTTTCGGAAGTTCTGTCTTGAGCCTTTCCCTGGTTATTATCCTTGCGCTTATCATCGCGTTTTGGATTCTTCTCGACCTTCCAGCGCTTGGTCGCGAATGCAGGCGTTTGGTGTCGGGAAAGCATGAGCAAGATGCGGAAATGCTCCACGTTACCTTCACGCGGGTGATTGGCGGATTCATCAAGGCAACACTGGTGGCGGCTACGATAAACGGGGTTTGCTGCGGAATCGCGATTGCCATTATCGGGCTTCCTAATGCAGGCGCCCTTGCGGGTATTATCGGTCTTTTGAACATCATTCCTATCCTTGGCTCATGGTTGGCTGCTATCTTGGTTGCCATTGTTGGCATGTTTGTAAGTCCTTGGGTTGCGCTTATTGCTTTTATCGTGACCGTTGCTATTCAACTGTTTGTTGCTGCGTTCGTCACGCCGAAACTGATGGCTGATTCGGTCGATGTGCATCCAGCAGTTATCTTTATTGCCCTGATGGTAGGCTCTGCAATCGGTGCCTTGATGGGCGGGCTTATGGGAAGTTTGGTGGGTGTCCTTGTTTCGATTCCTGCCGCCGCTGCATTCAAGTCGATTTTCGTGTACTATTTCGAAAAGAAAACTGGGCGCCAAATTGTTGCTGAGGACGGAGTTTTCTTCAAGGGAATTCCTGCTCGCTGTGAGGACGCGGAAAAAATCAACCCTATCGCCGATGCGACATCGCCTTCTCGGGTGATTCAGCCGACAACGCCGATAAGCCACCTCTACGGAAAGCGGCTCAAGGATTTGCGCAGGGAAAGAAAAATCGACAAAGAAGCAGAGGGCGACTCAAGCGACGCGCAAGATTCAAAAGACGGGGCACCGAAGCGCGCCGAGAGCAAGGACGATTGAGAAAAGACAAGCAAGCCTTGATGCCTTGGGCGTGGAACAGTTCCTGTGTGGGCGGGCAGTTCCCACAGGGGGATCAACCCCTGAGAGAAAAAGAGATTGACCGAAGATTGACCAGAGAAAGAGAACGTGTTTCATGGAATATATGAGTGTTGCCGAAATACGAGAGAAATATCTCAGCTATTTTGAGAAGAAGGGATGTAAGCGCTTTCCTTCTTCGTCGTTGATACCTGATGACCCTTCGCTGCTGTTGACTAGCGCGGGGATGGTTCAGTTCAAGCCGTACTTTTTGCAGCAAAAACAACTTGAAACCCCTTATCGAGGTGCGACAACGGTGCAGAAATGCGTTCGTACGAGCGATATTGACATAATCGGCAAAACTGGCAGACACTTCAGCTTCTTCGAGATGCTGGGCAATTTCAGTTTTGGGGACTATTTCAAGGAAGAGATGTGCGCTTGGGCGCTCGAATTTTCCCTTGATGACCTCGGGCTTGACCGAGAGCGCTTATACTACACCGTTTTTCAAGACGACGATGAAACAATCGGGATATGGAAAGCTCTAGGCGTACCCGATGCGCACATATCGCGGCTCGGGGAAAAGGACAATTTCTGGCGTGCGGGTCCAACTGGTCCGTGTGGCCCTTGTACGGAAATCTATTACGACCAAGGAGAAGTCTTTGGGTGTGGCAGCGCGGATTGCGCACCAGGTTGTGATTGCGAGCGCTATTTGGAGTACTGGAATCTTGTGTTTACCCAATATGACGGACAAGAAGATGGAAGCCTTGTTCCGCTTCCGAAGAAGAATATTGATACGGGCATGGGTCTTGAGCGTATTGCCGCGATTATCCAAGGTGTGCAGTCAAACTACGAAACGGATGTCATGCGCGGCTTGCTTGACGTGGGTGAAGCGCTTTCCAAAAAAACGTATGGGGCGGATGCCGCTGACGATTTGTTGTTGCGCATCATGGCAGATCATGCTCGCGCGGTGACCTTCATGATTGCTGATGGTATTCTCCCGTCAAACGAAGGGCGCGGTTACGTGCTTCGCCGCCTGTTGCGTCGAGCCGTTTTGAAGGGCACGCTTATCGGCGTTGAGGGCACGTTTTTGAACCGCTATGTTGACGAAGTGGTAAAGCGCATGGGTGAGCCCTATCCCGAACTTGTTGAAAATCATGAACTCATAAGACGGGTGGTGCTTTCCGAAGAAGAACGTTTCGGAGCAACCTTGAGGCAGGGAAAAATATATCTTGACCAGGCACTCGAAGGCTATAAGACAGGTGATGTGCTCAGTGGTTTGGATGCGTTTACCCTCCATGATACCTACGGATTTCCCTTTGAAGTGACCGAAGAAATTGTTGCCGACCTTGGTGTGGGCGTTGACTGCGAAGAATTTGTGCGCCTGATGGAAGAACAAAAGCAGCGCGCACGAACTCATGCAAAGGACACCGACAAAGCTTGGTCAACCTATGGTGGTGTTATGAGTGAAATTGCAGCCGAATTTGGGGCGAGCGAATTTGTGGGATACACGGATACCGTATCCCCGCTGTGTGTGAGGGCGCTCGTGCGCGACGGGCTGCGGGTTCAAGAATTGCACGCGGGAGAAACAGGGCAGCTTATCGGCGATAAAACGCCGTTTTACGCCGAAAAAGGCGGGCAGGTTGCCGACATCGGCACTATGTCTTTCGAGGGCATGAATCTGGTGGTGAGTGATGTCCAAGAACCTGAAGTCGGGCTCTTTGTTCATACGGTTGAGGTCAAACAGGGTACGGTATCGCTTGGCCAGGTGCTTCAAGCCGCAATCGACGAAGGATATCGCAACCGCGTTTGCCGCAATCACACGGCGACTCATATTCTCCACGGTGCCTTACGCACGGTTTTAGGTGACCACGTCAAGCAGGCGGGTTCAAGCGTTGCCTCCAACCGCCTGCGCTTTGACTTCACCCATTTTGAAGCGATGAGCGCCGAAGAAATAGCTTCGGTTGAGCGCCTGGCGAATCAAGCCATCATGGAAAACCATGCGGTTCACGCTTATGAAACAACGATATCTCAGGCACGCGAAGCAGGAGTCATCGCGCTTTTCGGGGAAAAGTATGGTGATGTGGTACGCGTGTTAGACATACAGGGCTTTTCGCAAGAACTGTGCGGCGGTACGCACGTGAACAACACGGCCGAAATTGGCTTCGTGAAGATTGTGAGCGAAGCTAGTGTCGGTGCGAATTTGCGCCGCATTGAAGCTCTCAGCAGCTTTGATGCGCTTGCTTATATGAATAAAATAGAGTCTGAACTGAAAGACACGGCAACACAGCTGCGCGTGCCCTTGCTTCAGGTGAGCGAAAAAACAGCCGCGCAGATTCGCGTGGTGAAAGAAGCAGCCGACGCGCAAAAGCGTCAAAAGGAATCTCGTGGTGCCGATGAGTTCGAAGCTTTGGCTGAAAAAGCTATTGATGTTGGCTATCCTCTTGTCATCGCCCATGTGGGTGCGGCAGACGTGGGTTCGCTGCGTAATGGATGGGATGTTTTGCGCACCCGTCTTCCCAAACCAGGGGCATGTGTTTTGGGTGCCGACAACGAAGGCACGCCACTCTTGCTTGCTGCGGGAACCCCTGAAGCGGTTCAGACAGGCTTTGATGGAGGGGCAATCATCAAAAGCATTTCTCCTGCTATCAAAGGTGGCGGTGGCGGTAGTGCAACCATGGCGCAAGCGGGCGGCAAGGATTTAGGCGGGCTGGAGGCAGCACTGGATGCTGCGCGAGCACTGTTTGCCTAGGCGATTTTGGAATATGAGAGAGATAGACGATGCAGGGTGGGGACAGGTAGACGCGATGCAGGCTGGAAGCAGATAAGTGATGCGCGTTATGGGACTTGATATCGGGAAGGTTCGTGTTGGCATAGCCATCAGTGATCCCGAAAGACGCGTTGCGACTCCGCTTTGTGTGCTTTTGACAAACGACGTTGTGAACTGCACTCCTTCGTTTTCCCACGTGCTTCAAGATTGGGAGCCCGAACTTTTTGTTTGCGGTATTCCCTATACGCTGAAACACGAGGAAGGTTCGCAAGCAGAAGCCGTCAGAAAAATTGCAGGTGAAATCGAAGCAAAAACGGCGATACCCTGCGTTTTTGTTGATGAGCGTCTTTCTTCGCAAGAAGCGAAACGGAGTTTGCGTGAAAAGGGATTAACTGAACGAGAAATGCGCGGAAAAATAGATATGATAGCAGCCAGTGTATTCTTACAAGCATGGCTCGATACGCAGCTTGTGCAACCGTAAATGCGAGAAAGAAAAAGACATGACCGCCCGAAAAATCACGTATTCGTCCCACCCCAATCATGCTGCTCGTTTAGCTCATGCGAAAGGTGAAAGACAGTTCCGTACTTATGACACGAGTCATATTCGACCGAAAAAGAGCAAAATACCGATTCTTTCTGCCAGCATCCTGGCGATTATCGTGTTCTTGCTGGTATTTTGGGGCGGCAGCGCGCTTCTGAAAAGTTGTGGCAATCCAGCTTTGCAAGAGGGAGACGAAGTTGAAATCAGTATTCCCGACGGTTCAGGCGCAAAAGATATTGGTACCATTCTTCAAACTGAAGGCGTTATCGCCAACTCAAACGACTTTGTTAAGCGCGTGGCAGACCTTGGTGTTGCTTCCGAATTGAAGCCTGGTTTCTACCTCTTCAAGGGCGGCATGACGCTTGACCAGGTAATTGGTTTGTTGCGGGTAGGACCTGAAGCAAACTATGAAACCTTTACGATTCCTGAGGGCTGGACGCTTGCCCAAACGGCTGCCCGCATAGAAGAAGAAACCGAGGGGCGGATTCCCGCAGAAGAATTCCTTGCCCTTGCCAAGGATGCGAGCCTCTACGCAAGCGATTACCCCTTCCTTTCAGGCGCATACAACAACTCGCTCGAAGGTTTCTTGTTCCCCAAAACGTATCCCCTTAAGGGAAATGCAACAGCAGATTCCATCATCCGCATGATGCTTTCTCAGTATCAAACCGAAACAGCTATGGTTGACTTCGCGTTTTCAGGCGAGCACGGTTTATCGCGCTACGAAGTGTTGGTTATAGCTTCTTTGATTGAACGTGAGGCGGCGCTTGCAGAAGAAAGAGGACTGGTTTCGTCTGTTATCTATAATCGTTTGGAAGAAGGCATGCTTCTCCAGATTGATGCTGCTGTGGCTTATGCGGCGGGCGTTGTTGACGTAACCCCTGAACATCTTGCGATAGATAGCCCTTTCAACACCTATCAGAATCAGGGGCTTCCTCCTGGACCCATCTGTTCTCCAGGGCTTGCCTCCATTCAGGCTGCCGCGAATCCTGAATTGACGGAGTATTACTACTACGTAACCAAGCATGAAGGCGACCGTTCCCACTTCTTCAGTACCACCTATGAAGAACACGAGGCCTATATCAACAAAGATTAAGCAGGTTCTTTGCGGGTGGCGGTGTGCAGATGGTAGGCAAGGCAGTAGTAGGCAGGTAAAAGACTTTTTTAAAGCCAGGCAGGTGTAGTTGCATGGGTTTTTATACGCCAGACAGGTATTTCTCGCGCGTTAGTGCCATTGATATTCAAAAAGACATCCTTGATGCAGGGTTTAGCCACGTTTTGCTTGATATCGACAACACGATATTCACGCGTGATACCCACGAGATTCCTCGCGATGTGGGGCTTTGGCTGGGGGCAGCACGTGATGCGGGCGTGGTGTTTTGTCTGGTGTCGAACAACTGGCATCAAGGCGTTCACGATTTGGCAAAGCGTTTGGATTTGCCGATCGTCTCACATGCGGTAAAACCGCTTCCGCCTGCGCTTTTAAGGGGGATGCGCAAAATTGGGGCAAAGCGGGCAAGTACGCTTATGATTGGTGACCAACTCATTACCGATGTATTGGGTGCGCGTTTTATCGGCATCAAAGCCTATTTGGTTTGTCCCTTGGTAAAGCACGATTTGAAGCACACCTTGCTTTTACGCAACCTTGAACAGGTGTTCATCGGACACCTTCAGCCTGAAGGGGTAAGTTGCGAGGGCGCAGGCTTTGAGATGAGGGGCAAAGATAAGATGCGCTGCGAAGAGCGGGCTTGCGAGACAGGACGCTGCGAAGCAGAGGGTGGGCGGCTATGAAAGAAAAACTCTATCTTTTGGGGCACCAAATTGCCCATTCGAAATCTCCTGCGATGCACAACGCTCTCTATAAAAAACTTGGATTAAACTGGGAATATGCTCTCATGGATTGCGCCGACGCGAACCAAGCAAAGAGCTTTTTAGCCAAGCGCGCCTATCTGGGTCTGAACATCACCACGCCCTATAAGCCGCTTGCTTTTGAGGAAGCAAACATCAAAGCAGCTTCGGCAAAACTTGCTGGCGGGGCAAATGTGGTGGTGCGCAAAGGAGACGCTTTGCTTGCCTACAACAAAGATGGCGAGGGGTGCATATCCTATCTGGAAGAGCAGGGCTTTTCTTTTTGCGATGCAACGATTGTCGTGTGCGGCACGGGTCCCACGGCGCTTTCTATTTTTCATGCGGCGGCTCTTGCGGGCGCTGCTCAAGCGACCTTGCTTGGGCGCAATTTGAAGCGAACGGAAGCCGCGCTTTTAGCCTATCGCAGGGAACTTAAAGCCATGGCGCGCGCGCCGATTGAACTTCCTGCCCTGCGCGAAGGGCATCGCAACATCCGTGAAGCACACGAGGAAACAGATTTTGCCTTTAGCAGCTATCGCGCAGCGGCAGCTGAAGTGTTTGGGGAAGCAGACCTTATCATCAACGCCACTCCCTTGGGAATGAGGGAAGGGGACGCAGCTCCGTTTAACACCGATTGCTTGCAAGAACATCAAACGGTCTATGATGTGGTGTATGGGCATGGGCAAACGACGCTTGTGCGGGCTGCTCAAGAAGCGGGTTGCCGCGTTTTCGATGGAAGCGGGATGCTTGTTTCCCAGGCGGTTGCCTCAGCAATCACCTTTTTCGAAGTAACGGGCGTCGACTTTCAGGCTACTCAAGCCGAGATGTTTGCCCTTATGGCTCAAGCAGCTGGATTCGAGTGCTAAAAAGGTGATAAAATCTTTTTGATTTATGCGCGCCATAGCCCTTGTTCGTATCTCTTTTATGTGAAGGACAGCCTATGCACTACATCACTGCAGGAGAAAGTCATGGACCTGTGCTCACCACCATTGTGAGCGGGGTTCCCGTTGGCTTGAAAATATCAGAAACCCAAATCAACACCGACCTTGCGCGAAGGCAGGGCGGTTATGGTCGCGGTGGACGCCAGACAATCGAAACCGATAAGGTGAAAATCTTGTCAGGAATGCGTTTCGGGAAAAGCATCGGCAGCCCCATTGCGCTTCAAATTGAAAACAAGGATTGGAAAAATTGGAGCCAAACGATGGCGCTTATGGGCGCTGCTCCAAAGGATCTTGTTCGGGAGCTCACTCCGCGTCCTGGGCACGCCGATTTAGTGGGCGCGCTGAAATACGGCGCGGATGATTGTCGCAACATCTTAGAACGTGCCAGTGCTCGTGAAACGGCGGCGCGCGTTGCCGCTGCGGGTATTGCCCGTGAGTTTTTGGCAGATTTGGGCGTTGAGGTGTTTTCCTATGTTGTTCGCATTGGTTCGGTTCAGCTTGCCGAGGACCAGCCGATGCTTGCAGCCCCTGATTATAAGCCGCTCGATATCGAAATGAGCGAGGTTCGTTGCCCCGATAAGAAAACGAGCGAAGCGATGAAAGCAGCTATCGACGAGGCACGCGAAGCAGGAGAGAGCCTCGGGGGTGTTTTTCGCGTGGTAGTCACGGGTTTGCTTCCTGGTTTGGGAGACTATACAACTCCCACGAAAAGACTCAATGGGCAGTTGGGAAGCGCCCTGTTTTCTATCCCCGCAATCAAAGGGGTCGAATTCGGCATCGGCTTTGAAGCCGCTTCGCAGCTGGGTTCACAGGTGCACGACCCCATCGCCGTCAACAAAAAGACTGGCTTTACCCGCGAAAGCAACAACGCAGGCGGCTTGGAAGGTGGCATGACCACGGGAATGCCCCTGATTGCAACCGTGGCAATGAAGCCTATTCCCACCTTGGCACAGCCGCTGCAAACGGTGAATATGGACACTCTGGAAGCTGAAGAAGCGTCCACCGAGCGCAGCGATATTTGTGCTGTTCCTGCGTGTGCGGTTGTTGCTGAAAGTGAAGTTGCCTTTGTTTTGGCAAACGCATACCTCGAAAAGTTCGGCAGTGATACCATGCTTGATATCAAAGCGGCTATCAAGGCCTACAAGCAACGCGTAAGAACTATGTCACGATGAAAAATCGCCCTATGACGAAAGACCGTTCTGCAAAGAAGAGCCGTCCTGTGGCGAAAAGCCCTGCGGCTGGGAGTCGTCCTATGGCGAAAAGCCCTGCGGCACAGAAGAACTATGCGCTGAAAACACCTGTCTTTTTGGTAGGCTTCATGGGGGCAGGAAAAACTTCGATTGCACGCAAGATAGCGCGCATGTGCGGGCTTGCTGCTATTGACGTTGACACCTATCTTGAGCGGCGCATCGGCAAGCGGATAGCCGACGTTTTCGCCGAATCGGGTGAAGAGGGCTTTCGTGCACTTGAAAGCGAAGTGCTTTGTGAACTCGCCGACAAAGACCCGCAGTTGATTTCGTGCGGTGGCGGAGTGGTTATGAAATCAGAAAATCGAACGCTTTTGAAAACCCGCGGCTGTGTAGTGCATCTCAAAGTATCTGCCGACGAAGCGGCAACGCGCATCAGCAACAAAGCAACGCGCCCCCTGTTTCGTGATTTGGAAGCGGCGCGCAAGATAAGTGAGACAAGGGCACCGCTTTACGAAGAAGTGGCACGTATTACCATTGATACCGCGAATAAAAACGTGAACGCAATAGCGAGTGAAGTTGTTGCGGCGCTGAAAAAAGAAGGGGTTTTATGCCAATCACCAAAGTAGTTGTCAATCTTGTTGATGAACCTTCTTATGAGGTGAGGATTGGGAAATCCCTTCTCGAAGGGCTGGGCGCCCATCTGCAGAAAAGCAACGCGAATCAACAGGCAAATCAACAAGCAAACCAACAAGCACTTATCATCAGCGATAGCAATGTTGCACCGTTGTATCTTTCTGTCCTCAAGCAATCTTTAGCAGCAGCAAAGTATCGGGTTGTCGATATCGTGTTGCCTGCGGGTGAAGCATCAAAATCGATTGATTGCGCCACTGAAATTTGGGAAGCGATGGCGAACACGAAGTTTCCGCGTGATGGCAAGGTGTTTGCCCTAGGTGGCGGTGTTGTCGGCGATATCGCAGGCTTTGTTGCTTCGACCTATATGCGCGGAGTCGGCGTTATTCAGATTCCCACAAGCTTGCTTTCTATGGTTGATTCTTCGGTGGGCGGAAAAACGGGTATCAATTTGGGTGCAGGCAAGAATTTGGTGGGCACCTTCACCCAGCCACTTCACGTGTGCGCCTCGGTTGACACCCTGGAAACCCTTCCCGATAAAGAATGGGTGTGTGGCTTTGCCGAAATTGCGAAATCAGCAGTAATTGATTCCGATGAATTTTTCTTTTGGCTTGTTGACAGCGCATCTTCGCTGGTAAACCGTGATGAAGCAGCGGTAGCGGAAGCGGTAACGCGTTCGGTGGTGTTTAAGGCAAACGTGGTCGCGCGCGACACAAAAGAAGGTAAGGGTATTCGGGAGTGCTTGAATTACGGACACACTTTTGGGCACGCGATAGAGTTGTGCGCAGGTTACGGCACGTTTTCTCACGGGCAAGCCGTAGCCGAGGGCATGCGTTTTGCGGCGCGTTTGGGCGCTGCGCTGGTAGGCACTTCGCCCGATTTCGTGCAAGCGCAAGATGAATTATTGGATGCTTTAGGGCTTGAAACCCTTACTTGGACGGCTGCTCCTGAAGAACTTCTCGCAGCAATGCAAGGCGACAAAAAGGTGCGGCAGGGGGCAATGCGTTTTGTGCTGCCGCGTGATGTAGGCAGTTGGGAATTGGTCGAAGTAGATACAGAAACGGTGCTTGAGCATCTTCAAGCGCGAGAAAAGAGTTTGACATGATGAAAATTCTCCTTCTGAACGGACCGAACCTCAACCTTTTGGGTCGGCGTGAACCTGATGTATATGGAAGTGATACGCTTGCTTCTCTGGAAGCAGAAGTGGTCGCTTACGGCGAACAAAAGGGTGTCAAGGTCGATTGTTTTCAGAGCAACCATGAAGGCGTACTCATCGACAAATTACATGAGACATTATGCTTGCACTACGATGGTGTCGTATACAACCCAGGCGCGCATACCCACTATTCGTATGCTTTGCGCGATGCGGTGGCGGCAATTGATATTCCCGTGGTAGAGGTGCACCTGTCCGACATAGAAGCCCGCGAGCCTTTCCGTGCATTGTCGGTTATTGCGCCAGTTTGCATAGCACAAATCAAAGGCAAGGGAAAAGAGGGGTACAAGGAGGCGCTTGATGTCCTACTCGAAAACGCGGATAGCTAGGCTGTGCGAAAAGCTGAAAGCCGAAAACCTCGATGGTTTGTATGTTCGCAATCTTTCTAACCTGTATTGGCTGAGTGCGTTTGACGGGGTGTTTGATGGAGAGCCTGCTCATGCGCTGCTTGCTGCGGCTCGGGCTCAAGAGGTGTTTCTTCATACTGACTTTCGCTATATTCACGCATTGGAAGAAGCGGCGCTTAGTTCTGATATTCAGTTGAGTGCCGTTGAAAAAACTCATGCGGAATGGTTGGCAGCACTTTTGGAGGAAGGCGTGCTTAGCAAGGCGGGAGCGGGGGAGTCGGCGGTGCGAGGGATGGTGCTCGGGATAGAAGATGAGTTGAGTCTTGCCGAATATCGCAAACTTGAAGCAGTGCTCAAGGGGCAGACAATCAAGGAAACAAGCAAATTTGTTCTTGAACTTCGGGCCGTAAAGGACGCCGATGAAGTAAGACGGCTAAAAGCCGCACAAGCGATTACCGATGCCGCTTTTGCACATATCGTAAGTTTTATCAAAGCGGGCATGAGCGAACGTGAGGTAAAAATCGAACTGGAAGATTTTATGCTTCGCCAAGGGGCTGAAGGTCTGGCTTTTTCTTCGATTGTTGCAACGGGTGCCAACGGAGCAAGTCCGCATGCCATTGCAGGGCAGACGAAACTTGAAGCAGGGCAGGCGCTCGTTCTCGATTTTGGTGCGCAGGTATCGGGGTATTGTTCAGACATGACCCGCACTGTGTTTATTGGCGAACCGTCTGCGCGTATTCTGGATGCCTATGTGGCGGTGCGGCAGGCAAATGAGGAAGTGGAAGCGCAGCTCAAACCTGGCGTTAGTGGTGCTGAAATGCAAAAACTTGCCGAAGATATTCTTGCGGCAGCGGGCTTTGAGGGTGCTATGGGGCATTCCCTCGGACATGGAGTGGGCATTGATGTTCACGAAGAACCGCTGTTGGCGAAGAAGAATACCGTTCCGCTTGAAGAGGGTAACGTGGTAACGGTTGAGCCAGGCGTTTATTTTAAGGATGAATTCGGGATTCGCTTAGAGGATTTCGGCATAATCACCCGTGATGGCTTCGAGGTTTTTACGCAATCAAGCCATGACATGGTTATAATATAGCAGCAACAGAACGCCTGATTTAACTACCTGCACGCGTGCGTGTCGGGAGAACATAAGCGAAAGGATTTTGAGCGATGGCTATTTCAACGGCGGATTTCAAAAACGGGATATGTATCGAATATAACGACAAACTGTGGACTATTGTCGAATTTCAGCACGTAAAACCAGGGAAAGGCGGTGCTTTCGTTCGCACTAAGCTGCGCGACGTGAGAACGGGACGCATTGTTGACAACACCTTTAATTCTGGCACGAAGTTTGAACAAGTCCGCCTGGAAAACAAAACTATGCAGTACCTCTACAACGATGGCGGCACCTTTTATTTTATGGACAACGATTCTTACGAACAGGTTGAAATCGAAACGGCCGTTGTCGGCGGTGCTGCTCAATGGCTCAAGGAAAACGACGATGCGATTTTGTTGTATGCAGGAGACGAACTCATTAGCATTGAGCCGCAGATGTTTGTAGAACTAGAAGTGAGTGAAACTGACCCTGGATTTAAGGGAGACACCGTACAAGGCGGTACGAAACCAGCAACGCTTGAAACGGGCGCCACCATCCAAGTGCCTATGTTTATCAATACGGGCGACAAGCTTCAGGTAGATACCCGCGACGGACGCTTCATCAAACGCGTCTAAAGTTACGTTGATTTGACAATCAACGTAACACGTTGACGCTGCGGCTTCCCGTGATGGTTTGCTTTGTCATTCTGTTTTCGCTCACGTACCGAAGTACGCTACGCTCAAACATCATGTCAATTCAAGCCACCACAGAAACCCTCGCTGACCTTGCTTGACCTGAGGAATTCCGTCATTGCGGGCTCGACCCGCAATCTTTGAATTGGAGAAGTCTTAAAATACCGCGGTATACGGTTCGCTAACACGTATATCCTTGCTACCGCGTAAAACTTCCGTGAGCTTATCAACAAGGCCTGTATCTTGAGCAAGAATCTGCAGGCGTAGATGCACGATATCGCTAAAATCGGTATGTGCCACCTTCGCATTATTGAGTTTTGCAAGGTGGACGACTTGTTCGTAATCTGCATAGGGGATAGCCGCTTCAATATCAACGCATAAAGACATGCGCACCATTTCAGCGCAAGCGATTGCCGCTTGGGCAGCTTGCGTGTAGGCGCGCACCAGGCCCCCTGTTCCCAGGAGCGTCCCGCCGAAATAGCGGGTTACGACGATAATTACGTCACTCAGGTCGGCATGATTAATTGCCTCGAGCACGGGAAGTCCTGCTGTTTTTGAAGGTTCGCCGTCATCCGAATAACGTACGCGTGCTCCTGCGTGCAAAACGTAGGCGAAAACATGATGTTTTGCCATGCGATGTTGAAGCCGCACGCTTTCGAGAAAGGCAAGTGCTTCATCTTCGGTGGTTGCAGGGGCAATCGCGGCAATGAAGCGACTTTTCTTTTCGCTTATCTCAGCACTTGCTTCTTTTTGGATAGTTGTATAGGAATCCAAAATCACGTGCCCCTTTGCTTTGTCGCCCGTTTCCTACTCTTTCATTCTATCCGATTTTTCCCTTTGCGCCGCGAAGCAATGCAACAGTGAAAAGGCTTCTCAATAAGACTAAGTCAAGTTGACTTAGTCTTATTGGCGTGATACCTTTATCTTGCAAGAAAAAGGCGAAAAAGGGAAAGGCATATTATGTCTCTTGTCGTGAACATGCAAGACGCAAAAACAAATCTTTCCAAACTGGTTTCAGCATCATTGGCGGGTCAGGAAGTTGTTATCGCAAATCGCGGAGTGGCAGCAGTGCGACTTGTTCCATATGAGCAGCCTACAAAACGCCCCCTTGGTTTTGTTGGAGGCTCTGAAAGTTGGAATGATTCATTCTTTGATTCTTTGCCTGACGAAGAATTGGCAGCGTGGGGCTTATGAAAACCTTTGATTTCGAAAAGGGTTATCTGCTTGATACCCATACGTTTCTTTGGGCAATAAAGGCTCCAAATAGACTGGGCAAGATGGCGCATTCAATAATCGAAAACCCCGAAACTCGCCTATATCTTTCGTCTATCAGCGCATTTGAAACTACCAATAAATATCGTCTTGCAAAACTCGATGCAGCATACGAAAGCATTGTCAAAAACTACACGCAGTTTGCCCAACAACTTGGTGTTGAGGATTTACCTTTAACACTTGCCCATACCCATTTAGCGGGAAGCATGGATTGGTCACACCGAGATCCTTTTGACCGTTTCATTGTGGCACAGGCATCACTTGAAAACCTAACGGTCATCACTGATGATGCTCAAATCAAAAATCATCCCTGGATTGATTCTGTCTGGTAGATTTCTTCTTGCCTAGTCGCCGATTGGTGGCAACAGCAGCGCCTGCTTCTTTCTCTGCGGGTAAGGTGACATGTGTCACGCTGTCGCGTAGAAATCCTCAAGAAGCAGGCGCTTGATTGCCGTAGTGCATAAAGGACTTATTACACTGTGTTAACAAAATCCGAAAGATAAATAACATTGGGCTCCGTCTGCATGTTTTCTAAGAGCCTATAGCTATCTCGGCCGGACGAATCTATAAAGCCCTTCATTTCTTCAGTCGTGCCAAAGAAACGCGCTCCAGCCACACAAGATCGTACACAGGCTGGTTCGGGCACTTGACCTTCAGGCGTTCTTCCCATGCAAAAGTCGCATTTATCCACTGTGTTTTCTGGCATATTTTGGTATGCGACTTCTTCATATTGCGTGAGCTCGCTGCCAAAATAACCCATGGCATCCGCACGGTATTTTCGTGCGCCATAAGGGCAGGCGGATATGCAGCTTTGACAGCCTATGCAAAGTTCTTTGTCGATGAGGACAACGCCACTGTCGTCTTTGAACGTAGTGTCTTCAACGGGGCAAACAAGGATACAAGGCGGATTGTCGCACTGATTGCAGAGTTTTGGCACGATGCTCCTTCTCGCGTCGGGATATTTGCCCTCAAGAGATCGATCCACCCACGAACGCGCCATTTCGGGAGACGTGCCGTTCGATGCTTTGCAGTTTGTTACGCAGCCACTGCAGCCAACACATCTTTTTAAGTCTATAACCATAGAATAAGACATTTCTTTCCTCCCTAAATCTTCTCAAGCTTTACGCGGACGCACTGGTCAAAAGCATTGCATAGATGATCATAGCGAATAGGATTAAGGCTTCCGTAGACGAGATCGACTATGCCAGTGCCCTTACCCTTGCCTGTTGGAATGAACTCGGATTGAGAGTTCCAGTGGCCACCAATTACCGAAACGCACTGAGGATGAACGGCTTCCGATGTCATTGCGATACCTGATACAGATTTGCCAACAATGTTTGTCAAGGAAATGGCATCCCCGTCTTTAATGTCTTTTTCTGCGGCAGTGGCACTGTTTATTTCGATGGCATAGCCATAAGGGTCACTTTCGTTCAATTCATTAAGGTATGCATTGTATACAGACCAGGTGTCGACGTTGGATTGGTTGGTCCAATAGATGGGCATGATAGTGTAGTCGGAATCCGTGATTTCATAATCGGGACAAGGTTTCCAGTCGGGTAGAGGCTGATAATCGTCAAGCTCCCAGGGAATTTTGTTTTCCTCAACGATAGCACCAACTTTCTCTTTTGCCTCAAACATGATATCCATATAGACAGGAACCCTGCCTTCGCTACCATCAGCCCAGATGTAGACCTCGTCGGCCTTACGTGGGTAAATGTAGCTGCCATTTTCTTTGAACCATTCAAGGTCGTGTTCGGCATCGATATAGGTTTTATAGCCGGCATCAAGAACCATTTCAGGTGTAATCTTTTGATCGGTGGGAAGCGGGTTGTGTTCCATAATCAAATGCACATAGTTAAGCACCGTTGCAAAACCGGCATTTGATTCAGGGCCTGCCATCCAGGCAGCTTCGCAGCAAAACTCCCAATTTCCTAAACAGCCATCGCGCGCTTCAACAACAGGCTGGCGTATAAGGAAGTTCCACTTGCTATCTATTCCGCCAAGATGGCGATGCGCCAAGAACATGTGTTCAAAAACATCGTATCGCTCGAGATAGGTTGCTTCTGGTATGAATAGGTCAAAGTAATAAGACGCGTCGGTTAGGTAAAGGTCGCTTCCAATAACGTACTCATAATCCTTGAGGAGTTGTTCCTGGTCTTCAAAATCCCCCCACCATTTAAGCGGATTGCATCCATAGGCAATCAGCATTTTTGACTTAACGCAAAGATTGTTAAAGGTTGCAGGGTCTTTTTGATTGATGTAGTAGAAATGATAGTCCATACCAAACGGCATAAGACTCAGCATATCTTTTGTTTCGGGTACGCTGATGCCGCTGCGTACAGCTTCATACATGGATTCGGGACCTGAGGCAGGGGAGATGAGGCTGGTATAGTTAATCAAACCATCTTCTTCCCAAACGCCGGGTGCCCACTTGATGGGGGATGTGTCGCTATATCCGTTGCATTTTGGACCAAAGCCGATATAGCCACCGACTGCGTTGCATGAACCGACGATAGTGTTGAGCTGCAAACATGCCCAGTTGCTAAGCCAGCTATGCTTATGCCGTGATACTCCTGAGAAGGAATCGACTGCAACGGGTCGATACGGGAGCGTGTATCCTTCAATTTCGATGGTCTGACCGATGCAAGCGGCCTCACCAAACTCACGTGCGATTCTGCGGATAGAGGCGGCGGGAACAGTCGAAATTTTCTCCGCATATTCAGGAGTGTAGGTTTCTAAGTGCTCCCGGTTTAAGGTCCAGGCGGTTTTGCAGGCTTTTCCATCAACCTCAAAGCTTCCTTCAAGAGCCGGCGTTGTTGCTTTGTCGTAGGGTTGTGCTGATGAGGTGTCTTCATCCCAGTACAAAGCTTTTTGTGTGTCCTTGTCTCGAATAACGCGCCCGGTTTCAGTGTCAACCAGAGACGGACCGTTTGAACGGTTTGTGAGAAAATCTCTGTCATAGATTTCCACTTCATTCGCAAGTACATTGGCCATTGCTAGGGCTACAACGGCATCGGTTCCGGGAACAAGAGGAACCCATTCGTCAGCCTTGTCGCCCGCAGCACTCATATGCGGGTCAAAGTTTACCAGCTTGCATCCTTCTGCTCTTCTGTCGGCAAACATCTTGGCGGTCATGTTGAAGCCATGGCGGGTGGCGGTTCCGGCTTGTATGCCGAACTGTATAACATAGTTACAGTAAGCATAGTCTGGTGAAGCATTACCGGTGGCGGTAAGCAATTCCTGGTTTCCGTGTGTTCCCGAACCGCAGATATCCGATATTGCCGTTTCGGGCATGCCGCCCATAGCCGCATTGAGCGCCGCCCGAGCATAAATGGTTCCTAGGTTTGAAACCATCGAAGATCCTGCTACGTATCTTTGGTCTTCAGCAGAATAGGCGGCAAGCTTTCCAATGTAGAGACCCATTGCCTCTTCCCAGGTTATTTCTTCCCAGCCTGGATCGATGCCGATGCCTTTTTCTGGATTCGTTCTTATCAAAGGCTTTGTTATACGATACGGATCGTATAATTGCATAAGCCCTGATGCCCCTTTTGCGCATAGGCGTCCGCCACCAACCGTTGAATTGGGATTGCCCTTGATTTCCATGGCAACGCCATCAACAACGCGAACGAGGATGGCGCAGTTGTTGAAACACATGTTACAGGTGGTAGGTATCCACGTTCCCGTAGAAATGCTTGTTAAATCTTCTTCTTTGTTTTCTAGCGTGCATCCGATAAGACCTCCTCCCATAGTGCTCATAACCGCCGCCGTTCCCAACGCTCCAGTAATGAAGCTGCGACGGCTTATGCCCCTCTTCTCTTCTCCCATTATTTCTCTCCTTTCGTCCTTTCAGTACTTATCTGTCCTGCTCCTTCTAAAGTCTTGCCATGCCCACGAGGCTTAAGTTTGCTGAAGTTCTTTTTTGAGAAAGGCTGTACCGATTGCACCGATTGTTCGGTAGACATCTTCTTGCGCCTTTTCAGTTATGGCGTTGAAGAAACTGATTCCCCAGACACTAAGATGTTTGTCCAAGAAATTCTTCATTGTTTCTTCGATTTCTTGACGCTTTGCGCTGTCGCCCGCTTCAATCATGCAGCCTAAGTTTTTCTGGAGAATTTGCATAAAGATTAACTCTACGCCCATGTGGTCGCTGCGTTCTTGTGGTGTAGTCGGGATACTAAATCCGTTTTCTTTATATATGCGAGAAATGTCTACCACAATGGTTCCTAAAGGAACGTCCTGTCCTTTTTTGTCCTCCTCATATCCAAGAAATCGACTTTCGTAGGGGGTCATCACGCTGATTTTTGGATTACTAAAAAGATGGGTGTAGTCTTTTCTAATCGTATGAAAGAGATCGTCTTCGTTTGTTTGAACAAAGGCATCTACGGCGAGATTTCGGGTAAGCGATTCAACTTCGGAACTGCTGAACCCAAGCTCTGCCAGGATGTCGCACATATCGCGATAGTAGTCTCCCTCATAAAGCGCCTGAGCCAATTCTGGTGATGTGCGAAACATGAAGTGGCTAAGAGCTTGGTACATGTCTGAAGCGGCGTAGTGATAATGGGCTTCGTGGGGAATTGTCATGTTTCATTTTCCTTTCTTCTTGCTTTGTGGGCGTTGCAGAGAAATCTTTCTTTGGTGGTATAGGTCAAACGGCAATTTTGCAATTCGCTTGCTGATATTTTCCTTCTGGGTCACTAAACACCTTGATTGAATCTGGATATGCCGAACATATCAGTGTTAGTTCGTGTGATTGCGCCAAAGCAACCGATTGATATGTGGGCACGGCTTTAGTTACGAGAATCGGAATGTGTGCTCGAATAACTTTAGATACCATGTCAACAGGAGTGCGACCGCTCGTAAAAACCAAAGTCTGTCTAAAATCTATTCCCTGTTCAAGGGCGTGACCGATAACCTTATCGAGGGCATTGTGGCGGCCGAGATCTTCGCAGCAGAAGAGCACGTTTTCTCCGACGACAAGGTAGCAGCTGTGGAGTCCGTAGGTAGTGCGATGCCCCGGTGTGTCGCGGGCAAATACTTTTGCGAGCCTGAATATGGTTTCTATGTCCCAGGGTATCGGCTCCACTTTTTTAGGCAAATCACTGCAAGAGTTGAGGTTTGAAAGCGTCTGCTTGTTTGATTCGCAAGTGGATACCATGGTGATGGTTCTTGAAAGAACTTTGTCAAAAGAGTTTTTAAGCGCCACGAACATACGCATTGATTGTTTTTCAAAACGAATATCGTCTATGTCTGATTTCGTTGAAATAATTCCCTCGGAGAAAAGACGTCCCAGAGTTAACTCGAATAAATTGTCTGGTGAACAGGTAATATCCATAAACAACGTATTGTTGATGTATACATGGAGAATGCCCTCAATAGGGATGTTTGCGTGGGATTGCCCACTTTGTTTCCCCGACTCATAAAAGTCGATTCCGTATGATGTATATGCTTCTGGAGAGTAAAAGGCATCGACAACTTTCATATATCCCCCTTAAGATTCTTCAAGTTTTTTGAATGGGAGAGAAGGAAAGCGATCCTCTCTCCATGAAGCGTCCCTTGTTTCTTGTATTGCTTTCTTCAAAAACACGACAAAGTGTAGCAAGCGAAATTTGTGTGATATATACTATTTCTGCTAGATTTATCACAAAAGGGGACAAAAATGACAACTTCTCTTTCTGATGCCCTTGAAGTCGACCAGCTTTTTGATCAATTCCGAGATTTTGATGGTGAGTCCGGCTACCTTGAAGTCATCCCTGAAACTCTAGCGTGTGTACGTGAGGGCGCGGTTGAACTGCTAAGAGAAGCTCTTGAAAAACCCGCATACGATATGCTTTTTGAAAGAAGAGCCGACCAAGCTTTCCCTATCGGACTAACACTAGTTTCAGGTATGCTTATGCACTGCGCGTGGGAGGGAGGGTTGCCTCTTGAGGAAGGCTATCTCATTAGCGGGAAGTACATTCAAGCATCTTTTGAGATGACCGATGTCTCTGAACTAATTGAAGCTCTTCATATGATGCACATTGAGTTTGCGGAAAAGGTGCGGGAGAAAAAAACCCATATTAGCGAAAACTCAGTTGTGCACAAATGTGCCGGCTATATCACCGTACACGCAAGTCAAAAGATTAATTTGCATGAATTGGCGGCATTTTGTGGATACTCTCTCAATGGTTTACAGCACTTATTCAAAAGGTGTACAGACCTAACCCTGACTGAATACATTAGAAAAGAAAGGATTTCAAGAGCAAAGCTTTTACTAGAACGTTCCGATGATACTTGTTCTTCTATCAGCAACCAGCTATCGTTTTGCTCTCAAAGTCATTTTGTGATTCAGTTCAAGCGCGAAACAGGCATGACCCCCAGCCAGTATCGCAATACCACTATGAAAAAATCAAAGCGGATTGACCCTGTGGTTTCGTGAAGGCTCAGCCGAGCTTTCTTAGTGGAGTTGCCCATTCGCTAGAGTTCTAAGGGTTCGTAGGTTAAGCCTTTTTCCTGTTCCAACCAGGTGATGAATTGTTGTCCACTTAGTGCAGGAACAGATGCTTTTGAAAAGCCCACCAAATCCCTGGTGATAATAAAATCTGCCCCAACCTTTTTTGCGGCAACAGCAACAAGGCAATCTTCAAAATCGTCCCATGCGGCTTTTGTAGCTTCTTCAAAGTCAACGGCTCCAATCGAACAAACGCGAAGGAATTGAAAGCTTTCCAAAAACATCTGCTGTAAGCGATTTCCCCCGACTTCTTTTTGCAGTAAACAGAATACGTCGGTAAATGATTTAGCGGATACCCAAAGCTCAATGTCTCCAAAATCTTGGATTACCAGCAACGTTAACCAATCTTGTAGGTAGGGCTTTCTTCGACCAAAGTAATCAACAAGAACGTTGGTATCAAGTAAGAGCTTCATAATCAGCCTTTTTCCCTTCTGCAAGAAGTTCCTTATAGCTTTTACCTTGCCAGTGTTCTTCAGCAACAGCGAAACTTGTTTGATCAAGGATGCGGTGAAGTTTTTGGACTCGTTCCTGAGAGAGTGTTTTGTGCTGAGCAGTGCTGGGAGGTGCCAGCGTTTCGGGTAGCTTTTTATTATTGAGCACATACTCATACGCTGCGTTGATAAGCTGTGTTGGTGTTGCTCCGATGCTTGCAAGCATTTCGTTCGCTTGTTCTTTTATCTCAAGGGGAACTCGTGCCGTAACGATGCTGTCCATACGAATACAACTTCCTTTCCAAAAACATATGGCAACGAAAAGCACTCGACTGCCTGTAAGAATCATGCTGTAATACGGTAATACTACTAGGCGGATTTGCTTCTGTCAAGGAGGGCGCCTATGTGAAGAAACTATTGGTGATTTCGATGGCGCAAAAATATTGAGACGGATTTCACCTGCAACCCGTGTTATAGGTAGAGGAGGTGAAAGCATGATGAAGGATACCCAACAAGTTTATCGAAACGAAGCATTCATTGCAGATGCGATGGACAAGTGGGGCAGCTCTGTCTTTAAGCTGGCTTTTGCGCAAACCACGTCGAAGGCAGATGCTGAAGACGTGTTTCAAGAAGTGTTCCTCCGTCTTTTAAAGAACAAAAGTAGTTTCAATGGCGAAGAACATCTCAAAGCGTGGCTTCTAAGAGTTACGCTTAACTGTTGTCACGATTTGGCGCGATCCGCGTGGAAAAGAAGAGTCGTCGGTGTTGACGCAGTCGAAGAACCAGCATACGAAGAAAGTGCCATTTCGCGAGAGGCGATGCGCGATTTAGCTCAGGCTTTGGATACTTTGCCTGATGATATGCGGGCAGTAGTACATCTATATTATTACGAAGGTTATTCAACCGAAGAAATCGCAAAGATTACGGATGTCGAAGCATCCACTATACGTTCCCGTTTGCAACGAGCGCGTGGGCGATTGAAATCATGGTTAGGAGGTGTCGGATATGGCACGTATGAATGCGTATACGAACAAGATGGATCAGGTGGAAACACCTACCTATTTGAAGGATAAGGTGCTTGCGGAAGTGCGTGAGGTTACACAAGAGGCGGCTCCATCGCCGCGACGAGTCCGTGTTGTGTGGGGATCTCTTGGTGCTGCAGCAGCAGTTCTCGCTTTATTTGCGCTTACGTTTACCAGCGGGATTTTGTCGCCCTCGGCTGATTCTCAAGACAGCGAGCAAGGCTCAATGAGAGGGACTCCGTTTGCTCTTGTTGCCTATGCCGCCGAATCAGGCTTTGAGTTTGTGAGCAGCGATGGCTTAGTGGCGTTCGGGCTCTTGCAGGGCGGTTCAGCAGGTGTTGAAACGGGAATGTTTACGGGGTGCATGTTTGGCATCGAAGGAGATGATATTGTTCGGGTTGAGCTCGAATTGGACAGGGGACAAATAGGTATTTACACAGAAGAGGAGTACGTTTCTAGTGAGGATTCTTTTGACGATAAAGCAAGAGAAGCTGCTCTCGAGGCGATAACCTCAAGGCTCAAAGGTTCGTATGACCCTGAGAGCATTTCCGAATACAGCCAAGATAAACTTACTTTTACGGTAGGCGCCACTCGCCTCATGAGTTCTGCCTGCGATATTTTGGCTGCTCCTGAAGATGGCGGAATCAACTTAGCGGAAGTGAAGTTTGAGTTTTGGCTTGCCCCGGAAGATCTTGCCTCGGAAGAAGTGTGGCAACAAGACTTGCGAAAAGCCTGGCAGCAATCCCTTGATGCGCTTGACGGGCAAACCATCAAGGTGACGGTGCATTATGCAGATGGCTCCTACGCAAAACAAGCCTTCATCCTCAAAACAGGGAAGATGAAGGTTCGATTTGAGGAAGGTGTTGGCTCCACCGTGCTGCCCGAACCGGCACGAGGAGACGACCCCTATGTCTATGCAGTCTACGGAATAGAGGTTGCCGCTTAAAAACCTCTTTGCTGGTAGGCCGGTAGCACCGCACATGATTGAGCGCCCGAGTTTATCGGGCGCTCTGTTGGGGCTTATAAACCTATAAGTTTCTTTTTTGCTGCAAGAGAAAAATGGGCTATATATTCGCTTGAACAAATTCGGCGTGATTGCCCCAGCCCCAAGTGCCACCACCTGCACCAATCTCAAAGTTGTATTTGGCAATGCCAAGGTCGATGGCATAGGTGGCATCGGTAAGATTTTCAACCCATGCAGTCGTTTTGTTATCCTGATATGAAAAGGTAACTGGTTGACGGTTGGCTGCCGAGGGCGCTTTTTGTACCGCCGTCATTCCGCGCAAGAACCAGTCGGGCGCAGATGAATTTGCAACAAACATTTCTTCGGCGGTTTTTGTCTTTCGGTGAACCATAGAACGTATCATCTTTTCTTTCTTGCTGTCGTGTTCTGCGGTTTTTCCGATGACGATAGTGCTTATGATGGATTCTTCTTTCGACAAGGAAAAGGGGCAGGACTTTCGATCAAAAGAGCCACTTACCCAGCAACTTCCCAAGCCCTCCGCGGTGGCATTAAGCGTGAGAAGCTGTCCGTAGTATCCAAGCTGTTCAGCCGAAGTAAGGTTATTTTTGTCACCGATGAGCCCGATATAGTGACGGACTCCCGAAAACATGCCGTAGCTTTTACGGAGCCCCTCAAAGGCGCTTCCGTTGTCAAGCACAAGTTCGATACGCCCTTCGGTTTGTTGCGAATAAAGTGCAATTAACTGCTTGAGTTTTTCGACAATTTCGGGGTCAAGGGGTATAGGAAGGTATGCCCGTCGGGAGCGACGCACTTCAATGGCTTCTACAAGATTCATAATGCCTTCCTTCTTCAGTTGTTTCAGTGCCCATGAACAGAATACTCTTCATGGGCACGTGTTGTAAGTACTATCCTTTTTCTACTGAAGCTTTTAAGGCCGCGACCCTGTCCTTAACGGACTGGAGATGCGCTTCTTCGCTCATGGAAGGGTCTTTCCACTCGTAAAAGATTTGACAGGGGAGTTCGGGACATTCGCCACAAGTTTGATAGCCCTTTTTATTGACGGGGCAATCGTACAGAGCACACACTTCAAAACCAAAATCTTTGATATAGAAGGGTTTGCCTTTTATGGCATGACAGCTTCCTCCACATTTTTCTTTGTCTGAACATTCGTCGCAGTTGATTCCACAGGGTGATAAGTGCATGACAACCTCCTCAAGTCGGTATGTTCTGTTTCTTTCTACGAACATATGTACGATTATAGCATAGGGATTGCTCGAGGAGCTTGCGATTTCCAAAAAATTTGTGTGAGGTGTACAAGATGTGTCTGCGCGGAGTGTTCATGCTTAGAGATTGTAGGAACTGCACAGGGATTGTACAGAAATCGTGCAGTGATTGTACATGAATCTAGCAAGGATTGTGCACGAACCTTGCATGTTTCTCACAGCACGAAAAGCCCCGACACTGCACCCTTTCTTTTGCGTTATCATTGAGCGAACTCGTGTTAATCGTTCGATGTCTCGCGAAAGGATAGCTGATGATCGACGAGATTCATGTGAAAAACGTCGCACTCATCCGCGATGCGGTACTTATGCCCTCAACAGGGCTTACCGTGCTTACTGGGGAAACTGGCGCGGGAAAGACGGCGTTGCTTTCGGCGTGTAAACTCTTGTGTGGCGAACGTGGGGATGCAACAGCAGTGCGCGAAGGCGAAACAGACCTTTTGGTTGAGGGGCGCTTTTTCAGCAGTGACACTGCCGCCACCACCACCGACACCACCACCGACACCACCACCGACACCACCACCAACACCACCGCCGAAGAGCACGTTGTTTCTCGCCGCGTAAGTGCTGACGGGCGCTCGCGTGTGTCAATCAACGGAACCATGGCAAGTGTGAGCGAGCTGCAAAGCGTCATTGGTCCTTTGGTTGACTTGTGTGGACAACACGAACATCAGCAACTTCTCAAAACGAACACGCACGTTGGGCTCCTTGACGCTTGGGCGGGCGAAGACGTTTTCCCTGCATATGAAGCATATCGGCTTGCCTTCAAGCAAACCGAAGAAGCTGTCACAGAATTGCAACGTATTCAAGATGCCAGTTCGGCTTCTGCTGCCAAGTTGGAAGAGACGCGTTTTATGCTCAATCGCATAAATGCACTCAATCCACAAGAAGGTGAATACGATGAACTAGTCACCCTGCTTTCGAAAGCGGAACACGCCGAAGCGCTTGCTGTCGCATCCGAAACGGTATATGCTGCGCTTTCCGCCGAAGAGGGTGCGATTGATGCCGTGCATAAAGCGGTAGCGATTCTTGATGGCGCCCCAGCGGTTGATGAAAAATTTGGTGAATTGGCTACCAGCCTTCGTGAGGCTGGCTTTCTTCTTGAAGATGTCTCGCGAGAAGCGCGCAATTATCGTGATGCCATAGAATTTGACCCACACATTCTTGAAGCTAATCAAGAAAGGGTCGCTGCATTTCAAGGATTGATGCGCAGTTTCGGGCCGCGGATGGAAGATGTGTTAGCGAAACGCGAAGAGGCGGCTGCGTTAGTCGCTCTGGTAGACGATTCCGAAGAAAAGCTTCGCGTGGCTCAAAAGGCTCTTGATGAAGCCGAAAAGGCGCTTTTCGTTGCAGCAGCCACGCTTGATGCAGCGCGGCAAAAAGCGGCTCCCCGCTTTGCCGAAGAAGTAAACGAACAACTTGCACGGCTGGAAATGGCAGGCGCTTCGATTTTGTGTTCAATCAAACCGCTTGAGCGCAGTCAGTGGACAAAAACCAGTCCGTCTCACGTGGAGTTTTTGTTTCAGGCTGCCGAAGGAATGCAGGCGCGTCCCTTGGTGCGCATTGCTTCTGGCGGAGAAATCAGTCGTGTGATGCTTGCCATCAAAGTTGTGCTCGGTAAGGCAGACAAAGTCGACACTCTTATTTTTGATGAAATCGATGCAGGGGTCGGTGGCGCAACTGGTCTTGCTCTTGCAAGCGTGCTTGCCGATTTGGCAAAGACCCATCAGGTAATCGTCGTTACTCATCTGGCGCAGATAGCCGTTGCGGGGCAGGTACACTATCAGGTGATAAAACGGGAATCAGACGCTGGCTCGATTCCTGAGACCGATATCTTCGCGCTGGACACTGAAAGTAGGGTACAAGAAATAGCCCGCATGCTTTCGGGGGATACGGGCGAAATTTCTCTGGAACATGCGCGGGAAATGCTCGCAAAAGCACAGAACTAATCTCACGGCACAACACCAACTTCGATTTAAGGTCTAAAATCCTCACGTCTCTATTCGCATTGTCTTTATTTGCATTACGTAATGCAAATATCTATAATCAAACCATTCAAAGAAAACCTAAAGCCTATTCAAGGAGGAAAGGGCACATGAGCAATGCAACCTTGAACGTAAGAATGCCCGAAGAATTGAAGTTTGGGGGTGACGCAGTCTTGGAGCGCGAAGGCATATCGGTGTCTAATGCGGTGCGAGGGCTGTATGAATACCTCAAGACCAACCAAGATATTCCCGACTTTATTAGGAATAACGAAGATAAAGAAGCAAAAAGGGAACTCACAAGAAAAAGGCGAGAAGCGCTCGAAAAAACGATAGGCATTTTGCCGCCCGATACCGACATCGAAGCTGCTCGTTATGAATACCTCATGCACAAAACCAGGTCGGGAGTCCGTGAATGAAGATACTCTTTGACTGCAATGTAGTAATTGACGTGTGGGGGAAGACGGATGATTTCTTTTTATCCTACGCTTCCTTCGACACGGCTCTCACAAAGGAATTTTGCCCCTGTATCACGGCAACTTCGATAATTACTATTGGTTATGTATTGGCTGCAAGGAAATACCTGGACAAGCCAACCTCGCGTCAAGCAATAGGGTCGCTTTTCGACATTTTTGAAATCTTGGATATAGCACCATCCGATTGTAGGCAGGCATACGAAAGCGACATGGACGATTACGAAGATGCGCATATTGCCTATGCGGCAAAACGCCATGGGGTAGATTTCATCATCACACGAAACAAGCGAGATTTTTTGAAGTCGCCCGTGCCAGCACTCACTCCTGAAGAGTTTTTGCACATCTACAAGCCTGATTATCTGGAATATGAGATGGTCGATTTCTGATAGTATGAATGATGGAAATGAGAAAGGCTTAACATGGCAGTAGTAGATGAACTTTTACTCTTAAAGACTAAAGCGCTCAACGACATCGCCCAAGCAGGCGATTCTGCAGCACTTGAACAGGTGCGCATTGGCGTGTTGGGAAAATCAGGAACCTTAACTGGCTATCTTCGTTCGATGGGGCAGGTGCCTCAAGAACAACGCGCACAGGTTGGAAAAACTACCAACGAAGTGCGGGTGGCTGTTGAAGCGGCGCTTGAAGCACGCAAGGCAGAACTTGCCGCTGTTGAATTAGCTGCTCAAATTGATGCGTCAGCGCTTGACATCACCTTGCCAGGACGCGCTCAGCAAATGGGCACACGGCACTTAATCAGCCGTATTACCGACGAAATTGCCGAAATCTTTCTCGGCATTGGCTATTCGGTGGCGCAAGGTCCTGAGGTCGAAACCGACTACTATAATTTTGAAGCACTCAATTCACCGCCCGACCACCCTTCGCGTGGCTTGGCAGACACCTTTTATGTGCGTGACCTTTCGGGCGAAGCAGCTGCGGTAACGGGTGAAAGCGACGTCTTGTTGCGCACTCAAACGTCTGGGGTGCAAGTGCGCGTGATGGAACAGCAAAAACCGCCTATCTATATCATAGCGCCAGGGAAGGTGTATCGCCGCGACGTTGCCGACCCGAGCCACTTGCCGCAGTTTACCCAGATTGAAGGCTTAGTTGTTGACAAAGGAATCACTTTCGGTGACCTCAAGGGAACTCTCGATTACTTTTGCAAGCAGATGTTTGGGCAGGATCGCAAAACGCGCGTGCGCGCCCACTACTTCCCCTTCACGGAACCCTCTGCTGAAGTGGATGTGAGCTGCGGAATTTGTAAGGGAGAAGGGTGTCGCTTCTGCAAAGGCACTGGTTGGCTTGAGATTATGGGTTGTGGCATGGTTGACCCGAATGTTTTTGGCTACGTAGGAATTGACGCGGAAGAATATAGCGGCTTTGCTTTTGGTATGGGGGTTGAGCGCATTGCTTGCCTGAAGTACAACGTGCCCGACTTGCGTATGCTTCTCGAAGGTGACATGCGATTTCTCCGCCAATTCTAAGACCGAAGTACGCAGATTTAAGACAAAGGAATGTGAAACGATGAAAGTATCGCTGAAATGGCTGAAAGAATATGTGGCGCTGCCCGATGACATCAAGGCGCTTTGCGACCGACTCGATTTAACGGGAACGGGTGTCGAGGGCATCGAAAAAATAGGTGCGAGCTTCGACAATATTGTGACGGGACAGATTGTTACCAAGGATGCCCACCCCGATTCCGACCACTTGTGGGTTACTACGGTTGATGTGGGACAGGCGAACCTCGGTGCTAACGATACGCCTGAGTCCCTGCAAATCGTCTGTGGTGCGCAAAACTTCAACGCGGGAGACCATGTGGCTGTTGCTTTGGTGGGAGCTGTTTTGCCAGGGGGCATCCAAATCAAGAAATCGAAACTCAGAGGCGTCACCAGTTGCGGCATGAATTGTTCTGAACGCGAACTAGGGCTGGGGTCTGAACATGACGGCATCATGATATTGTCGCAAGACGCACCCGTTGGTGTGCCCTTCGCCGACTATATGCAGATGGGTGATGTCGTACTTGATCTAGAAATTACGCCGAATCGCCCCGACTGCCTTTCGATGATTGGTATGGCGCGTGAGGTCGGCGCAATCTATGGGGAAGCAATACACCTTCCCGACCAAGAATTGCTTGAAATTGCGGATGCGACCGCAAACTACGTTGAGGTCGAAATTGCTGATGCGCTACGCTGCCCACGCTACACGGCACGCATCATCAAGGGAGTGAAAGTGGGACCAAGCCCAGATTGGCTGGTGCAATGCGTAACAGCAGCAGGGGCGCGCTCCATCAACAACATTGTTGACGTGACGAACTATATCTTGTTCCTGCTCGGTCAGCCGCTGCATGCGTTTGATTTTGATACTCTCAAAGGCGCTGATGGCAAGGCGCATATCATCGTGCGAGCCGCCGAGGACGGAGAAGTATTTACCACGCTGGACGGGGAAAAACGCATCCTGAAAAACGACATGACCGTAATTGCTACCCCTGCGTGTGCGGTGGCTCTTGCGGGTGTGATGGGCGGACTCACGAGCGAAGTGAGCGAAGAAACGACAACCATTCTCTTGGAAGCCGCGACCTTCTCTTCGGCACACACGAGCCGTACGAGTCGCAACTTGGGGCTTATCAGCGAATCGTCGATGCGCTACGAACGGGGCGTTGACGATAACGCCATTGCGTTTAACGCGGATTTTGCCGCAGCTTTGATAGCGCAGGTTTCAGGAGGCGAAGTATGCAGCGGGCTGGTGGATGTGTGGGAACACAAGACCGAACCTATTGAGCTGGCATTTCGTATTAATCGCTTTAACGCAATGGTCGGAGAAGATGTTCCAAGCGATTTCATTGAGGACACCTTGGTACGTTTGGGTTGTGTGGTGACCAAGGCGCAGGCAGATGTTTTAAGCGTTGTCGCGCCCACTTTTAGACCCGACCTTGAACGCGAAATCGATCTTTTTGAAGAGGTCTTGCGTATCTATGGCATGGATCGCATCTGTCCGACTCTCCCTGGTGGGCGGGGGCGTATCGGTGTGCGCAGCATCGAGGAAAAGGCAGTATCCCTCATCCACGCGAACCTGCGTTCAAGTGGTCTGAATGAAACCATGACGTATTCACTCGTTCAGCCAGACGAAATCGAACGCCTGCGCATGGATGCAAGCGAAATGGGACAGGCGGTTGAACTCATCAACCCCATCAACGCCGATCAATCCGTCATGCGCCAAAGCATCATTCCTGGGCTTTTGCAATCGGTTGTCTACAATCAAAGCCACGGGGTGAAGAACATACAACTCTATGAGATGGGCTCGGTGTTCTTTGGTGCTGAAGGCAAGAAGCAGCCGAAGGAAAAACAAAAAGTTGCAGGCATTATGGCTGGTGCAATGGGGGATGGTGGTTGGAATTCTCAGCCGAGTGCCTTCGATTTCTTTGACGGCAAGGGCATTGTCGAAAGTCTTGTGCGGGAACTTGCTGTCGCTCGCGTGCGATTCAAGGCGTTCGAAGAACAAGAAGCACCTCATCTTCAGCCAGGACGCGCGGCATCTGTCTGGTCGGGAGGAAGCCTGCTTGGATGGGTCGGGGAACTTCATCCTTTGGCTGTTGCGGCTTTTGACGCAACGGCTCCCGTGATTGCTTTTGAGCTCGACCTCACCGCGCTCATCAAGGCGAGTAAGCCCGCACGCGATTATGTTGATATCCCCGTATTTCCTGCGGTTACGATGGATGTTGCCTTGGTGGTTGATGAAGCAGTGAGCCATGAGAGACTCATGCAAGGCATGACGAGTGCGGGCGGCAATCTTCTTGAACAGGTGAATCTTTTCGACGTTTATCGCGACGAAGAACGGGTTGGTGCCAACAAGAAGTCGATGGCGTATGCGCTGGTTTATCGCGCGGCCGATCGCACCCTTACAAGCGAAGAAGTCGACAAGGCGCATGAGCGCATCATCGGAAAAGTGAAGGCAGCGACGAACGCCGAAGTCCGCAGCTAGGCTAGTAAAGACGCGGAGGTTTTGTTATTGCGGGCTCGATCCGCAATCTTCAACCTGCGCTTCAACGGCTAGCTTGCCGAGCATCGTAAGCGATGCTCGCAATGACAATTAGTCGCAGATTTCTACGAGAGTAATCTCAAACGTTAAATCTTTGCCGGCTAATTCATGGTTCATGTCAAAGACTGCTTCGGTCTCGGTTTTTTCTTTGACGAATACAGGAATCGGCTGCCCAAAGGAACCTTGCAGATAAATGGTCTCACCAACAGGCAAATCCTCTGCGTTGGGAATCTGCTCAAGAGCCACACGCTGCACGCGCGCAGGGTCATATTCTCCGTAGGCTTCTGCTGCGGGAATGTTGACCGTTTTAGTTTCGCCCTGCGCCATTTCTTTCACGGCGGCATCAAAACCAGGAATCATTTGACCCGTACAGCATACAAACTCAATCGGTTCTCCGCGGTCAAGCGACGAATCGAACTTCGTTCCATCTTCTAGGGTACCAACGTAGTGGGTCTTGACTGTTTTGCCTTCATTGCTCATGGTTAACACCGCTTTCTTATCGTTCGTTGTTCGTTTCGTCTATTGTTCGTTTGGCGTATCTGCTAAAGTTTTACGCTGAAACACCAGTGTGTCAAGAGGCTCCAAATAGGCACGCTCTTCTAAGCTGAGCGATTTGCTCGCAATCATCATAACCGCATCGGCAATTTCTGCCACATTGCGCCCGTACACCTTTGCTTCATAGCCGTGGTTCATGAGCGCATGTTTCGCTTTATTGATGGCGCCTTCGTCTACGTTTGCAAACAACGCATCGAGCGCATTAAGGCTTGCTTCGCTATAAAAAAGCCCTTTGATGAGCGCTGCATAGGCAAGTACAAAAGGAAGCGGCATGGCATCGGCGGGACGAATCTCGATATAGGTCTTAAGGCGCACATCATTGAAGAACAGAGAAAGTGCATGTTCGACATCGGCGCGCTCCATAGGCGTTTGCGCGTAGCGTTCACCAAACGTTTTATCCGAATAGCACCATTCCTGGGTTTTGCAGGGAACGAGAATTGCTGGTGTGTCAAGAATGTATTCAGCATAGCGCTCAAGGGTAAAGTCGCCGTCCATCACCCCTGGAACCAGCCCACAGCGGTCAGGGTCGCATTCAAGCCAGATTTTCGTGCGCATGAGTCGATGAGGGCGTACTTGCCCTTCAAAGATTGCGGCATTGTCGGTGATGAGCGAAAAAATCGGCACGAGGGCAAAGGCAAGGCGAAGTTTTCGCAGGCAATCGTCGATGGAATGGTAATCAATGGATATCTGGGTCGAAGCGCTTCCGCGCATCATGGCTGGGCCGAAAGGTCCAATTTCGCTCAGGTAGAAATTCATAAACTTATAGCGGCGTTTGGGAATAAGTTCCAGGTCGGCTGCGGCTGCGGTGGGATGATAGCCCACCAGTAAAACGCGCTGCCCAACCCCCTCAAGGAGGGCGGCAAGTTTTTGCTCGAAGGCTTCAAAGACTGCCTTTGCATCAGTAAGACTCGTGAAAGGGCCTGCCGAAAGTTCAATCTGTGCTGCTGGTTCAAGGGTGATTGCTTCGCCAGGTCGCGAAACGCCTAAAATGTCGCCTTCCGCATCGTAAATTGCTTCAGGATAGTCGTGGTGCAATTGCTCAAGCAACCAGCGAATACCCTTCGTTTCCGTATAGCTGACTGGGCTTGCATCCTGCTGCTTTACGATAGTATGCTCAAGTTCAATCCCAAGCGCCCCCTCACCTTCGGTGATGCCGCTTTTGAAATACGCCACGAGGGCGGCAATATTTTTTCCACGGGCAGGTTGGTCTGTGTGGGCGGGTTGGTCTGCACGGGCAGGCTGCTCCGTGCGGGCGGGTTGGTCTGTAATTGTTGTTTTCTTCATGTATCAAACTCCCGAAAGCTAGTACAGAGCACCCCATACTACCATTATTTGTGTACAATACCTTCTTGGTCGTAGGACTTTACTACGATTTTGCAACACATGAACACTACGCAGCACCAGCACCACGCACCATGAACACCACACACCATGAGCACCACGCAGTACCAGCACCACACACCATGAGCACCACGAGGCGAGAAGAGCGAAGAATGGGAATTACCAGTACGAAAAAAGCAGCACTCTTGTTGTTTTTCGACATTGCCGCAACGTATGCGGCATATTGGCTTGCCGCTCTTCTGACTGATGTATCAGCCGAAGTATTCGTCAATAATGAAATCTTTTTCATGATTGGCATTCTGGCGATTTTCAATGTTGCCTTGTTGGCAGTCTTTCAGCTTTATAATAATCTTTGGGAGTACGCCTCGGTCGATGAGGTGTTCCAGATTCTGTTCTCGATTGTTCTTTCCACCTTCGTGGGCGCGGTTTTCCTTTGGGTTATCGATGTAAGGCTTCCTATCAGGCTGTTTTTCGTTGCTTCGCTCATTTTGATTTTCCTTATTGGTGGCACGCGCTTGATATTTAGAATTATTCCTCGCAAAAGAAGAACCTTCGGGTTTTCTGTTCACGACATCACCCGTCCGCGCACCTTAATTGTGGGCGCGGGTGAGACGGGTTCGCTCACCATTGGGCGTATGCTTTCAAAAGACCCGTTTATGCCAGGTATTCCTATCGTGGCAACCGACGATGACCCCACCAAGCACAAGCAGTATATCCACGGGGTTCGCGTTGAGGGCACAAGTGAGGACATCATCAGGCTGGTCGAAGAACGCAACATCGAACAAATTGTTGTGGCAATTCCTTCTGCCACCCTTGAAGAGCGCAAACGCATTTACGGAATCTGCACGAAAACGGAATGCCGCCTGCGCACCTTACCCAATATCCGCGAGCTTACCCTTGATGAAATCGGGGATGTCACCTTGCGCGATGTTGACGTTGCCGACCTGTTGGGGCGCGAAGAAATCATTTTGAATACCCGTTCGGTTTCGGGCTATATCGCAGGGCAGACCATTTTGGTTACGGGCGGCGGTGGCTCAATCGGTAGCGAACTGTGTCGCCAGCTTTGCCGCATTGCCCCGAAGCGCATCGTGATTTTCGACATCTATGAAAACGACGCCTATATGCTCAAGCACGAACTGCTTGCCGATTATGACGATATCGACATCGTTATTGAGGTGGGCAGCGTCTGTGACGAAGTGCGGGTTGATTCGATTTTCGAACGCTATAAGCCAGGCGTGGTGTTCCATGCGGCGGCGCACAAACACGTTTCTCTCATGGAGCGCTGTCCGCGCGAAGCCGTGCAAAACAACGTATTCGGTACCTTGAATGCGGTGCATGCGGCAGACAAACACGGCGTGGCACGCTTCATCTTTGTGTCAACCGACAAAGCAGTGAACCCGACTTCGGTCATGGGTGCAACCAAACGTATGGGCGAAATGGTCGTTCAGCACTATGCGTCCACCTCAAAAACCGTTTTTGCTGCCGTGCGTTTCGGCAATGTGCTAGGCAGCAACGGAAGCGTAATCCCCATATTCCAGCGCCAAATTGCCGCGGGTGGTCCGATTACGGTTACGCATCCCGATGTCGAGCGCTACTTCATGACCATCTCTGAAGCGACCCGCCTTGTTATTCAGGCAGGTGGCATGGCGGCGGGTGGAGAAATATTCATTCTTGATATGGGCGATCCCGTGAAAATCGTTGATTTAGCCAAGGGTCTTATCCAACTTTCAGGGTTTACCCCGGGTGATGAAATCAAGATTGAGTTCGTTGGGCTTCGCAAGGGCGAAAAAATGTATGAAGAACTTCTCATGAATGAAGAAAGCACGCTGCCGACCGATAATTCCTCCATCATGATTTCAACGGGGCAAGAAATCAGCTACGGTGAAGTTGCCGACAAGCTTGAGGACTTGCGCGGGGTCTTGCGACGAAGCGACGAGGAAGCAATAACCGTCCTTGAACAGGCGGTTCCCACCTACACTCACACTGCCAACGAAGAGTAAGCGCACTCAATTTGAAGAGATAAGCCGCGGGTAAACGAGGCGGAAATCAGGTGGAAGCCAGACGCGAGTTCGGTGAAGTTTTTCTCATTATCCAAGCGAAGTTGTGGCAATGTATTGCCAAAAACCTCATTCTTTCATACGATGACATGGGTATTTTGTAGGAAATATACCGTATAAGGGAAATAGATAAGGACTACGATGGTAAAAGTAGGAATAATTGGGGCAGCGGGGTTTACGGGAGCCGAGCTTATGCGGCTTATTCAGTCACACCCTGCTTTTGAACTTCATGTCGCTACTTCTGATTCACAGGTGGGGAAAACGATTGCATCCACGAACCCGACGTTTATCGGTTTGGGTGAGATGTGCTTTTCGGCGCACGACGATGCTCGCCTGTTTGAATGCGACGCCGTATTCTTGGCGGTTCCTCACACCGTATCACTTGATTTTACGCCGTCTCTCCTTTCGAAAGGGATTTCGGTGTTTGACCTTTCCGCCGATTATCGTTTGCAAAACGCAGAAGTCTATGAGCAATGGTATGGCAAGGCGCACACTTCTGTTGACCTGTTGGCTTCAGCGGTTTTCGGCTTGCCTGAACTGAAACGGGCAGAACTTCTCGGCGCGCAGGCGCGTTTTGCAGAAGGCGAAGCGGTCTTGGTTGCTTGTGCTGGATGTTATCCCACGGCATCATCGCTGGCAGCCTATCCTGCGCTTGCTGCAGGCATGGTCGCACCACCCATCATCATTGATGCGATTTCGGGGATAACGGGAGCAGGAAAGGCGGCAAGCGAACGCACGCATTTTTGTTTCGCGAACGAAAATCTTGAAGCGTACAACATTGGCGCGCATCGGCACACTCCCGAAATCGAACAGATTCTCGGGCTTGAAGGCAAGCTGGTCTTTTCGCCACATTTGGCACCCTTGAATCGGGGATTGCTCGCAACGGTGTATTTGCCGCTTGCTCAGTCGGCAAAAACCTTCGGCGGCTTGGACGGCATCACTGAGTGCTATCGTGATTTTTATCGCGACGCTCTGTTCGTCGAAGTCCTTGCCGCAAAAATCTTGCCAAGAACCGCTTCGGTGGTGAAGAGCAATCGGGCACATATCGGGCTTGCTTTGCAGGAATCTACCAATACGCTGGTGGCAGTAGCGGCCATTGACAACCTGTGCAAAGGCGCTTCGGGACAAGCCATTCAGTGTGCCAATATCGTATTTGGATTCGCAGAAGATGCAGGGCTTGAGGCTCCTGCATGTTATGTATAAAGGAACAAGATGGACAACGAAGCAATAAAATCTGCAACGAAACTTAACCCGCCGACCCCGTATCAGGCTATCGAAGAAGGCGGCGTTGCGTCCGCACGCGGTTTTTCTGCAGCAGGCATCTATGTCGGCTTAAAGAAAAAGGTGGGAATCCTCGATTTAGCTCTTATCTTGGCAGATGAACCGTGTCCTAGTGCGGCGGTGTTTACCAAAAGTGTTTTTTCAGCGCCGCCAGTTATTGTTTCTCGCAAACATCTTGATGGCGTTTCTTATGGCCATGCCCGTGCTTTGCTCATGAACTCAGGCAACGCGAATGCGTCTACGGGGCAACAAGGCATGGATTATGTGAACAAAAACCTCAAGCACGCTGCTGAGCTTCTGGGCTGTCAAACGAAAGAAGTCCTGATGGCTTCAACGGGCGTTATCGGGCTACAAATGCCCGCAGACCTGCTTGAAGAAAATCTGGAACGCCTCATCAGCGTTGCTTCACGCGAAGGCGGAAATGCGGCGGCGACAGCAATCATGACAACGGACACGCACCCCAAGGAATGTGCGGTTTCCTATATCAGTCACGATCCTGCTTTTGAAGGACAGGAATTCAGAGTGGGTGGAATGGCGAAGGGAGCAGGCATGATGATGCCTGATATGGCAACGCTGCTTGCGGCGATTACCACTGATGCCCCCCTTAGCCCGAGCCTTGCCTATCGCGCCCTCAAAACGGCGGTTGATATCAGTTTCAACAAGGTGAGCGTTGATTCCGATACGTCCACCAACGACACCTGTTTTTTTATGGCAAGTGGAAAAGCGGCAAAGGACAACACGAATTTCGAAGAAGGCTCAACAGCCTACCTTGAATTGTTAGGCGCGCTTGAGGTGGTGTGCAACAACCTTGCACGCCAAATCGCTGCAGATGGGGAAGGGGCAACCCGCTTAATTACCGTGAATGTTGACGGTGCGCATGATGCGCTCGATGCGGACAAGGCGGCACGTTCGGTTGCAAATTCTCCGTTGGTGAAAACCGCGATATTCGGTCACGATGCTAATTGGGGGCGCATTGCCATGGCGCTCGGCAAATCGGGTGCGGATTTTGCGCAAGAAAATGTTTCCATCAACTTTTTGGGCTTGCCCGTGTGTCATCAGGGTTCGCCCGTTGACTTCGACGAAGAAGAGATGCTGCGACGATTTGAGGCACCAGAGATTGTCATTAACATCAATCTTGGTGCCGGCAGCGCATCCACCACAATGTGGACGTGCGATTTAACTCACGAATACGTCACGATCAATGGAGATTATCGAACATGAAATACGCAAAAGATACCAGGCCGTCAGGGCATAAAGCTGAAGCAGCGGAAGTCATCATCGAATCACTTCCCTGGATTAAAAACATAACGGGCAAAACCGTTGTCATCAAATACGGCGGTTCTGCCATGATAAACAAAGCACTGAGAGCCGACGTGGTGAGCGACATCGTTTTGCTCAAGATAATCGGCGTGAATGTGGTCATCGTACACGGCGGCGGCCATGCGGTCACCGACATGATGAAGCAGTTGAACATGCCCGTTGAGTTCAAGAAGGGGCTGCGCGTCACCACTGATGAAGGCATGGAAATCACCAAGATGGTGCTCGTTGGCAAGGTCAATCAAGAATTGGTCGAAGCGGTCAACGAACACGGAGACCTTGCGGTAGGGGTCAGCGGTAGCGACGCGGGAACCATCATGGCAACGCAATTCGACCCCGAATTAGGGCGGGTGGGGAAAATTACTTCCATTAGTTCCACCTACCTGGAAGATTTGATTGCCGCTGACTACATCCCTGTGGTGGCGAGTATCGCACGCGGAGAAGACGGCGGTTTCTACAACGTGAACGCCGACATTGTTGCTGGAGAAATTGCTGCGACGCTCGGGGCACACAAGGTTA
Organism: Eggerthellaceae bacterium; assembly: GCA_009782615.1. Classification (GTDB taxonomy): domain Bacteria; phylum Actinomycetota; class Coriobacteriia; order Coriobacteriales; family Eggerthellaceae; genus WRIS01. Next base: position 19,481 of record WRIS01000008.1, on the reverse strand, counting down.
TTTTCTTGACCGATGTTGACGGTCTTTTCGAAGACTTCGACGATAAAGAAACCCTCATTTCAAATTTGACGTTGTGCGAATTGCAAGAAATGGTGAAAGATGAAGCGGTATCAACAGGCATGATTCCGAAACTTAAAGCCTGCATCAATGCGCTGGAGGCGGGCGTTTTTCGCACTCATATCATCAACGGCACCGTGCCACATTCGCTTCTTTTGGAGCTTTTGACCAACGTCGGTATCGGTACCACGATGCACTCCACCGACGAAGCCTGCGTTTTCGATGCTCATCCCTTAGGCAACTTTGCCTCGAAGCTTTCTGAAAACAGGTGAGGGGTATGAGTCTCGAAAAACAACAACAGCTTGAAAAATCCTACGTTATGCCGACGTTTGCGCGCAAGGCGGTTGAGCTGGTTTATGGCGGGGGCATGTATGCTTTCGATGCCGACAATAAGCCTTACCTCGATTTTCTCGCAGGAATTGGCGTTGCGAGCCTGGGGCATTGTTACCCGACAGTCACTGAAGCGCTTTGTGTTCAGGCGGCGAAACTTATCCATGTGGGCAATTTCTACTACATCGAACATCGGGGTGAAGTCGCCGAGATGCTTTCGAATCTTTTAAATGAAGAAGCTGCTGTCAATCAAAGCACCAATCAAAGCGCCAACCAAAGCGCCAACCAAAGCGCCAACCAAAGCCTCAGTCCCTGGAAAACCTTTTTTGCCAATTCGGGAGCAGAGGCAAACGAATGCGCCATCAAACTCGCGCGGCTCTACGCAAAGCGGCAGGGTAGAAACGCGCGCGACATTATTACGCTTCAGGGAGGTTTTCATGGGCGCACGCTTGGTGCTCTCGCGGCAACGGGGCAGTCGGCAAAACAAGCCGACTTCGAGCCTCTGCCTGCGGGTTTCGCCACCGTGCCTATCAACGACATCGAAAAATTGGAGAAGGTTTTCAAACACGGCTCAAGCCTTATCTGTGCCGTTATGCTCGAATGTGTGCAGGGTGAAAGTGGGGTGCATCCGTGTTCCGCTGAATTTTTGCGCTCGGCACAGCGCCTTGCTCATGAATGTGGTGCCCTTCTCATTTGCGACGAGATTCAAACAGGGATATATCGGTGCGGAGAAAAGCCCTTCGCTTTCCAAAACTTTGGAATTAAGCCCGATATTGTGACCATAGCCAAGGGCGTTGCTTCGGGCTTTCCTGTCGGTATGTGCGCTGCTCGCGGGGAAGTTGCTGACAAGTTTACTCCTGGCGACCACGGCACAACGTTTGGAGGGTCAAGCCTTGCGATTGCTGCCACTAAGGCAACTTTGGAAACCTTTGCCAAAACCGATATTACAAAGCACATCGAAGAAACAGGAAGCTATCTGCGCAGCGCGCTATCTGCTTTGCCGCAGGTGAGAGAAGTTCGGGGAATGGGGCTCATGAACGCCTGTGACCTGAATGAGAGTTTAAGTGCTCCTGAAATTGTCGAAGCAGGAATTGCGGCGGGGTTGTTGTTTAACGCGACAGGACCTCATACCTTGCGTTTCTTGCCACCTCTTATCTGCGAGAAAAAGCATGTTGATGAACTGATAGAAAAGCTCAAGGGAATTTTGGATAAGGCTTCCTAGCGCAGAATCGGCACAGGCGAATAATGCATAAAACGTGCGATAAAATGAAAGAAAAGTGCACAGAACTCCATAATTGTCAGTATGGGGTTGTGAATTTGGCTACCGATAACGAAATAATACCGAGAATAATATTGCACTTTTCTGCATAGTCCAGTACCCTGAATGCAGTTGTATACGCATTTATAAAGGTGGAGAGAGTACGGTTTCTTGTGGTGAGAAAACGCCAACAGAGGCATGGTGTCATACGGCATATTGTCCGGAGTCATGATATTAGAACCCAGCGTGATTTAGCTGAACGGCTACAAGCTGCAGGTTATGAATGCACTCAGGCGACAATATCGCGCGACATCATGGAAATGGGGCTCGTTAAGTCACGGGAAGGCTGTTATGCGCTTCCAGAAGAAATGCGGTTGCAGCGGATGGTTTCTGAGTTGGTTGAAGATGTCTATGCCGCAGGAAATATGGTCGTGGTGAAAACGTTTTCTGGCGGAGCGGCAGGGGTTTCTGCGGCGCTTGATCGGGCGGATCTCAAAGGTGCTTTGGGAACTGTTGCTGGCGACAACACCATTTTCTTGGCAACTGAAAGTCCTGAGGCAGCTGAGGACATTCAGGTAGCCATCGACCGACTGCGACGACGTTAGTCGTCTGTAATATTTCTGGGGCATTATCGCCCCGCTACCCATTATGTACTACTCCGTATGACCAGGGTTTTAGCCCGGTTCTACAAATTTGGAGACCTGCAAAATTGCGCGGGTTTGACCAAGACTCAGCACTTTGTTGAGCAAAGCAAGAAATAAGTTTTCGTGGGTAAACGAAAACGGAGATAAACCTTAAGGGAAGGTATGAAAATGAGCAAAGATAAGGTAATACTTGCGTATTCGGGCGGATTGGACACTTCGGTGTGCATCAAATGGCTCCAGGAAAACTACGACCTTGACGTAGTTGCTCTCGTGGGGGATGTGGGACAAGAACACGATGGCTTGCAGGCTATCAAGGAAAAGGCTCTGAGAAGCGGCGCTTGTGCCTGTGAGGTAGTTGACATGAAAGAAGAATTTGTCAACGAATACCTGACGAAGGCAATAGCGGCAAATGCCATGTATGAGAACAAATACCCACTGCTCTCAGCGCTGTCTCGTCCCATCATTTCAAAATATTTAGTTGAAGCCGCGCACAGCTACGGAGCCAAATACGTGGCTCATGGATGTACGGGCAAGGGTAACGACCAGGTTCGTTTCGAAGCGAGCGTTTCAGTGCTTGACCCGAGCTTGCAGATTATTGCTCCTGTTAGGGAATGGGATTTGAAAACGCGCGACGAAGAAATTGCCTGGGCACAGGCGCGCGGCATCGACGTTCCCGTGACGACGGAATCCCCCTATTCGATTGACGACAATCTTTGGGGGCGGGCGATTGAGTGCGGAATATTGGAAGACCCTTGGAACGAACCACCCGAGGACATCTTTGCCATTACCGCTTCGGCGCTTGATGCTCCTGATGAACCCGAATATGTTGAAGTGACGTTCAAGGAGGGTGTTCCGTGCGCGCTCGATGGTGTGGATATGCCTCTTATCGACATTATCTACACTTTAAACGAAGTGGCAGGAAAGCACGGTTTTGGGCGTATTGACATGATTGAAAACAGGCTGGTAGGCGTAAAGAGCAGGGAATGTTATGAAGTGCCTGCAGGTCTTGCCCTTATCCTGGCTCATCAGGCACTTGAAGATCTTTGTCTTGAGCGGGAAGTGCTCCACTACAAGCTTGGTATCGAGCAAAGTTGGGCGATTGCCGTTTATTACGGACAATGGTTTTCCCCGCTTAAAAATGCTCTCGACGCTTTTTGTGCCTCAACGCAAAAAGACATAAACGGCGTGGTACGTCTGAAGTTTCTCAAAGGCACCTGCGTTGTCGTGGGCTCGAAAAGCGATTCTTCGCTCTATGATTACGCGTTGGCGACCTACGACAAAGACGATTCGTTTGACCACGGGGCGGCAAAAGGCTTTATCCAGCTGCAAACCCTTTCCGCGAAGGTTTGGGCGGCAAAGCAACTTGAGCGCAACACAAGCAACTTGAGCGCCGATAAGGTATTATCGGGAGTATCTGAAAAAGAATGTGAGTAAGGAAACGCAAAAGGAAAGCACGACACGCAAAAGGAAAGAGGACGACTTCATGGCATTGTGGTCAGGAAGATTTGAGCAAGGCGTTGATTCCTTCACGCAGGAATTTGGCGCATCCTTAAACGTCGACAAGGCGATGTATAAACAAGATATTGCAGGTTCGCTTGCGCATGCTCGCATGCTTGCAGCTCAAGGGATTATTTCGGCTGAAGATGCCGAGCAAATCGCTGCGGGTTTGAGCAAAATTGAAAACGCGATTGATGCAGGAGACTTCGTTTTTGATATCAACGACGAAGATGTTCATATGGCGATTGAAAGAGCGCTCATCGAAGACATCGGGGACGCAGGAGCGCGACTTCATACGGGTAGAAGCAGAAACGACCAGGTAGCAACCGATACAAGGCTCTACGTGAAAGAGCGGATTGCCTCACTTATCGCAGCTAACCATGCCTTGCGTCAAGTTCTGCTTGAAAAGGCAGAACAGCATTTTGATGTCATTATGCCAGGTTACACTCATCTTCAACCCGCGCAGCCAGTGCTGTTTGCTCATCACCTGCTTGCCTATTTTTGGATGCTGACGCGTGATTACGCGCGGCTTTCTCAGGCATACCTTGCCGCTGATGTGTGCCCTTTGGGTTCGGCTGCTCTTGCAGGAACAAGTTATCCACTCAATCGAGAAATGACTGCTCAAGAACTTGGTTTCGCCGCGGTTTCGCTTAATTCGCTTGATGGGGTATCTGACAGGGACTATTTACTCGACCTCACCTATGCGTGCTCGGTTTCGATGATGCATCTTTCGCGCTTGTGCGAGGAACTTATTTTGTGGTCGAGCGCAGAGTTTGGCTTTATTACCCTGGCGGATTCTTTTTCGACTGGTTCTTCCATCATGCCGCAGAAGAAAAACCCCGATTTCGCAGAGCTAATTCGGGGCAAAACAGGGCGGGTCGCAGGAAGCCTTGTTGCCTTGCTCATGGTTATGAAAGCGCTTCCTCTTGCCTACAACAAAGATATGCAAGAGGACAAAGAAGGTACCTTTGACGCTGCAAAGACTTTGGAAGATTCGTTTATTTGTATGAGCGGCATGATTGCAACGATGCAGGTAAACAGTGAAGCGATGGGCGCTTCTGTGAAAAAAGGGTTTTTGGCAGCCACCGATGTTGCTGATTATCTGGCAGCGAAGGGAATGCCCTTTAGACAGGCGCACGAAGTTGTAGGTAACCTTGTTTTGACCTGCGAAAAAAGGGCTTGTAGCCTGGAAGATTTGACGCTTGAAGATTTTCAGGCAGCAAGCGAACTTTTTGAAGCTGACATCATGGACTGCTTGACTCCTTCGGCAGTGGTGGGGGCACGCACGACCTTTGGTGGTACGGCACCCGAAGCGGTAGCCACTCAGCTAAAAGAGGCAAAACGCCTTTTAGCCGCCCTTTGATTTTTGAGTTAAAGAGGGCCAAAGGGGTATCGAAAAGGATGCCCAAAAGGGCATCCAAAAAAGAATAATACACCCTTCTTTTGTTGCAGCTCGTGCAACATTGGGCTGTTATGGCGTTTTTTAGCAACAGCCGTGCTTTGAGGCGCGTGTGGTACAATGTGGGATGATTGTGGAGGTAGCCATGGCATCTCGTTCGATTAAGAACAGGAAAAGCATCAAAAAGAAGAATCCCTTTGTGGGGTTCCTCGTTTTCTTGGTGATTTTAATCGGATTTGGTAGCGCTGCCTTTGTGGGTGTCTTTGCCCTCGGTTCAGCGTGGCTCAAAGATCTTCCCGACTACGAAGACGTTTCCCTCTATAACGTCGCGCGCAAAACCGAAGTGTATGCCAACGATAAAACCACGCTCTTAGCTGAATTCTTCATCGAAAACCGCATCCCTATTACCTATGACCAAATCAGTCAATTCGTCATCGATGGAACCATTGCCACGGAAGACGATCGTTATTTTGAGCACCAGGGTATCGACTTGATGGGTATTGGGCGCGCCTTGTTTGTGAATATGACGGGTGAGGAAGTCGAGGGCGCTTCTACCATCACGCAGCAGTTTGTACGCTCGACCGTGCTCAGCGGAGAGGCTTCCGACATTTCCTTTAAGCGCAAAGTGCGCGAAATGTATATCGCCATCAAGCTTGAAGAAATATATTACAAAGACGAAATCTTGCTCATGTATTTGAATACCATCAATTACGGACAAAATGCCTATGGTATTGAAGCGGCTGCCCAAACCTACTTTTCGAAACATGCTTCCGATTTGACGCTTGCCGAAGCAGCAGCGCTCGTTGGTATTCCGCAGTCGCCTACCTACAACAATCCAGTGGACGATTATGATTCCTGCCTCGAGCGGCGCAACCACGTACTCAATCGCATGTTTGTGGCTCACAAAATCACCGAGGATCAATACCTTGACGCGCTTCTCGAACCCCTTGAACTTACTATGAACAAAAAATCTGGGGACGGCATTTATCTCTTCCCTTACTTCACTTCCTATATTCGCGATACCTTACTCGAACAGTACTCCACCGACGAAATATTCAAGGGTGGCCTGAAGGTATACACCACCATCGACCCAGCAATTCAAGCAGAAGCAGAACGAGCCGCGCGCAACAAAGAAGCCACGATTGACGATGATTTAGCGGTGGCTTTGACGGCGGTTGACCCGAGCAACGGTTATATCTTGGCTATGGTGGGCGGCAAGGATTTTTATGCGAACGACGAATCGGCTCAATGGAATCTTGCAACTCAGGCAAAGCGTTCCTGCGGTTCTTCGTTTAAGACCTTTACCCTTGTCACAGCGCTTGAACACGGTATTTCGCCAACCACCAGCATCAGTTGTTCGGCGCGGGCAAGTCTGGGGGATTGGACTCCTGAAAACTATGGCGGCGGAGATTACGGAACAAGGACGATTGCGGGGGCATTTGAAGTTTCTTCAAACACCGCTTTTGCACGCCTTATCACCGCGCTTGGACCCGAAGCGGTTATCGACACGGCTCATCGCATGGGCATTAAATCAAGTCTGCCCGCGGTGCGAGCCATCACGCTTGGCGCGGTCGAAGTTTCAACTGAAGAAATGGCAGGCGCTTATGCAACCATCGCCAACGGGGGCATATATCACGAAGTAACGGGAATCGAATACATCGTTGACGCTACGGGCAAGGTCATCTGGCGTGCGAAAATCAAAGGCGAGCGCGTTCTTGCTCCTGAAATTGCCTATGCTGCTACTAACGTTATGAAAGGCGTTGTTTCTCGGGGTACTGGTGGGGCTGCGGGCCTGTGGAGCGGACAGCCCGTTGCAGGCAAGACGGGCACGTCGGAAAACTGGCATGACAGTTATTTCGTCGGCATCACGCCGCAGATTTCGGTGGCAATTTGGCTCGGCGCTCCTGAACAGCGTCAAATGCCTGCATCCTATACGGCTTCCAGCGTGTTCAGCGATTTTGTCGGTGCGGTGCTTGAGGGTCAGCCGATAGTGGACTTTCCCCAGGCGGCAAATCCCACGTATAAGCCCTATATCAATCCTGAGTTAAATATTGGTTCGGGTAAGACCGATGAAGAAAAGAAAAAAGAAGAAGAGGAAAAGAAGAAGAAGGAAAAGGAAGAAAAAGACAAGCAAAAGCAAAAGGATGCGGCTGACAAAGAAAAGCAACGCCAAAAGGATGCCGCCGAAAAGGAAAAGCAGCGCCAGAAAGAAGCTGAAGAAAGAGAAAAGCAGAAGCAAAAAGAAGCTGAAGAAAAGCAGCGCCAGAAAGAGGCTGAAGAAAGAGAAAAGCAAAAGCAAAAGGAAGCTGAGGAAAAGCAAAAGCAGAAAGAAGCCGAAGAAAAAGCAGCAAAAGAAAAAGAAGCCGCTGAGAAAAAATAGTGGCGACTTCGGTCGAGACATGCTTTTGTGATACAGTAACGCTTGCTTATTATTGAAAGGTGATTATGAAAAAACGTATTTCTCTTTATGCCGCGATAACTTTTGTCCTTGCAGCTTTGCTTTGTATGGTGCTCGCTTCGTGTACGATACCCCAAAACGATGCGGCAGCCGAAGAAGAAGCCGCAGGTCGTGAATATAGCGCTTCACTCAATCGTTTATTAGATACCCTCGCAGTTAGTTTGGATAGCTTCAACGAAGCGGTGTCGAACAAAGACGTTGTTGGTATGAATGCTCAGGCAGACAACGCCGCACGAGCAATAGATGAACTGATGAAACTCGAAGCCCCTGAAAGCTTGGGAGAAATTCACGGAGAATATGCCCAAGGCTGTCTTGAATTAAAGGACGCGCTTCGTGCCTACCTTGACCTTTTCACCGAAATCGATTCGGCAACCGAAGCTTCCCCTTTTGATTATTCGACCTATGATTCAAGACTATCCAAGATAAAGCAGGGCTACGATAGCGGCATTGCTCATCTTGAAAAGGCAGACCAACTCGCTCTTGACCAAGTCGAAACTGAAGAACAATCCTAACTCAGTCGTATAGTACCGTCGTCAGGTGAACCTGGATTCGGGTTAGGGTTAGGATCTGGGTTCGGGTCAGGTTTCGGATCAGGTTTTTTGGGTGGTTCCACCTTGTTGGGGTCTTTGCCCATAGATACATGAATAACAACCTTGTCCTCGATAACTTCTTGACTGATAACTTTGCCTGCGGCAACGGTTTCTGAATAGTCTTCAAGCATTACATACTTATAGCCCTCAAGTGCAGCCATGGCTTCTTCAAGAGTCATGCCGACAACTTTAGGCGCCTTGGAAGGATCGGTGTCGTAGAGATTTTTCTGCTTTTCGTTGAAAGGATTTTTGTACGGAGGGTCTCCCGCGGTCTCGAAATTGACAATCTCGCGCCCGTCAAGTGCCCTTGACATGAAATTTTGCCAGGTGGAATTACAGTTAATCCATTCAGGCATGGTTCTCTCGTCGTTGGGATACCCAATCCAAACAGCACAGGAAAGCTGGGGTGTGTATCCGCACAACCAACTGTCGCGCCAGTCTTCTGACGTACCAGTTTTGCCCGCACAGGGCTGCCCGCTCCACAATCCTGACCCTGCGGCGGTTCCTTCGCTGAACACGGTTTGCAAAACGCGGGTGGTTGCGTAGGAAACCTCAGGGGTTAAGATGCGCTCAGGTGCGTCTTCGTGCTGATAAATTACTTCTCCGTTGTGGTCGATAACCGTGGTGATGGCAACCGCATCGCGCTTGAGGCCACCAGCTGCAAGGGTTGCATAGGCGTTTGCCATTTCAAGGGTGTTGACGCCATAAGCGCCCAAGGTGATAGCTTCACCGACGGTTTTTTCATCTGCCGAAACTGCGGTTGGGTCAAATGAAGTGATGCCCATGCGCCGTGCAGTTTGATACACGTCCACAGAACCGACTTCTTGTATCAAGCGAACATAGCCCGTGTTTGAAGATATAGCGGTTGCATTTTGGATGGTGCGAATGCCGTAGCTTCCACCGCCGTAGTTTTCAACACGCCAACCAGGAAGGTTAAGCGGAGAGCTGCAGTCGATTTTTGTGGAAGGGTTAATGCCCTTTTCAATAGCGGTAACTAAGGTAAAAGGTTTAAACGATGAACCTGCGTGGCGTTCTGCCTGGGTTGCGAGATTAAATTGATCCTCATAGAAATCTTTGCCACCGACCATGACAAGAATATAGCCTGTCGTAGGGTCGATTGCCGTGAGTGAAATATCAATGTCCTCATCCATATTTTCCCGTTGGTTTGCAGTAACTTCTTCGGCCATATATTGAAGTTCGGGATCGATGGTGGTATAGACCGTCAGTCCGCCCTTGAATACGTCACCTGCAGAAAACTGCTCAACAAGCTGTTCGCGCACGTATACCGTGAAAAACGGAAAGGCGTGGATGCCGTTGGGCGCCTCAGGGGGGGCAGGGTTTAGTTCAAGCGGCACGACGACTGCTGCATCGTATTCTTCTTGGGTGATGACCTTGTTTGAAAGCATGCGTTCCAAAACATGGTTTCGGCGATCAAAGCAAGAGTCAGGGTTTGTTTTGGGGTTGTTGAAACTGGGTGACTGCGGAATACCGATGAGGGTCGCTGCTTCAATCAAGCTCAAATCAAGCGCAGTCTTTTGGAAATAATTTCGTGCAGCCGCTTCAATGCCGTAGCATCCATCACCATAGTTGATGGTGTTGAGATACATCATGAGGACTTCATCTTTCGAATAGATTTCTTCAAGATTTATGGCAAGCTGGGCTTCGCGGATCTTTCTTTTTAGGGAAATATCGGTTGCTTCATCGGACAAAAGCGTTGCGCGCACGAACTGCTGGGTGATGGTCGAGGCTCCTTCAAGTTCGCCGCCTGTTATGTTTACGTATAAGGCGCGCGCGATACCTTGGGGGTCAACACCGTTGTGTTCGTAATAGCGTTCGTCCTCGGTAGCAACGGTTCCTTTTAAGACGTAGGGACTTACCTGATCAATTGTGACAGGCTCACGATTTTCGAGGTAAAGCTCTGCCAGTAAGGTGGTTTGATCGTTAGCATACACACGCGTTTTCTGCGCATAATTGAATACATCTGAATTTTCAACACTCGGCAAATCTTCAAGCCATGAATTGACGACGCCCAGTACCCCCTGTGTTGCGCCATAGGCAACAACAGCGACGGCAAGCACCGCGACGAGTAAGCCCCAACTGAAGCCGTGAGTTCTTTTTTGGCGTGTTTTACGGCGATTTTTCATACAACCCTCCCGCTTTCTTTCTCAAGAACCACTATATACTAAGTATGCAAAAAAAAACAAATCGCTTCTCAATACGTACGCGTTCTCATTACAAGGGAACCATAAGGCAAGGTCAAAGAGCGCTAAATGAGCGCATTTCTTGAGTGAATCAAGGCGCGCCCTTTCAGCTTTGGGTGCTTTTCTCGGGTACGCGGGGTTTTGTGCGTGCATACGAAAAGTGCTCTTTTCGCGTGTGAGTGCCTGTGTGCGTGCGGGTGGCGCAAAGATTGTATTATAGTGACCCTCCATGAAAAACGAATTGACAGAACTCTTAGCACCTGCCGGTAATGCGGCTTGTTTGCATGCAGCAATCAGCGCTGGCGCTGATGCGGTCTATGTGGGATTAGAATCCTTCAATGCGCGAAGGGGTGCTGATAATTTCACCTTAGAAACTCTTGAAGAGGCTTGCGATTATGCGCATCTGCGCGGCGTTTTTGTTTATTTAACCTTGAACACAGCAATTCTTCCTGCTGAAGTCAATGAGGTGATTGAAACCGCACGGCAGGCATATCGGCGCGGTATTGATGGCTTCATCGTGCAAGATATCGGCATTGCTGATGAATTAAGACGCGTTTTGCCGCAGGTGCGAATCCACGCATCTACGCAGATGAACACGCATACTCAAGCAGGTATCGAAGCTTTAGGAGAACTGGGGGTGGCTCGGGTAATCCTTGCGCGTGAGTTGAGCTTAGCTGAAATTGCTGCCCTCGCACGTGCGGCAGACGAACACGACATGGAAGTCGAAGCCTTCGTGCACGGAGCTTTGTGTGTTTGTTATTCGGGGCAGTGCTTTATGTCCTCGATGATAGGGGGGCGTTCTGCGAATCGAGGACTTTGCGCGCAGGCCTGCCGTCTTCCTTACAGCTTGCATAATGTGGCGCTGCGCAAAACCTTGGCATCAGAGGGCGAACATCTCTTGTCGCCTAAGGACTTGTGTGCCGTTGATCTTATTCCTGAGCTGCTTGAATGTGGAGTTAAGTCGTTCAAGATTGAAGGGCGCATGAAGTCGCCCGAGTACGTTTTTACGGTTGTTTCGGTGTATCGCAAAGCGCTTGATGCTGCTTTGGCACAAAGAGCAGGGATTACCGAAGTCGGTGCTATTACCGAAGACGACCGCACGCTTCTTTCTGATGTGTTTTCGCGCGGATTTACGACGGGCTATCTTGAAGGTGAACGGGGTAACTCAATCATGAGTTACGGACGTCCGAACAATCGCGGAGTGTTCGTTGGGCGGGTAAGCGCCGTTGAGCAAAAGACAGTTACGATTTCTGCCGATGTCCCCCTGCACACGGGAGACGTTCTCGAATTCTGGACGAGCAGAGGGCACTTTGCCCATACGATTGAGGATTTTAAGCGCGATGGCTCAAACAGCTATCGTATGACACTTGCGAAATTTGCTTCCAAGGGAGATAGGGTTTTTCGCGTGCGCAACGCAGAAATAGGCTTTTCAGATGATGTGTTTAGCCCCCGTGTTGCGGTTCGCGGTGCTATTTCTTTGATTGAAGGCAAGCCAGCACGCTTAAGCTTTACGGCACAAGCGGGTCGTTTTGGCGAAGAGGTCAGCGTTGAAGTAGAAGGCTTGCCCGTTGAAGCGGCTCGTACAAAATCGATAGAAGCAGCTGAGGTGCAAGAACATATCGGGCGCTTCGGCAACACGCCTTTTACTTTGGAAGAATTGCGCTTGGAAGTCGGGGAACAGGTCGGCGTCGGCTTTTCTCAGCTTCATAAACTGCGCGCCCAAGCTCTCGATGAATTGCAAGAATCCCTGCTTGCTCCGTATCGCTCAAGATTGCTTCGCCGAACTGAAGTCCGCGCAACGCTTAAGCCCCATCAGCGCAAAGGCTGCATGGTGGCGGCGTGGGCAACGAACCCCGCCTGCGCTCGAGCAGCCAAGCGGGCAGGTGCTGAACAGATATATGTTCCTGCCCTCTACTATCAAAGGGGGGCCGCGGCAGTTGCTGGGCAAGTTTCTGCCACGGTTGAATCGGCAGGCTATCCGAAACAAAGCGTTCTTGCCCTGCCTGTGGTTGCGCATGATTTGGTTGAAGGAACTCGTGAGTTTTCCCACGGTAGCGATTTAGAAGCCTTCATGAAGCCCGACAAGCCTTTGTTTGTGGAAAACCTTGGGCAACTCCATGCTGCGATACAGCACGGCTCACTCGTTGAAGCGGGACCTCGGCTGGCACTGCTCAATGCGCTTTCGCTTCAGGTGATAGCGCAAAAAGGAGCTCTGCGCGCATGGCTTTCTCCTGAACTCACTATTGACCAAATTGCAGAAATGGGCAAAGATGCACCACTGGCGTTGGGCTTGACCCTTATCGGACGGCAGGAATTGATGGTAACGGAGCATTGTTTGCTTATGAGCCAAGGACCGTGTGATGAAAATTGCGGTGCTTGTCAGCGCCGCAAAAGCCCCCACTATCTCAAAGACCGCAAGGGTTATGAATTCCCTGTCATGACCGATAGTTTAGGAAGAAGCCATCTTTATAACGCTGTTGAGTTCGATGCGGCACATACGGTGCCTGAACTGATTCGTGCAGGAATTTCTGCCTTTATGGTCGATACAACGCTTATGACGGTTGAGGAAACGACCAAAGCCGTTCAGCGTGCGGTGCGGGCACGCGACATCGGATTAAAAACGGGAGACCGTGTTTCAAAAGCGGCCGATAAGACCACAGGACATCTCTTCAGGGGTATTTCGTAAAACTTCCTCATGTGTCAATCACCGCGGCACAACCAAGCGACAACCAAGCGACAACCAAGGCAACAGCCAAAGCGACAATCAAGTGGGCAAGTCGTGTGTGAAAAGTGCTTATGCTAAAATGTGCTTTGTTTAAGGACAGGTAGAAAGACAAAAATCAATGAGTAAGTTCGTTTTGACGGTTGATGCCATAGGAACGCGTGAAGGCGACTTGCCTGCATTCAAGAATAGTCGCGGCGAATCAATTAGCTACGGGCAACTAAAGGCGTATTCGGATAGGCTTGCCGCGTGGCTCATCAGGCAAGACAAAGATAAACGTCCCGTTGTGGTCTATGGGCATAAATCCCCTTTTATGTTGGTGAGTTTTCTTGCCTGCGCAAAAAGCGGTCGGGCGTATGTGCCGCTTGATTGCATGACTCCGCCTTCTCGGGTTGCTCTCATTCTCGAACAGCTCGATTCCCCGATTTTCATCAGCACAACAAAAGAAGTACCCTCTGAATTGAATGAATTTGCGGGGTCAGTGCTCGAGGCTTTTGACCTTGCCAATCTTTGCCAAAACGCCTCAGAGGCAACGGTTTCTTTCGAAGGATATGTGAACGGGGACGATACCTTTTATATCATTTTCACCTCGGGAAGCACAGGCGTTCCCAAGGGAGTCGAAGTCAGTGCTGCGAATATAGACGCTTTTTGGGAATGGATGGTTGCAGAATTTGCCGAACCCGAAAAACGCGTTTATTTCAATCGCGCACCGTTTTCTTTTGACTTGAGCGTGACCGATTTTGTTCTTGGTCTTGGACACGGTGACACTTTGTTTGCCCTGGAAAGCGAGGACGAACTTGACCTCGGGCGCAGCTTTGCCGCACTGGAAAAAAGCGACGTTTCCTTTTGGGTGTCCACGGCTTCCTTTGTCGACATGTGCCTTTTCGATAAATCCTTTTCACCCACCCTTCTCCCGCATCTTAAAACCTTCTTTTTTGTGGGAGAAACCCTGAAAAACGACACGGCAGCGCAACTTCTGGAACGGTTCCCTGACGCCGTTGTAGTGAATGGGTATGGACCGACGGAATCAACCGATTTGGTGAGTGCCGTGCGCATTACGCAGGAAATGACTCGCTCAGAAAAGCCCCTGCCCGTGGGCTTTGTCAAGCAGGGAAGTGAAGTCAAGGTTTTAGATCCCGAAACGCTTCTTGAACAACCCTGCGGGGTTTCGGGCGAACTGTATATTGTGGGGGATACGGTTGCGAAGGGCTATTACCAACAGCCCGAACTCACTCAGGCAGCTTTTCACGCGTATCCCGCCGCTCTTGCCTCAGGCGTGCGTTCGTATAAGACGGGGGATAAGGGATATGTGGACAGCGAAGGCATGCTGCACTTTCAGGGGCGCCTTGATTTCCAGGTAAAACTTCATGGGTATCGTATTGAATTGGGGGATGTGGAAGCGAACCTTATCCAACTTGTTGGAGTGCGCGGGGTATGCGTGCTTCCTTTCGTGCGCAATGAATCGGTGTCGCACTTGGTTGCGTATGTGATTTTAGAAGAGGGTGTCGAATCGGGGCAGGCTTGTACGCGGAGGCTAAAAGCACAGCTGAAAGAGAAACTTTCTGATTATATGATTCCGCGCCGCTTTGTTTATTTGGACGCGTTTCCCTTGACTGAAAACGCTAAGGTCGACCGCAATGCTCTTAAGGGGCTTGGTCGATGACTTTTTATACTGACCCCGCCTTCTTTATCCTTCTTGCGGTTTCGGTGATTCCTGCCATCATCTTGGGCTTGCGCGAAAAGCGCATCAAGGCCTACGGCTTTGCGGTGTCGGTGTTTTTTATCCTTGTGCTCTTCAGCAAGGACGGGTGGGAATTGGCTGCGTTGCTGTTTTACTTGCTGGTGTCATTTACAGTGACGAAGTGGTATCTGGCTCAACAAAAAAAGAAGTTTTCTTCTGCGGCTGCGCACGTGCCTGCACCTTCCGCGCGCCCGCTTTTTCGTTTTGCTTATCCGATTGCGCTGTTTTGCGTTATAGCTCCGCTCGTAATCTATAAGGTTTCAGCAGTTTTTGATGCCAATCTCTTAGGCTTTCTCGGCATTTCTTATATCACGTTTAAGACCGTGCAGGTTGTTATCGAAATTCACGATGGGCTTATCGAAGAGATGCCCCCGCTCGATTATCTGTGGTTTCTTATCTTTTTCCCGACCTTTACTTCAGGTCCGATTTTGCGGAGTCGGTCTTTCCAAGACGACGTTGCCTCTCTTATCCCGCGTGCTGAATACTGCGATCTTTTGCTAAGGGGGGCGTACCGATTTTTAATCGGGGCTTTCTATAAGATTGTCTGTTCTTCGGTGTTTTCGATTGCTCTGTGGTTTATCCCGAAAGCGCTGGGCGACACATCACCTGTTATGGTGGTTCTCGGGCAGGTCGGGTCGGCGTGGAGCTACGGGCTTTACCTCTTTTTTGATTTTGCTGGATACAGTTTGATGGCGATGGGCGTTGGAGCCGTTTTTGGTATACGCGTGCCACGCAATTTCAAGGCGCCTTTTGCCAGTTTAGACATTAAGGATTTTTGGAATCGCTGGCACATAACCCTTTCTTTTTGGTTGCGCGATTTTATTTTCATGCGGCTTGCGCGCTTTATCAGGAAAGAAAAACTCATGACTTCGCGCCTTGCTACGAGCTGTTGTGCTTATGTGATAAATATGGGCATAATGGGCTTGTGGCATGGGCTCACGCCATCTTATATTGCTTATGGCTTGTATCATGGTTTACTGCTTGCGGGAAACGAAATTTTTTCAAAAACTGCGTTTTACAAGCGATATAAGGACAAGAGGGTTTTCAAGCTTGTGTCGTGGTTTGTGACAATTAACTTAGTAATGTTTGGGTTTGCCCTGTTCTCAGGACGCGTTATACCCGCGTAGAGGCCGAAAGAATTCAAAGGAGTTAGGTGATGGAAGAAAAGCTGCTCGCGTTGATTGCTGAGGTTTGTGACAGTGACGATATTTACGACTTGCGCGATGTTGACCTTTTTGCAGAAGGGCTTCTTGATTCTATGGGAGCCATTGATTTGCTCATTGGAATTGAAGAACAGTTTTCAGTAAGCATTGCCCCGACTGAAGTTGCGCGGGAAGAAATGAATACGGTTGATGCGATTATCGCACAAGTGGGAAAACGGCTGTAATGAACACCTCTTCGAACACGAGCGGTTTTACTCGGCACGGTTTTCTCGCCTTAGGCTTGGCGTGCTTGCTTGTGTTAGCAGGTCTTGTTGTTTTTGTCTGCGTGCTTCCAAGCCAAAAAACAGCAGACCAAAGCCTTGAATATGGCTACGTCCAATCAAGCGCTAAATCGGAAAGTGTTGCCTTTACGCGTGCGGCTGCGCACGGAGACACCTACTTCCTTTTCGGTTCATCAGAACTGACAACCTTACCCAACATGGTTTCAAGCGTTCCCGACCGCGTGTTTCAAGAATACGATTGCGGGATGCAGTTTATGTATATTGGGGATGCCTATGACCAAAGCCTGTGGTTAGCCATTGCGGCAGGTGCCTATGCCCAAGACATGCCCAACAAAGAAGTGGCTATCATCGTTTCGCCGCAGTGGTTTTACGACGGCGGGCTGGAGCAAGGGATATTCAAGATGAGGTTTTCCTACAATCTCTATCAGCATTTTTGTGAGAATGGCCGCATTTCCCCCGAAACG
Source organism: Eggerthellaceae bacterium (assembly GCA_009782615.1). GTDB lineage: Bacteria > Actinomycetota > Coriobacteriia > Coriobacteriales > Eggerthellaceae > WRIS01. The sequence goes on along the minus strand of WRIS01000008.1, from coordinate 2,676 downwards.
AAGGCGTATGTAGCTGCTCGGCTCATTGACGAGGGTGTCGATGGCGCTCTTATTGATGGGGGTGACCCTGAAATGTTTCAGGATTATCTCAACAGGGCAGCGTTTTTAGCTATGAGTGATTTCAAGCTGCGTCAAGCTTTGGGACAGTGTCGCGCCCGCGGAGTGCCCCGCCAAGCCCCTTCAACACCCCCGAACTTTGATGCGCTTCGCCAACAAGTTCAGGCCGAGGCACAAATGTGGTGCACGAACAATGAGTGGGGGATATTTGATGCCTACTGGTCAGAACATATCGAGCCTGATTTTGAAATGAGGAAGGGTACGCTTGCAACCGAGACGCTTACTAAGACTTCCGAATATGATGATTTGTCTTGTTTTCTTGCTGTGTGCAAGGAAAGTGGACTTGAGCCGTATGTGGTCGTTGCTCCCGTCAACGGGTTTTGGTATGACCATGTGGGGTTAAGCGCTGGAGTTCGCCACACATTCTATGAAAGAGTTGAGACCCTGTGTGCGGATGCGGGCGTTGCCTGCTTGAATATGGCTGCTCATGAATATGAGCTTTACTACCTGCGAGACAGTATGCATATGGGCTGGCTCGGCTGGATTGATATCGAAGAAGGATTCATGGAATTTGCGCGTAAGGAACACGCAGAATAAGGAAGCTAGCAACGAGGAACGCAGATGATTGATTTAGAGAAAAAAATACTTTCGTTAAGGGAGCGTCGCCCTGTTTTTGTAATGGTCTGCTTGCTGGTTGCTTGCGTATTCATCCTTTTGGCAATAGCGTGGTTCTTGCTTTTTTCGGGGCTAAATACCTCCGCGGATTTTGTCTACAATCAGTTTTGAGTTGTGCGTCCAACCGATGCCCTGTGCTACCATAATCCCTTGAACGCGATGCGCTGCTCTATAATGAGGTAGCCAAAGACAAGGAAAGCGAAAGAGAAGATGACGTTCCTATCTCCTGAAGACCAACTGCATATCATTAAGTCGGGCACCACACAAATTGTGCCAGAAGCAGCTTTGCTCGAAAAGCTCAAACGGGGAAAGCCCTTAAACGTGAAACTGGGGGTGGATCCGACTGCGCCCGATATTCATTTAGGGCATGCGGTTCCCCTGCGCAAGCTGCGCACTTTCCAGGATTTGGGGCATCAGGTGACGCTTATCATTGGGGATGGCACGGCACTTGTGGGAGACCCTTCAGGACGGTCAAGCACGCGTCCCCAGCTTTCATCAGCAGAAATCAAGGCGAATGCGCAGACTTATGTCGACCAGGCTTTCAAAATCCTTGACCCGCAAAAAACTATTCTGAAATACAACTCCGAATGGCTTTTAGCTCTTACCTTAGAAGAGTTGTTAAAAATCACTGCGAATTTTACGGTCGCTCGCATTTTGGAGCGCGACGATTTCCATAAGCGCTATACCTCCAATCAGTCCATCAGTTTGCACGAGTTTTTCTATCCCGTTATGCAGGCGTACGATTCGGTGGTTATCGAAGCCGATGTTGAAATTGGTGGAACCGACCAGTTGTTCAACCTTCTTGCAGGACGAGAACTGATGGAGAAAGTCGGCATTCAGCCGCAGGTTTGTCTCACCTTGCCACTTCTTGAAGGCACTGATGGCGTGCAAAAGATGTCAAAGAGTTACGGAAACTATATCGGGCTTACCGATGATGCGGCGGACATGTTCGGAAAAGTCATGTCGATACCTGATGAGATGATGGTGAAGTATTACCGTCTTGCTTCAACGGTGGCAGTTGATGAAATTGATCAGATTGAATCAGGGCTTGCGCAGGGTACTCTCCATCCCAATCAGGTGAAACGTTCGCTCGCGAAGAACATCGTTGAAACTTACTATAATAAAGATGTCGCAATCAAAGCCGAAGAACAGTTCGATTTGGTGTTCAAGCAGCATGCGATTCCTGACGAAGTGGACGAATTCAAAGCCGATTTGAGCGTGAATGATGAAGGTAAGGTCTATCTTGCCAAGCTTATTGCCGATGCAGGACTCACTTCTTCGGTTGGGGAAGCGCGCCGTATGATTGACGGGGGTGCCGTTAAAATCAACGGGGAAGCGGTGGGCGCTCAAGTCTACAACGTTGACCCTGCACTTTTGGACAATGCGGTTGTGCAAGTCGGAAAGCGGAAATTTATAAGGTTCATTTAAGCAAAATTTCAGCAAGATTTAAGGTATTGAGACCTTGTATTTGAGCCTGCCTTTTGGTATCATATCCAGTCCACGAAAGAGCCGTGGAATCGATGTCAGAAAAAAGATTTCATGAATTTGAAAAAAGTTGTTGACACGAGCAATCGCGAACGCTATTGTATCTCTTCGCGCGTTTGCCACTGGCAGCGCGGAAAACGGCAGGATTTATCAATAAATCGACCCCGTTGAGAACCTTGAAAACTGGATACTGTGATACGAATTTTAAGCTAGTAAAACCTCGTCAGATGCCTATCTCAATAACAGAGCACTGGGCACCTTGACAAAAACCAAGATTCAAACGAACTGAAACCAACTTATTTATAGGTTGGTAAAAGGAACCGCAAGGTTCCCTTTTTAAACGGAGAGTTTGATCCTGGCTCAGGATGAACGCTGGCGGCGTGCTTAACACATGCAAGTCGAACGATTAACCCACCTTCGGGTGGTTATAGAGTGGCGAACGGGTGAGTAACACGTGAC
>WRIS01000007.1 GCA_009782615.1 Eggerthellaceae bacterium | reverse complement strand
TGAGGCAGGCTACACAGGACACGCCGCCCTTGCTCTTAGAGCTAAGGTTGTCGAACATGACCAGTTGGCTGATGGCTTTAAGAATGCTACGCGCTACACCATAGCCGCCAGCAATGGTAGTGTTGCCTTCGATGAAGCAGGTTTGCTGGTGGGCAATGGAATGATTGCCAGCGAAAAGCTGATTGCTGCTACGGGAGCACAAGCGTGGAAGATTCCAGGTGTTGCAATAAACGCTCATGGCGTGAGAGTCGTAAGCAACCAAATAGGCACTGCCGAACACCCGATTGTTCCCCGTGGTGTTTATGAAGTTGTGCTTGCGCCCGTGGGTCAAGACGATATCTTCGTTACCGTGACCATCACCTTGTCTTCGGGCAACTCTCCTGAAATTCACTTCCAACAGCGCCCGCTTGTGCTCGAGCAAAGCGCTGAGTCAAAGCCTATCACTGACGACATGCTCAAAGCATCCATGAGCGTTGTTGACGTTGAGGACGGAAATCTTTGGGACAAGACCTCGGTCATCGTTGAGGGTGGCATCAGTCTTGATCAGTCTAATATTGGGGTCTGGCAGGTAAGTTATTCAGTTACCGATGCTCACAATAATACTACCTCCGCAACCCGTGCCGTGGTCGTAACCGATGGTCGCCACATCATTAACGTGAATGATGACATCATTATCGGTGCACGCGACTTTGTTGTTGCAAGTGCTGATGTTGAAGGTTCGGTGGGGCAAGCTGCTTCCTTGTCCTACGCTGAAGCCTTCGATATTGATGGCAACCGACTCGATGTTGTCTGGACAGGACGCCCGACGGGATATACCGCCAATGCGCCTGCGGACAGCTATTCGATTCTTTGGATGGTGCAAGGACGCAACACCACCAAAGCGATCACGGCGCGCGTGGTTGATGCTGATGTAATTGATTCAGGCGGCAAAGATTCAAGCTATGCCATCATCGGCAACCATTTTTCGGTGAGCACACAAGTTGCTCGCACCATTCTTAACGGAGGGCAGGCAGCCTTTATTGCTGCTGCTCAAGTTGAAGTAGTGAAACTTGTGGCAGCAAAGCCCGACCTCGAACCTGTTTTGGTGAATACCGCCAACTTCTCTGCAATAGAAGGCACGTATGAACCTATTAGCTTTAGAATCGACACGATTCCCTTCGCCAAGCAAGGTGTTGGCGTGGTTGGCGATGTCACCCTAGGCGCTCGCCCAACTATCACCGCTTCTACACCGCTCGAAGTCTGGATTGGCAGTGGTGATGCGCCTGAGGGAGCCATCACGCCCGCGCAATACAGCCCGCTTTTTGATGTAAGTGCTTGGGATGAAGAGGACAGGGACATCACGCACTTGGTAACCTTCCCCAACGATGCGCCCGTGACAGACATCACGTCTATGAGGGTGGGGCTTTATCAACTGACCTATGACGTGGTTGACTCTGACGGTAATCATCCTGAAAAAGAAACTAATCGTATCCTGGTCGTCAATGATGGGAGCTATGTTGTTGGCGATAGCCGCATTTTATATGCGGAATCTTTTGTGACTCTGCTTAAAGACACGACAAACAACGCCGCGCTTATTGAGGGCGAAATTTTGCAAAAATCAGGTGCTGCGCTTTATAACGGCACCACGGGTGCTTTGGTATCCTCAACTGATTTGTCGCTAGCTTCAGACGGCGGTTATCGCCCCGCGGAAGGCATCTACGACATTGTGGTTGAAGGAATCAATGATGGCGCAACGACAATCACAAAAGCTATCACGGGCGAAGTGATAGATGCAGCCGTTATAGGAACTGGTCCTGTCAATCCGACTAAAGACACCTACTATGTGTACGGTAATCACATCGAACTGGAAATTTCTGAGGCTGCAGCCATCACCACCGACGCACAACTATTGAGCGCCCTTGGTGCGGGTGCTCGGGTAGCGCGCCCCGCAGGTACCATTGAAACGCTCCCCGCGGTCATTGCCGACAAAGGTGGCTTTAGGGCTGCGGCGGGCATCTATTGGGTTGTGATACAAGACGTGAACGCCAATGCTTCTGCACGATTGATGGTAACCGTCGACGCAGCTAACCTTCCCGAAATCGAAGCGACACCCATGCCTCTTGAGTATACCTATAAGCAGGGAAACGCCACCACGCTCAGCCGTGATGAGATTATGGCAGGCGTGAGCGCCCACGACAAAAACGGCGGCGATATAACAAGCGCGATTGTTATCAATCCTGACGCTTCGGGCAAGGAACAATTACCGAGCATTTCGTGGGGTGCTGCTTCGGTGACGCAGATTACCTATTCAATAAGCGACAACGGCGCTACGAGAACGGTGAGCCGTGCTCTCATCATCAATGATGGTTCGATTATCAAAAACGAGCGCTTTATCTTGCGCGCGCAATCCTTTGTTATTGAAGCAAACGATGTTGCCATGTCTTATACGGCGCTCATTTTGAACAAGTCTAACGCACAAGCGTGGAAAGCAGACGGGTCGCCTGCGCATGCTGTCGTGAACGACCCGAGAGGCTTTTCTCCGATTAAAGGTGACTACGGCGTAATCCTTGGCGTTCAAGAAGATGCCGCCCTTGTGCGCACCATTACGGCTAAAGTGACCGATTCTCAAGGCACAAACGGTGACTTCTATTCAATAGAGGCAAAAGATTTCCGCATCAATATTGCTGACGCGCTTGCTCTTCAGGCGGCAAGTGGAAGTACTTACGGCGCAGAGTTCCTGAAGCGTTCGGGTGCGGCAAGTTATCTGCGGGCAGACGCAAACCTTTCGCGCGGTGGCACGATTGAACTTGGCAGCGACGGTGGGTTTATGACGGCAAACTTTGCGCTCGAAACTGACTCTTCCTATCCGACGGTTATTCCCGTTACTCTTTGGGTAACAGAAGATAAAACGACTTCGGTCACCATTAACGTCACGGTATCCAACGGCAACTATCCCTGGATTAACGTTCCTGAAATGCGCGCAACGGCAATCAACAGCACCTTCGGGCACGCGCAATACATGGAAGGCGTTGAATACGGCGATGCCGAGGACGACAAGCCGTTGCTGGACGTTGTTTATACAAACACGGTAAACATCCATGTTCGCGGTATCTATGAGGTGGAATACAGCGTAACTGATACCGAAGGTAACACAACAAGAGCCTTGGGCTATGTGCTCGTGGGTTGGGTTGTCTTTGGGGACTATGCAATTGATGCTCAAAACTTTGTGACTTCGGTTGACAGCATCCAAAACGCAGATTCGGTAGAAGATCTTGTGCTCAACTTAAGCCATGCTGAGGCGATAAAACTTACCCGCGACACGAATGGGAAGCTTACTGGTTTCGAAAGAATTGAATCAGTTGTGAAAGACTTAGCAGGACTGAATGCTGCCGTAGGGAACTATTCACCTATAAGAATTGGTATTGAAGAAGGAAAAGAACCAGAGATAGAAGTCGCAGCGCGCGTTATTGGTAAAGATGTTATCAGCACAGACCCTCGTGATCCCGACAACCTGACTAAAGACGGGCAGGTTAGGGATGTCAATACAAAAGATGCACTCGATACCAATCGCTATGTGGTTTCAGGCAACCATGCGATGCTCACCTGGGCAGAAGCAGGCGCACTTGCGGGCAAAACCGATTCGGTCACCCAAGCCGTGCTTATAGAAAAAGCCGAAGCCGAAGCCTTTATGATTACTAACGCAGGCGTTATCTCTGCCTATGATGTTGCGGTAAGTGAAAACACGATTGAACAAAAGAACGGTGTCTACCAGGTTACCTTCATCCCTCGGGATGTGGGTGGAGTAAAAGCGACAGTTACCTTTACGGTAAGCAAGACACTACCAGCAATTTCTATGGACAGCGGCGTGCTGCGCGTTGACCAAACAAGACTACCCAATACCTTGACGCGCGATGAACTATTAGAAGGTATTGCGGTTGTTGACATAGGAGTACCTCCCATGACTGTTGATGAGGTGGCGATTACGGACAGAAATGGGAGGACCCCTATCGTTGATACTTCAAGGGTGGGCGTCACGAAAATCACCTATACGCTCACTGACCCTGATTTGAGAAACCCCGACGGCACACCGATTAAGATTACTGCTTCGCGTTCGGTTATCGTCGATGATGGACGCTTTGTTGATGACGAACAAGAAGAAGTCATCGTGGGAGCGAAGAATTTTGTGGTATCAGCGAAAGACCCCAACTTTAACGGCAGCCTTGCCGATGTGTTGCAGCTTTCGTTTGCTGAAGCCTACACCTACGAGGGCGACGAACTGAACGCTATCGTGGCAGGAGTTTTGCCCACAGGCTTTTCTGCGCGCCAAGTTGGGCAATATCATTTCAGCATTGCACCCGAGGGTCATTCAGGTGTGGCAAAGACCATCATTGGCTATGTTGTTGAGGGAGATGTGGTTGACCCTGGCGACTATGATTCTAAGTATGCTTTGGCTGCTTCGCACTTTATGTCGAGTGCCACCGAAGCTAACAATATGCTTAAAAGCAGCAAAGGCCTTTCCGAAGAACTGGTCAAAGTGGCTAAAGCTCAGGCGTACAGTCTTGTTTTGAGTGCACCACCTGCAAAGGTTGAGGTGCGCAACAACGGCGGCTTTGCGGCGAAAGCAGACGAATATGCGGTTACCTTTGGAATTGCAGGCGCCTCTTCTGCGTTGGCGGTTTCCTCAAATGCTCTTGAACCTTTGGCTGTGATGGCAGGAGAGGCTCGCCCCAGCGTTGTTGCCAACGCAAAGGTTGTTGCGTATCGCTGGTTAGTGAGCTTCAACGCCAACGGCGGAACGCTTGCAGGACCGACGGGCATCTATGTGGCTGAGCCTTCAACGAATCTGGGATATTTGCCGCCCGCTCCGACACGTCCTGGCTATGAATTTACACACTGGACAACCGAAGCAGGTGCGCAATTTGCCCGCGACTATCCCGTTACCAGCAATATGACGGTGTATGCTCAGTGGCAAGCCCTTGCCACTCCGCCACCACCCCCGCCTGCTTCACCAGCACCTCCTGCTCCTACGTATGTCACGATAAACTCGCTCATGCCTGAAGTGCAGCCCGTAGCCGTGCAGCCAAGGATTGCCCAAGGTGAAATTGAGATTCCGCAGCCTGTGGCTTCTGAAGCTCCTGAACCGTCGCACAAACCGTGGGCGCTTTTGAATGTTTTGCTGGCTATTTTGGCAGCAGTGCTGACAGGATTGTTTACGGTGAAGTTCTTCGTTGACCGTCTTACCAAAAAGGACGATAGTTACGAAGAAAAGCCGATTGACCAGGCACAGTGGGTGGCGATGACTCCCGAGCAACGGGTTGCGTTGATGGTTCGACGTGAAAAGGAGCGCCAGGCAGCGCATGAAGCGCAGCGCGAAAAAGAAGAAAAGGAAAGGCGGGAAAAGAGCCTGTATGTAAATGCTCCCGCGCTCTTGGTGGTGGCGTTGGCGTTTGTTGAAAGCTTGATTATCCTGTTTACCACCCAGGATTTCTCAGGAAAGATGGCTTTTGCCGATTCCTGGTCGATAGCCATGGCTGCGGTGGTGGCGGTGCAGGTTGCTACGCCGATGATTGCTGCGGCACTGAAGAACAAGTGGGACAAAAATGCCGACCCAACGCATAACAGGGCACTTGCTTAAAGCTAAGGGCTGAGGTCGATGAAGCAACAGCTTGTCTGTTGGTGAACATAAAGGGCTTGGGCTTGGGCTTGGGGAAAAGCAACAGCTTGCCTGTTGGTGCTAGTTAGATACTTGAGGCTGACGAAGCCCAGTTCTATACAGGGGAACGCCCGCACCCCGCGGGCGTTCTTCCGTGTCCGCCGCTGCAACCCTGTATAGACAGGGGACGGTACTGTGTCCACCCTAAACCAAGCTGCACTTTCGTCATTGCAGCAATTTACAAACACACCACCATTGCGGTTTATGTATATATGTTAATATATTTTGTAACTACAATATGATATTATGTACATACATAAATGCGGTAAGGTTTTTGCCTATGCTATGTTTTAGGTAAAACAGCAGGTTGAACAGGAGAAGTCGCTATGACAACAAAGCTTATGACATTACGAATCGACGAAAATCTAAAAGAGGAGTTCGATGTTTTTTGCAATGAGGTCGGGCTTACAACTACAAGCGCAATCACTATGTTCGTGAAAGCTACCTTACGCGAGTCGCGTATTCCTTTTGAAATCAGTGCAGACCCTTTCTACCATAAAAAGAATTTGAAGGCACTGGACGAAAGTATTGCGGAGTTAGAAAAAGGCGAATTTACCGACGTTCCTTTAAAAGATTTCGATGCATTTATAGAAAGTCTCTAGCTAATGATTTTCCGTTACTCGAAACCCGCAGTAAAAGACCTTTCAAGCTGGAAAAAATCAGGTCAAATGAAGGTTTTAGCAAAGATTCAAGACATTCAAAACGAAATCGAAAAAGACCCTTTCGCTATTGAAGGAAAGCACAATCCCGAACAGCTAAAGCATGACTATTCTGGCTGGTATTCAAGAGAAATTACCCGTAAAGACCGTTTTGTCTACCGCCCTCATCCCGACGAAAGCAACGTGATAGAGGTCATTCAGTGCAGAGGGCACTACAGCGATAAATAGAAGCAATTCGACAACAATGAAAGAGTGTCGACTTCACGGTTACTAGCGAAACGGGTGAACTGAGGCCCCTTTGCCAGTGACTGCGCGCCCGCCTCCCGTTATTACACCCGTCTAATGCGTGTCAATGCCATGTTGTCATAGGACAATGCCAAAACGCTGTCACGAGATAGGGTAGAATAGATGTTTAATCGAACATAAGAAATATTGGTTGGAATCAAGAGAAATAGAGGAACAGATATGAAAAGAAAGATTGTCGCCTTAATCGTATCAGTCGTACTTGCAAGTGGCGCAGGTTTTGCCCTAGCGTCTTGCGCTCCCGCCTCAACAATACCTTCGGGCGTGAAAGAAATCACCTCGTCTAAACAAAAATCAGGCAACGTGACGTTTACCAACTATCAAACTATCCTTAATGAAGATGTTGATTGGGACGGGCAATCAACTGACCAAAAGCAAGCCATCATCAACTATGCTTACAACGAAGCCCTCAAAATCGCAGAAGAAGATGGTGTGAGGAACTTCAATATCTTGGGAGTGATAGACGGTGGCGGTGGCGTTGTGTTTATGTACGACCATGAAAACAACAACATGATTGTGTATAGCGGCGGAAAACCAGCAGGCACCTTGCCTGTTCCCGAGAGTGCTGCCGAATAGCTTAATCCTTGTCCTTTGCTCAAACGCGCCCGAGTTCGCTCGGGCGTTTTTTTGTTGCAGGATGTTACAAGATGTTGCAGGATTTTGTTGCGGGGACGTGCGGAGGCAAAGTGCGCGGGCTCTTCGGTGCTATAATAAAACCTCATTACCTCATGAGCCCTGAAAGAGATAGCGATGAAAGAGTACAACCCGCGCGAAATAGAGCCGCGCCTACAAAAACTTTGGGAAAGCACTAACCTGTATACGGCCGCAGAAGATGCTGCGGCGCACGACGGCACGGCAACTCTGAAGCCAAAAAAATACGTTTTGGAAATGTTCCCGTATCCTTCGGGAGATATCCACATGGGGCACGTGCGCAACTACACTATCGGTGATGTTATCGCGCGCTATTATAAGATGCGTGGCTTCGACGTGCTGCACCCGATGGGCTGGGATGCCTTCGGGCTGCCCGCTGAAAATGCAGCTATTAAAAGCAACAGTCATCCAGCGAAATGGACTTATGCCAACATCGAAACACAAAAAGCCTCCTGCAAACGCATGGGCTTTTCTTATGACTGGAATCGCACGGTAGTTGCGTGTGATGCGGAATATTACCGCTGGGGTCAATGGATTTTCTTGCAGATGTGGAAGCAGGGTCTGGTAGAACGGAAAAATTCACCCGTTAACTGGTGTGTGGAATGTGGCACTGTGCTTGCCAACGAACAGGTTATCAACGGTGAGTGTTGGCGCTGCAAAAGCGAAGTGGAAAAACGAGAACTGGAACAGTGGTATCTAAAAATCACCGACTATGCCGACGATTTGCTCAACGATTTAGACAAGCTCGTCGGATGGCCCGAGCGCGTCAAACAAATGCAGGCTAACTGGATAGGACGTTCCGAAGGGGCTGAAGTAGACTTCGTTTTATGTGACGAAAACGGTGAAGTTCCTGAAAAACCTTCCGCAAGCGATACCATCACGGTGTTTACGACGCGCCCCGACACCTTGTTTGGTTGCTCGTTCTTCTTGTTGGCACCTGAATACCCAGGGTTGTTTGACCTGGTTGCAGGCAGCGAATACGAACAAGGGGTACGCGAAGTTGTTGCCGCTGCCGAAAAGGTGAGTGCGGTTGAGCGCGCCCAAGGCGACCGTGAAAAGCACGGCGCGTTTACGGGGCGCTATATGCAAAACCCCATTAACGGCGACAAGGTTCCCGTGTGGGTTGCCGACTATATCGTGTCTGACTACGGTACGGGTGCCGTTATGGCAGTACCTTGCGGCGACCAGCGAGATTTCGAATTTGCCCGCAAGTACAACTTGCCCATCGTTCCTATTATCTTACCTGAGGACGATCCTCTCTATCCTGAACTCGCAGGCGTGAAAGAACGTGTTCGTACTACGGTGGATTGGGCAGCGAGTTTTGAAGCCGAAGGCATCATGGTGCAATCGGGAAAATACACTGGCATGGTTGGCGGCAAACATTCCGAAGCGGTTGATGCCATCATTGGCGATTTGGAAGCGGCAGGCAAAGGCAAGCCTGCGATAAATTTCCGCCTGCGCGATTGGTTGATTTCCCGCCAGCGTTATTGGGGCAATCCGATTCCTGCCATCTATTGCGATACCTGCGGACTCGTGCCTGTTCCTGAAGCTGATTTGCCCGTTGTTTTGCCGCTTGACGTTGATATAACCAAGGGCGAGACCCTTGCCCAATGTGCTTCGTTTTATGAGTGCAGCTGTCCCGTGTGCGGGGGCAAGGCACGTCGTGAAACGGACACGATGGATACGTTTACCTGTTCGTCGTGGTATTTTTTGCGCTACACCGACCCTCACAACGAAAACGCCCCCTTCGATTCAGCGAAAGCAAATCGTTGGTTGCCAGTTGACCAATATATCGGTGGCATTGAACACGCTATTTTACACTTGCTCTATTCGCGCTTCTTTGTAAAAGTCATGCGCGATTTGGGGATAGTTGATTTTGACGAACCGTTTGAAAACCTTTTGACGCAAGGCATGGTGAAACTCAACGGTGAGACTATGTCGAAATCAAAAGGCAACACGGTGGCTCCTGAGGACATGTTTGCCGAATACGGGGCTGATGCATTGCGCGCGTTTATCCTGTTCATGGCACCACCTGACAAAGACCTCGAATGGGAAGAAGATGGCTTGGCGGGCATTTCCCGCTTTTTGAATCGGGTGTGGCGGCAAGTTTGGGATTTGAAAGGCTTGGCAGGGCAAGATTCGCTTTGCACGGTGGGCACAACGGACACGACGAACGCGACGGACACGGCTCGTGAAGCGGGAAGCGTTGAAGCGGCCGTGATTGAAAAGCAAGCAGCAATGCTGAGGCGTGAGCGCCACCGCGTTGTAGGCAAAGTCATCGACGATATCGAGCGCAACAACTTCAACACGGCGCTGGCTGCCATCATGGAACTTTCGAATACCACGGGTGATTACTTGCGCATGGCTTCTCCTGAACTGCGCAGCGCCCATAAGGATTTGAGTGCGCTTGACGCTGAAATCGCTGAGGTGTTGGTAAAGCTACTTGCTCCTATTGCCCCGCACTGGGCAGAGGAATTGTGGCAAACGGCACTGGGACACAGCTCTTCGGTTCACACGCAAGCTTGGGCTGATTTTGACCCTGAACAGGCAAAAGCAGACGAAGTAGAACTCGCCGTACAGCTAAACGGCAAGGTGAAAGCAAAAATTATGGTTGCTGCGGATGCCGCAGAAGAAACCATACGCGAACAGGCTCTTGCAGCAGTTGCACTGCAGATACACGATAAAACGGTCGTGAAAACGGTAGTCATTCCGAGACGTTTGGTGAACATCGTCATCAAGTAGTCATGAAAACGGATTGAGAGTATGGCACACAAAGCAGGCAAATCGGGTAGGAAAAAACGAGGACTCATTCGCAGGATGGGGGGTTTTGTGCTTGCGGTAATCATAGCGGCTGTGCTTGTTGTGGGCATAACGAATGCACTGGTGGTAGTTCTGGGCAACAGCAAGATAAGCACGTCTGTGGAAGTACAGGATTTTGATGCCGAATGCATTTTAGTGTTGGGTGCATCGGTCTTTGTGAACGGTACCCCCTCCGACATCCTACAAAACCGCCTTGATGTGGCAGTTCAGCTCTACAAAGAAGGCGTCGCCCCCAAGATAATCATGAGTGGCGATCACAGAACCGTAGAATACAACGAAGTGCTTGCGATGAAGAACTATGCTATTGCCCAAGGGGTACCGAGTGAAGATATCTTTTGTGACCCTGCAGGATTTTCAACGTATGAAAGTATGTATCGGGCGCAAAGCATTTTCGGGGTGAAACGCATGGTTGTGGTCACCCAAACCTATCATCTCTACCGTGCGCTCTATGTGGCAAACGGTCTGGGAATCGATACCCGAGGGGTTGCGAGTGAAGTGAGTGTCTACGGAGTGCAGCACCGCTTTGATGCTCGCGAAATTCCTGCCCGCACCAAGGATTTCTTCCAAACGCTGGTGAGGGCATCGGTTGCCTATGAGGGCGAACCTATCAGCCTTGACCAATCGGGGGACGTAACGGAAGGATGAACGTGAGCGCCGCTACTAAAAACACGCCGAAAAAACCTTCGACCATAGCGCGCACCGTCCACTATTACTGGAGGGTTACCCGCATTCAGTTGCCGATGTTTTTGTTCGCGATTCTTTCCACGTTGGGCTTCGTGTTCTTCCTTTCGTATGCAAACCCTTTCATCGTTGGCTTGATAGTCGATAGAGTAAGCGCTGAACCTGTTGCCGCTGAACAGGTGTTTGAGGTGTTTAGCCCCTATATCTTCATGCTTGTTGGAGCAAACATACTGGGACAATTCTTCTCGAAGATGCAAGATTATACGGTGTGGAAGCTGGAACTCAAGGCTCACTATGCTTTGGCAACGCACGTGTTCGACACACTTTCCAACCAGTCGATGACCTTCCACACGAATCGCCACGGGGGTTCTTTGGTAAGCCAGACACAAAAATTCATTGGTGCGTATTCCACCTTGCTGGAAAGTTCCATCTATGCGGTGATTCCTATTACGAGTTCTGCGGTGTTTACCCTGGTGATGCTCGTGGGGCGCGTCCCGCTTTATGTGTTGATACTTTTTAGCCTTCTGGTGGTGTATCTGGTTGCGTCTTACCATCTCTACAAGCGCATCCTTCCTCTGAATGCGAAAGCGGCGGGCGCGCAAAACGCCCTTTCGGGGGAACTTTCTGATAGCATCACCAATATCTTGTCCGTAAAGACCTACGGGCGCGAAGCCTTCGAGCGCACCTTGTTCGATTCCGCAAACAAACAGGTGCTCGCTGCCGATTCAAAGCGTATGCGAGCATCCATTACGCGCGGGGCAATCACCAGCTTCATTACCGTTATCATTATGACTTTGGTGGTCATCTTCATCACGGGGGGAAATGCTTGGTTTGGGATAAGCGCAGGTACGTTGGTGATGATGTTTACCTATACTTATTCGCTCACGATGCAGTTCAATCGCATTAACATTACCTTCACGCAACTGAATAGGGGCCTGGGCGACGCTCATGACATGACCATTATTCTTGATGAACCGACTTTGGTGGCAGATGTTTCGAAAGCTTCTCAACTCAAAGTTTCGAAAGGGGATATCAGCATCGAAAACGTGACGTTTTGGTATGCCGATGCTGCCGAAACAGACACCATTTTTGAACATTTCAATCTTGAAATCCCCGCAGGTCAAAGAGTTGGACTTGTGGGCAGGTCGGGCTCGGGGAAAACGACGCTTACCACCTTGTTGTTGCGCTTGTCTAATCTACAAGAAGGGCGCATTTTGGTGGACGGGCAAGACATTGCCTGTGCCACGCAGGTGAGCCTGCGCCAACAGATTGGCTATGTGCCGCAAGAACCGCTGTTGTTCCATCGCAGTATCCGCGAAAACATTGCGTACGGAAAGCCCGATGCGAGCGACGAAGAAATCCGCGAAGCGGCTCTCAAGGCAAACGCGCTTGAATTTATTGAAGCTTTGCCTTCGGGGTTTGACACGCACACGGGCGAGCGTGGGGTCAAGCTTTCGGGTGGGCAGCGCCAGCGCGTTGCTATTGCGCGCGCCATTCTTGCCGCTGCGCCCATTCTTGTGCTTGACGAAGCAACGTCAGCGCTTGATTCTGAAAGCGAAAAACTTATCCAAGACGCCTTAAAAAACCTCATGGAAGGAAGGACTTCCATTGTTGTTGCGCATCGCCTTTCTACGGTGGCAAGCCTTGACCGCATCATCGTGTTGCGGGAAGGGAAGATTGTCGAAGACGGCACCCATGCAGAACTGATTGAAGCGGGCGGCGAATACGCTCAGCTGTGGAGCCGTCAAAGCGGCGCATTCCTCGACGACACGATTTAGGCGCGCTTAGGGGCGCACCAATTCATTTCCCATAAAAACGAAAGCCCAGATGAATTGTCGGGAGCAAAATCTCACCAATTTTGCATTAGACAACGATTGTGTATACGACTTTTCCGATTGGCAATATTTCATGATGGATAGTGTAGGTGCCCCCTTCACAAAACCTCTACAATGCCACCAGTGAGGAGAGGGAGGAACCTATCTCATGAAAACGATGATGCGTCGGGACTTTTTGAAGCGCCCCTAAGCGCGCCTTCTGCAAGTGCGTTCAAGCACGTTCAGTTTTCGCTACACCCAAGAACCGCAAGAACGGCAAGAAACTGCAAGAGAAACAAAAAGCATCTTCTCACGCGAAGGCTCACGCGTTCATTGCACGAGGGAAAGGAGAACACGGACTCAAGAAAAGAAGGAGACCGAGGCTGCACCCCTGCCGTTAGGGGCAACCTCAGAAAACCTAGGGGAGGGATGAAACGGCTTTACGATGATCTTCTTCATCGAATCATCTCGGTAAATCGCAATTTCTCCCACAGAGATTTCCCCACGGAGATTTCCACCTAAAAGCAAAGGGAAGTTGCAAAAAACTGCTAGAAACCGATTGAGAATGAAAGGAGTATCTATGCAGAAAGCACGAAATGCCACTATGACACGTCGTAGTTTTATGAAAACGACGGCACTTACCAGTGCAGCGCTCGCTCTGGGAACACAGATGAAAGGTTCTTTCACCCAAACAGATCGGGCGT
Organism: Eggerthellaceae bacterium; assembly: GCA_009782615.1. Taxonomy (GTDB): domain Bacteria; phylum Actinomycetota; class Coriobacteriia; order Coriobacteriales; family Eggerthellaceae; genus WRIS01. The sequence goes on along the minus strand of WRIS01000007.1, from coordinate 88,109 downwards.
GGGCGGAGGAGGCAAGTGAAACCAAGATGTATGTGTCTACCTGCCACGGTTGCATCCAGGTTTGTCCCTGCCGCGTGTACGTAAGAGACGGTGTTGTAGTAAAACTCGAAGGTCACCCTATTGCTCCTGCAAATCTGGGGAGCATGTGCCTGAAAGGACTCAGCCAGCTTCATACCGCGTACAGCCCTCGTCGTGTTCTCTATCCGCTCAAACGCGCAGGCGCGCGTGGCGCAGAGAATGTTGCATGGGAGCGCGTTACTTGGGATGAAGCGCTTGATCTTGCGTCTACTAAGATATTCGAAGCAGCACAAAAGTACGGCACGTATTCATTCTTTTCTTCAACCGGCGGTGGAGGTGGCTACACCTTCGAAAACGCCAAGACCATGTGTACGGCACTCGGCGGACCAAACGTCATCGAGCCTGGTTGCGCGCAATGCTACCTTCCTCGTGTCGCTATGGCAGACCTCATGTATCAAGGACAGAATCAGTCGGTTGCAGACTGTTCGTTCCAAGAATTCCATCGAGGCTTATCCAAATATGAAGCCGACAAAAAACTTGCAGATGGTACGAGAGTTGGGGATGAGATAACGTCAACGATGGTAGTCTGGGGTGCACAACCATCGGTAAGCCAGGTTGCTCAATCTGGACGCGGCGTTGCAGACTTGAGGGCTCTGGGTTGCAAGTTCGTTGTTGTTGACCCGAACTATACCCCCGATGCTGTCAAGGCAGACGTGTGGTTGCGTGTGCGTCCTGGCTCTGACGGCGGTCTGATTTTGTCGTGGTTCAAATACATTTTCGACAATGAACTCTACGACAAGGACTTCGTCAAAACATGGACAAACCTGCCCTTCGTTGTTGACCCTGACACACATTTGCCAATTTTGGCAAAAGAGGTTTTCCCGGACTTTGTACAAACGACCCCCGCTAACACACCAGCTTATGTTTGTTTCGACAACAAAAGCGGTGAACTTAAGCCGTTCGAGTATGCATCCGACAGCGTTGACCCCGAAGTATTCTGGGCGGGCGATGTCAATGGCAAGGCTTGTAAAACTGCAGGTCAGATTTACAAGGACGCAGCAGCCCCCTGGACGCTTGAAAAAGCGGAAGAACTCTGCTGGGTTCCCGCAGCCGAAAACGAGAAAGCCATCAAGATATATACCGATCCGCTTAAAAGCGGAAAAGCTGCTGGTATCGCACACGGTGTTGCTACCGACATGGAGCAAACCGCCTCTCAAGCTCCGACGGGCCTGTTGGGTCTCGACATGATTATGGGCTACGTCAACAAGAAAGGCGCCGCGCTCACGCAGCACACCCGTCCTTTGTGGGACAACGAAAAAAACGGCTGGACTCCACCGCCTCCAGGTGCACCGAAGCGTCCGACCTACATATCCAACGGCTCATACGGTTCTGTGTATGGCTTTGGGTATATGATTGGTGCTACCGAGGAAGAAAACGAAAAACGTATCGCTTCCTTCCAAGAATTGGCAGAACCAGGCTCCAAGCCGTATGTGAAGAACCAAGAGGCTCTTTACCTGCACAATCAGCTGAAACTCGACCAGCTGGGTCTGAAGAACCACAAGGGTTTGTATCACTGGTCGCATTCGCACATTCCTACCGTACTTGATGCCATCAAGACAGGTCTCCCTTACAAACCACGCGTGTGGTATGACATGTCAGGCAACAAACTTGCCATGCTCGGTAATGCCGAGTCGTGGTATGACGCGTTCGATGAAATCGATTTTTGCGTATGCCAGTATCCAAACCTCACTTCTTTCCAGGCAGAAATTGCCGACCTCGTTTTCCCGCTGCAAGAGTGGTTGGAAAACCCCATTCCTATGAGGAACCAGCTCAATTACGTATTCCCCGAGACGCAAGTAATCCATCTCGGCGAAACGGTATCGAGTGGTGTGCCGCAGCTTAAGGTTCAAAATGCCACCTCGAAGAAGTTCAACGACTTCTTAGAGTCGGGCGGAGAACTCGTCTTTGGCGCCATTGGTGCAGCCGTTGGTCAATCAGCATCAGCGTCTCCCGCGTTAGCTCAAGACGGGCAACCGCTCTCTTCGGCAAATGCAACGCACCTCCATCCCTTTGATGCCGACAAGTTCAAGTTGCGCTTCCCCATTGGTGACGGCGTACAGGGAAGCATCCAGGAAGACTCGCTGTTGCTCAAGCAAATGGTTGGACGTTATGGCGCGCCCGACTACGAGACTTTCATGAACGATGTCAGCTATCAGCAGCCCGACATGCCTGAAGCAAAAGACCCGCGCTTCGTCATTCCGCCTGAGATTTTCTGGCAGTATGACCAGCACGAAGTTATTGCCGACGACGGTCTGCCGAAGGGCTTTGGCACCGAATCACGCAAGTGCGAAGTGTATGCAAGTGTTCTTGTTAAGATGGCTGCCAACGGGTTCCCGTATACCTACCCGCGTGTGCAAGAGCCTGTCGACAAGAGCATCGGCGAGGAAATCAAGGAAATCGATTCGATAATCGATCCAAACCTAACATATCCTTTCGTCGGAACCTATTCGCCTATTTGTTGGCATGTTGAGCCTGCGGAGTCTCCCATCGAAGGTATGCCAGGTTATGACCCTGAATACCCGATAGTGCTGACTTCTGGTCGCGTGTACTACTTCCATCATGGCACCATGCGCCATGCTCCCTTTATCCGCGAGCTTTATCCTGTTCCTGACGTACGCATGCATCCCAATACTGCTGAGAAATATGGTCTCAAGCACATGGATTGGGTGAAAATCACCTCGCGTCGTTCTACGACTACGGGTCGCGTGTACATAACACGCGGTATGGATGAGCGCGTAATTTTCATGGAGCGCTTCTGGAATCCTGAGTGCTTCGATAATTCGCAGTCTAAGAAAACAGGTGGATGGCGTGAGTGCAACGTCAATGTTCTTACCAAGAACACGGCACCGTACAACGAGGTGTTCGGCTCCTACACGAACCGTGGCTTCACTGTCAAGATTGAAAAGGGCGAAAGACCTGCGGGTGTTTGGGTCGAGCCGAAGGAATTCGAGCCGTTTATGCCGAAGAATGACAATCAATGTCTGCCTGGCATCGGTTCAGCGCTCGATATGGATCCGAATAGCCCCAACATTGAATTCAACGACTGGAACCGTGGGTAGGAGGTGTAAAAAATGACACAAAAAAGAGCACATGTAATTGACCTTGATAGGTGTTCTGGGTGCGACTCATGCATTGTTGCTTGCAAGTTTGAGAACAGTGTATCGCTGGGTCACTACTGGAACCGCGTCCTTGCGGTAGGTCCGACTGGGGAGTATCCCGACATCGAAATGTATTGGTTGCCGGTTGCTTGTCAGCAGTGCGAGAATGCTCCTTGCATTCCTGTGTGCCCAACGGGCGCATCATATCGCGACACCGACAACGATGTCGTTTTGATTGACAAAGAAAAGTGTATTGGCTGTTCATTCTGCCTGTATGCGTGCCCTTACGGCGTTCGTCAACTCAACGAAGACCAAGGCGTTATGGAAAAATGTACGCTGTGTAATCACCTTACGGCGAAATCCGACGGTGTTGCAAACATTCATGACACCTTCGATCCCGACCACGCGATACCGCCTTGCGTGCATAACTGCACAACAGGCGCTCGCTACTTCGGCGATTTGAACGACCCTGCTTCAGGGGCAAGCGTAGCCCTTGCTGAGGCAAAAGCAGCAGGCAGAGGGACGTTCACGCTGACGGACAAAAACAACGCACAGCCCGCAACCGTATACATCCTTTCGGAACATATCGCGAAGTGGAAGGAGTTGATATAAATGGTAGGAATTGAATGGCCTTTGATTCTTTTCACGGTGTTTGCCGGAGCTGGTGCGGGCGTTTTGGTTTTTGCGGGCGTCGCTGAGTTTTTCGATGCAAGCAAAAAATCGCGTTACATCGCAGCCATAGTTGCCATAATCTTGCTGGTTATAGGAGGGTGCTTTTCCTTGCTCCATCTGGGCAACCCAGGCAACTTCATGGCAGCGGCAGCTAACATCTTTTCGTTTTCACCCATCTCTCTCGAACTGATATTCTTAGGTCTTGCGGTTCTTGTTGCTTTGATTTATCTCGTATTGGTAAATCGCGAAAGTTCAGCTGCTAAGATTCTCGGTATCATCGGGATTGTCGTGGGACTTTGTTTCGCCTATTTTTCAGGGCATGGCTATCAAGTCATCGAGGCTCGTCCTGCGTGGGCAACTCCGCTGCTTACCTTCTCGTATGCACTGAGTGCGCTTGCCATGGGTGGCTTTATCTTCCTGGCGATACAGGCGATTTTCAAAGACGAAATGGCTTCAATTAAAAGAATTGCTCTTATAGTTTTGATTGTCGCCGTTTTGACGGCTCTTGCCTATCTTGCCTATGCTGCAACGACCAGCGTCGGCAGCGCAGCGGCGCTCCTTTGGATTGGAGCGGTTGTAATTGGCGGTCTTGGTGGAGTCGGAGCAGCACTGTATGCCTATATGAAGGGCAACATATCCATGATTTATCTTGGTCTGCTTGTCGTGATTATCGGCGCCATCATATTCCGTGTGGTAATGTGGATGGCTGGTGACCCGCAGATTGATCCGTTCTTCCATCTGGGAATAGATCAGAGAAGTCTGCTGACACCGCCGCAATAGTCTGTTCGACCTTTGAGGGGGATGCCTCGTGCGTCCCCCTCGGGGTGCTTGGCAACACAGGCGTGGCAATGCGCGTGTGGCAACACAGGCGTGGCAATGCGAATCAAACTCCTACGAAACTTTTGCGAAAGGAACACCCGAGATGGCAAAAATTCCAAAGACAGCTAATACCGAGGTGGTCAGTACAGAAGTAAGCGACGTTGAAGTGGTTGATGAGGTAGTTGATAGCGAAGAAGTGAGCACGGAAGTGCTTATCGAAGTTTTGAACGGGCGCCGTGAATTCTATTTGGCGCTGGCAGGCTTTTATTTCGCACCTTTGACGCAAGAACAGATAGACGCCATGGCGCAAACCGACTATTCCGAATTTGGCGTGGGCGAACCTTTGTTAGAAGAAGGTTTCAACGACATTACGCGGGTTTTGCGCAAGCGCAACACGGGCACGCGCCAAATGCTTGCGATTGATTTCACTTCCAGCTTCGGGGGAGCCGCAACCTATAAAGGAAAAACTGCCATGCCCTACGCTTCGCTTTTCTTAAGCGAAGAACACCTGCTCAGCCAATTTCCGCGCGGCGAAGTTTTTCGCGTGTTCAAGCGCAACCTTTTGCGCGTAATCGACGAAAACACCCCTGATGACCACTTGAGTTTCATGCTGGAGTTCCTCTCGATTATGAGCGAACGTGCTGCAGATGCCCTGCGTGAGGGAAACCTTGAAGAGGCACAAGCCTGTCTTAAGGAATCACGCGATTTCATTACCGATCAGATACTTACCTGGTTCGATGCTTTTACCGAAGCTGCGCAAACCCTGTTGGAAGTGCGTTTTTACCGCGGTGTTCTCAAGGTCACCAAGGGATATCTTTTGATGGATTTGCAAACGATAGATGATTTATTAGAGGGGATGCTTCAGTTGTGAACGAAATTACTCGCAGAACGCTTATAGCGGGTAGTGCTGGGGGGGCGGCAATGCTGGCAGTGGGCGGCATCACTAAATATGCTTTTGGAGAAACGCCGCTTTTGAGACCCCCAGGGGGTCAAGACGAAGACCATTTTATCGCAGCGTGTATAAAGTGCGATCGCTGTCGAAGCATTTGTCCGCTCAACTGCATTGCAGTTGCTAATATGAACGACGGGCTTCTCAACGCGCGAACGCCTAAACTGGACTATCGCATTGGGTATTGTGATTTCTGCAATCTGTGTATCGAATGCTGTCCGACAGGCGCGCTTCGCTCCTTTGACCCCGAACAAGAATGGATCGCGCCTGCTGTCATTGACCGAGATTTGTGCATCGCGCATCAACCCGAAGGGGTTGGTTGTAGGCGCTGCATTGACGGTTGTCCTTTCGAAGCCATTCGCGCTGATGATTTTGGGCGCCCCGTGGTTGAGGTTGAAAAATGCAACGGCTGCGGGTATTGCGAATATATCTGCCCGTCGAATTCTTATCGTGTGTTCACAGGAACTCGTAAGCGCGGCATAACGGTACAAGCAGGAAACGCTTCGCGCGACAGTGTGGCCGTGTTGGGGGGTGGGGCAACATGAAGATATCCCTCGCCCGCAAGATAACCCTTGCTCTTGTTGCGTTGACTGTTCTGGTCAGCTTCTTCACGAATATCGGAAGCGGTAATTTGTCAGCTCTTGGCTGGAAGTCGATAGCCTATCTTTGTCCGCTTGGTGCCCTCGAAGCTTTTCTTGCTTCGTGGACCTTCATTCCGCGGCAGGTGATAGCGCTTGGCGTGTGCGTTCTTATCGTTATTGTACTGGGTAAGGTTTTTTGCGCATGGCTTTGTCCTGTGCCACCCTTGCGCAGATTTTTCACGCTTAAGAAAGACGAAAGCGTATCTGATGCGATTGCGGAATCGAAAAAAGCGCTCGAAGCGGCACGTGAAGAAGGTGTTGTTGCTGTTGGAGATGCTGCGGCTGTTACGCCCGTTGCGGCTGTTGCGACCTCTGACACCACCGAATCAGTGCCGATAGAGCTTTCCGTGCCACAAGCCTGCGATGCAGAAACACGTGACCTAAAAGCATGTCCTTCGGGGTGCACGAGCTGTACCGAACAGCGAAAAAAGTTCGACTCGCGCCATATTGTGTTGGGCGGAGCGCTTCTTTCCACGGCGATTTTTGGGTTCCCCGTTTTTTGCATCATCTGTCCTGTTGGTCTGACGTTTGCAAGCCTTATTGCCCTTTGGCGTCTGGTAGGCTTTAACGAGCCGTCATGGGCGCTGCTCATATTCCCCGTATTCTTGGCGCTTGAATTGTTCGTGCTAAAAAAGTGGTGCATAAAGTTTTGCCCCCTGGGCGCTCTCATGTCTTTGATGAGCATTCCCAATAAACTTTTCAAGCCGCGCGTGGACAACGCGAAGTGCTTGCGCACGCAGGGCATCGACTGTAAAGTGTGTGTCACCGTGTGCGAAGAAGAGCTTGACCCGCATTGCATGGAAGGAATGCACGAATGTACCAAATGCGGGCTTTGCAAAGAGCACTGTCCGTCTCAGGCTATAAGCATACCGCTGTATGCGGGAAAGGCGGCACCTGTTCAAGACTTGTGTCAGGATGCAAAAGCGCTTTCAAAGTGAGGGCGTGAAGGCAAAATAAGGCATGTGGACGAATAACGCCTGCGAATACTAAAGGGGAGGGGTTTGGGTCGCGCTATGAAACGTGTTGAGGCAAGCGAATTTTGCGTTGCTTGCAAGGGATATTGTTGCTTGCATGCTCCTGGCAAATTCGCTCCTGAAGATTTCGCGCCTTTGGGTGCGCTGGATGGACAAGTGATACACGATGCGCTCGACAGTGGACGCGCGGTTATGTATACCTCGTTTACCAATATCGAGGGAAGCGAAGCTGCTCCCATCTTTACGCTTGCTGCCCGCGGAATAGACAGAGAACCACTGAGCCTTTGTCATGAAGCACTGACCTGCGCTCACTTGGAGGGCGACTCCTGCACATATACCCTAGAAGAACGTCCCTTAGAATGTGCTGCACTGGTTCCTTCGAAGAACTTTCCCTATTGTATGCTTCCCGATGACATGATTATCGAGCCTTTGTGGGTCGAACATCAAGGTCTTTTGCGCGAAGTGATTGAACAACGTTGCGGCAGGTCATGGCGAGAAGAGTTACTCGCTCAGATGGATGAGCGCCGCCACATGGATGCCTATGCGGCGGGAGCGTTTGAGCTGGTCTGCATGGCAGGACTTGCTGAAAGTTCCTCTCGTGTTGATGCTATCATCGCTGCTTGGGTGGCGTCGATTTCATAAAGTGCAGCGGCTTGTGGGGAAGTGCTTGTAGGGAAGCGTTTCGCAGGGAGCGTTTCGCAGGGAGCGTTTCGCTGAAAATGAATTAAAAAATGTTTCAACGGGTGTTTATTTTAAGAGAAAGAGAAGGAATAACAATATTGTATTCTCTGAGTAAACGCTTTATTATTTTAAGTACAAGGGACTTATGGAGAGGACGAATCTATGGATAACATGGATGGAGTGGCTATTGGTAACGATAGCCTGGATTTTTCAGGTCAAACACCTGATGATTTTTCCCATGAGGACGGCGTGATTGAGGGCACACCGGGGAATGCGAAAGACGAATTTGTTGCCATCGGTGGCGATTTCGCCGAGAAAGCCAAAAAAGCATCACAGCTTGAAACCATGAGCTTTGAAGAGCGGATTGCTCACTTAAGAACTGTTGTTTCAAGTAACCCGCTGCAGCGCGAGCTGCTCTACAAAACCCTTAAATATTGCTCTACCCGTCGGATTTTGCCTGATGTGGAAGAAAGCATTGCTTCTTATCCTGAATTTTCGGGCGCGACTCAAAGTCCTTATTATTTACTGCTGTTCCTTGTTAACGGCGGCGGCATCGATGCCTTTGACCTTGACGAAGAAGGCAACGCAGTAACCGATGAGCAGAAACTTGGTTTGAGCGAGGACGAAATCGACGATTTGGTCGTGCAGTACGCCTACGAAACAAACGAAGTAGGGAAATACCTGATTGAAGAGATGAACCCGAAGAATCGCCTGATTGAGCTTTTAGACATCATTCCTGAATACTATGACACCTATATCGAGGTGTTGGACTTTCTGCAAGAAAAGCAAAGCCTTGCCAATATTGATAGACTCCTTCGCGGACGCGAGGTTCTTATGGTGAATCGTGCTGCGGGAGACCGCCCCATTCAATCGAGCGTGTTTATCGACAAGCTTGAAAAAGCGGGTGGCATTTATTGGGATGGAGGTTGGTGTATTTCGCCCGAAGGAAAAGAGTTGCTTGAAACGCTGCAAGGAGGACTTGGGTCTTAAGACGGACTTTGAGTCTTGGCAGGTTTTCGGATAGTTTTGGGTGAGTTATAACGCAGTCTTGAGTTGCGCTTTTTGAGGTGAGAAGTGCTTAGGTACGGGAATTCGTCTCGAGGTCAACAGGGGATATATGGCAGATACGGGAAGAAAAGAACGACAAAAGCAAACATTTATGGGTGGTTTGAATGTGTTGTGGCCAGGCTTTCGTTTTTTGGGACTCGGAGTGTGGACTGCTTGGGCGATACTTGCTTTCAGCGGCACGTTTTGGCTTTCCGATTCCGAAATTGATGGGCGTCATATTTCGTCGCTGTATCTGTGGTCGTCAAGTGCTTTTGCCCTAACGATGTTGCTGGCTCCGCTCTTTCGCCAACGGGTTGAATACTTTTTCACCAGGCGAAATGCCCTATATCTTTTCGGATTGCTCGGCAGTGTTGGTGCCGCGCTCATCATCTTGGCAGGTCCTTATTACCTTGCAGTAAAACCGCTGTTTTACGTGGGAGCGATTTTCACGGGAATCGGTACGGCCTTTGTCTCGCTCAAATGCGGTCAATTATATGGCGAAGAGCTTTCCCCAGGAAGAATAATTATCTATGCAATGATATCTCAGCTGCTCGCCGCAGCGCTCTTTTTCATCCTTTTGCATGCGGCAGAAATGGGATATGCGCCGATTGCGGGTGGACCATCGCTTGCAGGCATCCTTGCCTTTATTGGTTTGCCGTTCCTCGCGGCGATGATTGTTGCGATAAATTGCGAAAGGGCGCCAAAGCCCGTGAAACCTTTGCGCGAGGGACTTACTGATTCTACCGAAGAGGCCATCGAAGAAGCCACGCCTCTTCCGAAGAGTTTTTGGAAGTTTTTCACAACGATATTCCTGCTCACCATTACGACTTCGATGGTTCATGGCTTGTCGGTTCACACGCTTACTCCCAACGAAATCTTGGTTGGTACGAATATTGCGCTCTTTTGCCGTATAGCCTTGGCGATTGTCAGCATTTATCTTGTTGTGCGGCTTTTCAAGCGGATTGATTTCGGCAAGCTGTACTTCCTGCTCATGGTGATAGTTGCCGTGGTGATAACGCTGTACGCCTTGATCCAGCTTAACGGATTGCTTTTCGATATCATCGTGAAGTCGGCATTCGATTTCTTTACGGTGATTCTTTGGTGTCTGCTGGCGTCAGTTGTGTATCAAAAGAAGCTTTCACCTGTTGTCGTTTTCGGTTTCGGCTACGGGATATATATGGTCGGGCGCACGATTGGCTGGACGAGCGGGGCGTGGCTGTTGCCGCAGGTCTCTTATCCGATTGCCGAACCGATTATCCTGGTTGTTTTGGCGCTGCTCATTTTGATTTGTGCCGTGGTGGTGTTTTCCGAAAAAGATTTCGATTCTTTGTTCTCGCTGGCTCTCGGTGAAAACTTTACCCTTGAGGAATTGCCACGCTTGCATAGTGCCAATGGTTTTAATGGAGGCAACGGAAGCGACGGCAATGGCGTCGAACAGGAGGACCGTGGGCGACCCTATATGGAAGCATGCAAGCGCGTAGGAAGTTCTGCGCGTCTTTCCGCACGTGAAAAGGATGTTTTTGAGTTGCTTGCCCTGGGACGTGGAATCGAAAACATTGCGCAACGCTTAAGCATCAGCCTTAATACCGCGCGTACGCACACGCATAATATTTATGCGAAGCTTGAGGTGCATTCTCGCAGCGAACTGATTGCGCTTGTCGAATCGGAGAAACAAAACACAAGCTAAAAACATTTGCCCCTTTTGTCATTGCGGGCTTGACCCGCAATCTTAGTTTTGCGGTCACCAGCGAAGGGGTCTCAGTTCACCCGTTTCGCTGCTCAGATTCTGCGAATCTTCGTGCGCTTCACTGCTGAAGTTGTTTTAAGATAATATGTGCGTTCAGAGAGAACTTCGACCCCTTCGCCAGCAACCGCTTCCCCCCACTCGTCATTGCGAGCTTGACCCGCAATCTTTCCCTTGCTGTTGCGGGAATACCTCGACCCTCTCCCGTCATTGCGAGAAATGAGCGCAGCGAATGACGAAGCAATCCAGGCGACAATGAAAGAGTGACAATCTAAAAATCATCGACCAGATTGCTTTGTTGACACTCCTTGTTGCGAGCTTAGTATTGACTTAAGGGAAAGTAGGGGAATAGCTTCCCCTAACTTCAACAAAAAAGGTCACCGCACAACGCGATGACCTGGTGTTTATGGTGGGCGATACAAGATTTGAACTTGTGACCTTGTGCTTGTAAGGCACCTGCGCTCCCGCTGCGCCAATCGCCCGCTTTGTCAAACGAGTTGCTATTGTCCCACAAGAATCTCCTTTGCGCAAACCTTGTGGAAAAACACATTTTTGTAGGATTCTTATACCAAATTCGTAGAATTTATAGCGAAAACCGATCTACTTTCCGTAGAAAAAAGATACAAAACGTGTCAAAAACATCGCAGCTTTTTATAGATTCTACCTGCTATGTTGACAGTAATTTTTGTATCCGTTTTGCCTAATCTGTTCGTCAAAATAGTTTTAGACGAAAAATCGACAGAAAGGCGTTCGGTGAAAAGACAGAAAACCATATTATGGGGAATTCTTTCGGGACTAATCTGCGCGGGTTCGGTATTTTTCTATACCCAGGGCGTACAAAACGAAGCAGCGACAGCGCGCGCTGAAGCACTTGCTCGTTATGGCGGGGAACAACTTGAGATATGCGTTGCCACACGCGACATTTCAGCAGGTGATACGGTTGACGTGACAAACATTGCCACCAGGCTTTGGGTGGCAGACCTCTTGCCCGAAGATGCCGTGCGCTCTTTGGCAGACATCAACGGAAAACAGGCAACTTCAACAATCCTAGCGGGTGAAGTGGTTTCGATGAAGCGTTTTGAAGAATCCCTTTCAAGTGTCGAAGTGCCCGTTGGCTTCAGCGCCCTGAGCGTTCCCGCGAAAGAAGTTCAAACAATCGGCGGTGCCCTTTGTGCTGGCATGCATGTTGATGTTTACGCCACGGGGGTCAGCACTGAATTACTCGCGGAAAACATTCTGGTCGTTTCGACAAGCGCCGAAACTTCGGAAAAGAAGGCAGGTGCTTCCATAGCATGGGTGACTTTGGCGGTCAAGCCGAGCTCCGTTCAAGAAATCATTGCTGCTTCACAAAAGATGGAGTTGTATTTTGTTTTGCCTAGTTCAAGCGAGAAGGGAAGTACACGATGAATACGCAAGTGGTACTCTGTGCCGATTCGGAAAGCATGAAAAACCCGCAGCTCATAGGGCTTGAGGAAGAAAATCTCGGTGCTCAGGATTGGCTGCAGGTATTTTGCAGCGCGGTGGAAGCACGAAGATATCTAAAGGAAAACTGCGCCACAAAAGAAGTTTGGGTTGCATCAAGTGACGACGTTGACCCTATCAATCTTGCTGCGGCACTGAAGAAGGATTCGGAAGGTAAAGGCGTTTATCTGCTGGCTTTTCAGGGTTCAGGTTCGCTAAAGAGCAGGGCAAATGCGGCAGGAATTGATGGAACCTTTACGCGGAAAGATTTCGTGACGCGCTATACGCGACAAAAACTCAAGATGCTGCGTGATGCAACAAATCAAACGCTTGCGGCAGATATTTCGAGCGCGCCTGAACCCAAGCCTGAACCCAAGTCCGAACCTAAACTCGTTGGTAAACCTGCGTTCGTTGCGGTTCCTGAACCCGTTGTGGTGCACGGTGCTATGCCTGAACCTATTGCAGAAGCTGCGTTTCCGTCGCTGCCCGAACCTATTGTAAAACCTGCTCTCGTTACTCCTGCTCCCGCATCAGCACATTCAACCATGCCCACACCCACTCTCACGCCGCCACTCGTCGCACCCGTTGCTGAACCCGCGCTTGCGCACACCTTTGAGCCTGTTGTTTGCGGGAACAATTCCTACGCCGTATCTTTCGACCCACAAAAACCCAAAAGCGACTTGTGCTTTGAGCTGCTGCCTTTTTACAACGGCGCGCAAAGCGCCTCGGGAAAAACAGCACACATCCTTTCAGTGGTCAGCGCAAGCGGCGGAGCAGGCAAAAGCACCATCGCTTCCCTTGCGGCTCTCTTCGCCCAAGGCGCAGGTCATCGCACCTTGTTACTTGATGCCGATTTCCAGTTTGGTGACATGCGCTACTTTCTCGGCGAGGAAAACCCCCTTACCATAGACCAAGTATTAAGCGAACCAAATCGTTTGGCGAAGCTAAATCCCGACGGCTTGAAACCTGCCTTGTTAGCGGCTCCTTCCCATTTAGAACAATCGGAAATCGCTCTCGAACAGTTGCCGAACTTGCTCGAATCCTTAAAAGCATCCTTTGATGTCATCGTGGTGAATACGGGCGCATTTTGGGCGGAGCAACACGCAGCGCTTCTCGAGCGAAGCTCAACAGCGCTATTCCTTGTCGACCAGCGCTCTTCGTCGTTGCGGGCATGCAAACACGCCCTCGACCTTTGCACACGGTGCGGCATCGCGACGCACCCCTTCCTTTTTGCTATCAATCGATGTAGCCGAAATGCGCCATTGACCTCGATAGATGTATCCTGTGCTTTGCAGGGTGCTCATGTTGTCGAACTGCCTGACGGAGGTCGCGATGTGAGCGAGTTGCTTGCTGCGGGACTTCCTTTTGAACTGATTGATTCGCGCAATGACCTTTGCATGGGGATTGAAAAAATGTTGCTTGAAGTGCTTCCTCGAAGTGAGGGAACCTACGAAACGCAAGATGCTTTCAGGGAAATGAAGCGCAATCGTTTGAGTAGAAAAAGAAGGAGAGTCGCATGTCTTTGATGGAGCGCGTCCAAAAAGCCAACAACACCGACGATCTTTTTGTCATAGCGGGTAAAAGCCGTTATTTGGAGGAGCTAAAGAGCCAACTACAACAGCGAATTTCTTCCGATGAAATAGCTTCGATAATGGCAGAAAATCCCGCACGGGCAAAAAACGAAATCAGAAGTGCTTGTGCGCGCATCTTCCAAGATGATAGGTGGGTATCGCAAACAGCCGACGAACGAGAAACGCTTGTCGAAGAACTTATCAATACGGTGTTTGGGCTTGGACCGCTTGAAGCCCTGCTTAGTGATGAAAACATTACCGAAATTATGGTTAATGGTGAAAAAGCCCTCTTTTTCGAGCGCGGCGGAAAGCTTTATCCTGCTGAAAATACCTTCAAAGACGAAGAGCAGGTACGGGCTTTGATTGACCGAATTATCGGACCGCTTGGTAGAAGAATTGACGAAGCCTCGCCCATGGTCAACGCCCGCCTGAAACAGGGTCATCGAGTAAACGCAATCATCCCACCCCTTTCTCTCGATGGCCCTGTGCTCACTATCAGGAAGTTTAGGGAACATCTCTACACGCTGGAAGAAATGGAAGAAATTGGGTCGGCAGAAAAAACCGTGAGAGAATTTCTCGTCTGGGCAGTTCTTTCACGAAAGAATATTGCGGTTTCGGGTGGCACTGGCAGCGGGAAAACAACCCTGCTCAACGCGCTTTCATGCAAGATACCCGCAGACGAACGCATCATCACCATCGAAGATTCCGCTGAACTCAAATTTTCGGGACATCCCCACGTAATCAGGTTGGAAGCACGCCCTCAAAACGCAGAAGGAACAGGGGAGGTAAACATTCGGGATTTGGTCATCAACGCTCTTCGCATGAGACCCGATCGCATTATCGTTGGGGAGTGTCGTGGTGGAGAAGCTCTCGACATGCTTCAAGCTATGAATACGGGACATGATGGGTCGCTCACAACGCTGCACGCGAATTCATCCGAAGATGCCGTCATGAGACTTTCGACGATGGTTCGCTACGTTGCCGACCTTCCTGTTGATGTAATCGAAACACAGATTGCTGCTGCTATTGATTTGATTGTGCAGATTACCCGCGACGTCGAAGGAAAGCGCTTTGTCTGCGAAATCGCTTCGTTTTGCTTTTCAAGAAAAGCATCGTTGGGTGAAGTAAGCACGCTTTATCGAAGAAATCGCTACCGCGATCAAGGGGAATGGCTCATCTGTCCCGACTGGATTGATTCGCTTGCAGAAAATGACCTCGCAAACACAAAGGAGGTGGCTCTATGGAAACAAGAGTCGTGCTTGCCTGCCTTGCCTTCGTAAGTTCATTTTTTGCCGCGAGCTTTATTGCGCGGTGGCTGATTTCTTCGGTGCACCAACGCGTTATTGTTGGAAAAATGCACCAAGATATAGCAATTCATCAGGGAATTTTTGCTTCGTTGCTCAGAAACGGCATTCCGCAAATAACGCCTCTCACACACATTCTTCTTGCAAACGAAAAAGTAGAGCACTTCTTTGCACGCATGCAAATAGTTGCCTCCATCCGCTCTTATATAACGACTCCCGAAGCACTGTGTTCGCTGTGTTGTGCGGGTAGCTTTCTCGTGATTGTTGTTGCCTCGGTATTCACCGCTTCGCTTGCGCTTGGTTTGTTAGTTGCCGCTGGCGTGGTGCTCGCCTTGAATTTCATGGTGTCACAAACCCTTGAAAAGAGAAGAGAATCGCTCAGAGAAGCCATTCCCGATGCCTTGCGTTCAATGAGCGTGTGCTCGCACGCGGGCTTTTCGCTTTTACAAACCTTTCAGCAGGTGGCAAAGGAAGTGGACGAACCCTTACGTTCGCTGTTCTTAACGGCTGTTCATGACCTTGAAACGGGCTTGACGGTATCCGAAGCCCTCAGCACTTTGAAAAAGAACGCCGACGTTACAGAACTAGCGTTTATTGCCGTTGCGCTGGATGTTCAGCACAGGGCAGGGGGAAGCTTGAGGCAGGTTTTAGAAGCGGCTTGCGATGCGGTAGAAAGCGAACTTACCCTCAAACGGTCTTTGCGCGTTCAAACGGCGCAGGCAAAGCTTTCAGCACGAATAGTCAGCGTCATGCCATTTCTTCTCATAGCGCTTTTTTCCTTTATCTCCCCAGGGTTCTTGGCGCCGTTTTTCGCAAGTTTTTTAGGGTTTTCCCTGTTGGGCGTAGCGACGTGGATGCAGATGGCAGGAATTTTTCTCGTGCGGCGCTTGCTTAGTGCAGGAGTTGATTGATATGGCAAACGTCAGTGTTTTTCCGAGTGTTTTGGTGGCAGGGTCATGCGTGTTTGCCGCTGTTTCAGGTTTTTTCCTCGCGCACGGATGGATGACAAAAAGAAGAACTTATCAATATCGCCGTCTTGCTCGCAAAGGACATCTTTCTGCGGATGATGGGCACGGGCAAAGCGCGACAAGCCACAGTTTTGCGGCATGGCTTATTGAGTTCATGCAAATGCGCAGCAGAATAGCCGCCCTCAAACCACGCCGCTCTATTTTCAGACAGAGGTTTTGGACGCTTGGGGCAAAAGGGTTCGACAAAACGATAGTTTTTAGCGGACTTTCTCAAACGATTTCAAAAGCGGGTTTTTTTGATGCGCGCGGGTGGCTTTGTCTTGTCGGCGCAGGGTTCGGTGCTCTCGTCGGGGCAATATTTTCCAAGGAAATGACCGTCTTATTGGGCTGCGTTATGGCGCTGGTGGGCTGGAATGCGCCTCTGTGGGCTTTGCGCCAAGAGCGAGATGCGCGAAAGAGCGACATGGAAAATCATCTTTCAGAAATGCTTGAGGTGCTTGCCTTGGGGCTGCGCAGCGGACTTTCCTTTGATGCTGCTTTTGAGTTGTACCACGTTCATTTTTCCCATGCCCTGGGAAAGAGCAGCTTGTCGGCACAGCAGCTGTGGCAGATGGGCTTGGTAACGCGCCAAGATGCCCTGCGAAGGCTTGCCGCTACCTATGATTCACAGATATTTTCACGCGTGATTGAAAATATCATCCGTTCCCTTCGATTTGGTTCGTCGCTAGCTGCCAACTTGGAGGCATCCGCGCTTGAATCGCGGACGGTAAATAAAGCACTACGAGAAGAAATGATTGCAAAAGCACCAGTAAAAATGCTGATTCCGACAGCAGCACTTATTTTGCCTGCAATGCTTCTTTTGGTTCTCGGACCGATTCTTCTTGAAATGATGCAAGGGTTTTAACAACGATGAAGGAGGATTTCATGATTGAGAAAATGACAGGTTTGTACTGGGGTTTGCGCACACGGCTTGTGTGCCTCGTCCACGACGAAAAGGGGCAAGGAACAACAGAGTATGCCATTCTGGTAGGCGTTTTGGTGGTGATTGCCATTATCGCAATCACGATTTTCCGCCCGAAGATTCAAGAGCTTTGGGATGCTATTGCTGATGGCATCAGTGGGCTTTAACCATGAAAACAACAAGGCAAACACGCTGCGCTTGCGACAAAATTCGACAGCGGGGGTTTTACAACCACGTAAGTTTTGCTGCTTTGCGCCGCAAAGTTTCCTTTGTGCCCAAACTACAGGACTCTCAAGGGCAGGGAACCGTTGAATTTGCGGTGGTCTGCGCTGCGTTCGTAAGCCTTGTCGTTGCCCTGAGCGTCTTGTGGCACGCACTGCAAAGCGGTCTTTTTGTCGAGCATGCCCTCGCGAGCGCAAGTCATCACCTTCAGTCGGTTTCAGCAGGAGTGGTTGGCGATGTCTTTTTGTACTGAGTTCATGCGCGACGAAAAAGGGCAGGCAAGCGTTGAGGCGGCGTTGCTGATTCCCGTGCTGTTTGTGCTGCTTTTGCTCCTTATTCAGCCAGGGATATTGCTCTACAACCACATGGTGATGAAAGCTGCCGCAAGCGAAGGATGTCGGTTGCTGATGACAAAAACCGATGTCGCGGGGGCGTCTGATGAAAAATACCGCGCCTACATCCTGCGTCGCCTAGGCGCAATTCCCCCGCAGGATAACTTTCACGTTCACAGCGCAGGGGTATGTAGTTGGGAAATAGAACTGAACGGCAACGAAAGCAGCGCCGAGGTTGCCGTAACCATTCGTAACAAAGTAAAACCCCTGCCGCTTCTTGACGGCGCAGGAAAACTTCTCGGGATTTTGGGTGCTTCAGGAGCTTTTGAGCAAGAGGTCACGATGCATATGCCCACACAGCCCGATTGGGTGGCATCAAATGCCGAGGGCTTGAATCCTCGCGCTTGGGTTGAGAAGAATGCATGAGGACGAAACGATGAACAAGGCAAAACACAAAAGGGCGCTGCGAACGAAAGCGCTATTCGCAAAACCGCTACCCCCTGAAGCGCTGCTCGCAAAACCGCTACCCTCCAAGGTGCTACGAACCAAAGTGCCACGCGCAAGAAAGAAAAGCAGGCGAACTCGCGACATCTTTCACGATGAAGGAGGCTTTTCAACGGCGGGAATGGTTGTTGCCCTCCTAGTGACCTTGACCCTGATTTTTTCAACAGCGCAGGTCTATCAGGTGAACTCAGCGGCTGCCACAATACAAAACGTCGCAGATGTTGCGGTGCTCGCAGCCGAAAACGAAGTTGCGGAATTCTATATCGTTGCGCAGGTGTGCGACGCTGTCGTGCTTTCTCTTTCGCTCACAGGAATAGCCGCCTATGGCTTGGGTATCGCGGCTTTGTGTACGCCGATTACCGCAAGTTTTTCAGAGATTTTGCTCAAAGCGGGCAGCGATATCTTCAAGGCACGAAATCACTTTGCCGAAAAAGCCGCTTCAGGACTCAATCACCTGCAAAAACTTCTTCCTTTTCTCAGCGCCGCCAATGCAGAATCGGTTATCCTTGCAAATTGCGGCGGCTCGATGGGCGCATCATATGTCGGCGTTGCTTTGCTGCTGCCTTTCGAAGGGGAAGAAATTACGGTTGGAGCCCTGAGCGCCGTTGAGGATCTTGAAAAAGAAGTGGCAAAAAACAAAGAGGAGCTGAGTAGCGAAGCCCAAGAAGCCGAAGAAGCGTCCAAGCGGGCAAATGCTGAAAAAGAGCGCGCTTTCCAACATGATTGCGGAAGAAACCCAAGCTATTGCATGTATGAACGGGCAGATAAGCTCGCGATATTGGATGCCCCGCAAAACCCGCTCTACCACACATCAGAAACGTGGAATTTCTCGGTTGCTCTAAAGCGTGCGCAGGCATACTACCCTCGACGTCTGGCGCGCGAAGTCCCGATGGATATGTCTGTTGCAGAACAGGCTCATTCTGCCCTGCGAACACGCTTTTATATCTACGCGGTCGAAGAGATTGAAAAAGGTTACGTCCACGAAGACGACGGGGGGCATTTCGACACCTATTTTCCGAAGTTGCCGAAAAACACCACCGAAATGAAAGCAACGCGGCTTTATACCGAAGTGGTGTATCCGATGAGCGTCGATGATGCGGGGGAATATATGATGCATGCCTGGTCGGGGTGTCCCGTCATGGTGTCGCAAACTGACGTAGGACTTGGGTCGATTTGGCGTATGGACACAGGAGGCTTTGCTACCTGTCCGTCGTGCGAGTTCGTCACCAGCAGTTTCGGGAAAATTGCTGCGGCGACCAGTTCGATTGAAACAGGCTTTGAATATCACTATCGCATTGTTGCTGAAGCAGCCGAAGCCTATCAAAAAGAACGAGAAGCAGCTGCCCCTCACGAACAAAAGGTGAAAGAAATTGCCGACACCCTGTTCGAGCGCATAAAAGAAGCGCTTGAGGAAGCTATATCGTATCGGTTGGTGGTGAAACCCCCAGGCAGATACGGGGCAGTAGTGCTGGTTGCAAACACAGCACAAACGGCGGCTTCCTCGAATTTTGTAAGTTCGTTTGTTGAGGGCGGTGATTCGCTTGGCGCACAGGCGGCTCTTTCTGCGGCAACGCTGGTGGGCGATTCTTCCGAAGAAGGGGCAACGGTTATTTCGTCGCTTCTTGACGGAGTGTCCAACGATTCAGGCGTTCTTGTTGGGCTTGCTGACATCGTATTAAACCTCTGGTCATCGTTGCTTTTTGCCTACACCAAAGGGCAGCACTCGCTAGAAGAGGGGATTGAGCGGGTTGTCGGCTTCATTCCCTGGGCAAGCGAAAGCGGGCTGGGCAAATGGGCGGCAAACACCTTTTCCGACCTGGTTAAAACTTTCAGCCTTGAACCAGCAAATCTTGAAGCCTTGAAACCTGCGCTCGTCAACAGTGCGCATGTGCTTGCGGCAGACGACTCTCCTTTCGCAGCACAGCTACTCAGCGTTAAACAGCACTACATTGCCTTAGGCGGTTCGGGTTCAGACGATCTTTTCTCAACGGCAATTACCCAAATTGAAGCCGCGGCGCTTGAAAGTGTTGAAGCCCTTGATGGCGAAATTACCATAGCCAATATCGAGTTGTTGGGGGAAGGCGGTCCTTCCATCCCTATCACGATTGCGCTTCCGCCCCCGATCAAAGCGGCTGCAAGCAATCTGATAAGTACTGCTGCAAATAAATTGAAGGATACGGTGTCAAGCTGGTCGGGAATCCGAAGATGGGAGTGATTGTGCATGCTTTGGAAAGATGAATCCGCCCAGATGACGGTTGAATTTGTAGTAGTCTTTCCGATACTTATTATCGTCGCGGTGATTGCGGTTAATGCCCTGCTGTTTTTTTCGGAATGTGCGGCATTTGACCGCATTGCGCGGGATGCTATCAGGATCCATGCGACCTCTCCCGCGTATGGGCAGACAACCGAACAGTCTCTTGCGCAGATTGAACAAACCCTCAAAACTCAGTGCGACAAGGATTATCTGGACACGAACATCGTTGTTTCAGGTAGCACGCTGGGGCACGTCACGTACACGGTCGAGCTGGTGTTTAGTCCAACCCTTTTTGGTAGAGGTATAAGAAGCGCGGTCTTTGGCGTTGCCATGCCTCAACTTCATCATGCGGTCACGATGACCATAGATACCTATAAGCCAGGGGTCTTGCTATGAGCAAAAGAAGCGCAAGCAGAAGTGCCCGCATGAGAAGTGCACAGGGAAGAAGCGCAAGCAGAAGAAAAAAGCCGAGAAAAGACTTTTCAGCCAAAGGCTTGCAACAAAATACGATGCAGCGAAACCTTATGCGTTCAATAAGCATCATTATTTGCGGGTCGCTCGGGGTTTTTGGTTTGGGCGCTTTATTTGATACCGCAAAAGCTCCAAGTGCTTCAGCACTGCCGCCGCCCTCTCGCGTTACTCTTGAAAATGTTTTGGCTGACGAGGTATTTTCCTATGGAACACCCGAGCTGCCAACCGAATTCGTTGAAGAAATTTTCCCCTTAGATATTTTTTATGAAGTTCAAGTGTCTTTAGGGGGTGGAGTTGGTGGGTTTCTCTCGCATGACAGCGCCGAAGAAGTAGTGCAGTTTTGCGAAGATGAGCTTCTTGGGCGTGGTTGGACAAAGGTGGAAAGCGGTCGAACCACGTGCGCTTCGTTTGTAAAAAATCAGGGTATCTATACGTGGTTGTTGATACAGGGCACAGAAATAAGCGGCGATACGTCGCTTATCGTTTCCTATGCTTGACAGCAGGAGTTGAACAAAGGTTGACAGGAGTTGTTTGATGAATGAGCAAGATTTTGAAGGAAGGGTTTTCTTGTTGGCAGGCTTTTTCGAGCGCGTAAAAGGACTTCTTTTTGAAAAGCCAAAAGGGCAAATGGTGCTGCTTATTCCCTGTAAACGCGTCCATACTTTTGGGATGCGCCACAACCTCGATATTGCTTTTCTCGACAGGGGAGGACGGGTGCTTGCCGCTTATCAAAACGTGCCGCCGTCGCGCTCTTTGGTTGAGCGCCGTGCTACGGGCGTTCTCGAGCGTTTTTCAAACGAAAGTATTTTATGGCTAAAAGCGGGGGAAAGACTTCGCTTCATGATAGATGACAAACAAAAGGAGAAGAAAAATGAAGATTTGTCCCATATGTAATGCGCGTTGTTTTGATGACATGGAGATATGCTTTGGGTGCATGCATCGCTTTGACATTTTAGGTCAGGCGGTCGAAGAATTGAGCCTTTTTGAAGAAATAGACCACCAAGACATACCTTTGCCCCAGAAGAAGTTTCAGCCGCGCCATGCCGCTTTGCCAAACATGGTCAAAATCGACATCCCTGTATCAGAGACCTCCGATGGCTTAGCTGCGCCTAGTACACCAAGCCTGTCTGATTTGTCTGATACAAGTGGGGGAGTTGAGGCTTTTCAGGAAAATCTGCTTACCGAAAAGGTCTTGCCGCTGCATCCGTCTTGCGAGGGATTTCAGGCAGAATATCAGCTGGTAATTAGCCTAAAGCCCTATGTCGGGAATAGTTTTGCTCGCAGTAATACCAAACAAATTGTTACTAAATGATATTGTATATGATATCATTATTAAAAAGGAAATAATAATGCACAAAGTAGACAAGATTCTTGAGAGCATGAAGGAGAACAGCAAGAATGTTAGGTTTGAAGATTTAGTTAAAGTCTGCTCTTATTATTTCGGTTATCCGAGAATACGTGGTTCCCATTATTTCTTTTCTGTTCCGTGGGAAGGGAAGCCTTTAACGAACATACAGAAGACGAACAACGGAAAGGCAAAAGTCTATCAAGTAGAACAAGTTTTGAAGGCTATCGAAAAACTGGAAGGTGAAGGCTTTGTATAAAGCAGAAGATTATACGTATCGGGTTTTTTGGTCGGAAGAAGACCAAGAATATGTTGGTGTTGTTGCCGAATTCCCGCTTCTTTCGTGTCTTGAAGCCGATCAGTTCGAAGCCTTCAAAGGAATTGTCGAAGTTGTCAGATTTGCCTTGGAGATTATGAAAGAAGACGGACAGCAAGTTCCAGAGCCAATCAACAAAAAGCGTTATTCTGGGAAATATGCTTTAAGAATGACTCCCGAACAGCACAAAAGAGTCGCTATTGAAGCCGCCGAACAGGGAGTTTCCATAAACCAATTGCTTGTTTCCAGAATCTAGTCCAGCGGCACTATCCCACACCCTTAATCACTTTTAGCCTAAAAAAGGTGTTCACGGACACCACAGGGTGTATAATAGTTTACATCGTAAACGTGAAAGGAAACATCATGAGCATGTCGGTTTCAGCAATCAGATTTGAAGCGGAAGAAAAAGAATGGATACATGCTTTTGCCGATGTCAACGGGAAAAGTTTTTCGGCACAAGTTCGCCAATGGACTCTTGAAAGACTCGAAGATGAGCTTGACGCGCGCGACCTTGCCGACGCAATCAAGGCAAGCAGCAAAAACGATGCAGGCATCAGCGTCAATGAGCTTGTTGAAAAGTACAACATAGCATGACCTACACCGTAAGAATCAAAAAGCAAGCGGAGAAAGAAATTTCAAAGCTTGAAAAGAAAACGCAGCTGCTCATAGTTCATTGGATTTTTGATAACCTTGAAGGCTGTAAAGACCCGCGGATGGTCAGGGGAGCAAAAAAACTCGAAGGCATAGAAAACGGCTGGCGGTGGCGCGTCGGCACGTATCGGATACTGGGCAGAATCCAAGATGATAAAGTACTCATTGAACTTTTCAAGGTCGGTCATCGAAAAGAAGTTTACCGAAACCTTCGATAGACACGGTAAGCCCTAGTTTTTCGAGCGCTTCCCGTCTTCAACAAGCCCTAGCTTTTTATGCGGGCAGCAGCGGCGTTGCCACCCGCATCGGCACTCTGCATTCTCAGGCGCCCAACAGCCAACGCAACAGCAAAGAGTGCCGCCGCGAACAAAAGCATAATACCCAGGTCGGCAAAAATGGGAGCAAGCGAAGTACCTGAATAGTCGCGCAGACTGTTCGTTTTTTCAAGCGCTTCCCCATAATAGAAGGTTGGGGCAAAGCGGGCGAGTTTGGCGATGGTGCCTCCTACGAGTTCAAGGGGTATCCAGATTCCCCCAAGGAAGGAAAATACCAGCCCCGTGATGTTGCCCGCGGCGTTCAAGAGAAACTCACTTGCCGTTAGTTGACCAAGGAAAAAACTAATCGAAAGGGCAACAATGCAGAATATGAAAAGCGAAAAAAGAATCAAGCCAATAGCCCGAACGTCAACACCACCAAAGGCCTGTCCAAACACTACAAGCCCAAGAATGCTCACCCATACCCACGTAATCAAAGTGACAACCACGCAAGCTGCGGCTAGTTGCAAGTTCCTCGAAAGAGTGCTCACCGATGAGCTTAAATTACGCCGCCGAATTTCACTACGATTGAAGGCCGCCAGAATAAGACCAGCGTTTACCACGATAGAAAGAATCACAATATAGCTTGCAAACATCATATAAGCCAGCCACTGTTCTGGCAGCGGCGACGATGAGCTAAACCACAGCATTTGGAGATTTGTTTCGTGTACCATATCGCTGTGGGCAAAGGAAGCAATATCGGCTTGCGAATACGCGGCATTGCTTGCGGCGTAGAGGGATGCTGTGTCAAGGTATTTGTTGACGAGGGCGTCTATCATATGAGCCGAGGAAGATTCATAACTTGTGAGCGTTTCAAGCGCAGGAGGGGTCTTACCCTCACCAGCAGAAGCGACGAAATCTTTACCGAAGCCCTGCGGAACAATCAACGTATAGACAGCACGATTCTGCGCTACGGTATCTTGCAACGCTTGGCGTGAATCCTCTGTTTCCACAAGGTCAGCGTGTTCTTCCAAAAAGGTGCTTATTCCTAAAGAAAGGCTACTTTTGTCGCGGTCGATAATGGCAATAGGGGGTCGTTCGGTTTCGAACTCATCTTGAGGCGTGTTTGCAATGCTCATTCCGATGAAAACAGCCATAAAGCTGAGAGCCACCATGTAGACCACAATATAAACCTTGTGTCTGAAAAAGGTTTTCAGTGCTGCTCTAAAGACTTGCATAACGCTGCCTCCTCATAAGAAGTGCGGCGAGCAAAAACAAAACAGCCGCCATTGCGAGTAGGACAAAAACCACCCGATAAAATTCGTCAAAACCGTCATAGAAGTACAGGCTGTAAAACAAGTCCGTCACCTGCCTCGAAGGATTGAGTTTTTGGAAAAGAGGGGCAATGCGGTTCATGTCGTCTGCCAACTTGAGGCTTGGCTCGCCATAAAGTCCTGCAAAAAGTGCGAAAAAGCACGACAGAACAGTCAATATGCCCGCCTTGAGCATTTCTCCTATTTTGGGGATTGCTCCAATGAAGGCTCCCAGAGCAGTTGTCATTAAAGACGCAACGCCCAATCCAAGGATACTTGCTAAATCGCGTCCGAAATTGATATCCAAAACATAGCGCATGTACGCAAAAGTAATAATCAAACAGAGAAAAGCAAGCAACCAACTTGCAAGCAAGCTCGCAAGAAGGGCTTTTGTTCTGCTTGTTGCGCCGAGAGAGCGACGAGCACCCAAGGGTGAAAGGTTCGCCTGTGTTTGCGTTACGGCAATTACGGCAATGTTCGCCGCCATGATTGCCGCAAAGCCGAGCAACGCATAAAAGTAGCGCACCGAACCCGAAGCTTCATTAGCTATGATGGATATTTCTTGCGTGTAGTTCGTCTGCTCTTGTAAATTCTCAAGGAAGTTTGGGTCTGCAAACGCCTGAGGATTGTTTTCGGCTATGGTTTTAAGAGCAGCTTGCGTTTGAATAAAACCGTCAGCAAGATTTTTAAGAATGGTCTGATTTATGGAATTGCCGCTTGCGGCGGTAATGAATAGTTCGGGTTGTTCCTTTTCGTCAACTTGGTAGTATCCGATAATCGTCCCGTTTTTGAGAAGCTCGTCTGCTTCAGCACTGCTTTTGACAGAGAAGAGGTCAAGAAGCTGGTTTTCGCCCGACTTTGCCAAGGCTTCAAGTGTCTCAGAAAAGGCTTGTGCGTTGCGATAGCGCGCATCATCAACCACGGCGGTAGGAATCGGATTCAGGTAGTGAGCGCTATCAAGGTTGGCGAACATGGCGCCAAAGAGCGTTGCCATAATCAAAGGGAACGCGAGCGCCCAAACAAAGCAACTTTTCTCCTGCACCAGCGCCTTGACTGTATACTTAAAGGTGTTCCACATGGTGTTCCCCGCTTTCTCGACTCTTGAAAACCCTAGTCGCGCAATTCGGTGCCCGTGAGCTCAAGGAACACATCGTTTAAGGTGGGCGGTTCGGAATACACACGACCAAGCGCCAGACCTTCTTGCTGTAAAGTTTGCAAAACGGTACTAAGATTTTGCGCGCCACTGGTACAGAAAACCTCGAGCGTTTTTCCGTCGTAGCTTGCTCGTTGCGTGCAGTTGAGCGCCTTGATGGCTCCAAGTGCTTCATCGGAAAGATTAAAGACCTCAACCTGAATTTTCTCGCCTGTACCAATCATGGCTTTGAGTTCATTGTTGGTGCCGCTTGCAAGAATTTGTCCGTGATCCATAATCATGATGCGCGTGCAAATCTCTTCGACTTCTTCCATGTAGTGGCTGGTATAAACTATCGTCGACCCGTTGCGATTGAGGCTGCGTATGCCTTCAAGAATGGCGTTGCGACTCTGCGGGTCGACGGCAACGGTTGGTTCATCAAGAAAAATCAACTCAGGCTTATGCACGATGCCGCAAGCGATATTCAAGCGCCTGATAAGCCCGCCTGAAAGTTTGCGGGGGCGAAACTTGACGTATTCTTCCAATCCCACAAATTCGATAGCTTCTTTAACAAGCTGTGTGCGCACTGCTTTGTCAGATACGTAGAGCGCGCAGAAATAATCGACGTTTTCGGTCACGGTCAATTCCTCAAAAACCGCTATATTTTGCGGAACAATGCCGATGCGTTTTTTCAGGTCATAACGGGAAGGGGTCATGTCCTGTCCAAAAAGCTTAATGACACCTTTATCATAAGTAAGCAGCTGCAACATGCAGTTGATAGCGGTTGTCTTGCCGCTGCCGTTAGGGCCGAGCAATCCAAAAATCTCGCCTTGCTTTATGTCAAGATTGAAATGGTCAAGTGCGAGCACTTCTTTATAGCGTTTCACGAGGTTTTCTACGTATACGACCGACATGTTCTCTCCTCAAGGGTAGGCTTCACAATAAGTTTCAAGCAATCGACCACGTTTCGCCAGTGAATCCTGTCACGAGTTTTGCCTCCGCTCATGACAAATGTCACAAGCCGACACCAACTTAAACCTCAGAAAGCAGCTGCATGCAAAATTCAGCTACAATGAGCACATGGAACGCATGGTTGACAAAGGCATCATCTTTCTTGTGTGCGGGGCGGTTTTGTTTCTCATCCCGCAGACAACCGCGTTTATCGTTGCTCTGCTTTTGGCGCTGACCGCAAGCGCCTTGCAAGAAATCTCATCGGTGCCAAAGTCGCTTCGAGCAGCGGGGCTTTACGCCTATCTTGGTGCGGGCATTGCATTCCCGCTGTTCGTGACCTTCGTTCCGCTTATCGCCTACGACTGCTTTCGCACGAAAAACTGGCTGCTTAAGTTTTGCTGGACGATACCGCTTTTTGCGGCCTTGCGCGAACTTAACCTGGGAGTTTTCCTTTTTTTGATGGTGGCGTGTCTCATTTCAATCGTTTTGTTTTGGCGAACAACCCAGGTCGAAAAAGAACGCCTGAACTACACCGAACTGCGCGACGAATTGCGCGAGACATCTCTTGCGCTCGAACAAAACAACCGCGACTTGCAAGAAAAACAGGATGTTGAAGTGCAGCTTGCTACCCTTGCCGAGCGCGGGCGCATCGCGCGCGAGATTCACGACAACGTGGGTCATCTGCTCACGCGCTCAGTGTTGCAAATCGAAGCTGCTCAGGTGGTTCATGCACCAAACACGGCGCTCGCCAACGACCTCGAACACATTGCGGCGACCGTGCACGAAGCTTTCGACACGGTGCGCGCAAGTGTCCACAACCTCCACGACGATTCCTTCGACCTCTACACGCAGCTCTACGCACTGGCTCAAAATTCCCCGCTCAGCGTCAATCTTGAGTATCAGGTTGCAGAAATCCCCGATGTGATTGGCTATGGCTTCGTTGCTATCGTGCGCGAAGCGGTCGCCAACGCGGCAAAACACAGTGATGCCACGGTGGTGCGGGTGTCTGTAACAGAATATCCCGCTTTTTGGCAGCTGGTTGCTCACGACAATGGAAGCAAAAATCCGCTGAAAAGGGGCGCGCGTGGGGAAGCTGGCGAACAGGTGCTAAACGCCCGCGATGCTCGATTTGCTCAGTCTGGTGGCATGGGGTTGGCAAGCATGGAGGAACGGGTGCGCACCCTCAAAGGTGTTTTTCGCACAGACTACGACAAAGGCTTCAGGGTTTTTGTTTCAATACCAAAGGAGCGCGCATGAAAGACATGAGCGAGAAAACCATGAAAAACACGGTAGCAGCACAACAGATTCGCGTGCTGATTGTGGACGATGACCCCATTGTGCGCATGTCACTTTCTACTATTCTCACCGCTCAAGGTGATATTGAGGTGTGCGGTGACGGGGGAAACGGTCATGAAGCAGCACGCCTTTTTGATGAATTACAGCCTGATATTTTGCTTATGGATATTCAGATGCCCGAGTGCGACGGCATTAAAGCAGCAGCGCTGATTTTTGCCGAGAACTCGCAGGCGCGCATTGTGTTTCTTACCACGTTTTCTGACGACGAATATATTGTCGCGGCATTGCGCTTGGGGGCGTGTGGCTATCTCATCAAGCAAGAGGTTGCAAACATCGCGCCCGCGCTGCGCTCGGTTATGGCAGGTCAAATGGTGTTGGGCGGAGAAGTTATCGGCAAAGTTGGCTCACTGTTCAACACGCAAGGAGTACAGGACGACAATCCGCTTGTTTCAACAAGCACTGCTTCAACAAGTGACGCTTCGCCAAACAGCGCAAAAGAAGCATCTTTCGGTGTTCTTACACAACGCGAATTTGAAATCATCCAACTTATCGCCCAAGGGTTAGACAACAAGGAAATCGCTGCCCGCATCTATATTAGCGAAGGTACCCTGCGCAATCACGTGAGTGTTATTCTGCAAAAACTTCAACTCAAAAACCGCACCCAACTTGCCGTGTATTATTACCAAACTCTTAAATCAAGTCAGTAAAGGCTTTTTGAGCGATGTGCGTTAGCTGTTTGTCAAGGGCAATGTAGGTATCAAGAATCTTGTCGCCCTCTGCGGTGAGCGTCGATCCATGTGCTCCGTCGCGATTGAGCAGAGCCGTACCAAGCGCCTCTTCGGTATCTTTTACAATACGCCATGCCTTGCTATACGCCATGCCCATGTTTTTGGCAGCGGCGTTAAGCGAACCAGTGTCGCGCACGCCGAGACATAAATCAGCAACTCCGCGCCCAAATAGCGAACCGCTTTTGCTTTCGGGATTGGTGATGCTTAAGCGAACGCTCGGTTGAAGTTTGGTAAGCTTCTTCATAGCAACCTACGCCCTTACAAAATCCAGCATTGCATTTTTGACCCCTTGAGGGTCTTTACCTATTACTTCGGTGAAGCGAAGCTCGGCTTTGTCAAGATAAGCCAAGCTATCAGGGATATTGTAGCACTCCGTCTCTTGTGCGATAAGGGCGTTAAGTTCACACCCCGAAAGCGCGGCAATCTCTTCGGGCAAATCTTCGCCCACTGCGATTTCATGCAAAGCGCGGTACACACTTTCCCCAAATTTTGCCCAGTGAGCAGTGGCTACAACAAGCACGGGGTTTTCCGCGCGAAGATTTTCGGTTGCCTGATAAGCAACGGCAGTATGAGGGTCTAAAAGATAGTGGTGTTTTTCAAAAACCCGCTTGATAGTCGCAAAGCAGGTAGCGCTGTCAACGGAATCCGCAACAAAATGTTTCCGCAGTTGAGAAAAGGTTTGCACATCAACACGGAAGCTGCGCTTGGCACGCAAATCGTCCATCCAGCCCCGAATTGCTTCCTCGTTGCGAGAGGTCAACTCAAACAACTGTCGCTCAAGGTTTGAGGAAACAAGAATATCCATAGAAGGGGATGGCGTGAGCACAAAATCCCGCTCGGAAATATCGTAGGTTCCCGTGTTGATGAAGTCGGTCAGCACGCGATTTTCGTTGCTTGCGCAAAAGAGCATGTCGATAGGGGTGCCGATTCGCTTGGCATACCAAGCGGCAAGGATGTTGCCGAAATTCCCCGTGGGCACGCACACGTCAATGGGCTGCCCCGCTGCCACCTTGCCCTCACGTACCATGACCGCATAGCTGGAAACATAGTAAATGACCTGGGGAAGCAAACGTCCCCAGTTAATGGAATTAGCGCTGGAAAGCCTAACGCCTTCGTTTGAAAGCAGCGTTTTCGCAAAAGCATCATCACCAAAAACTGCTTTTGCCGCGGTTTGGCAATCGTCAAAATTCCCGTCAACGCCCCACACCATCACATTGTCGCCCGCCTGGGTCGCCATCTGCTTAAACTGGATGTCGCTCACCCCGCCTTGCGGATAAAGCACCCCGATACGCACACCCTCTTTATCTTTGAAGCCTTCAAGGGCGGCAGTGCCCGTGTCGCCCGAAGTGGCGACAAGTATCATGAATGAATGGTCGAGTTTTCCCTGTTCAGTAAGTTGTTTTGCACTGGTGGTGAAAAAGGCAGGAAGGCATTGCAGAGCCATATCCTTAAAAGCACTCGTCGGACCGTGCCACAGTTCTAGCATGTGGGTTTGCGCATCGAGTGACACAATCGGGCAGATGTCTTTAGTGGTGAAATTTTCCCCGTAAACCTGCTGCATCAAATCATCGACGACCGAATCCGACAAATCGACTCCAAAAGCCTTATAAATGAAAGCCGCGCGCTCGGCATAAGTCTTTTCGCCAAGCGAAAGAATGTCGTCAAGAGATAGTTGCGGCAAGTCATTAGGAACAAAAAGCCCGCCGCCATCAGCCATGCCGTGAATGATTGCTTCAGTGAAGGTGGGTCGGGTGGGGTGTAATCCCCGTGTGTCGATATAAAAATTGTGAGCCATTCAATCTTCCTTCTGCGCTAGCTGTCATTGCGCCGATACTACCAGTATACTATGCACGAAACCAAAGGATGATACGACCAACACGCGGAGGATTTCATGCAATACGCACTTGTGATTTTAGATGGGGCATCGGGAAATGCGGTTGCGGACTTCGAGGGCAGAACAACTCTTGAGGAAAGTTCGACCCCTCATCTCGATAAACTCGCGCAAACGGGCATGGTCGGGCTCGTCCAAAATGTCCCCGCGCACATGGCGAGCGGCTCAGACGTTGCCTGTCTTTCCCTTATGGGATACGACCCTGCGCGCTATCAGTTGGGAAGGGGCGCCATCGAAGCGGCGGCGCTCGGCATCGAGCTCACCCCCACGCAAATTGCTTTTCGCATGAATTTGTGTTCGGTCGAAGCAGGCATCATGAAAAGCTATTCGACGAACAATATTTCAACCGAAGAAGCGGCCTCTCTTGTACGCGAACTGAAAAGCGCGCTCGACAACGATACGTTCACGCTGCATGCGGGAACATCGTTTCGCCAGGTGCTTGTTATGGAGGGAAATCCCGAAGCCCTTGCGCTTACCTACGAAACCCCGCACGACAACACCGACCTTGATATCGCGGATGCTTTCAAGCCGAAGGTTCCCGCGCAGGGTGCCACGCACAACGATGCCGCGTTGCCGCAAGATGCGTCGCCGCAAGCCGCGCCCGCGCAAGCCGCGCAAGCTACGCAAGTCACGCAAGCCGCGCAAAAGGTTGCCGATTTGCTTGTTGACTACATGCTCACCGCCAATGAAATTCTTGCGAAAAGCCCGATAAACGCCCAACGTATAAGCGAAGGGAAAATGCCCGCAAATCAGGCATGGGTGTTTTGGCCTGGAACCAAACCAACAGCATTGCAGCCCTTTGCGGAAGTCTATGGAAAATCCGCCGCCCTGAATTCTGCCGTCGACTTGCTGGTTGGGCTTGCCCACATGACGGGCATGAAGGTGTATCGCTTCGAAGGGGTGACCGACGGCCCGAACAACGATTTCGCCGCACAAGGTAAAGGTGCTATTGCCATGCTCGAAGAGGGCAACGAAGTTGTGATTATCCATGTGGAAGCGCCCGATGCGGCAGGTCATGATGGGTGTTCTGCACAAAAAAAGAACGCCATCGAACAAAGCGACCGTCACATCATTGCGCCGCTCATGAAATATGCAAAAACACACCCTCTGCGCATTGCCGTCATGCCTGACCACCCTACCCCTTTAGCGACCCGCAAACATGGGCGCGAAGCGGTTCCTTTCGTCATGGCTGGTTCGGGAATTGCTCACAATAAAGCAAGCCGCATGACCGAAGTGCAGGCGCAAGCCACCAACACCCTATTCGACCCTGGTTACGCCTTCATGAAAGAAGCATTCCTCCGATAAATGTGTTTAGTAGATATGCAGTCGCATTTTAGCTGCGACTATGATATGCTTGTACACAGCTCATAGCATTAAACAGACTACTAAAACAAACAACGATGCTTAAAGGGGCGCAATTTATTGGCGGTACAAGGAAACGTTCTCTCATTTGATGAGGCTAGAAAAAGGGCGCGGCAATCCCGGTCCGACTTTGGCGCGCCCTCAATAAGAACGGTCACCAAAGCATCCACCAAGTCGCCCACCAAGCGACCCTCAAACAGCCTGCCCTTCGGCAAACAAACAAGCGCTTCACCGCAGGTGAGACAGAATAAATCCTCGCAAGACTTTCGCTCTACGTACAGCGCTCGTCCCACACAAGAGCGCCGCGCGGCGCAAGAAAGACCCTCGGTCTCTTCGCGAAAAAACAGCCGTCCGCTGCGCGAGGATGCCCCGCAACAAGCGGCGCAGCAACAACACCAGCAAGCGCCTGAAGTCAAAAGCAACGTCACGCGTTTTTCCGATCTCAAGCAGCAACGTGCAAAGCAGCGCACAAAAAACAAGGCGGAAAAGGCGTTCACCAAACAATTCG
The DNA here is from genome assembly GCA_009782615.1 of Eggerthellaceae bacterium. Taxonomy (GTDB): domain Bacteria; phylum Actinomycetota; class Coriobacteriia; order Coriobacteriales; family Eggerthellaceae; genus WRIS01. Next base: position 55,551 of record WRIS01000007.1, on the reverse strand, counting down.
GCAGCGACACCTCTGCGTCTGCTGCGTCTGCGGCAAGTGCAACAAGTGCGGCAAGTGCAACAAGCGCGGCGACTTCGCCCTCGCGCGCAGCGGTGTACAAAGGGGAAATGGGACGCCAGCACAAGCGGATAACGCAAATGCAGCAAAAAGGGACAAGCAAGAACTCCTCGAAGAAAAGCGCACGGGGTAATGCCTCACCAGGTAACGCCTCAGCACGCATCGCGTCAGGTTCGGATTGGCGCAGTTCGCCGAAATTCATCGCAAGCATGGCAGTGTCTGTTTGCCTGATACTTGCATGCTGGTTCCTATACGCCCCCGCGAAGCAATACTACGTGACTGCACGCAGTTTTGACCGCCTGGAAGCCGAATATTCGGCAGTTCAAGAGCACAATCAAACGCTCCAAAAGCAGGTTGACAGCCTTTCGTCGCCCGCAGGAATCGAAGATCGTGCCCGCAAGGAATTTGGCTGGATTAAAGAAGGCGAACAGGGCGGCACGGTGTATGGCATCGAGCGAGAACCTGAAGAAGTTAGCTACACCAAAACAGTTGCCCCTGGAAGCGTTGAAGCACCTCAGGCGTGGTATACAGCACTTCTCGACGTCGTTTTCGGCGTGAAATGACGCACGCGACCCCAAGACACACCCAACCAATCCCGTCCGCGAGCTATGCGGCTATCGACATCGGTACGGTAACGTGTCGCTTGCTTATTGCCGACGTTGACGCAGACGGGCTTCACGAACGCGAAAAGCAATGCGTCATCACTGATTTGGGCGAAGGGGTTGACGCATCGGGCTACCTCAGCACACAAGCCATGAAGCGGGTTGTCACTCAGATAGCCCGCTTCCAAAACATTATTGCTTCCTATCAAAACGACGAACACCCCCACATCATGACGATTGCCACGGCGACCTCGGCTGCTCGCGACGCGAAGAACTCCTCCGAATTTCTCGAGATGCTCAAAGCCCTGGGCGTTGAACTGTCCATAATTGCGGGCGAAAAAGAAGCGGCGCTTTCGTTTTTGGGTGCGGCAAGCAATTACCCAAACGAAGCCTTGCTTGTGGTTGATATCGGTGGCGGCTCAACCGAAATTATCGCAGGTCGAGTAGGGGAAACTGAACCCGCGACCCCGTCAGCCCAAACCCCCACCCAAACTCCCACTCAAGCCCCCGCCAAAACCCCCTCCCAAACCCCCGTCAAAATTTTCTCCTTCGACATCGGTTGCCGCCGCATTACCGAGCGCTTCCTCAAAAGCGACCCCCCAACCAAAGCGGAACTGAACGCCACCAAAAACCAAATAGCTTACGAAATGCGCACCTATTTCCGCGAACTCAAAGAAACAGGCTTCGTCCCCGAACGCCTGATAGCCGTCGCAGGAACCGCAACAAGCGTGGTTTCTGTCCACGAAAAAATGCACACCTATGACAGCACGAAAGTTCACGGCACCGTGGTAAGCAAACAAACCCTGCAAGATGTTTGCCACCTGCTGCAAAGCATCCCCCTTGCAAAGCGTCAACAAATCGTCGGGCTCGAACCAAAGCGAGCAGGCGTTATTGTTGCAGGACTCGTGATTCTTGAAACCGTCATGAATCTCGCCGAACAAAACAGCTACACCGCAAGCGAATCTGACCTTCTCCAAGGCATTATTCTTAACGCTTCACAAAATAAATAGCGCCGCGCCCCGCATTATTTGCTATCATGATTCAGTCCTTGAGTCACCCCTTAAGGATTGTCCTTGAGAATAGATTTCTGTGGACAGGGGGAGCGTGGTGGAATTGGCATACGCAGCGGACTTAAAATCCGCCTCCTTCGGGATTGAGGGTTCGAGTCCCTCCGCTCCCACCAAACCGAAGAACCAAACCGAAGAACCAAGACAAGAGAAAAAGTAGGGGATGAAGTGGGGAAAAGCATACACGACATCATTACTATGGCAATAAACCCGCCAAAAACATTCGAAGAATACCTAGATTCCTATGCGAAAGAAGTGGGCGAAATCATCGTTTCGGACATCCCGCGCGGTTCGCATCCCGACATGAATCTCTACCTGTACGACCCGCTGCTGGCATACAGCGAAAACGGTGGCAAGCGCCATCGCCCCCTCATCTGCTTTGCGGCGTGCCGCGCCGTCGGCGGCGACATGCAACGCGCCACAACAGCAGCAGCGGCAATCGAACACTTCCACACGGCAGCCCTCATCCACGACGACGTTGCCGACGAAGCCCTCCTGCGCCGCGGCATTCCATGCCTGCATCTGCGCGAAGGCATCGGACTTGCCCTTAACGCGGGCGACCTGGCGCTTTCTTTGGTGAACAACACGGTGCTCTACGACAAGCACCTCGACGATGCGCTCAAAATCCGCGTGATGATTGAACTCGAAAAAATGACACGCCACACCATTGAAGGCCAAGCCCTCGACATCGGCTGGGCGCGCGACGGACGCTACGACATCACGGTTGAGGACTACCTCGTGATGGCAACACACAAAACAGCCCACTATTCAGGCGCGGTCCCGCTCGCCATCGGTGCCATCGTCGGCGGCGGCACGGAAAGCGAAATCGAAACCCTGCGCAACTACGGGCTCGACACGGGGCTCGCCTTCCAAATCCAGGATGACCTGCTCAATCTCATCGGTTCGGAAGAAAGCACGCAGAAAGATTTCCGCAACGACATTACGGAAGGGAAGCGTACCCTCGTGGTTGTGCACGCCTTGCTCCATTCGCCCCATGCCGCGCGACTCATCGAAATTTTGTCCTCGAAAGAAAAAGACCCGACGATTTTGGAAGAAGCCGTCGCGATTATGCAGGCATCGGACAGCATCGATTACGCGCGCAATTACGCCGAAAACCTTACAAGCATCGCGAAGAATCGCCTTATCGACATGGTAAAACCCTCAGATGCCCGCGATTTGTTAGTCTCGATGGCGGATTGGTTTGTTAATCGTTTGAAGTAGCAGCGCTGCCCCTGTCCATGCGCTTGACTTGGGCTACAATGGGTTTCATGAAAGCAATTCAAAAAGACGATCAAGGTGTTGCTGTTGAAGATGTGCAACAGCGTCTTGCGCTGCTCGGATTTCTTGAAACCGAACAAATAACCAGCACTTTTGACGCAGCCACCCAAGCCGCTGTTCGCGCTTTTTGCCGTGCGAACAACCTTGAAGAAACAGATGCGGTCACCGAAAAAGTCTGGACGACTCTCGTAGACGCCAGCTTCCAACTGGGGGATCGCACCCTGTATCTGCGGATGCCCTACTTCCACGGCAACGACGTTCTCGAACTCCAGCACGCGCTTGGCTCACTGGGCTTTGCCTGCGGCATGACGGACGGCATTTTTGGCGTCCACACCGAATCAGCCCTTCGAAAATTCCAGCTTAACCTGGGGCTTCCGTCCGATGGCATTGCGGGCGCGTTCACCTATGCCGCTCTGCAAAACCTCCAACACTCGTGGAAAGGCAAGCAGCGCCCAACGACCTCGGAAGCAACCGCCCACGGTTTTCCCGACGTCGCAGCGCTCGGTTTCGCGCGCGCGGCAGATGTGCTCGAACAGCACACCTTATGCCTGTTCGGAACGGAAGAATTTACGCGCAGTGTCGCGGCGCGCATGTCGAATCTCGCCTTGGCGACAAACCCTGCTTCAAAGATGCTCAGCGCGCAATCTCTGCTGGTCGCGCCCGATGATACTATGTTCATGGTGCACATTGTGCTCCCCGAAGAAGAAGTGCGCGAAACGGTCCCGCGCGTCAGCTACGAAGAAGAAGAAACGCTTGCCCTGCGCTTGCGCACGGCAATCCAAGCAACAACGGCTTCTCCTCCGCGCGTGGCGCTCGAAATTCCTGGGACGGTCTGGATGGACGCGGGCGAGGGGCGCTCAGCGCAGCATTTTGCTATTACGCTCCTCGATGCCCTGTGCGCGGCGCTCTCTTAGGAAAAACTCATGACACAAGCAAAACGAGAAAAACAAGCAAAACAAGCAAAACAAGAAACACAAGCAAAACAAGCAAAACAAGGAAAATTTCTATGACACTTCCCATGACGATGGCAGAAAAAATTCTCGCGGCTCACGCAGGACTCGACTATGTCACCCCTGGTCAACTTATCGAATGTGACGTCGACATCGTGCTTGCCAACGACATCACTGCCCCCATTGCTATTAAAGAAATGCAAAAACTGGGGGAACAATTCGACGAACAGATACACCACGGCGAAACGGACACGCAAAGCGCCCCCAACGCCCCCAAACCCGCAACACCGCGCGTATTCGATCCCGAAAAAATCGTTCTCGTCCCCGACCACTATGCCCCGAACAAAGACATCAAAAGCGCCGAACAAGTGCGCATCATGCGCGATTTTGCCCGCGAGCAAAACATCACGCACTACTACGAAGTTGGCTGCATGGGCATCGAACATGCGCTCCTGCCCGAACAAGGCGTGGTGGGCGCGGGTGATTTGGTTATCGGCTCCGATTCCCATACGTGCACATACGGTGCGCTCGGCGCGTTTGCCACGGGAGTCGGCTCAACCGATGCCGCGGTGGCGTTCGCAACGGGAAAAGCCTGGTTCAAGGTGCCAAAAAGCATCCTCTTCAAAATCGAAGGCACCCTCGCCCCCGACGTAACAGGCAAAGACATTATTTTGCATATCATCGGCACTATTGGCGTAGATGGTGCCTTGTATCACGCCATGGAATTTCGCGGAAGCGCTATCGCGGCGCTTTCAATGGACGAACGCATGACCATCACGAACATGGCGGTCGAAGCGGGTGCCAAGGCGGGGCTCATTGCCCCCGATGAAGTTTGCCGTACCTATTTGGATAAACGCGCCGAACGCCCTTATACCGAATATCATTCCGACGCAGATGCCACCTATGCTCGAATTATCGAAATCGACGCCACTACGCTGGTGCCGATGGTGGCGATGCCGCATCTCCCTTCAAACACCCGCTCGGTCGCGCAAGCCCGCGGCATTTCCATCGACCAGGTGTTTATTGGCTCGTGCACAAACGGGCGCATTGAAGACATGCGCCAAGCGGCGGCGGTCTTGAAGGGGCGCACCGTGCATAAATCCCTGCGCTGCATCGTGACTCCCGCAACCCAGCAGGTCACAAAAGAATGTATTGCGGAAGGTTTGATGAACATTTTCCTTGATGCGAACTGCGTCGTTTCCACGCCGACCTGCGGACCGTGTCTCGGCGGCTACATGGGAATACTCGCGGCACACGAACGCTGCATTGCAACCACTAACCGTAATTTTGTCGGGCGCATGGGTGACCCAACCAGCGAAGTTTACCTTGCTTCACCTGCGGTTGCGGCGGCAAGTGCGGTGTTGGGGCACATTGGCCTACCCCAAGACCTACCGCCGCTCAAAGCCGAAGCCCCACCCCAAGCTCGAGAATCACTCAAGCCCCAAGGGGTAGCGCAAGGTTCATCCCAAGATAAAGACCCGTTTGAGGCTCTACCCCAAGAACTCTATAATAAAGAAGCGCCGAAACCGCAAACGGCATCCACAACAACAGCAGCAGCGGCATCAACAACAGCACCAATGTCGCAAACGGCGCCGAAATCGACGGAAACGATGGACATACCAAAACCAAGGAAGCTGTCAATGCCGCCAAAACTAACGCCAAAGCCAAAACTGCCAAAACCAAAACTACCAAAACCGCAGAAGTCGACGGAAACGCCAAAACCAACACCAACCGCGCCAGCACCAACCGCGCCAGCACCAACCGCGCCAGCACGGCCAATAGCATCTCCGCCAACATCTCCAACGCAAACAGCGCCGACACCATCAACGCCAATAATGCCGATGAAGCCAATAATGCCGATGAAGCCAATAAATCCAAGGAAAGCATCAAGGGCAACAAAACGAACCCGCGAAAGATAACCAGAAAGATAACCAGAAAGATAGCCATGCAAGATAAAGCCATGCAAGATAAAGCCATGCAAGATAAAGCCATGCAAGATAAAGATATGCACTATAAAGGAAAAGCACACTGCTACGGACGCGACATCGACACCGATGTCATCATCCCTGCCCGCTATCTCAACACGTCCGACCCCCAAGAACTCGCCAAGCATTGCCTGGAGGGGCTCGACCCGACCTTCGTCGCACATGTCCGCACAGGCGACATCCTCGTTGCCGCCGAAAACTTCGGCTGCGGTTCTTCGCGCGAACACGCCCCGCTCGCCATTCAAGCGGCGGGCATCGACGCCATCATCGCAAAAAGCTTTGCGCGCATCTTTTACCGCAACGCCATCAACATTGGGCTTCCTATTATGGAATGTCCCGAAGCGGTTGATGCCATCGCTGACGGCGACGTGGTGCGCATTGACACCGATGCGGGAACCATCACCAACGAAACCACAAACGAAACCTTTGACGTGCAGCCATTCCCGCTATTTATCAGGGAAATTATCGAAGCAGGCGGGCTTATCAACCGCACAAAGAAAAGGTTGGAAGCAAAACAAGGAGCAAACGTGGAAACGGAACTGACACACGCCAACAACATCGCAGCCAACAACATCGCAGCCAACAACACCGCAGCCAACAACACAACCAACGCAGCCCCCGCGACAGCAACCCCAACCCCAACCAACGCAAGCGCAACCCCAGCCCCAACCCGTACCCACCGCATCTGCCTCATCCCTGGCGACGGCATCGGTCCTGAAATCATTGCTGAAGCCTGCAAGGTGCTCGGCGCCATCGCGCTGAAACATTCCTGCCGCTTTTCCTACACCAAAGCTCTTCTCGGCGGTGTAGCGATTGATGAATGCGGCGACCCGCTACCCTTCGAAACTCTCAAGATTGCCAAAGAAAGCGATGCAGTCTTGCTGGGGGCCGTAGGAGGACCCAAGTGGGACACCACCGACTCGCAAAAACTCCGCCCCGAACAGGGGCTGCTTGGCATCAGGAAGGCTTTCGACCTCTATGCCAACGTGCGTCCCATCCAGGTGTTCCCTTCTTTATATGACGCTTCCCCGATAAAATCCGAACGTCTTGAAGGCGTAGACATTCTCATGATTCGTGAACTTACGGGCGGCTTATACTTCGGTGCGCGTAAACGAATCTCCGAAGAAAACGACGAACAAACCACCTGCCGCGCCTTCGACACGCTGGAATATCGCGAACACGAAATCGAACGCATCCTGCGCTTTGCCTTCGAAACCGCATCTCGCCGCTCGCAGCGTCTCCATTCCGTCGACAAGGCAAACATCCTTGAAACTTCCCGTCTCTGGCGGGAAACCGCCCTGCGTCTTGCCGCCGAATACCCGCAGGTAACCCTTACTAATATGCTGGTCGACAACGCGGCGATGCAGCTGCTCAAAGACCCGTGCCAATTTGACGTCATTGTCACCGAAAACATGTTCGGCGACATCCTTTCCGACGAAGCATCTATGCTGACAGGCTCCTTGGGGATGCTCGCAAGCGCAAGCCTTGGCGCGTCCGTGGCGCTTTTCGAACCCGCCCATGGCTCGGCACCCGACCTTGCAGGCACCAACACCGCCAATCCGCTTGCCCAAATTCTCTCGGCTGAACTCATGCTGCGCTACCGCCTTAATATGCATAACGCCGCTGATGATATTGCCCGTGCGGTTGCAGAGGTTCTCGACCAAGGCTGGCGCACCGCAGACATTGCCACCCCTACCACACCCTCTGAAAAGTTGGTAACAACAAAACAAATGGGGGATTTGGTATCCAACGTAATTCTGCTACCGCTCACCTAGTGAAATGGCTCTAACAGCTTTTGGCATAAGCGGCTTCACAAAACCTTCACAGTTGGAAGAAATACGAGTACGCCTCTCGTAAACACTACCCAAGGTAAAGCCCGATTAAAGCCCCAATCCAAAATACTAGTTGCTTAATTTCATTATATTTCTAAAATATTTATACCTTGCATTCAATGCTATGGTATAGTTTATGCAGACTAATAGCGAGGTAGTACTATAGTCTGTCCCGACTAGAGGTGGAGGGAAATGTGGCGACGCGTAAAGCACTAACGAACATTTTCGTACAATCAAATACAGAAATTCTAAAACAACTGAAGAAAGACGTTGTTAAGCAGCTGCTTTTTGTAGGCTTGCTTATCACAATGGTGTGCATGAGCGCACCTTTCTTCGCGATGGCTGACGAAGTCAAGCCCCTTGCGGAAGAAGGTCTGGAAGCAGGATCCGGCGAAGGCATCAACGATGCGACCGAAGTCGGAGACCCGAATTCGGAAGGGGAAGAAGCTTCCCTTGATGCGGATTCAGGTGACATCGAAGGCGCTCTTGCCGAAGGCGACGTAGGCAGCTTGTTTGTCTCGGCGGTTGCTGGCGTTACGCCTTTGAGCAACCAAATGTTCCTTATGGCGGGTGGCGTTGATGACGCTCCGCAATACGGGCAAATTTCCTTGGTGAAATTTGTTAAGGTTGCCAACGGTAGTATGGGCGCGCAAGCACTCGACAGTTCAGGCCACGTTTGGGTATGGGGCTATAGCCTCTACGGAACCTTAGGTCAGGATACTTCGCTGATGTACTTCGGTGGCATGAAGCGTGTTCCTTACTTTGCCGCTAACGGCATCCATGTTGTAGACATTGGCACCAGCTATCAAACCCGCTATGCATTAGGGAGCGACGGCAGGGTATATGCCTGGGGTCATGGCGCAAACGGTGCCATGGGTAATGGTACAAGCACCCCTACCAATAATATTCCAGCACCAGTGCCAGGTCTCACCAACGTTGAGCGCATGTTTGTAAGCGACTCATACCAAAGCGAAGCTTCGGTTATCGTTATAACGACAACGGGGGAAGTTCTTGGTTGGGGTAACAACGGTGGTGCTTTGTTGGGTCTGGGAAGCGCTGCTACGCAGACCTCCCCTGTTCCTCTCATGCTTCCCGCTGAATTGGCAAGCAGAGAAATCGTTACTATTGCTGTTGGTAGAACCTGTGCCTTCATCCTGGACGACCAGGGTGACTTGTGGGGTTCAGGTGCCGACAATAGTGGTCAACAAGGCAACGGCACAGGAGCTCGCGCAAATACCAGCTTTACCAAGATGGACAGATCGCTTACGGGCATGGCTCCTGTGGTTGACGTAAACATAGGTCACTCTGCTCTTCAAAATATCTCTGACCATGTTGGTTGCGTAGACGAAAACGGCGACGTGTGGGAATGGGGTAGAACTTTTGGTGACGGCGGTGGTCCTGGTATAGCCGTGGATAAATTCACTCCGCAAAAAATCGGTTTTGATTCCGCCGAAATTGCCGCAGTTGGCTATACGCCCATTCCGCAACAGATAGAAATAAGCGAAATGATAGGCATTATCGTCGACCAGCACGGAAGACCGTGGATGTGGGGCAGTGGCTACTACCAAGGCTTCGGTTTAGATAGTGGTTGGGAAAGCCGCGACGGTGGTAACTGGACACAGGTTCCTTCTACAGGTGCAAGACAATACCCCACCCAAATCTGTGATGGTGACACGCAGTGGCAAGACTCATCGCCAAAATATCCCAGGTATCTTGAAGGTCAAGAAGTTAACGGTGTTATGGTTACTCAAGCCAACAGTAAGATGCCTGATGCTCTATGGGGCTACGGCTTTAACACCTTGCATCCCACCATCTACGACGAAAAATATATGCTCAAAAATGAAAACGGTATCGTGTTAGACGAAGAGGGCAACTGCCTGAGATTGGCAACTGCTGCAACAGCGGCTGGCGCCTCAGGCTTAACCCCAGGTTACTACTACTATTCCGATGGTAACGGCACGCAAAACGGTGGCGCTGCAAACAACAACATCCTTATGCCCGCAACCCGCGGTTATCCTGCCACCGACCCTGACGACTTGGTATGGATTAGGCTTGCCTTCCAACCCATACCGTTCGTTGCACAGATGGATACCAGCTTGGGAGCTTATTCCCTCTTGGACGCAGACGGCAATATCTATAAGTGGTGCGAAACTGGTTCAGGTAACATCGCTTGGGGTTGGGATTGGGAACAACAGTATGACGGTACTCCTTATGCATCGAGTAACGGGAATGTTGGTCTGGCCGACCGCTACTGCTACGAAGTTATGTACATGCGTGGTGCTCCGACCGTTGACCATATCGCACTCACGGGCGGAACCACCAAGAAGGTTTACGTTGACATTGATCAACCTGTTGACAACCCCTTGGAACTCACGCTGCACATGCCTCGTTCAACCTTTAACGACGCACTTGATTCACACGTGTATTCCGACCTGAACCAACTGAAGTGGATTGTTCTTCCCTACGACGAAGACGATCCTGACTTCAACCTACAAATTGCTACTTTGACGGCTGAAAGATTCATGGAACTCTATGATGCCATGGACGACGCTTACAAGGGTGAACTCTTGACCGCGCCGCTGCAGTCAGGCTCTTCAATACGCGACGAAGTAATCACCATGAATGTTCCTCGCAACGGACGCCTGATTGTCTACGGTGACAACGAACGCTATGTTTCCGACAACAACGGGGCATCAAGAGAATATGTCAACAATGATCCAATCTTCTGGAATACCATCATTGACACGGTCTACACACCTATCAACATGACCCATCGTGGCGAGGGTACCACCCCCAACGGTGACGTTGAAGAAGTGTACGGACCTACCAATGACACGGTAATCAAGACGAACGACGACTTAGCAGATTTGTACTATCCCGACCGCGACAAGGACACCTATGGTTTGCCCTTGGACGGCAAAGGTGGGCTCATCGCTGATCCTCGGTATGGCTACGACAGTGTTTCGCTGCAAAGCTACGAAATTGCTGGCTATCCTGCCGATGTCAACCTTGACTTCTGGAAGTGGATGGAAACCATCAACGGTGTTCCTCAAGCTAAGAGTGTTGAATTTGACTTGGACGATGTGTCTTATCTCACCGATTATGCACACACCTTCTACTATGACCCAATCAACTGGATTCCTGGTCCTTCAGGGCTCAAGATTTGGGTTGACAACGAGAACAAGTACAACACCAGACCGACGGGTATTACCTTGGTGCTCAACCAGTACCACAGAGACCCACTAACGGGTGAAATCGGTGACTTCATCGAAACGGTTGATACGCTGGATGTCTTCCCGACGCCGCTGTCTCAAACGTGGGCATTTGAATTCCCTGGTTGGTACAAGTCCTATAAGTACACCTATCGGATATCAGAACTTGACGTTCCGTTCTACGATAGCGAGATTGCCTACACCAACCTGGTTATCAGCAATGCCAAGATGGAAGACTTGAGCGGTATTGAAATTACCAATACCTTGAACCTCAAACCGATACTCTTCTTTAAAGTTGACGAAGATCACAATGTTATCACCAGCGACGTTGCAAACTTCACTCTGACGAATGCGATTTCGGGCGAAAAAGTATACGATGCCGATGGCAACGAACGTGAAAGCGTTGCTCTTGTCACCGAAGCTGACGGCAGCTTGCCGCTACCGTTGCAGCGCCCAGGAACCTATCATCTGACTGAGACGAAGGCGCCTGCTGGTTACAACCTACTTACTATGGATGTCGTTGTGGTTATCGGTGACGATGGCAGCATCACCGCAACCCTCGGATCTCTCCCACTTGAAGAAGTAACTCTGTCAGGTGCTAATGCTGAAACGTATGCTGCCGCGTTTAATATTGCTAATAAGGAAGCCGCGGGACTTCCAATGGCGGGAGGCATGGGAACCCTCCTTCTGCTGGCGGTCTCTGCAGCGATAATGCTTATAACAGCTTTTTATATAAAGACGCGTAAAAGATTTGAAAACTGAGTACTAAAAGCGAGAAAGTGAGAACGTAATGAAAAAACTAGAGGTGCAAAGGAGAAGGGAAATGCGTAAAATTCAAACGAAAAAACTGCTTGCTGCGGTATTTTCACTCGCGCTGATTGTGGGTCTCCTCCCAGGAACTGCGTTTGCTGCGGATCCAATCGCAACTGACGTTGTTATCCACAAGATGCAAGTGCCTGCAGGAACATCTGCGGTAGCCCATGACGGAACGGAACTTCCTTCCGCCCCGGGAACCCCCATGGAAGGAATTTCTTTCAAGTATTGGAGTGTTTCAGACAGCATCACCGATGCTCAAAAGGGTGTGCTTGCTGGGTTTAGCACTCTGAAAGACGTTGAAGACTATGCTGCAGCGAACCCGAGCGTTCTGTCGAACCCCCAAACAACAGGGGCAACCAATGCTCAAGGTATGGTAACTGTGGCAAACATGGCTGAAGGTAAGTATATCTTCGCGGAATTGGCCAACCCAGGCATCAGCGTTGCTGAAGGCGTTGGCATCCCCTTCCTGCTCGAGCTTCCTGCTATGAAGCCTGACGGAACTGCTTACTTCGGAACTGGCGCAAACGCTCTGCACGCTTATCCCAAAAACGTGCTGGCTACCCCTGGTCTCGATGTTGAAACCCGTACCACCCCTGAAGGCGGCCCCCAAACTAGGCTCGGCGGAACCACCTTCCAACTTCAGAACAAAGATGGCGACCCCATCGATGACTATATGCTTCCCAACGGTTTCGCAACCCTGGAAGATCTTCCTGAAGGCGAATACAAACTGGTAAACACCGTTGCTCCTGACGGCTATCTCAAAGACGATCGTCCAATCAACTTCAAGGTTGAAAACGGACAAATCATCTGGGACGAAGATGGAAAAGGCAACCCGAACTCTGGTTTTGAGCCTGGAACCGACGGCAGCAATGACCTTATCTGGTTGGATCTTGCTGAAATTCCGAAGCCTGACAAAACCGTAGACAATGGTGCTAAAGAAGCTACTTACAACATTGGTGATGTGGTAACGTGGACCGTAACCATTCCTGTTCCCAGGGAAATCGGCGACTACACCAAGTATCAAATCATTGACACCTTGGATGCTCAACTTTCATGGGTAGGCAATGGCAACGTTGCTGTTATGGATGGCGGAAGCATCGTTCCTCCGTCAGCGTATACCTCAAGCGTTTCAGGTCAAGCGCTGACCATCAACTTTGTTCCGAGTGCTTTGGTAGCCTATGAGGGCAAAACCCTCACCATCACCTATGACACCATTATCAATGAAAATGCTGTAATGGGTGAACTTGCCAAGAACAACGTTACGCTTAACTTCGACAATGGTCATGGCGCTACGGGAACCACCGAACCGGAAGATCCTCCGGCGGTTTGGACTGGTGGCGTGAAGTTCGTTAAAGTTGACGGCAAAGACCCCAACGTTAAGCTTCCTGGCGCTGAATTCAAGATCGCTACGAATGCTGCGGGAACCGACTTCGTTAAGTGGAACGCTACCCTTATCGCTGCTAACACCACGGGTACCTTCGTATCACCGGTTGCTGGACAAGACATCGTTATGGTGTCAGATGCCAACGGCCTCTTTGAAATCAAAGGTCTTGCAGGCGGAACCTACTACTTAGTAGAGACCAAGGCTCCCATCGTTGAGGGTTCGGTATACAACCTCATGCGTGACCCGGCAGCCTTTGATGTTACCAAGGATAGCTATAGCGCTTCTGCAGACGGCGCTGTACAAATCGTGAACAACAAGGGTTGGACGCCTCCTCCAACAGGCGGCATCGGAACCATCCTGTTCACCCTCATTGGTGCAACGCTCATGGGTCTTGCTGTTCTCATGTTCTTCAGAAAGAAAAAAGAAGTACCATCTGCTAGCTAGATAAAAAGCTGTAGGTTAATAGACCACCCCTTCTCATAATGAGGAGGGGTGGTGTCTAAAAAGTTTGAAAAGAGTAGTGTAAGTTTTACGTGAAATTAGCGGCAACAATAAAGCGTCTCGCTTTAAGTAAATATGTTTACGCCCTCGTCTTTGTGGCGGGGGCTGTTGCTTTTTCCTACCCTTTGATGATGGAACTCATCAACAGCCAAACACAAACAAGAATCATTTCCAGCTACAAAACAGAACTTGACAAGCACAACGAAGTTGATATAGCTAAAATGCTGGAAGAAGCTGAAGTCTACAACCAATTCGTCGAACGTTTAGAGGGCAACGTAACCGACCCGATAACCGAAGAAGAACAAGAATTGTTATCGGGGGTTGACTATGAAAACGTATATATAGTTGGCTCAGAAACCTTAGGTTATGTGACAATTCCCAAGATTGATGTTGAACTTCCCTTATACAAAGGTACCAGTGATGCCGTCTTAAACCGCGGTGTCGGGCACCTGGAACGCAGTTCCTTGCCCGTAGGCGGTGAAAACACGCACAGTGTTTTGCTGGCGCATCGAGGTTTGCCAACCTCACGCCTTTTCAGAGATTTAAACCTCCTTGAAAAAGGCGACGTGTTTTTAGTGCACTCGCTTGATACTACCCTTGCCTACGAAGTTGAATCAAGCATGATAATACTCCCAACCGAAGTGGAGTTTTTACAAATTCAAAAAGGCAGGGATTTATGTACCCTGGTAACGTGTGAGCCCTACATGATTAACAGCCATCGTTTGTTGGTAACGGGGCATCGCATCGATTATGACCCCACTGCTTTTGAGGGCGATATAGATGGTCACATCTCTCTCTTCCAAAAGTACTGGGAATACTTTCTTGTGGGAGGAATATCAGCATTTATTGCCTGGTTGCTCATCTTGTTCACAAGAAAACGCATGAAAAAGAAAAATAGACTTAAAAATAACGACTAAGGTTTTCCAAACCAAAGTCTCGGGAGAAAATTATGAGAAAAAGCAAGGGTGGTAGCAAGAGTGCTGCCAGCAATGACGGCGCCGATAATTCTGCTACGGTCATTCCTGCTGCTAGTGGCGGTGTTGTTAAGGAAAAAGTCTTTCAGACGTACCTAGCAAAATATGCGCTTGCGGCGATAATATTTAGCATAGGTGCAAGTATTTTCTTGTACCCCACGGTTTCTGCTGTTCTCAATGAACGCTCCCAAACAGTTCTTATCACCACCTATAACGATGCCGTCAAAGAACTTTCAGAAGAACAAAAAGACATTAGTCTTGAAGAAGCGCGCGCCTATAACGCGTCATTGGTGGGGCATCAAACACATTTGAACGACCCCTTTAAGGATCCCCGCTTTGGTGAGAACCCGACGTATAGCTATTTGAAAATCGGCGACATTATGGGCTATCTGGAAGTGCCTAAGGTGGGCATTGCCCTGCCCATCTATGAGGGCACCTCCGATGCCGTACTCAAACGTGGCTCAGGCTGGCTCGAAGGGTCTTCGCTGCCTGTTGGCGGAGAATCAACTCACACGGTTTTGACGGGACACAACGGATTGCCGACATCGCGCCTGTTCACCGACATCACTAAGCTTGAGGTGGGGGATGAATTCTTCATCAGGAACTTTGCAGAAATTCTCGCCTATCGCGTAGTGGAAATTCAGGTGGTTGAACCCCACGAAGTTGCAGGTATGGGTATTGTTAAGGGTAAGGATTTAGCCACGCTGCTGACTTGCTACCCCTATATGATTAACAGCCACCGTCTCTTGGTGACGGGCGAAAGAATTCCTTATACGGGGCAGCTCGAACAAGCGGCACAAGATGCGCAGGGCTTTAATTTCCTGGCGAACCTAACGCCTGTTCAAAGAAATTTCGTGTTGACTATTGTAGGAACGCTTGCGGTACTGATTATTTTCATAATTTTGGGTATACTGGCTTATCGCAGGCAAAGAAAACGAGGGAAAACTGATGGATCGTAGTACCAGAGTAAGAAAAATTTTCAGCGTATTTTTGTTCTTTATAGGACTTTCAATAATGATGTATCCGCATATTGCTCAATACATCAACAATATACATGCTACCCAGCTGGTTCAAGCATATTTTGCGGACGACCTCGAAGGGCCAAACGGCACAGGCGGCGCTAATGGGGCTAATGGCGCAAAGGTTGACGGCAAACCAACGATTGATTTCTTGGACGAAAACATCTTCGGGAGCATCAATATTCCCAAGCTGGGGCTTGAGCTTCCTATCTATACCGGCCCTACGGTTGAAAACCTTGAACGCGGCATCGCTCATGTCGAAGGAACCTCGCTGCCCGTTGGCGGGGTAGACACTCACAGTGTTTTGGCAGGTCATCACGGAAGGGTGACTAACGAATGGTTTACCCATATCGACCAGCTATCCGAGGGCGACTTGTTCTATATCAGGTCAAAGGAACAGCTGCTTACCTATAAGGTTATCTCGCTGAAGGTGATTGACCCCGAAGACGATTCCGATTTGCGCATCGTAAAAGGCAGGGATTTGGTGACGCTTTACACCTGCACGCCGTCAAGGTTGCAAAGGGTAATTGTTACGGGCGAACGCGTCCTCGACGAGTCCTGGGCCCCCCCCGCCACAAACTAGTGGACAGGGTCCCCGTCATTGCTATTAGACAATAAGCCTTGCCTTCTCTAGTTTTGTATACTAAGAAAAGGTGGGGCTTTATCACGTTGTTCTGACCCACGTCATTGCGGGCTCGACCCGCAATCTTAGATGTGCGGAGCTGGACAGGGGACGGTATCGTATCCCGCCTGTCATTGCGAGGAGTGAAACGACGAAGCAACCTAGTCATTGATAGGCAGGTTGATGGGTTTTAGATGGTTAGCAGGGTGTATGTGGACAAGAGATGCTTCTCTGTTCACCGAAAATAAGCACGAAAAGCGAGAAAGTGAGAACGTAATGAAAAGACTAGAGGTGCAAAGAAGAAGGGAAACGCGTAAAGCGCAAACGAAAAAACTGCTTGCTGCGGTATTTTCACTCGCGCTGATTGTGGGACTTCTCCCTGGAACCGCGTTTGCTGCAGACCCAATCGCAACTGACGTTGTTATTCACAAGAGGCAAGTGTCCTCAGGAACAACGGCACTACCCCATGACGGAACCGAACTGACTTCTGCCCCAGGAATTCCCATGCCGGGAATTATTTTCAAGTATTGGACTGTTTCGGACAGTGTGACTGATGCTCAGAAGGGCGTACTTGCTGGATTAAGCACTCTGGCAGAAGTTGAAGCATATGCTGCAGCGAACCCGAGCGTTTTGTCGAACCCTCAAACAACGGGCGCAACCAATGCTCAAGGTACGGTAACTGTGGCAAACATGGCTGAAGGGAAGTACATCTTCGCGGAAATGTCTAACCCATCCATCAGCGTTGCTGAAGGCGTTGGCGTTCCCTTCCTGCTCGAGCTTCCTGCTATGAAGCCTGATAGAACTGCTTACTTTGGAACTGGCGCAAACGCTCTGCACGCTTATCCCAAAAACGTGCTGGCTACCCCTGGTCTCGATGTCGAAACCCGCACCACCCTTGAAGGCGGCCCCTATCCCGAAGTAAGGCTTGGCGGAACCCAATTCGAACTTCAGGATAAAGATGGCAACCACATCGAGGATTTTATGCTTCCCAATGGTTTTGCAACCATTGAAGATCTTCCTGAAGGCGACTATCGCTTGGTGAACACTGTTGTTCCTGATGGCTATCTCGTTGACAATCGTCCTATCTACTTCTCAGTTGAAAACGGGCAAATCATCTGGGATGAAGACGGAAAAGGCAACCCGAACTCTGGTTTTGAGCCTGGTACCGATGGTAACAATGACCTTATCTGGTTGGATATTGCAAAAATTCCGTATCCCAATAAAGCATTAAGCGGAACCGACGCTAAAGAAGCAAGCCACAGTATTGGTGATGTGATAAGCTGGACCGTAGCCATTCCTGTTCCTAGGGACATCGCCGAATATAACACGTACCAAATAGTCGACACTTTGGATTCTCAACTTTTATGGGTCGGTAATGGTAACGTTGCTGTTATTGCTGGTGGATCCATCGTTCCTTCATCAGCGTATACCTCAAGCACTTCAGGTCAAGCTTTAATCATTAACTTCATTCCGAGTGCCTTGGTAGTCTATGAGGGCGAAACACTTACCGTCACCTATGACACCATGCTTAATGGCACGGCTATAGTAGGGGGCGAACTTGCCAAGAACAACGTTGACCTCAACTTTGACAACGGTCATGGCGCTATGGGAACCACTAAGCCGCCTGATACTCCAGGGGTTTGGACTGGTGGCGTGAAGTTCGTTAAGATTGAGCGCTGGAGACCTGATGTCAAGCTTCCTGGTGCTGAATTCAAGATTGCTACGAATGCTGCGGGAACTGATTTCATCACGTGGAACGCCGATCTCATCTATGCCAATTCAGCTGGTAGCTTTGCTTCCCCAACTGTTGGACAAGACATCGTTATGGTGTCAGACGCCCAAGGCAGATTCGAAATCAAGGGTCTGGCAGCTGGAACCTACTACTTAGTAGAGATCAAGGCTCCCATTGTTGACGGTACGGTATACAACCTCATGCGGGACCCAGCGCCCTTTGAAATCAGCAAGACAAGCTGGAGCGCTTCTGCAGATGGTGCTGTACAAATCGCGAACAATAAAGGTTGGGCGCCTCCTTCAACTGGTGGCATCGGCACCATTCTGTTCACCATCATTGGTGCAGCTCTCATGGGTCTGGCTGTTCTCGTGTTCTTGAGAAAGAAAAAAGAAGTACCATCTGCTAGCTAGATAAAAAGCGGTAGATAAAAAGCGGTATGTAAATAAACCACCCCTTCTCACGACGAGAAGGGGTGGATTTTCTCTCCTTCTCCAGCGACCGTGAAGGGACACTCTCCTGCAGTTGCAAGGCAAAGATTGCGGGCCAAAGTCCGCAATGACAATCTATACACAAACAAATGTTTGCTTTTTGAACAAAGTTGTGCTACCATAAACTCAGTCAATGTCGGGGCAGTCATGCGCCCTGAGTATATCCCACACATTCAACAAGACCTTGTGAGCAGCCTGCTTTTCTGCTCACAGCAAACTATCCGTTATTGGAAGGAGTGGTTGCCACGGACAATAGTTCAAATAATACATAAAGAGGTTAAAGGATTTATCGAAGAACTTTCAGCCTGCAAGACTTGACTTATAGCTTTCGTGATATAAAATGGTCATATCAAAAATGATATAGGAGCAACAATGTTTCACTTAGAGTTTTATGAAACCGAGGAGGGCAAAAAACCAACAGAAGAGTTCATGATTAACCTCGAAAGTAAAATGAGGACAAAGGCAATACATGAATTAATGCTTCTGCGAGAAAAGGGAAACTTACTAAGAGAACCTTTTTCAAAGGCAGTTGGCGATGGGCTCTTTGAGTTAAGAATTAAACACGGTAGTGATGATGCAAGAATCTTCTATTTCTTTTTTGTTGGAGCAAAAATCGTGCTCACAAACGGCTTTGTTAAGAAGATGCAAAAAGCACCTTCGGAAGAACTGAAGCGTGCGCGACGATACAAAACAGATTATGAGCGGAGGCATTGATGGATGACCTTGATAGGTTTCTAGAAGAACAACTAAAAAATCCTGAGTTCAGTGAGGAATGGGAGCGGTCAAAACCCGAATACGAAATTATGAAACTTTTGGTTGAAGCACGCTCGGAAATGGGTATGAGCCAAAGTGAACTTGCTCGTCGAACTGGTATCAGACAGCCGAATATCAGTAGGCTGGAACGAGGGGTTTGCACTCCAACCCTCGATACGCTCGCGGCGCTTGCGCAAGGACTTGGGAAAGAGATGCAGATTAAATTCGTATGATTTTTGGTTTTGACAATGTTCGCTCTAGTTCTTCCTGCATCAAACTTGAGGTCGCAAATTGCGACCTCAAGTTCTGAACAATATGGAGGACGAAGATACCTTCCCTACGTATATACCGAACAAGGAATAGGTATGCTTTCGGGACTGCTGAAAAACGACACCGCCGTACAGGTGAGCATTGGTATTATGAATGCCTTTGTAGGTTTCCGAAAGCAAAGACGTTGCTCGCTTTCTCGCCTACATCGAACCCTTGCTTTCTTAGAGGATGTCCGCCATACCGCGCGCAATCCAACCAACAACGTGTGATTTTTGTAATGCAGCGCCGCGCAATATTTCTTTGGTATAATAAAAACATGCAGACAGACCTTGAACAAGCAAAAACCTTTTTCCAGAGCGACTGGGTGATAACAGCGATAACAGTCATCGCCATCATTGCAGCTACTGCTCTTGTTTCTGTCTTGGTCACCAAATTCCTCAAGCGTGTTTTGATGCGCGAGGACAGTCTTTTATCCTCAAGTTCGATTTTCGTCAATATCGCTCGTGCAGTGGTGTGGATTGTCGGCTTGAGCATTATCCTGGATTCGTGCTTCGGCGTGAACGCAAGCGCGATAATCGCAGCACTGGGAGTCGGCGGCATTGCCCTTTCTCTGGGGCTGCAAGACACCATTGCGAATTTGGTCGGGGGCTTGCAGGTCAGCCTGACAAAACTCGTCCAACCAGGCGACAAGATAAGAGTCGGTGCCGACGAAGGCACCGTAACCGACATCACATGGCGCCACGTTACCCTTCAAAATGAAAACAACGAAGAGGTCATCATCCCTAATGCCGTGGTCAACAAAACATCGTTCGTCAAACTAAGCTGAACCGAAGAGGGAACACATGGCAATACAAGCCCCTGAGGGCACCAAAGACCTTCTTCCTGGTGAGGCGCAATACTGGGAAGATTTCAAACGCATTGCAGCCGACATATTCGCTCGCTACGGATACGCCCTTATCGACACGCCCATTTTCGAGCAAACGGAACTTTTCGTGCGTGGAATCGGCGAAGCGACCGACGTGGTGGCGAAAGAAATGTTTCAGACCCTTTCAGGCGAAAACCTTAAAAAACTTATCGCAGGAGACCCGGTCAAGTCGAAAAGCCGCTTGAGTTTGCGCCCCGAAGGAACGGCGGGCGTGGTTCGCGCGGTGGTGCAACACGATTTAGTGCCTCAGGGCGCTCCTCCCACAAAGCTTATGTATGCAGGGCAAATGTTTCGCGCCGAACGTCCTCAAAAAGGCAGACAGCGTCAATTCAATCAAATTGGTGTCGAATGTTTGGGCGCAGAGGCTCCCAGCGTGGATGCTGAGGTCATCATCATGCTCATGCGTTTCTTCGAAGCAATCGGCATCCCGACTGCGCTGACGCACCTGTTAATCAATTCGCTTGGCTGCGATGAATGTCGCCCCCTCTATCGAGAAAAACTGTATAGCTACCTCAAAGACAACGCCGCGCACCTCTGCGATGAATGTCTGCGCCGCGCTGAAACGAACCCGCTGCGTGCCTTCGATTGCAAAAATCCTGCGTGCGCGACCGCGATGGAAAACGCTCCAAAAATGACGGATTGCTTGTGCGCATCCTGCAAAGAACACCATGAACAGGTGAAATCCTATCTCGATGCTTCGGAAATAACCTATACGCAAGAATCGCGACTGGTGCGCGGGCTCGATTACTATACGCGAACGGTGTTCGAAGTGCAGGTGAGCGAAGGGCTTGGCTCCCAAAACGCCATCGGTGGCGGAGGGCGCTACGACAAGTTGGCTGAAGAAGTGGGCGGACGGCCGACTTCGGGGCTGGGTTTCGCGCTCGGCTACGAACGCTGCGTGCTTGCGTTGCAGGCAACGGGCTTCGAATTTCCGCCCGCCTGTGTTTGCGATGCCTTTATTGCCTGCGTTGACACCACGGTGCAAGGTGTGGCTTTCTCTCTCTTACAAGCTTTGCGCGATGCGGGCTTAAATTGCGAAATGGATCATCAAAACCGCAGCTTAAAAAGCCAGTTCAAGCTTGCCGATAAACTAAAGGCAACGCTGGTCTTTATTCTGGGACCCGACGAAGTACAATCAGGCAAGGTCAAAGTGCGCAATATGGAAACCCACGCAGAAGAACTGCTCGATTTAGCGGAAATTCTGCAAGCTGATAGTAAAGAAGAAGTAATTAAGAATATAAGGAGATACGACAGTATATGGCAGGACAAAAAACCGATTTCATAAACGAATATTGTTCGCACACCCACACCTGTGGGCAGCTACGCGCGGCAGACGTTGATGCCGAAGTGGTGCTCAACGGATGGGTGTGGCACAACCGCGACCACGGCGGCTTGATTTTCCTTGACGTGCGTGACCGCGCGGGTTACACCCAGTGCGTTATCGACCCTGATTGTGTGAGCGCTGACGATTTTTCTCAGGCAGAACACCTTGGTCGTGAATGGGTTGTCGAGGTGCGCGGTACGGTTCGCGCCCGCATGGCAGATGCCATCAACCCGAACATGGAAACTGGTGAAATCGAAGTGGTTGCAAGCGCCCTTACGGTGCTCAACGCAAGCGTGACCCCACCGTTTTCTATTGAAGACGGCATCGAAACTGATGAAATCACGCGTATGAAGTGGCGTTATCTCGATATCCGCCGTCCCGAAATGATGGAAAACCTTATGCTGCGCCATACGGTTGCTCAAGCCATGCGCTCTTCCTTAAACAGTCGCGGCTTCTTAGAAATCGAAACGCCTATTCTGACAAAATCAACGCCCGAAGGGGCACGCGACTACATTGTTCCTTCGCGTCCAAACCCAGGCAAGTTTTATGCCCTGCCGCAATCGCCGCAGCTCTTAAAGCAGATGCTCATGGTTGCGGGACTTGAGCGCTACTACCAAATTGCGCGCTGTTTTCGCGACGAAGATTTGCGCGCCGACCGCCAGCCCGAATTTACGCAGGTAGACATTGAGATGAGTTTCGTCGAGCAAGACGATGTTATGGCGCTCATGGAAGATGCCATGGCAGAGGTTTTTGCTGCCGTGGGGGCAAAACACACCTTCCCCTTGCCGCGCATGGAATATAGCGAATCCATGAACCGTTTCGGCAACGACCGCCCCGACACCCGCTTCGGCATGGAATTGGTGGACCTCACCGATGTCGTGAAAGACTGCGGCTTCAAGGTGTTTTCCGCGGTTGCGCAATCGGGCGGCACCGTCAAAGCGATTAACGCGCGCGGCGCGGGTGATTGGAGCCGCGGCGAAGTCGAAAAACTTGCCGATATCGCTGCTGAAAATGGTGCCAAGGGTATGGCATGGATTGCATTTACAAGCGATGGTCAGGAAAAAAGTCCCATCATTAAGTTCTTTAGCGACGAAGAATTCGCTGCCTTAAAAACTGCCGTTGATGCCGCACCAGGCGACCTTATCTTATTTGCCGCCGACACCTACGAAGTGGCAAGCGCCGTACTTTCGGCTCTGCGCCTTCATATGGCAGATGCGCTTGATGTCAAACGTGCAGGTCATGCGCTGCTTTGGGTCGTGAACTTCCCGATGTTCAAGTACGACGAAGCCGAAAAACGCTACGCCGCCGAACATCATCCCTTTACGCGGATGCCTGATGAAGATGTTGACAGAATCGAAAGTGCTCCCTTGGAATGCGGAAGCTATTCGTATGACCTGATTATGGACGGCTTTGAAATTGGCGGCGGCACGATTCGTATTCACGAACCTGACCTGCAGCGTCGCGTGTTGCAGCGCATTGGCTTGACCGATGAACAAATTGACGAAAAGTTTGGTTACCTCATGGAAGCCTTGAGTTTAGGTGCGCCGCCCCACGGAGGTATTGCGCTCGGTCTTGACCGTCTGGTTATGTTGCTTGCACGCAAGGATTCGATTCGCGACGTGATCGCGTTTCCCAAGACGAGTTCGGGTTCTTGTCCGATGACGGGTGCGCCTGACGCGATAAGCGTCAAGCAGCTCAAAGAGGTCAACCTTCACGGCTTATAAGCTTGTGGACTTCGCGTAATGACGAGCGTGCAAAAAGGGCGCCGAAGCGCCCTTTTTTAATCACTTTGTTTGAGCAATCCGTACCCGCCCCCATCGCGGCGATACAAAACATTGACCAAGTTGGTGTCGCGGTCGGTATAGGCAAAGAAATCATGCCCGAGCAAATCGATATGAATAAGGGCTTCCTCTTCGGTCATAGGAACAAATTCGATTTCCTTAATGCGAAGAATTTCCTCGTCACGGGCGAGCTCTTCCATAAGTTCATCAAGGTCGGTTTCGTCAGCGACCTTCGGCTGTGCGCCCGCAAGTTCAACAGAAGCGCGAATTTTGCGGTCGATAACGCGGGTCTTATATTTTCTCAGTTGGCGAACGACCTTTGCGGCAGCCACGTCGATGGCGGCATACATGTCTTCTTCGCTTTCTTCAACACGAATGATGTGCCCCTTGGTGCGCAAGGTTACTTCACAAACAGCAGGATTGGGATTTGCGGGATTCTTTTCAACAAGAAGTACAATTTCTGCATCGAGTGGATGGACGTCCATCACTTTCATGGAATGTCCGATTTTTTCTTCCGCGTATTCACGCAGCGCATCGGTTACGGGCATCCTTCGTCCAGTGACAATAATGCTCATAGCATCATCCCCTTACAATCGTGGCGGATAAAAAAACAGCTCTGACGAGGTATCCTAGGTTGTAACAAAATCTCTTGTCTGTTCATTTGAGAACAACCTCAGAGCTGACCCCTTTCGTCAAGCTGATGAGTAAAGGATAGCGCAAAATCGTCATTTTGTGATGCGCATGCACAAAACTGACCTGAAAAAATGGAAAAAGAGGTAAAATATACCCAGATTGTGGAATCGACTTAATGACCTCATTACAGACCTAGGGATCATATGGCTTACCGCGAAACACCACAAGGATCTCCTTTCATCAAGGAGGTGGAGGGGCGCCAGGCTCGCTACCAGAAGTTCGTCCGCTTCACGGGTTCATCAACGCGGGCGGCGGGCGTCATGCTCGTTGCTGCCATCGGTGCCTTGATAGTGGCGAATAGCAGCCTCTACGAGCCCTTTCGGGCGTTTTGGCATACTGAAATTGGCTTTGCGGTCGGCACCAACACAGCAGAAATGTCGCTTTCCCATATCGTCAATGACATCTTTATGGCAATCTTCTTTTTGCTGGTGGGGCTTGAAATCAAGTATGAAATGACGGTAGGCGAACTGACGAACATTCGCCAAGCCTTTCTCTCTATTTTCGCCGCCATTGGGGGCGTGGCTGTCCCTATCATGATATATTCCCTGTTCAACGCAGGCAATCCCGAAACGGCACACGGTTGGGGTGTTCCGACGGCAACCGACATCGCTTTCGCGCTGGGCATCATATCGCTTCTCGGGAAGCGGATTCCCACTGGTGTGCGTGTTTTTCTCACCACCCTTGCAGTGGCTGACGATATTATCGCCATCCTCATCATCGCAATTTTCTATGGGCACACGCCGTCAACGAACTGGGTCATCGCTGCGGTGGTCATTGTCCTTGTTCTCGTAGCCCTAAACCGCAATCATGTCTATTCGCTTGCTCCGTACCTGCTCTTGGGCGTGGTTTTGTGGTACTGCGTTTTTATGTCGGGCATCCATGCGACCATCGCAGGCGTTTTACTGGCGTTCACGATTCCTTCGGGCTCGCGGGTTAATCTGAAAAGTTTCTTAAACTGGTCAGATGAAAAGGTGAAAACCGCGGCAGAAATCTTTAATCCCAACGAACACATCATGGGACAAGAGGACTATCTCACAACCGTCAAAACGCTGAGCCGCGTTGCGCGTCAAGTTGTTCCACCCGCCACCCGCCTTGAGCACCGCTTGTATCCGTGGGTAAATTTCGCTATCCTGCCGATTTTCGCGCTCACGAATGCTGACGTGCGTTTTGTGGGAGGGGGGCTCGGCGACGTTTGGGCAGACCCAGCGCTTTACGGCGTGTTCTTCGGATTGCTGTTAGGCAAGCCTTTGGGCATCATGTTGTTTAGCCTCATAGCAACCAAATTCAAAATCGCGAACCTTCCTTCTCGAACTACGTGGACACATATGCTTGGTGCTGGCATCTTGGGAGGTGTCGGGTTCACTATGGCGATTTTTGTTGCGAACCTTGCGTTTTACAATTCGGAAGTGATGACAACGGCGAAGCTAGCCATCCTTGCCGCGTCGGCGCTTGCTGGCATAATTGGCTTTTTGTTCCTCTTTGTGCAGGCAAAACGCGACGAAAAAAACGGGATTGATTATTCTTCGGAAGATTCGTCAGAAGAAGGGCTTGCACGCGAAGTTGAATCTGAGCAAACTATCTGATGCTTGAGAAAACCCGCCATTTCTGCGGGTCACCTTGTGTTAAGGTAATAAGTTAAGGAAAAAAAACAGCATCGACGGCAAAAAAGCAGCAGCAACGGCGGCGCAAACCACAGCAACGGTAGCAAAATTGCATTGAAAACACCACTTTGACGTGGCGGCAAAGGAGCAGAGCACATGACAACGGTTTCCGAGAATATTCCCAAAAATTACGGTACCTTGGTCTTTAGCGAAAACTCAATGAAGGAACGCATTCCTGCAAAAACGTATGAATTGCTTGAAAAGACCATCAAAGAGGGCAAGCCGCTCGACCTTGACGTGGCAAATGCGGTGGCAAAAGCGATGAAGGATTGGGCGATTGAGCTGGGCGCCACGCATCATACCCACTGGTTCCAACCTCTTTCAGGTATGACTTCCGAAAAACACGACAGCTTCTTAAGCCCGACAGAAGACGGCAACGCCTTAATGACGTTTTCGGGAAAAGAGCTTATCCAAGGCGAATCCGACGCTTCGAGTTTTCCGTCGGGGGGCTTGCGTGCCTCGTTCGAAGCGCGCGGCTACACTGCGTGGGACCCCACGAGCTTCGCTTTCATCAAGGATGAAGTGCTTTGCATCCCCACGGCGTTTTGCAGCTACACGGGGGAAGCCCTCGACAAGAAAACACCGTTGTTGCGTTCCATGAAAGCGCTTGAAGAACAGGCGAAACGCGTGTTGAAGCTTTTTGGCGAATCCGAAACTCCCGTAACCGCCATGGTTGGTTCCGAACAAGAATACTTCCTCATTTCCGAAAAGGATTTTGAGCGCAGACAAGATTTAGTGCTCACGGGGCGTACCCTGTTCGGCGCGGCGCCGTGTAAAGGGCAAGAACTGGAAGAGCACTACTTTGGTGCGATTCGCCCGACCGTCAACGAATTCATGAAAGAACTCGATGATGAACTGTGGGCGTTAGGCATTCCCGCGAAAACGAAGCACAACGAAGTAGCGCCTGCTCAGCATGAACTTGCGCCCATCTACACCAACGTCAATCGCGCGATTGACGAAAATCTGCTCACGATGGAAAAGATGCGGCTGTTAGCTTCGCATTATGGCTTGGTGTGCCTGCAACACGAAAAACCTTTCAGGGGTATCAACGGTTCGGGCAAGCATAACAACTGGTCGATTTCGGCGGGTAAAACCAACTTACTTGACCCAGGCGCAACGCCCATGGACAACCTGCGTTTCTTGGTGTTTTTAACGGGCGTTATCCAAGCGGTTGACGAATACCAAGACTTGCTGCGTATGTCGGTTGCGTCTGCGGGAAACGACCATCGCCTTGGTTCAGACGAAGCGCCCCCCGCTATCATTTCAATCTTTCTCGGTACTGAACTGGGCGGAGTCGTTGACGCGCTCATTGCAGACACCGATTATACGAACGCCAAAGCGGTCGCGATGGATTTGGGCGTTGCGGTTTTGCCGCGCTTTCGCAAGGATAACACCGACCGCAATCGCACGAGTCCCTTCGCCTTTACTGGCAACAAGTTCGAATTTCGTATGCCAGGGTCAGGCGTGAATTTGTCTGACACCAACACGGTTCTCAACACCGCTATGGCAAAAAGCCTCAAAGAATTTGCCGACACCCTAGACGGCAAAAGTGGGGAAGCGTTTGAAAAAGCGGCGCTCGACTACGTGAAAAAGACGCTTACCGACCATGAGCGTATCATTTTCGACGGCAATGGTTACGGTGAAGAATGGGAAACGGAAGCCGCGCGACGTGGACTTTCGCACTACCGCACCACGGCGGACGCCTTGCCGTGTTTCATCGAGCAGAAAAGCATCGATTTGTTCGAAGAGTTCAACGTGCTTAACGAACTTGAAATACGCAGCCGCTATGAAGTCAAGCTGGAAAAATACAACAAACTGCTCAACATTGAATGTCGCGTGATGAAGCGTATGACCAGGCGTGCTTTCTTGCCCGCTATCAACACCTATGCAGGCAAACTTGCAAAAAGTATCAACGCAATCAAAGAAGCGCTACCCGATGCTGAATTGGCTCAGGAAACAACCCTTTTGAACAACCTGGTGAAGGGGGTACAAAGCGCTGATGAGGCTCTGCAAAAACTCGATACGCTGCATCGCGAAATCGCGGGGATTGTCGACCAGCAAGAAAAGGCGAATCGTTATGCGCACGAAGCTCTTCCCGCGATGGAAGAACTGCGCGCAGCGATTGACGCGCTTGAAATTATTACCGATCGTTCGCATTGGCCGGTGCCTACGTATAACAACCTCTTGTTCTACTCGTAGAGGGGCAAGAGAACGAGTGTGAGATAATGGCGCACTAACCAAACAAGGGCGCTGACGCAAGGGCGCTGACGCAAAGGCGCATGGCACCAACCAAGGATAGAAAGAAGGGACGAACGATGGCACTTACCGCAGTCGACTATATCTGGAAAAACGGCGAAATGGTTGCGTGGGAGGAAGCTACCACGCACGTACTGACCCATTCGCTGCACTACGGTTCAGCGGTATTCGAAGGGATTCGCTGCTACCAAGACCCCGAGTCGAAGAAAAGCTACGTATTCCGCTTGCATGAGCATATGGAACGCATCCATCGCAGTTGCAAGATTGCCTCGATTGACTTGGACTATTCGGTTGAAGAACTCTGCGATGCAACGGTTGAACTTATCAGGAAGAACAAGCTGGAATCCTGTTATATTCGCCCGCTGGTGTATCGCGGTTATGGGCAAATGGGGGTTGACCCCACCGATGCGCCGATTGATGTCATCATCGCTGTCTGGCCCTGGGATGCTTATTTGGGTGCGGATGCGCTCGAAAAAGGCGTGGATGTCGGGGTTTCCTCGTGGCGCCAGCGCTCCGTCAACGCCTTGCCGCCTGCGATGAAATCAACGGCATCGTACATGAATTCCATCCTCGCGAAACTTGAAGCACGCTCGCACGGATACGCCGAAGCCATCCTGCTCAATGAAGCGGGTCTGGTTTGCGAAGGCACGGGCGAAAACCTGTTTGTGGTGCGCGACGGCATTTTGTCAACGCCGCCTTTGTCCGATGGCGTGCTTGAGGGTATCACGCGCGACACGATTTTGTGCCTTTCGTGCGATTTGGATATTCCTTCAGTCGAAGAAAGCCTGACACGCACCGACTTATACTTTGCTGACGAGGTGTTTTTCACAGGTACGGCTGCCGAAGTGACACCCGTTGCCAGCATTGATGAACGCCCGATTGGCAAGCCTGGCGAGCCTGGTTCGGTGACGCGTTCTTTACAGGAGCGCTTCTTCAAAGTTGCTTATGGGCAGGTCGAGGATTACCTGGATTGGTTGACCGAGATTTAACAGGCAGCGAAGGCAGCGAAGGTGTCGAGGGTGCGGGCATTGAGGGCATGCGAGGAATCGTGGGAAAAAAGATTCTGACATATGATTCAACTCTGCGCGATGGCGAACAAAGCGAAGGTATAGTCTTGTCGCTTGAGGATAAGCTGCGCATTGTTGAACGGCTCGACGCTTTCGGCATCGACTACATTGAAGGGGGATACCCCGCTTCGAATCCGAAAGACACCGCCTTTTTTCAAGAGGTAGCCAAACTTCCCTTGAAACATGCGCGCATTACCGCCTTTGGTTCTACCTGCAAAAAAGAAGTGAAAGCAGAAAATGACGAAGGATTGCGTGACTTGCTGGAGTGTGGCGCAAAGACCATTGCCCTTGTGGGAAAAACCTGGGACAAGCAAGTGACTCAGGCATTGCAGACAAATCTGGAAGAAAATCTGCGCATGATAGCGGATTCTATCACCTTCTTAAAATCCAAGGGTGTTCAGGTTATATTCGACGCGGAACATTTTTTCGACGGCTACAAAGACAACGCGAACTACGCGCTTGCGTGCCTGCGCATCGCTCATGCGGCGGGTGCTGATTCGATTGATTTGTGCGACACAAACGGGGGCGCACTTCCTTTCGAGATTGAATCTGTCGTGAGCAAGGTGGTTGCGACCTTCCCGAACCAAACGATTGGCATTCACTGTCACAACGATTCAGGTTGCGCGGTTGCCAACACCTTGACGGCTGTTGTTGCAGGTGCAAGCCAAATACAAGGGACGGTCAACGGTTTTGGTGAACGGGTTGGCAATACCGATTTGCTGACAACAATCGCCAATCTTGAACTGAAAATGGGCTATGAATGTGTGGGCGCAGAAAACCTCAAGCAACTTACGAGTGTTTCGCAATTCGTGGCAGAAATCTGCAACAGAGCCTTGCCAACGCACCACCCCTATACGGGTGCTTCGGCGTTTGCCCACAAGGGTGGCTTGCATGCAAGTGCCACGGCGCGGTTTCCGCAAGCCTACGAACACGTGGCTCCTGAAGCGGTGGGAAACACCACGCGCATGTTGGTGAGCGAACTTGCAGGTAAAGCGACCCTTGTTGCCAAGGCGAAAAGTTTAGGCATTGACCTGGATGAAAACAAGCCGCAAATACAAGGAATTCTCAATGAAATTAAGCGCCGCGAGGGCGAAGGTTATAGCTATGAAGTTGCCGACGGCTCGCTTGCCATCTTGATTGAATCGCAGCTGGGGCGCTTTAAGCCGCATTTCAGGCTGGAAAGTTTCCGCGTTATCGTGGATGACTGCGAAAGTGCAAGTGTGGCTGCTGGCGAAGTCGCAAGCGAGGCTGCGAATGCAGCCGCGAGTGAAGCCGCGAATGAAGCCGCGAGCGAAGCAACCATTAAGATACACGTAGGCGAGCAGCGTTTCGTGGCAACAGGCGAGGGCATCGGCCCTGTTGGGGCACTCGACACCGCCTTGCGCATGGCAATTACGGCGTTTTACCCTGAAGTTGCCGACATCGAATTAGTCGACTTCAAGGTGCGTATTTTGGACGAAAATGTGGGCACCGATGCGGTTACCCGCGTAGTCATTACTTCGCGGGATAAACAGGGCACGTGGGGGACGATAGGCGTTTCGGAAAACATCATTGAAGCATCGTGGAAAGCCTTGGTCGATGCGATTGACTACGGATTGATGAGAATGGGGAAATAGATGGATGAACTGCGGACTCGTGAGGTTGAAAATCTTATCTCGGTGCTTGCAAAATCTGATAACCCCGACGATCTCTATCGGTTATTTGAAGATTTGTTCACCATCCGCGAGATAAAAGAAATCTCTCAACGCCTTGAAGTGGCGCGTATGCTGTCGGCGGGCAAACCCTACACCACTATCGAAAAGGTGACGGGCGCTTCGGCAACCACCATCGCGCGCGTATCGAAATGCTTGAGTTACGGTTCGGGCGGTTATGCCCAAGCGTTGGAGCTTTTGGCAGCTATTGAGGGCGCGAGCGAAAAGTGATGAGCACGGAATCTGGTACAGCGCTGGTCGGTGTAATTTCTGATACCCACGGACGACTTCCCGATGCGGCGTTTGCCGCGCTATCTTACTGCGACCATATTATTCACGCGGGCGATATCGGCGACCCGCAGATACTGCGCACGCTTGCTGGTGTTGCGCCTGTGTATGCGGTTCTGGGCAACAACGATGCCTATAAATACCCCGATGACGTGCGCTTAATTATCAATCCTGTTATCGAAGGGGTACGTTTTTTGGTTGCCCACTATCCGCGCGATGTACGGATAGGTTCTTCTGCTGAATTGGGAATTCGTTCGGGTAATCTTATTCCGCAGGTCTGTATTCATGGGCACACACATTTTCCGAAGCTCCTTGTGGGGAAAGAGGCCTATCCCGCGCAATACCTTATCTGTCCTGGGTCGGTGACGCGTCCCCGACAAGACTCAAAGCCCAGCGTGGCAAAGATTGCCCTGGCAAACGGCACCGTCGAAAAAGCTTGGATAGAACCCATCTAACCCCGCCGCCCAGGTGGTATCGAGTAAGTACAGGTTGGTGCGGTGTTTATTGCGGGCGCAATAACGTGCAGCAAGGGAGTGTAGCTTAGCAAGCGCACGTGGGCGAGAAAAGTGAGGCGCCCGAAGGCGCCTCATGAGGTTTTCCCGAAGGTCAGGATTGTGGTGGTGGGTGACCTTCAGGATAAGAGTGGGTAGAAAAAGCTCTTATCGAGAATTTCTACCAATAAATAATAACTATAAGCTGAGATTTTTTCAAGAAAAATTTTTTATTATTGGCAAAAGTTGTTTTCCCGTAATCTTTCGGTTACTGTCTAGTAAGATAAAGAGAGGCAAAAAGGACGCAAAATCGGTCAGAAAGTCGACAAAAGACCCACCAAACCCGCTATACTTCAACGGAAAAACTGACTCAGGCGCCCTTCGGCTTGATTGAAAAACCAATAAAGCGGCCTTAAGGCACAAGATATACGAGAAAGGTGAAGCCATGGAATACGAAAGCGTTTGGAAAAGCTACAAAGAAAAAGACCTTGATGCTCTCGAAACTTTTGCGCAAGATTACATCGAATTTATTTCAGCCTGCAAGACCGAGCGCGAATGCGCCGCATTTGCTATACAACGCGCTGAAGAGCAGGGATACATCAATCTCCAAGACGCTATTGCTAAAAAACAAAGCCTGAAGGCAGGCGACAAAGTCTGGGCTCACTCACAAGGCAAGGCACTTATCTTGGCGCACCTTGGCACCGAACCCTTAGAATCAGGGCTCAACATCTTGGGCGCGCACATCGATTCCCCGCGTCTCGACATAAAGCAAAACCCGCTCTACGAAGCAAACGACTTCGCTTTTCTCGACACTCATTATTACGGCGGCATCAAACACTACCAATGGGTCACCACACCCCTTGCCATCCATGGAGTTATCAGCAAGAAAAATGGTGAAAATGTAGAAATTGTGGTCGGGGAAAGTGCGGACGACCCCGTTTTTTGCGTTACCGACCTTTTGCCCCATCTTGCTTCTGAACAAATGGACAAAAAAGCGAAACTTGTTGTCGAAGGTGAAAACCTTGACGTGCTTGCGGGAAATAGACCGCTCATCATCGAAAAAAGCGACGACGACGCCGCCGCCGCTGACGCCGCCGCTGACGCCGCTTCCGACAGCGCCACCAAAACCAACAGCGAAACCCCCGAAACCCCGCAAGAAGCAATAAAGAAACTCGCCAAAAAAGAACCCGTCAAAGCAAAACTACTGCAACTCCTTTTCGACACCTACGGCATTGAAGAAAAAGACTTCCTTTCGGCAGAACTCGAAGTAGTACCCGCAGGTCGGGCGCGTGATTGCGGCTTCGACCGAAGTCTGGTACTCGGCTACGGGCAAGACGATCGCGTTTGTGCCTATCCGTCATTGCGCGCCCAGCTTGCGCAAACGGCGCCGAAGAAAACTGTGGTATGCATCCTGGTCGACAAAGAAGAAATCGGCAGCGTGGGCGCAACGGGCATGGCTTCCCGCTTCTTCGAAAACACCATGGCTGAAGTGATGGAACTCGCGGGCGAAAATTCAGGCATCGCCCTGCGCCGCTCTCTTGCCGCTTCAAGCATGCTTTCTTCCGACGTGTCTGCTGGGCTTGACCCGCTCTACGCTTCGGTGTTTGAGGCAAAAAATGCCGCCTATCTGGGTAAAGGACTTGTATTCAACAAGTATACAGGTGGGCGAGGCAAGGGTGGCAGCAACGATGCGTCTGCCGAATACGTCGCAAAGATACGTGCAATCATGGATGAGAGCAATATCGCCTATCACACCTCCGAACTGGGAAAAGTTGATGCAGGCGGCGGCGGAACCATCGCCTATATTTCGGCTGAATACGGCATGGATGTCATCGATTCGGGCGTTGCGGTTCTTTCGATGCATTCTCCTTGGGAGGTTGCATCAAAGGCGGATATTTATGAAGCCTATAAGGGTTATCAAGCCTTTTTATGCAATGCGTAGTACAATAAGCAGTTACTACTTGAGGCGTTTCCGAAAAAACGAAAGGGGAAAATTTTATGGCGTTTTATTGTGATGAACCATCGCGGACTTTCAACGAGTATCTCTTGATTCCCGGATATTCATCAGCTGAGTGCATTCCTTCTCAAGTAAGCTTGAAAACCCCCTTAGCCAGGTATCATAAAGATGCCGAATCGGAAATGTTTCTCAACACCCCGTTGGTCTCTGCCATCATGCAATCGGTTTCAGACGACGGAATGGCCATTGCGCTTGCAACCGAAGGAGGCCTTTCCTTCATCTTCGGCTCGCAATCAATCGAAAATCAAGCAGCCATGGTTGCGCGCGTCAAGAACTACAAAGCAGGTTTTGTGGACAGCGACGCGAACCTTTCTCCCGATATGACCTTGGCAGATGTCCTTGCCCTCAAGGAAAAGTACGGGCATTCAACTATGCCAGTTACCGAAGACGGGTCTGCTCACGGCAAGCTACTCGGCATCGTAACGAGTCGCGACTATCGCATTTCCCGCATGAACCAAGACGAACGCGTTGCCGATTTTATGACGCCGCGCGAAAAGCTGATTGTGGCGCCGCTTGACACCACGCTCAAGGCGGCAAACGACATCATCTGGGAAAACAAACTGAACTCGGTGCCTATCGTTGATGCAAACGACCACCTGGTCTACATGGTTTTCAGGAAAGACTACGATTCCCGCAAATCAAATCCGCTTGAGATGCTCGATTCCCAAAAACGCTATATGGTGGGTGCTGGCATCAATACGCGCGATTTCGCCGAACGAGTACCCGCGTTGGTGGAAGCAGGCGCTGATATTTTCTGCATCGACAGTTCCGAAGGATATTCCGCGTGGCAAGAAAACACGCTCAACTGGATTCACGAACAGTACGGCGACGGCGTGAAAGTGGGGGCGGGCAATGTGGTTGACGCCGAAGGATTCCGCTTCCTTGCGAAAGCAGGCGCCGCTTTTGTGAAAGTTGGCATCGGCGGCGGCTCCATCTGCATCACGCGTGAGCAAAAAGGCATCGGGCGCGGACAGGCAACTGCCTTGATTGAAGTTGCCAAAGCACGCAACGAATACTTCGAAAAAACAGGCATCTACATCCCCGTATGCTCAGACGGCGGCATTGTGTATGACCATCATATGACGCTTGCGCTGGCGATGGGCGCGGATTTCTTGATGTTGGGGCGCTATTTCGCACGTTTCGACGAAAGCCCGACCAATAAGGTCAACATCAACGGCAATTATATGAAAGAATACTGGGGTGAAGGTTCGGCGCGTGCCCGTAATTGGCAGCGCTATGACCTCGGCGGCGAAAAAACGGGGCTCACGTTTGAAGAAGGCGTGGATTCTTACGTTCCCTATGCGGGAAGTTTGAAAGACAATGTCGCGTTGACGCTTGCAAAGATACGATCGACCATGTGTAATTGCGGGGCTTTGACGCTTCCCGAATTGCAAACGAAGGCGAAACTTACGGCGGTGAGCGCAACTTCTATCGTTGAAGGTGGCGCGCACGACGTTTTACTGAAGGACAAAACACCCTACGTGGGGAGTTCCCTGCAATAATCAAGGCTTGAGGTGTTTATAGCCATTGTGTATGCAGGTTTGCTTATAAGTTGGCGCGGATGATTTAATGCTATAATTTTGCGAAGTTTTAGCAGAAGGGGACACTAAGTGCAGAATTCTTGGCTGGGAGTCAGCCTCATGGTTCTTGTGGTCTTGTTTGGGCTCATTGTGGGTTATGTGCTCTGCAAGAACGAAAAGCAAAGCAAAGCGACTATCTTTGCTTTCGCTGCGCTTGCCCTTTTAGTGCTGGCATTCTTCTTTTTCGTAATCATTCAAGGCCAAGTTGAATACACCTTTTTATTCGTGGCAGCTTGCGCTTTGCTGCCCATCATTGTGTACTCTGCATCCCTTTCCATTTTAGAGAAATTGGCGAAATCCGAACGTGCACAGAAGAAGGCGGCAGCCAAAAAGGCTCAACGCGCTGCGAAAGCAGGCGAAGCTTTGGTGGAAAGTGCTGTGCCGCAAGTCGGCAGGGCGGCTCACGCCAAGCCTGGTCATGCTTTGGCAGGTTCTGCTGCAGCAGGAGCCGCAGCAACAGGAGCCGCTGCAGCAGCAGCCGCAGCAGCAGCTGCAAAGGGCGCAGCAGCCGCAGGAGCCGCAGGTCATGCAGCCGCAGGTCAGCCTATTGGCGCGCTTGTTTCTGCGGTGTCGGCAGCTGATGCATTGGGCGAAGCCAAGCGCCAGCGCCCCGCAATCGGGCCTGACGGTGAGACTTACATTGAGTTTGACCGCACACCATTCGAAGCAGAAAAAGATTTCCTTAGCACCCCTGAAGCAATCGACTTACATTCAACACAACCGATGTTTACCCGCTTCGGTGAAATCGAACCAACAAGCGAACCCCTTGGAACGGGTTTCAAAAACGACGCAGCTTCGCGCTATGCGGAAAGAGTTTCTCAGTATAGCGACGCAGCTAAGAAATCGGCGTATGAGGACGCTCCTTTGGCAGGACAAGAAGCCCTCTTTGACGCAGGTGCTCCCCGTGCTGCGCGCGAAGATGTTACTCGTCGTGATTCAGAAGTTGCTTTTGATTACGGTGCACAACTCGACCTTACCTACGCTTCTGGTTCCCCGAGAACCAAAGAACCAGCGCACGCCTACGTGCCGCTCGAGGAAAGCCCCGTCTATTCGCCCGAGCCAATCTATTCGCCGAAGGCAGGCAACGAATCTCCCTATGCTCCCGCAGCGGTGTTTGGAGAAAAATCAGAACCTGCCCATGCGGCTGAATCGGTATTCAAAACAGAACCAGTCTACATCTACGGGCTTGAGCCTGTTTACTCATCGGGTTCTTTGTACGAGCCTCCCGCACCTGTGCCTGGGGCTGTGGCACCTGCTGCGCCCGCTGCCGAAGTTGCGCCCGCCGCCGAAGTTGCGCCCGCGCCTGCTGATAGGGCAGCCGATATGATGCTGGCCGATATGATGGCGACCGCTGATATGATGGCGACCGCTGCACCCGCTATGCCCGCTGGTATGCCCGCCGTCGACATGGCAGCGCAACCCATGGCAGCAGCACCCGCTATGCCCGCTATGCCCGTTGGCATGCCTGTCGCTTCTGTGGCACCCACAATGCCCGTTGTTGACATGGCAGCAGCACCCGCGATGCCCGCTATGCCCGTTGGCATGCCCGCAGTGGCGCCGCCAGCTTATCCCACAGCAGATATGACTGCCGCCGCAGCCGCCGCGGCTGCCGCAACGCCGCCGACGTATCCCGCAGCCATGCCAGCTGCCGCATTCGTTCCTGACGAACAGTCAATTTTCGGACAATATCAAATGGCTGCAGAATTGTTCAAAGAACAAGGCGCGCATGCCGAAGCCGCAAAATATTATTTCGAAAGTGCCAAACACACGCCCGATATATCGATTTCTCGCAAGGCAGTGTTTGATTCAATTTCAAGCTATCTCAAAGCTGACATGAACAAGGAAGCGCTTGGGCTTGCAGAAATGCTTTACCAAGACGTTGACAACTTGAACCCTGTCGAGCTTATGAAACTTGCCGCAATTCTAAGGATGGCATGATGAGCGCCGCACGGAACAGACAGGCTCCTCGTCGCGACGCGCTGCGTGGTTCTCAGTCCAACATTCATCCTAATATTCACCCCAACGTGAACCCCAACGTGAACCCTAGCACGAACCCCAACATTCAGCAGGGTTTGAATCAGGGTTTGAATCAAGGCGCAGTAAAGAATGGCGGAGCCGCGCAAAATTCGGGAGTTGCAAGGAATCAAGCCCCCGCAAAAACGCAACCGCCCGCAAAAACACAACCACCCGCGAAGAAGCAGGGTGACGGAAAAACTTCTAAACTCGTAACGCCCTTTATCCTCATTTGTAGCGTCGCAATTTCGACGTGCATGGCTTTCGGAAACCCCCTTCTTTGGAGACCGCTTGAGCAAACAACAGAGCTAGGGCCGCTTCCTCAGCAAGGCGAAACGATTCCTCCTGGCGGGGAACCAAGCACGCCTACCGACCATACTATGGTAATGATTAGTGAATACCGCACCGCTTCGCAAAGCACCGACGAGGACAGAACCAAAAACCTTACCCTTGCTGCCGAAGCAATTAACGGGCAAGAAATCCAGCCCGGGGAAACCTTTTCTTTCAACGAAATAGTGGGCGATGTTGAAAACGATAGCAGTTACAGCGTCGCGCTTGTTACTGTAGGAAACGGTACCGCCTACGCGCGGGGTGGTGGGGTTGCTCAGGTTGCCAGCACGCTTTACAATGCTGCTTTGCAAGCCGACATGGAAATCGTTGAACGCAAAGCACATGCGCGTATAACCGATTACGCACCCGTTGGTCTTGACGCGGCGATTGCGTATGGGGAACAAGATTTGAAGATTAAGAATAATTCCGAATCTTCGATATATATTGCCGCTGAGGCAACGGGACAAACCGTACAGGTAACTTTGTACGGAGCGTCTTTGGGAGAGGGCATTACCATTTCTGCAACGTCAATGATTACCGATAGACGCGAATCTTTAGACGGGCAAACTCCGCCAGCGGCAGGAACCGATCCGAAGAGTTTGTTTTATGTAGTTGATTCTTATCGTGTGTACTATAAAGATGGTGTACAAGAAGAACAAGTTTTTCTGTATACTGATGTGTACGAGGTTGGCGCGGACGCAGCGGCAGCATTAGGGTAAAACGAATTAAACTTTCGGCAATAAAGTAAGATTTTTGTGAGCAGTTGGAAAAATTCGTATACAATAGCAGTAATGAAATTTAGAGTGTCTTATTGTTGCAACAATAAAAAGCGAGAAAGGTAAAGCATGGAAACCAACGAAACGATTCTAAGTCGTGAAATCGTCTCGATTGACGATCGTAAGAGGCTTGGAAAAATCAAGGAGCTTTGCGTCGATTGTGAAACACTTGCAGTGTCTCACTATATCGTCGGCAGTGCAACGACAAATGCCTCATTGGTATTGCCGTTCAACAAGTCGCTTGCGGTAGGCGACACTTTCATGACGGTTCAAAGTCGTGACGATTTTATCCCGGCATCTGATGGAGAAGCAAAGAGCGTCATTGACGAAGCGTATCGTCTCGTTGGTGTTGAAGTGTTCTCTCAAAACGGTAACCGCATTGGTGTTGTTGAAGGTTTTGAGTACGACCCGACCCATGGTAAAGTCACCAAAATCAACCTTGGAAAGCGTCTTGCCTTTACGTCAGACACCTTCGTGTTCTTCGCCCCCGACTTTGTTTTTGTCGACGACGGCGCATCAACCGCTTACGAAATCCGTAACGGAATCAAGAATACCAAGGCAAAGAAAAAGACGACCTCTGCCGCAGCTTCACCGAGAATTTTCTCGAAAGGCGCGAGCAAAGCCGCCGCACCTGCCATTGAAGTACCAGCTGCAGCCGTTGCAGCTCCCGCAGCACCTGCTGCTGACGTGAAAGAAAAAGTCGTTATCGACGCTGCTCCCGTAGTGGTAGAGACTATTGACGAAGACGCTGTTTTGAAAGATTTCCTTATCAATTCAGTCGTATCTGAAAACGTCGAAAGCAAAGACGGATTGTTTAAGGTCGCAAAAGGCACGAAGCTTACCAAAGAGTTGGTTGACGAAGCACAAAAGCATGACTCGCTGCTGCTCCTGACCATGAGCGTTGAAGCATAAGTTCTTACGCGCATCAATAAAGACTAACCAAAGGCATCCGATTTCGGGTGCCTTTGTCATTGCCTCATTTTAAAGGCATTCGGTGCCGCGATGAAGAGCCTGTGCTCCTGCGCGACATATCTCAAGGATGCCGAATTCGCGTGCGCACTCGATAAAACCATCGTTGCTTTCAACTTCGCCCGTAACTTCGGCAGTAATGGTTTCGGCACTAAAATCGATAACCTTCGCCCCGCGCGCGTTAATCATGGCGGTCAGGGCGGCGTTGGTATTAGGGGCAACTTTCAACTTGATGAGCATATGTTCACGAACCGAAGCACGTTCGGTAGGAATAATCGCTGCATGGCGAACGTCGTGGAGCTTTGACAGTTGCTTGATGATTTGTTCTTCTACCGAAGCGTCTCCCGTAGCCACAATCGTCATGCGCGAATAGGCAGGGTCATCGGTCACCCCAACCTCAAGGCTGTCAATATTGTAGCAACGCTTGGTGAACAATTCGGTTATGCGCATCAGCACGCCGAACTGGTTGTTCACGATTGCTCCGATGATAATTTTATGGTCAGACATATAAGCTCCCTTGCTCACCGCTCTCAAAATTACGCTCTCAAAACCGTGTGCTAACCCAACAACATGTTGTCGATGGTGCCCCCAGGAGGAATCATCGGGAATACCTGTTCATCTTTTTCGATGGCACAGTCAACAACAAAAGGTCCGCTTGCCGCAAACGCAGTATCGAGCGCGGTATCCAGTTCTGCACGACTCTCCACACGGCACCCCTCTGCTCCGAAAGCACGAGCGAGGGCGACGAAATCGGTTGTACGGTCAAGGGTGGTAGAAGAATAGCGCTCGTCGTAGAACAGAGCCTGCCACTGGCGCACCATGCCCAAGACCCCGTTGTTCATAATGATGATGACCAGGGGAAGGCTTTGCGAAACAGCGGTTGCCATTTCATTGAGGTTCATGCCAAAGCTGCCGTCTCCTGTGAAGAGAACGGTTTTTCGCGGCGCGGTGTTGTTGGCAAGGCTGCTTCCCAAGCAAGCGCCAATCGCAGCACCCATACCAAAACCCATGGTTCCAAGACCGCCCGAAGTGAGGAAGGTTCGAGGGTTTTCAAAAGAATAGTTTTGCGCAACCCACATTTGGTGCTGTCCCACATCGGTAACGATAATCGTGTCGTCCGCGCTGCGTTTCCGCACCGCTCGAATAATGCTTTTGGCATCAAGAGGAGTATCAAGAGGAGCATCAAAGGTATCGGCAGTGCTCAGTCCATCAGAGGCACTAAGCGCGTCATCGGGCGCCTCTTCAGCATTCGCTTCTAAAACGATGGCGGCAATTTCTTCTTGCCACGCCACGCGTTTCGTCGGCTGAAGCTTTGCCGTGAGTGCTTGAAGAAGGGGCGCGATATCTCCGATAAGCGAAGCGCTCGTAGAAACATTTTTGTCTATTTCAGCAGCGTCGATATCAAGATGAAGGAACTTCTTGTCGGCAATATAGTGCGCCTTGTTGCCCGTTGCCCTGTCGCTGAAGCGTGCTCCGATAGCGATGATTAAGTCCGCGCTGTCTTGCGCCCGAATGGATGCTTCGCGCCCGTGCATTCCTGTCATGCCAAGATTGCGCGGATGCGAAGCGGGAATAGCGGTAAGACCCATGATGCTGCATCCGATAACTGCATCAATGTGCTCGGCGAACTGAGCGACTTCTAAACCTGCTGCTGCGGAAAGGACGCCACCGCCGCAATAGATATAGGGGCGCTCGCTTGCCGTAATGAGCTCGACTGCGCGTGCGAGCGCTTCTTTTGTGAGCACTTCTTTCGCGTGAGCCTTTTTCGCAAGAGCCTCTTTTGACACAACAGAAGTGCTGTCTTGCGCAAGGCCGTCTTGTTCTTGTGGAGGCGTGTCTGCGTGAAGCGTATAGGGTTTCACAATCGCGCTTTCACACCGTGCTGTTTGCACGTCGCGCGGAACGTCGATGAGTACAGGGCCTGGGCGTCCGCTTTGTGCGATGGCGAACGCTTCTGCAAGAATGTGCGGCAGGGCCTTGATGTCTTTCACGATGTAGTTGTGCTTGGTAACAGGGATGGTGATTCCAAAGATATCCGTTTCTTGAAAACTGTCTTTCCCGAGCAGCTTTGTGGTGACATTGCCCGTAATGGCAACCAACGGAATAGAATCAAGGTGAGCCGTGGCGATACCCGTTACTAAGTTAGTAGCGCCTGGTCCTGACGTGGCGATAACAACACCAACTTTGCCCGTGGCACGTGCGTAGCCATCTGCCGCATGGGCAGCGCCTTGCTCGTGTGCGGTGATAACATGTCTGATTTGGTCGGCATGTTGGTAAAGCTCATCATAGATGTCAAGCACCTGTCCACCAGGATAGCCGAATACGACATCAACACCGTGCGCTATGAGCGAGCGAATGATGATTTGAGCGCCAGTTTGCGCCTCGGTTTGCGCCCCTGTTTGCGCCCCAGTTTGAGCCTCGGTCTGGGCATCAACGGATGCCCCGATTGGGGCATCCGTTTTATCGTCGCGCGGCGAAGTTCCAAGCGTATTCGTGGTGGCGTGCATTGCCTATGTTCTCGCAGTCTTATTTTGACGAGGTATTTTTGGTGCTCCGTGGCTTCGCTGCTGTTTTTGCTGCTGAAGTTGCTTTGGAGGCTGCGTTGCTTGCCGTTGCTGAAACCTTTTTCCCCGCTGCTTGTCCTGCTTGGGTAGCAGCAGTCTTAGCTGCTGCTGTTTTCCGAGCAGCAGTATTCGTTGCCGTTTTACCTGCTTGAGTAGCAGTCTTGGCAGCCCCA
This sequence comes from Eggerthellaceae bacterium, assembly GCA_009782615.1. Classification (GTDB taxonomy): domain Bacteria; phylum Actinomycetota; class Coriobacteriia; order Coriobacteriales; family Eggerthellaceae; genus WRIS01. The sequence goes on along the minus strand of WRIS01000007.1, from coordinate 13,410 downwards.
GTGGCTTTAGTGGCGGCACTCGCGGCGGCAGTCTTGGTAGCAGTCTTGGTAGCAGCTGTTGCGCGCGCGGGTCTGCTCGCCGCAGGTTTTGCAGCAGGCTTAGCGGCAGCAGGTTTTGCAGCAGGTTTAGCAGCTTGGCTTGCGCTCGGTGCTGCCGCAGAACTTGCGCTCGGCGCTGCTACAGGAGCCGCCGCAGGCTTAGCAACAGCAACATCGACAGAGCCGTCAGCACCGCTGCTTGCGCGCCCAAAACCGTTGCTTATCTGCAAGGAAATGAGTCCGCATGCCACCAATATTGCCGTTGCTCCAAAGGAAACAACAACATAGGTGAGAACCTGGGGCAGCAGTTGTTGCAAGATATATTCGTTGATTTGTGCGTTAGTTGCTCCTTGCAGCGTCCGTGCTTCACTAAGCATGGTGATGTAAGGGCCTAGGAGCAGGGCGATTTGCGTAATGCCAATCGCCAAAACGATTCCTGCCAGAATAAAGATAATAATAGAAAAAGTCTTTTTTGCGTGCATGGGTAGTCCTCCAATCTTTCTGTTGCAGGAAAGTCTAGCAAGCTAATCAGCCTTTTATCTAATTGGAGCGCGCTAAACCCATCCAAAACACTATTCCTTCACAACAAAAGGAAGGATAAGGCTCTATAATTCAAGAACCTAAGAATTTTTGCGACCACACAGGTGAAAGAAGGTATTGCTCGCAGCGGCTTGTTCGGCACTCGTTCGGCTCTTTGCGAACCCCGTGCGACACCGTGCACATCGCCTCTTGCACCGTCCCACGCACCGTTTTTGTGCGGTCGTCCAAATATGCAGGAGTGTACATGGATTTTATTCTGACAATTTTCTATGCAACCATCGTGTTGACGATTCTCGTATTCGTTCACGAGTGCGGGCATTTCTTTGCGGCGCGCGCTTTTGGCGTGCGGGTTACGGAATTCATGCTGGGTTTGCCTGGTCCAAGCATTGGTTTTACCTGGAAAGGCACGCGTTTTGGCATCACCGCGATACCGCTTCTGGGCGGCTATGCGCGCATTTGTGGCATGGAGCCAGGCGAGCAAAGCCCTCATTTGGAAAAGGTGCTTGCTTTCGCCTATCGGCAGGGCAGGGTGCACATGGAAGATGTCGCGCGCGGGCTTTTGATAAGCAACGAAGAGGCTTTTGCCGCACTCGAAGAACTAACCGAATGGGGCTCGCTGGTCGGTCCTGCGAAAAAGGATACCTATAACATCTATCGCACGCCTGCGGTCAAAGGGCGCTTCGATCTTGGCCAGGTGCGCGAAGTCGAGGACGAAAGTACGCTGTTTGAAAGCGAATACAAGCAGCAATATCGCAGCAAGCCGTTTTGGAAGCGGATGATTATGCTTTTGGGCGGCATCATCTTGAACCTTCTTTTTGCCATCGTGTTATTCGTCTTGATTTATTCGGTCATCGGTGTCGATTTTATGAACACACAAACAGGGGAAATCGAACACTTTACCGTGAATCCTTGGCGCGCCATCGTTGCGGGCTTTACGCTTATCGGCATGGTTGTCCAAGCGGTTGCGGGGCTTTTTAATCCTGCGACGGCGGCAGAAACGATTTCAGGTTCGGCTTCGGTCATTGGCATTGCAATTATGTCAAAAACCGCTGCGGAACAGGGGTTCATCAACTTTTTGTTCTTTATGGCGATGATTTCCATATCGCTGGGCATTATGAACTTCTTGCCTATTCCCCCTCTTGATGGCGGGCGTTTGATTATCGAAATAGTCCAGAAATTCTCACGCAAGCACGTTTCCATGAAGATAATGAACTACCTTGTCGGGGCGGGGCTGTTGCTTTTGCTCGGGCTTTTTGTCGTGTTGATATTTCAAGACGTGCAAAGGATATTCGACGGATTTTGGTGGGGCGAAGGTGGGGGATGATGACGCTTGCCGATGCAGATAAGCGCGCAGCTGCGAACGTAGCGCCCGCAAAAGCGCCCACAAAAGCGCCCGCAAAAGCGCCCGCAAAAGCGCCCACAAAAGCGCCCGCAAAAGCAGCGCCCGCAAAAGCGCCTGCGAACGCAGCTATGAATCCCGAGAAGCGCGCTAACCAGAAAACTCGTCGAGTCATGGTGGGCGGGGTTGCTCTCGGCAACGGAGCGCCGTGCGCTATCCAGTCGATGCTTTCCGTGCCTGCCGATGATGTCGATGCGAATCTCGCTCAAATCGAACAGCTAGCGCAGGCGGGTTGTGAAATCGTGCGTATGGCTATCCCGCGCAAAAATTGCCTCGATGCTTTTGAGGCGGTTTGCACGGCTTCTTCGTTGCCCGTTGTTGCCGACGTGCATTTCGACGCCGAAATCGCTATCCAAGCAGCCAAGCGCGGTGCGGCAAAGCTGCGCATCAATCCTGGGAATGTCGGCGGTTTGGAAAAGACTGACGCCATTATCGAAGCAGCACGCCAAGCGCGTATCCCTATTCGTATTGGGGTTAATGCGGGTTCTCTTGACGCCGCCATTGCTGCGCGAACTGATTTGACCCTTGCTGAAAAACTTGCTCGCTCTGCTGCAGATTACGTGCGTTATTTCGAAGAAAAAGGCTTTTTCGATGTGGTGGTTTCAGCGAAAGCCCATGACGTGATGACAACGGTGAACACCTACCGCGTGCTTTCCCGCCAGATTCCTCAAACGCCGCTTCATATTGGTATCACCGAAGCGGGAACTCTGTTTCAAGGTGTTATTAAGTCTGCAAGTGGTTTAGGCATTTTGCTTGAAGAAGGCATCGGAGACACCTTGCGCATATCCTTAACTGACGACCCCGTTGAAGAAATCCGCGCGTGCTGGACCTTGCTTTCCGCACTCGATTTGCGCCGCCGCTACCCCGAAATTATCAGTTGCCCCACCTGTGGGCGTTGTCAGGTTGATTTGATTTCGATTGCCAAGCAAGTAGAACAAAACTTAAGCACCCTGCAAAAACCGCTCAAGGTTGCCGTCATGGGTTGCGTGGTGAATGGCCCAGGCGAAGCCGCTGATGCCGACATCGGCGTTGCCTGCGGGGCAGGCTCAGGCGCAATATTCGCACACGGTGAAATCTTGCGCAAGGTTGACGAGGACGCTATTTTAGGTGCTTTGATGGATGAGATAGGAAAACTATGACCAACGACACAGCAAAAAACATCATACGCATGAGCGAGTTGTATACCCCCACCCTCAAAGAAGATCCAGCTGACGCAGAAATCGCGAGCCACCGCTTGCTTATGCGTTCAGGCATGATTCGCAAAGCCGCTTCAGGTGTCTACACGTTTCTTCCGTTGGGAAAAAAGGTTTTAGCAAAGATTGAAACCATTGTACGCGAAGAAATGGACGGCATTGGTGCCCAAGAGGTCATGATGCCCGCACTTCAGCCTGCGGAATTGTGGTTTGAAAGTGGGCGCTGGGATGATTACGGCCCTGAACTCATGCGCCTTGAAGACCGCCACGGGCGCGGGTTTTGCTTAGGCCCCACCCACGAAGAACTCATCACGTCGCTCGTGCGCAACGAACTGCGCTCCTATAAAGATCTCCCGCTTTCTCTCTACCAAATACAGGTGAAATTCCGCGACGAAATACGCCCCCGTTTCGGGTTGTTGCGCGGACGGGAATTCATCATGAAAGATGCGTATAGCTTTCACCCGAACCAAGCATCGCTGCAAGAAACCTACAACGACATGTCCGCCGCCTACGGGCGCATGTGTGACCGCATGGGACTTACTTGGCGTGCTGTGGAAGCGGATTCGGGGCAAATTGGAGGTAATACCAGTTGTGAATTTATGGCGCTTGCAGAAGCGGGTGAGGCAGAACTCGTCTATTGTAGCTGCGGTTATGCTGCCAACACTGAAGCAGGTGAGGGCACGGCTCAACTCGAAGAATATCAGGCGCAGAAGGGCTTGGAAAAAATTGCGACCCCTGGCATCGGCGCTATCAGCGATTTGGCGAAACATCTGGATACCCCTGAATCCTCCACGGTTAAAGCGATGGCAGGCAGGGGAACCGACGGCGTACTCACCGTGTTTTTGGTGCCTGGCAGTCATGAGCTCAATCTCATCAAAGCAGGGCGCATGGTTGACGGTTTTGAACTTCTCAACGATGACGCAATAGAAGCTGCGGGCTTGTCGAAAGGTTCTATGGGGCCTGTTGGCCTTCCCCCCAACACGCGTCTTGTTGCGGAAAAAAGCCTTCGTACAATCGAATCTTGGGTGGTGGGTGCCAACGAAGAGGGGCATCACTACGTGGGCGCGAAATCAGACGTCGATTTTACGGTTGACGAATGGGCAGATATCACGGTGGTCAAGGAAGGAGACCTTTGTGCGCAGTGCGGCTCTATTTTGGAAGGCGCGCGCGGCATCGAAGTTTCCCAAGTGTTCCAGTTGGGGGACAAGTATTCCAAATCGATGGGCGCGACCTTTAGTGCAGAAGATGGCAGCGAACAGCATTTCCTCATGGGTTGTTATGGTGTGGGGGTAACACGCAGCATGGCGGCAATCGTGGAACAATACAACGATGACAAGGGTATCATCTGGCCCATCTCGGTTGCTCCAGCACACGTGTGCGTCATTCCGCTTGATGTGGAAGAAGGGGAAGTTTTCTCAACCGCTCAAAAACTTGCCGCTGATTTTGCCGCGCTTGGCTTTGAGGTGGCACTTGATGACCGCGATGAGCGGGCGGGTGTTAAGTTCAACGATGCCGACTTAATCGGATGGCCCATTCAAGTTGTTGTGGGCAAGCGCGGTCTTGGAGAAGCGAAGGTTGAAATGAAGGTGCGCAAAAGTGGTGAAAAGAAGGATGTTGCTCTCGACGCAATAGCCGATGTTTTGCGCGATACCTTGTAAGGACAAGGAAAAGCCTGTGACAAAACCTATCACCCCTCGTCATTGCGAGCCGCGCAGCGGCGCGGCAATCCAGGCAACTATGGTAAAGTAGCAACCCGAACCCCAGCGAACTTAAAGGATGAATACGTGACAAAACCTATCACTGCGGTACTTTTTGACCTAGACGGTACCCTTATCGACACGCACGACCTCATTTTGACTTCGATGCGCTATACCATGCGCACGATTCTTAACAAGGAATTTCCCGACAAACAGCTGATGCAAAAGGTCGGACAACCCCTTGCTGTACAAATGCGGGATTTCTGCGACGGGGACGAAGCAATCTATGAAGCGTTGCTGGAAACTTATCGCGAATACAACGATGTCATCCACGATGAAAAGGCAAAACCCTTTGACGGCACCCATGAAATGCTTACAAGTTTGCGCGATGCAGGCTACGCCTTAGGAGTCGTTACCTCAAAGCGTCATGAACCTGCTATGCGGGGCTTGACTTTGTTCGGGCTGGATACGTTTATGCAATGCGTTATCGGCAATGATGATTATCCTTTGCACAAACCAGACCCTGGTCCGATTCTTTTTGCTGCCGAAACGCTTCAGGTCGACCCGCGTGCGTGCCTCTATGTAGGGGATAGTCCCTACGACATACAGGCAGGTAATGCCGCCGAAGTAACAACAGTTGCAGCACTGTGGGGCATGTTTGCAAAGAAAATCTTGCTTGCCCAAAAACCTGCCTATGTTTGTGCGCATATTTCAGAATTGACCAAGGTTTTGGCGAAGCTCTGAAGCCTTGAAGCGCTGAAGTTCTAAAGTGCTGAAGTTCTGAAGGGCTGAAGTGCTGAAGTGCTGAAGTTCTGAAGGGCTGAAGATTTCTTGAAATTGTTTGAAATTGTTCTAAATTAGGAATAGTTATCAGTAGTGCAACTAAATCTATAAAACAACACTCAAATGCAAAAAAATGCATATCCATAAGGCATATTCTTCCGTAGAATCTTGGCGGTTTCAGCAAGAGTCTGCCAACGAGCAGCCTGTTTTATGAGATACTGAAGCCATGAAAAATCTTGGGGTTGGGGCGCTAAGGTTCATGTGCTGAGGTTCGGCCATCAAGATTCAGGCATCACGGTGGGGCACTAAGGTTTAGACATTGAGGTTCAACTATTGAGGTGGGACAGATACAAGCACTTCGACAATGAGGTAGGTGTGCCGAATGACTGATTATTCAACAATTCGCGCTACCTTTGACGACAGTACAACTTCTACCGTGTTGCTAAAAGCCATCATTGAACACGAAATACCAATCGATTTGGTAATTTATTACGCAAACGCAGCGGCAGCAAAGCTGTGGGACGCAACTCCCGAAGAAATGATGGGCAAAACACTTCACGAAGTCGGGCGCAATCTTGATGGGAAACTGCTCGACATTTATCAAGAGTTGCTGATAAACGGCCAGCCGCGCACCGTGTATGATTATTCGACGGCGCGCGACAGGCACCTTAAGCTGGATTGTTTCTATTGCGGCGCGGGTCTTATGGGTTGCAAGATAAGCATTGCCGACCTTGACGTGGGCTTTACGTTTTCACCAACTCTGAAAAGCAAAGACGGTCCTATGACCGACCTGGAAAAGGCGGTTTCTAAAATCACTACGGTCTTTGCCATTTATGACAGCGAATCATACAACCTCGACAATGAAACTGACTACATTTGCTTTTCCGATATTGCAACGCGGGAAATTCTCGAGATTTCCACGTCTGACAAGGGGAGTGCTGCCGCCCTTTTCGGCGACGGCTATCAGGGGAAAACTTGCTATGAACTGATGCAAGACCGTAAGGAGCCGTGTTCGTTTTGCCCCGACAAGCCCCTGCACAGTGACCGCTATCACGTGTGGCAAGCCTATAACGCAAAGCTGAACAGGAACTATCTGCATAGAACCAAGATGGTGAAAGTGGACAACCGCTTCATTCGCATGGATGTTGCCCAAGACGTCACCGACGATGCGCGCAAATCAAAACTGCTTACCGAAACCATTGAGGGCATGAGCCTGTGGTCTGAATGCATGGGTGCGCTATCGGGTGAAATATCCTTGAACAATGCAGCAAAGATGATAATTGAGAACATGGGGAACTTCTTTCAAGCGAGCAGTGCTTTCATTGCGCTTTACAGTTCGGCTATCTATACGGCAGGCTGGTCTTCTGAAGGGGGCTACCGTATTCCTCCTATGTTCGCTGCTCCCACCAGTGAAGCCCTTCAGGAATGGAAAACCCTTATGAAGAGTGGCGTTCACGTGCTTGTTTCCGACGCTACCGACGAAAGGATTCCGCCCGTCCTTAAGGAACATTTTGCCGCTTCGGGTATCACATCAACCCAGCTCACCCCTATTTTTGTGGGCAATGAACTCAAAGGGATTATCTGCATCAACAACACCGCCAGGAATCGCGGTCAAGGTTTTCTTATCGACATGATAGCCACATCCCTTGCCCACGCTTTGCGCCAGGTTGAACTTCAGGAACACATGGAAACGCTGCGTTTCCGCGATTCGTTGACCGACGAACTGAATTTTGACGGCTTCAAATACATCGCAAAGAAGTGCATCAAGGAAAACCCCGACAAGAAATATTCGCTGTGGTATTGCGACATACGGCGCTTCAAGTACGTCAACGATATGTTCGGTTTTGAAGTCGGCGACCGATTTTTGCAGTATTGGTCGGCATCCCTTGCCAACGACGCGCGTCCAGGCGAAACATTTTGTCGCATTTCGGCTGATACCTTTACGGTTTTGTGCTATTACGACGACAGCGCCGACCTTCATCATCGCTTCAAGAAAAGAAACGACTTGCTCGGGTCATTTCCCGAACTTCAGGACAAAAACTTCAAGCCCGAAATGGTTGCTGGCATCTACCTGCTTGATGAAGAGGACATGAAAGCGCCCGATATCAACAAGATGCTCAATTTGGCGAACATCGCACAAAAAAACGTCAAGCCCCTTTCGGGTAAGCAAATGTCTATTTTCGACAATTCCATGAGGGAACAACAAGTTCGCGAACTCACGATTAGCCAGCACCTTGAAGATGGCTTGCGAAAAAGGGAGTTCTTTGTCTATCTGCAGCCTCAAATCAACTTCACCACGCAAGAAATTGTTGGAGCTGAAGCGCTCATTCGTTGGAATCATCCGACGCTGGGCAGGCTGTCGCCCACGGAGTTCATCCCGCTTCTCGAAAAAGCAGGTCTCATCAGCGAACTTGATTTCTTCGTATGGGAAGAGGCCTGTAAGTATCTTCGCTATATGCTTGATAATCAGGAAAAGCTTACGGCTGTGCCGCTGTCGGTGAACATTTCGCGCGTCGATTTGTACCGCTCAGATTTGTCGGAGAGAATCTTGAGCCTGGTCAAAAAATATGACATTCCCCAAGAATTGCTGAACCTTGAGATTACCGAAAGTGCCTACACCGAAGATTCTGACCAGCTGATTGCGGTGGTTGAAGAATTGCGCGAGTGCGGTTTTGCGGTTGAGATGGACGATTTTGGTAGCGGGTATTCGTCGCTCAATATCCTTAAAGAAGTGCCAGTTGATGTGCTCAAGTTAGATATGAAGTTCTTGGCGATGAGCGATTATGTGGTGGGTGGTTTTAACAACGAACGCGGCGGCAGCATTTTGGGTTCGGTTGTGCATATGGCGCACGGAATCAGTCTGCCTGTTATTGCCGAAGGCGTTGAAACCCGCGAACAGGCAGAATATCTGAAAAGCCTAGGTTGTTACATGATGCAGGGCTACTATTTCGCCGAGCCCATGTCGTTTGAGGATTTCAAGAAATTCTTGACCCATACGCCCAGCGGCAAAATGAAGCTTGCCGATAATCGCGGCGATGCCTTGCGGGCAACCGAATTTTTGAGCACCGATGGCGCCACTTCTTTTTTGTTCACCAACTGTATCGGCGGCGGTTGTCTTTTGGAATTTGACGGGCAAGATTTACAAGCCCTTCTGCTCAACGACCAGTTCTTCGTTGAAATCGGCATAGCGCGCGTTCGTTGTGATTTCTACCGTACGCGTATGATGAGTATTTGCGAACCCGAAGACAGGGAGGCCTTTGTTCAATGTTTTAAGGATGCGGTTGAAAACGGGTCCTCGATTGCCTATATGCGCCCGATGCGCGACGACGGCGAAACGCGTTGGGTGCGCGGTGTGAATCGCTATATTGCGACCCGCGACCAGAGGCATTTGATTTTTTCGGTCATCGAAGACGTGACTGATTCTTACCTTTCTCAGGAAAAGATTGCCGAAGAAGAGGACCGCTTCAAGGGTTTTGAGACTTTGATGAGTGGCGGCTTTTTCCGCCTTGCCGCTGATGATGGGGACGATAGTTTTGATTTCATCAGTGAAGGCTTTGCCGATATGTTCGGGTATACGCGCGAAGAATTTCAAAAGCATTTCCACAACAGGTTTTTTGAAGTGGTATATGAACACGATCGCCAACAGGTGCGCAGCGCTTTGGCGACCAGCGGGAGTGTTGGTGCAACGAAAAGCTTGGAGTATCGTGTAGAAACAGCAGGTGGGGAACTGGTTTTCGTGCACACCGAATTATGTATCGTGGCTGATAGAAATGGGAAACGCTGGTACTACGGCCATGTAGTTAAGAAGGGTTAGGGACCTTCAGCCCGCTCACATCGACACCCTCAAGTTCAAGCAACTGTATCTTGCGGTCGATGCCTCCGCCGTACCCAGTCAGGTTATTATTCGCCCCGATGACGCGATGGCATGGCACCAAAATAGAAATGGGATTGTGTCCAACCGCTCCACCAACTGCCCGTGACGACATCTTTTCCACCCCTTTTTCTGCTGCTAGTTTTGCCGCAAGTTCCCCATAGGTCACCAGTTCACCGTAGGGAATTTCTAAAAGCAATTCCCATACCCGCTGGCGAAAGGGCGTACCGTTCATCTTGATAGGAGGGAGCATCCCAGGATTCTTGCCCTCAAAATAAAGCTTCAACCATCTTTGCGTGTCAGAAAAGATAACGAGGTTGAAAGTTTCTCTGCTTGATTGGGGACTTTTGAGCTCGCCCACAACGTTTTCCATGAAGTAGCGCTGATTTTCCAGGTAGAGTCCCGTGAGGTGTTCGCCGTCGCTTACAAAAGTCAAATCGCCAACGGGCGAAGGAAAGGTTTTGACATAGTGTATGTCTTGCTGCGTATCTTGCTGTGTGTTTTGTTGTCCGCTGCGTCTCGCGGGTGGCTGTTCGCCGCGCCGCGTGCTCATCTGTGTGTCCTGTTCCTTCGGTTGCGCGATATCGTGCATGGCATAACTCCCGTCGAATCGATTTGCAAGAGCATTTTATCATCTCTCAGGCATCTGAAAACCCTGCAAAAACCCAGTAAGAAGGTAGGAAATATGGTAAAAATGTGAAGAACAACCAAAAGGGACTACAAAGCGTAGAAATTAGGGATTTCCCCTGTTGCTGGGGGGGGGGGTTTCTAAGATAATATGCTTAATAGGAAAATTTACTAAAAGCGGACAGGGTGACCCGCTTTTAGTGTCTTCGGGGTAGTGATGGCAGCGTGGTCTGCCTTGCGCCCCGTTTTTGTTTTCTATCATCTCTAACAGGGCAGTCAAGGTATCTCACCAATCCATCTTTTAAGTACAGGTAGGGTTAGTCGGTTTGTGTCGGTAGCACAAGCCGAAGGGGAAGGTCGACCGCGGTTGGTCGATATATGCGAGAGAACTAAAGGTGGCAAAAAATGAATACTACTCAATCCAAAGGCTTGCATAAAAAGGTGCATCGATTTGCCTATGTACACGAGAAGCTCCTGCCGGTGTTTCTTGCTTGCGTCATGGCAACCATGATGATTTCACCTGCAGCTTTGATGGCATTTGCTGAAGAAGTGGCTGGGGTTATGGGGGAAGCTCCTCTAGAGCCTGCAGTTTCTGAGGTAATTGAAGAACCTGCAGTGCCTGAGCCTGCAGCGCCTGAGCCTGCAGCGCCTGAGCCCGAAGTGGTTGACGTAGTTGAGCCAGCTTTTGAAGAAGCGGAAGCGCTTGTTGACGGGCTTGATGACGAAGGCGCTCTTGTCGAAGAACTCGACGAGGTGCTTTTGGGCGCACCTGTTGCTACCTCCGAGGGCGAAGATGCCGCAGAAGAAGGCACCCTGCGTGTAATCTATGATAGTAACTGGTGGCCAGCGTTGCCTGCTCCAACTGACGATAACTTCTATTCCCCAGGAGATACCGTCACCGTTTTGTTTGACCCCATTCCTGAAGCCGAAGGATTCTGGTTCCTCGGCTGGGATACTGACCCTTATGTTTATGGCGATGAAGCCGTTGCAAGCTATTCTGAAGCTGGTGTTACCACCTTCGAGATTTATGAGGAGACCTTCCTTTATGCCGTCTGGGGCTTTGAACCCCTCGACATCGAAATCATGCCTCTGGCAGAAGGCGATACCTATACCGTAACATTCTACACTGGCGAAGGAAGCGACGACTCGGACAGAGTTTATCTTGATATAGAAGAAGGCACCCTCTTAGGCGATATTGAAGGCGTTAGCGATGACGCTCCAAAGGCAAAAGAAGGCTGGAAGTTCACCGGGTGGGATCCGGCAATCACCCTTGATACACCCGTCGAAAGCGACCTTGAGTTTACGGCACAGTGGACGCCTGTCTATGCGGTAATATTTGTTGACTGGAATGGTAATCTTCTTGACATACAGGAAGTTGAACCGGGTGATGACGCAATCGCTCCTTCATATTCTGGAAGTAGAGATGGATACACTTTCATCGGGTGGGATACGGACTTCACTAACGTTTCCTCAGATCTTTATGTAACAGCACAATACGATCTCATCACCTACCTTATAACATATAATCCCAATGGAGGAACAAATCATCCAAGTAATCCGAAAACGTATACGATTGAAGACACTCCTATCTGGTTCTACCCGCCAACCCGAAACAACTATGAATTTATTGGTTGGGAAGGTGTTGGTTTTAGTGTTCCAGGAGGCACAACAGGGAATTTAACGCTTACTGCCATGTGGGTTCTGAATGAAAGTGGGCAAGCGAGTTTTCCTGATGGTGACTATACGATTGTTATCGGCAGAACGACAAACAAAGGCGGTCCCGGAGATGGGCAGTTCTTTGTTCTCGTGAAGGACAAAGAGGGGCATACTATTGACGCAGCATTGGGTCTTAACGGTCCATCGGGAACAGAAACTTTTACTTTTTATGGTGGAGGCTATGAAATTGTTGTAACAATTAAAGGGAATAATATAATAGGCGCAGAAGGGGTAATTACTGCTTATCCTGTGAGATTTGAGCCTGGAACATGGGGTAGCTTTCCTTCGACAGTGGTAGTATATCTTGTTTCCGGTGAGCCCATGCCAGCGCCTCCTGATAACTACCGGGTTCCATCGGTGCCAGAGTATACCTTTACTGGCTGGCTCGATGATGGAGGTATATTTTATCCAGATGGCACTTCTCTTCCCCGTACCGTGACGGGTGGCGTAACTTTTACAGCGCAGTGGGAAGCAGACCCAGACATACCCATTAGCTATACAACAGACGGAAATGGCACAGTGTCGTTGGATAGCGAAAAAGTTCACCCCTATTCTGGGAAACCGGAAGGTTCAACGGCGATAGCTAATCCTGGGTACACCTTCTCGCACTGGGAAAGCACGCTTCCCGACGATATTACGCCTCTTGATGATGAGACCATCGTGCCCGTTAAAAATGGCCATCTCTATCAAGAAGTAACCTATACGGCTATCTTTGCTATAGACAATGACCAAACCTACACCATCAAATACGAGGCCGATGATCCAGCCATGGGAAGCGTTGCTCCCACATCAGAGACCAATCAAGTACTCACCGCCGCAACTGGCTCAACTGCCATTCCTGAGACGGGCTATAAGTTCGTTAAATGGACTGACGAAGACGGTGATACGGTGAGTGAGGATAAGGCTTTCACTCCAGATGCCACCTTGCGCTCGGATGCCACGTTTACGGCTCACTTCGATATAGACAAAGACCAAGAATACACCATTACCTACCGTGCTGATGATGAGGATTGGGGAAGCGTTGACCCAGGCTCAGAGACCAATCAAGTACTCACCGCCGCAACTGGCTCAACCGCTACTCCAAAGCCAGGCTATAAGTTCGTTAATTGGACTGACGAGGACGGTGTTGAGGTAGGCGTAACTGAAACGTTCGTTCCTGACCCCGATTTGCGCAAAGATGCAGAGTTTACGGCTAATTTTGCACCCAATGAATACACCATTACCTACGACATCGTAAACGGTACCTGGGATGAAAATAACTCGACCACCATCACCGAGACGGTCACTCATGGAAACAAGCTTGCAGAAATCCCCACTCCTGTTGCTGATGCGGGCTATACCCAAAACAGTGGTGCTTGGGATGCTCCTGCTCCCGATGACAGCGTTGCCGTTACTGCAAATGCAACGTATACCTATCGCTTTACGACCCTTAACACCTACAAAGTTACTTATGCACTCGACACTGACTCTGAAGCTCCGGCAACCCATAGCTCGCTGCCTACCGAAAAACAATATCAAGTAGGCTCAAACGTTACGGTTGAGGGT
>WRIS01000006.1 GCA_009782615.1 Eggerthellaceae bacterium | reverse complement strand
TGGCGTGTGGAGCTTTGATGGTTGGGAGACAGATGATGCAAGCGTTGATGCTGATGGCAAATTCACCATGCCCGGCAAAGACGTTGCCTTTACTGGCTCTTGGACGTTTACCGCTGACCCGTACTACAAAGTTACTTATGCACTCGACACTGACTCTGAAGCTCCGGCAACCCATAGCTCGCTGCCTACCGAAAAACAATATCAAGTAGGCTCAAACGTTACGGTTGAGGGTGCACTGACCACCACGGAGACCACCAATGCCAAGGGCGAAACTGGCGTGTGGAGCTTTGATGGTTGGGAGACAGATGATGCAAGCGTTGATGCTGATGGCAAATTCACCATGCCCGGCAAAGACGTTGCCTTTACTGGCTCTTGGACGTTTACCGCTGACCCGTATAGCGTAATCTATACGATAGTAAACGGTACCTGGGCAGACGGCAGCACAGACGACATCACCGAAACAGGAACCTATGCACAGCCACTCCCTAACATTCCCATCGGTATGAAGCCAAACGTAGGCTACGATCAGGGTTCGGGCAGTTGGGGTGTCGCCGACATAACACTCGAAACAGTTAAAGGAGAAGGACTAATCTACACCTATACCTACTTAGAAAACGAAGCCGTAATCATAAAATATGTTGCTGATATTGTTGGCGGGCTGGTAGACAAGGCAAGCGAAAGCGTTGCTCCAGTTACGGGCAACCCGCAAGGTTCGCTCGCGATACCGTCTCCTGGCTACAATTTCTCACAGTGGAGAACTTCGCTTACCGTTGACGCAACAAACCTTACAAACGCACAGGTGCTTCCAGTACAAAATGGCGGCTTGTTCCAAGAAACAACCTATACCGCCTACTTTGCACCCAAGACCGACCTTGAATACACCGTTCACTACTATCTGGTTGGTACCACCACTAAACTGGCAGAGGACAAGGTAGCCACCGATCAAACGATGGACACCGACGTCAGCGAATCGGCAATCGATATCTATGGCTATACGGTAGATGCTGCATCCAAGATCCTCAAACTCAAGGCTACCGACAACGAGATAACCTTCTATTACACGCCTAACGTCTACACCGTGACCTTCAACATAGTAAACGGAACTTGGGCAGATGGCACCACCGAACCCATCACTCAAGCCTATACTTACGGCACAGACCTCGATAATATTCCAACGGGCATGAAGGGTAACAGCCCCGAATTCGACCAAAACACGGGCGCTTGGGCACTCATTCCTCTTGAGGGAACCATCATAACGGGTGATCTCGAGTTTACCTACACCTACGCACCCAACATCTACACCGTGACCTTTATTGACCGCGACGGGGAAATCCTTGACGCTGTTCAGGTAGCTCACGGCGAAGATGCAACACCGCCTAACACCCCTGAACACGAAGGCTGGATTTTCGTCGGTTGGGAAGGTAACTACACTAACGTCACCAAGGACGAAACCGTAACAGCAAGCTATATCGAGCCAGAAGAAATAGAAGAATTCGCAAAATACACGGTAACTTACTACGGTGACAAAGCTCTAGGCACCACGCCGCTCGCAGCTGAAATTGTCCTGGATACCAAAGAACTTTCAGGAATCATTGGCTCATCGGTAACTGCCGCAATTCTTGATTTCACGGGCTATACTCATGATGCTGCCAACCCCAACAACGTGTTGTCGGGCACCATCGCAGAAGATGATTCTTTGGAACTCAAGGTTTTCTACACGCTTAACACGTATACCGTTATCTTTATCGACCACGACGGAGAGATAATCGAATCTGTCCAAGTAGAACATGGTAGCGATGCAACTGCGCCTGCTGACCCCACACGCGAAGGCTGGGTCTTTGATGGCTGGAGTGGGAAGTATACCAACATCACCGCAGATACGGTTGTTCGGGCAACGTATGTTGAAGTAGCAGTAGAACCTGAACCTGAAGCACCTGCAAAAGAAGAACCTCAAGCTGAGCCCGAAAAGGTTCCTGCAAAGAAGGTTCCCGATACGGGAGATACTACCAAGACATTCTCGCTGCTTGCCATGGCGCTCGGAACAGGAAGTTTGTTGCTGATGGGCTTGTCGCTTCTGCAACGCCGTCCCAAGATGGCAACGACGACCAAAGGAAGTCATGCAAGAAAGTAGCGGATGCGGCAACAAGCACCGACACGCTACACGCTAACCTGGCGTAGTTGGAGCACCTAGCGCAGCTGGAGTAGCCAGCACTCGACACTCGGCACCCAGCGTAGCAACCGAACCTAGCGGAGCCGCCAAGCACTAACCACCAAGAAGGATGGGCGACAAGAAGTCCCCATCCTTCTTTTATCCTTCTTTTATCCTTCTTTTATCATTCTTTATCATTGTGGAATGCAAGGGAGCTCCTGTCAGGTTCTATGAAGTATAAATTCTGCTAAATAAGAACTATCGAGATAAAGCGCCAAACAACGGCATTTTTGTGGTAACATTATAGAGGGTATACCCATCGATTCGAAAAGTCGATGTTTTTGATTGTTGCATTAAGGGCATTATTAGTGCAACAAAGGTAAATGAAAAAAGTGGTCGGTAATTAAACGTAGGGAAAACGAAGTAGTCTATTGCTAGGGAAAAGCAACAACGGAAGAAAACTGTCAACTGTGCCCTTTACCGTGGCACTGGTGCTTTTACTCGTGTTTACTCTCGTTCCGTTTTTTGCCCTCACGCCACCATTTGCCCATGCGGCAAGCGACGCCACCATTGATCTTACCGACAACAATAACGGCGCAAGCTATCCAAATTGGTCGTGTTCTGGAAATACATACACCATCACTGGCGACGTGACAATAACTGGTGATACGTCTGGCCCTCCGCTTGTGTTTGCCTTTGACTCTCCTTCGGGCTCTACGGCGACCGCAACTTGGGACGCAAACTATACTAAATCAAACACCGTGAACCAGCCTCTCGTAGCCATTACTGGAAATGGGACATTCGTAATTGCCGATACTGGCAGCGTGGTAAACAACAACAATAACAATGCAATTACCTGGCAGGCTGGGACTAACGGGCAAGGGTTGGGACAATTTGCCGAACTCATTGTGTATGGAGAAGTGAGGGCAAGCGCGGGCAATGCCGTCAATATGGTTGGTGCCGATGCTTCTTTGACTGTTGAGGAAAACGCCAAGGTGACAACAACTTCTGGCGGCGCAATTAACCTGTCGGGAACAAATGCGTCGGTAACGATAAAAGGTGAGGTTGAGGCTGCTGGGAGTGGTACTGGAATCACCATGTCGGGAGCAAATGCATCTGTGACGGTTAGCGGACAGGTGGGGGCTCATACCGGCAGCGCAATCAGTATGTCGGGAAACGACGCCTCGCTAACTATTGAAGGTGATGCTTGGGTTTACTCTTCCAATAATTTTGCCGCTGTCGGAACAATCACTATGAGCGGCGTTGATTCTGAACTGTTGATAACAGACAACGCAGTAGTAGACGCATTCGGCTCGACTACCAGCTATGCTATTGCAACGAATGGTAAGGTCTCGGTTTCCGGTGGTACGGTTAGCACTAGCGGCACGCAAGGGCGTGCGATTCAGCTTGCTGGAACTCCTGGCGGAAAGGCGTATATTACGGGAGGACTGGTGCAGGCAACAGCCCCTGGTGGCACTGCTATTAGCACGGCAACTTCAAATGCTCTCAATGCGGAAATCGTTGTGTCGGGTGGTGTTGTGAGAGCAACAACGGGCAATGCTATCCGTGCGGTTGCTTCGACTGCTTCTGTGACAGTGACGGGCGGCTTCGTCTTTTCATATGGTACAAATCTGGTAGGATCTCAAACCGACAATCCCAGCAACAGCACTATTTGGCAACAAAGGGGCGCATCACCAAGTATCACTGGCGACGGCATTGTGGTCGCATGGGATCCGATAGGAACCCTACCTACGCCAGAGACCGATCAGTATCTGGAAGGCACTGATGATCACCTTGCCTATATGCCTTCTTCAGGTGCAACGGTACAATGGGACACTGAAGGGTTGAATAGTGGTATCTACTATGAAAACGGTAATACCAGCGGCTTTTTCGATATGCACGAGGAAGTTTTTGTAGCAAGCTGCAAAATTGAAGCAACGCCTTCTCCCATAGATTTTGGGGAACTCTCATATCCCTACGTGCAACCTGCTGCTCAGACAATAACAGTAACCAACATAGGCACAGACTCGGTGTTGCTTGCTGAGCCTGTTGCGCCATCAGGCTATACCATTGTTGTTTCTCCGCTTTGGGAAACTCTGCTTGCTCCGGGCGAAAGCGCAACCTTTACCATACAGCCTGATGCAGACCTTATTCCTAGCGACTACAGCGCGACTCTTACCGTTAATGCTTCAAATCCAGATGCCCCGAGCCTAACTGCCAGTGCTGACGTAGAAATAGCCTTTGTAGTTTACTCAGACGACAATTACATCACAGAATTTACTCTTGATGGTCAAATCGGCGACACCGTCATTACTAATGAAGACGACCCAGACATGGTGGGCACTATCACCATAATTATGCCTTCAGATACTGACCTTGCCGCTTTGCGTCTTTCTTCTCTCGTCTGGTCTGATTTTGCTACCATAGACCCAGAACACGAAGTAGATGAACTCTACGACCTTTCGGCACTGGGACCGTATACGGTTACTTCAGAGAGCGGAAAATCAAGAGAGTATACTGTCCGCGTGCTTCTTCAATATACCGTAACCTATGAAATAGAAAACGGTACCTTCGGTGGCACGGTTACCTCAACTTCAGAAGAAGTTATCTGGGGCGCGAATCCTGTTCATGTCCCCACAGACATGCAGCCCAACCCAGGCTTTGATCAAAAGCCAGGTAGCTGGGTTGAAGTTGACTTCCCTGACGGTCCGATACTGGAAAAAACCACCTTTACCTATCGCTATGAGCCAAACGACTCTTACACCGTAACTTACGAAATAGAAAACGGTACCTTCGGTGGCACGGTTACTACCACCTCAGAACAAGTTATCTGGGGCGCGAATCCTGTTCATGTCCCCACAGACATGCAGCCCAACCCAGGCTTTGATCAAAAGCCAGGTAGCTGGGTTGGAGTTGACTTCCCTGACGGTCCGATACTGGAAAACACCACCTTTACCTATCGCTATGAGCCAAACGACTCTTACACCGTAACCTTCCTTGATTGGGATGCAAGCGTGATTGCCGCCGTTCAGGTGCCTCACGGCGCGGATGCAACCCCACCTGCCGACCCCACGCGCGACGGCTGGGTCTTTGACGGCTGGAACGGCGACTACACCAACGTCACCGAGGACAGAACCATTTTCGCGACCTTTGTTCGCGAACTGGAACCACCAAAGACCGCTAAATATACGGTGACCTACTACGGCGACCGTGCAATCGGTTCTGCCCTAGCAACTGAAGTCGTTCTTGCCACAGAAGATTTCTCGGGCGATATCGACTCACTCGCAACAGCTACTATCCGTTCGTTTACGGGCTACACCCACAATGCTGCCGACACCAATAATGTGCTTTCTGCTGCAATCGCAGAAGACGGTTCCCTTGAACTGAAGGTCTACTACACGCTTAACATCTACGAGGTTGAATTCCTTGATTGGGACGCAAGCGCGATTGACACCGTGCAGGTATTCCACGGTGCTGACGCAACCCCACCTGCTGACCCCACGCGCGACGGCTGGGTCTTTGACGGTTGGAACGGCGACTACACTAACGTCACCGAGGACAGAACCATTTTTGCAACCTTTGTTCGCGAGCTGGAGCCGCCAAAGACCGCGAAATATACGGTGACCTACTACGGCGACCGCGCAATCGGCGGCGCACTGGCAACCGAAATCGTTCTTGCCACAGAAGAATTCTCGGGTAACGTTGATTCACTCGTAGCGGCTGCTATCCGTTCGTTTACGGGCTACACCCACAATGCTGCCGACACCAATAACGTGCTTTCCGCTGCAATCGCAAAAGACGGCTCTCTTGAACTGAAGGTCTACTACACACTCAACACCTACGAGGTTGAATTCCTTGACTACGACGGAACGGTGCTTGATACCGTGCAGGTATTCCATGGTGCCGACGCAACCCCGCCTGCTGACCCCACACGCGACGGCTGGATCTTTGCCAATTGGAATGGGGATTATGCCAACGTTACTGAGAATAGAACCGTAACAGCAAGCTATATTGAGGAAGAACTCATCTCGAAGATTGCGAAGTATACGGTGACCTACTATGCCGATCGGGGAATTGGCGGCACATTAGGCCCATTAGCAGCTGGGGATATCGTTCTTGCCACAGATGAGTTCCCAGGCGATGTTGGCTCGCTTGTAACGGCTATCATCCGTTCGTTTACAGGCTATACCCACAATGCTGCCAGCCCCAATAATGTGCTTTCAGGCGTCATTGTCGAAGGCGACTCCCTCGAACTGGAGGTTTATTACACGCTTAACCGCTATACGGTTGAATTCCTTGACTGGGATGGAACGGTGATTGACACCGTTCAGGTATTCCATGGTGCGGATGCAACCCCGCCTGCTGACCCCACGCGCGACGGCTGGGTCTTTGACGGTTGGAACGGCGACTACACCAACGTTACCGAGAAGAGAACGATAACAGCCACCTATGTTGAAGAAGACCCCACCGAACCCGATCCTGGCGACGGCGAAGACCCAACTGACCCTGATCCCACCGAACCCGACCCTGGTGATGGGGAAGAGCCTGGCGATGGTGACAAGAAGCCTGGAGACACCGCGACAGACCCCGAAGATAAAAAGCCTGCAACCGACAAGGCAACCGACAAGACACCAGATACGAGCGATTCTGGCGGCCTGTTCTTCTTGACTGCTATATTGACGGGACTCATCGGCATCGTGTTCATGGCACTGTCTGTTCTCCAGAGGCGCGCTCTGCCCGCCTACCCGCGTGGTCGCCATGCAAGGTGACGCAGCAATTCGAACAATGTCAGAAAGAGTAAGATTGCGGGTCGAGCCCGCAATGACAAAAGAAACCCCAGTTCAAATATGAAAAATAAATTGGCTGGCTCGCAGGGATTCGAACCCCGATAGCTGGCACCAAAAGCCAGAGTCCTGCCGTTGGACGACGAGCCAGTACTAAAGATGTTTTCGGAGATTCCGAAAACCCACGGTACGCTTCGCATAAAACCAAAACGTACGCGCAAGATAAATGGTGGGCCGTGAGGGAATCGAACCCGCGACCTTGGGATTAAAAGTCCCCTGCTCTACCAACTGAGCTAACGGCCCATACCACTGTGGTGCGTGCTACGGTGGCTTACTTTATTCGTCCGCCGCGCACACGAATTATTATTTTAGCGGCGCGACAAGGCAGGGTCAACAATTTCTTCTTGCACGACCTAGGTTTTTTTTGGTATCATTTCCGTTTGTCGCTATTGACTGAATTGCTTGAAGGAGCGCTATTGACCAAAGCAGATGTAATCGAACTCGAGGGTAACGTGCTCGAAGCACTGCCAAACGCAATGTTTAGGGTAGAACTCGAGAACGGACACAAGATATTGGCACATATTTCAGGTAAGATGCGTATGCACTACATCAAAATCTTACCTGGAGATAAGGTCACTGTCGAACTTTCCGTGTACGATCTTGATCGTGGACGCATCACTTATCGGTACAAATAACGTGGATGACCCCTCCGACAGCGGTGCTGTTTGTGGGATTTTTGTGTGCATGAGGAAAAATTACCCGAAATTTATGCGGGAAAGCGACAAAAAATAAGCGGCAAAAAGTAAGTAACCGAACGAACAAACTATCACCTGCGGCTGGGTGTGGTAATAACAAAGAAATAACAAGGCAATAACAAAGAAAGAATTTTAAGGCTTTATTTACAGGTGGCTTTGCCCCCAAGGGCGAGTCAAAAACTGCGAGCCTGCACAAACCGAAAGGAAATGATTATGAAGGTACGTCCTTCGGTCAAGAAAATGTGCGACAAGTGCAAGATTATCCGACGCCATGGCAAGGTTCTCGTTATTTGTGAGAATCCCCGCCATAAGCAGCGTCAGGGCTAGGAAGAAAGAGGAGAACTAATCTATGGCACGTCTTGTTGGTGTCGACCTTCCTCGCGATAAGCGCATTGAAGTCGGCTTGACCTACATTTATGGCATTGGCCTAACTACATCCAAAAAGATTCTTGCTGAAACTGGTGTTGATCCTGACGTTCGGGTAAAAGACCTCAGCGAAGATGATGTCACGAAACTTCGTGATTACATCCAAGATAACCTCAAAGTTGAAGGTGACCTTCATCGCGAGGTTTCTCAAAATGTCAAACGCCTCATGGAAATCGGTTGCTACCGTGGGCTGCGTCACCGTCGTGGACTTCCTGTCCGCGGCCAGCGCACGCACACCAATGCGCGCACGCGCAAAGGTCCCAGGAAGCAAATCGGCGGAAAGAAAAAGTGAGGTAGATAAGTGGCAGCTAAGAAAAATGTACGTACGCGCCTCAAACGATCTGAACGCAAGAACATTGCTGTTGGGGCTGCGCACATCAAATCAACGTTTAACAACACGATTGTAAGTATTACCGATCCTCAGGGCAATGTAATCGCGTGGCAATCTGCTGGTACCGTAGGGTTTAAGGGCTCTCGCAAGTCCACTCCCTTTGCGGCTCAGATGGCAGCTGAAGCAGCTGCGAAGGTCGCCATGGAACATGGTCTGCGCAAGGTTTCCGTTTTCGTGAAAGGCCCGGGTTCGGGTCGCGAAACGGCAATTCGTTCGCTGCAGGCTGCTGGTCTCGAAGTTGCCAGCATTCAAGATTGCACACCCATTCCGCACAACGGTTGCCGTCAGCGCAAGCGTCGTCGCGTTTAACTGAAAGGATCCTATTATGGCTCGATATACGGGGGCGGACTGCAAACTGTGCCGCCGCGAAGGAACCAAGCTGTTCCTCAAGGGCGATCGCTGCTATGCGGATAAATGCGCGATAGAGCGACGCAACTACCCGCCGGGAGAAGCCGGCAAAAAGCGACCGAAGGAAAGCGAATACCGCCTTCAGTTGCGTGAAAAACAAAAGACCAAGCGCACCTATGGGCTTTTGGAAAAGCAATTCCGCGGCTACTATGAACTGGCAAATCGCCAGAGCGGCGTTACGGGTGAAAACCTGTTGCGCATTCTTGAAAGTCGCCTTGATAACGTGGTGTACCGACTCGGTTTTGCGAAATCGCGCGCCGAGGCTCGCCAGCAGGTTCGCCATGGTCACATCACCGTAAACGGCAAGCGCGTTGACATTCCGTCATTTCGCGTACGCCCTGGTGATTTGGTTGCGGTTGCCCCGAAGGCTCGGGATATGCTCGTTATCAAAAGCGCGCTGATTTCAAATGAGCGCGTACAAGTTCCAGCATGGCTGGAAGTCGACATTGAAAAGCTGCAGGGGAGTGTTCTTTCGCTTCCGCAACGCGACCATATCGATTTGGATATTCGCGAACAGCTTATCGTCGAGCTTTATTCTAAGTAAACACATTGCGGCTTTTTTAAGGAGGCTTATACACTATGACAGAGTTCATGAGGCCGACGGTAACAACGGATGAAGTGAATGAAACTATTGCTCGTTTCGTTGTCGAGCCGCTTGAGCGTGGTTACGGCTATACGCTCGGTAACTGCATGCGCCGCGTGCTGCTCTCTTCGTTGGATGGCGCGAAAGCGACCGCTATCCAAATTGACGGGGTGCAGCATGAGTTTTCGACCGCTGAGGGCGTCATCGAAGACATTACCGACATCGTCTTAAACGTGAAAGGACTGGTTTTTTCAGCCTTGAGCGACGATATCGAAGAGGCAACTGCGAGAATTTCAGCATCAGGTCCTTGTACGGTGACTGGTGCCGACCTTGAAGTTCCGACCGAGTTTACGTTAATCAACCCTGAGCACGTTATTGCAACGATTGCCGATGGCGGGCAGCTTGACATGAGCATTCGCATCGGTGTCGGGCGCGGCTATGTTTCGGCAGAGCGCAACAAGCGCACGGAAGATCCAATCGGCATCATCCACGTTGATTCGCTGTTCTCGCCCGTGCGTCGTTGTATCTCAAACGTAACCGACACCCGTGTTGGTCAGCGTACCGACTACGACAAGTTGGTGTTTGAGGTTGAGACCGATGGTTCTATCACGCCGACAGAAGCAGTATGCGGCGCGGCAAATATTATTAACCAGTATATGGGTGCGTTTTTAAGCTTGTCCGAATCAGAAGAAGATGAAGAGGGCGAAGTTCCTTCAATCTTTGCTCCTGAAGGACAAGAAACCAATGCTGAACTCGACAAACAGATTGAAGATTTGGATCTTTCGGTTCGTTCTTACAACTGCTTAAAGCGTGCAGGAATCCATTCCGTACGTCAACTCGTCGAGTTCTCGGAAAACGACCTTCTCAACATTCGGAACTTTGGTGCGAAATCCATCGAAGAAGTGAAGGACAAACTCATTTCGATGGAACTCAATTTGAAACAATAGGAGAAGCAAACGATGAGACATTATAAGAAAGGTCGTAAACTTGGCACCGATGCCAGTCACACCAAGGCGATGAAGAAAAGCCTTGTTGGTGCCTTGTTCCTAAACGACCGTATCAAGACTGTCGAGGCGCGCGCTAAAGAAGTGCGCGGCGACGTTGATAAGATTATCGGCTGGGCAAAGCGCGGTGACGTGCATTCCCGTCGTTTGGCAATCGCCGCCTTGGGCGACAAAGACCTGGTTCGTGAAATCTTCGAAAAGGTTGAACAAGGCATGTTCAAAGACCGCAACGGTGGCTATACCCGCATCATGAAGCTGGGTAACCGCAAGGGCGACAACGCTCCTATCGTTATCATGGAGCTGGTGACCGAACCAGTCGGCAAGAAAAAGGCCGAAACAAAGGCTGCCGCAGGCAAGAAAACCGCTGCCAAGAAGGCGACACCAGTTAAGGCCAAAGCAGCTGAGGAAGTTGTTGAAGCTGTTGAAGATGCAGCTGAGGAAGTTGTTGAGGCTGCGGAAGAAGCAACGGAAGAAGCTGTTGAGGCTGTTGAAGATGCAGTCGAAGAAGCAGCTGAGGAAGTTGTTGAGGAAAAAAAGACTGAAGAATAATTGCGTCTTATCTATACCTTGTACGTTAAAACAGAAGCCGCGTAAGCGGCTTCTGTCCTTTTTGTTTTGAGGCATTCTTGCACACGGGATTGTGATACGATTCCCGTGTAAATACACAAGCAATATTTGAGGAGGAACTCATGAGTAATCCTGTTGCAGGCTGGTATGCTGATCCTGAACCTGGCAGCACAAAAATGCGCTATTGGGACGGCACTCAGTGGACTGACCAATGTTCTGAAACCCCCGTTGCCACCGCCGCAGACGCAGCAACTGCAGCTGCAACCGCAGCCGCAACCCCTGTTGTAGCAGCATCCGTAGATCCTGTGACTGGACAGCCTCAAACTGCGGTAGCGCCTGTTCAGCCTGGTTACTCACAGCCTGGCTACGGACAACCAGGTTATATGCAACCTGGTTA
Source organism: Eggerthellaceae bacterium (assembly GCA_009782615.1). Taxonomy (GTDB): domain Bacteria; phylum Actinomycetota; class Coriobacteriia; order Coriobacteriales; family Eggerthellaceae; genus WRIS01. The sequence goes on along the minus strand of WRIS01000006.1, from coordinate 104,497 downwards.
TGGACAATCTGGTGCTGTTGCACCCCAAAAGAATGGCATGGCGGTCGCTTCGTTAGTTTGCGGACTCGTCGGCCTTTTCGTTTTCGGTTTTGTCTTGGGTGTTCTTGCTATTATCCTTGGCGTGCTGGCGCGCAAGCGTCCTGACAGAAAGGGCATGGCAACCGCTGGTATCATTCTTGGTGCTATTGCTCTTGTTGGGTGGGTTATTGTCATGGTTATGCTCTTTGGTAATGCTTAGTAACTAAGACTGCCAACTACCTCTAGGCTTTTGCTTAGCAGGTTGAAATTGCTTTCTCGCGCAGACGCGCTATGACCTTTTGGTTGTAGCGCGCTGCTTTTTAGTCATATGCCTTGAAGCGCCTTAGGCGCAAGGCGTTGGAAACAACCGACACGCTACTCAGCGACATGGCGGCTGCGGCAAACAGGGGGCTTAAAAGCGGCCCGCCGAACAAATACAAAAGCCCACATGCGATAGGAATACCCGCAACATTGTAACCAAATGCCCAAAAGAGGTTTTGCTTGACGTTGCGAATTGTGGCTTTGGAAAGCTTGATTGCGGTGGCAACATCCATAAGATCACTGTGCATAAGAACAATGTCGGCACTTTCAAGAGCAACATCAGTGCCACTTCCGATAGCGATACCAACGTCGGATTGCGCCAGCGCAGGCGCATCATTGATACCGTCTCCCACCATGGCAACGCGCTGTCCTTTTTCTTGATATGATTTCACCCGAGCAGCTTTATCCTGGGGAAGCACTTCTGCTATTACGTTGTCGATTCCAACGAGTTGCGCAATCGCTTTTGCGGTGCGTTCGTTGTCTCCCGTAATCATGGCGACGTTGATTTTTAAGTCATGCAGCTTTTGAATGGCTGTACGACTTGTGGGTTTTACTACATCAGCGACGGCAATAATGCCGCTCAGTTCATCATCAAGAGCCAGGTAGATAGGTGTTTTTCCTTGGAATGAAAAGCGTTGGGCACACGCGACGCTTTCAGCGGAAAGCTCTATTTTGAAAGCATCCATCAGCATACTGTTGCCGACTAAAACCCTGCGTCCTGCGCTGATGCCCTGCACTCCCTTGCCGACAATCGCTTCAAATGAATCAATGGGCTTAAGCGGGATTTCGTTGTTTATGGCATATTGCACAATCGAGAATCCCAGCGGATGTTCGCTGCCGCGCTCAATGCCTGCGGCATAGCCGATGATTTCAGATAGGGCTCTCGCATCAACACCGTCCGCCCCACCAGCATCAACACCGTCCGCCCCACCAGCATCAACACCGCCAACAACGCCGCCACCCCCGTCAAGTTGTTCTTTCCCAATTACGTCGGTGACATGGGGTTTTCCTTGAGTGATAGTTCCTGTTTTGTCGAGTATCACCGTCTGGATTTTGTGCGCCATCTCAAGCGCTTCGCCCCCCTTAATCAAAATTCCGTGTTGCGCTCCTTTGCCCGTGCCCACCATGATAGCGGTCGGCGTTGCCAAGCCAAGCGCACAGGGACAGGCGATAACCAGCACCGATATAAGAATGGTGAGCGCAAACGAAAGCGACTGCCCCGCAATAAGCCAAGCCCCCGCTGCCACCACGGCGACAATCAGCACCGTGGGCACGAAGTATCGTGCCACGACATCAACTAGGGCCGCAATCGGTGCCTTGGATGCTTGAGCGTCTTCAACAAGCGCTACGATGCGGGCAAGCGCGGTGTCTGCTCCGACACCGAGGGCGCGCACTACCAGCCGACCTTGGGCGTTGAGGCTTGCCGCATACACGGCATCTCCCGCCTGCTTGTCAATCGGCAGCGATTCGCCCGTAAGCATTGACTCGTCAACGGCGCTTATGCCTTCGACCACGTTTCCGTCGACGGGGATTTTCGCACCTGGCTTGATGACAACCAAGTCTCCTGCGACCACGTCTTCAATCGGAATTTCCACTTCAGATGCCCCAATACCTTCACCTTGCACCACCCAAGCAGTTTTAGGTGCCAATTCAACCAGCTTTTTGAGGGCATCACTCGTGCGTCCTTTGGAAATGGTTTCCATGGTCTTGCCGAGCAGTATCAAGGTGATAATGACGCCCGCACTTTCGAAGTAAAGCTGCATCGTCCAAGTGTGGTCTCCCGTTTTCACAATCATGTAGGTGGCGTACAAGCTGTAAAGAATCGCGGCGCTTGTTCCCAGGGCAACCAGCGAATCCATATTCGGTGCGCGCAACCAAAGGGCACGATAGCCCACGTAATAGAAACGCCAACCTGCGCAAACAATGGGAATCAAAACCACAATCTGCGCCAGTGCAAAACGCAAGGGGTGCGCACTGGGCACAAGTCCTGCGGGCAGCGGCAAGCTGAACGCCTCACCAAACATGTGTCCCATTGCAAGATAGAGCAGCACCACTACGAAAAAGATACTGACCGCGGTCTTGGTTTTCATCACCTTGATATCGCGGGCTTTTTTTATCCGATCCTCATCGAGTGCGGTTTGTGCATCTTCGATGAGCGAATAGGCATACCCAGCTGCTTTGACGGCTGCTCCGATGTCCTCAATCGAAAGAAGCGCTTCGTCGTATTCAACGGTAAGACGCTCGGTTGCGAGGTTGACCACTGAACGTGACACGCCTTCGGTAAGCGCCGCGGCACGCTCAACCCGCGCGGCGCATGCGGCGCAGGTCATATTGTGTATGCGTATTGTTTCCTTCACGCGCACCGCCCGTACGCTCCTCGCATCAACACCTCGCCATGGGGTATTCGGCGCTAATTACAACAGGGTTTAGAGCAAAGTTTCGAGATAGCCAAGCAATTCGTCAACGGTTTTAAGCCCTTCAGGGTCACCGAAATCTATGTGGAGACGATCCTCAAGTTCACAAATCAATTCGACCATATCAAGCGAATCGATTCCCAATGAATCAAAGGTTGAGGTGCTTGTGACCGAATCGGGGTTAATATCAAGATTGGTTGCAAGAATATCCTTAATGATGCTCAAATTGTCCATTGTTCCAAGTCCTTTCGTCGTTCAATTTAAGGGCGTGAACAGGCTATTTAGCGCAGCCCGTAAGCCTCATTAATGTCCATGACAAACAAGATTCCATTGCCTGGTTCATCAATTTTTAAATGCTCTTTAATAGCTGACACGATGTTATCCTTCAGCTCAGCTTTTACAATGATAGCAACTTCTTCCTTTTCTGGCTCAATCTCCACCGAAAACAGTTTTTGAACTTCATGAATTCCTGCACCCCGCGCATTCATGATGGTGCCACCTTTTGCGCCGACCGTATTGGCAGCAACGATGACATCTTCCCCTTGACCCTTGTCAACGATTACATAGATAATTTGATACACGATATCTTTCACCTCGCTGGTTGTTGTTGGTGTTTCCTCAACAATATTTTTTCTCCCAATAAATTCTGACACCGAAAGGGAAAACGCAATCCCGTGATGGGGCTTGTGAAAAGCCATTTCTTGGCTTATGCCCGCGGTTGCCGCTGAGGCAAGTTCGTTTTCCACTATCATGGTGACAATTTCCTTGTGCGTTTCGTCAAGCCCGAGTAAATCCAGCAAATGGTTGCTTCCCGTGCCTTTGCCAAGGGAAATAGTGCCGCCCTTCACGCCGTATTTGTGGGCGATTTTCAAAACCTTCGACCCGTCGTTGTCGTTTGCTATACAGCAGATGAGACTAAATCCTGCCATAGGCACCTACACCTCACTTTTTCTTGACTTGATTTTGTAAATAAGTCCTAAAATTTGTAACGCGACAAGCGGCGTCATAGCAACCATGGCGATAACGCCAAATGAATCTATAAGTATATTCGAATGTTCTACTGCATTGGATGCCCCTTGCGAAAACGCGAGTACAAAGGTTGCCGTCATGGGACCTGATGCTACGCCCCCCGAGTCAAAGGCGATTCCCACAAAAATCTTCGGCACAATAAAGGTGAGCGCCAAAGAAATAAGGAAGCCAGGCAAAATATAGTGCCACAGTTGGATTTCGGGAATCAGAATACGCAGCATCGACAAGCCGACGGCGAATGCCACACCAATCGACAAGGTGACCAACACGGTGCTCCTTTTGATATAGCCGCTGGTGACGCTTTCGATTTGATGGGTCAGCACATACACGGCAGGCTCGGTGAGGATAACCAGCATTCCGAGCAAAAAGCCCAGTCCCACCAAAAGCAACGTGCTGTCGTATGCCGCAAGCCCCTCACCAATGATGTTGCCCACGTTCATAAATCCAGCGTTGACACCAATCAGAAAAACAATGAGTCCAACAAAGGCATAGAGAAAACCTAACAACATCTTGAAAAAGCTGCGTTTGGGCGCGTGGAACTTAAGTTTTTGGAAGATGATGAGCATGAGCACCATCGGCAGCAAGGCGATGAACGATTCAAGAGCAATGACGGGAATTTTGGCGATGAAAGGAGCAAGGTGCGAACCAGTGTCGAGTTCAGCAACGCTTAAGACTCCCGTTATTCCGTCGGTTTTCACAAAAAGGTTCAACAGCAAAACGGCAAAGATGGCGCCCGTTGACATGATACCGACCAATCCGAAGCTGTCCTCTTCGGATGATTTGGAGTTTCGCTTCATGGCAGCAACACCAACAGAAAGCGCCAACACCAAAGGAACGGTGAGAGCGCCGGTGGTGGCACCCGAAGCGTCAAAGCCGATTGCCAACATGTCGGATGACGCGAAAATTGCCAGCAAAGCAATGATTCCGTAGGCAATGAGCAACGTGATATTCAAGGGGAAGTTGCGCACAATTCTCAAAACGCCCAATGCCAACATGATTCCAGTGCCGACGGAAACTACCGCAAGAGTGACCAGTATGGGAATGAAACCGCCCATGACCTCTTCGATTTGTGTTGCGAGTACATGCAGGTCAGGTTCAGCAATATTGACGAAAAACCCTAAAAGGAAGCCAATGAGAATAACATACCAAAGCTTGTTCGACTTCAAAAACGAGTTGCCCATGTGGGTTCCGAACGGGAAAACTCCAATTTCGATACCCACAAGCAGAAACGAAAGACCTATTACAATGAGAGCGATTCCTACAAAGAAGCGAAACAGTAAAGCTTCGGGAATAGGCGTGAGCGTGAAGTGAAGAATGAGCACCAAGACCGCTATGGGTGCAACGGCGATGAGAACCTCTTTCAGTTTCTCAAGTAAAAGATTCAAGCGGTCAAATCCTCTCTAAATGCCACTCAAAAGAGTTGAGGGAGGGAAGGGTTTGTGTCTTGTGCACGCTATCATAATTTTGCACACGGTGCAAGGAATCCGAAGCAAGGAAGCCGAAGCTAGGCAGCTGGAGGAAAGGAATCCGAAGCCAGGCAGCCGAAGCTAGGCAGCTGGAGGAAAGGAATCCGAAGCCAGGCAGCTAGAGGAAAAGGGAAGAGAAAGGGCACACTGGGCGCAAATGCGGCCATCCAAATCCGAATGAGGTGGAGATTCTACCAAACCGACATCGCGCCCAATGTCTACCAGAGAGGCGAGGAGCCTCTCCGCATGGCATCATAGTATGTAATTTCTCCGCGCTAATTGCTAGAGGGTTGATAGCAGAAAAAATGCATAATATTTTATAAATATTCAAAATTGAGCATATAATAGCGACCAGGCGAAATAAACTCTATTGAAGAGTTACGCGCGGTGCGCGGCTGCCCTTTCAGACGACTTCAAGCGGATGACTTTTTCCCCTGTTCAGACACCTTCGATTGTGCGACAATAGAAAGCGAAACAAGAAGTATTTCCACGTTAGGTATTGATTCTCATGTCTGCGCAGTTCAACATAAAAGCGGCTGATTCGGCTGCGGTGGCGCATTTGCAGCAAGCGCTTTCTCTCCCACGTTTTGTCGCGACGACGCTGGTGGCGCGCGGAATCGAAACGCCTGAAGCTGCAGAGATGTTTCTTTCCCCCTCTCTTGAGCGTGACTGGCTTGACCCCTACATCATCCCTGGTCTTGGTGATGTCGTCGACGCACTGCAAAAAGCCATAAAAGAAGATAAGCACATCGTCGTTTTTGGCGATTTTGACCTTGACGGTATATCGGCAACGGCAACGCTTACCCGCGGCTTGCGAGAACTTGGTGCAAAGGTGACCCCGTTCATTCCCTTGCGGTTCGAGGAAGGCTACGGGCTTACCGCTGATGCAATAGAGCGGATGTTCAAACTTGAGCCTGATCTTGTTGTGACGGTTGATTGCGGCATTGCAAGCAAGGAAGAAGTACGCTTGATTTGCGAAAACGGCGTTGATGTCGCCATTACCGACCATCATGAACCGGTTGATTTGGTGCCCGAAGGCGTGCCTGTTGCCGACCCGAAACTTGACCCTGATTGCCCTTCTGCAATCCTTGCGGGGGTGGGGGTTGCACTCAAATTAGTTCAAGCGCTGGGCGGGAGATTTGGAAAGCCCCATCTGTGGCAGGACTTTGCCGACCTTGCAGCTTTGGGTACGGTGGCTGATCTTATGCCAATGCGCTCAGAGAACAGGGCGCTTGTCGCCTTTGGCACTGCTTGCATGAATAACGCCCCGCGCCCCTGTATTGCCGCACTTCTTGCCACATCGGGCGTTGCCGACAAAGTGGTAAGCGCAGTTAGCCTGAGTTTTTCGCTCATTCCTCGCTTGAACGCGGCGGGACGTATGGGGGATGCCCAACTTGCACTAAATTTGCTCTTGAGCGACGATTTTGCTGAAGCACAAAGACTGGCGGCAGAGCTTGAAGCAATAAACGATCGCCGTCGTTTGATAGAGGCAGAACTTTCCGAAATCGCCAAGGAACAGGCGGCTTTGCACTACCAAGGGCAGCGCGTGTTGGTTGTTTCAGGCGTCGGCTGGCATGAGGGCGTAAAGGGTATCGTCGCCAGTCGTTTGGTAAACACCTATGCGGTGCCGACTTTGCTCTTCACTATCGAAGGAGACATGGCGCGTGGGTCGGGGCGCAGTGTTGGTCAGGTCAATCTTTTCAAGGCGGTTGAGCGCACTTCTGACCTATTGACGCGCTTCGGTGGACACGAAGCGGCGGTTGGCGTGACTTTGCCAACGGCTAATCTAAAAGATTTCACGGCGCGCCTTGCGGCGTATATGGAAGAACTTCCTGCAGAAAGTTTCCGTCCTCGTGTCAATATCGATTCTTGCGTTGATTTGGATGAACTTACCTTATCTTCAGTTGCTCAGCTGGAAAAACTTGCTCCGTTCGGGCAGGAAAACCCGCAGCCGTGCTTTCTTGCACAAGACATCGTGCTGACGAATTGCAAGGCGGTTGGAGCCGACAAGAACCATTTTTCAAGCACGCTTTCCGATGGCAAAAACACCCTTGCTTCCATCATGTTTCATTGCAGCGACATTGAAGCGCTTATGCGCTGTGGGAGCGTGGTCAATGCCGCCTTTGAGCTACAGATTGATGAATGGTGCGGGCGCAAGAGCGTCAAGGCGATGATTGCTTCGTTTGCGCCAGCGCAGACCTGTGCTGCTTTGGAAGCCTGTCAAAATCCTGAAAATCTCGACTTCATGACTGGCATCTATGCGACCGATGAGCGAAGTTCAGGCGATTTTCGCTTCAAAAAGGAACAAGAGGACGAAGCGCACGAGGCTTTGCGAAAGAAAAACCGCAGCTACTGGGAAAACCAAGCCAAGGCTGACCCGAAAGCGCTGAAAGCACAGGTCATCGCCGCTCTTATTAGTGAAAACACGCTTCACGATTCCCAAGAAAAGGTACTCGAGCATCTTGAACGCGCTGAATCGGTGCTTGCCGTCATGCCCACGGGACGCGGCAAATCCCTCATTTTCTACGTGCATGCTGTGTGCCAAGCTTTGCTCAACAACACAACGAGCCTGTTTGTGTATCCCTTACGCGCACTCATTGCCGACCAAGCATTTCACATAAGCGAAGCACTCGAAGATTTTGGCATTGCCTCAGCGGTGCTTACGGGTGAAACCACCACCGAAGAACGCGCCAAGATTTTTTCTGCGATGGAAAAAGGGGAGTGCGACATTGTGCTCACCACGCCTGAATTTTTGAATTTTCACCACAACAAATTTGCGGCTGCGACCGACATCGATTTTGTTGTGGTTGACGAAGCGCACCATATCGGGCAAGCGGTGGCGGGGCAGCGCATGGCGTATGCGAAAATCGGGCAGACGATTGCGCGCTTTGGTACGCCCACGGTACTTGCCTTGACGGCAACGGCAGATGCCGAAATTGCCGACACCATCAAAAAAACCTTGAACATCAGCTGTTGTGTGTGCGACGAAACACGGCGCGATAATCTCGCTATCAACGATCAGCGTAATTTGAAGAATCGCGAAAGCTACCTGGCAAAACTTATTGCAAGCGGCGAAAAAACGGTTGTGTATGTCAATTCGCGTGAGCAATCTGTATTCCTTGCCCGTACGCTGCGAAAACTCTTGCCCCAGATGGCTTCCTTGATAGGTTTTTACAATGCAGGCTTAACCCGCCTTGAGCGCAAGCGCATCGAAGAGTTGTTTAGAAACGGTGCCCTCTGCGTGCTTATTGCAACCTCTGCCTTTGGGGAGGGGGTCAATATCTCCAACATCCGTCACGTGGTTTTGTATCACTTACCATTCAACGAAATTGAATTTAACCAGATGAGTGGTCGAGTTGGTCGTGACGGCGAAGCAGCGACCGTCCACCTGCTTTTCGGGAACGTTGATGTTGGTATCAACGAACAAATCCTCTATGATATGACTCCCGACCATGACTGTTTAGCGCAGGTCTACCGCGAACTGCGACGGGTTCAAGGCGAAAGTGCCGAAGAGTTTTTCGCAATGAGCAACAGCGAATTGGCTCAGCTTGCAAGTTGCAACAAACGCGTTGCCGTATCTGCCGCATCAGCTGCGTGTGGTGTGACGGTTTTCAAAGAATTGGGGCTGGTGGACACCAAGACCGCCCATGATTCGGGCGAAACGAAACGCTTCATTCATGTGAGAGACACTAAGACAAAAGTGGAATTAACCGACAGTATACGTTATTGTGAAGGGCTGGGGGAACGCGATGTGTTTTATGCGTTTCGGGATTGGGCAATGCAAAGCAGCGAAAAAGAGCTGATTAAGCGTATTTCAAGAGCGATATTGCCACAATAGCCTGACAGACAAAAATTACACACCGCACTACCGCACTACCCGCACCACCCAAAGCGACAGATAAAAAGATACGGGAAGGAGGAAGGCATATGACACAAGCTAAAAAGCAAGCAGCGACACAAGGCGAAAGCGCGCCGCGAGAACAGAGCGCTCAAGCACCGACAAAAACGCCCGCGAAACCTAAGCCCAAAAAAGCGGTCAAGGAAGAATTGTTGGGCGAAGCGATTGTGCTGCCTTCTTCAGATATTCCTGGAATACGAGGCGAAAAGGCAGAATTATTGGGGCGCGCACGACCGCCCGAGAAAACCTTTGCCGAATCGCAATCTCAGCGCGCAGCGCCTGATGATACGCCGTCTATGCGTTTTCAGGAATTGCAAAAACAAGGTGCTCTTTATTTGGGTGAAAAAGACCAAGCAGCCATTGCAAAGGCGTTTGATTTCGCTTGTATTGCTCACGAAGGGCAATGCCGCAAAGCGGGCGAACCTTTCGTTGCTCACCCCGTGGAAGTTGCCATCATCTTGGTTGATTTGCGCATGGATGTTGATACCATTTGCGCGGCGCTGCTTCATGACACGGTTGAAGATTCCGATGTGAAGCTTGAAAAAATAGAAGAAGAATTCAACGAACATGTTGCCGAATTAGTTGACGGCGTCACGAAAATTACGCGCATAGAAGTTGAAAGCTTAAGCGACAAACAGGCAGAACCGATTCGCAAAATGTTTGTTGCGATGAGCAAAGATATCCGCGTTATCGTCATCAAACTGGCTGATCGTCTCCACAATATGCGTACCCTTGCCGCCCTCAACGAGGATCGCCGCATCTTCAAGGCGCGCGAAACTTTGGAAATATATGCACCCATCGCTCATCGTTTGGGAATTAACTCCATCAAATGGGAACTCGAGGATTTAAGTTTCTATTACTTGGAACCCAACAAGTTCAAGCAGGTTTCTCGCATGGTGACCAACAGCCGCAAAGAACGCGAGAAATACTTACAAGGAATCATTGACACCGTCCGAAACGAAATGGACAAACTCGACATCCAAGCCCAGATAATGGGGCGCCCCAAGCACCTATATTCCATCTATCAGAAAATGACAGAAAAGGGCAGAGCCTTTTCGGAAATCTACGATTTGATTGCGGTGCGCTTGATTGTGGAGTCGGTGAAGGATTGCTATTCGGCACTCGGCGCAATCCATTCGCTGTGGTTGCCGATGCCTGAGCGCTTCAAAGACTACATCGCCATGCCGAAGGATAACATGTATCAAAGCCTTCACACCACGGTTATCGGACCTGCCGCTCAGCCTCTTGAAGTGCAGATTCGTACCGAAGAGATGCATCAAAAGAGTGAATATGGCGTGGCAGCGCATTGGCGCTACAAAGAAAAAGGCAAAAAGGACGACGGATTCGACCAGCAAATGGCATGGGTTCGCCAAATGATTGACTGGCAGGATGAAACGCAGGATTCGCGCGAATTCTTAAAATCGCTCAAAGTTGACCTTGCTCCCAACGAAGTTTTCGTCACCACTCCAAAAGGGGACGTCATCGGCTTGCGCGCGGGTTCGACACCGATTGATTTCGCCTACGCCATTCACACGGAAGTGGGCAACCGCTGTGTGGGGGCGAAGGTGAACGGCTCGATTGTGCCTTTAACCTACGAATTGCAGCTGGGAGACCGCATTGAGATACTGACGCAAAAAAGCGGCACCCCTTCGCGTGACTGGCTCAACATCGTGAAAACTCCGTCTGCTCGTTCGAAGATTCGGGCGTACTTCGCCAAAAGCAATCGAAGTGACGATTTGCAGGTGGGGCGCGACAAGCTGACGCGCGAAATGAAGAAGCATTCCTTAGGCATTTCGTCTACGCAGTCCACGCGCGCTCTTAAAACTGTCGCGGAACACCTAGGCTTCAGAGAAACTGATGACATGTTAGTCAACATCGGTACGGGCAAAGAAAGTGCCACCCATGTTGCAAACCGCCTGCTCAAGATACTGGTTGACAGGGGAACCAAAGAAGCCGAGATGCCTAATATCGGATTTTCGGATGCCGCCACTGGCAAAATGCCGCCCATGATGACAAGTGTTTTGCGTCCTAAAAAACACGAGACTCACAGTTCTACGGGTATTGTGGTCAAGGGGATAGACGATGTTTTGGTGCGTCTGTCGCGTTGCTGCAATCCTGTTCCAGGAGACGAGGTCATCGGTTTCGTGACCCGAGGTCGCGGAGTTTCGGTACACAGAGCCAACTGCCCGAACGCAGAAGGGCTGATGTCAACACCCGAACGGATTATCGATGTCTTTTGGGAAAGTACTCCCTCAATAGGAGCGTCTTATAAAGTTGAACTTTATATTGAATCAACCGACCGTCTTGACCTTTTGTCCGATGTCGTGTTCGTACTCTCAGATTCTGGGGCAAATATTGTGTCGTGGTCAGGTGCTTCGCATCATGACGGCATTGTGGAAATGCGCTTTTTGTTCCAGGTGTCTGACACAGCGGTGGTCGAAAAAATTGTCGCGCGCATAAAAGGAATCGAAGGGGTTTTCGAAGCACGCCGTATGATGTCGGGCGGGTCTATGCGCAAAAGAAGTAAAGAAGGTACAGCGGAATAAGCACCCGATAGGCGAGTGTCGAATAAGCGCTGTTGGACAAGCGCGTCGGATAAATGCGTTGGATAAATGCGTTGGATAAGAAAGTGCTCCTCAACAAGAAAGCGGATTAACGAATATGACGAAGCTTTTCCAAATCAATAAGGGATGCATAGATGTCGAATACCTGATTATCGGCATGCTTGCGAACAACGTATACCTTGTCAGCGATGCATTGGCGACGATTGTCGTTGACCCCACCGATGAACCAAAAAAAATCCTTTCCGCCTTGGGCGAGCGCAAACTTGATGCGATTTTTCTTACTCACCACCACTTTGACCACATGGGAGCTGCGGCTGCCCTGCGCGAAGCGAGCGGTGTAAAAGTTTTTGCTTCAGCACTCGATGCTCCCTTTATTGAAGAAGAGGCTTTTGCGACCCGTGATTTTCGAAAGACCGAACAGTGCCCGATTGATTGCAAGCTTGCCGATGGCGACGAAATTGTTTTGGGTGATATGACCTGGAAGGTTATAGGAACCCCCGGGCACACTCCAGGGAGCATCTGTTTTTATATCGAACCTGATAGCGGTGTTTATCCCGATAAAGCCCCCGTGCTTCTTTCGGGCGATACCTTGTTTTACCAAGCGCATGGGCGCACCGATTTTGAGGGCGGAAGCCCCTCAGATATGCGTGCATCGCTTGCAAGACTTGCGCAACTGCCCGATGAAACGCTGGTACTTCCTGGGCACAATCGCCTGACGACTATTGCCGCCGAACGCATCTTCACCCTCAAGCAATAACGGTTTCGGGGGACACCCCTCGTCATTGCGCTTCCGCAAAGCGGCGCGGCAATCCAGGCAGCAACGAATGGTTTCGGGGTACTTTACAAAGATTTTACAATGTGACACATAAGCCCCTGAAAAATGCTGGAGTTTCTCTCTCTACATTTGTAAAATTTACGTTAAACTAATCCTCTGTATGTTCATAGTAGGTGCGGTGACGATTTTGTTGGGAAGAATATGAGCATCCTTGTTCTTATCTTGGTTGTGGCAGCGGCTCTCGCTTTCGAGTTCATTAACGGTTTCCATGATACTGCCAATTCAATTGCGACAACAGTTTATACGAAGGCATTACCTGTTGCAGGGGCTATTGGGCTTGCTGCCTGTATGAACTTTTTGGGGGCATTCATCAGCGAAGGTGTTGCTCAAACTATTTCAAAAGGTCTGGTCAGCGTCGCTCTCGACGACTACGTTATCTTGGCTGCTCTACTGGGAGCCATAACCTGGAACCTCTTTACCTGGTGGAAAGGAATCCCCAGCTCTTCATCGCATGCACTTATCGGTGGTCTTTTGGGAGCCGCGATTGCCTATACCGCAGGACTGAACGGAATTATGTGGGATGGCGTCTTGAAAAAGGTTGTTATTCCCATGTTTACTTCACCGTTCATTGGCTTTTTCATGGCATTTTTCCTCATGAAGCTTATCTATAAACTCTTTGCTTCGGTCAATCGCCGCAAAGCGGGGCGGATATTTTTACGACTTCAAATATTTTCTGCCGCAGCAGTAGCGTTTGCGCATGGCACCAATGATGCGCAAAAAACCATGGGTATCATCACTTTAGCCTTGTTCACCAGTGGCGTGCTTGCCGATGCAGGGCATATTCCTTTGTGGGTTAAGCTAATCTGCGCCACTACCATGGCGTTGGGTACTTCGGTCGGAGGGTGGCGTATCATGCGCACCATGGGACATGGAGTAACCAAGCTTGACTCAGTGAGAGGTTTTGCAGCTGAAACATCTTCGGCAATCGTTATCCAAATTATGACTGCGCTGCATGCTCCCATCAGCACGACACACGCTATCACCACTTCGGTTATGGGTGTTGGCAGCGCGCGCCGCCTTTCTGCGGTAAAATGGAGCAAAGCAAAAGAAATCGTAATGACGTGGGTTATCACTCCGCCGTCGTCGATGCTTTTAGGCGCCCTGTTCGTGTACGTCATTCGTTTTTTCCTGGGAGCTTAAAAGGAGTTTAAGGGAAGGCGAAACACCCTTTATTTTCGTTGTATTTGTGAGGAAGGATTGTTATGGCTCGAGAGAAGTTCGATTATTTTGGTGCATTGCAGCGTCAGGGAGAATATGCGTGTGAAGAAGCCCGCATGCTCATTGAGGTGCTCAAGAATTTTGATCCAGCTACCCTTTCGGAAAAAATGGAAGCGCTTCACGAGATTGAAAATGCTGCTGACCAGCAAAATCATGAGATATTCACGCATGTTGCTACCGAATTTTTGACTCCTATCGAAAAAGAGGACATCGTCGAATTGGCGCATCGTCTTGATGACATCTGTGACTACACCGACGACGTAGCACAGCAACTCTACATGTTTGATATTAAGGAAATATATCCAAACGCCATTGCCATGGCTGAGATTATCGAACAAGCAACCATAAGACTGGTTTCAGCTTTGAAAGAATTTCGCAACTTCAGAAAGTCAAGTACCTTGTCTGACCATGTTATTGAAGTCAATGACCTTGAAGAAGAAGCGGACAAGCTCTACCTGCTTTCGATTCGCGACTTATATTCGAACCATACCGACGAGCCAGTTTATATCATGTCTTGGAGTAATGTGTTTGCCCGTATGGAGCGCTGCATTGACGCGTGCGAAAATGTCGTTGATATGATGGGAACCATCGCTCTCAAAAACTCATAAGGACTTTTGTGGTACCCCGTCTTGACGTTCTGCTTCGCGCTCGTGTACGTTCGAGTACACTTCGCTCTCGCATCGCGCCAATCAGGGGCACCACAAAAGCCCTTATCTTTATAGGAAAATGGGACCCCGTCTTGACGTTCTGCTTCGCGCTCGTGTACGTTCGAGTACACTTCGCTCTCGCATCGCGCCAATCAGGGGCACCACAAAAGCCCTTATCTTTATAGGAAAATAGGACCCCGTCTTGACGTGACACCATGGAACAAAGTGACGATTTCAAACGAGCAATCCTTAACTTCTTAATGAGGCGACACGCGGGCGCATCACGCGGACAAGTGATACCTCAAGAAGAAATCGACCTCATCCTTCGCTATCATCAGGAATTACGTTTGCGAAGAAGGGGGTTTTTCAAGAATGCGGCAAAGTTGTTCCAGTGCACGGGGCAATATGCAAGCGAACTCGAAGCAGCCCTTTCCCAAGCTCCCGAAATGCGGCACATGACCGATTCTTCCAATCGTGAAGTTGCCGTAATTATTGCAACCAAAAAGAAAACCGAGACCATCAACGGCAAAAAAATCAAAACCACCACGTATGTCACGAGCGGAATAGTTGTTGGCATGCCGCGCAATGTGGTGGCGATTGCTTTAGCGGGAAGCGTGTGGGGGCTTGTCGCGCGGCTCACACCCGCCCGTAGGGTGCACGCGCTTGTCCACACGCATCCCCATAGCGAAACGAGCGAAGCGAATATCTTTTCGGGCAATCCAGCAAACCTGCGAGAGTTCGGGGATGTTTCGGTGACCGAACTATTGGGCTATAAAAGCATTTATCTTGTTGGCGCAGATGGCAGCCTAAAACAATTCGAAGGACGGGGGACGGGTGGAACCAAGGCAAAAACGAAAAGCGAACTGTATCGCCTAAAGCCAGTTGCCGAAAATCTTCCGCAGGCATCGGTAAAATATTTGCTTGACCCTAAAACGGGTGCGCAGTTTCCCGTTTCCACCAAAGCGCTTTAAATACTTTTTCCAGGCCTTTTCTGACCTTCTTCGAGTTGTATACCCAACCGCTTTAAGCCTATTTCAAATCATCATCCGTGCGTGAGGGTGGCTTCGCTTTGAGTTTCTGCCTGATTTTGCTTTTCGGAAAACGAAGTTTGCGCGCAACGCGTTTTGCCTCATCTTCGGGAATATGCAGCTTGCGAGCAGCAAAACGCATGGGCTTTGAAACCGTTTTGGTGACGACATCTGAATAATGGTCGGTCGGAGGGTGTGAGTACCATCCGAAGAAAAGCGAGGCGTAGCGCACGGCGAGCACCAGGCCAATGCAGATAAAGGGCGCCCAATGTTCAAGCAAATGGTAGTGCTTCAACACGGCGAAAGCGGCAGATCCAAATAAGGAAGCCGAACCATACAACGCACCAGCTTGGAACACTTCGGGTTGCTTGCTCATGAACACATCGCGCATAACCCCGCCACCAACGGCCGTTACGGTTCCTAAAATGATGGCAGGAACTATGTCGAGCCCAGCGGAAAGCCCCTTGCCAACGCTGATGATTGCCCAAAATCCACACGAAAGGCTATCAAGCAGATTGATAACTGGGTCAAGGTAGGAAACGAGTCTGCCAAAGTAGAATACGACTATCCCCGCAACCACACAGCATACGATGAGCTCGGGCTTTTGAAATGCGTAAATGCCGTAGTCCTGCAAAAGAAGGTCGCGCATGATGCCGCCGAAAAGCCCAGCGGTACAGGCAATACAAATAGTTCCGAAAATGTCGTAGCGCGCCCGCACGGCATACATGGCACCCGATATGCCGCCAGTGAGTGCCGCGGTAAGTTCAAGCCAAAAGGGGATTTCGAGAACAACTTCAAGCATGAATACTAACTCGCCTCTTCGATGGTAAGAATCGCCACAACAGGGTCGCCCGAAAAATTAAGATTGTTGGTGATGTTTGCGGCGCGCACCAAATCGAAATCCTCGCGTTCGATTTCGGTGATGTTTGTCCGCGCTTTCTTGAGCGCGCTGTGGTACAAATCCCAAAAACTTACCGTAGACATCTCGCCCGTGAAAGGGTTTTCCCACGAATCGTTTTGATGGTTGTCGAAAATGCTCTGCGTGATTTTTTGTGCACGGGGACTCATCGAGCGAACGAACGAATAGGGACGGAAGAGTTCTTCGATATGCCCAAGCAACGCGCGTTTTAAGCCCGTTCGTGAATGGAAAAAGGGCTCCGTGCGGCGAAACGACCTTACGGCTGATACAAAGGTCCACTTGGGTATGAAAAGCCCGTAGACCGTCATGGCAACGTACACATACATTTTCGAGACGGTTTCAAGAACAAAATCACTCCCGTGCAGTATTTCGGCTGCAGGAGAAAATTCCGCTACCGTCTGCTGTTTTTTGGTGTAGAGCACCATTTCGTCGAATTCGCTTTCAATGGCGGCATGAACTTCGCTACCGTGTTCTCGGCTTAAACCCTCAACCCCAGCGTCGCATAGTTGGTACTGATTCATATAGACAAGCGGATGCAAGGTGGAATCAAGCGTGTAGTGGCTCACAAACCCTAAAAGATAGGCGCGTCCAACAGGGATTTCATCGGAATTGAGAATTGAGAGCGCTTGCTTGAAAGCAAGAAGAAGCTCGTTGGGCTTTTTGTCATGCATAGTGTTACCGAAATCGCTGAAGCGCCGCAAATGCGGGACGAGGGAGAGATAAAACAGGGGGTCAGGCCCTTGATTGCCCAGCAAAAAGGCATGGCGCTCATCGTGTGTTTCGCCGATGTGGTCGTGAAGTATCTTGTAAACATCGCTTCCGAAGGTATCATGCGTGATGATTGCCGGCATGTGGCGCTCCCATCTTTATGATAGTTTTACATAGCTATCGTGCGTTCATCATATACAATTAGCCAAAGATTGAAAACCCATAAAGGGCTTATCGGTAGGGGAATACTGTGGCAAAACAAAAAATGACTAAGCGTGAAAAAAGTTGGATTCTCTATGATGTGGGCAATTCGGCATTCGTGCTGCTTTCGGCTTCGTTGATTCCCGTGTATTTTTCGTCTATCGCAACGGGTTCGGTAGTCGTTGCCTGGGGTTATGCGGAAACAATTGCTTCGCTTGTGATTGCTTTAAGCATGCCTATCTTAGGCTCGCTTGCCGATTTACGGGGGAACAAGAAGAAATTCTACCTCGGTTTTGCGGGTACGGGTGCGGTTGCCTGTGTTGCCTTGGGGCTTCCAACCGAAGCGATGGTCTTTTTAGCAATATACGTCATTGCTGCTATTTGCCTTAATTCTTCTATGGTGTTCTACGACGCGTTTTTGGTTGACGCTACAACCGAGGACCGCTACGACACGATTTCTTCCCATGGCTATGCCTGGGGTTATATCGGCTCGTGCATTCCCTTTATCCTCTGTTTGGTGATTATCCTTAAAGGCGAACTGTTCGGCATCAGCATGGCGCTTGGCATGAAAATCGCCTTCGTTATCACGGCTCTGTGGTGGATTGCGTTCACTATTCCGCTTTTCCGCGACGTCGAACAAAAACACTTCAAGGAACGTACCGCCCATGTTTTGAAAGATAGCTTTATTGGGCTGGGAAAAACGCTCAAGAATATCGCGAAAGACAAAAGTCTGCTGTTTTTCATGCTTGCCTTCTTTTTCTATATTGATGGGGTGCATACCGTTATCAGAATGGCGACAAGTTACGGAATCGAATTGGGGATTGATCAAACCCAGCTTATCTTAGCCCTGCTCGTCACGCAGTTCGTGGCCTTTCCTTCCGCGATTATTTATGGCAAGCTTGCTGGCAAGATTGGCACCAAGACCATGTTAATTATTTCGGTTATTGCGTATGCCTGCATCGTTACCTTTGCTGCGTTTTTCTTAAAAACAGCTACTGAGTTTTGGATTCTCGCCGTATGTGTGGGGCTTTTTCAAGGCGGTATTCAGGCGCTTTCGCGTTCGTTTTTTGGAAAACTCATTCCGAAGAAGCACGCAAACGAATACTACGGATTTTTTGACATCTTCGGGAAATATGCGGCGGTCATGGGGACGTTTCTCGTGGCGTTTTTCGCGCAGATAACTGGCAATGCGTCGATGGGTATTTTGTCGTTGGTCATCGTCTTTATCCTCGGGCTGGTTTTCTTGCTCTTGATGCCCAAGCAAGCTAAGCAACAACAATAGGCTTCCACTTGTGGATTTACGGGTTTTATGCGGAGTCAACAAGCACTAACTTGATTCGATATAGTGTAAGATTGTTGTACGTATAGATACCAGAAAGAGCATCATGTCGCTGATAGTTGCAAAATTCGGTGGAACATCGGTCGCTTCACCTGAGCGCATTCAGATGGTTGCCAAACGAGTTGCCGCCATTAAGGGTGCGGGCAATGAAGTTGTTGCTGTCGTTTCCGCGATGGGAAAAACTACTGATGAACTGGTTAGTCTTGCACGCGCGCTCAACACCGACCCGCCTGCCCGCGAAATGGACAGGCTGCTTTCAACGGGCGAGCAAATTAGTATGACTTTGCTTGCGATGGCGCTTTCGACCCTCGGTCATCAGGCGATGAGCTTTACTGGGCGCCAAGCTGGTATTGAAACCGACGGCACCCACGAAAAGGCAAAAATTGTCAAAGTCAGCGCCAAGCGCATCAGAAAAGCGCTTGATCAGGGCTATATTCCGGTTATTGCAGGCTTTCAGGGAATCGACTTCAATGGGGACATCACTACGCTAGGGCGCGGCGGTTCGGATACAACGGCAGTTGCCATTGCTTGGGGCATCAAGGCTGATGTGTGCGAAATATATTCCGACGTCGACGGCGTGTACACGGCAGACCCGCGTGTGGCTCCCCGTGCCCAAAAACTTACCACCATCAACTACGACGATATGCTGGAACTTTCTTCGGTTGGCGCGGGTGTCCTGCAGATGCGCGCCGTTGAATTTGCCCGCAAATACAAGGTAGTTATTCATGCCCGTTCGGCTTTTACCGATACGTCGGGCACCTATATCAAGGAGGCGACATCCAAAATGGAAGAAGCGGTGATAACCGGTATTGCGCACGATACTTCGGAAGTGAAGATAACCATTCGTGGTGTGCCTGATACAACAGGTATCGCGGCGAAGGTGTTTTCTGCTTTGGCGAACAACACGGTTAATACCGATATGATTATCCAAAACATTTCGGAAGTTGGCTTGACGGACATTACGTTCACCTGCCCTGAAGCTGATTTGAAGCGGGCGCAAGAAACGATTGAGAGCGTATTGCCCGAAATCGGTGCGCGCGAATACGATGTGGATGAAGATATCGCAAAGGTGAGCATCGTGGGCACCGGCATGAAGTCAAGCCCAGGTATTGCGGCGAAGATGTTTGAGGCTCTTGGTGAAAAAGAGATAAACATTTTGGCGATATCGACTTCTCCCATTCGTTTGTCGGTTGTCGTGGATGGCGCACAAACGGTTGCCGCGGTACGCTGCCTTCATACTGCTTTTGGACTCGATTCGGAGAACATCTTCAAGGAATCGCAGCTTTCCGCCGAAGAACTCGCCGCTAAGCTGCAAAAAGGACGCTAAATTACACTGATTTACAATCAGTGTAATAAGCTGCTGTTGCGGCTTCCTGTGGTGCGCAATCTTGCACCTTTTGTGCTTACCTTCACGTACGAAGTACGTTCAGCCACACAACGGCACAATCTTGGGCACCACAGAAATCCTCACTGACTTTGCCGAACCTGTGGAAAACGCAACATTCGTGTATGATGTGTTGTAGCGGAACAACGCCAAATGAAAAGAAAGAGTGATTAAGATGGGCTGGAACAAGGAAATGCCAACAAATCCCGTTGTTGCCGTGGTTGGTGCCACGGGCGCTGTCGGGCATGAATTCCTGAAAGTATTACACGACCTCGATTTTCCCGCTGCTGAAGTCCGCGCGTTGGCTTCCGCGCGCTCAGTCGGCAAAACCCTTTCTTTCGAAGGCTGTGGATTGGTGAGCGCGGGGGATCTTGTGGTGTCAGAAATGACCCCCGAAGCTTTCGAGGGCGTTGATATTGCGCTCTTTTCCTGCGGCGCTGACCGTTCAAAAGAAATGCGTGATGTCGTGGTTAGCGCAGGCGCGGTCATGATAGATAATTCCAGCGCCTTTCGCATGGACAAAGACGTGCCCCTCGTGGTGCCTGAGGTCAACCCTGCTGATGCAAAGAAGCACGCAGGCGTCATCGCCAACCCGAACTGTTCGACCATTCAAATGGTGGTGGCACTCGCACCTCTTCACAACATTGCGCCCATCAAGCGGGTTGTGGTTTCAACCTATCAGGCGGCAAGTGGCTCAGGCGCTCCTGCGATGGAAGAACTCTATAATCAATCGCGCGATTTTTTGGACGGAAAAGAATTAACGGTCGAACAATTCCAGCACCGCATTGCGTTTAATTGTATTCCGCATATTGATGTATTCATGAAAGACGCTTCTACCAAAGAAGAATGGAAGATGGTCGTTGAAACCAAAAAGATTTTGGGGGATGAAAGTATCGAGGTGGCTCCGACCTGCGTGAGGGTGCCTGTTTTGCGCTGCCATGCCGAAGCGGTGAATGTTGAATTTACGCGCGAGGTGAGCGTGGAAGCAGCACAGAAAGCTTTTTTGTCGGCTCCAGGAATCGTGCTTATGGACAATCCCGAAAAGAACGAATATCCCATGCCGGGCTTGCTGGAAGGTACTGATGAAACCTATGTCGGGCGTCTGCGTGAAGACGCTACGGTCGAGTACGGCTTGGCGTTTTGGGTTGTAGCAGACCAGGTTCGCAAAGGTGCTGCCTTGAATGCGGTGCAAATCGCGCAGTTGCTCTTGCCCTAGGTTATTCGGATTGCCCTGTCGCTTTGCGGCACGCAACAAGAAAAAAGAAAGCGAACCAGAGGTGGAGGTTCGCTTTCTCTTTGTTCAGCCTCTATCGAGTAGATATTTTCTGCTCTATTTTAGTTTTGTTTCGTTTGCGATTTAGTGAGAACAATGCTGCGTGTTCGATAGGGCGCGGCTCGGCTTATTCGGAAAGTTACCTCATCCGGAATCCTTTCGTCTTTGTTTACTTCGAATACGAGCGAGCGCAACCACCAACGAATCCCACTCTCCTGACATCGTGTCAAGATAGGTGTTTCCTTCAGGAGTGATTGAATAATATTTGCGCGGGGGGAGCCCCTCGACGGTATCTTGCCAAAACGATTTAAGGCACCCTTCCGATTGCAATCTTTTGAGAAGGGGATACACGGTGCTCTCCTTAGTGGAGATAACGGGCCATTCATTGAGCTTATTCATAATCTCGTAGCCGTAACACGGTGTTTCCCTAATCAATAACAAGATGCAATACTCCAAAGTTCCTTTTCGTAACTGTGTTGTCCAATCCTCAATATTCACTTGTTTCGTTTAACCTTCGTTTGTGAGTATAGCGTAAAACATAGTATATATAAAAACATAATACTATGCAATACATAATATGTGGGGAATATGAGGAGATAAACGGGCTATACCGTTTGGTTTGATTGCAGGTTGATCGCAGAGGTAGTTTCAATTAGGGGGCTATACCGTTTGGTTACAAAAACAAAAGCTCCAAATTTTTCAAGGTATGTTTTGCAATAAGAAAAATACGTTTGCTTGAACTACTCAGGCAAAAGCTCCCCCAAACGAGCGGTTCCAAGATGAAAGGCGAAAGATGAACAAGGTAACGAATATCTTACTGAACATACTCTGGTTCATTTTTGCTGGTTTTTGGCAAGGAATCACCTGGATAGCTATTGGTTGTTTGTGGTGCATCACCGTTTTAGGAATTCCCATTGGGCTTCAATGTTTCAAAATGGCAGGATTGGCGTTTCTTCCCTTTGGGAAAACGGTCGATTATGGTGGAGGTGCGCCGTCGCTTCTTCTGAATATCCTGTGGGTGATTTTTGGCGGCTTCGTCCTTGCGTTTGAGGCGTTCTTCAACGGATTAATTCTGTGCGCAACCATTATTGGGATTCCTTTTGGCTTGCAATGCTTCAAGCAGGCAAAATTAGCACTTATGCCTTTCGGCGCTGAAGTCAATAAGCCTTGGGCTTAAAGCGGAATCACAGGGCCTTTGGTCAACCTCGAGCTTAGTCGAATTTTTGATTGTCGACCCCGACGGTTTTGAGATATTTCGTCATAAGATTCCAGGTGATCAGCCCGATAAGGGCAAGTATGCCGCCGACAACAAGGGGAAGAATAACCCAATCATGCAGATACCCTTCACGAGAACTAGGCATCAACACTTCAAACGTGGACTGACTCAAAAGAAGGCTTCCCGCCTTAACCAAGCCTACGATTATCACAACAATTCCCGTTACGAGAAGCACGAGAGACAAAACGCTCAAAATAGGAAGAACGACGTAAGACGAATGTGAGGTGCGATAAAGCGAAAACATCATACGTAGTTTCCGCAGGCTCATCCCCTTGGTATCGCCGATAGCGACCCTCAGGTGATGACGAGCAGTTTCAAGGGGGTCGCCTATCTGCTTGATGGCTTCGTAGGTGCTCAGGTGCTCAAAATAGCAGATTTCCTTAATACGACTTTCTAAAATAGCCAAAATATCCTTGCGTTGTGACCCCGACATCGATTTAAGATGCCCACCAATAGTCTTAAGATAGCTTTCAACAAAAATATCCACGATTCCCCGCAAATCCTTCAATATGCGAAAAGTAATTCTTCCTGCTTATGTATGGCATGCACACCTCACCCCTACACCCATCTCATTGCGCACAGTATAGGCTTCCTTAAATAAGATGGCAAGGAATTGGTGTGTAAGATGGATATAATGGATGCATGAAAAAAGTGCGGCTTGATACCTTGCTTGTTCGGCGCGGCTACTTCCCTGATGAGGAAGCGGCGCTGCGTGCGGTGCTTGCCCATGAGGTAAAAGTGAACGATGTGTACGCTCAAAGCGCGGCACTGTTGGTTTCACCCGACGTTGACACTTCCGTGAAGGGGCGCAAGCGTTTTGTTTCGCGGGGTGGGCATAAGCTACAAGCCGCGCTCGACGCATTTTCGATTGAAGTTGCGGGAAAGCGCTGTCTTGATATCGGGGCTTCAACGGGGGGATTTAGCGATTGTCTCCTTCAGGCAGGAGCCGCGCATGTTGTTTGCGTGGATGTCAATTACGGACAGCTTGCGTGGTCGCTTCGCCAAGACGAACGCGTAACCGTGTTTGAGCGCACGAATATCAAGCAGGTTGACGCAGAAGAGTTGGGAAGTCCTTTCGATATCATTGTTGCCGATGTGAGTTTCATTAGCCTTGCTTCTCTGGCTTCGATTTTTGTGCGCTTTGCGCAGGTGGGCAGCGTGTTTATCGGTTTGGTGAAGCCTCAGTTTGAATCACGTGCGGGAGAAACTGATCGCGGCATTGTGCATGACCCGCTCGTTCAAGCGCGCGTTGTTGATGAAGTGAAGGCGGCGCTTTTGAACGTGTCGTTTGTCCTGCAGGGGGAAATCGAATCCCCACTTAAAGGAGCCGAGGGCAATCGGGAATTTCTCGTGTATGCGGTCTATGAAGGCGCGGCTGCGGTTGTCTAAACGCTAATTCTTCAAGCTATTCAACGGGGCGGGGAAGCGTCCCCCTCGATGAGCGAATACCGTGCCTGCATATTGATTGACGGGCATAACGGGTGCCGACCCGAGCAGCCCTCCGAAATTGAGCACGTCGCCAGCAACGCGCCCGATAGCAGGGATGATGCGAACGGCAGTTGTTTTCGTGTTGATGACCCCGATAGCACATTCATCAGCGATGATGCCGAAAATGGTTTCAAGGCTACTGTCTCCAGGAATGGCAATCATGTCAAGTCCAACCGAACACACGCACGTCATAGCCTCGAGTTTTTCTAAGGTCAGCGCTCCTTTTTCGGCTGCCCGTATCATGCCCGCATCTTCAGACACAGGAATGAACGCTCCTGAAAGCCCACCCACGCATGATGATGCCATCACACCACCCTTTTTCACGGCATCGTTGAGCAGCGCAAGAGCGGCGGTGGTTCCTGGGCCTCCGCAGGTGCCGATGCCGATAGCTTCAAGAATTTCAGCAACGGAATCTCCGTCTGCTGGGGTGGGTGCCAGCGAAAGGTCAAGAATACCCTGAGTTACCCCCAGCCGCTTGGATGCTTCGCGTGCCATTAATTCTCCTGCGCGGGTAATTTTGAAGGCGGTTGCCTTGATGGCTTCGGCAATGGTGGTAATATCAGCGTCTTTAGGCATATCAGCCAGCACCGCGCGTACAACACCTGGACCCGAAACGCCCACATTAACAACGGCGTCAGCTTCACCGCTTCCGTGGAAAGCGCCTGCCATGAAAGGATTATCTTCAACGGCGTTTGCGAATACCACCAGCTTGGCGCAGCCAATGCAGTCGCGTTCAGCGGTTGCCTGGGCGGTGTCGATGACGGTTTGACTCATTTTAAGAACAGCATCCATGTTGATGCCCGCACGCGTTGAAGCAACGTTGACCGAGGAACAAACTCGCTCGGTTGTTGCAAGGGCGTGTGGGATGGATGCAATCAATTTTTCGTCGGCAACCGATGCGCCCTTGTGAACGAGTGCCGAAAATCCTCCGATGAAATCAACGCCCACTTCTTTGCCTGCTTTATCCATAGCCTCAGCGATGGGGGTTAAGTCTTGTGCCGTAGTCGCTGCACAAATTTCGGCAATAGGCGTGACTGAAATGCGCTTATTCACGATAGGGATGCCGTATTCCCTCTCAAGTTGTTCAGCAACAGGCACAAGGTTTTCAGCTGCCGAAGTCATGCGGTCATAGACTCGGGTGGCCATCGTGTCTATCTCAACGTGGGTGCAGCCTTTGAGGTTCAGCCCCAAGGTGATGGTGCGAATATCAAGGTTTTGCTTGTTTATCATTGCCCGTGTTTCTTGTATTTCAACAGGAGTTATTTGCATAATTTCTGAGACTTTCTTTCGATTTCGGTTCGCAGGTTTCAAAACTTTTTCACAACACTTTCACAACACTTTTGCAGCCCCCGAAAGTATTGCGAAATGCACTATTCAAGGATAACAAATAAGGCGGATTTTGGTGGTGATTGCGTGACATTTTCTCGCTTTCTTCGTTTGCGCTCCTGAGGGCTTCAAGAAGGGGAGTAGAATACGCTTATTGGACAATATGTTGATTATTGTGCGCACTGTTCAAAAGCAAGGTGCGTTCAGAAACAAGGGTAAAGAGGAAGAGGGTCTATGCCTCCACTACAACAAGGGGATCGGCGCATCATCCGTTCAAAGAAGGCGCTGCGCGAAGCCTTGATAACCCTTATGGAGGAACGGGGATTCAACAGCTTTACGGTCAATGACCTGTGTGCCCGCGCCGATCTTAATCGGGGTACGTTTTACAATCACTATCAAGACATTCAAGATTTGCTCAACAGTTTCGAAGATGAAGTTATGGAAGGCTTGGAAGTCTATCAAGCTCAGATGCGCGTTTTGAACCTTGCCGACATTGCTCGTTATGCGTTGATGAAAAAACCACTTCCTTTCTTAGTGGGACTTTTCGACTATCTTCGCGAAGAAGGGGATTTCCTTCATGCGGTTTTGGGTCCCGGGGGAGACATCGGTTTTGGGCCGCGCCTGCGGGATTCGATATGCGGCAATCTGGTGCAGTCGATTCTTCATGAACACTATCGCGAAAACCCGACCCCGTTCGTGAATTACTACGTTGCCTATTTCGCCGCGGCATATTTGGGCGTGGTAACGCGTTGGATAGAAACGGGAATGAGCGAAACTGCCGAAGAAATGGCGCTTGTTGCGATGAGATTGTTCTTTATCAAGCCAGGTGAGTCGATTGAATTGTAGGGTCAGGGAACATGAGCTGAACAAAGGAGAAGCTGGTGATGAAAGAAATCGCTGACAAAAATAGGGACGCGGCTGCTGTCGAGGCAACCACCACAACCACTGCAACCGCCACAACCACCGTGGGCACCATAGCCACCGCGGGCACCACAACCACCGCAGCCACTGTGGATGCTCAGGGAGAACCTGTTACCTTGCATTTGGGAATCGACGTCGGTTCAACCACGGTTAAGCTGGCAATACTCGATGAAAGCAATGAAATTCGCTACTCTATTTACCTGCGTCATCACGCTGACGTGCGCGCTACCATCATCGAGGTTCTTGAAGCCGCCGCCGTTGACTATGGCGACCAACCCATGAGCATTGCTATTACTGGTTCGGGCGGGCTGCTTTTGGCGCAATGGCTCGATCTTGAATTCGTTCAAGAAGTCATTTCGTCGAAAACAGCAGTTGAAGCCTTTATTCCAAAAACCGATGTGGCAATTGAGCTGGGTGGGGAAGACGCAAAGATAATCTATTTCGACCATGGCATCGAACAGCGTATGAACGGAACCTGTGCTGGTGGAACAGGTGCCTTCATCGACCAGATGGCATCCCTCTTAAACACCGATGCGGCGGGTCTAAACGAACTGGCGAAAAACCACACCACGATTTATCCGATTGCATCGCGCTGCGGCGTTTTTGCGAAAACTGACGTTCAGCCCCTTCTCAACGAAGGCGCGCGCAAGGAAGACATTTCGGCGTCAATATTCCAGTCAGTTGTCACACAGACCATTTCAGGTCTTGCCTGTGGTCGCCCCATCCGCGGGCACGTTGCCTTTCTCGGAGGCCCCCTTCAATATCTTCCTGAACTGCGCACACGCTTTTATGAAACCCTCGACTTGGACGAAGAACATATCATCGTTCCTGAAAACGCTCATCTTTTTGTTGCGTGCGGGTGTGCGCTTGCCAGCAAGGAAGTGCAACCTGAAAAACTCAACGATGTGCTAGGGCGCCTGAAAACCTTAGGTGATTTACAGGGTTCAGAAGTCGTGCGCCTAGCACCTCTGTTTGCCACCGAAGACGACTACCGCGAATTCAAGGAGCGCCATACCCGTGAATTTGTGAGGCGCTGCGAATTAACAGACTATGAAGGCATTGCCTACTTAGGAATTGACGCTGGTTCGACCACCTTCAAAGCGGCGCTCATTGCCGAAGACGGCTCTCTCATGTGGACGTATTATGCCAACAACAAAGGGGATGTGCTTGGTTGCGCCAAAACGGCACTGGCGCAGATGTATGCCGCACTTCCCAAGGATAGTGCAACAGGGCTTTCGCGGGTGCGCATCGGACACGTGACGGTGACTGGCTACGGTGAAGGACTTTTGCTCGAAGCGCTTCGCGTGGACTCGGGCGAAATAGAAACCGTGGCGCATCTGCGCGGCGCTCAAGAACTTTTGCCAGGCGTTGAATTTATTCTCGACATTGGCGGACAAGACATGAAGTGCTTGCGCGTTAAAGATGGCGTGATAGACCACATCATGTTAAATGAAGCCTGTTCAAGCGGGTGTGGTTCCTTCATCGAAAGTTTTGCTTCGGGACTCAACCTCGACATTGCCGAATTCGCCCAAACAGCCATAGAAGCGCAAAACCCCGTTGATTTGGGAAGTCGCTGCACAGTGTTTATGAACAGCCGCGTGAAACAGGCGCAAAAAGAAGGCGCGACGGTCGGCGACATTGCCGCAGGCTTGGCAATATCTGTTATCAAGAACGCGCTTTTCAAGGTCATCAAGATTCGCGACCCTCATGACGTGGGGGAAAAGGTCATCGTGCAAGGCGGCACCTTCTTAAACGATGCGGTGTTGCGTTCCTTCGAGCAGCTTTCCGAAGTGAACGCTGTGCGTCCTGACATTGCGGGCAATATGGGGGCATACGGGGCAGCGCTTCTTGCCCGTGACCGTTATCACGAAGCCTTACTCCGCGTGGGTTCGCAAGGAATTGTTTCGACCCAGTTGCTCACTGCTGACCAGCTTAAACACATGAACCCCAGCCATAAAACCGTACGCTGCAAGGCGTGTTCGAACAGCTGCCTGCTTACGGTGAACGATTTCGGGGTGGACGAATCAACGGGCAAGCACCGCCGCTTCATAACGGGCAACCGCTGCGAAAAAGGGGCAGGCACGCTTGATGAAAGCAAGAATGTTCCCAACCTCTACGAATACAAGTCCAAGCGTCTTTTCAGCTATGTACCCTTGCCGCGTGAAAAGGCCGAGCGTGGTACGCTGGGTATTCCGCGGGCGCTTAATCTTTATGAAAATTATCCGTTCTGGTTCACGTTCTTCACTGAACTGGGATTTCGAGTTGAAATATCTGAACCCTCAACGAAAAAAACCTACGAAGCGGGTATTGAAAGCATGCCTTCGGAATCGGTGTGCTATCCAGCAAAACTCAGCCATGGACACATCATGGACTTGCTTGAACGCGACCTCGATTTCATCTGGATGCCCTGTTCAAAATGGGAGCGCAAGGAAGATGAGGGCGCACGCAATCACTTCAACTGCCCGATTGTCATGAGTTATTCCGAAGCGTTGCGCTTAAATATCGATGAACTGCAGGAAAGCAAAATTGCCTTCTTGAATCCGTTTTTGCCCTACGACCAAAAGGAGCATCTGAAAAAGAGGCTCTATATCGAACTCGTTGACAACAACCGCGAACTGATGAGCCGCTATACCAAGGCTCCGAGTCAAAAAGAAATCGATGAAGCGGTTGAACTGGCATGGGCAGAAGACGAAGCCTTCAAAAACGACATACGCGCCAAGGGCGAAGAAACCCTTGCTTGGATGGAAGAAACGCAGACACACGGCATCGTGTTGGCAGGACGGCCCTACCATGTTGACCCCGAAATCAACCACGCCATTCCTGAACTGCTTACCAGTTTTGGGCTGGCGGTACTCACCGAAGATGCCGTTTCGCATCTCGGTGTGCTCGAGCGCCCCATTCGTCTGTTCGACCAGTGGATGTATCACACCCGTCTGTTTGCGGCGGCGAAACTTGCCACTGAGCGCCACGACCTTGACCTAATCCAGCTGAACAGCTTTGGGTGTGGCTTGGACGCGCTCACCACCGACCAGGTGCAAGAAATTCTTGAGCGCGCAGGCAAGGTATATACCGTACTAAAAATTGACGAAGTTTCAAACCTGGGCGCGGCACGTATTCGGGTGCGATCCTTGCTTGCTGCTTTGAAAGACCAGGCAGATGAAGCGGCAGAGCAAAACGACATGAATCGCGGGTGTCCCGTGGGCGATATTGCCGAAGCGGCTTTCGTTGAGGAAGTCAACGCGCGCATCGACGCAAAGACGGGACAGCGAGAAGCCGAAGCCGCGCGCGAAATTGCTCAGTTCAAGCAGCGTGAAGGTACTTCAACCCTGTTCGACCGCGTGGTCTATACCGAAGAAATGAAGGAAGAGGGTTGGACTATCTTAGCTCCTCAGATGGCGCCGATTCATTTCGAATTGCTCATGCCACTTTTCCACCGCTATGGCTACAATATCGAACTTTTGCCCTCGGTTGACCACGGTGCGGTTGAAGCGGGTCTTAAGTTCGTGAACAATGACATCTGCTATCCGTCGATTCTTGTCACGGGGCAAATCATGGAAGCGGTCACTTCGGGCAAGTACGACACCGATCGCCTCGCGGTCATTATTTCACAAACGGGCGGCGGCTGCCGTGCCACGAACTACATTTCACTTATTCGCAAAGCGCTCAACTCTATTGGGTTGGGGCATATTCCTGTTATTTCGCTTTCCTCGAAAAACCTCGATGGTGACCATCCTGGCTTCAAAATCACGGCACCCATGCTTTTCCAGGCGATTTATGCGATTGCGACGGGCGACCTTCTCATGCAGTGTCTGTATCGCACGCGCCCTTATGAAGTGGAAACGGGTAGCGCTGAGCGCTTGTATGAATACTGGATGGATGCGGTTAAAAAGCAGCTTTTCGACGGCATTAAGCGAAGCAGCTTCAAAAAAACCGTGAAGAAAATCGTCGAGGATTTCGACACTCTTCCCTTGCAAGGCGAAGGTACGAAGCCGCGCGTTGGCGTGGTGGGTGAGATTCTCGTTAAATTCCACCCCACGGCAAACAACCAGATTATCGACATCATTGAAAATGAGGATTGCGAAGCGGTGGTGCCAGGGCTTACAGAATTTTTCCTGTTCGGCATCGCGGGGGCAATCTTTCAAAAAGACCCGCTGGGACGCAGCGCAAAAGGAGCGATTGGTTCAAGAGTGGTACTGCGCATCATCGAATGGTATCGCGCACCTATTACCAAAGCACTTCACAAATCGAACCGCTTTGAACCAGCGGCAGACATCTATGAACTGGCTGAATACGCAAGCGAAATTCTCGACTTGTGCAATTCGATGGGCGAAGGATGGCTGCTCACTGCAGAAATGGTTGAACTCATCCGTACGGGAGCACCTAATATTGTGTGCACCCAACCCTTTGCCTGCTTACCAAACCACGTGGTGGGTAAAGCGGTTATCAAGGAATTGCGCCGCCGCTATCCTGAAAGTAATATCGTGGCAGTTGATTACGACCCAGGTGCTTCTGAGGTCAACCAACTCAACCGCATCAAGCTGATGATTTCGGTGGCAAAAGCGAACCTTGCCGAAAAGGTGAGTGAGGCTCGTGCCACGCGAGATGCTTTCGTAAAAGCCGAAAAGCCACGACCTGAACAGCTGGTCATGGGCGAACTTGAGGTAGCCACAGAAGAATTGAAAGATGACCTGAAAGAATCTGAACTGGTATGCTAAACACGGGAAAATTGGTGATATGTCCGACCCCGTTAGGTAATCTGGGGGATATAACTGCACGCAGCCTAGATGCTTTGCGCAGCGGGGATGTGATTTGTGCCGAAGACACGCGGGTAACGGCGAAGTTGCTCGCTGCTTACGACATTCAAAAGCGCGTAGAGCGTCTCGACGAAACGATGATTTCGAAAGAAACAAAACATATCATTGAGCGCATTAGTCGTGGTCAAACCGTTGTTTTTTGCAGCGATGCGGGAATGCCAGGAGTGTCTGACCCAGGGAATCGTCTTATTCGAGCGGTTCAAGATGCAAGGCTTCAGGTTGAAGTGTTGCCTGGTGCAAGTGCAGGGGTGACCGCCTATGTTGCAAGCGGGTTTGCCAATCCTCGCTTCTATTTCGGGGGATTTTTTCCGCGCAAGGCGGGAGAGCGGGAACGCTTGCTTGAAAGTTTGCGGAAACTTGATGCGGTGTTAGTCTTTTACGAAAGCCCGCTGCGCCTTGTTTCGGCGCTGGAAGCTGTTGTGAAGGTTTTTCCTGAACGAGAAGTGGCTGTTTGTCGGGAATTGACGAAGCTTCATGAAGAGGTGTATCGCAATAGTGCGCCCCAAGTCTTGGATGAATTTTCCCGCCGTGCGCAGGGCAAGGGAATCAAAGGTGAAGTTGTCTTAGTGATTGACGGGTCATCTGCGCTAGAACAAGTACATGAACAGGACAAAGTCCTTGATGCGGCGGGTGTGCGTGCGGCAGAACTTAAAGCCCAGGCAAACCTTTCGGGCAAAGACATTGCCGCGCAACTGCAAAAGGAATTTGATATATCGCGCAACGCAGCCTATGAGATTGCCCTTAATCGATGAACACGGTGTTTTGGCGTAAGTCTGCGCAAACGTATTCGCAAAAACCTCTGCACGTGAAAAAGACGCAGGGCATTCGGGCGGCGAAGCAGGTTGTCGCACGCGAAATAATGGTGGATGATGTGCGCGTGGTGTTTACCCCCAAGAAGGTGAAAAACATCAACATACGGGTGAAAAAGCCTGATGGGCATGTGGAAGCATCGGCACCGCAGTGGATGAGCGTTCAAGAACTTGAGTCTTTCATCAAAAAGAAAATGCCGTGGATTCGCCGCCGTCAAAGTGAAATTGCACAAGCCGTACACGGGCTTGAATATGAGGCAAGCCCTAAAGACGTTGCCGCATGGCGCACCCAAATCGAGGAACGTACCAAGGAATTAGTTGCGCACTGGGAACCGATTATGGGCGTGCGCGTGAAAACCCTCGCTTTTCGCAATATGACCAGCAGGTGGGGAAGTTGCAATCCCAAAACAGGGCGCGTTTGCATCAATGTGCAACTTGCGAAGTATCCTCCCGAATGTCTTGAATACGTGGTTGTGCACGAGTTGTGTCACTTCAAGGAACGCAAACATGGCGCACGCTTCAAAGAGCTTATGAGCCACTATCTTCCCACCTGGCAGCAAACCCGCACTCTTCTCCGTTAAGCCTTCCGTCTTTACGGTAACAAACGCCGCACCAACCCCTCGTTATCACGCATTTTCGTCATTGTGGGCTTGACTTCCCGTCATTGCGAATCGCGCAGCGATGAAGCAATCTAGTCATTGATATGCAGGTTGATGCAGGTCATTTCGCATTTCCGTCATTGAGGGCTCCGACCCGCAATCCTAATCGTGCTGCTACGGGAGAGTGGCAGTTGTGTGGTCACCGTCGAAGGGGTCTCAGTTCACCCGTTTCGCTGCTCAGATTCTGCGAATCTTCGTGCGCTTCACTGCTGAAATCATATTTAGGTAAATATTTAGTGTTCAGAGAGAACTTCGACTCCTTCGACGGTGACCGCTCAGGCGGCGCTCCTGACTCTCGTTCTATCCCTTTTCGTCTTTACGCACGCAGCCAGGTGTATTAGCGATAAATTTTTCAGCTAGGCGGTCAGGCGCCTGAGATTGGATGTCCCAAGCAACCGCAGCGTCAAAGAGTTTCGTTGTTTGGAAAACAACGAAATCTAAATGCGAGACATTTCGCTGCTGACAGAACTATACCAATGTTCCCAGTTGGGCGGACAATACTTCTGCGCACCCCAGACTGACACCGTCCCACCGTAGCCATTGGCAAGCCCGCGGACATGGGTATCAATCGCATCTTCCCAGCTTCCCCAGCTGATGTTACCCCAGCCCCAGGCGTTGTGCTGCAAGAAGCAGTACCTTCCCTTGGAACTTTCAATACAAGAAATGGCAGGCGAGAATCGAGGGTCAACACCGTAGTTCCAAGCGGCTGCTGCAAAGGTGCGCCCTTGCCCCGTAAGGGGAGAGCCTGCCAGATAAGCGTCGATACGTGCTGCCCAGGCGTTGACAAATTCATCACGGCTGAGCGCCCAATCGACTCCGCCTATAACAATCGGTCCGCCGATGCCGCCCCCGCTTTGTTGACGCGCTTCGGCATCAAGTGCCGCTGCGCGACGTGCCGCTTCTTCGGCGGCTAGACGCTGGGCTGCTTCGCGTGCTTCCTGGGCTTCTTTTAAGGTTTCTTGAGCAAGCACCATTTCCGCATCAGCTGCTGCTTTGTTGTCTTCTAAGGCTTGCTTGGTTTCTTCTAAGTCACTTTTCAAGACGCGCAGGCGAACAACTTCGTTGACGTTTGACTGATGGATGGTGTTGATGTAGTCGATAGAAGAAAGGAATTCATCAAGGCTGTTTGACTCAAGGATCATATTGATGAGAGAAAAGCCTTCTTGTTGCCTTTTATAGAGGGATTTCATGGCAACCGCGCCTTTTTCCTCTTGCACAGGAATTTCTGCTTCAAGTTCGCTGATTTTCTTTTCGTTGTCCTCTATTTCTTTTTTGAGGGCTTCAACCTTTGTCACGGCTTCGTCGTAAGCCTTGGCAGTTTCTTCTAGCCGTGCGCCAGTTTCGCTGAGGAGTTCGTCAATATTGGTATTGTCGGCGAAAGCCGTCGGGGTGTTTATGAGAGAGACCACCACAAACCCGCAAATAAGGGCAATAGTCAGAAAAAAGATTTTTGTCTTTTTCGCGATAACTTGTGGCATCAAGCAATAATCCTTAGTGTTCTTACTATATATAGTACTGCATTATACTCGCAAATTTACCATTTAAGGATAGCAAATTTGTATTGTTTTTTCTCTCATGAAATGTGCATAAGCTAAGATAATATCGGTAAAGAACACCAAAGAGCCACACAGGGCAAGTGCGCTCGCAAGGCTTTCGAAGCGTCTTTAGCGGGTTTTCGAGGAAGAATTGCTCATGTACCGATTCCCTTCAGTGGCTCCTCGTTACCTTCGCGTAATAAAACTCTTGTTTTGCGTTTCCAAGACCCTCTGCTCATGCGATTTTCCAATATGCATAATATAACGAAAAATATGCATTTTTGCGCGAAGGTGAAGCCCTTTGATGCACGGGTATTAATATGAATGAAAAACATGCTTGTTCAGGTGAGATGCCTTTGTTCACAGCTTGGAAACACGGCGAAAATCTTCGCAGAAACTCTTGCATTTGATGCAGGGGAGGCGTACAGTATGTCCTGTCAATGAGAGTTGACAGCACCTTCAAAAACAAACGGGCAAACCTGCTGAAAGGCAGCGGCGCAAAGCTATAGGGCCTTCCCCGATCTCGGAAAGGCAGCCAGTTGCAACATTGAAACTCCTCCTTTTGTTTCAATCTTTTCTTAACTGGGTTAGCTGTTCTGAAAAGGTGAGCGAAAGGAAATTCTTCCCAGCCGCCACCGAGCGGCATTTTTTATGCTCAAACCATTCTCAGAACTACTACCACTAACCCAAATCCTTCCTCAAATAGCGCGCGCTCTTTTCAGCAGCGTTCTTGCAGGTAGTGTGCCTGGACGCCACACCAGGCACTACCTGCCAAGCCTGAAAGCGAATATCGGTGTGCTAGGGGTGCGCCGATACTCAGACATCGGTGTACTAGGGGTGTAGCGATTGTCTCCATACTGGTGTGCTAGGGGTGCGCCAGTATGGCTTTCAAAAAGCCCACAGGTGAATAGAGGTGAAAGGGGTGAATAGGGGTGAGCTGCTTATCAGGGGTGGTAAGCAGCACTCAAATTACGTTCTCACAACGTAGAGAAAGAATGATGGAAAATGCCGACAGCTAGGGGGGTCGGCATTTTCCATACCTGCGCTCTTTTTTACGCCCGCACTTCGCCCTGCGCTCCCTGCCCGCAATTCGAGACTTTTCGCCAAGATTTTCTTCAAGTATTTCCTCAATCTTTTCCGCTCCCCCCAAAAAAATGCAAAAAAATAGTCCTTCATCCATGAAATTCATGAGATTCATATCAACTTCAAGCATGTTTGCCTTCCTTCTTATATAATGCTTTATTACCTTTTTATGCACAGTGCCGATTCTGGATTTCCAAGCATCTGTATGAACGCTTCAACGGGTGAGCGCTCGACTGATATTACGAGCGACCCATAAAGCGTTTATCCTGTTCAGAATAAAGGTATGTTCTTTGACTCTGACGAATGAAGGGGGTGTGATCTCATGCCGAGACTTCAAATAATGGATACCACTATCCGCGACGGTCAGCAAAGCCTTTGGGCTACGCGTATGCAGATTGGCGACATGCTGCCTATTTTGCCGAAGATGGACCGTGTCGGGTATTGGGCTATTGAAGCGTGGGGTGGGGCAACGTTTGATACCTGCCTGCGTTTTCTCGACGAGAATCCATGGGAGCGTTTGCGCTCCATCAAGGCGAAAACACCAAATACGCCGCTTTCCATGCTTTCCCGTGGGCAAAACCTCGTGGGATATAAGCACTATTCCCGCGACATCGTAAATCATTTCATTAACGCGGCTCATCGCAACGGTGTCGAAGTGTTTCGCGTGTTCGATGCCTTAAACGACATCCGCAACGTTGTTGACAATGCCGATGCCATCAAAGAACACGGCGGGCATTTCGAAGGGGCAATTTCTTATACCATGTCCCCCGTACACACCCTTGACAGCTATCTTGAATACGGTCAGGCGCTCAAAAGCTTAGGCGCTGATTCTATCTGCATTAAGGATATGGCTGGCATGCTCACCCCGTATCGAACCGAGCGCATGGTAAAGGCATTTAACGCCGAAATCGGACTGCCGATTCACATTCATTGCCACTATGTCGGCGGTATGGCGCCAGCAAACATTCTTAAAGCCGCTGAAGCGGGCGCTGCTATCGCTGATACGGCACACGCACCGCTTGCGTTTGGTAACAGCCATCCTGCGGTTGAGATGATTGTTGCAGCACTGCAGGAAAGCCGCTACGATACAGGGCTCGACCTGGAACTTCTCTTTGAAATTGCTGAATATTGGGAAGAGGTTCGCAAGCGCGGGCACTACAAACGCGGAGTTTCGTCGCTTATCCATATGCAGGTTTATTCGCATCAGGTGCCAGGTGGCATGATGAGTAACCTTGTCTCGCAGCTGGAAGTACAAAATGCGGGCGACCGCCTTGATGAAGTCATGAAAGAAATCCCGAAGGTTCGTGCCGAAGTCGGCTATCCGCCACTCGTGACCCCCTTATCCCAAATCGTGGGTACGCAAGCGGTGTTCAACGTGTTGACGGGCAAGCGCTGGAGCGTTGTTTCCCGAGAAATGAAGGATTATATCTGCGGGTATTACGGCAAGGCGCCTGGTCCCATGGACAAGGAAATTGTCAAGAAGGTTGTGGGAGATTCCGATGTCTTACCACCCGATGTCGCGCCAGGCTCTTTGGTTACAACGACCTATGAGCAGATGAAAGAAGAAATCGGCGATTTGGCAAAGACCGAAGAAGATGTATTGATGTATGCGTTGTTCCCGAATGAAGCGCGTACCTATCTCAGTAAGCACCGCACGTCAGAGCGGGTTGATTTTCTGATGCCGCAAGAATCGAGCAATACCAAGGAGGAAGATTACGTGGATATCAATCAAATTCGTGAACTCGCGCGCGTCATCGAGGAAACAGGCGTTGGCGAGATAATCGTAGAAGAAGAAGGAACGCGCATTTCGGTTCGCATGCCAGGTGTTGCGATTGGCGAAGCTGCGGTTCCGATAGGCGGCGTTACTCCGATTGCCGAAACAGCTGAAGCTGCTGCTGAACCGAGTGCGGCTGCTGTCAGCGAAGATGCGGTTGACCGCCCCGCAACTTGGCAACCAATTACTTCCAAAATGGTAGGCACGTTCTACATGGCGCCAGCTCCAGGGGAACCACCTTTCGTCAACGTGGGCGACGAAGTAACGGCGACCCAAACTTTGTGCATCATTGAAGCGATGAAGCTCATGAACGAAATAACCGCCGAAGAAATCGGTACGGTTCGTGAAATTTGCCTCAAAGACGCAACCATGGTGGAATTTGGCACCGTGCTTTTCTATATTGAACCTCACGGAGCACCTGCTCCTGTGCCGGAGACAGCATAATGTTTGAAAAAGTATTGGTCGCGAATCGCGGCGAAATAGCGCTGCGGGTTATGCGCGCCTGCAAAGAATTGGGCGTTAAGACGGTTGCGGTCTATTCCCTGGAAGATGCCGACACGTATCCCGTGAAATACGCCGATGAAGCGGTGTGCATCGGACCAGCACCAGCTGCTTCAAGCTATTTGGTGGCCGCTAACATTATTGCCGCTGCCAAGAACACCAATGCTGATGCTATCCATCCTGGCTATGGCTTCTTGGCAGAAAATGCTGACTTTGCTCGCGCTTGCGCCGATAACGGCATCGTTTTCATAGGTCCTGCCCCCGAAAGCATTGAACGCATGGGCGACAAAAGCGCCGCGCGTGAAACCATGAAAAGCTGTGGCGTGCCTACGGTACCTGGCTCTGACGGCTGCGTTGACACCGCTGAAGAAGCGGCGAAATTCGCCAAAGAAGTGGGCTTTCCTGTACTGATTAAGGCGACCGCAGGTGGCGGTGGCAAGGGCATGCGCGAAGTGCATCAACCCGAAGAACTGGAAATCCAGTACAAGGCTGCGCGCCTTGAAGCAGGAGCCGCCTTTGGCAACGACAGTGTCTATCTTGAAAAGTTGGTGTTGCGTCCGCGTCATGTGGAAATTCAGGTACTTGCCGACAATTTCGACAACAACGTTTCTTTGTGTGAGCGCGATTGTTCGATTCAGCGCCGCCATCAAAAACTTATCGAAGAAGCCCCCAGCCCAGCCCTCACCGACGAAATCCGTCGTGCCATGGGAGTTGCGGCAATTAAGGCGGTGCGCGCGACCGACTATAAGAATGCGGGCACTATCGAATTTTTGCTTGACCAAGACGGGCGTTTCTATTTCATGGAAATGAACACGCGCATTCAAGTTGAACATCCCGTGACCGAATTGGTGACTGGTACCGACATCGTCAAAGAACAGCTGCGCATCGCTTCGGGTGAGGCGATGTCGTGCGCTCCTCGTGCGCCGTTTGCTCCGTTTGGGCACGCCATGGAATTCAGAATCAATGCCGAAGATCCCGATTACAACTTCAGACCGTGCCCTGGCACCATTACGGTGTTTGAGGCACCTTCGGGACCAGGGGTTCGCACCGATTGTTACGTGAAATCAGGTTCAAAGATATCGCCTTTCTATGATTCGCTCGTGGCGAAATTGATTGTTTACGGACAAGACCGACAAGAAGTTATCGCTCGCGCGAAACGAGCATTACAAGAATTTAAGATAGAAGGAATTGCGACAACGATTCCATTTCATCTCAAAGTATTGGAAAATGAGGCATTTAATAAAGGTACGTTTTCGACGGACTTCCTCGAAACGCAGATGGGAGAGATGTAATGGCAAACGATTTCAGTATTGACGGAATGGCGCTTGCTCCAGGTGTCGTGGAGACAATAGTGGCGATAGCCGCCCAAGAAGTCGACGGAGTTGCTTCGGTCGGTTCAACGGGTGTGGGCAGTCTTACTTCGATGTTCAAGACGAAAAGCGCCGCACAAGGCGTTGAAGTTGAGGTAACCGAGGACTCCAAGCTACAAATTGCGGTAAGAATTGATGTGATGTATGGATATTCGCTTCCCGATGTTGCGGCTCAAATTCGCAATTCGGTTGCGGAAGCGGTTGTGAGCCAGGTAGGTCTTTCTGCTTCGCGTGTTGACGTGTATATCGACGGCATTCAGTTCAACAAATAGTTTGTCGCACAGAAGTATTGTCCTTTCATGTCTGCCAAACGACACGAACGCACTTCGGCTCGTCGCTGCGCTTTGCAAGTGCTCTACCAAAGCGAGATTCTTGAAGAATCGGCACCAGCGATTGCCGCAGGTGAAAAGCATATTGACGAAGAAGGGATTCTTGGCGAATATGCTTATGTTTTGCTTGCGGGTATAGAAGAGCATCGTGAACAAATCGATGGCTATTTGAAAGATACTTCGGAAAATTGGGCGCTTGAGCGAATGCCCATAGTCGACCGTTCGATTCTGCGTTTAGCCGTTTTCGAAATGCTCTACGTGGAAGATGTGCCTTTGTCGGTATCTATCAATGAAGCGGTTGAACTGGCGAAAGACTTTGGCGGGGAAGACGAATCCCCCCGTTTCGTCAACGGGGTGTTGGGACGCATTGCAAAAACCTTTGAGGAAGACGGCCATGAAGAATGAAACTGCGGCGAACTATCTTTCGGTAAAAGATAGACTTGATGAAATTGTCGAGATTGTCAGCGATGAGGAAATCTCACTCGATGACGCACTCGATTTGTACGAAGAAGCGGTTAAGCTGGGACTTTCGGTGAGCAATCTTTTAGAAGAAGATATTGCTGAAGAAGAGCTTGCTTCGGTTTTGGAGGAACAGTTTGGCGAAAGTGGACAACCCGCCGACTCAAGCGACATATCTGCGGACTCGAGCGACATACCCGCCGACTCAAGCGACATGCCTGTCGACTCGAACGACACACAAGAAGAAGGAAGCTAGCGTATTTTTATGAGCCAACGCATTATCGACATACTCAATTCTCCTCAGGATTTGAAACAACTCAGCATCGAGGAACTTGAAATCGTTGCCTGCGAAATCCGCGAAGAAATCGTAACGGTTACCTCTGAAACGGGAGGGCATGTTGCGTCAAGTCTTGGTGCGGTCGAGATAATCGTTGCCCTGCATTCCTTGCTCGACAGCCCGACAGACAAAATCGTTTTTGACGTGGGACATCAGGCGTATGCTCACAAAATCCTTACGGGGCGCCTTCCGCAATTCAATACCCTGCGCACCTATGGTGGGGTATCGGGCTTTACGAAACCCGAGGAAAGCCCGCACGACATGCATCCTTCGGGTCATGCATCCGATTCGCTTTCCGTGGCACTGGGGCTTGCCAAAGCACGTGACCTGCGTGGGAGCGACGAAAAGGTAATTGCTGTTATCGGGGATGCCGCGCTTGCGGGCGGCATGGCGTTTGAGGCGCTCAACCACATCGGGCATGAACAAACGAAAATGATAATCATCTTAAACGACAACGAAATGTCGATATCGCGCAACGTAGGTGCGCTTATGAAACATTTTGGCTACATGCGCGCTTCTGACCAGTACCGTCAAACAAGAGATTCCCTTCAAGAAATATTGTCGAACCAAGGACGCATGGGACAAAGCTTGGTTTCTTTTGGTCGCAACGTGAGAGATTCAATGAAACAGCTGGTTATCCCGCGCACTATGATTTTTGAACAACTGGGCATTTTGTGCACCGCCCCCATAGATGGGCACAATATTGCAGCTCTGCAAGAGACCTTGACCAACGTCATGAATACCGACGGTCCAGTTCTTGTCCATGTGGTGACGAAGAAGGGCGCTGGTTTTGAACATGCCGAAAATTCCCCCGAAGTTTTCCATGGGGTGGGGCCCTACGACATCGAAACGGGCAAGGTGCTCAAGAAAAAACCGAAAGCACCCACGTATACGCAGGTGTTTTCTGATGCTTTGATGGCTGAAGCGGCAAAAAACGAAGACATTGTTGCGCTTACAGCTGCCATGAAAGACGGTACAGGACTTTCAGATTTCGCAGAGACCTACCCTGAGCGCTTTGTTGATGTCGGTATTACCGAAGGACATGCAGTTGGTATGGCGGCAGGGCTTGCCATCGGTGGGAAAAAGCCAGTTGTTGCCGTCTATTCCACCTTCATGCAGCGCGCTGTTGACCAGCTGATAATTGATAACGCTCTGCCTGATCTTTCGGTGGTTTTCTGTCTTGACCGCGCTGGTTTTGTTGGGGATGACGGACCAACTCACCATGGCGTTTTCGACCTGGCATATTCCCGTATGATTCCCAATATGAAGATACTTACGCCCTCCAACGAAGCGGAATTGGTGCACGCACTTCACACGGCACTTGCTTTATCAGGACCTGTTGTGATTCGTTATCCGCGCGGCGAAGCGGAAGGCGCGACTTTGCCCAAGGAACCAAAGGTGCTTGAAATCGGCAAGAGTAGCGTTGTGCGCAAGGGCAGCGATGTTGCGCTTCTTGCGTTTGGGCGCATGCTTGCTCCGACGCTTGGCGCTGCTGAACTGCTGAGCAAAAAGGGAATCGAAGCGCGTGTTGTTGATATGCGCTGGGCAAAACCCCTCGACAAAGCAGCAATCAAGGCAGCGGCTTCCACCAAGCTGGTCGTTACCATCGAAGAAGGTGTAATTGAAGGCGGGGTCGGGCAAGCAGTGCTCGAAGAGTTATCGCGCTTGCAAAGGGCGGTGCCGACGCTAACCCTTGGTATTCCTGATAGATTCATTGGGCAGGGGAGCATGGCTGTTCTGCTTGAAGAAGTCGGGCTTGACGCAAAAGGCATTTCAGCAGCAGTTAAGAAGCGTCTAGGGTAAAAAGATTCGCGGTCTCGCGCTTTCGTGAGGACTTACTCGAGAATTTATCCGAAGACTGAGCCCAAACTAGCCCCGCTCAATCCTGTGATTAGCCCAACACCTTTTCCATGATGTAGTCATCCATGACAAAACCGTGTCCGATATCTTGTACGGTTGCGTCAACGATGACAAAGCCTTTGGCAAGGTAGGCTCTTTTGGCAAGTTCATTGTATTTGTTCACGGTTAAATACATCGAGCCTAAGTTCCGTTTCGTGCACAGTTCTTCAAAAAACTGAATAGTTTGCGAAGCGAAGCCTTTGCCGCGGTCCTCAGCTTTGAGGTAGAGTTTGGAAATAAATAAGCGCGCAGGGGAACTTTCGGTGTGCGTTCCAGTATAGCCAACAAAGCACCCTTTAGTTTCGAGTAGCCAATATTCATAACCCTGAACGCGAATAGCATTTTTGATGGCAGTTTCACTCTGGAAGGTTTCCACCATGTATTCTACCTGTTCATCCCCAATAATTCCCGACCAATACTCATGCCAGATATCGTGTGCCATACAGGCGAGAAGCGCTATATCTTCATCGGTTGAAACAGGTTTGAATGTCAGCGTCACGTGAGGTACTCCTTTTTCTTGACCGAGTGATTTTCGCACACTTGTAACGTTTCGTCACCACTTTTCCATTTGCACCAATCCTTTATTGTGCGAAAGCGATATTCGTGCTATCTTAGTCCCATATTATATGGGAATTTTTCCTAATATGAATATTTTACTGGTAATATAAACTTCTCTGTTTTGACGCAGAAGGAACATCGAGTAAATAATGCATGGAACGCACGTGACGTAAGGGAGTAACAGGTCGGTCGGATATGCAGCTGAGCAAAGACACTCACGAACAGCCAACAACTTCGCGCAATACAATACAGCGCGCGTTGGTACTCGAAGCGGTTTATGCCCTTTGCAATCATCCCACGTCTGCAGAAGTATATGATTTCGTGAGCAAGCAGTACCCCCATGTTTCTCAGGCAACGGTATATCGCAATCTCGACTTACTTGCGCTCAGGGGAGAAATCGTTCGCATCGACGTACCCAACGGCGCGATTCGCTACGATATTGTGAGCAAGCCGCACTACCACATCAGATGCAAAGGCTGCGGTCTGATTTTCGACGTTGATATGCCCTATCTCGACAATCTCCAAGAACAAATTTGTTCGACCCATGGGTTTCAAATAGAGGGGCATCAAATAATGTTTAACGGTCACTGCCCCGATTGTCTTGCAAAGAATAATTAGCGTAAAGCCCCCCAACACGCAACGAACACATCAAAAAGCCCTGAAATTCGGGGGATTTTTGTGCCTATTCCGCATAAATTAGGCAAAATTGTGCCGAAGAAGCCCCAAAGCGTGCAATAAGCGTGCAATAACGCAATCAGTTGGGCGTTTTTGGAAAAGGCTATGGTATACTGTCGAAACTTATATGAAAAGCCATATGAGTGTATGTATTTGTAGGCCCCCAAGACATGTTTGTTGTCACCTTTTGACACGCTTGAACGTAGAGCGAACATGGTAAGTAAAAGCAAGCAATCATGTAAGAAGGGTCCCCGAAAAAGCTTTGAAAGGGGTCCGGTTTGACCGAAATTAAAAACACGTCCGTTATTGAATTTGAGGACATCAGCGACGAGCAGATGGATCAAATGATTGACGGCACCTTGACCGAGTTCGATGAAGGCGATTTGGTAGATGGCATCGTGGTCAAGATCGAGCATGATGAAGTGCTTGTTGATATCGGCTTCAAAAGTGAAGGCGTTATCCCATCCCGTGAACTATCCATCCGCAAAGACGCTGATCCTTCCGAGATTGTGAACCTTGGCGACAAGGTTGAAGCGTTGGTCTTGCAAAAAGAAGACAAAGACGGCAGATTGGTGCTTTCCAAGAAGCGTGCCGAATATGAACGCGCGTGGATTCAGGTTGAAGATAAATTCAAGGCAGCAGAAATCGTTGTCGGTGAAGTTATCGAAGTCGTTAAGGGTGGCTTGATACTCGATATCGGTCTGCGCGGCTTTTTGCCAGCTTCGCTGGTTGACCTGCGTCGCGTGAAAGATCTTGATATGTACATGGGCACCGAAGTTGAAGCCCGTGTTATTGAAATGGACCGCAACCGCAACAACGTCGTGTTGTCCCGCCGCGTGCTTCTTGAAGAAGGACGCAAGA
The DNA here is from genome assembly GCA_009782615.1 of Eggerthellaceae bacterium. GTDB lineage: Bacteria > Actinomycetota > Coriobacteriia > Coriobacteriales > Eggerthellaceae > WRIS01. The sequence continues at coordinate 60,561 of WRIS01000006.1, read as the reverse complement.
ATGAACGGGCAGAAATTCTCGAGAAACTGACCAAGGGAATGCGCCTGAAAGGTGCGGTTTCTTCCATCGTTGATTTTGGCGCCTTTGTTGATTTGGGCGGCATCGACGGTCTGGTGCATATTTCCGAACTTTCCTGGAACCATGTCAATCATCCTTCTGAAGTCGTCAAAGTGGGCGACGAAGTAGAAGTTGAAGTTCTCGATGTTGATTTACAACGCGAGCGCATTTCGCTTGGACTCAAGCAAACGACCGAGGATCCCTGGGTTCGTCTTGTTGAAGCATATCCGCTGGGTGCAATCATTGACGGTAAAGTCACCAAAGTTGTTCCGTTCGGTACCTTTATCGAATTGGGCGAAAGCATCGAGGGGCTTGTTCATATTTCAGAGATGTCTTTGAAGCACATCGAATCTCCCGCACAGGTTGTGCACGTGGATGACGAAGTGAAGGTCAAGGTCATGGAAGTGAACCCTGAGCGCCGCCGCATTTCGCTTTCTATGAAGGCTGCTGCAGAAGAACTGGGCTTCGATATTCCTATCGACGAAAGCTATGTTCCTGAAGAAAAGCCTGCTAAGAAGCGCGTAGAAGCAGAAGAAGCCTTTGAGGAATTCGAAGCTGCAGAAGCTGGAGCTGAAGAGGTAGCCGAAGAAGCTGCCCAAGCTGTTGAAGAGGCAACTGAGGAAGTTGCAGAAGAGGTCGCCGAGGCAGCTGCAGATGCTGTTGAAGAAGCTGCTGAAGAAGCGGTAGAGGCAGTGGAAGAGGCGGTCGAAGAAGCGGCTGAAGAAGCCGTTGAGGAAGCGGAAAAAGCCGTCGAAGAAGCGGTCGAAGAAGTTGCTGAGGAAAAGACCGAAGAATAAACTGAGCGCAAACATGTTTCTGATTGCGGGTGTTGACACAGGTCAACACCCGTTTTTTCATCATTGCGGGCTTGACTTCCCGTCATTGCGAGGAGCATCGCGACGAAGCAACCTAGTCCTTGATATGCAGGTCGATGTTCTTCCGTTCGCCTGCTGCCTGTGCAACAACGGAAGAACGACCCCTTTTGCCAGCAACCACGTAACGCGAGATACCGCGAAGGGTGACGGTTTGATGCCACGGTGGTGCAGTTTCTGCGTGGTGCGGTATAGTGAGAGCCATGAAGAAATCTGAGGCACTACATATACTGGATTTATCCAACGGCGCGAGCGATGAACAGGTGAAAGCAGCTCATCGCAAAAAGGTGATTGAAAATCATCCCGATAAATTTGCTCAAGATTCAGGTGAATACCAGGTGGCCGAAGAAAAAACCAAGCGCATTAACGAAGCGCGCGATGTCTTGCTCTCACGCAAGTGGGAACCTGAATATGTCAGGCGAGGTCCCTACGCCAACCCCTACGGAAATCCGTATTCCAACCCCTATCAGCAAGGCGCTCCTTCGGGCTATCCTCGCTCACCCCAAGATCAGCAATCGGCAGGTTCGCCCACGGGCAATCCGTTTGAAGGTTTTGGGGACGGTTGGTTCACCTGGAATTGGCAAGGCGGAACAGGCACCGCGACCGAAGAGGGACAACCCTTCAATCCGTTCAATCCCTTTTCCTACACGGTTCCCCAAAAAACTCCTGAGGAAAAGAAAGCTGAAGCGAAAACCGAACTGAAGCGCGAAGCGATTGTGCTTGCCGCCAAGTTAGTCTGTGTCGCAGCATTTTCTCTTACGGGGTCTTTTCCTTTAGGTCTCTTTTTCTACGTGGCAATTACTGCCGCCTATGCACTCTGGAAGCGCATGAGGGGCTGTTTGGCACCCTTCCTCGTTCCCATAATCCTTGTTCTAACACCTATTATGTCGATTCTTGCCCTTCGTGCAGCGTTTCTGGTGGCGGTACTCATAGCCTTATGCCTTTTCTGCGTCATAAGCGACGTAAAAACGCTCAACCGTCTTATCAGGAAATATCGCAACTTGTAGGCTGCAGTGAACTCGCCTTCGTGTGAAGTGCACTTGGAGCATGTGCACAGCGCAAGTTCAGCACGAAAAAGCAAGATAGACACCTTTTTGTGGATGTTTACTTCGTTTTATGGCGTTGGTTTATGGAGTCGGGGGCGAAAAACTAGGGTTTATCACGCTAATTTGTTATCATGAGGGGCAACATAGACGAACCTGAATCAGAACAAGTGCTCAATCAAGGAGGTTTTTCAATGAGAGAGCATACTCATAGGATCAGCAGGAGAGCGTTTCTTGGGGGTGCCGCAGCTGTCGGCGCAGCGTATCTTGCAAATCCCGCTATTGCGTTTGCGGTACCAACAGCCGCTGAAAAGCAGGCTGAAGCTGATGCTGTCCGCGATCAAGTTATTGCGATGCAAAAAGAACTCCAACAGGCATCTGACGACTATTTTATGGCGATTGAAGAACATGAAGCGGCGGTAGCGGCAAAAGACGCTGCCCAAGCCCGTATTGACGAAACCAACGAAAAAATTGCCCTAGTACAGGGGAAACTGGGAATCCGTGCGCGCAGCATGTATCGCAGCGGCGGGATTTCCTTTATCGAGATTCTTCTTGCTGCCAGAAGTTTTGAAGAATTTGCAACCAACTGGGACATTCTTACCCACATGAACCAAAGCGATGCCGATATGGTCGATGAAGCGAAAGTGCTTCGGGGGCAAATCGAAGAAGAAAAAGCTGAACACGCGCGCCAAGAAAAAATCGCTGAAGAAAAAACCGAACTCGCTAAAACCATCAAAGAACAAGCAGAAGCAACCGTGATAGAAATGGAAGCCTTGCTTGCCGCTCTTGATAAAGAAGCCCGTGAACTGCTGGAAGCGGAACAAAAAGCTGCTGCGGAAGCTGAAGCAGCACGCAAAAGAGCAGAATGGGAAGCCGAACAAGCACGCCAAAACGCCCAGAACAACAATAACAACAACAACAGCGGCGGCGGCGGCGGTGGCGGCGGCAATAACAATAACAATAATAACAATAACAATAGTGGCGGCGGCGGCGGCGGAACAAGTATTCCAGCGAAAGGCTCGGTTGTCGATTATGCTATCAGCCGTTTGGGTTGCCCTTATGTATGGGGTGCGTCTGGACCAAACAGTTTCGATTGTTCGGGGCTCACGTCGTGGTGTTACAACCAAATCGGCATCTGGATTACGCGCACCACCTACACGCAATACGCTGCAGCGCGCGCCATTCTTCCCGTGAGCTCAGCCCAACCTGGGGACGTGCTTCACAATAGCGGGCACGTGGGAATTTGCACCAAGTCAGGTGGGGGGCAATACATTCACGCTCCGCAGCCAGGCGACGTGGTCAAATACGCCACGTGGGCACAGTTTTATTGCGCACTTCGTTTCTAGGCAGCACCTAAAACGCTACTGCTCTAAAACAAAGCAAGAAATATCACAGAAAAGGGTGTCAGGATATGGGCATCCTATGACATCTTTTGTTATGAAGGTATGCGTACGCAAAGGATTCTGGTATCCTATATTCCTTGCGCAAAGCAAGCGTTGTTGAAGAGGGGATTCGTTTTATGCAGGAGCGAAAGCTTTTGATAAACAGAAGAGCATTTATTGGCGGTGCCGCCGTATTCAGTTTCGCTTCCCTAACTTCACTTTCTTCCCTTCTTCGTCCTTCTCTTGCCTATGCGGTTCCGACTGCGGCAGAAAAACAAGCCGAAGCCGACGCGGTTCGCCACCAAGTTGAAATCCTCAAAGCAGAACTGCTGGAAAAATCAAACATTTACGGTGCAGCGCTTGATGCCCATGACGCAGCCCTGCTCGCCATGGAAGAAGCGCAAGAAGGCATCAATACCACCACCGCGAAAATTGGCGCCCTTCAAGGCAGGCTTGGAATACGCGCCCGCAGCATGTATCGTAGCGGGAGTTCAACCTTCCTCGATATCATTTTTGCCGCAACAAGTTTTGAAGAATTCGTTACCAACTGGGACATTCTCAACAAAATGAACGTTGAAGATGCGTCAATGGTTTCAGAAGCAAAAACGCTTCGCGAAGAATTAGAAGCTACAAAAGAAGAATATTCCAAGCAAGAAAAACTGGCTGCTGAAAAGACCGAGGAAGCCAAAAAGGCGAAAGAGGAAACCGAAGCTGCTGCTGCGCACTATCAAGGACTTCTCGATAGCTTGGATGCCGAAGTCTTAGCGCTTATCATCAAAGAACAAGAGGCTGCCGCCGCCGCTGCTGCCGCCGTGGAAATTTCTCGCCAACGACCAGGTAGTAACGGAACCAGACCTCCTGCCAATGCGGCTGATTTTGGTCCGCCCGCAGGCGACATCTTAAGCGAAGCCGTAAAGTATATCGGACTTCCCTATGTGTGGGGTGCTGCAGATCCTTCGGTTGGTTTTGATTGTTCGGGTCTTGTCTGGTATTGCTGCATGCGCACAGGGCACAGCATTCCTCCGCGTTCTACCTACGGGTATGGGGGCGGCTGGTTTGCGGTTTCTGAATCACAGCCAGGCGACATTCTTTGGCAGCCTGAACATGTGGGAATTTGTGCTGCTGCTGGTGGGTCCTCGTATGTTCATGCAGCAAACGAACAGTATGGCATTTGCTACGGTTCTTCTCCTCAGTTTACGCGCGCCTATCGTTTCTAATTGCACAGGTGAATCTTCACCTGAGGATTCACGAAAAAGTCCCTTACGGTTATATAATAAATTGTGTTACTATTACTGTCGCTGCTTTTCGCAGCGATATTTATGAGTTCGGGTTGTGGCTCAGTTTGGTAGAGCGCTGCGTTCGGGACGCAGAGGTCGCAAGTTCAAATCTTGTCAACCCGACCATTTGGGGATAGTCACCAAAGGTGACTATCCCCAAATGCGTTAGGTTACGAAATTTTACTACTTCGTTCATTAGCGCGGTAAAATTTTTTATTGCTTTGTTTCGTTTTGCTTCGGGGGGTCAAGGGCGGTGCGAATCATTTCAACGAAGGCTTCCACACCCTCTTCCGTAAGATGAATCCCGTCGTCCACAAGCCAATCGTCATGTCCTGCTGAAAGAGAGAACCAGTCAATGACGTGGGTGTTCTCGTAGCGTTCTGTCGCTCGATTGAGCGTGTCATTGGTGGTGGGCACCCAAAATTGCGGGCTTCTCGTGTTGACGAAGAACACGGCCTTTTCCGCACCGACAAAACCCATGAGGTAGTCAATTTGGTCATCAACAGCCACGCCATTGGTCCCCAGCACGAAAACAACAATATCTCGTTCTTCACCAAGTCCGATATGCTCCTCATAGGCAAGATGCCCTTCGTAAAGCTGCCGCGAAACATCAGCATCAATGATGCTATTCGGAAAGGTTGCTTCTAAAAGCGGGGAAGCACCGAGGGCAACAGAATCACCAATCAACAAAATGCCCCGTTCAAGAGGGTTATCCGTTGCTGCTTGAATGGTTTCGTCCACAAAGGCTAGGTCTTTGGGCTGACCCAAGCGGTTAGTGCCCGCCATGTTACCTTGCGCTGTCAGAAAATCTGCTGAAGGCGTTGGTTCTATGATAACGAACAGCACCGTTGCGCACGCAAGAAGAGCCGTCGTAGAAACCAAGGGAACAAAGCGCTTTTTTGAAGCCTTGAAAAGACCGATGCTTCTTTCCGATATGTCTGTCCAAAACTTTCCCAGAGCACCTTTTCGGATGGGGTTTTCGATGAAGCGATAGGAAAAGAAAGAAATGCCAAAGATAAGTGCCAGCTGCAAAAGATAGAACCACCAGGCACGTTCGCCCGTAAAATTTGCAGGCGTCATCAACAAGATGATGGGGTAGTGCCACAGATACATGCCATAAGAGCATTTCCCAATCCACACTAAAGGCGGAATCGCAGCCGCTTTTGCAATGACGCTCTTGGGGTGAATGAGCGCGGCAATGAGCACAGCGGTCAAGAGCGAAGCGAACAAAATGCCCCCTCGATACATGAGAGGAGAAAATCCGCTCGCAAATACCACCATGGCAACGAGACCAATAAACGCACCTATACCAACCGTGTTGATGACAATAGTTCCCCGAAGTGAAGGGTTGGAATGGCGTGCTTCGCGCCTTCGCTTGCCCGACCAAACAAACGCCAACAACACCCCGATGAGCAGCGAAAAAGCCCGCGTGTCGGTTCCGTAATAAACACGGCTCGGGTCGGCGTTGGGGCTATAAAGAATTGCCATGAGGACTACCGAAGCGATAATCAAAACAAGGATGATGCGCATAATAGTTCTCTTGCGTGTCTTTTTGCTGAAGAGGAAGAAAAGAACTGGCGGCCAAATTAAGTAGAACTGTTCTTCAATTGCCAGCGACCAAAAATGTGTGAGAGGAGAAGGAGCACCTAAGGTCTCAAAATAAGACACGTCACGAAAGATATACCACCAGTTACTGTAAAAGAACAGCGCGGAAGGTATGTCGGGGCGCATTTTGGTGAGAAGATTTTGGCTGAAAAGAGCGCACAGCACTATGGTGCAGGCAATAAGGAAAACTATTGCAGGAAAAAGCCGCTTGGCTCTTCTCATCCAAAACGCTTTCAAATCTATCGTTTTGGTTTGTGCGAATTCGCTCAGCAAAAGGCTGGTGATGAGGTATCCCGAAAGAACAAAAAAGATGGTTACGCCTAATAAACCACCTGATGCCCAGCGAAATCCGAAATGATAGACAATAACAGAAAGAACGGCGAAGGCTCTTAAGCCGTCAAGCGCAGGAATATATCGATTTTTGGAAGCCTGCACACCCCACCTTTCCCTCTTGCGTCAACGTAGCTCAGGCAAGTACCCTTGGATGATGCATCGAAACAATCTTACCATTGAGGGGTTGAATCACTCGCAACAATAACAGATTTCCATGCGTTTTACCTGTGTGTTAGGCAATAGTTGACTTGTTTATATCCGATTTTTATTGCTGAAAAGAAGCGTTTAATCATATAATGGACAAACAAAGGTGGTAATAGAGGAATTCTTGGGGAGTTTTCCGTGTGAGTTTTTTGCTCCCTCAGCAATGATTCTTTGAAGAAAAGGTGCCCATGGACAGTTCGCTTCAAAGCGTTACTTCTCAGTTTCCTGATTTCCTCTTCAGCGGAAATCTTTTGAGCAAGGTCTCTTTTGGGCTTCTTTGCCTGTTCGCTCTTATTTTTCTTTTGTTTGCCTTGCGCAAACGCGTGAAAAAGCTTTGGGATTGTACGTATTTCATTTGGCTGTGTGCGGCGGTTTTCGTGTGGGCGCTTTTTTCGGCTCTTTCGTTTTTTGCCGAAGGGTCTTTTGCTCAAACGTTCAAAGCGCTCAGCAACATTGGAATGTATCTCACCCCAGCTTTGCTGTGCCTTCACGTTTGGCAACAGGTTTCTTATAAGAACAAAGGACCGCTCGTCTTTGTTCTTCTCTTTGTGCCCCCCGCTTTTCTCATCGTAATGCTTCTTCAGGATACCTTTTTCCCGCAAGCCATCAATAGTTTTGTGGCTGCCTATCATGCTCAACAATACTCTAAGTTCATCTTTTTCGTGTATGCCATCGCCGTTTTAGTGAAGGCGTATCTTCTTTGTTTTAACGTGTTTTATCATATGCCTCCGCGCATGAAGCGCTCCACCCGTTTCATGCTTTTCAGCATTTCCATGCTCGTTTTCTTCGTAACGCTCAGCTTTCTTTGGCATGAGCAAATCGCCCCGCTTCTTCCTCAAACCGAAGCGCTGAACATAGTCTTGCTGCTTGCCGCTCCTGTCGTCTTTTTCTGCGTACTCTATCCGCTTTTCGAAGCGTTGCGATTTATGCCCGCATCTGACGTTATTGTAACTTCACGCGAATTCGTGGTGGGTTCTTTAGCGACCACCATTTTGGTGCTCAGCCGCACTATGCGCATCTTGGACTGGAATAAAAAAGGCTCAGGGAAAGAAATTCCTTTGCTAAAACCCCTGTTCAGAGAATCGTTCGAAGCCTATCGTCAGCGATTGCTTGCAGAAGGCGGCTATCGCGTTTCGCCCCACAACGAAAACATCCTCACCCTTATGACCGACGAACAAGAAATGCACTTCTTGCTGCAAATCCATGAAGCCAAAACAACAAAGAAGCACTTCGGCTACATCGTAGAGGTTACGGAAGTTTCTCCCATCTATACTACGCTTCGCTACTTTGAAGAAATTGCGTACCTCGATACGCTTACCAAACTTTACAACCGCAACGCCTACATCACGCATGTTTCAGAGACCATAAAGGCAGAAAATATGCCGCTGTTGATTTTGGTAGGCGATGTGAATCATCTCAAGCAAATCAACGACACTCACGGACATTTAGTCGGCGATCGCTTACTTACGATTGTTTCAGACATCATTTCCCAAGCTGTTGACGAAAACGCCTTTGTTGCGCGCGTTGGTGGGGATGAATTTGTCTTGCTCTTGCCTCGGGGAAGCAAAGAAGTTGCTGAATCCTTCATCAAAGCGACCGCGGCCCTGTGCGAACAGGTCAAGCACGAGGTGTTTGGTTCGCCAAGCCTTTCGTGGGGCTATGCCGTGATGGATTCGGTCGACCAATCTTACAACGAGGTACTCTCAGAAGCCGACGCGATGATGTATGCACAAAAGAAGGTCTTGTATCAATTCAGGAGCAGTGGTCTTTTGCCTGATAAAGAAATTATTCAAGACCGTGCTTCTGTCAATTCGGCGGGGCACATCAGCGACGAAGAATATCTCATTGCAAATGAAGGTTCAAACCAAGTCCCCGAACAAGCACCTGAAAACGCTCCCGAACAAGCTCCTGAGTAAGCGCCCAACCAAGACGTCCGAACAGAGACTCTGGCAAAAGAACCTTAGGCGAGATTAACCGAAGAACTTTCTTTGAGGATTGAGAGTTCCGTTTACCCGCGTGGAATTGGCCCCAGTTATCCTGTTGGTGCTTTGGCGGGTTTGTCTGTGGATAAGCTTGTCATATACCTGCAAATTATTCATTTGAACAGGTGTTTCGCTTTCGTGATAATGCCGTTCTCTAATATTGCGATAGCGGTTATACATGATTGCGTAAAAAATAGGACCCGACAAAAATAAAAGGATTCCAAGAAACGCTAAACCTGAAGATTCATCCATGCCCATCACCTTCTTTGCGGATTACTTAAGTTGTTTACTGATAGCTGCTTCATAAGAAATCCCCCTCTAAGATCCAAAGACAATAAGCATAATTCCCAGAGGGATAGCGATAAGTTCTATGATTGCCGCCACAAGGAACAGGCGTGTTTTTGCGATAGGAACCGACCCCATGGTTTCTCCCGTGCGCGCATTAACGGCGACGTAATGCAGCAACTGCGAGCCGTTTTTGACTTCGAGGTATGAGTAAAGCCACACAGGCAGATAAGCGCTTCGCCAGGTAACATTGGTCGCTTCAAGATTTTCGTTTTCCCAGCGAATACCCGCATCGTATTTGGTCGCGGTTCTATTTGCCTGGGTGCGCGCGATGTCATACATTTGTGTATTGGCAAGATTTCTTATCTCGTCAATGTTGGTGTCGCGCCGTTCTGACGTGAAACCTTTCAGATAGTTGCCGTTATAGGGGATGGCGTTTTGAATATCGAAGGGCATGATGGTGTTGATGATATTGTTGGTGTTTTGGGAGTTGCTTATATTGCGCCGCTCGGCGCTTGCTTCAACGGTAAGCCCCGATACTTCAATATCGAAATTGCGCCCGATTTGATAAATATCAATGTCGTAGACGGTTCTGCGATTTTCGTTGCTTCCGATGGTGTAGGTCCTCACCACGTGTCCCGCCGTGCCGCTGAGATTGCTCTTGGCGTTGGCATCGACAACAAAGTAAGGGAAATAGACCCCCACAATGTTTTCAGAGGTGAATTCTGCCTTGAATTGTTTGTGGGCAAAAAACGAACGTTGCCCGACGAATTGGTCGATTGAGGCGCGTGCCTGTTCTTTGCTGAGATAAAACGGTAAAAGGATGTCAGGCACTGCTCCATTGGGCATCTGGTGTTCGATGGAAAGAACTTGGCGACACCAATGGCAGCGCGACGTCATAGTCTCGTTGGTGTCGACTACAACTTCTGCTCCGCAACCTTGGCATTTGATGGTGACTTGGGCGCTTGCGTCGGTTGATATATCGGCCGCGCCGCTGTGATGCGTTTCAAGTGGTGGTGCTACGGCAGCGCTGTCCTCGTCGACTTGGAGGATGGGTGCGGTAGTCGGTGGCGGCATTGCTGCAATTGCGTCAAAAACATTGCGGCAAAACTGACATTGGAGACGACCACCCGCCTGCGTGAGAATATCGGTTGACCCGCAGGAGGGACACCGATTAAGACCGTCAGCCCTTCCGCTGTCGGTGTTGATGATGGTTGCTTCATCAGTCACGAAAAACTCCTGAAACTTCTGTTGAGCCCAAGCGTTGGCTCAGCGCAAAACCCGCAGCGGGTTTTCGATAGGTTTAATAAACGACCCAAGTGTTTGACCCGCGTGCCGCAAGAGCACGCGGGTCGTTTATCGCGGATGCTTAGATTCCTAAAAGATTGCTTTTTGCGGTATCAAAATCTTCTTGGGTGATAACGCCTGAATCAAGCAAGCCTTTAAGGCGAGTAAGCTTGTCGTAAGGATCATCAGCAGGTGCTGCCGCAGGCGCGTCAACAGGCGCTACGCCTGCGCCTGCTGGTGCTGGTGCGGCAGAAACGGGGGCACCCGTTGGCGGAGCCGCGTTCGCTGCCACGTCTGAGACCATGCCTGATGGTTGCTGGAGTCCGCCCATCATGTTGCCAGCTGCTCCAAGCCCCATTCCCATCATGCCGATACCAAGCGCGCCGCCTTCACCTTCGCCCGCTGCTTGGATGCCGCGTGCGACGGATTGTTGCAAGAAGGAATTTCCGCGGTCGCCCATGAGCGCATCGGCTTTTTGAACGTCGGTGAAAAGCGCCCTGGTTGCTTCGTCGTATTCGATTGCGAGCAAGGCAGCAGCAACTATGGTAAGACCCCGTTCGGCAGTCCACTTATAGTTTTCTTCAACGGCTGCAGAAAGCGATTGAACAAACCCGACGCTGTCGCCTTGGATGTCCATCATAGTTTTCTTGTTTGCTTCGTTGGTATAGAGAGAAAATGCTGCAGAAAGCGATTGAACAACTTCGTTGAAGAGTTGTTCTACCGACGGATGGTTCATTTCAGCAAAGTCAAACGGACGAGCATCTTGGATAAGATGTTGTACAGGCACGTAGTTCTTGACAAACGCAATCGGGTCGGTGATTTTCAGCGTGTAAGAACCGCGTGTTACAGCGCCTACCTGCGCCTTTATGACTGAATCTATCCAATAAAGAGGGGCTTGAGTCCCGAATTTATTGTTGGGAATTTCTTTGAGGTTGACATAAAACGCAAGCTGCTGGTCTCCAGGAATGCCACCGAATTTGAAACGTTCCCAAGAGTTTTGAATCACGCTTTTTACCAGCCCGCCACCTGAAAATAATGAAGAAGCGGCAACGGAATCGGTGGTGTATTGATACCCACCCGCTTCAGCAATAAATCCCGTTATGGCACCCTTCTCAAAGGTGAGAAGCGCGGTGTTTTCGGGTACGAGAATCAGTGAACCGTTGGTGATGATGTTGTCGCTGGCTAAAACATTTGACCCACGCCCTGCGTCGGTCGATTTCTTTACGGCAGGGAAAACGCCTGCTGTTGGCGAAATACCTGATGGGACCATATGATAGTCAAGCCATTGATCGGCTAACATACCCGTAAGTGCCCCTGAGAATGCTTGAATAAATCCCATTGAAGCCCCTTCCATGAATTGAATATTCTAGGATTTCCACCTATTCATGTTCAGAATATCACAGCACGAAGCGCGTTGAAATGTATTTGGTAAATCAGGTGCCTAAATACGCAATAATTCCTGTCTTATTTCTTTTTTCGGGGAAGGAATTGTTCGCTTGTACTGCATAGAGTGGGTATTTCTTCATAATATAGGAGGTGAGATATGAGATAATAGGAAAAGGAAGCTGTATGGGCATAGGCTTCATCTTTTGTGAAGAGGATGGCATTGTGGGAGCATCGAACTTTTCTGAAACTGATTTGGCGGGTGAAAACCTTGCATATCAACAAGTTGTTGAAGAAACCTATGCCACCTATGGTTTTGATTTCGTTTCTTTAGGACTCACTGCCTTTATCGGTGCCCCTCTGAAATGGATTTATGGCGCGGGAGCCGCTGACGAACGCTATAAGCGTATCGTGTTGCCACCAGGGCGTGGCATTGGCGGCATTGTCATTAAATCGGGCAAGCCCATGATGTTTCTCGATATCGACCGACAAATCGACCCCCGCGAATATTCTTCTTATCCCATTGTGTTTGCCGAGGATCTCCGCAGTTTTTGCGCCTTGCCCTTAACCAAGCAGGGGCGTGTCGTGGGCGCGCTTTTGTGTGCGTTTCGATCGGTGCAGCCCCAGCAAAAGGAAGTCTATTATCGCCTGATTGATTGTTTAGCAGGAAAGCTTTGTGATTTAGACGTCATTTCGTCTGATTTCATGTATGTGGCAGATGATTTCGTTGATTTCAGCAAAACACAAGGCACGGGCACCGATGCTGGCGCGGATACCTTCCTTTCTCCTTCGGCGCTTTCTTCTATCATCACGGCTCAAGAAGATGAGCGGCGGCGCATTTCGAGAGAACTTCACGATGGCATTGCGCAAGAATTGGTGTCGACCACCTTTCTTTTGAAGCGTTTACAGGCGCGGCGCATCTCGAAAGATATGCGCAGGTTGGTTTTGGAAGCGCAGGGAAAAATTGACGCAATCTTAGATGAAATTCACAACCTTTCGGTTGAATTACGCCCGTCAGCCCTTGACGATTTGGGGCTTATTCCAGCGCTGAAATCCCAAGCGCTTGTTTTCGAGAAGAGCTACGGTATACAGATTACCTTTACAGGGAAGCTTTCGCGCGAGCGCTTTGATAGAACCTTAGAAACACAGGTGTATCGAATTTGCCAGGAAGCGATTCTGAATGCAGGGAAGTATTCGGGAAGCGACACGGTGGCGGTTGCGTTTGAGGATTCTGACGGCTGGATACATGCAACGATTGCCGATAAGGGAAAAGGTTTCGACATACAAAACCCGCCCATCAAAGGCAGTGGCTGTGGGCTTATTGGCATTCAAGAACGAGCTCATCTGATAGGCGCTTCCTTAAAAATCGATTCGAGCATCAACGGAACAACAATAATGCTAGTGGCTCCTATGGGGCTTCGGGAGGAGGACATACATGATTCGTCTCGTACTCGCTGATGACCACGAGGTCATACGAGCAGGCATAAAGATACTGCTTACCCAAGATCCTGAACTTTCAGTGGTGGTAGAGGCGGCTGATGGGGTACAAGCTTATGATGCGGTCGTGCGAGAAAAACCCGACATCATCTTGATGGATATTTCGATGCCCCCTGGTGAAAGCGGACTTATTGCGTGTGAGAAAATCGGGCGGGAATGTCCCGAAACAAAAATTATCGTTTTGACGATGTTTGCTGAACCCGAATACTTATTTAAGACGCTGCGCTTAGGAGCTTCGGGCTATCTTCCCAAGACTTCAACGTCTGAAGAATTGCTCTCGGCGATTCATGCGGTCTATGAGGGTGGAACCTATATTCATCCGAAGATGGCGGCAAGTCTTACCAAGCAGCTTTTTGCGGCAGAAAGCGGAGACGAGGAAAACCCCCATCGCCTGCTTACAAAGCGTGAATCGGAAATATTTACCTTGCTGATAAAAGGGTTTACGAACAAGCAGATATCAGAGCAGATGTATCTTTCGGTAAAAACCGTTGAGGCACACCGAAGCAAGATTTACGGAAAGATGGGCTTTAAGTGTCGCGCCGATTTGATGGCGTATGCGATTGAGCATAAACTTCTTGAAGTCTAAGAAGACCTCAGAAATTCTAAAGAATTAAGAAAGAATTTTTAGTTGATTTTAAGTTGGTTTGTCTGAGCTAAGTCAGCTTAAAACTGTTGTTAGGCAGTTTTGTCTTGCGCTTCTGAAGAAGGTTTCGAAGCAGATTTGAATTGCTCAAACCCTGGCTTGATGGAAAGAGAACCGACAGGGCATACATCAATGCAGGCACCACACAACATGCAGTCTCCTGCGCGTATCACTAATGCGCCGTCGTCAAGAACAGGTTCGAGGATTTCGGGGTCGGCGAGGCATTGTTCTTTGCAGCTGTTGCAATGCGTGCAGGTGGCTTCGTCGAAATAGACGCTGAACAGCCCGACGCGCCCGAGTACCTGATAAAAGCCGCCCAAAGGACAAAGAGAACGACACCAAACACGATGACCCCAGAAAAGTTCAATAAGGATGATTGCAACAAGTGCCACAAGCCCAGCCGTTGAACCAAAAACGATACCTTTGTTGATGGCGCTGATGGGTGAAAACATCTCAAAAACGGGGATGCTGATGATGGCAGAAACCACTAACACACCTAAGGCGATATAGATTTTCGCGCGACGGGGCACAACCCGTTCGGCTACTTTGATGTTCAATTTACGGCGTAAGAAATCGACCCCTTCAAGCAAAAAATTGACGGGGCAGACCCATCCGCAGAACACCCGTCCCTTGATAAGCCCGTAAAAAACTAAAACGGGCAGTGAAAAAAGCAACCAATCGAGGGCAAAAGTCTTTGAAGCAACGATGATTTGCAGAATTGCAAAGGGGTCAAGGATGTCAAGACCGAACACCGATGAGGAAGAAAGACTTCCAAAGAAGGGGAGTACGGCCGGAGTGGTAAGAGGGTTGACCCCTCCGGCAGTACCCCCAAGGAGAGTCCATCCTGCCAACAACATCGGAAGCACGAACAGAACAAGGGAGGAAATCTGTACGCACCGACGGGCTATCAACCACCGCTGGCGAGATGGTTTCGGAGGGTTTGAACGAACCGAATCTGTGGAGCGAGCGCTCATCGAGCAGCGGCCTTTTGAAGAGAGGGGTCGTCTTCGAAGTTGGCATAAACAAGGTTTACGCCGCCAACACCATCGATTCCGATAAAGGAATTTGCGATGCTGTGAGATTCATCAAGGGTCTCGGTTTCAATAGTGACGATAACCTGATGATCCTTGGTTCCATGAACTTCAACTTCTTGTATGTCCTCAAGCTGTTTCGCCACGTCATCAGTGTGACCGGGAAACGTTTCAACAATAAGGCTTGATATAACCATGAGACTCTTCTCCTTTTAGCAATTCTTCGTTTCAGACAGGCGACCTGCGCGCACAGCGAGCAAATCGCCTGTCTATTTGGTAGAACTATTCGCTCGGCGTAAGCAAATGACACGTATTGCATTGTGCACGAGCTGGGAAAATTTCCTTGCTGTCGTAGCTTGCATCTACGTAGTGATCCTCAGGAAGCATACGCGCTTCGGCATCGTTGGGATTACCATTAGGACCATTTCCATGACAGCTGTAGCACATTACGGCACCTTGATCGAAACGACCGTCGTTGTGGTCTGCAGGAGCCAGCGGCGGCATGCCAGTGACTTCTGCTTCTGTGGTGCAGCCTACCAGCGCGACAAAAGAAAATGCGAATACGAAAACTGCAAGAAGTGTAATGAGTTTGTTTTTCATAGCGAACTCCCCCTAAATCTTCTCAATCGAAACGCAGGTCTTCTTATAGTCAGGCTCTTTTGACAACGGGTCATAATAATCGTGAACCGCAAGGTTAATCAAAGAGTTCATGTCAAAGAAGGGTGCGAATACGACGCCAGGAGCAGGCTCGGTACGACCAGCAGTGGAAACTTTGATCTCAAATTCTCCGTGCCGTGACTTCACTTTAACCATGTCGCCATCAGCAATACCAAGCTTCGCGCAATCGTCGGGATGCATATCGAGCAATGCTGCAGGCAACGCACGCGTGAGTTCTGGAATGACGCCAGTCATGGAAGCGGTGTGCCAATGCTCAAGCAAACGACCAGTGCAGAACCAGAACGGATATTGAGCGTCGGGCTCTTCCGCTGGTGGCTCGTAGGGACGGAAAACAACCGATGCCTTGAATTTCGCGGTCTTGTACAAGTCGATGTCGCCAGGCTTTGAAATCAGTTTGCCATCAGCATCTTTTTGACCGTACTTTGTGATACCCACTTCATCATAGCCATCAGCTTGCTTACCTGCGGCAAAACGCCACTTGGTTGAAAGCCACTTGCCGTCAACTTCGCGTACTGGCCAGGTAAGACCATGGTTGTCGAGGTATTCATCGTAAGGCGCCATTTGCTTGGCGAACATCTTGAGCTTAGAGGGGGTGTAGGTGCCGTCATCAGCCGTTACACCAAACTTATCTCCCACGTCGTTGTTGATGTCGTCAGCAGCTTTGACCATGTCAGGATTGGTGAAGGTACGATACTCTTCCCAAACGATCTTGCTGATTTCGCGCTGATCGTCGCTGATGAAGTCGCCTGCTTCTTTATCCCAAATATTGCCGAACAAAAGGTCGAACGAATCCTCCGTGCCGATTGTTTCGCCTTCAAGAACGCGCTGAGCGACTTGGAGCATAATCCAAGCGTCCCACTTTGCGTCTCCTGGAGGGTCAACGGCTTTTTCAAAGACAGCGGTACGACGCTCGGCGTTACCGAACTGACCTTCGCGCTCAATCCACATGGCTGCCGGTAATACTACGTCGGCATAGTCGGTGGAAAGGGTCGGATAAACTTCGTTTACCACGATAAATGCATCGAAGATTCCTGTCTTGGTGGTGTTGCGACCCAAGAAACGGGTGAGGTTCGGCAGTGAGCCTGCCCAGTTGTTGTGGGCTGACCACAAAAAGTCAATGTCACCATTTGACAAATCCCTAAAGATTTTGATGGTGTGCTTACCAGGTTTGCTGATTCCAGGGTTGTCATCGCCCGTGCCGAGATAGCCCTCGGGGAGATTCCAAAGAACTTCGGTGTAGCGGCGATGTTGCGGATTGTTCACAACGAGGTCAGCAGGGAGGCGGTGTGCGAAGCATCCTACTTCACGAGCCGTACCGCACGCGGTCGGTTGACCAGTGAGCGAGAAGGGGCCGCAGCCAGGCTGGGCAATCTTGCCGCTCAAAAGATGGATATTATAAATGTTGTGGTTCATCCAAGTACCACGATTGTGCTGGTTTACACCCATGGTCCAAAGCGACATAACCTTTGCGTTGGGGTCAGCGAATACTTCAGCGAGTTGTTTCAGGTCTGCTACTGAACAGCCCGAAAGTTCTGCGGTATATTCAAAGGTGTACTTGCTGAGCATTTCAGCATACTCTGAAAATTCGATGTTCCAAACACCGTTGTTGCCCGTTGCTTCTTGGAGCTTGTCGGTGCCGTCCCAGCCGTCCTCATAAGCATTGCCCAAATCTTCGGTACCTGCCTTGAACTGGCAATGAGCTGCAACAAACGGAGCATCGTACTTTTCTTCGCTTACGAGATAGTTCGCGATACAGTTTGCAATAGCGTTGTCTGTTCCAGGCTTGAAGAGCAAAACTTTGTCGGCGCTTGCCGAGGTACGGGTCTTGATTGTTCCTAAATCAAAGTGCTTAACTTTCGCATCGTTGAGCTTGCGTGCGGTCAAGCGTGAGTACAACATCGGATGTGCTTCTGCCATGTTGGCACCCCAGGTGATGAATACGTCGGCGTGATCGAGATCCTCGTAGCAGCCAGCAGGTTCATCGGTCTGGAATACGTTCATGAAGGCAACAACGGCGCTTGCCATACACAGACGTGCATTCGGGTCGATGTTGTTGGAAAGCAAACCAGCTTTCCAGAACTTCGACAAGAGATAGCCCTCAACGATGGGCTGTTGTCCGCTTGCCCAGAAGGCGAGGCGTGACTTGTCTTCTTTCCAGGTTGCTTTCAGTTTTTCGGCAACTAAGTCGAGTGCTTCTTCCCAGCTTGCTTCGCGCAGACCCGTGCCTGAACCCTTGGTTGCTGCTTCGTCGCGAATAAGGGGTTTCGTCAGGCGATCTTCGCCATAGAGTACTTTCGCGAGATAGTAACCCTTCACGCAGTTAAGACCCTTGTTGGACTGGTTGTCAGGGTCACCAGTGACTGAGATAAGGCGGCCATTTGCAACTTCACACAACACGCCGCAACCGCAACCGCAGAAGCGACAAACTGATGTGAAGGTCTTACTTACTCCGGTTCCTCCCGAAGTACCATCCTGCGTACAGGAGACCATTGTTGAAAGGCTTCCCGCAGCTGCAGCTGTTGCAAACGCAACGGCCGTAGCTTTGACGAAATCCCTTCTGGTCACGTCTTTCAATACTGTTTTTACCATGCTTTGTTTCCCTTCCTTTTCCTCGCCTATTAGTTAAACCGCAGACCCGTATTTCTGCGGTTTGGCCACTATTTAATCGGCGTTTTCGCCAGATTGTTGTCGTTTTGTTTCCTCAATTGCTTGTGCGCGGTCTCTTACGATTTTGATAGGAACTTCAGGTTCGCTTACCACGCAGCGTTCAACGCAAAGCCCGCACCCAACGCAGGCTTCTTCGTCAATTATGGGAGCGAAAATCGAATGGATTGAATCGCCCTCGCGAAGGCGGTAGTCAATAGTGATTGCTTTATCAATCAAAGGACAGACGCGATAACACACCTCACAGCGCATTCCGTGCATGGCGATGCAGGTTTCGGTGTTGATTACAGCAAGCCCCATATCGACATCGGTGCGTTTTTCGATGTCACGAAGAGCATCGGTTGGACAGGCATTTACGCAGGGGAAATCTTCGCAGAGGCGACACGCTTGTTCGCGCACGTCAAGAATGGGAGTGCCTGCTGCTTTGCCCGAGGCATCGTTTGCGGCTTTTAAGCACACGTAAGGACAGGCCTGAATGCAACGACCGCATCTAATACAACGCGAAAGGAAGTCTTTTTCGTCGTGTGCTCCAGGAGGTCGTATCAGGTTTTCAGAACCTCTCGCGGCAAAGAAAATGCCCTGCGCGAGTACGGCACCACCTGCAAGAAATGGTATCAAGCCGGAAAGCTTTATGAGTCCTCCTTTGTCCTAGTGAATATCTTCACCTAAAAGCCATGATTAACCAATCGGGATAGTTGCTTTGAAGAACTCAGGGTAATCCCCTTATTCCCTAAGGGTATTTCCCTAGTTTTACGAACAAGGCGGCTTCTTGCTGGGCTTATTGTTTTTTCATCAAAATGAAGTTTGCGACAAGGCAGGCTCCGATAAAGACCACGTATAGCATAAATCCAGGCGTGTATGAATTTGTTGCGGCAAGAAGCGCAGAAAGCACCAAGGGCGGAAAGAAGCCTCCGAAGCCCCCAACCATAGCGACAAAGCCGTTTGCGGTGCCGACTTGGTTGGGGAAGGTGGTAGGTACCAGTTTGAATACGATGCCGTTACCTAGTCCACAAAAGACGCTGACCACATAAAGGGAGCCCAAGAAAAGCGGAAGTGCGGGTAAGGTGGCAAGTATTACCGCAGCAACGCCCATCCCCGCAAAGACAACAACTAACAAGCGATGCGGATTGCCTCGGTCGGCAAGCCAGCCCCCCACGATGCGCAAACTTGCTGCTAAGAGGATGAAAACTCCCGTTGCCCAGTTCGCGCTCACGCCGTCAAGGGCAAAGTGCCCCTTCAAGAAGCTGGGCATCATGATAGAAAAGGCGACAAAAGCCCCAAAGGTAATGAAGTAAAACAGCGCGTATGCCCACAGCCGAAAGTCGCCACCGATTTCTTTGAACTGGGTAGTAATAGGCGTAGTGATTTTTTGTTCGTGCCTATCTCCCAAGACGAAATTTATGGCAACCATGCAAAGCACCAAGATAAGATAGAGTTTTATCGTGATGCTCCAGCCGAACAACAACACCAAAACGGGTGCTCCGAAGGTGGTTACGGCGGTGCCGACGTTACCAAACCCATAAACACCGTTGACAAACCCTTGGCGATTCTTCGGATAATAGCGCGGCAGGGAAGTTACGCCAATCGAAAACACCGCTCCTGCAACCCCCAAAAAAGCGCCGCCGATTATCAAATCACGGGGCGTGGATGATTCGCTCAAAAAGAATATGGGGAAGCACAACACGCAGAAACTGATGATATAAATGATGCGCGCACCATATTTGCCTGCAAGGTAACCGAAGGGTATGCGCAGGGCAGATCCTAAAACAACGGGTATGGCAATCACCCATGCCCGCATAGTTTCGGTTAAGGCGATGTCTTCGCTGATGAAGGGAAGCAGGCTCGACAAAATGACCCAAACCATGAAAGCGGCAATGAAGTTTCCCGTTTGCAGGGGAAGCTGGCATTTTTGGATGAACGGTTTGCTTTGCTTTGTCTGTTCTATCTGCTGAGATAATTGCTCAGACATTCTTGCTCCTATTGTTCTAAAGGTGCCCTAGCCGTGCCTTAATGTTGCCTTACTGCTGTCTCACGGTGCCCTAACATGACCATTTAGTGAATGGGTTGATTATTGGGGTTATCCGCATGCTCTGTCAAGTCTTTGTAAAAGCGCTTGCTACGCGGTGGTTTTAATGCGCAAAAGAACATACAAAAGAGCATGAAAAACAGCAGGCAGAACAACAGGCAGAAGAGCATGGAAAAGGGCGTGAAAAAGGCCCCGAAAAAGGGCACGAAAATGGTGAGGATGTATTCTTTTGAGAAGGAGTACCCCTCGTCTCTAACTTGTGGTAATCTGTCGGAGTTATTTTTGGTAGGACGAACAGTCCTGTCTGAGTCCACACGGAGGAACGTATGAAAATTCTTGGCATGGGATTACCCGAGCTTCTTATCATTTTGGCAGTTGCCTTGTTGATTTTTGGTCCTAAAAACCTTCCGAAATTGGGAAGTGCGCTGGGCAAAACGGTAAGAAACCTGCGCGAAGGCATGGGCGAGGGCAGTAAAGCTGAAGAAGCTGTTGAAGAAGAAGTAGAAGAGATAGAAGAAGAAGTAAAAGAAGCGGAAAAAAAGCCCGCAGAAAAAAAGACTGGAGCCGCGCCGAAAAAAACGGGCAGCAAAAAATAGTCGAAATACGGTAGAGTTCGTGCGGCAGGTGCCTGTTGTGGGCACGTGCCGTGCTTTTATATGAACAGGTGGAAAGAATGGCGGAAAAAGATTGCATCCTTACCCAAGAGGGAAAGGCAAAACTCGAAGAAGAATTGCATCATCTGGAAACGGTCAAGCGTTCCGAGATTGGTGAGCGCATAAAGATTGCGCGGGAATTTGGAGACATTTCCGAAAACTCTGAATATGACGATGCGAAAAATGAACAAGGCATGATGGAAGCGCGCATCGCGGAAATCAGCAGGATTTTAAGCGAAGCAACGGTGGTTAATACGCCGAAACGCTCGACCAAGGTCAATGTCGGAAGCACCGTTACGGTGGACATGGACGGCAGCGAACGCATTTTTTCCATTGTGGGCGGCGCGGAAAGCGACGCGACGGTGGGGAAGATATCAAACGAATCTCCCGTTGGCTCAGCCCTTCTGGGAAAGAAAAAGGGTGATGTGGTCGAAACTTTCGGGCCCACAGGAAAGAAAATCGTCATGACCATCACAAAAATAGAGCACTAAAGCGAAAAGGCCCGAAAAGGGTCTTTTTTCTTGGTAGACTTATACGTGAAGAAATAGTCAAGGGTGTTTCGGCATCAAGAAAGGACAGAAGAAAAGGATGGCGATGAGCAAGGTCACCACAGAAAACATGACAGAAGCTGCGACGGAAATTGTGGCGGACACGGCGACAGATACGGCGACAGATGCGGTAGCAGACACGGCCGCGGATATGGCGACAGATACGGCGACCCAAGCTGCGGCGGATGACCCTATCGAAGTGCGCCGCGCCAAACGCGAAGCGTTGATAGCCCAAGGCAAAAACCCCTACGGGCATGGCTTTGATTTCTCGCACTACATAGAAGAGTTGCTCACCACGTATGCCGACCTCGAAGAGGGTGCTTCGACAACGGATGCGGTCTGTGTCGCTGGGCGCGTTATGGCAAAACGCGATCAGGGCAAGATAGCTTTTCTGGTTCTTCGTGACGCAAGCGCCGAACTCCAACTGTTTTGCCGCATCAATACGCTCGGTGACGATGCCTTTGCTGAATTGAAAGACCTTGATGTGGGAGACTGGATAGGTGCGTGGGGCACGATGATGCGCACCCGTCGTGGGGAACTGTCGATTGCGGTTGAAAAGTTCGAACTGCTCTCGAAGTCCCTTCGTCCCTTGCCCGAAAAGTTCCACGGTCTTGCTGACAAAGAAACACGCTATCGCCAGCGCTACGTTGACTTGGTGATGAATCCCGAAGTGCGCGACACCTTCGCCACGCGTTTTAAGGTTATTTCTGCAATTCGCCGCTATATGGACGACGAAGGCTATTACGAAGTGGAAACGCCCATGCTTCACGCCATCTTGGGTGGGGCGAACGCGAAGCCCTTCGTTACACATCACAATGCGCTCGACCGTGATTTTTATTTGCGTATCGCAACCGAATTGCATCTGAAGCGTTTGTTGGTGGGCGGGTTTGAGCGCGTTTACGAAATCGGGCGCCAATTCCGCAATGAAGGTATGGACCACTATCACAACCCCGAATTCACCACGCTTGAGGCTTATCGGGCGTTTTCCGATGAAAAGGGTATTGCCGAATTGACGCAAGGAGTCATTCAGGCGGCGGCTTTAGCAGCGCGCGGTTCCTTGCAACTTGAATACCAAGGGCAGACTATCGACCTTTCGGGAACGTGGCCCCGTCGCACCATCCTTGAACTTGCGTGTGAGGGTTCGGGCGCAGATTTAAGCTATGACATGGAACGCGGAGAAGCGGCAGCGGTTGCCAAGAAATGCGGTGTGAAGGTTGAAAAAGCCTGGGGCGTGGGAAAGATTATCTGTGAGATTTTCGAAGCCACTACTGAAGCAAGCCTGATTCAGCCGACTTTTGTTACCGAACATCCCGTGGAAGTTTCACCACTCGCAAAGAAGAATTCCTTCAACAGTCACGTAACAGACCGCTTCGAACTCTTGATTTGCGGACACGAATATGCGAATGGTTTTAGTGAACTTAACGACCCCGTCGATCAAGCCGAGCGGTTTTCTGCTCAAGTTGCGGCAAAGGCAACTGGTGACGACGAAGCGATGGGATACGACGACGATTACGTACGCGCATTGGAATACGGCATGCCGCCCGCGGGAGGGGTGGGAATCGGAATTGATCGCCTGGTCATGTTGTTGACTGGTTCTGAATCTATCCGCGATGTGCTGCTGTTTCCGCATATGCGCGAGGAAGCGAGATAGGGATGTCATTCGATAAATTTACTGATAAAGCCCGCAAAGTCTTAGTGCTTGCACAAGACGAAGCGCGTTCTTTGCACCAGCCCTACGTGGGAACCGAACACATTTTGCTCGGTCTCATCAAGGAAGAAGAGGGGCTTGCTGCCCAAGCGCTTGAGCGCCTTAACGTGAAATACGACGGAGTCGTGCAAGCGATACGGCAGGTCGTTACTATTGACGAGGACACCGATGTGTCGGGGCATTTGAGTTTTACGCCCCGCGTCAAGCGCGTGTTGGAAAATTCCTTGCGCGAAGCCATGCAGATGGGGCAAAGCTATATATCAACCGAACATCTTTTATTGGGAATCGTGCGCGAAGGCGAAGGAACGGCACTCGAAGTGTTGACGCGTTTGGGCGTTTCAGGGGAATCTATCAGGGCTTCCTTAAACGATTTGGTGGGGCAAAGCGCGGTGTATGCTGGGCGAGGTGCCTTTGATGCGCAACCTGCATCGTCTGACAGTATGCTCAAAGAATTCAGCACCGATTTAACGAACAAGGCACGCGAGGGCAAACTCGACCCCGTTATTGGGCGCGCTGGTGAAATCGAGCGCGTTATGCAGGTGCTTTCCCGCCGCCAAAAAAACAATCCCCTGCTTATTGGTGAGCCTGGCGTGGGAAAAACGGCGGTTGTCGAAGGGCTGGCTCAACTGATAGTCATCAATCAGGTTCCCGATCTTTTGCGCGGCAAGAAATTGGTCACCCTTGACATTTCGGCGCTTGTTGCTGGTTCAAAATATCGCGGCGAATTCGAAGAGCGCTTGAAGAAATGCTTGAAAGAAGTCCAGGATGAGGGAAACATCATCTTGTTCATCGACGAGATGCATACACTTATTGGTGCTGGTTCGGCAGAAGGTTCCATTGATGCCGCCGCAATTCTTAAGCCCCCCCTGTCGCGTGGTGACATTCAGGTTATCGGCGCGACCACGCTTGACGAATACCGCAAGCATCTTGAAAAAGATTCTGCGCTTGAGCGGCGGTTCCAGCCCATTACGGTGGGAGAACCCAACGAAGAACAAACCATGCGTATCATGGAAGGCTTGCGCGACCGCTACGAAGCGCACCACCAGGTGCACTTCACCGATGAAGCACTGCAAGCAGCCGTTGCGCTGTCTGACCGCTATATACAAGACCGCTTCCTTCCCGACAAAGCAATTGATGTGCTTGACGAAGCGGGTGCTCGGATGCGCATTCGCAACATGACGCTTCCGAAGGAATTGCGTGAACTTGACGAAGAACTGCGTAAGTTGCGCACAGAAAAAGACGCGGCGATTGCTGCTGAAGATTTTGAGCAAGCAAGCAAGCTGAAGAGTGCCGAAGCTGATTTGAGGAAAAAACGCGGTGATGCAGAACAGAAATGGGAAGCGGACACCAAGAAATCCATCAAACAGGTTTCGGTGGAAGATATCGCCGACGTTGTGTCGATGACCACGGGTGTGCCCGTGTCGAATTTGACCGAAGCAGAAACCGAAAAACTTTTGCGCATGGAAGCCGTCTTGCACGAGCGTCTTATCGGGCAAGATGAAGCGGTGACGGCTCTTTCCAAGGCAATTCGCCGTAGCCGTTCGGGCTTGAAAGACCCCAAGCGCCCCGCAGGGTCGTTTATCTTCTTGGGGCCCTCAGGCGTTGGTAAAACGGAACTTTCCAAGGCTTTGGCAGAATTTTTGTTCAATTCTGAAGACGCGCTGCTTTCCTTCGACATGAGCGAATACATGGAAAAACATTCGGTGTCGCGTTTGGTGGGTTCGCCTCCTGGCTATGTCGGCTTTGACGAAGGCGGTCAGTTGACGAAGGCGGTGCGCCAGCGCCCTTATTCGGTGGTGCTTTTCGACGAAATCGAAAAGGCGCATCCCGATATCTTTAACATCTTGCTTCAAATTCTCGAAGAAGGACGTCTGACCGACTCGCAAGGGCGCTCGGTTGATTTTCGCAACACGGTTATCATCATGACGAGCAACGTGGGTGCGCGCGAAATTGCTGCAACGGCGCCTTTGGGTTTTGGTGCCCAAGATAGCGCGGGGCTTTCGGATGGCGAAATAAAAAGCCGCGTTATGACCGAGATGAAGAAACTCTTCCGCCCCGAATTTTTGAACCGTATCGACGAAGTTATCGTATTCAAGTCCCTGACAGAAGACGAAATTGCTTTGATTGTCAACTTGATGGTTGCCGATTTGCGCGAGCGTTTGATTGCGCAAAACATGAGCATTAACTTAACCGCGAAGGCGACGAAATTCATTGCCAAGGAAGGCACCGACACCGCCTTTGGAGCACGTCCTTTGCGCCGCGCGATTCAGCGTTTGTTAGAAGACCCAATCTCTGAGCAGGTTTTAGAAGGAAAATGGACGAGCGGTTCGATTATTGAAGTTGACCTTAAGGGGAAATCGGGCGAAGAAAAATTGGTCTTTACCGCGGGACAAGGCACTATCCCTGCACCCCGCAAACGTGATAGCATAGCAAAGGAAACAGAACTCCTTTTGACGAATTTCGATTTGGGGAATGCTCGTGTTTCGGGTGGTGGCTCTGCGTCGGGCGGCGCTTCTGAATAAGGCTGATGGCCGCGCAATTAAGCAGCTGAGCAAGGAGCCGAGTGGTCAGTCGAGTAGTCGAGCAGCTAAGTGAGGCTTGATAGCACGGCTTGATAGCACGGCTCGATAGCACGGCTTGATAATATAGTAAAGCGATAGTTGAGTAAGGTTGATAGCTATGTCGAAAATCATAGACCCCGTCTTTGCCCCTCACGTGCTTCATGCGCCCGAATTTTCTTTGGATGATTTCGATTTCGATGCGCTTGAGCAAAACGTTACGGAACTAAAAGGCAAGCTGGACAAAAAGCCTAAAACTGCCGCGATTATTCTGGCAGGGGGCACTGGCGAGCGCTTCGGTAAAGAAGGCGGCAAGCAGCTGGTCGAAATTGCGGGCAAGCCGATACTTACCTGGTCTGCTGAGGCGTTTGATGCGGTTGGCGATATTGGGCTTATGGTTGTCGTGTGTCCGCAAGAGCGCCACGAAGAATACCTGCGCCACGCTATCGACCCCTTTCCTTTTGTCACTCCTATTGTGATGGCTCCTGCAGGTTCCGTTCGTCAAGAATCGGCGTTTTCAGGCTTGGAATATGTGTCGGAGGATTTCGAATACGTGGTTTTACATGATGGGGCACGTCCGCTGGTTTCGCCTGAACTTATCTTGCACACCATCAACAAACTCAAGGGCAATATCGACTGCGACGGCGCGGTGGTTGCTCATCCTGCTATTGACACCTTGAAAGTGGTTGAGAATGGTGTCATCATGGGAACGCCTGATAGAAGGGTATTCTGGAACGCACAAACCCCCCAAGCATTTCGTGCGGGAATCTATCGGCGCGCACACGCTTCTGCTTTGTCTGACGGTTTTGTCGGAACAGACGATTCGTCGCTTATTGAACGCATGGGCGGAAGGGTGCTGGTGGTCGAAGGCAAGCGCGACAATATCAAACTGACGGTGCCAGAAGACTACGCTTTGCTTGCTGCTGCTGTTCGCATGCTCTATCTTCGGACGGCAAAAGCCAATGACTGAAAAGTTTCCCATGCCAAAAATGCCTGCGATGCCCGAAGTGCCTGAAGGCATTTGGGGGTTTCGGGATGCCGTTGATAAAGCAGGTGTTGAGGGTGGTGCTGAAACTGCTGTTAAACGTGAAGTTGGCGAAGCTAATAAAGCGGGCGAGGCTAGCGTAACTGCTGTCGAAGTTGGTGAAGCTAATAAAGCGGGCGAGGCTAGCGTAACTGCTGTCGAAGTTGGTGAAACTGAAATTGCCGCAACACTGCTCGGGGGGCTTCGCATCGGGCTTGGTTATGACGTTCATGCTCTCGTAGAGGGGCGCAAGCTTATTTTGGGTGGGGTCAACATTCCTCATGCGAAGGGTCTTGATGGGCACTCCGATGCTGATGTATTGGCTCATGCGGTTGCCGATGCCTTATTGGGAGCAAGCCGCGCAGGTGACATTGGCAAACTTTTTCCCGATACCGATCCGACCTACGCGGGAGCCGATTCGCTCGTATTGCTCGGACACGTTGCCGCCCTCGTGCGGGAAGAGGGTTTTGAAATCATGGATGTTGACTGCGTTATTGCGGCACAAAACCCCAAACTTTCCCCTTATCGCGACGCTATGCGGGCGAATTTGAGCAAGGTTTTAGCGTTGAGCATTGATTCGGTGGGAATAAAAGCTACCACCACCGAACACCTCGGTTTCGTTGGGCGCGAAGAAGGAATCTCGGCGCAAGCTGTCTGTCTGCTTTGTCGATGTAGCTGCTAGGTTTTCGCGCTTCGTTTACGGGGCGCTCTCGTGCTTAGTGCTACAATTCCCCATTGACAGAAAAGACAGGACTTATGAATATATTCAAGGTTATCAAAGAGGACATCCGCACCGTTAAAGAGCGCGACCCAGCGGCTCAAAACGTCTTCGTGATTTGGCTCACCTATCCTGGGCTTCATGCGCGGTGGTCGCACGTGGTGGAACACTGGCTGTGGAACCGTGGCTTGAAAAGTCTGGCACGCATTTCTTCGCAGTTCACGCGTTTTATGACGGGTACCGAAATCCATCCTGCTGCCGTAATCGGGCGGCGTTTCTTTATTGACCACGCGATGGGGGTCATCATTGGTGAGACCACCGTAATCGGCGATGACGTCACCTTGTATCAAGGGGTTACGCTTGGCGGTACGGGCAACGAAATAGGAAAGCGCCATCCAACCTTGGGCAACAAGGTGTTGGTGGGCGTGGGAGCTTCAATTTTAGGAAACATCGCGATAGGGGAAAATTCAAAGGTTGGTGCGGGAGCGGTTGTTGTCGATGATGTGCCCCCCAACTGTACGGTGATCGGCATTCCTGGGCGCATTATTGCGCGCGATGGCTTGCGCGTGGAAGATGAACTCCTGCACGCCCAAGCGCATCGGGAATCTCTTCCCGACCCGACGGCTGAGGACATTCACGAACTTGACCTGCGTATTGGCGAACTTGAGTGTATAAACAAGTGTGCCGAGGTCATGAAACGCCTCGATGAACGCGTTGAAGAAGTTGAGCGATTGTATGGGCGTCTTGAAGAACTTGAAGTCAAGAACAACGTGAAGGGAGAAAGTAATCCATGATACGGATTTACGATACGAAGCAGCGCAAAAAAGTTGATTTCGAAGCGGTGGAAAAGGGCAAGGTGGGCATCTATGTGTGCGGTCCTACGGTTTACAACTATATCCATATTGGCAACGCCCGCACCTTCATATCCTTCGACATCATTCGTCGCTATTTTGCGTGGCGCGGTTTCGAGGTCACCTTCGTGCAAAACATCACCGATGTTGATGACAAGATTATTGCCAAAGCCGAAGAAGAAGGGTGCAGTGCTGCTGAAGTTGCCCAAGATTACACACAAGCTTTTATCGCCGATATGCATGCCGCAGGCGTGGGCGATCCCGACATTCGCCCGAAGGCTACCGAAGAAATTGAATCCATGGTTGCCCTTATTCAGGAACTAATCGACGCGGGACACGCTTATGAAGTGAGCGGGGATGTGTATTTCGCCGTGCGTTCTTTTGATGAGTACGGTCAGTTGTCGGGGCGCAATGTGGACGAAATGGAATCGGGGCATCGAGAACTGCGCGCTCAGGATTGCGGAATTGACGCGCGCAAGTGCGACCCGCTTGATTTTGCGGTGTGGAAAGCAGCGAAACCAGGAGAGCCTTCGTGGGAATCTCCCTGGGGGCAAGGGCGTCCTGGCTGGCATATCGAATGTTCGGCAATGTCACGCAAGTATTTGGGCTTGCCGTTTGACATCCATGGGGGTGGTGCGGATTTGGTCTTTCCCCACCATGAAAATGAACGTGCGCAAAGCGAAGCGGTGGGCGAAGGAACGTTTGCGCGCTACTGGATGCACGGGGGTATGCTGCAGGTAAATGCCGAAAAAATGTCTAAGTCGCTTGGAAATTTCAAGTTGCTGCGCGACGTGTTGGAAGTGACGGATTCGCTGGTGTTGCGGATGCTCATGTTGCAAACACACTATCGCAGCCCCCTTGATTTTTCTGATGAACGCCTGTCCGAAGCTGAAACTGCGTTGGGGCGTATGGTGAATGCGCTCACCAACCTTGAATGGGTTATGAAGAATGCTGCTGAGAACGCGGATGCGGATGCAGGCGTGTTACCTCCGCTCGATAAGATTCTTGTTGAAGAGCAGACCAGAGAGTTGTACCGCGCGTTTGTTGTTGCCATGGATGACGACATTAACACGGCAGAAGCGCTCGGAGTCATTTTCGGCTTTGTGGGCAATCTGAATACGTGGTTGGCGGGCGCGCATGTCACGCAGGGTGATGTTGCGATTCTTGCCAATACGCGAAGAGTATTATTGGAACTCATGGGCGTTTTCGGTATTGACCTTGCTGATAAAATCGCTCAAGATTCATCGAGCAATTTGCCCGATGAAGTGCTCATTCTTGCCCAAGATATCGCTGGTTTTGACGGACAAGACAAAAGCGAGGCCGTTAAAGCCCTGTTGGCGTGTCGAGAAACTGCCCGCGCAACAAAAGATTGGGCAGCTGCCGACAGCGTACGTGACGGGCTTTTAGCCCTCGGCTTGAAAATCGAAGATACCCCTCAAGGAACAAGAGTGCTTTAGGTTGACTATCTCAAGGAAAAAACCCGAATTGTTGGCTCCTGCAGGGGGGATGGAGCAACTGCACTACGCAATTCGCTTCGGAGCCGATGCCGTTTATCTGGGAGCCGACCGTTTTGGCTTGCGTCAACGTGCAAACAACTTTTCTCTTGCGGATATTCCTGAAGCGGTGGCTTTTGCCCATCAAGCTCGGGCGAAAGTTTTTGTGACCTGCAACGCTTACATGAACACTCAGGATTTAGCGGATTTGCCCGCCTATCTTGAGGCGTTTGCCCAAGCGGAAGTGGATGGGCTTATCGCAAGCGACATGGCGGTTTTTCGCCTTGCCCGAAAGCACGCTCCTAGCCTGGCACTGCATGTAAGCACCCAGGCGTCGTGTTCGAATGCTGAAGCGGCTCTTTTATGGCAAGAGCTGGGGGCGAAGCGGATTGTGTGCGCACGCGAAATGAGCCTCGAGGATATCGCTTTGATGCGCCAAGCACTGCCGCGCGAACTTGAACTGGAAGTTTTCGTGCAGGGTGCCATGTGCATGGCAATATCGGGCAGGTGCCTTATCAGCGATTTTCTCAACGACCGTTCCGCGAACCAAGGGCATTGTACACAGCCTTGTCGTTGGGAATATGCGCTGGAAGAAGAAACGCGACCAGGGCAATTCTTCCCGATTGAAGAAGATGCGCGCGGCACTTATCTGATGAATTCCAAGGATCTTTGTATGCTGGAGCATCTCGACAGCCTCGTTGCAATAGGGGTCGATTCGCTCAAAATTGAAGGGCGCAACAAGAAAGCTTTTTATGTGGCAACGGTGGTAAATGCCTATCGCCAAGTGCTTGATGGGGCAGACCCGAGTATATTCCTGTCCGAATTGGATACGATATCGCATCGTCCCTATTCAACGGGGTTCTTTTTTGGGCGCGGCGAACAATCTCCCGACAGCGATGCTTATGCCCAGACCTACGATTGGGTTGCTGAAGTGGTTGGTATGCTCGGCGACGGCGCAGGTGGGGAGAGCGGGGAAGGCGCAAGCGCCAACAATGGAAGGCGAGTTGAGGTTATCTGCCGCAATCGTTTCTTTGAGGGCGACACGCTTGAGGTCTTGTCTCCTCACCAAAAAATAAAGAGTCTGGTGGTCACCGATTTGCGCTACGAAGGAAGTAAGAGCAGCGCTGACCTTCAGGAAAATAGCGAACAAATGTTTCACGTGAAACATTCGCCCTCGAACAGGGATTTAGATGCAAATTCGAAAAAAAGTACCGAAAAAAACGAGCCCAACCTTGTTGCGAGCCGCGCAATGGAGCGCTATTCTTTCGCAACCGAACTCGACTTAAAGCCTTTCGACATGCTCCGTGTTAAGCGCGCCGACCCCACCAAAAAGAATTAACACCCGTGCCACCCCGCCACCCCGCAACCACAACCGCGCCTTTTCCTTCGTTCTCTTTTGTCATTGAAGCGCCGCTTGCAGGAATCTTGAGAGGGCGATAGCATAATCATTGCCGAATGCAGTATAATAAACATCTTGTGAGTAATAAGTTTTAGGGAGAAAAAATGGACACTATTTTTGGCTTTGACGTTCCGATGGCAGTTGTATGGGGGCTTGTTGCGTTTATCGTGCTTGCCATCATAGCCTTTATCGTTAAGGGTCTTATCAAAGAGATGCGAAAAAAGTAGAAGGAAGGCAAGAGTGTGTTCCTTGCCGTGAAAATTACGTACAGATATCTTTATCGCGTCCCCTTTTGGGGACGTTTTGCTTATTATGGTCTTGAGTAAAGATTGCACCATGCACCGCGCACCATGCACCACACACCGCTGCAAAGATTTCAGGGTGTCCCGCAATTTTGCAGTCTTGTTTTGTAGCTTGTTCTGTGAAGAGTGAATCGAAAGGGCTCGATGACCAACTATCAGCAATATCACGCAGCACGTCCTGCCAAAAAAAAGAAAGTGAGAAAAAAGAGCCTTCTTTGGCAGATTATCTTCTGGTTTGCCCTTGCCGTATTTCTTTGCTCCTTGACGGCGCTGGGTAGTATCGGATACAGCTACTTAAAAGGGCAAAACCTCTATAAAGACGTTGCTTCCTGGGGTTTTATTCCGCCCCAAGATGTGAGTGGCAATCCTAAAGCCGAACTTTCCTTGACCGATTTAAGCGTCGACTGGGATTCCTTGCTCGAAAAGAACCCCGATACAGTTGCGTGGGTCTATATTCCTGGCACGGTTATCAACTATCCCGTCGTACAAGGCAGAGATAACCAAAAATACTTGACGGTAGACTTTCTTGGCGGACGAGGTCAAGTTGTCACCTTTGGAACCATCTTTCTTGCTGCTGAAAACAAATCCGATTTTTCCGACCCGAACAATCTCATTTACGGGCACCACATGCAAGACGGTTCCATGTTTGCCTGCCTTGCGGGTTTCGCAAATTCTGCCGAATTCAACACTCACCGCACCGTCTACGTGCTTACGCCTGCGGGCAATTATCGGCTTACCACCTTTGCTCTCGTCATCAGCAACGGGCATGACCCGCTTGCTCAGCCGCGTTTTTCGACCAACGAAGAAATGGTCGCTTATTTTCAGGACAAAATTGACCGAAACGTGGCGTGGATTGATTCAAGCCCCATCCAAGCAGCCGACATTACCAAGTGTTTCGCGTTTGTTACCTGCGACTATACCGTTAATGACGGGCGGGCGGTCCTGTTTGCGGCGGTAACCGAAAGTACCGTGGGAACAGCTTCGGGCACTCAAAATTCAGGATTAGATGGTCTTACCATCGACGACATAATGCTTATCGACGAAACAGAAAAGGAGCTTCAATGAGCACTGCGGCATTTCCAGGGGAGCGCCCCGACCGTTTGGAAGAAGAATGTGCCGTTTTTGGCATCTACGCAAAAGGTGAGGACGTTGCGCGTATGACGTGCTTCGGTTTGCAGGCGCTTCAGCATCGGGGGCAGGAAAGTGCTGGTATTGCGGTGGGAGATGGAGAAACGATTTTAGTTGCTAAGGATTTGGGTCTCGTGACTCAGGTGTTTAACGAATCGAGTCTTGCCGCGCTTGACGGGTTTGTTGCGGTGGGGCATACGCGCTATTCAACTACCCAAACTGGTTCTTCGTGGGAAGCATCCCAGCCGCATATTTCGGCAATCGATGAAATTTTGATAGCTCTTGCTCACAATGGTGCGCTCATCAACACGAATGCACTGCGCGCGCGCTTGTTGGAAAAGGGGTTACAGTTCAGGTCTTTTGCCGACAGTGAAGTTGCCGCGAAAACCATCGGACTTGCCACGCAGGAAACACATCACCTGCGCGACGGCATCCGTCAAATGATGGAAGAACTCGAAGGGGCGTACGCTATGGTATTAGCAAGCCCCGATACTCTCTACGCCTTCCGTGACCCTTACGGCATCCGCCCGCTTTGCATCGGCAAGTTGCCCGATGATAGAGGATGGGTCGTGTCGAGTGAAAGCTGCGGTCTTGATATCGTGGGGGCACAGTATGTGCGCGACGTCCAACCAGGAGAAATCGTGCGCATCAACGAAGAGGGCCTTACCTCTGAACAAGGAATTCCCAAGCGAGGAAATGCAGGCTGTATTTTCGAGTACGTGTATTTCGCCCGCCCCGATTCGGTGATTGACGGGCAAAGCGTCTACCAGGCACGTCGCGATATGGGACGCATTCTTGCCCAAGAGGCACCCGTCGAAGCCGATGTGGTGTTGGGCGTTCCCGACAGTGGCGTTCCTTCTGCGGTGGGCTATGCCTTTGAAAGCAAGCTGCCCTACGTTGATGGCATCGTGAAGAACCGCTACGTGGGACGCACCTTTATCCAGCCCACGCAAGAAATGCGCCAGCTGGGGATTCGTTTGAAGCTCAATCCGTTGTCAACGGTTATTCAGGACAAACGCCTTGTAGTGATAGACGACTCCATCGTGCGGGGCAATACGTCCAAGCAGTTGGTCGAAATGCTGCGCAACGCTGGTGCCAAAGAGGTGCACCTGCGCATTGTTTCG
Source organism: Eggerthellaceae bacterium (assembly GCA_009782615.1). Lineage (GTDB taxonomy): Bacteria > Actinomycetota > Coriobacteriia > Coriobacteriales > Eggerthellaceae > WRIS01. The sequence continues at coordinate 26,806 of WRIS01000006.1, read as the reverse complement.
CCCGAAGTGCTGTGGCCTTGTTTTTATGGAATCGACACCGACACGCAAGATCAGTTGATTGCTGCGCATATGTCGGTTGATGAAATTTGTGAATTTGTGGGAGCCGATTCGCTTGCCTTCATTACGCTTGAGGGTTTGCGCAATTCCATCAACACGAGCCAAGGGGGCTTGTGTGAAGCTTGCTTCTCGGGTGAATACCCTGCTGAAATTCCCGATTCTATGAAGAAGAAAAGCTTTCTTTCTTAGGAGTTTTACATGACTGAACGAGTGATTGTGAGCGCGGTGGACAAGTCGGATGCGCCACAAATGCCCAGTTGGGTGACGGATGGGGCGACAACCTATGCGCAAGCAGGGGTCGACACCGCCGAGGGCGCGCGGGCAGTTGAAGCCATCAAGGGGATGGTGGCAGACACCTATCGCGAAGAAGTGGTAGGAGACATCGGTGGCTTTGGCGGACTGTTTTCCGTGGCGGCTGCCAAGAATATGGCCGACCCTATTTTGGTTTCAGGAACCGATGGCGTAGGCACGAAACTCAAACTTGCCCAACTGGTAGGAAAGCATGATACGGTGGGCATCGATTTGGTTGCCATGTGCGCAAACGACATCTTGGCGACAGGCGCCGAACCACTTTTCTTTCTTGATTATATTGCCGTGGGGAAACTTAACGCCGAAGCAATTGCAGAAATCGTTTCCGGTATCGCCGAGGGTTGCAAACAAGCGGGGTGTGCGCTCATCGGTGGAGAAATGGCAGAACATCCTGGTGTTATGGATTCGAAAGACTATGACCTTTCGGGCTTTTGTGTAGGACTGGTCGACCGCCCGCTCATGTTAGAGCCCTCAAAAGTGCGCGCAGGAGACATCTTGCTGGGGCTTGCTTCAAGCGGGCTTCATTCCAACGGTTATTCGCTTGCTCGCAAGGTGTGTGTCGAGGGGAAAACGCGCTATGAATTGCGGTTGGCGCGCCCCGAACTGAACGGCATGAATTTGGAAGAATCCTTGATGGTGCCTACGCGCATTTACGTGAAGGCAATTCAGGGAATTTTGCGGAAGCGCCCGCGGGCGATACATGCGCTGGCGCATATTACGGGCGGTGGTATTTCGGAAAACCTCAATCGCGCCTTGCCTGATACGCTCGATGCCGAAGTGGTGTTAGGGTCGTGGCGCGTACCTGCGATTGCACGGTTCGTCTGCGATTGTGCGCATCTGGATGAAGCCGAATCGCTCAAGACCTTCAATATGGGGCTGGGTATGGTGTGCGCAGTTGACCCCTTGAGCATTGACGGAGTTGAAAACCTGCTTTCCGCAGCAGGGGAAACAACGTATCGCATCGGAAAGGTTGTTGCAGGTAGCGGCAAGGTTCGCTACGTCAATGAAGGTGCGCTTTTTGCCTATGGGGCTGCTGAGGGCGACACCGACAGTGCCGCCAGCACCACTAGCACCACTAGCACCACTAGCGCCGTCAACACCGCCGACACCGCCACCAGCACCACCAGCGCTGCCAACGCTGACAGCGTTGCGGGGGACAAGGATGCCAAGGGCGGCGAAGAAAAATGAGCGGCATCAGCGAACGCCAAGCCTTGAAAATCGGGGTTCTTATCAGCGGAGGCGGCTCAAACCTCCAAGCGATAATTGATGCCATTCGCACGGATAATCTCAACATCGAAATCGTCAAGGTGATTTCGTCTCGCCCCGATGCCTACGGGCTTGTGCGGGCGCAAGAGGCGGGAATCGACACCTGTTCGCTCAATAAGGAACTCTATGCAAATCCTGCTCTTGCCAACGAACTGATTGCAAGTGAATTTGTGCGTGCAGAAGCAGAATATATTGTCATGGCAGGATACATGCGCAAATTGGGAACCGAAGTACTCGATGTTTTCCCCGACAGAGTGATAAATCTTCATCCTGCCTTGCTTCCTTCTTTCAAGGGGGCGCACGGCATCGAGGACGCTTTCAATGCGGGGGTCAAGTTGACAGGCATTACGATTCATTTCGCCAATGCCGAATACGACAAAGGCCCCATCATCGCGCAGCGCGCTGTCGCGATAGAAGAAAACGACACACTCGAGATGCTTACGGAAAAAATTCATGCGTTGGAACACGAATTGTATCCGCAGGTATTACGTCTTTTGTCGGAAGGAAAAATCGCGATAGACGAAACCAGAAAGGTGCGCATTGATGGATAAAAGGGTGCTGCACTCAATTATCGCCGATTTGGAAATCGGCAAAACTCCTGTACTTTCGCAGGTAGATTTTCCCTGTTTTTCCGAAGAAGCACGCGACGGCAAGGCGGCACTGGATTCGGTAAGCCTCGCCGCTTTAGCCGCCCGCCTTACCAAAGACGATCTTCCCGTTTTCAAACGGGCTTTGCGCGCCATCGACGAGGGCGACCTTGCCTGGCTGGGCTTTAAGATTGTCACCGATCCTGCGGCTGCGGTTTCCAATACCGACAACGAAGTGACGAAAAAGTACGGAGACCAAGGCTCTGCTGATGGCATGGCGGGCGTGTTTTTCTGCAATGACGCAAAAGAAATTGTTGCAAGCCGTCCCTATTCACCGCGTGACGCATTCCAGATGAAGGACGTCACCCGAGGCCCTTCCATGCACAACGACCAGTTCGCAGGGCTTACCTGGGCAAGCGTTGCTCTGTTTGAGCCTGTCAAAGTGTGGCTTTTGGGAGCAAGCGATGTGGCAAGCGAACTTGCAGCCCAAGCGGCGCATCTTGGCTTTTTGGTTGTGGTGGTTGACTACGACACCGCTTACGTCAATGCTCAACGCTTTCCCGAAGCCGAGCGCATTGTGCTTGCAAGCTTTGATAATCTGGAAGAGTTGAAAGCTGCCCCGCATGATTACGTGTGCGTCTTGACGCGTGGCCACATGTTTGACCCGCAGGCGTGCATTTGGGCGCTTCGATCAGGCGTGCACTATGTTGGCATGATGGGTTGCGTCGGTAAAAACGACCGCGTGTATGAACTTGTCCGCGAAGCGGGGATTACGGATGCGCAGTGGGAACGGGTTAAGCGACCTATCGGGCTTACGTTTGGGGCAAAAACCCCTGCAGAACTGGCTATTGCCATTGTTGGGGAATTGGTCGATGTGCGCTATAAGGAGCGCTATCACGAAGAAGCACGGCGCTCACACGACAAGAACCTTGGAAGAGGTTAAGGAAAAGGGTTTTAGGAAAGTTTCATAAGAATTTAAGGAAGGTAGGAAGGAGCAGCAGTGGACAATCCGAAGGTTAAGCGAGTGTTGATTTCTGTCACCGACAAGACGGGAGTTGCTGAATTCGCTTCAGCTCTTAACAAGGAATTTGGAGCAGAAATCATTTCGACGGGAGGAACGGCGCGTGCCCTGGCAGAACAAGGAATTGCCGTGACCGCAATCGAAGCGGTTACCGAATTTCCCGAAATGATGGACGGGCGCGTAAAAACGCTTCATCCGCGCGTACACGGAGGTCTGCTTGCTAAGCGCGATAACGCAGGTCATATGGGGCAGGCGGCAGAACACGGAATCGCGATGATTGATATGGTCGTGGTAAACCTCTACGCCTTTACCAAGACGGTTGAATCGGGCGCTGATTTCGCCACGTGTATCGAAAATATCGACATTGGCGGACCTTCCATGTTGCGCTCGGCGGCGAAAAACTTCGAAAGCGTTGCGGTGGTCACCGACCCTGCAAGCTATGACACCATTCTTGCTGAAATGCGCTTAAACGAAGGCGCAACAACCTTGGCAACACGCAGGGCACTGGCGCTCAAGGTTTTCCAGACCACGAACGCCTACGACGGCTCGATTGCTCGGTGGCTTGAGGAAAAACTTGCGGGCGAAGATGCCGCTGCTACAGAAGCAAACGGCGAAACGGCATCGACGTTTGTTGACCCACTTTCTTTGAGCCTCACGAAAGTTCAAGACCTTCGTTATGGCGAAAACCCTCATCAAAGTGCCGCTTTCTATCGGCGCGATGATTATGCGCTTGCCGATTTTTCCCTTGCGTATGCCAAGAAACTTCAAGGCAAGGAACTTTCCTACAACAACTATCTCGATTTGGACGCTGCCTGGACGGCGGTGCGCGAATTTGTTGAACCTGCGTGCGTCATCGTGAAGCATCTCACTCCGTGCGGCGTTTGTGTTGCTGAAAACGTGACGCAAGCCTACAAGAGCGCCCATGAATGCGACCCTGTGTCGGCATTCGGCGGCGTGATGGCGTTTAATCGGAAGGTCGACGCGAGTGTGGTGACTGAAATTTTCAACAACGGGCAATTTGTTGAAGCAATCATCGCACCTGAATTTGACGCAGATGCCTTGACCCTCTACGAAGAAAAGCCTAATACGCGCGTTTTGAGCACGGGCGGTATCAATGCGCCTGGCGGGGAAGTGGAATACCGCTCCGTTGAGGGTGGCGTGCTTTGTATGGATGCCGATACTGCACAAGAAAGCCCTGTTGAGTTTAGTGTGGCAACGAAGCGCCAGCCCACCGAAGAGGAAATGGAACAACTTATTTTCGCGTGGAAGGTTTGCAAGTCGGTCAAGAGTAACGCCATCGTGCTTGCTAAGGGCGGGATAAGCGTGGGCGTTGGCGGCGGGCAGCCGAATCGCGTGAATTCGGCGAAAATTGCCGTGAGTCAAGCGGGAGACGAAGCGCAAGGCTCCGTTGCCGCAAGTGATGCGTTCTTCCCCTTCCGCGACGGGTTTGACGTGCTTGCCCAAGCGGGTGTGAGCGCCGTTATTCAACCAGGTGGTTCTATGCGTGACGCTGAAGTTATCGAAGCGGCAGACGAACAAGGTATCGCTATGGTCTTTACGGGGCATCGCCACTTCCGCCACTAGATTAAATGTGTTCATCATTGCAAGGGGCAAAAGGGAACTTCTCTTTTGCCCCTTCCTTGTTTCTTCACGGTCGCTGTCGAAGGGGTCTCATTTCACCCGTTTCGCTACTCAAATTCTGCGAATCTTCGTGCGCTTCACTGCTGAAATTACAGTAAAGTAAAATACGTGGTGTTCAGAGAGAACTTTGACCCCTTCGACAGCAACCACCTCTATTGTCATTGCAAGCCTTAAGAAAGGGTGGATTTTTAGGCGCTCATCAGCAAGGTGTCGGATTGGTGACAGAAAATAAATAAAGCGAAAAGCATTGCAATTGCTATTCCACATTGTTAAGATAGGTTTACTACGGGTGGTTTTTATCTCGCATGTTGTATTTGTTGAACAAATTTAGGCAGTTGTTCAGCAAGTTTAGGCAACAAACAGGCGAACCAATAGGCGAATCAAGGGTGGTTTTCTATGCTAAGAAAAAACTTTGTGTGTCGAAAGCGTCAATACTGTCGGGATTACGCCGTACAAAGCGGCTATTGTTAGATACCGATTGAGGTGCTTTTAGGTTAAGAGATGAAGATGTTCGAAGGGCTAGGGGTATGCGCGAAGCAAGAACAAGCGCAGGAAGGATGCCGTGAACACAATGAAAAAAACTCGCAAAGAACTCACGGAGCAAAATAGAAAAAACGCTTCAGTGACTGGGTGGGCAACAAAGAGCAAAAGGCAAATGCGCAGAGCAAGTGATGTTTTCAGAAAAACATTCACCGTTGCTCTGTCTATTGGTCTGACCATAACACTCTTTGTGCCTCAAACCGCGTTTGCCGATCCAGTTGTTGCACCAGACAACGATGCGGTGATATACGGTGAGTCTGCCTTAGGGCAGGCACTTGATGGTGCTGAGCCATCTGCGGATAGCGAAAACGAAGGTGAATCTGGCGGGTATAATCCTGGCGCACCTGACTATAACGAAGGCGAAATGCCCGATAGTGGAGCTATCGAAATCATGCCTTTAGGTGGTCCGATAACGGGCATGCCAGGTGGAGTCACGGTTGATACCTGGGCTGAATTTTGTGCTGCTTGGGACGATCCAACCGTAAGCTATATTCAGCTATCCCAAAACATCGTGCGTGGCTCAAACGTCACCAACCCAAGTCCGCTTGCTCGAACCCTTGTCGTTGACGGCAATGGTTTTATGCTTGATGTGGGTACCCAGAATCAAAACATCTCACTTCCTTTGATAAACTCTCCTATAAGTGGGGGCGCGCCACTGGAATTTACTCTCAAAAACGTCAAAATCAACCGACAAACCAACCGCAGTAATGGGTTTAACCACAACACCCTCATCGGCGTTGGAACCATTACCGCCAACAGCGGCGGCGCTTCTTATGGCGATGCGGCGTGGGGTCACACCAGTGGTCTCTATGCCCCCTCTGCTGCTCGTCCCACTACGCACACCGACAGGTGGACAGTCAACCTGGAAGATGTTGTGAGCGACAATACGCAAAGGGGCGGGTTGGTCAATAACGCAAATGGCGTTGTTAAAGGCACGGGCAAAATCGAGTGGTGGGGAAGCATGGTCAATGAGGTTGCCGCTACGACGGGCGCCTCAAGAACCACGTTTGCCACAAGTAGTGCTACGGGTAACTGGCAAGATACGCCAGTTATAAACGCACGCCATCAAATCTATGACGGCGCCGATATGGACTTGCGCACAAACACGTGCGGTGGAGTCTTATGTTCGTCAGTGGTATATGGGGTGAAAAACCAAATTGAATTTAAGGGTGGAACCAAGGCACAGCTTTGGTCTTATCGTCCTGATTACTGGGCGTTTTCCATTTTTATGGGTTTGAGCCATGATCGCCATGGCGCTACGAGCAATTTTGATGAAAATAACTTCCGCAGCATTGAAGTTGAATTGGATGTAAGCGGCGAGGGTACGGTAGTTGAGACCTACAGCCGCATCAGCGGGTGGACCGATGAAGCGGGCGGCATTGCTTTGTGCGGCGGCAAAGGCGGCATTAAGGTTACCAATGGCGGCGTACTCAAGTCCTACAACTGGCTTACCACCGCCGCAAACCGACAAGGGGATGCAGCTGGAGCTGCCATCATGCAACATATTCGTGCTACCACCAAGGGAGATGCCTACTTTATCGTTGACGGTGAGGGTTCTATGATTCACGCCGAATCTGCAACGATGGACAGGGGCGGCGAGAACCAAATGCACGGTGTAATTTGGGTTAACACGGGAGAGGCTGGCGGCGCCACAACTCCGACCAATTGCGACTTTCGTATTTCCAATGGTGGTTTGCTTGATGTCAAAAGGGTTCGCACGGAACTCACAAGCGGCAACCGCAAGGCAGCAGGCATATCTTTTATGGGGGCAAATAATTCCTTTACCATCGAGAGCGGTGGTATTGTAAGAGTCAATAATGAAGGTGGATACCCGCAAGATGCACAGACAGCGGCAGATGCATACAACCTTCGAAACCCTGCTGTTAACTTTGTAGGAGCAAACTGGAGCTTTGACGTAAAAGACTACGGTTCTTCTGTTGAGTTGTACTCACAAACAGGTCCTGCTATTGCGGGAAGCAGCAATGCAAGCGGCAGTGGCACTAACAATAATGATGGCTCGGTCACTATTGGACCAGGCGCTATTGCTATTATGCACGGTAGGGTTAACGGAGGCTCCATTGTTAATGGTACGCAAGGTTTTGAGTTTACCTTTACTAATCCGCTGTACTATGATTTTGCTAATTTTGGTACGGGTACCGCTGCACAGCCAGCACGAGTATTTCGCACTTCCACGGCAACAGCCGTGCGCTTTGAATCCAATCATTCAGACATAGCAGTGTGGGGTAATGGTTCTAGTCGTATTGGGGGTACGGCGAGCCCATCCAATTCCTCGTTGAATCCTTCCGGCATGCCCGTTTGGGGTAATTCTGATTCCTGGGGAGATCCTTATCGGCAATGGGCATTACAAACCGTCCAAATTAGCGGAACCCAAAGCTTTGGCGCGGGCGGTTCTTTTTACAGCGGTAATCCTACCCTGCTTAACACGGCTCCTGATAATTTCGGTAGCCAAGGCATGCTGCCCTATAAACGTATTCAGGGCAACAACGCGACACCGATTATCAGAGAGGTTCTCCAGCCCACCAATGCTGACAAATATTTACGCACGCTTGGTGTGGTGCCAGAAGGTCTTAATCGGGAAGGGCGCGCCATCTGGACTGATGAGGTTCATGGACGCTACGACATTGTGCGCGCTGCCGATGATAGTACCGAAACCTCCAAGACTGGAGAAGTTATTTCAATCAATGAAGAAACTGGTATATATGAAGTAGAAGCAACAGGTACACCCCTTGAAGGTGTCGTACGCTATAGTGATGGTGATTTCTTGCGCTCAGGCGATGTCTTTACCATGACGTCTTTGTGGCGTGGTCTTGACTATCCAGGGAACCCCAACCCTGCCGAAGTTCATATGGCAAAACCTGAAGATATGCCTGGTCCCATTACGATTCAAGACGTACTACCTCCAGTGCCAGCTGAGATTACCATGCCCAACAACGGCAAGCTGTGGCAAAACCTTACCACTGAGGTAAGCGGTTTGTGGTTGCCTGAAGCAGCTCAAGCGGCAGCTGAGCCCCACAACCCTGAACCTGCAGTAGCACTCTATGCCGTGCTCAAGAGTGGTGGTACTACCAGTGTTATCAGTGAGGGGGGCAATCGTGTTGAAGGTGTCTTGAATGCAGACGGCACCTGGACCTATACCTTCCCCGCTAGTGTGGTTTCTACCCTTGCAATAAACGATGAGGTCTATTTTGTGCTAGAGGACGAAAACGGCAACGTCAACCCGCTGGTTGACACCGATGTGCGCGACACCACAAAACTGGCTGCACCGCACTTGACTGTGCTCGAGCCTGAACTGACCTTATCCCACACCGACCAGGTCATCGGTCTTCGCCAAGCAGCAGAAATTGCTGCTTTGGGTACCGATACCACCAATCAGTTTGCTGCCCTAAAAGAACTCATCGAGGCAAAGGCTGACAAACTCTATCCAGCCGTTACGCTTGATACGGCAGTTTCGGTAAACAAGGTAACTCCTCCTTGGGATGAAGTTAGTTACTATGACTTGGAAGATTTCAAAATCGCCAACCCTGATGGCAAGACGTATGCCGTGAGATATGCGGCGGACGCGGATGCGAGCATTTATAAAAGCGGTTCAGTGAAAGTCGAGCCCTACCGAGAAGCAAAGAAATACATTGCCGCAAACGATTTTGATATTACGATAAACAATGCAACTACGTTGATGAGCAAATCAACCGCTGAGCGCGATACCGAATTGATTGCACTCGCCGAAGCGGTAGGCCGTACGAATATCACCGACCCGTGGAATGCTTCGCTTGTGCGGGTGGCTTCCGTTGCGATTCCAAACCCCGCCGAAGCGGGAGATTGGGATGTGACCTTCTACATCAACGGACAACCCCAAGACTATGACCACACCGTTACCATAAAAGCGCACATTACTGGGGGCAATATGCCCGTTATCTTGATTGATGAGCCGATAAATGTTTGGTTGGGCGACCCGACTGAGCCCTTTATGGCTTCAGGTGGCGAACGTCCGAACAGCTCTATTCTTCCGAGCGAAGTTGACTACATGGACGGCGTTTCGGCGTTTTACGCTTCTGCCTCAAGTGTAGATATCACCAGTAGTGTGACCTATGACGACAGCGCGGTAGACCTCACCAAGAAAGGCGTCTATTCGGTTACGTATTCAGTTACCAACACTGATGGCAATACCGCCAGTGCAACACGCCCCGTTCTTGTGGGGGACTTTGTTATGGTGGATGGATATATCATCGACGCGACCAGCTTTGTGAAAGACCGCTCAGAAGCAAACGCTGCCACCATCTTAGATGACGCCCAAGCCTATGCGTGGGAAATGGACTTATCTGAACCAAGTGGACTTAAGGATGCTACCCCCCTGGTTGTATCTGCGGGAACGTATGGCGCGGGAGCCTCAGTGGGCACCTATCCTATCAGGATTGGTGTTGTTGGTGCGCCAACAAACGTATACCGCGATATCGAAGCGGTGGTAGTTGATAAAGATCACATGACTGATGGCGCCGACCCCGACACGAACATTCGCTATAGTATCGGTGCTAACGATGTGAACAATATCTTAGTTTCTCAAACGGGGGACTGGTCTGGTCTTTCTGATGCAGTTCAGCTCAAACTCATCAACGCCTCTGAAGCTGAGGCCTGGAGGCTTATGAGTAAAGCCGTGTCTTTGGGCACGGGCTTCCCCGTAACTTCTTTGGCTGATGCAGGAGTTTATGTTGTTACCAACAACATTCCTGCAACGGGCGGTACGCAGGGGCAATCCTATACGGTCGTCTTTGCCATTACTGACGTTCCCGACATTACCGTTGAGGTTAGCTACACCCTCTTTGGTGCAGCGCCTGTTATCGCCTTCCAAGAAGAGCCGCTGGTAATTGATTTTCAAACCGACTCAGATGCTCACAACCTTAGCTTTGATGAGATAACCGCTCAAATGACGGTAACGGACTATCGGGGGCGCGACATTTTGAATGCAACGAATGTCGCCTATACCATAAACGGCTCTCCCACCGCTCAAATTAACACGGGCGTTGTCGGGGTCTATAAGGTTGCTTATACCGCAACGGACGAGAACGATATGTCTGCAACCGCAACGCGAGCCATCATCATCCACGACGGGCGTTTTGAAATTGATACCGACAACGACATTATCATTGGAGCCAAAAACTTTGTAGCCACGTCCGCGAGCGTTACTGGGGCTATGGGCCAGGTCTTAAGCTGGTCAAGAGCGGTTGCCTATGATACTCAAGGTAACGTAGTTTCGGGGCTTACCATTGACCCGTATCCGCCTGCGGGCTATACCGCTCATGCGCCTGCGGGTACGTATAACTTCACCTGGAAGGTAACAGGCTTTCCTACCGAAAAAACGATAAAAGGCATCATTGTTGATGCTGACGTAATCTATCCAGGCGGCGAAAACGACCAATATGCCGTAACCGCAAACCATTTTCAGGTTAATACAACTCGCGCAGCTGAAATGATTGCATCAGGTCTCAACGATGCTCTTATCGTGGAAGCCGATGTGCAGGTTATCAAACTGGTGGACACTGCCCCTGATGCAAGCCCACGGGTTGTCTCAAACGGAGGCTTTTCTGATACCCAGGCTATCTATGACCTAATCTTTGGTGCCCAAGTAGGCACAACTCCTGTTATCACAAGCCCCACACCGACCCAAGTCACCTCAAAAGGAACCGTTTCTGACGGATTGCCACCAGTTCTCATCGTGTCAACCCCCGTTGAGATTTGGATAGGGGAAGGTGCGGCTCCTGCAGGTTCTATCACAGCTTCTCAATACACCCCCGATGACCTGTATGGGGTCAGCGTCACCGACCTTGAAGATGATGCCGCAGGCATTCCTCTTGACGTAGTGGTTACGCACATCAACCCTTCAACAGGGGTAGATACCACAACAGCGGGGATGTATACCTTAAGCTATTATGTCAAAGACTCTGATGGCAACGAAGCAAGTGCTGAACGCGTTGTGGTGGTAAACGATGGCTCTTATGAAGTAGGCGATGGACGCATCCTTTACGCGAAATCATTCGTGACGCGACTTGTCGATGTGACCACCAATTCCGCACTTATCGAATCAGAAATTTTGAGCAAGTCGGGCGCTAAGCTCTACAACACCACCACAGGAGCAGAAATTGGACTGAGCGGAAACCTTGCCAGTATTATGAGTGGCGGGTATAGCTATGCGGCAGGTGAAGGTGTCTATGACATCACCATTAACGCACTTGATACCCCAACAGGGACCATTTCCAAATCCATTACGGGCGAGATAGTTGACGCCGAGGTAGTAGGGCCTACAATGCCCCCTGAGTTTGGTCCTGTTACCTATGTCTTTGGATCAAACGCCAAACAAACGGTTCTCGAAGCTGAAGACACGGCAGCTTTAGGTGAGGCGGGTGTGCTTGCGGTACTTGAAGCGCGTGCTTTGAAGTACTTAGCGAACGGAAACAAAGTGAGTCCGTCTCCAGCAGTGAAAATCTTTGAGGATATGGATGACTATCTCACCACCTTTACCACGGGCGATTCTGCTATGGGAGCCTATCATTTCAAGGTATCTGACACAGATGAAGTGACCGTAATTGAACTCAGTATTCAGGTTGGCAGTGGCTATGATGATTTGTTTATCGAAGCAACGCCCAAGCCTCTTGTCATTGATATGCCCGTTGCTGCTAGTGCAATAGATGCTTCAGGCAACCTTACCCGTGACAAACTCATGGAAGGGGTTGTGGCAACTGATGTTAAGGCTGAAAGTGCGGGCAACCCAACAGGGGATGTGCGCAGCCAAGTGGTAATCGACATTCTTGATATGAGTGGCGGCGGTTCGGGCAGCCCCGTGAGTGCAATTCCAGCCGACGTTCCTGGTTTGTATCAAGTTACCTATTCTTATACGGACGCTAATCGTTTAACGGTAAGCGATTCTCGTGCGGTATTCGTCAACGATGGGCGCTATGTCTATGATGATCGCTATATCTTAGAAGCACTTTCCTTTGTCATTAAACTTTCCGACGTGACGGGCACATCCGCTCAGTTAATCGAGATGTCTGAGGCACAGGCGTGGAGTGTTGAAGGAGAATCGGTCACAGCCGTAATCGGAGATACGGGCGGATACGAAAAACGCACGGGAGACTATACGGTAAGTGTTCAAGTAGCGGGCTATCCAGCACTCAGCAAATCTATTCGTGCCAAGGTCATCAACGATGGCAACCCAGCAGCTCCTGTTGCGGGCAACCAAAACGGTGCCAACGGGCTTGGCAATTCGGTTGTTGCGAATAACTTCCGCATCAACGTGGTTGACGCCAATGCGTTAGTGGCTCAAAAGGGAACTCCTGCCTACAACAATGCGTTCTTTGACAGGTCGAACTTCAGCATCTATGACCGCACGTCACCGACGTTTGGCTTGGCAGCTTCTGCCACCAAAGAACTGATCAGCGACGGTGGGTTTGGGGATGCATCTAACCAGCCTTTGAAGCAAGGCGACCAATTCACCATAACCCTGCGCTGTGCTGAAGACCCTGCGGCTGAGACTAGCATTATCGTATTTGTTGATAATGCTCTGCCTCCCGCAATAACTGCTCCTTTGCGCATCATTTGGGCAGGGCCTGCAGCTGACCAACCCGCAGGTACTATGCTTGCCTCTGAGTGGACTTCAACCAACGGCTTGCACGGCGTTGTCGCAACGGATGATTTTGATACGGATATTCAAAGCAAGCTGAAAATTGGCTCCGTCAATGGCAGCGGCGTCTTTACTGAAGGAGACCCAGTGAGCCTAGCTCCTGAGATGTTTAATCTTTTCCAAGATGTCTCTTACTCGGTAACGGATTCTGACCACAACACCACGGTTGAAACATTCAAAGTCTTGGTAACCGATAACTTTGCCCCCAAGGGGGACTATCTGTTGATGGCTTATAGCTTTGTGAAACTTGCCTCTGAGGTGGATAGCACGCCTGACGCGATTCTTGCCGAGACTTACCCAGCGTTGTGGCGTATCAAGTCCAACAACTCGGCAGAATCTGTTCCCGTGGATGTTTCTCACCTTTTGTTTATAGGTGATGATGGTGGATACACCAATATGGTGAAGGATTACGCGATTTCTCTTGATTCTTATACCCCTGAAACGGGCTTTGAGGGACACGCAAGCCTAGACCTTGTCGGCAGAGTAGTCGAACACGACGAACTGGCCGACGGATTCGATGCGGCTTGGCGCTATACGGTGGCTGCCAATCATGCGAGCTTGACCTTAGCAGAAGCCCCAAGCTTTGCGGGAATCACTTCTGCAGCAAGTAGTTTGATTCATCGAGCACATGCCGAAGCTTGGAAAATTAACGACACTATCAACGATTGGGATGTCGTAGTAGTAAGCAACCAGATAGGGGATGCAACCCATCCCATCATTGCGGGAGGCGAATACGAAGTCGTCTTTGCCGTGAAAGATCACACCGACATTCAAGTAACGGTGATCTTCACTACTGACAACGGTAGCGCTCCTGTTATCGACTTCCAACAGCGTCCGCTGGTCTTAGAACAAACTTTAGCCTCTAAGCCCCTGACCGATGCTGACCTCAAGGCATTCATGACGGTTATGGACGTAGAAGATGGAAACCTTCTGGGGCAAACCAGTGTTATGGTCGAAGGTGGTCTGAGTCTTGACCAAAGTAATATCGGCGTGTGGCAGGTCAACTATTCAGTTACTGATAGCCACAACAACACCACCACCGCAAGTCGTGCTGTGGTGATAACTGACGGCCGCTATCTGATTGACCCAAATGACGACATCATTATGGGGGCACGCGACTATGTGATTGCCAGCAGCGATGTTTTAGGCAGCGAAGGACAAGCACGAAGCCTCTCGTATGCAGAAGCATTCGATATTGAGGGCAAGCCCCTCACCGTTAATTGGACTGAACAGCCCAGCGGGTATAGTGCACAAGCTTCTGTCGGCGATTATCCGATTGTTTGGAAGGCGCAAGGACGCACCACCACCAAATCAATCACCGCACACGTGGTGGATGCTGATGTGCTTGATTCAGGCGACAAGGATTCAAGCTATGCAATCCTTGCCAACCATTTCCAGGTAAACGTGGCAGATGCTCAGGACATTCTCAACGGTGGACAGCCAGCCTTTATCGAAGCTGCCCGCGCACAAGTAGTAAAACTTGTTCCTAGCAAGCCTGACTTGGCACCACTTTTGGTGAGCACTGCCAGCTTTGCTGCAACTGAAGGGACTTATGAACCTATCACCTTTAGAATTGACACTATCCCTGCTGCAAAGCAAAGTGTTGGTATCAAAGGAACGGTTTCCCAAGGCGCTATGCCCGTACTAACAGTTTCCACACCTCTTGAAGTGTGGATTGGAACTACTCCAAAACCCGCCCATGCTATTACGGCTTCTGAGTATGACCCCTTCTATGGAGTAAGTGCGTGGGATGAAGAAGATAAAGACCTCACCGCTGCGGTTACCTATACCGCCGACGCTGCAACAGGAGACGTTGACGTGACTCAGGTGGGCTTATATAAGCTGACCTATGATGTGGTGGATTCCGACAACAATACCGCAAGCGCTTCTCGTATCGTGATTGTCAACGACGGCAGGTATGTTGCAGGCACCAACCGTATTCTGTATGCGGAATGTTTCGTGACCTTGCTTTCCGATGTCACCGAAAGCCCAGCACTTCTCAACCAAGAGATACTTTCCAAGTCCTTTGCGGCTCTCTACAACACTGAGACGGGAGCCTTGGTATCCTCAACTGAACTTTCAGTGGCAAGCACAGGTGGTTATTCTCGCGCAGAAGGTACGTACAACATCGTGGTTGAGGGAATCGATTCGGGTACTACCAAGATTTCGAAAGCCATCATCGGTGAGGTGATTGATGCACAAGTCATCGAGGCAGGACCTAAACCAATTGACTCGGATAAGGATACCTATTACGTATTTGGTAACAATATCGAACTTGAGGTCTTTGAGGCTGCCGCCATCACTACTGATGCAGAACTCTTAGCTGCTCTTGGTGCTGGTGCTCGAGTAGCACGCCCGCAGGGCACGCTTGAAACCATCACGCCAGTTATCGCTGACAGAGGTGGCTTTGAGGCTGAGGCAGGTACCTATTGGATAGTTGTCCAAGACCCCGATGGTAATGCTTCAATAACCTTGAGCGTAAAGGTTAATCCAACGGTTCTTCCGTGGATTGACGCAACACCTAAGCCGCTTGAGTATGTCTACAAGCCGACAAGTACCGACATGCTTTCTCGCGCAGACATCATGAGTGGGGTTGCGGCGGGCGACGACAATGACGGCGACTTAACAAGCAGGGTTGTTATCAATCCAGACGCAACAGGCACCGAACAACTGCCTGAAATTGCTTGGGGAACCAGTTCAGTGACACAAGTTACCTATGCGGTAACAAACAACAATGGCTTTAGCGAAATGGTTGAGCGAGCCCTTATCGTAAACGACGGCTCCATCCGCTTTAATGATCGCTATATCATACAAGGGAAATCATTCTTGATTGACTCCAAAGATGTTACCGCGCCTTACAACACGCTCATCCTTGAGCAAACCGAAGCGCAAGCTTGGCATGTGGACGGCACCCCTGCAACCGCTGTGGTAAGTGATACGGGTGGCTTTGGTCCAGCTAAAAGCGAATACGATATCATCCTAGCGGTTCAAGAAGATGTTTCTCTTACCCGCGCAGTTTTGGGTAAAGTAGTTGACTCTAACATCGCCAATGGTGACCAATACTCAATTGAAGCCAAGGACTTCCGCATCAACATAGCTGATGCCTTAGCACTCCAAGCGAAGAGTGGAGCCGCTTATGATTCAGAGTTCCTCGCGCGCTCAGGTGCTACCAGCTATCTGAGAGCTGATGTTAACCTTGCACGGGGCGGCACACCAGCTTTGGCAAACGATGACGGATTCAAAACCGCAAACTTTGCGATGGAAAGTGACTCTGCCTATCCGTCTACCTTCCCAGTGCAGCTTTGGGTGGCAGAAGATCATGCAGCTTCTGTTACCATTACGGTGACGGTTTCTAACGGTAACCATCCAGTAATACACACTCCCGATCTTCGCACCATCTGGACAGCTGAAGGGGGAGCCTCGCATCCCAACTACAAGCCTGAGTACTTCTTGCCGAATGAGTGGGACTACATTCATGGTAAAGACCCTTCAGGTACAGGGGACGTGAAAGCAACGGACGCAGAAGATGGCATCATCACCGACCTTGTGTGGGGAAGCGGCCTTGGAAGTGCTTTTGTCCAAAACGCCAATCCTCTTGATTTGACTATCGCTGGTTTACAAGAGATATCCTATAAGGCCGTTGACTCTGATGGCAATATAACCACCAAGAGCGACTGGGTCATGGTAAACGATGGCTCATGGGTTTGGGATGGCGATTATGGTGTGAAGGCACAAAGCTTTATCGTCCTAGCCACGAGTGTGGATGGCACCGACACCGAAATCTTGCGTGAGTCTTCTGCTCAAGCAAAACGCCTTGAGCAGCGTAGCTCACCTGAAGATCCGCTGGTTATCACTTCGGTTGATTACCTCTTGAGTGTTCATGATAACGCGGGCTATTGTGCTACTCCTGATGAGTACTACCCAATCCAGATTGGCATTATCGGTCCGCAACCTGGATATAGCGGCAATCCGTCCACGAGCGTTACTGGCAAAGTAATCGACAGCGATGTTATTGATGAGAGCTTTGTTGGTCTGGTCCATTATGTAGTTTGCGCCAAGAACGCAAGGCTCACTTTAGATGAGGCGTCAAACTTTGTCGGCGCTACTTCTGCGGCAAGCGCTCTTATTGCTCGTGCAGAAGCCGAAGCTTGGAAAATTAACGACACCATCAAAGATTGGGACGTCGTAGTACTCAGCGACCAAATAGGGGATGCAACCCATCCCATCGTTGCGGGAGGCGAATATGAAGTTGTCTTTGCCGTGAAAGATTACACCGATATTCAAGTAACGGTGATCTTCACTATCGACAACGGTAACGCTCCTGTTATCGAGTTCCAGCAGCGTCCGCTGGTCTTAGAACAAACTTTAGCCTCTAAGCCCCTTACCGACACCGACCTTAAGGCATTCATGACGGTTATGGACGTAGAAGATGGAAACCTTCTGGGGCAAACCAGTGTTATGGTCGAAGGTGGTCTGAGTCTTGACCAAAACAATATCGGCGTGTGGCAGGTCAACTATTCAGTTACTGATAGCCACAACAACACCACCACGGCAAGTCGTGCTGTGGTGATAACCGATGGCCGCTTCGTGGATGATTCAAGCGAAGAAGTCATTGTGGGTGCGAAGAACTTCGTCGTGTCAGCAAAAGATCCAAGTTTCAGCGGAAGTGCGGCTGATGTATTGCGTCTGTCCTTCGCCGAGGCTTATGACTATGACAGAAACGCCTTGGCCCCCGTAGTCGTTGGAAGTGTGCCTAGTGGATTTGCTAATCGCCAAGTTGGTCAATACACCTTCAACATCGCCCCTGCTGGTCACTTGGGAGTTACGAAAACCATCACGGGATATGTAGTTGATGGTGATGTGGTTGACCCAGGTGGCTATGATTCAAGGTATGCTATAAGCGCTTCTCACTTTACGGTGAGCGCAACTGAGGCAGCGGTGATGATAGGCAAAGACCTTTCGGCAGAACTTATCAAGGCATCTGATGCAAAAGCATACGCGCTTCTTCCAAACACCCCGACTCCGACAGTTGAGGTACGCAATAGCGGCGGCTTTGTCGCTTTGGCAGACACCTATCCAGTCACCTTCGGTATTGCTGGCGAGGTCTATCCGCTGTTCGCTGCTGTTGAAAGCATAGCGCCTTTGGCAGCAGGGGATTCAAGCGTGAGCGCCACCATCGACGCAACGGTTGTCGCTTATCGCTACTTGGTTAGCTTTAATCCCAACGGCGGAACCTTGACCGAACCTTCCGATAGCTATGTGGTAGAACCAGCCATCAGTTTAGGTCATTTGCCGAGTGCGCCTGTGCGTGACGGTTACACCTTTGCCTATTGGGCGCTCACGCCTGAGGGTGGCACGCAGTTTACCTCTGACTATTCGGTAACGGGCGACATGACCGTGTATGCTCAGTGGGAAGAGGCAGTTGTGCCACCCGAGCCAGAGCCCGAGCCTGAGCCCGAGCCCGAACCAGAGCCTGAACCAGAACCAGAGCCTGAACCAGAACCAGAGCCTGAACCAGAACCAGAGCCAGAACCAGAACCAGAGCCCGAACCCGAACCAGAGCCTGAACCTGAGCCAGAGCCTGAACCAGAGCCAGCACCCGAGCCCGCGCCCGAGCCAGCGCCTGCGCCCGCGCCCGAGCCTGCACCTGCACCCGCGCCCGAGCCTGCACCTGCACCTGCACCTGATTCGCCTAAGGGTTCGTCAAGTCCCAAGACTGGCGACGATACCAGCCCGTGGATGTGGGTTGGGCTCCTAGGAGCCAGTGGTGCAACTCTTGGTTTGGCTTTCGCACGGCGCCGCCGTTCATCCGAAGAGGAGGATAAAGGCTAGGAAGCCAGAAGCTTTATCTGAGGAGAAGAGTTTTGCAAGCTCAATAAAACTCTTCTTCCCGTCAAAGCCCGAAACGACTACGCGCATCGTTGTTTCGGGCTTCTTTTGTCTCTCCCGCGGTCATTGCGGGTCTGACCCGCAATCCTAATTTCGCGGTTACTGTCAAAGAGGTCTCAGCTCACCCGTTTCGCTACTCAGATTCTGCGAATCTTCGTGTGCTTCACTGCTGAAGGCGCATTAAAATAAAAATCAGTGTTCAGAGAGAACTTCGACCCTCGTCGCCAGTAACCACCTCTATCGCCTGTCATTCGCTCTGCTCATTGCAATGACAAAGGGGGGATGGCGCTTGTTGCGGGTGTGGCAATGAAGGGGTGCCCCACAAAACGTAAGACCTGATAATACGCCTTTACCTTATCTGCTTAGTAGCAGTTTCAACGGGTTAATGGGTCTAAGTGCATCTCATTTATCCCATAAGTAGCTGGGAAAATAAAAAATTTTTACAAAAATTTACACTTAAAAACTAATATTCTTGAAGTATAATGCGAGCAAGTGTATAGCAGCCGAATAAGAGTGGAAAAAAGTTTGCAAAAGTGGTTGGTTGCTATTTTGATGTGCAGAGTGGGTAGAGAAAAGGGGTCGAGGTAGCAGGCTTGGGGTAAAAACCGCTAGGGACGGTAAAAGAAGGTAGGGCTTTTAGCGCTGATAGATAGCGCTGGATAAACTACTCTTCTTTAATTTGGACGATTTTTATATGCCAATGCGCCTGACCCAAGAGTTTCAAACACTTGGAGGCTTTGTGAGGTGGCTGTCAGGATTGGGTGCGAAGGTCGGGAATGAGCAAAGCTCACCCCTTATTTTGATGCGGTCGTCTTCGACCGTTTTTGCGCTTTCAGGCATATTTCCAAACAAAAATTCTTTCTCACATTCTTTCTCATTATCAAACCACATAACTTTTAAGAAGCAATTCACCATGAGGTGGTTGATATAGCTTTATTGCAAGACGCAGGGCTTTGCGCGACGCACAAGGCAAGACCTGCAAAAGTGGATGTAGGGTGGGCTTTAAGGTAATTGGTCATGAAGTTGATTCAAGACAGGAAAAGAGGTTGGGTAGTCATGAAAGCAAGAAAGAACAAGAGGCAACCAGGGTTTTTAAGAAAAACTCTTGCTGTTGTCATAGCCATTACGATGGCTGTCACGTTGTTTGTGCCCTTGGCATCTTTTGCCGACCCAGTTGTTGTTGCACCGGGCAGCGATGCGGTGGAGTACGGTGATGCTGCCTTATGGCAGACGCCCGATGCTTCCGAGCCATCGGCGGAAACTGCGAATGGGGGTGATGACGTCGACCTACCAGAAGATTCTGTTGAGAATAATGGTGTAGAAGTTGAGGGGGACTTTATCCCTATCATGCCCTTGGCAGGAGAGCCTATAAGCATTATGCCTATGGGAGCAAGTTCTTTTGGGCTTGAGTGGGACGATGTTCCTGCTGCAAACAGAGCGGGTGTCAGCACTTGGGCTGAATTCTGTGCCGCATGGGACAATACGGCCATCAGCTATATCCGTTTGGAAAGCGACATCGCTCGCGGCACCGTTGCTACCCGTCCTGGTCTGCTTGACCGCGACCTCGTTCTTGACGGTAACGGCAAATTGCTTAATGTGGGAACTCAAACCGAGAACGTTACCTTGAGATTATCCACAGCCGCAAACGCTCCACGGGATTTTACTGTTAAAGACATTAATGTCGTTCGCCAGGTACCTCTTGGTATTAACGCCCGAAACGTTTTTATTGCAGTCAGCGACGCTGCCAGCGGCGCTACGGCTGGGGCTGGTTGGAGTACGTGGCTCGCTATCTCGGCTGGCCCAAGCTCGGTCACCGACAATTGGACCATCAACATGAGAAATGTGGTGGGCGAGGGAATCCAGCGCGGGGAACTCGTACACAACATCAACGGCACTATTTATGCCACAGGAGAGATTAAGTGGATTCATGCGGTGGCAAACACCAATGCGCCCTCGATGTCAAACACCTCCGATTCATATACCTGCGGTACCATGAATGCGCGCATGCTCACGTTTGACGCCGCCGATGTTTGGCTTGAAACCAGCTCGCGTTCTGCTCCGCTTCGTTCAGCGATTCACTCTACCGAAAACAGGATAGAGTTTATTGGCGGCACGAAAGCTACGCTTATCAACCATCGCCAAAATGTTTTTTCGAGCACCATACAAATGGGCTTTAACTTTGACACAGGTGCTGCTCCTGGTGCAGCTGCAGTGCTTGCCACCAAAGTCGACCTTGTCTTTGACGGTGAGGGAACCGAAGTCAATATTCAAGGTAGACAGATTGGTTGGCTTGATGAGGCAGGTATGGTTAACCTTGGTGGTGGCGCTGGTGGCGTTACCGTTACCAACGGTGCAAAGGTCTATGCCGAAAATATTGCCACTGCAGCAGGCGGACCTGGTGCACTTGAAACTGGTGCTACTGCTTCTGGTCCTGCTTTTATGCAGTCTATTCGTGCAAACAGCTTTGGCGACAGTTACTTTATTGTTGACGGTGAGGGTTCTGAGCTTCATGCCACCTCAAACGTTATGAGAAGAGATACTGACACCTATATGCATGGCGTAATCTGGATTCGTGCAGGTGCTAATGCAGCCGTTTCTACGCTCACGAGCTGTGAGTTCCGTGTTTCTAATGGTGGTCATATTAATGTTTTGAGAAAACAAGAAGACGGAGCTGGAAAAAGTGCTGGTATTTCCTTCCACGGCTCAAACAACAGATTCACTGTTGAAAGCGGTGGTGTGGTTAAGGTTGTCAATGAGGGAGATACCCGAAACGCAACAGGAACCGACCTGCGCAACTCGGCTGTTAACTTCGCGGGCACCGACTGGGGCTTTTATGTAAAAGATGAAGGATCAGCCGTTGAGCTGTATGCCGAGCGGGGCGCTGCAGTAGCAGGAGCC
Organism: Eggerthellaceae bacterium; assembly: GCA_009782615.1. GTDB lineage: Bacteria > Actinomycetota > Coriobacteriia > Coriobacteriales > Eggerthellaceae > WRIS01. The sequence goes on along the minus strand of WRIS01000006.1, from coordinate 4,908 downwards.
CATGCGTCTGGTGCTGACACCAACAACAATAACGGTGAGATAGTTATTGAGCCAGGCGCTACCATCATCATGCATGGTAACGTACCCAACGGCGCTATCGTAAACGGTGGCACCAACTTCAACTTTAGCTTTGAAGAACCACGCTACTACGATTTTGCGAATTTTGCTCCGAGTACGGCAGCCGCACCAGCACGCGTGTTTAGAACCAACACGGCTAGTGGTGTAGAATTCAATTCCATCCATTCAGACTTAGCGGTGTGGGGCAACGGCACCAGCCGTTCGTCTACTACTGGTTCTGCCGATTCTTCCATGAATCCTGCGGGCAACCCCACCTGGGGTGTTGCCGCTTCATGGTCTAACCCTTATATGTCATGGACACTACCCACCTTGACGCTTACGGGGCAAAGCTTTAATGGAGCAACCTTTAGTTCCAACAACCCTCTGCTTACTGATGCAGCGGGCAACTTCGGCAACCAGGGCACCCAGCCCTACCGTCGTGTTCAGGGTAATAACGCTACCCCGCGTATCGATTCGATGTGGGAGCCTGCTACCAATGCCGACAAGTACTTGCGCGCCATAGGTTCCGTACCTGAAGGTCTTGACAATGTGGGACGTCCCATTTGGACTGATGAAGTTTATGGACGTTATGAAATTACGCGCGCCGCTGACAACAGCAAAGAAATTTCTAAGAACGGAGAAGTCACTTCTCTGATTGCAGAGGATATCTATGAAGTAGAAACTGGCGTCGCCAGCCTTGACGGTGTTGTGCGCTATACCGATGGCGATTTTCTGCGTGCTGGTGATACCTTTACGATGCTTTCGCTGTGGCGTGGTCTTGACTATCCAGGCGACAATGCCAATCCTGAAGAAGTTCACATGGCAAAACCTGAAGATATGCCTGGACCCATTACGGTTATCGACATTTTGCCGCCAGTGCCTGCTGAAATTACTATGCCTAACAACGGCAAACTGTGGCAAAATCTGACCACTGAAGTGAGTGGTTCATGGTTGCCCGAAGCAGCTCAAGCAGCAGCGGAACCTCACAACCCCGATCCAGCTGTGAAGTTGTATGCCGTGCTCAAGAGTGGTGGCTCAACGACCACCATCAGTGAAGGGGGCAACCCCGTTGAAGGTGTCTTGAACGCTGATGGCACCTGGCTCTACACCTTCCCTGACAGTGTAATTTCTTCTCTGGCGCTCAACGACGAAGTCTATTTCGTGTTAGAGGACGCCGAGGGTAACGCCAACCCGCTGGTTGACACCCCTTGTCACGACACTACGCTCTTGGCTGCACCGCACTTGACGGTGCAAGCGCCCGAACTGACGCTTTCGCATGAGGATCAGGTTATCGGGCTTCGCCAAGCAACCGAAATCGCTGATTTGGGCACCGACAGCGCACCGCAATACGCCGCTTTGAAAGATCTCATCAACGCGCGCGCCGATAAACTCTATCCAGCCGTTACTTTGGACACCGCGGTTTCCGTAAACAAAGTAACCCCTCCGTGGGACAGCCCCGCCTACTATGACTTGGAAGATTTCAAGGCAAGTAACCCCGATGGCAAGACCTATGCCGTCAGATATGCGGCTGATGCTGATACGAGTATCTATAAGAGTGGTTCGGTAAAAGTTGAACCTTATATAGAAGCGAAGAAATACATTGCCGCGAATGATTTCGATATCACCGTGAGCAATGCAACCACGTTGATGAACAAGTCGACTGCTGACCGCGATACTGAACTGATTGCACTCGCCGAAGCGGTTGGGCGCTTGAATATCACCGACCCGTGGAATGCTTCACTTGTGCGGGTGGCGTCGGTTGCGATTCCGAATCCTGCTGAAGCGGGAGATTGGGATGTGACCTTCTACATCAACGGTCAACCCCAAGACTACGACCACACCGTAACCATTAAGGCGCATGTCACTTCAGGCAATACGCCCGTTATCTTGGTTGATGCGCCGATAAATGTGTGGTTGGGCGATGCAACTGAGCCCTTCATGGCTGCTGGGGGAGAACGCCCCGACGGTTCTATTCTTCCAAGCGAAGTTGACTACATGGACGGCGTTTCGGCATTCTACGCTGCTGATTCAAATGTTGACATCACGGGTGATGTGACCTATGACGACAGCGCGGTAGACCTCACCAAGAAAGGCATCTATCCTGTCACCTATTCGGTTACCAATAGCGACGGCAACGACGCAACCGCCACGCGCCCCGTGCTCGTGGGTGATTTCGTGGTCATTGACGGCTATATCATCGATGCGACCAGTTTCGTGAAGGAACGCTCAGAAGCAAACGCTGCCACCATCCTTGATGATGCGCAAGCCTATGCGTGGGAAATGGACTTATCTGAGCCGAGCGGACTCAAAGACGCTACCCCTATGGTTGTATCTGCGGGAACGTATGGCGCGGGAAGCCCTGTGGGCACCTATCCTATCAGGATTGGTGTTGTTGGCGCTCCGTCAAACGTATATCGCGACATTGAAGCAGTCCTGGTGGACAAAGACCAGATGACTGATGCGGTTGATCCCGACACGAACATTCGCTACATCATTGGCGCTAACGACGTGACCAATTTAATGGTTTCGGAAGCAGCCGACTACGCGGGACTTTCCGATGCTGCGCAACTCAAACTCATCAACGCTTCTGAAGCTGAGGCGTGGAGACTTATGAGCAAAGCAGTGTCTTTGGGCACGGGCTTCCCCGTAACTTCTTTGGCTGATGCGGGAGTCTATGTTGTTTCAAACGACATTCCTGCAACGGGCGGTTCACACGGGCAATCCTATAAGGTGACCTTTGCCATTACGAGTGTTCCGAGCATTACCGTTGACGTAACCTATACCTTGTTTGGAGCTGGTCCTGTTATCGCATTCCAAGAAGAACCGTTGGTTATTGATTTCCAATCGGGTTCTGATGCTCACAATCTCACCTTCGCAGAGATAACAGATCAGATGACCGCGACCGATTATGCCGCGCGCAGTATCTTGAACCCCACCGATGTCACCTACACGATAAACGGTTCACCAACGGCGCAAATCAACACGGGCAATGTTGGTGTATACAAGGTTGTTTATACCGCAACTGACGACAACGGCATGACGGCAACGGCAACGCGCGCCATCATCATCGACGACGGGCGTTTCGAAATTGACACCGACAACGACGTTATTATCGGCGCAAAGAATTTTGTTGCCACGTCTGCGTCGGTTAATGGTTCTATGGGACAGGTCTTAAGCTGGTCAAGAGCGGTTGCCTACGATATCGAAGGTAACACTATTGACCAGAGCAACCTTACCATCGACCCCTTCCCGCCAACAGGTTATACGACTAATGCTCCTGCGGGAACCTATGACTTCACCTGGACGGTAGTGGGCAAACCCACCAAAAAGACGATAAAGGGCGTCATCACTGATGCAGATGTTATCTATGAGGGCGGGGAAAATGACCAATACGCTATAACGGCGAACCATTTCCAGGTTAATGCAACGCGCGCTGCAGAAATGATTGCATCGGGATTAAATGATGCTCTCATTATGGAAGCCGATGTGCAGGTTATCAAATTGGTAGATGCGGCACCGACTGCAACCCCGCGCGTTGTTTCAAACGGGGGCTTCACCGATACGCAAGATACCTATGATCTTACCTTCGGAGCTCAAGTGGGTACGACTCCTGTTATCACCAGCCCCAGCCCGACTCAGGTCATGTCAAAGGGTATCGTTTCTGACGGATTCCCGCCTGAACTGACGGTGAGCACGCCCGTTGAAATTTGGATAGGGGACGGCCCGACTCCTGCAGGTTCTATTACCCCTGCGCAATACACGAGTGATGATATGTACGGCGTGAGCGCAACTGACGTTGAAGACGATGCAGCGGGCATTCCGCTTGACGTTGTTGTTACCTATCTCAACCCCGCCACGGGCGTTGATGTGACAACTCCAGGAATGTATACTTTGCGCTATTCTGTCGAGGATTCCGATGGCAACGCTGCAACTGCTGATAGAGTTGTGGTGGTAAACGACGGTTCCTATACCGTTGGTGACGGACGAATCTTATACGCGAAATCATTCGTGACGCGTCTTGCTGACGTGACCACCAACCCGTCTATGATCGAGTCTGAAATTTTGAGCAAGTCGGGTACCAAGCTCTACAACGGCACGACGGGTGCCGAAATCGGACTGACAGGAAATCTGACGGGCATTATGAGCGGTGGTTACAGCTATGCGGCAGGTGCGGGTGTTTATAACATCACCATCAATGCCGCCGATGCTCCAACAGGCACCATTTCTAAGTCCATCACGGGCGAGATTGTTGATGCCGATGTGGTCGGACCAGTACCAGCGCCTGAGTTTGGTCCTGTTACCTATGTCTTTGGATCAAACGCAAAACAAACGGTTCTCGAAGCTGAAGACACCGCCGCCCTTGGTGCGGCAGGCGTGCTTGCAGTCTTGGAAGCAACCGCTTCGAAGTATCTGGCAAACGGCAACAAGGTAAGCCCATCTCCTGCGGTAAAGATTTTGCAGGACAAGGACAACTACCTGAGCACCTTCACTACGGGTGATTCTGCTATGGGTATTTATCACTTCTTGGTATCTGATGTTGATGAAGAGACCACCATTGAACTTAATATCCAGGTTGGCAGCGGTTTTGATGACCTCTTCATCGAGGCAACGCCTAAACCGCTTGTTGTTAATATGCCCGTTCCTGCAAGTGCGGTAGATGGTTCTGGCAACCTCACCCGTGACAAGCTCATGGAAGGGGTTGTGGCAACTGACGTTAAGGCTGAAGGCGCGGGCAACCCAACAGGGGATGTGCGCAGCCAAGTGGTAATCGACATTCTTGATATGAGTGGCGGCGGTTCGGGCAGCCCCGTGAGTGCAATTCCAGCCGACGTTCCTGGTTTGTATCAAGTT
>WRIS01000005.1 GCA_009782615.1 Eggerthellaceae bacterium | reverse complement strand
AAAGCTTTCGTTGAGCGTGATGATGGTGCTTCCTTCAGCCACGCTGTAATCACTATCAAGAACAAGTTTTTCTGTCCCGAAGTAAAGGTCAACAAATTTTTCAAGCGGTACTTCTATGGTGGTACTTCTCGTGCCCGCACCTGTCCAGGTACCGAAGTTACCTTCGAGAATTTGTCGGCTGACGGTTGCTGTTACCGTATAGGTTTTGGTTGTGCCATCTTCAGCAATGACCACGTATTGTATCGGTGCGCTGAAGTCTTGCGCCACACTTGTCGCGGGCAAGAGGTCCATACCATTGTGTGCGATAGTTGGAACCAGCGAAGACAGGTCAGTGCCATAAGGAACTTCAACACTTATGTTGGTGCCCGAGATGGTTCCTGTGGCTCCTGCCAAGGCAAACGACGTAATGTCTTTGGTGCTGGCGGCAGGCGGCATTACGGGTTCAGGATCTATGGTGATAGTTATGTCGACCCAGGTACGCTCCATGCCGTCGTCTCCATAATGCACCCGAAGGGTGTAGTCGCCTTCATCAAGGGTCTCAAGCCAGCTTGCGTTCAGGGTTATTTGAGGTTCTCCCGAAGCGCTTACAACCACAGAGCCACGTGTTGCGTCAACAGGTTCGGTATAGAGAGTGCCGTCAATAAGCCAGTAGGTTCCTTCAGGAGCATAATCTTCCCAATAGTCTTTTATGTAGGTATAGCCAAAGGCTTCAATATACTCAGGAGTACCGAAAACCGTACCATAGCCAGGTGTGTATTCCATATAACCATAAGGCTGCCATGCGATGCTTGCAGAAAAATCAAGACCGCTGCCCTTGGTGTATCTGGTCTCTCCCGCACAGTCATAGGTGATGACGGGAGGGTCGTTCTTTACCGTGACCTCGTCCATTAAAGCATCGTCAATATAGAGGCTTGCCGTAACTTCTCCATAGAAAGGAGCAACCCAGTGATAGCCTATCCACAGTTCAGTATTGCTCGTTATTTGTGCAGCGTATTTTGTTAAGTCAACCACCATAGTGTAAGTCGTACCATCTTGTATAAGGTCAAAGTCTATGCTGTAGTCGGGGTTGCCCCATTCGTTAGTTCCTGGGTTGAGCATTCTGTTAAGCTGCACGCTTAACCGATTGTCATCGGGATCAATATATTCGGGATATCCTTCTAAAACGAACCGAATCGACTGAGCGCCCACAAGAATTCCGTCGGTTTGGTCGGCATCAAAACAAAGTCTCCCCCAATAACCACCCGATCCGATCATCCAAGGCATAAACTGAATCTCTGCACTCAATTCCGAAGTTTTTTGAGGAAGCACCTGACCGTCATTGCTCTCAAGCCATGTCTCAAGAGCAGAAGTGTCGGCGATAAAGTTTTTGTGGCATCCCAAGGTATCTAGGTTTGTGTTTTGGCTTATATCAAGCGTGGTGAGGTCATTGTGGGAACAGTCTAAATTCGTTAAGTAGGTATTTTTGCTTATGTCAAGTATGGCAAGATTGTTGTATGAACAGCCTAAACTCGTTAAGCTTCCATTCTTGCTCACATCAAGGGTTGCGAGTTGATTTTCTGAACAATTTAGGTTTACCAAGTTTGTATTTTTACTCACATCAAGAGTTGTCAACTGGTTGTATGAGCAAGTCATCTGCCATAAAGACGTGTTTTTACTCACATTAAGAGCTGTCAGCCGATTGGATGAGCAAGTCATCTGCCATAAAGACGTGTTTTTACTCACATCAAGAGCTGTCAGCTGGTTGTATGAGCAGTCAAGGTTCTCTAGTTTTATGTTTTTACTCACATCAAGAGCAGTGAGTTGATTCCAATAACATACGAGCGAATACAAAGCTGCACAGGCACTGACATCGAGTGTTTCTAAGCCTTGATTGAAAAAGGAAATAGAAACAACATCTCCTCCATTAAGGGTTTCGGGAACAACAACGTTTTTCAAACTATCATCGGTAAGTCCAGTGATATACGCCCCATAGCCATAATTGCCATTCGTTACTTGATACTCAAAATCGCTTTCGGGGTTTGCCAAAGGAGTAACCGCGATTTCTCCCGCATCGGCTTCGTCGACAGCTGATTCAACATCATCTGCTTCTGCTGCTTCTTCGGGACTTGCAACATCCTCAACTTCAAGCAGAGATGTTTCAGCAGGTTCGGTAGCGATTGCCCACAAAGGTAGCGAAAGCGCAACTACTAGTACTACTACTAACGCAAATACAAAAGCCCCGCTCTTCTTCAAAGTCCTCATCACGATAGAACTCCTTCTTTTCTCTAGTCCTTATAAAGGCACAAAACCCCTGATGGTTCAGAGTGTCAAAACCTATACTTTTTGGCACACCGAAAAATGGCGAAAAATCGCCGTCTAAGTCATTTTCTGCATTTCAAGGATTTTTCGGGAAAACCAGGCAACTATCTGCTAGAATGCCTCTATATGCATTAAGGGCGAGACCCTGACGTTTTGTCGTTTTTTTACGCGAATTGCCGAGTGCCAAAAAGTATAGGTTTTGGCACTTTTTTAATTTCACGTTTTCCCAGTTCATAAGTATTATTGTATCGTGCCATCGTTGCGAGGAATGAGCGATAGCAACCTAATCGTTGATTTTTGGGTTGATACTTTTTCCTTGTTGCCTGGATTGCCGCGCCGCTTTGCAGCTCGCAATGACGAAAATACACATCAACGACTAGGTTGCCACGTCATTCGCTTCGCTCATTCCTCGCAATGACAAAATGTGGCGAAGCAAAGATTGCGGGTCGGGCCCGCAATGACGAGTTAGCGGAAAGCGGTTACTGTCGAAGGGTCGAAGTTCTCTCTGAACACCAATTAGTACCTTACTATGATTTCAGCAGTGGAGCGCACGAAGATTCGCAGAATCTGAGTAGCGGAACGGGTGAGCTGAGACCCCTTCGCCAGTGACCGCGAGAGCGTCAACCTGCATATCAAGGACTAGGTTGCTTCGTCGTACGCTACGCGTACTCCTCGCAATGACGAAAATGCATATCAATGACTAGATTGCTTCATCGCTGCGCGATTCGCAATGACGAAAAGTCAAACGCGCAAGGGCGAGGTTACGAATATTCTTTCATGAGGGATTCGAAGGCTGGCATGGCGTCTTCAATGGTTTTCTTGCTCACGCAATAGCTGATACGCACCCACCCATCGCATCCAAAACTGGTCGAGGGAACAATCAACAACTCATGAGCTTTTGCACGTTCAGCAAACGCCTCTGCACTCGGTTCAAGAGAACGCGCCCACAGATAAAAAGCGCCTTCAGGTTCAACGAATTCATAGCCCAGCCTTGAAAGTCCCGAGGTGAGTAGTGCGCGGTTTTCCGCATAGGCTGCGACATCGGTCTGTTCTTCGACGCAGTGTTCGATAACATGTTGAAAGAGCGACGGCGCGCAGACAAACCCCAACGCGCGTCCTGCCCCACACACGGCAAGATAGACTGTCGCAGAATCGGGCATCCGTTCAGACACATAGATGTAGCCAATGCGCTCACCTGGTAGACTGAGCGATTTCGAATAGGAATAGCACACGATGGTGTTGTCGTAGAGTGTCGGAATGAAGGGGACTTTAACGCTCCTGTAGACGATTTCGCGATAAGGCTCGTCACAAATTATGGTGATGCTTCGCCCTTGTTTTTCCTGATGAGCGTTTAGGATTTGAGCAAGTTTGACAAGACTGTCTTTTGAATACACTACTCCCGTTGGATTGTTGGGCGAATTGATGATGATGCCCCGTGTTTTGCTGGTCAGAGCACATTCAATGGCAGCAATATCAAGCTGAAAACTGTCTTTTTGTGCCAAAACCTCAATGCAAGCACCGCCCGCCTGTTCAATCCAGATTTTGTATTCGGGGAAATAGGGGTTGATAACAATAAATTCATCCCCTGCTTGGCAAAGCGCTGAAAGCGAAATGGTCAAAGAAGCGGCGGCACCAACTGTCATATAGACGTTATCTGCCGCAGCGTTCATCTTGAAACGACGGTTGACTGATGCAGCGATGGCGTTGCGCACGCCAACGCTGCCTTGCGCGGGGGTGTAGCCATGGACAAGGTTTGAGGGCAATTCCACCAGGTGGTTGATGGTTTGTTTGATGGCATCGGGTGCGGGAATATTTGGGTTTCCCAAGCTGAAATCAAAGACGTTTTCTTCCCCGATTTCTGCCTTGCGTGCAAGCCCATAGGCAAAAAGTGCCCTGATGGCATTTGGTGCGCTGCCCAGTTGATACATCTTTTTGTTCACCACGATGTTTTTGCCCTTCTTCGGTTTCTTAGAGGTGTCCGAGGAAATCTTTGGTACGGTCGGATTTTGGGGAATCGAAAACTTCTTCGGGCGTGCCTTCTTCGACAATGATTCCTTCATCCATGAAAATTACGCGGTCGGCGACATCGCGAGCAAAACCCATTTCATGGGTTACCACAATCATGGTCATGCCTGCTTTCGCAAGGTTTTTCATGACGTCAAGCACGTCGCGCACGAGTTCGGGGTCAAGCGCACTGGTGACTTCGTCGAACAACATCACTGTTGGATTCATCGCCAAGGCGCGCGCTATGGCAACACGCTGTTGTTGTCCGCCTGAAAGTTGCGAAGGGTAATAGTCGACGCGGTCTTTCAGCCCCACCTTTTCCAGTTGTTCGCAGGCGATTTTTTCGGCTTCGTCTTTCGACCGTTTCAGCACTTTGCGCTGAGCCAACATGATGTTATTCTTCGCCGTTAGGTGGGGAAAGAGGTTGAAGTTTTGAAACACCATGCCGATGCGTTCGCGGATTTTGTTGATATCAGCTTTTGGGTCGGTGATGCAGGTTTCCTCAAACCAAATGTCGCCCTTCGTTGGTTTTTCGAGCAGGTTGACGCAGCGCAGCAAGGTCGATTTGCCCGAACCTGAAGGGCCTAAGATGACAACCACTTCGCCACGCTCAACGTCCATGTCGATGCCTTTGAGGACTTCGAGCCCGCCGAAGTATTTGTGCAAATCTCTGATGCGGACAACCGCTTTGGTGTTGGCGGGGTCGCGCTCAATGGTGGTGGAGCGCTTGCTGGTGGCAGCGGGGACAACGTCAACGGCAGCAGGGACAGCGGCGTTGGCAACAGCATTGGCATCAACGGATTCTGTCATGTTTTTCTTCGTCATGACTTCCTCCGATTCTTGCCCTTTATGACGTCCTGCTGTTTTGCCTGTTCACCCACAACACTTACAGAACCCCCCACCCCACTTGCTTCAGTGGCAAGCGCAAGGGTAGGCACGGTTGTCTTGAACAGACCAACTCGCTTCGTCTTGGGTTTTTTGCTGTCCGACGGCGTTTCCTTGCCGTCAGTTGCAGCAAGTTTCTTTTCGAACACCGATATAACCCGCGTTAGCGGAAGCGTCACCATAAGATAGAAGCACGCGGCAACCACGTACGGAGTCATGTTTCCCGTAAGGTTCGCCTGAATTTTCGCAAACATCATCATTTCGAAAACCCCTACCGCTGCCAAAAGCGAAGTATCCTTGAACAGTAGGATAAATTCCGAGGTCATCGTTGGAATAACGCGGCGCACCGTTTGCGGGATGATGACAAAGAACATGGTTTGGAAAGCGTTCATTCCCAAGGATGAGGCCGCTTCAAACTGTCCTTTGTGGATAGATTGGATACCTGCCCTAAAAATTTCTGCAAGATAGGCGCTCGAGTTCAGCGCAAGGACAACGAAGCCCGTTGTGAAGTTGTCCATGTTCGAAATGAAAAGCGGCAGACCCAAATACGCAATGTATATCTGCAAAAACAGCGGCGTTCCGCGAATGACGTTCACGTAGATACTTGCAAGGAATCGCAGTACCGTGAGTTTTGACATGCGCATAAACGAAAGACCCAAGCCGATAGGTATGGCGAGGGGGAATCCGAGAGCAACCAAGCCGATGGAAGTAAGCCATCCGCTGATAACCGTGGGAATTGAAGCGATTGCGCGCACGGGGTTAAAGAAGCTGTTGCAAAACTTGATAGAGTTCCACGTTTTCACCCATTGCCGCGAACTGAGCCAGGTCAAGAAATCTTCCATCCCTGTTTTTCCGATAACGCTTATGGGGCGATATTCATCGAGCGCGTGGCTGATTCCCTTGTCGTCGATGTAGGTTCCCGTGATAGAATAGTCGCCCGTTATCGGGGGAAATTGAAAGCCCGTAACCTGAATGAGCACCTTGTTGCCAGGGCGCAGCCCATCAGTGAAATTCACGATGAGCGATTCTTCGGTCAAATCAAACGTGTACTTGATAGAGCTGTCGTGAATGGGATGGAGAGGGTCATCCATAATCATTTCTTGGATAGAAAGGCTTGCTTCATCAGCCAAGGTGCTGCCTTCGGGGAAGGTTAAGACAATTTGCATAACCTTTTCATCTTCACCAATCCAGCCCTCCCACGACAGGCGCGTTGATTTGCCGCCGATTACTTCGTTTCCCCCGTCTTCGTTGCGCTTGGCGGTTACGCTGTCGGTTGCAAGCGCTTCGGCACTTTGGGGGGTCAGCAGCATGAATGTGCCGAGAAGCAAAAACAAAACCACCACCAAAGCGCAGCTGGTTCGCAATGCTTTGATGGTGGCTTCTTTGTTCATAATCGGATAAATCCCGTCTATCCTGGTGATACTACTTGCTTAGCAGATTGGTGACTAGTGAATTGATGGCTCAAGGTTGGGGAAATATTTCTTGAAGATTTCCTTATAGGTGCCATTGTCCACGAGCTTTTGCATGCTTGCATCAATTTGGCTTTTCAGCACAGAGTTGTCCTTGTTGATGGCAAAGCCGTACTGTTCGCCCGTAGGAATAACTTCGGCTAGTCTCATGTTAGGATAGTTGTTGGCAATCTGGTGCTCTGCGATGGGAGCATCGATGAACAAGGCTTCGATTTCACCTGCCTGCAGGGCAGCTAAGCCTTCGCTTGCCTGATTGTAGGGTTTCACCGTAACGCCTTGAAGGTGCTCGTTTGCCCAGGCTTCTCCCGTGGTACCTGATTGAGCGCCTACCGTTTTGCCCTCAAGTTCCTTGGCGCTGGCATAGGTTGCAGAAAGCTGGACTACGCATGCCTGGTTGGAATCGAAGTAAGGCGAGCAGAAATCGACCGTCTGTTGACGTTCTTCGGTTATGGTGATTGATGAACAGGCTATGTCCATTTTGACACCGCCCGCAACGGTAGTGAGAAGCGTGTCGAAGTTTTGAGGCGGCATGTATTCCAGTTCCAGCCCCAGGTCAGCGGCGATTGCTTCCAGTAAATCGAACTCAAATCCTACGGGTTGGTCGCCTTCAAGCAAGATGAAAGGCGGGTAGTCGCAGTCGGAACCAACGGTGAGAACTCCCTCTTTAACAAGTTGGGCTTCGCCTGTTGCAGGGGCATTGTTGCCCGTGCATCCGACAAGCGCTAAAAGCGCGATCATGCTACTTGCGCACAAAAGTGCCGCGAGTTTCTTTTTGTTCATAATTCTCCCTTCCTCTACATTCAAAATAATCAAGAATTTGAATGAACCTCATCACTATAAAGATAATAGGTTGTTTTATCAAATGATTATCTAATTTTAGTTAGTTTTTGGACAAGTTTTACGCATCGGGTGAAAGGGATTTTATTCGTGCGACTTCGCTTCTGTTATTCGTGCGACTTCGCTTCTGTCCACAACGCTTCCATTTCATCAAGCGAGAGTTCTTCAACTTCTTTTCCTTGCGCCCATGCCGCTCCTTCGATAAACGCCCAGCGGCGGCGAAACTTAACGCAGCTTGCACGCAGGGCGCTTTCAGCGTTGATACCCATCTTTCGTGCCACATTGACTAGGGTAAATAATACGTCCCCCATTTCCAGTTCAACGGCGGTGGTTTCTAAAACTTTGCCTTTCGCGTCTTTCGGCGCCGCTTCATAGGCTGCCTTGAGTTCGTCGATTTCTGAAAAGACCTGCTTCCACACATCGTCAAGGCTTTCCCATTCAAAGCCTGCTGATACCGCCTTGCGAGATATTTTTTGCGCCTGCATGAGAGCAGGAAAGGACGCAGGTACTCCTTGGAGCAAGCCTTGTTGCGACGTGGCGAGCCTGAGTTCGTTTTGGTTGTTGTCGTTGCTGTTGTCGTTGTCGTTGCTGTTGCCGCTGTCGTTATTGCCGCTACTACTGCGGTCGTTTTTTTCCTCAAGTTTGATGCTGTCCCAAAGCTCCAATACTTCACCTGAATTTTCAGCCTTGACCTCACCAAACACATGAGGATGGCGCCGAATTATCTTGGCATTGATTTCTGCGACTACCTCGTCGATGTCAAATTCGCCCGCATCGTGTGCAATCTGGCTTTGCAACACCACCTGCAACAACACGTCGCCCAGCTCTTCGCGCAGATGAGCAATGTCACGCATTTCGATTGCGTCAACTGCTTCATAGGCTTCTTCTAGCATGTTGTGTGCGATGCTTTCGTGAGTTTGTTCGCGGTCCCACGGGCAGCCATTCGGCGCGCGCAAAGCTGCGATGGTGTCGACGAATTCGTCAAAGGCGGGATGTTTTGTCATGCGGTTTCCTTTTCGAAGAGGAAGGGTTACTTATTTCTTAAGGAGTTCAATCATCTTAACAATGCGACGTTGTCGTGTCTCGGGTTTTTTCGCCTCGTTAATCCACATCATGTGTTCGCGCTGATGGGAATAGGATTGCTTCTTCCACGCTTCAAGCAGATTTGCGTCAATGAGCGCAGTTTCTGCATCTTTCGCCAATTCGATTACGCGCTCTTCTGTGTCCTGTTCGATGGTGACTTCGACGCTGTCACCCGCCTGCTTGCCGATTTCGTTGCGGATTGCCTTGGTGATGCCAATAAGCGGTCTGCCACCCATGGGCGTAATGGAACCGCGATAGGCGACGCCGTCGAAAGTTGCTTTCACCTTCACCCGCTTCACGCCAAAGACTTTCTGCGGGTCAAACGGGACTTCGACATAGGCTCCATCGACCTTGGGAGCCTTTTCTATCATGGCAGTAAAGGTAATCATGCGCGGCAACCCTTTCTCTTTTGCCCAGTATACCGCGATGTCCTGCACTTTTGCGTGTTGATGCTGTGGAGGTAATGGCGATGAAGGTGATGTGAGGGCGCGGCGGGAGTAAGGGCGGGGGCACGGCGCGAGCGAGATGGGAGCGCGGCGAAACCAAAGGTGATGGCGAGGGAAACATATTCCTTGCATACTGACACTCGTTCGGGTAATATGCTCTTCTACCGTTTAGCGGTACCGCTCATAGTGCGGGGTGGAGCAGTCTGGTAGCTCGCCGGGCTCATAACCCGGAGGTCATTGGTTCAAATCCAATCCCCGCGACCAAAATACCAGGTCATCGCGTTGTGCGGTGACCTTTTTTGTTAAAGTTAGGGGATGTACATCCCCTAACATCCCCTAAGTCATCACAATAGGTAATTATTTTCTCTGTTCCCTGGCTGTATCGCGTATAGCTTGTAAGTAGCGTAACCCTGTTCAACGAACGGTTCTGTCTTGCAGAGAGCATCGGCTTCTTCGTAGCTTTCCGTCTTGAGGATAATCATTCCCCCCATACCAGGAAACCCTTTGAACGCTCCGCAAAACTCAAGCTTGCCATCGTCGTCCAATTTCCGCATGAAGTCGACGTGCTTTATTACCATCTCTTTGTTGATTTTGTTATACGTTTTACCGCGTTCGATGAGCATAACGTATTGCCAATTTTTCATGTGCTTCCCTCCGCTTAGCTTCCTGCCTTAAGATAAAAACAGCGCTTAAGACGACCGCTCGGCAATCATTGCACGAGCTTCTTTAAGTGTGAGCTCAATAAAGGTGGAAAGCATCTTGTGCTCGCTTTCTGCTTTATGAATAAGATAAATGGGGAATACTAAGGCTTCTTGGTCAACAGGTACCGCCACAATATTGTCGGGGAAGCGGAATGTTTCATACAAAGGCGTTTCAATAAAAAGAATATCGTCCTCAATCATAACATTAGCAAAATCGTTGATATCCTCAAAGTAGATGGGTCGTATGCTGGGCGGGGGCACCAAAGCACTTAACTTCGGTTCAATAATCTGTCTGCCTGTTAAAGCGTATGAGCCAAGCGGCACGATGATGGTTTCAGACGAAAAATCATCCAAGTAAAGACATTCGCGCTTTGCAAGGTGGTGATTTTTCTGTATGAGCGCCACAACAGAATTATGAAAGAGAAGATGAGCTTCCATATTGGAAGCAAGCGGATAATCTTGGAGATTTAGCATCGAGAAGAATAAGTCAACATGATCCTCTTCAAGCTGTTCGATAAAGGGCAAATTATCGTATTCTTTCCTCTTAAGAATCAAATCGAGTTGTTGTTCATGGATTTGATAGCGAACACGAGAGATTAACTCAACAACATCCGCATTGCGATTGAGCCCGCCAAGCGCAACAACCGATGAATTGTTTCTCTCTGCTTTGGAAAGCATCGCTTTTGCTCGTTGGAAATGATCCACAATGAGGTAAGACTCTTCCAAGAGGGTTTTTCCCTGTTCGGTCAGTTCAACATGAGGCTTTGTTCGTGCGAAAAGATTTACTTGGAATTCCTTTTCCAGAAGAAAGATGTGTTTGCTCAAAACAGGTTGGGAAATGTTAAGACGCCTCGCAGCCTCACTGAAGCTGTTGCAATGAGCCAATTCGATAAAGTTTCTAAAGTAGTCGATGCGCATAGCTCGTTTCCTTTGAAAAGATGGTGCGGAACAGGTGTTTCTTTTTCACTCCTGAACGATGCCCTGTTTTCTGATGTATGTTCCAACCCCTAGTGTTTGCGATGCAAAGAAGCGAGTACCCTCATGGGGGAATTCTAACATATTTAAAAAGCTTTTTGTTGTAGCGGAAGTATGCGATATTTCTATAATCCTATGCAAATTTTAGATGATAAAGCAAACACCCAAGGGTTTTTTCCCAACAAAAAAGTATTTTACCTATGTGAAAGATATGGTGTATAAGGGTTTCACAAAAGAGTTTTCTTCGACCTACCGAAATACATCAATCCACCTTGAACGGGTGTACCGAAAAAATCAAAAGAATAGGATTCGGGGCAAGCCCCAGAAGCCTCAAAAAAGAGTAGAAAAGCATACAAGACAACAAAAGCAACCAAAAAAGAAAAGGAGGAAAAACCAACAGAGCAACAAAGCATATTGAATGAGACAAAGGAAAAGGAGGGTTTTATGTCAGGCTTAACGATGACAAGGCGAAACTTGCTCAAAGCTGCCGCGGTTGGAGGCGCAGCATTAGCAATACAACCAGCTTTTGCATCCAAGGTATTCGCCGAAGAAGGCGATAGTCCCCTTACGGAAGGGGGTGAGGTCAAGCACATAAGAAGTCATTGTCGCGCTTGCGGCAAAATGGAATGCCCCAACATTGTGACCGTTCGAGATGGACGAGTTATCGACATTGTTGGCGATGAAACTGGTGTAACCAATCGAGGCAGTCTTTGCTCAAAGGGGAAATCAGCTCCCCAAGCACTCTATCATCCTGATCGGGTTAAATATCCAGTCAAACGTACCAACCCCAAGGGCGAAGACCCAGGTTGGGTGCGCATCACCTGGGATGAAGCTATCAAGAGTGCAGCGGATAATCTCACCATGATTCAAGAAAAATATGGCAAGGAATCTGTCATGACCTTGCATGGAACCAGCCGCATCACATCCTATGGTTCTATGATGCTGGGAATGGTCATCGGCACACCCAACACTGGCACGACTGCTGGTCAGGTCTGCAAGGGACCACGTGTTCTCTCTGCGGGCACACTCGCTTTCCCTGGCGCTCACTGGGTCAACATGAACGATGGTGTGAAGTGCTTTTTCCAGTGGGGATCCAACACAGAGGTTTCCAACTATGACAACGCCTGCCGTGTTACTGTTGACGCTCAAGTTGCTGCAGAAAGCAGCGTTTGCGTCGGCCCACGCCTCCAAAACCTTGGCAAGGAAGCTGATGTTTGGGTCAACGTTCGTCCTGGATGCGATGACATGGTTGCAGCGGGTATCCTCAACATCATTATTAACGAAATGAAAACCTACGATGAATTGTTCGTCAAGAAATGGACGAATGCGCCCTTTATCTATGTCGAAGATCTTTTCGACGAACATCCGCAGCCTTATGCGGGAGCAAAGTTCGATTTGAGAAACCCTGATCCCAAAGATATAGATTTTGACTTCATGTGGGACATGGAATTCACCCTCGGAGCATACCCCATCGGAATCAAGACCAAGCTGCTCAAGGAATCCGACCTCGTTGAAGGCGGCGACCCCAAAAAGTTCATGGTTTACGATGCTGTTTCCCAAAAGCTGGTGTATTGGGATTCGGGCGAATGCCTTTGGGAAGGCGAAACTGAACCCGTTTATCCCGATAGGGATACAGCAGTTTGGGCAGGCGAATATGGACGCGCACTTCTTGCTGAAGATCCAGGCTTTGGGCATATCAACATTGATCCCTCGCTTGAGATTCCTGGCGAATTTGAGATAAAACTGCTTGATGGCAGAACCGTCAAGGGCGTGACCGTTTGGCAAAAATTTGCCGAACACGTTGGTGAGTGGACTGAAGAGAAAGTCACTGAACTATGCTGGCTTAAGCCAGGTGTTCTCCGTGCGGCAGCCGAAGCATACGGCAAAGAAACTCGTCAGGGCGGCATCCAGTACAACCTTGCTATCGAACATTCAGCCAACGCTGTGCAAACAGCCAAACTGATTCTGCTCATATCGACAATCATGGGCAACTTGGACGGCGTAGGCGGCAATCGCGGTGGCGAAGCACTGGATAACGTGAACAACACGTGGATTCCCTACATTGTTCCCTTTGCAGTTGCCTCGAAGGAAACTTCAAAACTCCCGCCGTGGGAGATGGAAAAAATTGCTGGCTTCAACAAGTTTCGCATGCTGCCCTATTTTTGGAACTTTGCTGGCGCATCAATGTTTTATGACCTTTCAACGGCAATAGATCACATCCTTACTGGAGATCCTTATCCCATTCGTGCCTGCGTTTCTTGCACAGGTTCACACTTCCATGCCTCAAACGCCATGAAAAACTGGGAGGCCTACAAGACGCTCGACTATTACTGGGCTGCAGAACTTTGGTTCTCACCCACGGTTGAACTGGCAGATATTGTCGTTCCAACCAAGCACTTCCTTGAGCTTGGAGCCATGCGTCTTACTCAGGGCGCCGAATGTGGTTTTGGAGCCCAGGTTCAATGTGTTGAGCCTTTGGCAGAAGCACGCTGGGACAGCGAGGCAATCGTTAAGATTACCGAGCAGATGGGTCTGCCCTGGTGGCCTTCGAAAGCAGAAGAAGCACCACCATTTTGGCCGCCCGAATGGTTAGACACACAATGGCCAAACGAGAAACAGATGCAGGAACTGACCGTTCTTCCGTCGAAGCTCGGATTCGCCTCACCTGGTCCTACAGGTAAAATCGTTCGCGCCGATGGTTGGGACGATTTTGTGGAACAATACCAAAAGCACGGACAATGGGATCTTCGTGAAGTTTCTCCGATGGGTTATTACTATCGGCAGATGTGGGGATGGTTCCGTCCTGATCACAAGCTCGGCTATCCGACGCCATCAGGCAAAGTAGAAATTTATTCGCTCTTGTTCGAATCTCGCTACCCCGAAAGGGAAAACTATCTCGTTCCTAACGGTGACCCCTTACCCAATGAGGCGCTTCCTATTGTTCGAGAGCCTATTGAAAGCCCCTATTCCACACCAGAACTGCTTGAAGAGTATCCGATTGTCCTGACATCAGGTCGTCGTATTCCTGTTTACTTCCACAATGAACACCGTCAGCTTCCTTTCACGCGTGAACAGGTACCAGTACCTACCTTCCAAGTGAACCCAGAAACTGCCGCTAAATATGGGTTTAAGCATGGCGATTGGTGCTGGATTGAATCGAAGCGTGGCAAAGTCAGAATGGTAGCAGACCTGTTCCACGGGATTCGCCCCGAGGTGATCGAGTGTGATCATGCTTGGTGGTTCCCCGAACTTCCTGCACCCAACCATGGCTGGGATCTGTCAAACGTCAACGTTTTGGTGGACGAATACAATCAAGATCCAATCTGCGGTTCTACCTGCCTGCGAGGCTACCTCGTAAAGGTATATAAAGCACAAGAAGGCGGTCCAGAAGGCATCATCGACTCACCGAAACATCCGAAACTCAAAGAATGGATGCCCGTGTATGAGGGAAAGGAGCAATCATGACGCAATTCGCGATAGTTACCGACCTCAATCGTTGTGTCGGCTGTTTGACCTGTAGCGTTTCCTGCAAATTTGCGAACGATCTTCCTCCTGGAGATTTCTGGCTCAAAGTTTTACGTATGGGTCCCAACCCCATCAACGAAGGCGATACGTATCCAGAAGTAGAGATGTATTACTTACCAGTAGGTTGTCAGCATTGCAAGAAGCCTGAGTGCGTGTCGGTGTGCCCCACAGGCGCTTCCCACAAACGAGAAGATGGCACCGTCCAAATTGACAAACAGAAGTGTATTGGTTGTCAATTCTGCACCATGGCTTGCCCCTACAACGTGCGCTATCTCAACGAAGTTGAGAGGGTCGTAGAAAAATGTACGCTTTGCGAGCAAAGGGTCAGCCAAGGCGACTTGCCAGAATGTGTTCGTCAGTGCAATGGTCGCGCGCGTTTCTTTGGTGACTTAGACAAGGGTCTTGAATCCTTTATGGGTCCTGGTACTGGTCCTAAGCCTGATTCTACTTCGGCAGCAGACCCCAGAGAGCTTGAACCTTTGCCTATCGGAAAATACTCCGCACCCTGGTCAGAGGCTGATATATGCCACCTAACCGATGCTGGCAACGACCCGTCATCTTGCTTTATTCTCAGGAACAGAAAGTGGAGGGGGTAAACCATGGAAATACAATGGCCATTAGTTATCTTTACCCTATTTGTTTGTCTAGGCGCTGGCATCTTTGCCATGCAGGGCCTGTTGACCGTGCTGGGCAAAGGCGAAAAAAGCCAGATATCAGCGGTAATCGCCGCTGCTGCAGCGGTGATAGTGGGTGGAGTTGCCTCGTTTTTGCACCTTCAGCATTGGGATCGCGCATTCAATGGCTTTGGGCAACTTTCTTCAGGTATCACACAAGAACTTATAAGCATTGTGGTGTTGTTTATCGTGCTGATAATCTATTTCGCAGTTGCAAGAAAAGGTCTGGCTCCAAAATGGGCAGGTGCCTTGGCAATTTTCATCGGAGTTTCTGTGGTTGCGCTGATGACCACCTCCTACATAATGCCAGCACGTCCTGTTTGGGCAAGCCCGCTTCTCTATCTTTTCTACTTCAGTCAGGCATTTGCCGCTGGAGCAGCAGGCGTCTGGCTTTTGAGCTCCCTAAGCAAAGAGGCGGATGCGGCATCGCTGATGGTAAAATGCACGGCGATTGGCGGAGCCTTGGTTACTGTTTCTCTGTTGGCATACGCTGCGTATATTGGAACAATCAATGTTGGTAGCGTTGGCAATTACTGGGACAGCACCATTCCAACAGCATCGCTAATTGACAACAGCAACTTGGTTGGAAAGCTGTTGGGCGGCGAATTCGCCTTGCCATTTTGGCTCGCTCTTATTTTTGGTGGCATTGCACCAGCAATACTGGCTTTCCTCAAGTGGAAAGGTGAGCACATAAACATACCATTCGCTTCTTTGAGCATCGTTTGCATTCTTGTCGGCGGCATTGCATTTAGAGCAGTTCTCTATATGTTGGGCTTCTCTGTTTTTGCCCTATTTTAAGTAACCCCGTTGGGGCTGTTGCGATTGTCCACAGCCCCAACAACTTTTATACTGACCAAGGTATTTTATTTTTGGCAAGCACATTTTATTATGTATGCTTACTTGCTGAGATTTACCTCATACCATAAACCGACGAGGGAGAATTACTATGACTGACACTATTGAGCGCCTTGTGAACACTATGCCAGGAACACGCGGTCTTCTTTTTGGCATTATGGAGTTTTGCAGGGAAGCGCAAGAGCCTGCAGAGATTGATAGCTACGTCACCGAACAGCTCCAGTATTATCCTTCCGTTCATTCACCAGTAGAGTTTCGGAGTTTTCTCGAAAAGGCTGGAGCTTTAGACTTCTTGCCAACTGAAACAAAAGACTCTGACGCTGAAGCATCTGAAAACGCAGAAGCACCTGAAACAGACGAGGGGGATGATGCGGTAAATGCAGATGACGTATCTGACACAACAGATGCTTCGGATACAGCAGATGCGGTTGAAGAGAAGAAATACGCCACAGATTTCCCTGTTGACGAAGAGGGCTTTCTCATTCCCGCACCTGAACGGCTTGGTCTTTGGCAAACAAGCGAGCAGGGGAAAGCCTATCTCGCAAGTGTTGATTACCAAAAGCGCTTTGAGGAATTGCTTCAGGTTGATCAGTCGCTTTCTGGGATATACTATGAAATCCTTGAACTTTGCAGTGATGAACCGCAAAGCATCGACGATCTCAACTCCAAGCTTAAAACCTCTCTTGAAACCTTGAACTCCAAAAAATACGCAGGGTTTTTTGTCGAACGCTTGGAGAACTATGATGCTTTGAAGTGGGAGAAAAAATGGAAAACGACAGAGGTTGGTAAAGAACTTCTCGTGATAAGGAAAAAGAATGAGCAACTTTGAAGATACCATTGATATTCTATCTGATGATGAGGCAAGAGCTGCCTTCAAGGAAGCTCTTGAGGCAAGGGTAGCCTCCTATGCAATGCTCCAGAGGCTGTTTTCGAAAGAAGTTGATCAGGAGTATTTTGATCAGATGCTCGCCATGCGCCTCAAAGCATCAACCGGTAACGAAAAGGTTGATAGAGCATACCGACTCTTCAATTCGTTTTTAAACTCACGCTGGGAGCGCACGCTGATAGAATTGGCCGTCGACTACAGCAAGGTATTCATCGGTAGCGGTAAGTCCGCCTATGAAGCCGCCTATCCTTTTGAGTCGGTCTATCTCGGCGAGGAGCGCAGGCTTATGCAGGAGCCTCGTGACGAAGTGCTGGCAGAATACCGAGCCGCAGGTCTGGCAAAGCTCGACAGTTTTAAGGACTGCGAAGACCATATTGCCGCTGAATTTGAGTTCATGCGCGTTCTTGCGCAACGAACACTTGAAAGTTATACAGCCAACGAAATAGACAAAGCGATAGAACTATTAAAGACACAGCAACGTTTTATCCGCGAACATCTAGCTTGTTGGTTGCCAAAACTATCGGTTGATATGCAGAAATTCGCAGAGAGCGACTTCTATCGCTTCTTGGCTTTATACAGCGAGGGCTTTTTGGAAACAGAGAGTGAGTTCCTCGATGACATTCTTAAAGAAAACTGATACGCGCTCTGAAGAACAGACCCAGACCACGGGTCTTACGAGGCGTGGTTTTGCGCTCGGGTGCGGCAGTGCGGCAGCATTGCTTGCCTTGGGGGGAACCGTAAAGGTTGTTGGTAGCGAAGCGCTTTGTCGTCCCCCAGGCGGGCAAGACGAGGATGCTTTTATCGCAGCATGTATTCGCTGCGATAAGTGTCTTCAGATTTGTCCAACCAATGTCCTTGTGCCAGCTCCTTTGGAAAAGGGCTTACTTAACGCACGTACGCCAACCTTTAATTTCAAGCTGGGATGGTGCGACTACTGCAAGGAGTCGCACGCAGGGGTTCCGCAATGCGCAAAGGTATGTCCCACCGAAGCATTAAAACTACCTGAGGGGGCCAAACCAGAAAACGTTATTATGGGCAAAGCGTACATCGTAAAGGAATGGTGCTTGGCATGGCGCCTTAAGAATTGTCGCATCTGCGTTGATGAGTGTCCCTACGATGCTATCGAATTCAACAATGACGGGTTTCCAGTAGTTCTCTTAGACAAATGCAACGGTTGCGGGCTTTGCGAAAATGTCTGCATATCCATGATAAGTACCAAGATAGTCAACAATGCCACCGATAGAGCTATCACCGTTAAGCCAACGATGACCGTCGATTACCTGCTTGCCAAAGAATCGAGAAGCGGAGGTCGGTCATGAAATTCATAAAGAACATCAAATCCAAGAATCTTCGCGCTCTTGTCATTATCTTTATCTCAATTCTTATTATTGTTGCGGGCATATTCAACAGTGCCCTTTCTGGTGCTGGAAACCTATCGTCATTTGGCTATAGCCTCATTTCAACCGTATGCCCTTTGGGAGCCTTGGAAGCCATGATGGCGGCAAACACGATAATCCCGCGTGCTCTTTTATCTTTGGGCGTAGTGGTGCTGCTCATGGTACTTGTCGGACGAGCCTTTTGTGCCTGGGTATGCCCAGTTCCTTTATTGCAGCGTTGGTTTCCAGGCTACAAGGGTAAGAAAGATCACCCAGACAACCAGCAAAAAACACTTGATTTGCCTCAATCGGACTCCAAACCAGCTGGCTCAGGCTCACGGGGTTACCGCATTATGCGCAGTATCGGTTTCGATTCCCGTTACGTCGTATTGGCTGGTGCGCTTGTTTCTACGGCAGCTTTTGGTTTCCCAGTTTTCTGCCTCGTTTGTCCAGTCGGCCTTGTTTTCGCCACCATCTTCACGATATTTCGCCTTTTCGCATTTGGTGAGCTTACCGTAACGCTTCTGGCATTTCCTCTTATTCTCATTCTTGAACTTGTCGTATTCAGAAAATGGTGTACGAAAATATGCCCCTTGGGAGCGTTGATTTCCCTAATAGCAAGCGTAAATCGTTTCTTTCGGATTAACTGGGATAAATCGAAATGCCTTGAGGTCACCGAAGGCACCCTGTGCTCACTGTGTCACAAAGCTTGTTCGCGAGAAAACGTAGATCCCCGCGGCAAAGTACTGGCAACAAACGACCTGAATAGCTGTACAAAATGTCGCGAATGTGTAGATGCGTGTCCATCCAAGGCAATCAGCTTCCCCTTCTTGCCAAAACACAAAGAGAAATAGTCCCCACCAGCATTCGCGAATCTCTTCTATCGCTTAATCAGGTGTCTGATTGTAGTTGCCTCCAGACACATTTAAGCTTATATTGTTGCGACGCTGGATTTATGCCTCGCCTCGTTTCGGAAAGTTACCTCAGTCAGTAAAGATTGCGTCAATTAAGTATTCGTTTAGTTCATCGGATAGTACACAACCTTCTATATATTCAACATTCGACCATTTCACAACATACACTTTGCCTTCAATGAGCGCGAGTACAACCGTTTTGTAGGCCATTCCATCTTCGCTGTAAGCATATAATAGCCGTCCATCATAGCCATCGCTCGAAGTTCCCGGAACAGCTGCCTCCCTAAGCTTTTTATATTTTTCAGGAATCATAATCCGTTCCATGTCCTGCCGATCGTATAATCGATGCACTTCTTCGAAAATTCCCGGTTCCAGTGTTGTTTCCTTCTCAATCTTTTCAATGCGTGCTTCAGGGTTTTCGGCATCAGCGTATACCCGATACTTGGCAGTAACGCTTTGTGTTTCGTAGTGTGCAATATCTAAATAGTATTCCCTAATTGGATCAAGCTCCCCTTCTGGGCAATAGACAGCGCGATTGACATAATAGAGGTCAAACCCGTTGTTGTTCATGAGAGGAAAAACCGTTGATATGCTTAGCTTGGCGGGCGTACTCACCGCCAGAAGCCAGGTCATAAAATCATTAAAAGCGTTGCTGGCTTCGGGGCTGTTCATAATGTTGGCAACGGGTTCACCAAAAACAAAATCTTCAAAATAGAACAAAAACGGGTCATCTGCGGAAGCCCTGGAAAGATCGGCATACTTTATTCCGTTCATTTCAAACCATGCGTGGGTTGTCTCGTGTTCGCCCATAGGCCAATACAACATTTCGCCAGATTCTGCATAAATAACCGGCTCCTTAGTTGAACTGTTTGCAAATCGCAAAAAACCTATGCCTCCTATCGGAAGCAGTGCCACAATAATGCTAATCCCTAGTACAACCGAAGATATTACAAGCCACCATTTTTTCGGAGATTTGTTTCTGCGTTTTTGCATGTTCCAAATAGCAACAACGAGCGCGCTTACCCCAATAAAGAAGAGGGCGATAAAAAAGACTACTGCCACAAACATCATAAAGAAAACAGCGCCCACTTCTTCTTCCTTTCGTTTGCAAAACACCCTGAGCGATTCTACTATTGTGAACAATTGCGAACACCATTCTTTAAACTGTCACCTAACGGTCAAGGTTTTGATGATGCCTGATAACCCTCGCGACCAAAACACACGGGCAGACTTGCGGCAATTGATGTACCATATCTTGCAAGCATGCACATTACTCGTGCACGCCATGCGTAAAAACACAAGGCGGGTACAGTTTGATACAATAAACGAGGTTGACGCAATGCCATTTCAAATCGGAGGAGTTGAAACGAAAATCAAACCTGTCCTAACTACTCGTCTGAGCACTGTCCTGACCATCCTGGTTACTTTGTCGATTCTTGCGTTTATGGCGGGGTGTTCTAGCCCAGCGACCACCGAAGAAGTACCCGCGGACAGCTCTTCGACAGCCAACGGTGCCGACACGAAGGCAAGCGAGGAATCTAGCGAACCCGAGACCGTCGAAATCGAAACAGGCGAAAGCTTGGTGGGAACATGGGAGTGTATTACAGAAAGTGGTTCGGTCGAAAAATTCATTTTCATACTTACTTTTTCAGAACAGAACAAAGTTACTTATGTAGCAGGTTGGTACCAAAGCGAAATCGCAGAATCGTTTACGGGGTCATTCGCAGTCGAGAATGGCAACGCCCTCAAACTCACCATGACGAACGACAACGATTCTTCTACCATGGATTCAGCCTTTTTGTTTGATGTGCTCGACGACCGTCTCACTCTTACCTTGCAAGGCGGTGACAGCCTTACCTATCTTTTTGGGATTGGTGAAGCTATGGAATTTAATAAAGTCGTTCAAAAATAGGAGCTTCCGCGTGCAAGTACATCGTAGTACCTGCTTTCCATATTAACGACAATTACTAAGTTTACTAAAATTAGGCGTTCCCCGACTGTTATAGCCACAAACCGTTTAATTTCACGTGTGGTGCAAAAACGCCGATGAAGTATGCTATACTCGGAAATATAAATATATAAAATGCGCGAGGCAATCTCTATCATTTTCCACAACCAACCGAATATCTCACGAAACGCAACCTGAGTAACAGCTTGTGCTTCTTTGCCTGCGCTTATTAACCAAAGTCCGGCAAAGCTTTGCAGGGCGCAACAAACCGAGGAGGAACCAATGCACTACTTTACATCTGACCTGCATATTGGTCACAACAACGTCATTCGTTTCAGCGACCGTCCTTTTTCTGATGTCCTTGAAATGAACAATGCTCTGATTAGCAACATCAACACAACATTCGAAACTTCATCAAGAAAATTTACCGTTACGACGTCGGGGTAGACGCAAATAATTATATGCCCGTTTCCCTCGATGAAATTTTGGCTCTCCGATAAGTTGGGAAAGGAAAAATTATGACAAGAGTACTATTAGTGGGCGACCTTCATACCAAAACCAACCTGCTACCCACTATTGAATCAGCAGGTAAACAGCATAATGTTGACCGTATCGTTTTGCTCGGAGACTATCTTGATGATTGGGATATGTACGGAGTCAGAAATGTACGAAGCTTGAGAGCGATAGTTGATTGGGCGCGTGAAAACAAAAACGTCACCCTGCTTCTTGGGAACCATGACATGGGTTACCTTTACACGGATAGACGTCATAGCGGCTACGATTACACTATTGAAGACCCCGCCTCAAACATTCTTTACAACAATCGTGATTTGTTTTCTGTTGCCGATTGGGCGGGAAATTGGCTTTTCACCCACGCGGGGCTTTGCGCAGAATGGGCTCACGAAGTGGCAGGCATGAGTGACAATCTGTCAGCTAAGGAATTATCCGAACGCCTCAATAGCATGTTGCCTGACGAAGGTCGCCTGGATCAGCTGCGCATGGTAAGCGCTTCGCGTGGTGGATGGGAACCGTCACCAGGGGTTGTGTGGGCAGACCAGCGTGATTTGCTGGCAGATCCTTATCGGGGCGTTAATCAGGTTGTTGGGCACACTCCGCAAAAAACGTGCACTGCCTATACGTTCTCGGAAACCGACCTTGCTGAAGATGTCGATGTGATTTTCGGCGAAGTTGCTGACGGTGAAGACATAGATGCTGAGGCGGGTGCAGAAGCTGCAGATACCGAAGCGAGTGCAGAAGCTGAAGCAGATGTGAAGCCTACGAACGCGAAACCTGAAGCCGTCGATGCGCCTAAGGAAAAGCACAGCGAAATCATCGTATTTTGCGACACCTTTTCAACGCGAAGACACGGTGAGGCTATCGGAGATAAATCCATGCTTCTTCTTGACAGCGAAAACGACACCCTTTACCGCGTGCTCGGAGAGGAAATTGAAGAGATTGAAAAGCGCTCTACTTCTTGGATAGGTCGTGACTAGTGCGAAAAATCTCGGCTAATACGAAAGGGTTTCGGCGGCACACATCTCAATCACAAAAAGATGCGACTCTTCGTTGGCAATAATTGTCACATCCTCTTCGACGATTTCTAATGCATCCCGCGTTGAAAGTTGGATGTCGCCGACACTTGCCTTGCCTTCCAGCAAAACCAGATATGCTTGACGGTTTTTCCCAACCTTGAACTCAGTGGTTTCGCCTTGCGGCAAAACTGCTGCATAGAGGTTCGCATCTGCATGAATCTTAATAGGCGCAGAGCTTTCTTGAGAATCGTAGCTGGTTGCAATGGGCAACCAGGTGTTGTATCGGTCCTCGAATTCGAAGCGATAATCCCCATACGCTGGTGTGTAGTCTTTTTTGTCGGGGAGAATCCACGTCTGTATAAAGCGCAACGGTTCGCTTCCCCAATTATGTTCGCTGTGGAAAATACCAGTGCCAGCACTCATATATTGAGACTGCCCGCGCGTAAGCGTATGTTCGTTGCCCATGCTGTCCTTGTGGGTGAGCTCCCCGTGAATCACATAAGATATTATTTCCATATCTTTGTGGGGATGAGTGTCGAATCCAGTACCAGGCTGCACGACATCGTCATTCAAAACACGCAGTTCACCAAACTGAATATTGTTCGGATTGTAGTAATCCGCAAACGAAAAGTGGAAATGGCTGTCAAGCCATCCGTGCTGTCCGCGACCCATCTTGGTGCTGTCTACATACCTTAACATTGCATTACTCCCATCTCGTCGTGATGCCTCTTTTAAAGTTGCTTTGTTAATCTGTGCCGTTAATCTGTGCCGTTAATCTGTGCCGTTAATCTGTGCCGTTAGTCTGTGCCGTTAGTCTGCGCTGCTAATCTATTTTAATAACCCACCTCACCCAGCCTGAACTATCGCTTGAGCAAATGTCTGACTGCAGCAACGGGATGCTTTTTTATCATGCGCGGGCCAGCATAGCGCATAACTTCTCGAATTGATTGTCGCATCGAAGGTTCATAGCAGTGGTTTCCACATTCCTCGCACGATGTTTTCACGTCCATCTTTCGGCACCGCTCAGTACGCATGACCGCATAATCATCGAGAATCAAACACTCCGAACAGAGCAGCTCCCCACCATAAGAAAGCTGATTGCGCACCTCTTGTGCGTGATGAGCTTCACAATAAATTGCAAGCATCTGCGAAATCGTGCGCTTTTCCCGCTGCCGCCTTGTGCGAATTTTCGAAGAATCTTCCATGGGGGCAGAATACCATATCCCCACATAACATGCTTTTACAACTCGGCACAAAGCATGCGCATTAACCCGAAAGGGGTAAAGGAAAGGGTACAAAGGGGTCGGGTCGGGTCGGGTCGGGTCGGGTCGGGTCGGCTCGGGTCGGGTCGGGTTGGGTCGCTCTGTGCCTTGCGCGCTTGCGCTTATCGGGTCGCTATTCGTTCCCATTCTTTAGTCGAAAGACAGCTTTCGTCAGCCGCTTCATCCATTTCTTTGAAAAGCGTAAACGGCATGGTGAGCGTCAGCAAATCTTTAGGTATTGCATGGCGCTGCGAAATGTCGAAAAACCCCATGACCGCCTTGGGGCAATCCGCCTGGCTTTCTTTACGGGCAAAAGCAATCGAGTGACAAGCTGCCCCAAACGGCGCAATCACATTAAGCGCGCTGCCTCGCGAAAACCCCGCCAGAATTACCAAAGCGGAAAGTTGGTCGGGATTGGCAAAAATGCAGACTAAATCTGGTGACTGCTGCACCTTGCCAAGCGGCATGAACACCACGTATTTCTGTGGTGTCTCGGCATAGGGAAATTCCGCTTTCCACTTTGCCGCCAATTCAGGAGAAGCAAAAAAGCGTTCGCCGCGTCCGAGACTTCTTGCGAAAGTCCTTCCCTGTGCAGCGAGGGCTTCGTCTCCTGTTGACAAAAGGCATTCGGTGGGGTGATTGTTTTTTGTGAAGGTATCGCCAAAGCAAAGACCCACGCCCCCACCAGCACATCCGTAGGTTTTCTCATCGAACACTGCGGTCTTACCTTCGGCTGCCGCCACCAACATTGAACCGACGCACCCGCGCTTGCCTTCCTCAAATTGCAGCGCATCGCTGGGCTTGTCGTCGGTGAAACTAACGGCAACAGGCTCAAGGGCAAAAGCAAGTTTTTCAACCAATCTGCTATTCACGGCTCAGTCCACCTTTCGTTTGGTGACGATAGTTTGGTGACGCTAGTTTGGCAACAACAGCTTACAGGGACTTGTCTGAGTCATCGTAGCATAGGCTTTGTTGCATTACCTATTTCTTTTTGCCTAAGCCTATTCAACTGCAAGGACTTATCCCCTACACTATCCATACGTAACTAACTTGAGGAAAGATTGCATATAATGATAAAGAGAAATGACGCGAGCAGCACGAAAAACACTTTAGGCCCTTATGAACTTCGGGGCGAACTTGGTCGCGGTGCCATGGCAAAGGTGTGGCGGGCGTGGGATCCAAAACTTGAGCGCGAAGTAGCTATCAAAGAACCTCTTTTCGACGACCGACTTTCCCCCGATATTTTGGAAGAAATGGGTTCGCGTTTCATCAAAGAAGGTAAGGCTGCCGCGCGACTCAACCATCCTGGTATTGTTACCATCCATGCTGCGGAAGTCTACGATTCGCGCCCCGTTATCGTCATGGAGCTCGTTGACGGCATCACCTTGGGCGAAATGCTTGAAACGCGCCCCTTAAAACCCCCGGCGGCGCTGGATGCTCTTGACCAATTGCTCGATGCGATAGGCTATGCGCATTCCCAAGGCGTGGTTCATCGCGACATCAAACCAGACAATATCTTCGTGACGAAAGATGGACGCATCAAGCTTTCCGACTTTGGCATCGCGCATATAGAAGATTCTTCCATGACCCGAAAAACCCAGCTGGGAACCGTGCTGGGCACGCCGGGATACATGGCACCCGAACAGGCAACTGGTTCTACCATCGACAACCGAACCGACCTCTTTGCCATCGGCACCATCGCCTATGAAATGCTCACCGGCGAAAACCCTTTTGGGGCCG
Source organism: Eggerthellaceae bacterium (assembly GCA_009782615.1). Taxonomy (GTDB): domain Bacteria; phylum Actinomycetota; class Coriobacteriia; order Coriobacteriales; family Eggerthellaceae; genus WRIS01. The sequence goes on along the minus strand of WRIS01000005.1, from coordinate 90,974 downwards.
GAGACGGCACTGACACAACCACGCTAATCTATCGCATCGTGTATGAACCGGTGCCGGACATGCCCGCTATCGTAAGCGAAGGGCTGCCCACAGACCTTCGTCCCGCGATTCTTGCTTCCATGAATAAAAGTCCTGATGAACGACCTCAAGATGCTGCATCCTTCAAAGCAATGCTACATGGGGCTGAGGCTCCTGCGGTAGGCACAAAGCCCGCTCCTTCCCGCACGCCAAAAGGAACTTTGAACAAAGGACGCAGCGTCCAAAAGTATCCGAAGTGGCTACCCTATGCACTCGTCGGAGCGCTTGGGGTGGTAATCGTCGGCATCATATTCGCCTTCGCCACATCAGGCGGTGGTGGCGGCATAGTGGTCGCTCCCCTCCCCGAAGGAGGTTCAGAAGAACCGGCAATCTCCGCTGAGGAAGAGGGCTTTTTCCTAACCATTGCGGGAGGGATGGTTGCCCTTTCCCGAGGAACTCCTGAAAGCCCTTCCGCCATCGAACAGATTAGCGATATAGAAGTAAGCTCGCTGAAGCCAGAAACTGCCAACCTTCTTGAAAAAGGCATTGTTGTCTTAGACGCAGAAACTGCCGAAGCCTTAATGAGCGCCTATCGCAAAGAAGCTGAGGTGCTCGCAAAGTCTACGCCCGCGCCTGCACCGGCACCCATTTTATTGTCGCCATCTGAAATCGAAGATGAAGTGTTGAGGATCCGTGCTCTCTGGCAATCCGATAGGTCTGCTATTGGGGAAAGCTGGTATGATGCGTCTTCTGTTTCCGCAGGAATAACTGCCTATTCTGATGGCAGCGTACTCAAGATGATTGAGGCAACAGCTGCCTCGAATAGTTCAGGATACGCGCGAACCTACCAATACGAAAACGGGAATCTGATATTTGCCTACCTTGAAAAACCAGGCGGCGATTCGCACCGCCTCTACTTCAAGAATGGAACTCAGTTTCGCTGGATATACACGCCAAACATCTCAAATCCTGATGGGGCAATATATCACGATAATGATATCGGGTCGTCCGAGTATATATCGTGGCAGAATTTCGCCCTGAACGAAGCAAACGATTTGTACAAACAAGCGAGGTCGTAGCATCATGGCAAGAAAAAAACAGAGCAACACCTTAGGCCCTTATGAACTTCGGGGCGAACTTGGTCGCGGTGCCATGGCGAAGGTGTGGCGAGCGTGGGATCCGAAACTTGAACGCGAAGTAGCTATCAAGGAACCTCTCTTTGATGAACGCCTTTCTGGAGATATTCTTGAAGAAATGGGTTCGCGCTTCGTTAAGGAAGGCAAAGCTGCAGCACGCCTGAACCACCCCGGTATCGTTACTATCTATGCGGCAGATGTCTATGATTCGCGCCCGGTAATTGTGATGGAACTTATCGACGGCATCACCCTAAGTGAAATGCTCGATTCTACTTCGATGACGCCGCAGTCCGTGCTTGACGCTCTTGACCAGTTGTTAGACGCCGTGGGCTATGCCCATTCCCAAGGGGTGGTGCACCGCGATATCAAGCCTGACAACATCTTCGTTACCTCAGATGGGCGCATCAAGCTTTCCGACTTCGGTATCGCACACGTGGACGATTCTTCCATGACCCGTGCGACCCAACTAGGTACCGTACTAGGTACCCCGGGCTATATGGCACCTGAACAGGCGACCGGTTCAACGGTTGACAACCGAACCGACTTGTTTGCCATCGGCACCATAGCCTATGAAATGCTCACGGGCAAAAATCCTTTTGGAGCAGAGGACGGGTCAAGCTCAACAACGCTTCTCTATCGCATCGTGCATGAACCAGCGCCCGATTTGCCCGATGTCGCAACCAAAGGGCTTCCCAAAGATATTCGCCCGGGCGTGTTAGCTGCGCTCAACAAAAATCCCGACGATCGTCCTCAAGACGCAGACGCGTTCAAAGCAATGCTGCACGGATCCCCTACCCCCGAAGCGAACAGCTCATCTGCCTTTGTGCCCGCATTTGCTTCCGCATCAAAGCCCTTCATGGCACAAGATTCCACCAAAACGAAAACGGGTGCTTCGTCTGCCCAAAATAAGAAGTGGCTCCCCTACGTTCTTGTTGGTGGAATCGGGATAGCGATACTGGTTGCTGCGTTTGTCTTTGCTTCATCAGGCAACGGCAGAAATGACAATCTGCTACCAGGACCAAACCCAGGTCCTGTTGTTCCCGAGCCTGCAGAAGAAGGCAATTTCTACCTGACTATCTTGGGCGGCAAGCTTGCCTTGTACCAAGGAACGCCCGAAGGTTCTTCTACGCTTGAGCGAATCACCGATGTTCAAACAAGTGCTTTATCATCAGAAACCTTGAGCAAACTTGAAAAAGGCATTGTCGTTGCAGATATTGAAACCGCCGAAGACCTTATTGAAACCTGTCGTCAAGAAGCCACAGGTGGGAGTGGTGGCGGCTCTTCATCAGGCGGTTCTTCCTCAAACAGCAAACAAGCACAGCCCAAACTGAAAACGTATTACAACTCCCGTTATGGATATTCAGTTTCTGTTCCCGATGATTTTGTCTTTGGACGAGAAGCAGACAACGGTGACGGGCTGGTTATGACCAACAATAAACTTGAAATGACTGTGACGGTCTACGGCTCGAACAACATATTCGACTACACGGCAAAGCAGCTCCATGCGGAAACTCTGTGGGGGCACGAGGGCTGGTACAATACCTGTACCGATGACATGTACGTAGTAACCTATCTCGAAAATGGCATGGTTTACTATGTGATGGGACGCGTGGGGGAAGGCAGCATTAACAATCTTATCCTTTCGTACCCAGAATCACGGAAATCTACCAACGATGCCATACTTGACAAGATAGTTTTCAGTTTTCAAGCAGGCGACTTGACAAGGGGTCATTAAGTTATGACAAGGGATTTTGAAAAAAGCAATCAAGACGGCAACCATCAAAACGCCGACAGCAGCAGGGTGTCGCACAGCAACCATCAAAACGCCGACAACAGGCAAGACCTCGGTCACAACCAAAGCACGGGTCGCTTCCTCGACCGAAGAAGATTTCTTGCTTTGTCGGGTTGTGGAGCGGTGACCCTCGGTGGTTTTTTGCTTGTTGGATGCACGGGTTCTTCGCAAAGTTCTGCTCCCAACACCCTTCAAGAACCCCCAACCGAAAAACCTTTTGATGCAGAAACGCAAACTCCCACTGATGAAGAACAGCTCAACCGCAAAGTCAATGAAATGCTCGACGCAATGAGCCTTGAACAAAAAGTGGCACAGCTATTTATCGTTCGCCCGGAAAGCATCTTTGGTGCAGATCCGGTAATCCAAGCAGGCGAGCAAACACGCGAAGCGCTCAAACAACGCCCCGTTGGAGGCATAATCTATTTCGGGCAAAACCTTATCGACACAGCTCAAACAACCACCATGCTTGCCAACACCCGAAAATACGGGCTTGAAGCAAACGGGATTCCCCCGTTTTTGTGTGTTGACGAAGAAGGCGGCACGGTATCGCGCATTGGGGGAAATGCTGGTTTTGGCATCGCTAATGTGGGCGATATGGCAAACGTCGGAAGCGGCAATAGCCCCGAATTGGCAAAAAGCGTTGCTGTTAAAATTGCGGAATACCTCACGCCCCTCGGCTTCAACGTTGATTTTGCGCCCGTATGCGACGTTGCCAACAACCCTTATAGCGACGTCATGCGGGAGCGTTCGTTTGGGGACAACCCCGATACGGTTGCGCGCATGGCGCAGGCTCAGGTTGAAGGTTTTCTTGAGTCTGGCATGTTGTGCAGTGCGAAACATTTTCCTGGGATAGGTGCCGCTGTTAACGACAGCCACGAGGCAATGATTACCTCGAACCAAACGATTGAGGCCTTGCATGAAGCAGAATTGGCACCCTTCAAAGCAGCCATTGAAGCTCGAGTGCCGTTTGTTATGGTAGGGCATTTATCGCTTCCTGCAATAACGGGAAGCGATATTCCTGCTTCGCTTTCTTCTGAGGTAGTTCAAAAACTGCTGAGGGAAGATTTAGGATACGAGGGTCTTATTATTACCGACTCTCTTGGCATGGGAGCTATCTATGAATTCTATAATGACGACGAAGTTGCCGTTCGTGCTTTGGCGGCTGGCTGCGACATTGCTCTTATGCCCGCGGACTTCGATGCGGCTTTCCAAGGCGTGCTTGATGCGCTCGAAACAGGCATCCTCAACGAAGAAAGGCTCAATGCGTCGGTTCGCCGTGTTTTGCGCACCAAGCTAAAGATGCTCGAGTTTTAGTGCCACCGTTGGTTTTTGGCTTGCGGTCGACTTGCAGTTAGCTTGCAGTTAGCGGCTGGCTTGCTTGCTGGGCTGTGGCTGACTCGTTGTTAGTTTATGGGGCGCTGCATAATTGCCGCAACCGTGGCATCGGAATAGGTTCCTCCAAAATCGCTCGGCGTATCGTACCATTCCCAACCACCTCGTGCATTAAACAAGCACATACGATTCTCGATTCCGCCCTCATTGTTCGGTTCCCCTTCAGCCCACGCAGTAAACGTGAAGGGCTCCCCATCAATCCAGAAAAATTCGTCTCCTACGCGATAGGCGCCAAGCCAGAAAACCTTGTGGTTGGTGTTTTGCGCAACCGCCAAGACCTTCGAAAATTCTTCTGCGTTGTGAATACAAGCGAGGCGACCTCCCAGGCTTTCACAGTAGGCTTGAGCGTCTTCCCACGACCTTTTTCCTGGGACAACAACGTATTCGTATTCGATTTTGACAGGCTCGGCTTGCTTGCGATACGCCTCTATAAGAGACTCAGCCGTTTCGATGTCGACCACAACAATGCCCTTTTCAAGTTGGCTTATGGCATCTGGCTGTAAGTCTTGCGTGGCTATGTCGGAAATGCGATAGACCTTGGAAGTTCCGTTGGGATCCCCTTGATAGATGGCAACCTTGCCTCCTACGATGGTCAGGAAGAAATCGGCATCATCGGGTACTTCTTCGGCAGCGCCTGCGGCTTCTTCTTGAGGGTCGCCCTCATGGGAAGTTGCTGATTGCTGAATAGGTGGCGGCATTGTTCCGCCGACACCACCACCGCCCCCGCCCGACGTGGCGAAGGCGAACACGGCTATTAAAGCCACTATCCCGATTCCGCCAACGAGGACGTAGGGAAGCCATTTTTTACTTTGAGTCGAAGGGGATGTTTGCGCTTGCGTCTGGGTTTGCGCCTGAGTGAAATCTTGCGTCGAGAAAGAAGCTGATGCGGACGCAAGGGCGGACATGCCATTCGGTTCGGGCACGGCAGCCCCGTGCAGCATTGCCTTGAAAGATGCGGCATCTTGAGGGCGGTCGTCAGGGTTTTTGTTGAGCGCGGCAAAAATGGCAGGACGGATATCGGCAGGAAGCCCTTCGGTTGCAGCGTCAGGCAGTTCGGGCACCGGTTCGTTAACGATACGATAAATTAAAGTTGCGAAATTGGTGCCGTCTCCCGCTCCAAAGGGGTTTTTGCCGGTGAGCATTTCGTAAGCGATAGTACCGATGGCAAACAAGTCAGTCCGATTGTCGATGGCTGAACCGGTTGCTTGTTCGGGTGCCATGTAGCCCGGCGTTCCCAACACGGTACCTAACTGAGTCGCATGGGTCATGGAAGAATCATCCATGTGCGCAATACCAAAGTCGGAAAGCTTGATGCGCCCGTCTTTGGTTACAAAGATGTTGTCGGGCTTGATGTCGCGGTGCACCACGCCTTGGGAATGAGCGTAACCAACCGCATCAAGCAGCTGGTCAAGAGCATCTAGCGTAGACTGCGGAGTCATTGAACCCAAGTCGAGCATCTCACTTAAGGTGATGCCGTCGATAAGCTCCATGACGATAACGGGGCGTGAATCATAGACGTCTGCCGCATAGATAGTAACGATGCCGGGGTGATTGAGGCGGGCTGCAGCCTTGCCTTCTTTAACGAAGCGCGAGCCCATTTCTTCAAGGACCTCTGGGGAAAGGCGCTCATCAAAAAGCGGTTCCTTGATAGCTACTTCGCGTTCAAGTTTTGGATCCCAGCCGCGCCACACCTTCGCCATGGCGCCTCTGCCGAGTTCGCCCCGTAATTCGTAAGGTCCTAAAGTATTGTTTTGCACCATTGTCGTTTATTCTTTCCTCAAGTTCTCCGTTATATAAACAGTGTAGATGAAAAGCATTTATAGTTGAATAGTACAGATAAGATTGGTTTGTAAACGACAACATTTTCGTCACGAATTGTTCTGCTTTAGAAGATCTCCCATCGCCCTTGATGTGACAGAAGCTCCGGCTTTAATAAGAGCTTCTAATGTCGAAGCGTCTGTCGCTCCCTGAAGCCGCGAAACCGTGCGACTGTGCACAATAAGCATCTTTTCTGGGTATTGCACGATAAGTGCACTCAGCAATTCATCAGGAGTAAATACGCTTAAATCAAACAAAGAGGTAACTTCTTTAGGAAAATCTTTGGTATTGGCAGTACAAAGAACGTTTGCTTCAGCCGCTAAAGCTGCTGCCAAAACGTGGCGATCATTTTCGTCGGGAAGGCAGACAGCATCCAAGCGAAGGAAATCTTCTTGCGTAGAATCAACCTGTGCAAGCGGATAGGCTTCATTCATCAAGCGTTTTAATAAAACTCCGGATTCAGCAGAGAATTTTGGGATATTTTCAATCAGGTGTTTGATAGCTTCATTTAGGATGGTCTCGCTCCAAGCAATAGAAATGATGCCGACCGATGCAGCATGGAGCAAATAATCCCTGATAATTCTGGCATACAGTACGTTAGCATCAGCAAGCACAACCTGAGGAAAACTCGGAAGTTGAACTAATGATGTTTTCATTTAGAAAAGCCCGAGTTCATTTTGCAAATCAGCCAAACGATCGAGCGCTATCTCACGGCGATTGCGCTCTGTTTCCTCCCAGGCTCTGAGGGCTTCTGCGGGAATGCGATGGTGCGTTCCCACTTTTCGATAGGGTACAAGCCCTTTCTCCATCAACTTTCTTACTTGGGGGCGCGAAATGCCGAGGATTAACGCTGCTTCTGTGGGGGTAACTTCGTTTAGCCCGTGTGTGACTATCACTTCATGCCCCTCGACTTTAGCCCTAGTAAACTGTAAAAGGTATTCGGCGGTTTTTCGTGACAACGAAACGGAAATCTTATCGCCTGGTTGAGAAAGCGAATGCTGAAGAGCCAGTGTATCTTTTTCCATCAATGCATCAGTCATAGTCTCACCTCTATCTGCTTTATCTGAAATAACTGTACCATATGTTCCTCGTCTTTTCAATGATGAGCCTGTTTCGTAAACGACAACATTTTCGTCACGATACTTGCGCGTTTGCCGCATCGTAATCCGCAAGCTTGTAAAATAAAACATTTTTGCGGATTCTGATGTAGGAAAAATGTATTTGTTTGTGCTTTAGGAATTAGTGTTTTTAGTCGGGAATTCTGTATAAAATAGCTAATTCTGATTGGGGAAAATAGAAGCTGACGCAAATGCGCAACTGCGATTCGTCGCTGGGAATAATGAACTCTTTAGAGTCTGGCCCAGGTTCGGTGCGTCCAAGAACAGAAATGCCTGGAGGATATGCAATTAGACCAAACTCGGAAGCATAGACTAGCCCTGCAAAATATGCTCCCTTGTCGGTGTGTGGATCAAAGAGAGAATAATTCTCATAGGCTGTTTCCACTAGGCCATCAGGATGTATTTTGATTGTGAAATCACCATCACTGCGATTTTGCCAAGACCCTGCTATCACCGTGTAGTCGCCCTGCAAGAAACGTTTCCAAAGTTCTGCTTCATCGGCTTTACTGGTCGTCGTATCATCAACAGAGAGCTGGGTTTGCTTCGACCCTTGCGACAAACTAGTTGTCTCCATACTATTTAATTGCTTCCATGAAATTGAGGGTTTTTGAGCAGATTCGAATGATTCCCAAAATCTCATGTATTCGTCTTCTGAATAGGTGCTACCGTTGATTTTACATTCTGGAACGTTGCCCGAACCACGCCCATTGTCATATTTTCCCTCCCACACCGGCTCAAGATGTGCGCCATTTAAACGAGATGCCGTGTCGCTCCTAATGCCCGAATCGCCGCCTTCCGTATAAACAAGAATTTCATCGTCATAGTCAATGAGCACAAACCCATAAATAGCGCTCACTCCATGAAAACGACAAACAAGAACGGGGTCTTCCTGTGAATCGAGCGTGTAAATACTTAGCAGTCTTAAGCCCAAACTGCCTGCATTTCCAAAGTCATATCCGATTAAAAGTTCAGGGATGCCGTTGTTGTCAATATCGAAAAAAGCATAGTGAACATTTTCAGAATCCATATGAGGGTGGCTTCCCTCGGTTATGCTTATAACTAAAGAATCGTAAAAGGCTTCCAAATATCCTTCGGTATACGGTGCTGTAAGTTGCCTAGAATCAAGCCCGTGCTTTTTTGGCTCTTTATACTGGCTGAGTAAGTCTTCGTATAATACTTCGTAATCAGCAGCCGCTCTTGTATCACTTTGCGCTTGTTCCAGTGCAGTATTGTTTACTTTGTCACCGCCAGCATCATTTCTGCTGACCAGACCACCACCACCTGATGTGGCGAGGGCAAATACGATGCCAACGATTAGCACCCCAAACGCTCCGACAAGTGCATAGGGCAGCCATTTCTTAGATTTTGCATTTGTGGAAGAGGAAACTGACGAACGCGCCGAAGTTTTACTTGAAATCGGCACAGGTGCCCCGTGCAACATTGCTTTGAAGGCGTCTGCATCTTGAGGACGGTCGTCAGGGTTTTTGTTGAGCGCGGCAAAAATGGCAGGACGGATATCGGCAGGAAGCCCTTCGGTTGCAGCGTCAGGCAGTTCGGGCACCGGTTCGTGCACAATGCGGTAAATGAGCGTAGTTGGATTGGTGGCCTCCCCAACTCCGAAAGGGTTTTTGCCGGTGAGCATTTCGTAAGCGATAGTACCGATGGCAAACAAGTCGGTTCGATTGTCGATGGCTGAACCGGTTGCTTGTTCGGGTGCCATGTAGCCTGGTGTTCCTAACACGGTACCTAACTGAGTCGCATGGGTCATGGAAGAATCATCCATGTGCGCAATACCAAAGTCGGAAAGCTTGATGCGCCCGTCTTTGGTTACAAAAATGTTGTCGGGCTTGATGTCGCGGTGCACCACGCCTTGGGAATGGGCATAACCAACCGCATCAAGCAGTTGGTCAAGAGCATCTAGCGTAGACTGCGGAGTCATTGAACCTGAGTCGAGCATTTCGCTTAAAGTGATGCCGTCAATGAGTTCCATCACAATTACCGGGCGCGAATCATAGACGTCCGCTGCATAAATGGTAACGATACAGGGATGGTTTAGACGCGCCGCTGCCTTGCCTTCTTTAACGAAGCGCGAGCCCATTTCTTCGAGGACTTCCGGGGAAAGTCGCTCATCGAAAAGTGGTTCCTTGATGGCTACTTCACGCTCAAGTTTCGGGTCCCAGCCCCGCCACACCTTCGCCATGGCGCCTCTGCCGAGTTCGCCGCGGAGTTCATAAGGTCCTAAAGTATTGTTTTGCACCATTGTCGTTTGCTCTTTCCCCAAGTTCACCGTTCGACAAATAGTTTCACTAAACTAAGCTGCTCTATCATACGAAGCAATATACTCATATACCTCAGCAGAAATCTCAGCAATGATTACTCGCGCACTATCGGTGTCCTTTAGTCCGCTTGCCAGAACGCACAATATGTAATCTCCATTTGCCGTATACACAACTGCAACATCGTTTTCTGTGTCAGAAAGCTCACCTGTTTTGTTGGCAACCATAACGCCGTTGGGAAGTCCTGCGGGAATTTTCCCGCGACGGGTTTGCTCAAGCATCATGTCAAGCATTTGTCGATCAAATTCCTTTGAGACACACTCCCCTTTATAAATCTTTTCTAGCAATTCCCCGCAATCCATAACGGAAGTATAGTTTTCTCCTTCAACAGGTTTGTCTCGCCAATCTTTCATATCTCTTTGCTGTTCAGAATCTTTATAACCCCAGTCGTTAATCAACCTGTTTTCGAATGCCATTCCTCGCTTAAAATCTCCATTACCTAATTTTGCTACCAAAGTATTTGAGGCTTCGTTATCGCTAGCGGTAATCATTTGATAAAGAAGGCTCTTGGTTTCCCCGTCTAGAGGTAGTAAGCCACTTTTTACTTGCTGATAGACAGACACCATAATAAAAAGTTTAGTTAGACTTGCTGCTTTCCCTTTATGGCTATTGATGCTGATAGTCTCTCCACTGCTTAAGTCTTTTATGTAAACAGACCAGTCTCCCTCTAAAAGGGAAATTCTATTTTTAATTGAATCTTCGAGCGGGCCAAGAACGAAGATAGTGTCCGCCGTTGTGTCCAGCGCAGGATCTTCTTGCGAAGGCTGAATGGAGCTTCCCGATTTCGATGTCGCAGGGTCTTCAGGTGGCACCGAAACATACCCGCCCCCCGAAGTGCACCCCAAAATCGGCAAAAGAAGCGATACGATAATTAAGAAGAATAGGTTGTTTTTGAGCCTATTTTTCATGCGGCTAAATCCTTATACGCCATGAGTCCTACTGTTGCAGCCACGCCAGATGAGGCTTCCCCATTTCCTTTTTGAGAAAGAAAAACCATTACATAAACGAGACGATTTTCTTCGTTTGAATACGGGTCTGAATCAATAATGACCACCTCGTTAAAGCGTGTTTCAGCAAAGCCGTTATGATTAAAATAAGAAACCGATTGAGGTATGTTTCTTAAAAGTCCTTTTCGGGTCGCGTCATCGTTGATAAGAAAATTGTCTTGAATAAACTGTGTTCCCACGCCTTTGGAATTTTTGTAAAGCTCACCAACCATGCGGGCAACATCTTCAGCACCAACGTAATTTTCAAGAGATGTTTCCCCCGACACAAACCCTCTTTCAAGTCTGATACTCGCATAGCCGTTCTGGTTGCATACTTTGTTTACTTCTGAAATTCCCACATAATCGAGGAGGGTGTTCGTGGCATTATTGTCGCTGTATTTAAGCATAACGCTAAGAACTTCTCTTAAGGTCATGCTCTTTCCGTCGTCGCCCTTGGCATAGATTCCTCGCCCCGAAACCGAATGTCTAAAAGTAACGGTGTCGTTGAGCGATAGTTCGTTGGCTTCAATTTTCTTATCGATAGCATAAAGAAGAGGAACGTTAATTAAAGCAGAAGCGAAGAAGGGGGTATTTGCAAAATCTGTACTGTAAAGGGCGTCGGTTCTTAAATCAAGTACAGCAACGCTAAAGTCTCCTTTTGCACCGCTTTGGTCTAGCGCATTTTGAATGGCCACAATATCCAATGTAGGAGCATTGTCTTGTTCGTTTTGTTGTTCTTCGTCGCCATTTTTGTTTTCCCCATCAGAAGTCACTCCATCTGACATAAACGTCGAACTGTCCACCAGTCCGTCCCCGTTGCCGCCTGATGTAGCGAAAGCGAACACGATGCCAACGATTATCACCCCAAGCGCTCCAACAAGTGCATAGGGCAACCACTTCTTGCTTGAGGAAGAAGCTTGTTGCGTCGAATAACTCGCAGGCTTGGGCGCCGGTTTCATACCAGGTACGGGAGATGCAGCCCCGTGCAGCATTGCCTTGAAAGATGCGGCATCTTGAGGGCGATCGTCAGGGTTTTTGTTGAGCGCGGCTAACACTGCAGGGCGAATGTCTGCAGGAAGCCCTTCAGTTGCAGCGTCAGGTAGTTCGGGCACCGGTTCGTTAACGATACGATAAATTAAAGTTGCAAAATTGGTGCCATCTCCAGCCCCAAAGGGGTTTTTGCCGGTAAGCATTTCGTAAGCGATAGTACCGACGGCAAACAAGTCAGTTCGATTGTCGATTGCTGAACCAGTTGCTTGTTCGGGTGCCATATAGCCTGGTGTTCCCAACACAGTACCCAACTGGGTTGCATGGGTCATGGACGAGTCGTCCATGTGCGCAATACCAAAGTCGGAAAGCTTGATGCGCCCGTCTTTGGTTACAAAGATGTTGTCGGGCTTGATGTCGCGGTGCACCACGCCTTGGGAATGAGCGTAACCAACCGCATCAAGCAGCTGGTCAAGAGCATCAAGAGAGGTTTGCGGGGTCATCGAACCCGAGTCGAGCATCTCACTTAAGGTGATGCCGTCGATAAGCTCCATGACGATAACGGGGCGTGAATCATAGACGTCTGCCGCATAGATAGTAACGATGCCGGGGTGATTGAGGCGGGCTGCAGCTTTGCCTTCTTTAACGAAGCGCGAGCCCATTTCTTCAAGCACCGCAGGAGAAAGACGCTCATCAAAAAGCGGTTCCTTGATGGCTACTTCACGTTCAAGTTTCGGGTCCCACGCCCGCCACACCTTCGCCATGGCGCCACGACCGAGTTCGCCGCGAAGTTCATAAGGTCCTAGGTTCTTGCTCTTTGCCACTATTGTAGTCCCTTCCTATCCTGCTTTTTCTCAAGGCACAAAATCATACGCCGCTCTTGCAAGCTGCGCAATCGCAGAACAGGCAGCCGCTGAACTTGACGGGTTGAAAGTCAAAGCTATGATTGCGTAATCTGAGCCTTCGGAAAACACTATACCGATATCGTTTTCAACATCATTGAGCTCCCCTGTTTTATGGGCAACAACAACGCCGCTTGGTAAGTTGACAGGAATTTTCGTGCGAACATTTTGCCCTTTCATGATTGCCAGCATCTCAGAATACGGATATACCTCACGATTTGAATAGAGCTTCGTGAGAAAAGCTTGGCAATCGTCAAGCGAGGTATAGTTGTCCTTCCCGGCGTTGCGCGCGTCCATGTCGAGCATGCGGCGCTGCAAAACAGTGCTTGCATAGCCGTTGTTTTGCCAAAAAGCATTCATTTCACTCATGCCGAATTCGTCAATCAAGATATTCGCCGCTTCGTTATTGCTATCTTGAATCATAGTTTCTATCAGGCTTTTTAAGTTCCTTCCCGCTATTGTCGAATCAGGACTCAACTTCCCCTGAGCTATTTGGTGGTAGGCATATTCCATGATGAAAACCTTTATGACGCTTGCCGAAGGAGTTTGTGCGGAATTGCCGCTTGTGTAGAGAACGTTTTTGTCGAAGTACAAAATTCCGTAATACGTAGCATTCGCGCAGGTAGTAAAACTACTGGTAAAGAAGGGGTTTTCCTCTTCGTTTACCACAACCTTGAGTGCTTTGTTTGCGGGGTCGCTCTTCTCTTCGATGATTTCGCTTGGCGGCACCCAGGGTTCTGTCACCTCGGGTTTATCGTCTGAGGACAACACTTCTTCGACAGAAGGCTCCGGTGCCCCACCGTTGCCGGAATTTGATTGCGCAAGCAAAACAAAGGCAAGCCCTGCCGCCATTACGGCAGCAAAAGCAAAAACCACCCTGCGAAAGTTGCGATTTTGCCTATCCAACGGAGGACTCCACCTGCGAGCTAACGATAGACAAAATGTCCGATATCAGAGGCGTCGCTGCAGCTTTTGCTGCGTCGGACGACCCACCCATGCCGGTTGTCAACACAACAACTGCGTAGCTTGCCTTAGAGGTCGATACTATTGCAAATGTGTTGACAGATGTTTTGATACCAATACCTCTGTGGGCATAAACCGTACCGGGCGGGGAAACCACTCCTATGCTACCTAGTTCGTTTGGCATAGACGTGTAGGCTCCGGAATCATAGATTATTCTGAGCGATTCAACAGCATCAGCCGCAGTGGTCAAGTTTTCTGCGCTACTTGAGGTATCACCAAAAAAGCGGTTGTAGGAAGTGTCTCTAAGACCCGAAGAGCTGAGCCGCGCATTCAATTCCGCAAAACCACCGATTCTGTTTATCAGGCTATTGGCGGCAGCGTTATCTTGATTGTACAATACGGCAGGGATGTCATCGGAAACCCCGATGCCAGAAGCCGCAGCGGTGTTCACTATGGGCAGGTAAAAACCTGATGCCTCAAACTGCGTGTTGGCGTTATCCGTAAGGAAAGTTTTTCCGCTGCTCAAGTCGATAACTCCCACCGCAACATTGTGCCTGCCTGTTGAAGCAGCGATTCGTGCGTCGATGACACTCATGTCGATACTCAGACCTCGATTGGCTTCTTCGGAATAAGCCTCCAGCAAGGCTTCAACCGTATTGGTATCAGTAACGGGAACGCCCTTTTCAAGAATACTGATGGTTTCCGGTTTTAATTTGCTTGCTTCGATGTCGGTAATTGCTTCAAGTTCTGAAGCAGCGTCTCCAAGAGAGCCCCGATAAACAACAACCTTACCATCTTCAATGGTCAGGTAAAAATCGCTGTTTTCATCTTCTGCGTTTTGCTGCATGAGCGTCGGAGAGCCAACCATTCCGCCTCCACCACCGCCACCCGACGTGGCGAAGGCGAACACCGCTATCAAAATCACTACCCCGATTCCGCCGACCAAAGCGTAGGGCAGCCACTTTTTGTTTGCGGAAGAAGAGGCTTGCTGAGCCAAGGTGCTGGCGGGCTTGGACGCTGGCTTCATGCCAGGGGCGGGAGCGGCAGCCCCATGCAGCATTGCTTTGAAGGATGCTGCATCTTGGGGACGATCATCGGGATCCTTGTTGAGCGCGGCAAGCACTCCAGGACGAATGTCTTCGGGAAGCCCTTCGCTTGCAACTTCTGGTAGGTCGGGAGCCGGTTCGTGCACAATGCGGTAAAGAAGCGTGGTTGCATCGGTGCCGTCCCCTGCTCCGAAGGGGTTTTTGCCGGTAAGCATTTCATAGGCTATGGTGCCAATGGCAAACAAGTCAGTTCGATTGTCGATGGCTGAACCTTTTGCCTGTTCAGGCGCCATGTAGCCTGGTGTTCCTAACACGGTTCCTAGTTGAGTCGCATGGGTCATGGAAGAATCATCCATGTGAGCGATACCGAAGTCGGAAAGCTTGATACGTCCGTCTTTTGTTACAAAGATATTGTCGGGCTTAATGTCGCGGTGTACCACGCCTTGTTTGTGGGCATAGCCTACGGCATCTAACAGTTGGTCAAGAGCGTCAAGCGCAGACTGCGGGGTCATCGAATTTGAATCCAGCATCTCGCTTAGAGTGATGCCGTCGATAAGTTCCATCACAATTACTGGGCGAGAATCATAGACGTCCGCTGCATAAATGGTAACGATACCAGGATGGTTGAGGCGTGCCGCAGCCTTACCTTCTTTCACGAAGCGCGAACCCATTTCTTCGAGAATATCCGGGGAGAGTCGCTCGTCGAAGAGAGGTTCTTTGATAGCCACTTCGCGTTCTAGTTTTGGATCCCAGCCGCGCCACACCTTTGCCATAGCGCCACGACCGAGTTCGCCGCGTAGTTCATAAGGACCTAAGGTGCCAGTCTGCTTTTTGCTTGTCGGCTTCTTGGTAGTTGTCTTTTTGGAAGCAG
Source organism: Eggerthellaceae bacterium (assembly GCA_009782615.1). Taxonomy (GTDB): domain Bacteria; phylum Actinomycetota; class Coriobacteriia; order Coriobacteriales; family Eggerthellaceae; genus WRIS01. Next base: position 75,609 of record WRIS01000005.1, on the reverse strand, counting down.
GTTTTTTTGCGGCAACAGTCTTGGCGTCTGTTTTTTTAGCATCCACTTTTGTAGCATCAACTTTTTCTTCTTCTGTCGCTTTTTTGCCTGTCTTTTCAGTATCGGTCATAGCTTCGGCGTCTCCTTGGTTTCATCACCCTTTTTACGAATGGTGTACGCAAAAACTCCGCCCATAGCACAAATCGCCACAAGGATAAGTACTATAAGGAGCCCCGAACCGTTGTCCTGGGCGCCACCGCCACCCGCACCAATCGGAGGGGCGTCAGTTTCTTGGAAGCCTGCTATAACAAAGAAAGGTTCTTCGGCCATTGAAACGTCCGCGCCATAGACAGACATGTCCCAATCTCCCGCTTTGGCGCCTTCAATAGAGACCTGCACCAAAGTTTCATCGGACTGAATCGAATAGCCCGGATAGCCCTCGGTGACCTCTACGCCACTAGGGTCGGTGATTTTCAGCTCAAGCGTGCTGCCCGGCCAATAGAGCACCAGTTGAACGTTGCCATACGCATCAGTGGTAAAACCAACCGCATCAGAAATTTGCCCCTGAGCAACCGTCCCAATTTTTTCAGCAAGCACTTGTCCTGTTGCTGAAATTTGAGCTTTCATCATCACCCTGAATAAGCCTACGGTAGCACTCGAGAGGCTCGAAGGGTCTTCATGGGCGTATTCGCCGCCTGTAATTGAAGCCATTTCTTTCAAGAGTGCTTCATCAAAATCACCGAACGCGCCAAATCCAATGGTGTATATTTTGATGTCGTTCGCTGCAGCAACGCGAGCTAAGTCTAGGATGGATGAATTGCTGTTCCCCATGGTATCGAGCCCATCGGAAAGGAATACCATCATCTTTTGGCCGGAGGTGCTTTCAAGTTGGTTAATGCTCTCACCCAGCCCAGCATAGATGTTTGTCAGGCTCATGGGCTGAAGCCCATTTATGACGTTTACTACTGAGGGGTAATCATCGGTTAGGTCGATTTCTACCCGAGAGTAATCCGTGAAAGTAACGACTCCTAACTGAGCCAATAAAGCGCTCTGCTTTGATTGATTGTCGAGACTTCTCACGAACGCGGCACCTTGTTCTTTGGCTGACTCAAGTTTTGTGTAGCCACTATAACCAGACAACAACTCCATTGACCCCGACACGTCGTAAACAAGAGAAATAGAAACCTCACCGGAAGAAGAGACGGTTTGTTTTTGAGGGTTCTCAGCCCAATAATTTGCTGGAACTAAACCGTAGTATTGAAATTGCAGTCGGTTTTTTTTATTAACATTATCCACATAGCTCAAATCGTAATATTTTAGCTTTCCAGCATAAAAAGCGGCTAGTGCATCTTTCCCATCATTAAGCTCATCTATCATAGCCAACGGGATAACATCGTCGCCTATGAGGTAGTCCCCTGAAAAATACTCTATTCTTGTTGAGCCTATAAAGCACTGTGCTCCATTGGCCAATATTTTCATAGCAAGCGAATTTTCTTGATGTTTGGTTCCTGGCACTTGGTTGTTGCGAACATCAGCGCCGTAACAAGCCGAAGAATATACAAGACCTGAAAAGTCTGCATGATCTTTGTCTATAGCAACAGGATAGCTTTTTATTTTCCCAAAAAACCCGCGTTCCTCACCACACCACGTAGAAGTATCTCGATCTGATCCATGTAACAGAAGAACAGTAAAGTAAGCACTTTTTGGTAACTTGGCTGGGCTGCCTGGCAAAACGATTGGTAGGCTTTGTTGTTGCTCCGTATTCAAGGCAACTGCAATTTTTTTCCCAGTAGTATTTCTTGCAGCTTTATTCGTGTTGGTGTTAAGCTCGCTTGATTTCCCGGTTTGAAATCCAGTTTTTGCTCGATCGAACTGAGCATCCCATATTTCTCTTCCGCTGCCCAATGGCAAGCGAGCAATCGGATAATCTGGCTTTTTATCACCGTTGATGTCAACATAGGGATCGTCTGTCTCTATCTCGCTGTCGGTATCCTTTTCAGAAGCTTTAATAGGATTAGCAACCCTCACCATCGGAAGGATGTCGTCCCCGCCGATTATCTGCACTGCGCTAACATTGCTGCGTTTTTTCAGTTCAGCTTTTATGAAATCGATAGTGTCTGTTTGGGATTTAATGTTGTCAGGAACATCAATAATTTCTCCAATCTTGGAGAGCCGCTCTTCTACTTCCCCCCTTGAAAGAGTAGTTTGTTTTGCAACTTCATCAAGACGCGTTATCACTACCGCCCCACCACTGGCAGCATATGCCTGAGGAGGTAAAAAGAGCTGTGGGGCGAGACCTACAACCAGAGTTATTGAAAGAAAGAGTGAGAGAAAGATTTTTTTAGCCACTGTAAGAAACACCCACTTCTCCATCTTGATACAAGTTGATAATCAGTATCTCGTCACCTATAAAGTCGTGTTCACTAGGAATTGAAAATGCCGCAGATATGGTTCTTTGATTTCCTTCTTCTAGAACAGTAACCTCAGGAGTCTCTCCTTCGTATTCAGGGTAGTCTTCTTCAATGATTTTTTTTGAAACTTCCATTATTTTTTTAATGTCCTCCTGCGTAGGCTGTACTTCCTTCGCATTATCGTAGTCAAGCACCTCGCCGTCCCATCCTCCGGAACTGCCGGAACTGCCACTTGGTGTCGTTGATTCTCCTGAAGGTGTCATGGTGCCACCGCCTCCTCCTCCGCCGCCGCTGCCGCCCGAATTTGCCATAAAAAAGATTCCGATTACCAGCAGCGCCAATACCCCAAACGCCGCAAGAAGAATCTTGTTTGAATTAGAACCCATGGCTTGCTTTCCTTCCTTTAATAGTGCTAAACCTTAACTCCTACAAACTTAAGATTTCGATGATCGTATTTCCGATGCGAATTTCACTGCCTTCACTCAAGCGTTCGCTTCCTGCAAGAAGTTTGCCGTCCAAAAAGGTTCCGTTCGTGCTTCTCAAATCGCTTACGAACACGCCTGTTCCATCGAACTCCAAACTAAGATGACGCCCGCTTACTCGTTCATCATGGAGCGCAAAACTTCCCAATATTTGGTCGCGTCCTATCGTTAAGGGAAGCGCCAATTCTTCAACGCTACTTTCGCCTTGCGCAGAGGTAAGCTTTACCGCTATCTGCTTTGTCGAAGAAAACAACAGGGCTTCCGGAGCCGAAAAATCAAGTGCTTCTGCAAGGTTTATGTTGGACAAATCAGGAAGCTTAACTTCACCACTATCGACCTTATCTTTAGAATAGGAAGCGCCCCAAAAGATGCCAAACGCCACCAGCGCGATAAAGGAAACGATGATTATTATTTCGCTGCCCGCCATGATGCCAACGAGCATGGCTAAGCCCATTAAGAGCAGCAAAACAATAAGCATGGGTTTTTGATTTTCTGTTTTAGGTAACTTAAATGACGCAAGTTCAGAACTTCCGTTTTTGCTGTTTTCTTCCACGAATGCAAAGGGTTTTCCTCGCCGATGCGCCATAAAGGCATAACGCTCACGCTCCATAGCGTTATTGAGCGCTTTGCGGTATTGTTCACCTGTTTGCCAGCGTTCTTTCGTGTTCTTTCGCAAGCCGCGTGCAAGCACCGCGCTGATTTCTGGCAAGCCCGCAAAGCCTGGTAAAGTTTCAGATGCCTGCGTGCGCAAGAACAATTCTTCGCGCGCCAATCCTTCCGTTGCACCAAAGGGATTGTTCAGCGCAAGCATTTCATAGGCAATAACGCTAAAGCTAAACAGGTCAGAACGCGCATCCGCAGGATCTCCCGCAATTTGTTCGGGAGCCATGTATCCGGGGCTGCCCGCTATCACTTTGCCAAAATCGCCCGACACATCGCTTTCAAGATGCGCCACGCCAAAATCTGTCAGCTTAACAAGACCACTGGACGTAACAAATACGTTGTCAGGCTTGATGTCCCGATGAACAACGCCCATCGAATGTGCGTACACTAAAGCGTCCAATAGTTGAGTCCAAATGGAATAGATTTTTTCAGCAGTCAACTGCTTGCGATCAATGATTTCGGAAAGGGTTGAACCTTCCAATAATTCCATTACGATAGCCGCTCGTCCATCAAGTTTGTCCGCAGAATATACCGTGATGATGTTGGGGTGATTGAGTCGTGCTGCCGCACGACTTTCGACGACGAAGCGTGATTCTAATTCATCCGCAAGCCAGTCAGGCATCCCCGTGCTTTTCCGAGGTTCCTTGATTGCTACCTCACGACCAAGCGTTGCGTCCCACGCGCGCCAAACCACCGCCATGGCACCCCTGCCAAGTTCGCCTCTTATTTCATATGGCCCAATTCTTTCGGGCACGTATCACCTCGCAGTTGTTGCTTTTGCCGTTTGTCTGTCGTGCGTTACAGGGTATTGCTCAGTTGGTCCGCATTGAGAATTAAGCCTTCAATCTTTCCTACATCCGTCCCGCTGCTAATAAGTTCGTCTAAGAATTTGTGGTAAGCACCTTCTTCAAAGAGCGGCGCCAAAACTGAATCAGTGGCCGGCTTACTTTGCTTGCGATACTGGTCCACATCAGCCACTAGTGCCCTTAAATACTTGTCGTCAAGCTTCTGATATTGATAACCTCGCGTATAACTTTGTTCTTCAGTTTCTGCAACTACCGAACGTCCCGGCAAAAGCACAGGAGAGATTTTGACCCCTTTGCTGTTCGTCGGAGAATCGCCGGCACCAAAGGTAAATGCTACTAATTCTCCGTCTTCGAAACCAACGAGCTTCAATTCAGCACCATCTTTTGTGTAGAAAGAAAGCATACCTTCCGGCAGAACATCTGATGAATTATCTGTCCCCGTTGGTTCGGGGTTGTTGCCGTTCGTTTCTCCATCATCCCCTTGAACTTGCGGGTCATTGACGGGCGGCTGCTCGACAACAGGAGTGGACGTTTCTTGGGGTGTTTCTTCTTTGTTGCTCAACACATTTAAAAGGATAATGACCATAATAATCCCGATAAGAAGTATTGCAGAAACAACAAAAATCAAAAGAGAAAGATTGGAGTTTGTCTTTCGCGCGCTTCCCGCAGAAGAGTTCCTCAAATTCGTCCCGCCGCCACTCGGCGTCCGAAATCCCGCCGACGGCGCTGCCCCGGCCGTTCTGCTCGCTGACCTGTTGGCGTTTTGGCGACTTGCTTGCTCGTTCGCAGAAACAAAGGACTGGGGTGTGCGACCCTGCTGCTGCCTGTTGCCAGGTGCGCTGCTGCGCTGTGCGCCGCCCCGCTGTGTGTTACCTGCCAGCCGCGGTGGGTTGCCTACCCGCTGTGCATTAGCTGCTCGTTGTGCGGCGGCTGCCCGTTGCACATTGCTCGTCCGTTGTTCATTGTCAAGCGGTTGCGTATTAATCTTTCGCTGCGGGCTACTTGCTTGTTGAGTGCCCATCAGTTGTTGTTCTGCTTGGTCTGCCCATTCTGGACGTTCCATGCGCAGTGTTGGCTGTTGCTGCCTGCGCTGTGCCTCGCGCTGTGCCTCACTGAACGCTTCGTTTTGTTGTTCTAGACGTTCGACAAACTCTTGTTCAAGAGGTTGTTCAAGCGGTTGAACCTGCTGTTGGGGTTGTCCCGAACGCCGCTTCAACGACCCAAAAATACCGAAACCCTCCCCCGTCGAATCAGGGTCAACAGAATGCTTCTTCACCAAGCCTTTTTGCATTGCGTAGGCTTTCATTGCATTCCAGTTGTCCACCATAACCACTGCGGTGGTGTTGTCGTCGGTATCTTTTTTCAAGGCAAGGCTCACTAAATCGTAGGGAGCATCTTCAATAGTTGCCGCACGCATAATGCCCTCGCCCAATGCTTGAGCAGAAAGCACCGTTGACAGCCCGTCGCTGCAAAGTAGGAGTGCGTCTCCGCCCGACAACGAAACTTCCGTGATTTCAGGGTCGTCAATTGTCATGCCCAAAGCGCGCTCTATCACGTTTCGCCTTGGATGGTTCTGTGCTTCTTTTTCGGTAATAAGACCTTCGCTCAACATTCTTCCCACGGCAGAATGGTCTTTCGTTATTTGTATTGTTTCCCCGTGATGAATAAGGTAGGCGCGGCTGTCTCCAACGTGGGCAATCCATGCTTTTGTGGGGCTTAAGAAAGCGCCGACGAACGTGGCTCCCATGCTGGTTTTTCCGCGCGCTTGCATCTCTTGCGTGATTGCTTCGTTGGCATTCGCGACAATCTCTTTGAGCGCGTGAGGGACATCCAAATCAACCTGATTGGTCTGCCCCATTTCGAGCAAATTTGCTATATAGAACTCCGACGCCTGAGCCGCAAGCCTGCTTGCGACATCGCCGCCATCGTGCCCACCCATGCCGTCACTTACCATAGCAAAAGCGGACACCTCGTTGGAAAATGAGGGCACATCGGAAAAATCACGGCAATAGAAACTGTCCTCGTTTACGGGTCTAGGTCCTGCTGTGGTAAATCCGGCGAGCCTCATTCGTATGCCTTTCTTTCATGTGCTTTTCCTTTGCTGCACATGCTTTTCTACCTGCCTTTTTTTGAGCCTGCGGAAGTCGCGGAAGCGGCAGATAGCCCCGTGTTTTCAGCATCCAATGAATGCTTTGACTTCTTTCTTGACCTTTGCGAAAGAACAACAACACCGCCTAGTGCCGCAGCTAAAGCCACTCCCGTCCCAATAAGGAAAAGCTTTGAATTATCCGGTGCTTCACCGCTCGTGTTGGGCTTCTTGAACAAATCAAGCTGTCTCACCGCAAACACATGAGCGCGTTTTGCCGCGCTGTCTAAAACGAGAGTATACTCACCAGGGTCGGGAGATTCCAACTGAATTGTGAGCAAACCATCATCGCCTGCTTGTGACGAATACGCATCCGCATCCAAAACCTCGCCATCGCGCATCAGCTTAAAGCCGGGAGTTTCGCCGTCTGCCAAAACCCCAATCTCTAACGAAAGCACGCCGTCGGCAAGGCTGCCGAGCACCGTGTTTTTCTCAGTAGCAGGATTTGTTTCGGCATCAAAGAGGTTTAAGCCAAGTGATGTGTAGTACGCCTTTAAGAAGTTGACTTTAAGACCATAGGTATCGGTTGACTCATAGAAATTCCCGCCAGTGTTCTGAGCGACTTCACGCAAGAAAGCGGCATCTGCTTGATCAAAAGTGCCAAACGCAATGGTGTCTATGATAATGCCGGATTTCTTCGCTTCAGCAACCGGACCTGCCAAGATTTCTGAATTACTCAGCCCGTGGTCAGCCATGCCGTCGGAAAGCAACAAGATGCGCTTGTCGGCACTTGTCGGCGAATCCATCAAGGCATCCAACGACGAACGTAAAGCCTTGCCGATGTCGGTATCGTCACCGATGACAATGTTGCTTACCATTTCTTGAGCCAAGGCGTTACTGCCCGATGTTATCGGCTGCACGTTAGTGTCGAAAGCAAGCACCGCCACATCAGTGGGCACGGCATGAGCCATGGTGCTTCTTGCCTCAACCACCTGCATGTAATCTTTTGCGGCCAGTTTCGCAGCATCAAATTTTGTTTGCCCATCCCCTGCTGGCTCAAGCATGCTCCCTGATATATCAAGAGTGAGCACCGATGAAATGTGCGTTACGGGTGAGCCGTCGGAAAACCACGCTTCGTAGAATTCTCGGGTTCGCACCTGAATGTCTGGCAAAGTTACGTAGCTGTTCATTGCAGACAAGCGCTCGGCAATGCCGCTGTCAATCGGCTTTTCTTGCCTGCCGCTGCCCGCATAAGGCATCCAGTAGGCTGAAAGTCCTACCTGTTGTGAAATGGTTGCCTGCGCAGTAGTGGTTTGTACCTGAATGCTTGACACATTGGGAAACACCATGTCAGCCTGCATCGACGCACCATCGGTAAGCCCAAAGCCCATGTCGCCAATCGAACCATTTATCTGGAAGGATTTCGCGATATTGGGGAATCTATTAGAGTTGAGTTCTTGTAAGAAATCGCTTTCGGGCAACACATCTTTTGCTTCAAAACCCGAAGCTGTTGCAAGGTCAGACCATAACGAAAGCTTAGGATATTCCGCTGCAACACTATAACCCTGATGGGGGGTTCCCAAAAAGACCATGCCGACAAGGTCTGCGCGTGAACTTTGCTTAACCGAAGCGAGATCTTCGGCGTATACCCTTGTTTGTAAGCCGCTTGCACCCACCGACACAATAAAGGTCTTTGCTTGAGCACCCGAAGCAGCAATTTCATCGAGCGCCCATATGATGTCGTCTGCCAAGATTGGCTTTTGGGCGGGACTAGCAAGTAAGAAAGTTGCGGGAGCATCTGTGGTGGATTCCGAAGCGGCATTCCACCAAAGAGGTGTTTTTGCTGTCAGGAGGCTTACCTCCCCTTTGCTCACAACTTCTTCGCTGTTTTCTCCCAGCCAATGAAGCTTGAACGCATCGAAATCACCTAAGGATGAATCGATAAGAAGCACCGTTGGTTGCGCCTGCGAATCGCCTGGTTCCGCAAACGCCACACGGGGTGCGAGCAAAAACAACGCTGAAAAGGCAGCAAGAACGAGCAGCGCCGCTATAAGTACGAAAATCGTCGTGTGCCTGCGGGCAGCCTGTGTGCGGGCGTGCGCAGCCTGCGTGCATGCACCGCGCGCGATGCGCATGAAGGGCATCGCAACAACGCGTCCGATGTTCACCGGAACGGAAAAATCACGGGGTTTCATGAGCGCCTATCCGATTTCTTTGAATTGGAAGCTGGTGTCGCCTATGCGAACAGTGTCTCCGTTGCTCAGTTTTTGCTGTCCTTTAGTTTGCTGGTCGTTAAGATAGGTGCCGTTTGCACTTCCCAGGTCAAGCAACATCCAATCGCCGCCGTTGTAGACAAGCTTCACGTGTTCGCGCGATGCTTTTCCATCTTCCATCACGATATAGTTGCTTGAATCGCGACCGATTTTCAAATCGCTTGCAGGAAGTTTGTACACTTGACCGACCTTGCTTCCACCAACAATGGTCAAAGTCGCGTTACTTTGGGGAACATCGATAATCGTCGCAGCCTGAGGCTTGCGATCAAAGATGGTTGCCGCAGCGCCTGCTTCGGCTTTTTGGCTTGTGGACGCAACGGTTTGGCGAGTTGACGTGGCCGTGCTTTGCTTAATTGAGCTAACTTGATGTTCAAGTTCAGAAAACTTGTTATTGAGCGCTCCCACAAATTCAGTGGACGGTCTGCTGCGCTGAACGGTGCTTGCATAAATAGCAACCGCAACGATAGAAATCAACATACCAGCTAAAGCAATCAGGGCAATGGTGGAGCCATAACCCGCAACCAGCCACTTCACGTTCCAGTATATGGGGCCAACATAATACGGGGCGCCTGCTTCCGCATTCAGTCTTACCAGGTTGGTTACGCCATCGGCAGTACCGGTAAAGCGGAATATGAAGGCAGGAATAATCGCGAAAAATCCAATCATGGCAAGAAGACGAGGAATCAGCGATTTTTGATCTTTTTTCTTCGTGATTGAATCAAAGAAAATCCAAAAAACTATTGCTGCGGTTGCCAATAAGAACAAATACATGCCCCATTCAAACAACCAGGAATAGCCTTGTATTTTCGCAATTGCCTGTTCAACCCATGCATAGTTGTAGTTAACTTCAATATACGTCTGACCATTCATTATTTTCTCCTCATCCATGAAGGGGTTTCGACCCTTCGCTCTACCGCAAACTAAAATACATCTAGTGTAATTATTCTTTCAGATTATGCAAGAATAATACCCGATAAATCCGTATTTTATACGATTCGAGGTTTGAATAACCCGCAAACGCTCCATTAACGACACTTTATCGCCCTAGAGCGGCACACTACCCAAAGATATTCCTAAGGGTATTCCCGGCAAAAGAAGGGGGTTACGCCTTGAGAAGATCCGCTATCACCGCTTCGCGCATGCGTTGTGAGCGTGTTTCACCATGCTGCTGCGCTTTGAGATCGATAGCTTTAATAACTGATACAGGAAGCCTAAAAGCAACAATTTTTGTTTCATCTTCGCTAATGCGCGGTCGCCCCGGCGCAGAAACAAACCCAGCGGCAATCCCGGGAACTTCGCCGCGCTCCCATGGTTCTGCTAGTTTTTCCAAGGCTTCATCGGTAATCTCGACTCCGCCTTCTGCTGTAAAACTTCTTTTCACCACAACTGTCTCCCTGTTTAATCAAATCCGAGTTCTTTTTTAACGGTCTCCGTAGCCTTCATGGCATGAAAAATTAGGAGTTCATCTTTTGCGGGGTCATACATTGCCACCATCTGAAGAGCGCGTCCCTTCTTATCGAAACCAATTGCTACATATTGCGGTGGCCATGGCCCTGTTCGCACTTGGCACTTAATTCTACTTTTCCAGGCTTCTAATACGTCATCGATAAAAATTTCCGGGTGTTTCTCCTGTATTCGTTTATGAACCAATATTGTCTGTTCCAAACCACCCTCCTAATGTATAACAATATTGTATACAATTTTATTATATACTTCAAGAGGTGATTTAGTCCCTAACGCACCCCTCCCCTGAGGGGATGTCCTGTTAAACTAGTAGTAGTCAAAACAGAAGGGACACTGCTGCCATGAATGCTGCCATGAACGACTATGAAGCGCTATCCTACTGTGGCATATACTGCGGCGATTGCAGCAACTATCGGCAAAACATGAATTGCGGCGGGTGCAAAAGTGAACCCGAGCTGCTCTGGGACTGCACAACGCGCGCATGCGCCGCAAACAAGGGGCTGCTCCATTGCGGGCAATGCCCCGAATTCCCCTGTGCCGAACTCAAAGAGTTCTATCACGACGGAAAGCCCTCCCACCTAAAAGCATATGAAAACATGTTGGAAATCATCGGAAAAGGTGCCGACGTCTGGCTCGACGAGCAAAACCCTTCAACTCAAGCACCTTCTAAGCCCTAAAAATAAAGAAACAAACTTCCTTGCCATGCTGGACTTGCTTAAAAACAAACCGTTTCTCTTTTACTGGCTTGCCGGTGTTTTTGTCTACACAACGCAATTCGCCTTTGAATTCACCGTATCCCTCTACGTTTTCGACCTGACAGGATCAGCCGCTATTTTCGGAGCGATTCTTGGCTCTGTCCTCATCCCCCGACTTTTGCTCACGCCCCTCGGAGGCATTATCGTTGACCGCTATAACCGCAAGTTTATCCTAGTAGTAAGCGCGTTGGCGGGGGTTTGCGTCCTGTGTGTGTTTGGATTGATATATGGCATTCGCGGAGACCTCAGCATTCCTCTTCTGTTTGCCCTCGTCATCCTGCTTGAAGCAACTGGCATTGTTTTCATGAACGCGAACCTGGCAATACTGCCCTCGATTGTTGGTTCCGAGCGACTGGGTGCCGCTAATTCTTTGCGCGTGCTCTACTCAGAACTTTCTTTCCTTATCGGCCCCTTACTCGGAAGCGTGCTATACGCCTTCACCGGATTCGGGGCTTCGTTGCTTTCGGTAGCGATTTGTTTTGGTCTTGGTTGCGTTTGTGTGCTTATGATTCGCGTTCCTAAAGCCGAAGAAACCAACTTTTCTGTTGCCGAAAAGCCTGCCTCAACCTTAGAAGACACATCTCCCGAACTCGCTGAATCCGTCGAGCTCCCTGAAAAAACAGGCTGGCTTACCGAATTTCGCGAAGGTGTTCAGGTGCTTCGCCTTGACAAGCATCTTTTGTTTATCGCCGTAGTCGCCCCCTTCATTTTGAATTTCTTCAACGTTCCCGTGTTCGATTTGGTGCTTCTCTTCTTTGTTCGGGGAACGCTCGAACTAAGCGCCATCAATTACGGAATATTCACCGCGCTGCAATCGGGCTTGAGCATCATCGTTGCCCTTCTTGCAGGAAAGTTCTACACCAATCAACGGGCGGGCACCTACGTGAAATATTTTTCGATTGCCGTTGCCCTTTCCTTGGGATTCATCGCAGTTTCAATTCTCATCGCTCCTGCAGTGGGCAAACTGACCCCCCTCATCATCACACTAGCAGGTTGCTGCTGTATTTCCGCTCTCATAGGGCTTTTCAGCATAGCTTCAAACACCATCATCCAGCAGCGCGTTCCCGACAAAAAATTGGGACGGGTGATGTCTCTCAACAGAATGGCAAGCCTTACCGCAATCCCCCTAGGCAACAGCCTTTTTGGTGTTCTCGTTAGCACGTTTGGGCTTCTTGCTTCCGCCTGTATCGCCTGTGTTGGGGTTCTGTCGATATTTTTCCTATACAGAATGTTCAAGCTGACGACCAATTCGGCGAACAGTCTGACAAACGATTCGGCGAACAGCCTCTCCGATAGCTAAGCCGCAGCCCTAAAGCCCGACTCCGCACTCAAGCCACCAACTTCCCGCATAGCTGAACTCAAAACTACGCCAAATTTCCCTTCTCCGACGGTATTCCCAACAACGCTCCTAAATGTTGCCGACGTAGTCCCAGTTGTAACACCAAATTGGAATAAAAAATCCATCAAAACTATATTTTCCGAATGAATTCCTTTATAATTAAGTGTTAGTTCTTTTCAATTTTTTATTGCATTGTGCATAAGATGAAAAGAGGGGACGTGCGAAAAGCGCCACAACTGGTGCGACTCGCACCGTAGTTAGGCACAGTATTTAGGAGGTATTGATGCACAACGAAGAAACAAAACTCAAGTTAGATAGGCGTACCTTTATCAAAGGCACAGCAGTTGTCGGCGCTTCAGCGCTTGCCGCTTCTGCTCTGTCGGGTTGCGTCGGCGGAGGGGGGGGTTCTTCTCGTGGAGGAACTGTCCGTTACTACATTAACCAACCAGCATGTATCGATCCGTTTGACCTGCAAGAGTCCGAAGGCACCGCAGTTTCGGCAAACCTTTTCGACTCACTCACCAAGTTTGACTATCGCACTCAAGAACTGATTCCTGCAGCGGCAGAAAGCTGGGAGATTTCTGACGACGCAACCGTTTTCACGTTCAAACTGCGCGAAGGCGCAACATTCCACAATGGCGACCCCGTCACGGCAGCAGACTTCAAGTTTTCTTGGGAACGTACGTGCAACCCTGCTACCACCGATGAACCTTCGGTCATTTCCTACCACATCGACAAAGTCGTAGGCTACGATGACATGCTGGAAGGCAAAGTCACCGAACTTGAAGGTCTCAAGGCTCTTGACGAACTTACCTTCGAAGTAACCTTAGTCGAGCCTTTCGCCGACTTTATCTACGTAGCATCGCATCCCGCACTCGGTCCTGTTCCTTCGGGCGGCGCCGCTGACGATTTTGCAACGTTTTCTCGCGCGCCAATCGGCAACGGTCCTTTCATGATGGATGGCGTCTGGGAAGATGACCAGTACATTCGCACGAAGCGCTTCGATGGCTATCACGGCAAAGTGCCGAACGTTGACGGCTGCGACTTTATGATTTTTGAGTCTCCTGAAACCGCTTTCCTTGAGTTCCAGGCAGGAAACCTCGACCTTTCCATGATTTCAACAGGTCAAATCGAATCAACCAAAGAAACCTATGGCAATTCTGTTGATGGCTATACTTCCAATCCAGGAGCACAGACCCTCATGGGTGCCGAATCTTCAACCTATTACTTCATTATGAACCACAAAGATGAACTCTTCTCGAACAAAGACATTCGCAAGGCTGTCAGCATGGCTGTTAACAGGCAAGCAATTTGCGACACCATCTTTGAGGGAACTCGTATCCCTGGCACAGGTATCGTTCCTCCAGGAATCGACGGGCATCGCCCCGACGCTTGGCCCTACGCCAAATACGACGTCGAAGCCGCAAAGCAAGCCTTGGCTGATGCTGGATACCCTGGCGGAGCAGGTCTTCCCACCATCAAACTTTCCTGCAATTCAGGTGGCGGGCACGAAGAAATCATGCAAATGGTCCAAGCCGACCTTGAAGCTATCGGCGTCAAGGCTGAACTTGATACCATGGAATGGGCGACCTATCTTACCGCTTTGCAAAACGGCGAATATCAACTTGGTCGTTTGGGTTGGATTGCCGACTATCCGATTATGGACAACTTCTTGTATCCTTTGTTCTACACCGACACAGGCGACAACCGCTCACAATACTCGAACAAAGACGTTGACGAAAAGATTATCGAAGCTCGCTCAATCACCGACGATGCCGCGCGCATCAAGCTGTATCAAGAAGTTGACGACATCCTTGGCGAAGACGCTGTTGTGGCTCCAGTCATGTTCTACTGCCACCATGACGTCTGCTCAGAAAAGGTGCAAAACTTCTTCTTCGGTCCTAACCGCGTTGCTGCCCTTTCTGACGTAGAAATAGTCTAGTAAGAAACTTCGGAAAAGCAGCACCAACACACGGTGCTATTACAGGCAAGATTCAAAGAAGGTCGGGTAAAAAAGCCCGACCTTCTTGCTTTTCTCCCCCTACAACAACAGCTAAATCGTGTACAATACTGGAATTCGTTTCATACATTGTTTCATACATTGTTTTACGTAAAAGCGTCAGAAGAACGTCAAGGAAGAACGAGGAAATGTTAGCGTATATTGGAAAGCGCATACTGCAATTCATTCCCGTCTTTATCGGTGTCACCTTAATACTGTTTTTCTTCCGTGCGGTTGTCCCGGGTGACCCTATCAAACTTATAGCGGGCGAAAAGGCAATGCCCGATGCGATTTATGAGCAAATCGTCAAAGCGAACCATCTCGACCAACCTATCTACGTTCAATATGGCTACTACATGAAGGATTTGTTCCACGGAGATTTGGGCACTTCTTATCAGCGTAAGACTCCTGTGGTTGATATCTTTGCGAAAAAACTTCCTTACAGCGCCCGCTTGGCTCTCTGCGCCATACTTCTTGAAATTCTTCTCGGCATCAGCGCTGGCATCATTTCAGCAGTGAAGCGTTATTCATTCATTGATGCGCTGGTCACGGTGTCGACGGCAGCTCTTATTTCGGTGCCTGCGTTTTGGCTTGGCATGATGTTGCAGATGTTTTTCGGCATCTTTCTCAAAGATGCCACGGGAGGAGTGTTTGCTCTGCCCATTTCGGGGGCGGGGGGTCCCACCAGCGACTTCCCCACCTGGATGCACTACATTTTGCCAGCAACAACCCTGGCGGCGGTTTCCCTTGCCTATACCGCGCGCATCATGCGCTCGCAACTCTTAGAGGTCTTGAACGCGGACTATATCCGCACCGCGCTTGCCAAAGGGCTTTCGCGCAGAGCTGTCATCATAAAACACGCTTTGAAAAACGCTATGATTCCCGTTATTACCTTTATCGGAATCGACTTCGGCGTCATGATATCAAGCGCTATTTTGACCGAAACAGTATTCAACTGGCCGGGCATTGGCTCTGAAATAGTGCGCGCCATCGGGCAGCGTGACTGGCCTATCGTTATGGGCGGCGTCATTTTAATTGTTGTTCTCATCATGCTCATCAACTTGATTGTCGATGTCAGCTATGCGGCTTTCGACCCGCGCATCCGCTATGGAAAAAAGGCGGGTGACGAATAAGTGGCTTCCCGAAAGCAAAAGCAAGCAGCACCACAAAGCCGCACTTTATGGGGTGATGCTTGGCGGCGCTTAAAGAAAAACAAGCTTGCTGTGGTCGGCTTTTGCTGGATAGTGTTCATGATTCTTGTCGCTTTGAGCGCCGATCTTTGGGCACCGCGCCTTTTAGGTTCTCCCACTTTTATCGACACCACCATGACAACGACCATGTCCAAGATGCCCCCCTCCCTTGAGCACCCTTTCGGTACCGATAGCTTAGGGCGTGACGAATTGGTTCGCATTATTTATGGTGCGCGCATTTCGCTTTCGGTCGGCGTGCTTGCCATGTCGATATCGCTTCTCATCGGTATGGTTCTTGGCACCACAGCGGCGTATTTCGGGGGTATATGGGACAGCATCATCATGCGCGCCACTGATATCTTCATGGCATTCCCCTACGTCCTTTTCGCCATCGCTTTGCTTGCGGCACTCGGACCGAGTTTCGTTAATATGTTCATTGCTATCGGCATTATCGGGTGGACTTCCATTGCTCGCGTAATCCGAAGTATTATTTTGCAAGTTAAGGAAAATGACTACGTTTCGGCGGCGCGTGCCTTGGGTGCAAGCAACCTGCGCATCATCTTGCGCCACGTTCTTCCGAACTCTTTGGCTCCCGTAGTTGTTTATGCAACCATGGGCATTGGTACTGCCATCATATCTGAAGCAGCTTTGAGCTTCTTGGGGCTGGGCATTCAGCCGCCAACACCTTCTTGGGGACTTATGATAGCCGATGCTCAACAATACATGGTCATTGCTCCGTGGCTTATATTTGCTCCTGGCTTGGCAATACTGCTCACCGTGCTTTCCTTCACCTTGCTCGGTGACGGACTGCGCGATGCCATGGATGTAAAGATGACGGACTGATATGAACAAGAAGAAAAAAACAGACTCAACCATCATGCCTGCTGTCGAAGTTTCGCTCGAAACCGATGGTGCAACGCTTGTTGAACATAGTGCACCGACAGACGGCACCGACCTCTTGAAGGTCGAAAACCTCAAGATGTATTTTGATACTCCCGATGGTTTGGTTAAGGCAGTTGACGGTGTTTCGTTTAAGCTCAACCTTGGGGAAACCCTCGGTGTTGTTGGCGAATCGGGCAGCGGAAAATCGGTTACGGCTCTGACCATCATGGGGCTTACTCCCATGCCCCCAGGAAAGATTCACGATGGCGAAATCCTGTTCAAAGGGAAGTCACTTATTACTATAGCGGAAAAGGATTTTCAAAAGATTCGCGGCAACAACATCGCCATGATTTTCCAAGATCCACTCTCTTCACTCAACCCTGTTTATCGGGTGGGCAAGCAGGTTGGTGAAGGGCTGACCATCCACAAAAACTATACGAAAAAGCAAGCCTTTGCACGTTCAATTGAATTGCTTGACTTGGTTGGAATTCCCAACCCCGCAGAACGCGCACGGGACTATCCGCACCAGTTCTCGGGGGGCATGCGTCAGCGCGCAATGATTGCCATGGCACTTGCTTGTGACCCCGAAATCTTGATTGCTGATGAACCAACAACCGCACTCGACGTAACCATCCAGGCACAGATTCTCGAACTGATGCAAGAGCTTCAAAAGACCACTGGTTCGGCAATCATCATGATTACTCACGACTTGGGTGTTGTTGCCGATATGGCAAACCACATCTTGGTTATGTATGCGGGCAGACCCGTGGAATACGGCACCACCGATGAAATTTTTTATCAACCTTTGCACCCCTACACCTGGGGTCTCATGCGTTCAATCCCCAAGCGTACTGCCGATGATAAAGAACCGCTTACCCCTATCAAAGGCAACCCTCCAAGCCTTATCAACTTGCCTAAAGGGTGCGCCTTTTCACCCCGCTGCCCTTATGCGCAACCGCGTTGTCATGAGGAAAATCCCGCACTTATCGAAATCGAAGGCTCTCATGCGTCGGCATGTTTCTTCTCTACCGATTCCGAATTCTTGAAAAACTCACCCATACATGACGGCGAGGATAGCGGCGCCAGCGCTGGCAGCAGTGGCGACGGCGACAGCGTCAATACAAAGGAGGGCACCCGTGACTGATACCCTTCTTAATGTCTCGCATCTGCACAAAAATTTCGCCGTCAATCGCAATATTTTTGAAGGCATGGCGCAGCGTTATGTCTCGGCGGTAAGCGATGTAAGCTTCACCATAGAACGCGGCAAAACCATGGGGCTCGTGGGCGAATCAGGCAGCGGAAAATCAACTATTGGACGCTGCATTATCCGCCTTATCAACCCAACCAGTGGCACCATCGATTTTGACGGGCACGATGTTGCGTCTTTGAAAAGAAAGGATCTTTTCAACTTCAGGCGCGAGGCACAAATTGTTTTCCAGGATCCGCAAGCATCCTTAAACCCCCGCATGACCATTGGCGAATTAATCAGCGAACCGTTGGTAATTCATCGCATGGGAACTAAGGCTGAGCGCACCGCAACGGTAAAAGATCTCCTTGAAACCGTAGGGCTTAACCCCGAACATATCAACCGCTACCCCCACGAATTTTCAGGCGGACAGCGCCAGCGTATCGGCATCGCCCGCGCCTTGGCCCTCAAGCCTAAACTTATCATTTGCGATGAACCTGTTTCAGCGCTTGATGTGTCTATTCAAGCGCAAGTACTCAACTTGCTTGATAGTTTGCAAGACGAACTTGGCTTGACTTACTTGTTCATCGCACACGACCTTGGCGTGGTACAGCATATTTCGGACGCGGTTGCGGTTATGTATTTGGGAACCTTGGTCGAAACGGCAACGGTCGACTTATTGTATGCCGAACCGAGCCACCCCTACACGCAAAGTTTGCTTTCCGCCATTCCCGTTCCCGACCCCGAAACACAGCGCAATCGACAGCGCATTATCTTGGAAGGCGAAGTTCCTTCCCCGATTGACCCTCCCAGTGGGTGCCGCTTCCGCACACGTTGTCCTATTGCTCAGAATCGCTGTGCTCAAGAGCGCCCAGAATTGCGCGAAATCGCAGCGGGACACTTCTGTGCCTGCCATTTCGCGCAGAAAAACCCCCTCGGCTAAAAGCTAACTCTACAAAACGCCACCTCATCATTGCAGAAAATAAACGCCGCAGCTCTCTTGTCTTTGCGAAAATCGTTGTTTTTTGACGAGTGCTGTGTTATACCAAATGAAGTCTCAATTTCGTAGGAAAGGCCCTGAGGTAATGTTGCCCGAGGCATCAAAAAAACCAATCGACCGAAGTCGTTTGCGGCTATGGTTAGGCAAAAATTATTTTACTTTCAAGCGATATTTTCTATGGCTGTTTGGTGGACTAAAGTTTTCAACTATCCGCACAGAAATACTTCCTTTTGAATGCTTTTGTCATAAAACGCCTCTGCTGCGTAAGTTAAAAGACGTTGATATGTATTTGCAATACAACAAGATTGAAAACCTAAAAATTGCTGTTCCGAAAATTAATAACATGACAATAAAACCAGGTGAAACATTTTCGTACTGGAAGGCAATCGGGAAGTCGACAAAACGCAAAGGCTATTTAAAGGGTCTTGTTCTTCAAAACGGCACTTTTACCGCAGGCATAGGAGGAGGACTTTGCCAGCTATCCAATTTGATTTATTGGTTGACCATACATACCCCCCTGACAGTTACAGAACGCCACAGACACGGCTATGACGTTTTTCCCGACTCAAACAGAACCCAACCGTTTGGAAGTGGCGCCACTTGTTTTTACAACTATGGCGACTTGATGATAGCCAATAACACTGAGCAAACTTTTCAGCTTGTTGTAGAAATTACTGAAACTGATTTGAAGGGTGCCTGGTTAACAGATAAACCGCCTCAATACACGTATGAAGTATACGAACGGGAGCATTTTATGCAAGCCGAATTTTGGGGAGGATATACGCGCCACAATTTACTTTATAGAAAAAAATACGATTTAGAAGGGACGGTAATTGACGATGAATACATCGTTGAAAATCACGCCATAATGACGTATGCTCCCTTTTTGCCCGACCCTACGAAATAGGCGGTTTGCGCCAGTACCGACCGCGCGGTCGTGGCACAGTCGTGGGCACACCCCGTCTATCCAACACTCCCTTTTGTGCTCTTTGGTGGAAATTGACTGAAATCTTCAAACCATTCATCAAGAGTAAGATATTCTGTCATCAAGGTAAAAATCGAAAGATAAGGTGCTCAACTCCATGGCTGATGTGATTCCGTTTTCCTGTGTTCGCCCACGGGAGGACAAGGTTTTAGAAGTCGCTGCACTTCCGTATGATGTTTATAATCTTGAAGAAGCCCGCGTTGAAATCGAAAAGCACCCCGATTCGTTCCTGCGCATTGACATGGCTGAAGCAACCATGGATTCCCCTGTTCAAGAACACGACGAACGCATTTACGAAAAGGCGCGCGACTTGTTGCTTGAAGCAATCGCTCAGGCTATCTATATCGCCGACGACGAGCCCCACTATTTCTTCTATCGCTTAACTGCCCTTAACGGGCGCACGCAGACAGGTGTGGTTGCTTGTTCTTCCATCGATGACTATCTTGAAAATCGCATCAAGAAACACGAGAAAACAAAGCCAGCCAAAGAAATCGACCGTATTCGCCACATTAATACGTGCTGCGCCCACACTGGTCCTATCTTTTTAGCCTATCGCTCTGAGGGCACCATTGAAAGCGTGATGGAAAAAACATGCGCAACCCCTGCGCTCTACAACTTCATTGCTGATGATGGTATCGGACACACCATCTGGCGGGTTGATAACAAACAAGACACTGAAACAATTAGACGTACGTTTGAAAAAACCTCGGCGCTCTACATTGCCGACGGGCACCACCGCGCAGCTTCGGCGGTAAAGGCAGGCTTGCTGCGACGCGAAGAACGCGCAACCAATGAGGCCAGCGAAGGCGGCAGCGACAACGCCAGCGGCAAACCCCTCGCGTCCGACCATTTCCTTTCTATCATTTTCCCCAGTAATCAGCTGGTAATCTATGACTACAACCGTACCGTCGCAGACTTAAACGGGTTATCCCTTGAAGAACTTCTTGCGCGTATTCAGAAATGTTTTGTTGTTTCCAAACCGCAAACCGAACCTATTAAGCCCGAGGACAAAGGTATTTTTGGCATGTATGTAAACGGATTGTGGTACAAGCTGACCGTAAAAGCTGAGTACACCTCAACCGACCCCGTTGACGGGCTCGATGTTTCTATTCTCCAAGATAGATTGCTTGGGCCGATTCTTGGCGTGGACGATCCGCGCACCGATAAGCGCATCGATTTTGTGGGAGGCGTTCGCGGGCTTGACGAACTCGAACGACGCGTGGCAACCGACATGAAAATTGCCTTTGCGCTCTTTCCGCCCTCTATCGAAGAGCTATTTGCCGTTGCCGACGCGGGTCAACTTATGCCCCCGAAATCAACGTGGTTTGAGCCAAAGCCCCGCAGCGGCATCTTCATCCATCAAATATAAACAACAAACGTCTTTGCGAGGAGCACAGCAAGCAGCCTTTCCCCTGTCCGTCTTTGCGAGGAGTACGCGAAGCGAACGACGAAGCAATCTAGTCGTTGATGTGCAGGTTGATGCATGGTTAAAGATTGCGGGTCGAGCCCGCAATGACCTATATCATTAGTTCGCTGACGGCAAGAGCAAAAGCAACAGGGTCTTCAATCGGCATTCCTTCTACCAGTAAAGCCTGATTGTAGAGCAAGTCGGTATAGCGCTTCACTTTTTCGCTATCGCCTGCTTTCTGTGCGGCCTGCAAAGTTTCAAACAAGGGATGCTTCGCGTTGACCTCAAGGACGCGCTCAGACTTCATTTCTTCCCCATCAGGCATTTGCGCAAATATCTTTTCCATTTCAAGCGATATGGGACCAGCAGAAGTAAGAGCGGCGGGCGCATCCGTCAGACGCATCGACACCGCAACCTTGGTCACTTTTTCACCCAAAGCTTCTTTCATGGTCGTGAACAAATCCTCGTTTTCGCGCGTTACTTCTTCGGCTTGAGTCTTTTCTTCGTCAGACTCGAGCCCCAAATCTTCACCCGCAACATTTTTGAAAGGCTTTTCGCCGTATTCCATAAGCGAACTTAAGCAAAACTCGTCAACGTCTTGAGTACACAGCAAAACATCGAAGCCTTTGTTGAGAACGGTTGTGGTAATTGGCATTTTTGAGAGACGCTCAAGTGAATCGCCCGCCGCATAAAAAATCGCATCTTGGTCGGGTGTTGTCGACTCAAGGTATTCATCAAGGGTTACCATTTTTTGTTGCTTCGCGGAATAGAACAGCAGCAAATCAGCAAGCATGTCTTTGTGCATACCGTAATCAGCGTAGATGCCATATTTCAAAGTACGGCCAAAATTCTCAAAAAACTTTTCGTATTCTTCGCGGTTGTTATCGCGCATATCCAACAGTTCGGATTTGACCTTCTTTTCAATTTTGCGGGCAATCGCACGCAGTTGGCTGTTGTGCTGCAGGGTTTCGCGCGAGATGTTCAGGCTCAAATCCTGGCTGTCCACAATACCGCGCACAAAATTGAAATAATCAGGCAGCAATTCTTCGCACTTTTCAACAATCAAGACGTTTGAGCTGTATAGCGCCAGCCCCTTCTTGTAATCCTTGCTGTAAAAATCAAACGGAGCACGACCTGGGATAAACAAAAGCGCATCATAGGTCAGCGTTCCTTCCGCGTGAACGGAAAGCGTTTTGACAGGGTCGGTGAAGTCGTGGAAATCGGACTTATAAAATTCGTTGTACTCTTCTTGCGTAACTTCAGATTTCGCACGCTTCCAAATGGGCGTCATAGAATTGATAGTCTCGAGTTCGGTATAGCTTTCGAATTCAGGTTGATAGTCATCCCCCGCATCATCGGGCTTGGGAAGTTCGCGCGATTTGTTGACTTCCATCAAAATAGGATAGCGAATGTAGTTGCTATAACGCCTGATTAAGGTTTTCAGCTTATATTCACTAAGATAGCTGTCGTATTTGTTCTCTTCGGTATCCTCGCGCAAGGTCAAGATTACGTCGGTTCCCTGTTCGGCGCGTTCGGCTCCTTCAATGGTGTAGCCCTTGACCCCATCGCTTTCCCACGCATAGGCGTTGTCCGCCCCGTAGGCTCTCGAAACGACTCTTACCTTATCAGAAACAATAAATCCAGAATAAAAACCCACGCCAAATTGACCGATGATGTCTATTTCGTCACTCATCTGATCGCCTGATTCATTCTTGAAATCAACGCTTCCCGAATGAGCGATAGTGCCCAGGTTCAAGTCGAGCTCTTCTTCGGTCATACCGATGCCGCTATCTGACACAGTAATGGTGCGTGCATCTTTATCGAAACTCACTAAAATGCGCAGTTCATCTTTAGAAAGTTTCACGTCGCTTTCAGTCAGGCTTTTGAAGTATAGTTTATCAACCGCATCCGAAGCGTTCGAGATAAGTTCGCGCAAAAATATTTCCTCATTGGTGTATATTGAGTTAATCATCAGGTCTAACAACCGCTTGCTTTCGGTCTTAAACTTCCGCATAGTGTTCATCCTTTCGTAATGTTTTGGCAGTCTTGCCAGAAGAGTGCCAAAAAAATTGTAGTCAACCAAAAACGCTTGTCAAGATGCCCCGAAAAGATAACGCACTTCGCTTCCTTTCTGAAAGAACATAGCGAAAGAATAAAGCGAAGCGATAGCAGGTAGGTGATACCATGTAACAGATAGGCAACAAACAAGAGTCATTTACCAATATGTGTATTCTTTTCGTTATGATAGCCTACAAGATAGTTTAGATACTAAAATATATTTTGCAAAGACTCTTGGATGTCTTGAGTAGCGCAAGTCCTGCCGAGCATATTCAACAGCAAAACCTGCGGTGCCAACAAGGGAGAGCATCGCACGAAACAAAAGTCCTGAATGAGAAAGGCTGCGCTATGCTCCAACTCTTCGATATCCGTAAATCGTATACGACCGCCGACTTTACTCAGACAGCACTCGATAATGTCTCCGTTGCTTTTCGCGACAATGAATTTGTTGCCATCCTTGGCCCTTCGGGGTCGGGCAAAACAACGCTTCTCAATATCATCGGCGGACTCGACCGCTACGATTCGGGCAATCTGGTAATTGACGGCATTTCGACCGAGCAATATAAAGACCGCGACTGGGACACCTATCGCAACAACCGCATCGGCTTTGTGTTCCAAAGCTATAACCTTATTCCTCACCAGTCAGTTCTTTCCAACGTCGAACTTGCGCTGACCTTATCGGGGGTATCTCGTTCAGAAAGGCGCGAGCGCGCAAAAGAAGTTCTTGAAAAAGTGGGGCTTAAAGACCACATCAACAAAAAGCCCAGCCAGCTTTCAGGCGGTCAGATGCAACGCGTTGCCGTTGCCCGTGCGCTTATCAACGACCCTGAAATTCTTTTGGCAGATGAACCCACAGGGGCGCTTGACACAACAACAAGCACTCAGATTATGGAACTGCTTACCGAAATCGCCAAAGACCGCTTGGTTATCATGGTTACCCACAACCCCGAACTGGCAGAGCTCTACGCAACCCGCACGGTCAACTTACGCGACGGGCAGATAGTTAACGATTCCGACCCGTTCAATCCTTCGGCAGACGACGAAAAAGTGAGCGAAAAAACAATACGACGTACCGCGATGTCATTCTTTACCGCAATCGCGCTTTCCTTTAATAATCTTATGACGAAAAAGGGACGCACGCTTATGACGGCGTTCGCGGGCTCAATCGGCATCATCGGCATTGCCGCAATTCTGGCGCTGGCAAACGGCGTCAACAACTACATCAAAAGTGTTGAAGAAGACACCTTGACCGTCTATCCGCTTTCCATCGAAAGCACTGGCTTTGACATGACCGCTCTTATGGCATCTATGATGGGTGGTGATTTGGGCGGGGGCGACAGCAATAACGAAAACGAACCAGGCAGCAAGGATACCAACAAGCAAGGCGCGGAAAAAGCAAAAACCGAAACCGTCCGCGAAACGAAGCACTTAGCAACCATGCTCTCAAGTGTGGGCAACAACGATTTGGAATCGCTGAAAACCTTCCTGGACAGTCCTGAAAGCGGCATCGAACCTTATGTGAATATGGTTTCATACAGCTACGGTATCCGTCCTTTGATTTTCGCATCCGACACAGAAAATGGCGTTCGTCAGGTAAACCCCAATACCGCGTTTAATGCGTTGAGTCGCGGTTCCCTTTCGGGGAGTGCGGGCGGCTACGCTTCCATGGCAAGCAGCGGTTCTACGACAAGCATCTTCTCTCAAATGCTTAACAACCCTTCCCTGCTTGAAATGCAATACAACGTGGTTGCGGGGCACTGGCCCGAAAAGTACAACGAATGTATTCTTGTGCTCGATTGGGAAGGGGGAATTGAGGATATTGCTCTTTATTCTATGGGCTTGCGCGACCCTGCAGAACTTGAGCGTATGATAAATGATGTCGCCAACAATATCGATGCTGAGGTGCCCTCTGAAAGACTTGAATTTACTTATGAGGAAATCCTGGCAGTTACCTTCAAGTTGGTGCATCGCAGCGAAACCTATACCAAAGACGAAGACCTCAATGTCTGGATATCGAAACTTGAAGACGAAGCGTTCATGGAAAAACTTGTCGAACAATCTGAAGATTTATACATCGTGGGAATCGTCAAACCAAACCCCGACGCGGCGGCAACTTCTCTTGCCCCTGGCATCTGCTATACCTCAGATTTGCAAAACCACTTAATTGAAGTAGCAAGCAAAGCACGTATCGTTAAAGATCAGCTTGCAAACCCTGAAGTCAACGTTATTTCAGGGAGAACCTTTGAAGATGAAACCGAAAACCCCGACCGACAATCCCTCGATTTCTCTTCAATGATTACCGTTGATGGAGAGCAAATCTCTGCCGCATTTTCTTTCAATGCAGGCGCACTTCAGGTTGACACTTCAGGGCTTTCAAACCTTAACTTCGACCCTTCTTCGGTGCAGTCGCCTCCCCCTCTTGATATGTCGACCCTTATTGAGGGCATTGAAATTGACATACCCGAAGAAGAGGTGAGCGCTCTTATCGCTGAAATCCTCAATGGATTTATTGCCCAATACACTCCGCCGAATCCGCTTGACCCCTTCAATCCAAATGGTTTGGCAGAAGCCTTTACTGCCTATCTATATTCACCTGCAATACAAGCGCTGCTTACCTCAAGACTTTCTACCATGGTGGGCAGTGATGCCATCATGAACCAACTCCAAGCGTCCTTGCAAAACTACATGACCACCACCATGCAAACGTTCATGGGAGCCTTCATGGTGAGCATCCAACAACAAATCGGTTCTGCCATGTCTACCACCATGAATCAGCTTTCCCGAAACATGGCGGGTGCCATGAACGTCGACCAAGAAGCCTTTGGAAAAGCATTCCAATTCAACATGGACGAAAAGGAAATGCAAGAACTTATGACCTCTCTTATGACGGCAGAAGAATCAACCTATGAAAGCAATTTGAGACGTTTGGGCTATGCCGATTTTGCCAAACCCACCACCATCAACATTTATCCAAAGGATTTTGCTGGGAAAGAAAAGATAATCGAAATCCTTGACAATTATAACGACCGCATGAACAAAGAAGACAAGGAAGACCAGGTTATCATCTACAACGATATCGTTGGTACGCTTATGTCTTCGGTAACCAGTATCGTGAACATGGTGAGCTATGTGCTTGTTGCTTTTGTTGCTATCTCGCTCATTGTTTCGTCTATCATGATTGGTATCATCACCTATATTTCAGTGCTTGAGCGCAAGAAAGAAATTGGAATTCTTCGCTCGATTGGTGCCTCAAAAGGAGACATCGGTCGGGTTTTTAATGCTGAAACTTTGATTGTCGGTTTTGTTGCGGGACTCATCGGAATTACCGTAACGGCTCTTTTGTGTGTCCCTGCAAACATGATTGTCTACGACAATTTCGGCGTACCCAATGTTGCTTCGTTGCCAGCAAATGCTGCTGTGATACTGGTAGGAATCAGCATGTTCCTTTCGTTTATCGCGGGCCTGATTCCTTCATCGGCCGCATCACGAAAAGACCCCGTGGAAGCCTTAAGAAGCGAGTAAGCTTATACGGGAAAGGACAGGGATAGGAATTTTGTTTTCTTCGACAAAGTCCCACCCGACCACGAGGTGTTTACTTGCCTTTATCAGCAAGTAATCCCCTGGTTGGGGCATGTCGTCCCCATGATAAAAATCGCTTTCAGGACTAAACACCCGAAAAGAAAGCACTGCCACTTCACCTTCTTCGTTATAAGCGGGAAGCTCAAATTCAACACCTGGTCCCATGTCTATGTTCCCATCAGGAATAGCCTGGGGAGAAACGTCATAATCTGTCGGTATCATCGCATAGTAGTCTGAGCCAACGTAGTGATCGTTGTAGTATTGTTTGGCAACAAGGGCGAAAGCGCTCAGCAAAACAAGGCTTACTCCAACGGTCAAGTAAAAAGCTAATCTTCTTCTCATATCTTAAAACTCCATTTCTTTTTTAGTAAAGACAAACGCAGAAGCAACTAACACCAGTGCCACATAGACGAAGTATTCAGCGGCGGGATATACGAACGAATTTCCGCTTATAAGTCCCATCAATATGTTATCGGTGATGCCAGGTATCAAATGACTTTTCAATAAGGGGTCGACCATATTTAAGAGTGTTGCAATAAGCCCACTTACCACATTGAAGGCGAGTAAGACATAGGCAACAAGAGCAATCGTTGGACGCTGCAAGCCATACACCAAAATACCTGCGAGTGCAGAAAATGCCGCCGTCATCAAGAAGAGCTTCAACACATCGGCATAAAGCAAGCTCAGCGCTTCTCCTGAAACTCCCTGCCCAAAAAGCGCATAGAGGGCACCGTGAAAAACGGGCGCAATTACAAAAACTATTCCGTTTAACAAGGCAACCAAAATGAATTTCGCTATAACAATTTTTGTTTTGTTTATACCGAATCCTACCAGGGAAATCAGATTTTTCGCACTCAAATCATCCGTATAGAGCGCCGCGAAAAAGAACCCTCCCACCACCACAGGCAAGAAGGCGAACGCACTTATCGCATCATCTACCAACGATTCGGGCATGAAGCCTCCCGAGCGAACAAATACAATCAGGGCATAGCCCACAGCCAAAAGGGCAAAGTAGATATACATACTTCGCTTATGAAGTAATCGGTAGAGTTCTCCGTGAAGCAAATTAAGCATTTTGCACACCCCCTACCAAACGCATAAAGTATTCTTCTAGCGTGGTTTCCTTTCGGTGGAGGTCATATACCTCAACGCCACTCGACACAAACACCCGCGCAAGTTTATGGGATTGATCAAGGTGCGATTGCAAGATGATGCGATTACCCTCAACTAATGGGTTTCTTACCCCCAACACCCTCAAGGCAGCTTGTGTTTTTTCCACATCGTCGACTTCGATATGAAGAGAATTCTTTGTTTGTTCGTGTAAATCTTTATGACTGATTTCTTGAAGCAGCACTCCTTGTTCAATGAAGCCAAATTGTGTGGCAACCAAGTCAAGTTCGCTTAAGATGTGTGAGGAAATAATCAGAGTCGCTCCCGTTTGCTCGTGAACGTTTTTGATAACCGCACGCATGTCGATGATGCCTTGAGGGTCAAGTCCGTTGATAGGCTCATCGAGCACCACCAAAGAAGGCGAGCCCAACAAGGCTGCGGCAATTCCAAGTCGCTGCTTCATGCCGAGCGAAAACGCTTTGTACGGTTTTTTCACGCCCTCCAGTTCCACCAGCTTCAGCAAACGACTTACTTCATTTTTAGCGGTGAGCCCTTTGATCCGACAAAGATATTCCAGATTTTCTTTTGGATTGAGATACGGAAAAAACGACGGGTTAATCATAAAGCCCATCTGAGAACGGACAGCATTGAGGTTTTCTTCTTCCCCGTTGATTATGATTTTCCCACCACTTGGTTTTGCAAGTCCCATTATGCACTTGAAAAGCGTTGTTTTCCCTGCGCCGTTTCGCCCAACGAGACCATAGATATCGCCTTGATTCAAAGTAAGCGAAACTTTGTTCAAAGCAAAATGACTGCCATACTTTTTTGACAAAGCATGCGTCTGCAACACTACACGAGTCATTGCTCCACCCCTTCTATTAAATTAGCCAAAAACATTGTGCCACAAAACGCTGCTCTGCACGCTTATGTAGCGAACAGTTAGCGTCGTGTTATCGATTCGTTTCCTTATTTCATTAACTCACTATTCCGTAGTGACTTAATGGCATACATTTACTCCCAAATTACTATTGACTTGTGATGCTTTTGGCGACAATACCCTGTAATATTGTGCATACATCCAATACGTTGTGTTCTGAGTCAAGGCCACAACAAGTAAGGAGGAAACGTTATGGATGATAGCTTAGTTCAAGAAAACATGAGTCGCAGGCGTTTTGTTCGCAATTCTGGTTTGCTGGCAGGCTCCCTTATGCTTACGAATATAGTGAGCTTCGGGTGTACCGACAACCGGGATTCCCAAAATGCCACCCCAGAACGTACGCAAGACGGTGCCTCAGTTGCAGGGTATCAATATCCTGCAGAAACGCAAGAGGGCGAATGGCACTTCAACGTATGTCCCCGAAACTGCTATGACACCTGCGCTATCCAGACGAAAGTCGTTGATGGACGAATTGTGCAAATTAGGGGCGACAAGCGCAATCCCTATACAGCTGGCGGGCTTTGCGTTAAGACCCAGCACTATATTGACTACCACTACAACGAGGACCGCGTGCTCTATCCTATGAAGCGCGTAAGCGACAAAGGACCAGGGTCGCAATTTGAGCGCATAACCTGGGATGAAGCGGTTGATACCATTACAACAAAATGGAAAGAAATTATCGACACCGACGGCCCTGAGGCAATAGTCCCTGTTACTTTCTCAGGAACCTTTGGGCTGGTACAGGGCTGCTTCTGGACCGCTTATCTCCGCCTGTTCTATCGCATGGGGGCAGCGGTTCCCCTTCCGACTATGTGCTTGGCTGCAGGCATGGCTTCGCTGGCCTACAACTTCGGATACGAACAATCCGTTGATCCTGAGGCTTATCCTGGTGCAGCGCTCTATGTATCTTGGGGCATCAATGAAAGCGCCAGCACCATGCATAGTGTTAAATTTGTCAAAGACTGCCAAAAGAATGGCGGCAAAATCGTGGTAATTTCCCCTGTTCACACTCCTATGTGCGACTGGGCAGACATGTATATTCCCATCAGAGGTGGCACCGACACCGCTTTTGCCTTGGCAGTAGCCAATGTCATTATCTCCGAAAATCTCTATGATGCTGATTACGTTGAGAAGCATACTCTCGGCTTTGATGAGCTCAAAGCCGAAGCGGCAAAATGGTCAATCGCTCGGACGGCGGAAACTTGCGGTATCAGCGAACAGGAAATCATCGATTTCGCGCATCTTTATGCCGAGTCATCCCCTTCGATGCTGCGTATCGGCTACAACATCCAACGCCGCACCAATGGTGGCATGATTGTTCGTGCAATTCTCCTTTTGCCAGGACTTACTGGCCAGTTGGGCACCAGTGATTCTGGCGGATTCAACTATGCAACCACCTGCTATTGGGGCCTTGACCTAGGATCGATTTCTATGGGCGAAGAATTCTTAGGAGAGGCACCTCCAGGTGAGGGCATCATCAATCGAATGAATCGTCGAACCGTAAACTGCGCCGACCTTGGCTACCAGTTGACGGGCTCTGATGACCCTGAGCATAATTTTGCTTCGCCCAAAGCGAAGGCTTGCTATATCTTCAATGCCAATCCTTCAACTTCTTGGCCAAACGGCAATTTGGTTCGTGAGGGCATGCTGCAAGAGGATATGTTTGTTGTGGTTCATGATATATGGGTCACCGATACCGCAGACTACGCAGATATCATCTTGCCCGCAACGACACTCTTTGAGTGCGATGACATTCACCAAAGCTACCATTCCCTGTATCTACTCATGAACAATGCAATCCTTGAGCCAATGGGCGAATGCAAAACAAATCTGGAAACCTCTCAGCTTCTTGCAAAGGCAATGGGCTACACCGATGCCGCGTTTGATGCGACCTTCCAAGAAATTGTTGACACAGCTTTCGCAAGCGGTTTTTCAGGGTATCGCGGCGTAACCTACGACTCTTTGAAAAAGGATAATTTTATAAAGGTTACCTACAACACGCCTTATGCCGCCGAACTCAAAGATGGATTTGGAACCCCTTCGGGCAAGATTGAATTTGCGTCGGACAGCATGGTTGAGTGGGGGCACGCAACACGGGTGGCAGAATATGTACCCGACCGCGAGAGCTACGATGGCGATCCAGAACTGTATGCACGATTCCCGCTTTCTTTGATTTCTTGCAACACAAAGAGCATGTTGAACGGCAACTTCCACAACATGCCCGACACCCGATACACCTTTGGAGAGCCCTATGTTTACCTGCATCCCGACGATGCCGCTGCGCGCGGATTAGCCGAAGGAGATTCGGCTCGCATCTTTAACGATCGCGGTGATTTTACGCGTACGGTGAGAATAGAGCCAGGTTATGTGCGCGCAGGAACCGCTGTGGTACTTAAGAGCGTTTGGTCAAAATTCGACAACGGCAGACAAAACGCAAACGCAACAACGCCGTCCCATATTGCCGACTTCGGCTATGGAGCAAGTCAGCAATCTAACCTTGTCCAGATTGAAAAGGGCTAAGGGCTATTTACTAAAGAAAGAGGTACTGAAATGTCACAGATTGGTTTTCTCTTTGAGCAAAAATACTGTATTGGCTGTCAAGCGTGTCAGATGGCTTGTCAAGTTCGCAATCAAACAGCAGTGGGGCTCTATCCCCGTGTTGCAGATAACGCAGACCACAAGCTCATAGGCCCTTTCATATCCCTTGCCTGCAATCATTGTGAAGCACCAGCTTGCCTAGCAGGATGCCCTGTTGGTGCACTCCAAAAGCGCGAGGACGACGGAATTGTAACGCATGACCTTGAGGTGTGCACTGGCTGCATGATTTGCGTTAATCTATGCCCGTATGGAGCCTGCAAAGAAAACGCCGACACGGGAAAAATCATCAAATGCGACTTATGCGTTGCTCGCCTTGATAACGATGATGAACCAGCGTGTGTGCTGTCTTGTCCGCTCAAGGTTCTAACCGTTGGAACCCTTGAAGAAAACGAGGCCGCTGGCGGTGTTCAAGAGGGCGTTGGTTTTACGATAGAGCCCACAGGACCAAGCACTCGGTTTATTCCGATCTAATTGCAAGGATGGTTAAGTCTATTTAACAACTTTGATGGCCAACATACCTGCTTGTAGGTATCACCAAAATATGTACTCTTGCCTGCAAGCGCAGTGTTGGAACTCCTCCGAATGCGGCAACAAATTGTTAATCAATATGTTGCCGCATATACTGAGCGCAACAGCTGATTTGCCGCGTGCTGCCAAGACCATTGAGCGAGAATAGGCTAAACTGATTACCTGAAAACTATCGCTTAACCGTTATGATTTAAAAACATTGGAAAGTGTGAACAGAATGACCCATCAGCAAATCTCCAGCGAGGACCGTGAATACCTCAAAGAAATGACCGCGTACAGAAAAGGTCTCTACCACCTTCTTTCGACACTCTTTATCAAGGAGCAAAACAGTGCCGAACTCGAAGAACTCTACACCTCAACATCCGCCGCTTGTTCTAACGATATGATTTTCGAAGGGGAACGGGCGTTTCTCGCATTCCTTTCTTCCCTAAAAGATGTCGACTTCAAGGAACTTGCTGGTAGCCTTCGTGCCGAATATGCCCGCTTGTTTTTGGGTCCTCGCCCAAAGAAAGCCGCACCTTATGAGTCCATCTATCGAGGTAGTCCCCGACGTATGTTCTCTGACGTTACTATGAATGTTCGAGAGTGTTATCGAAACGCTGGGTTTGAGATTCTTGCACAAGGTCAAGAACCCGATGATCATATTGGTTTCGAACTTGAATTTATGCGTGAGCTTTGCAACAACCTTGCGGCCTTGCTTGATGCGGAAAAGCTCGATATTTTTTCGGTACAAAAAAATATTCAAGATCAAAAGACCTTCCTTTCTAACCACCTTTCAAAATGGGTTGGTTCTTTTGCTACAAAAATTCGCACCGAAACAAACCAACCATACTTTGTAGCGTTGGCAGATCTTTTAGAAAGTTTCATTGTGGAGGACGTTTTGCTTATTGAGGAATGTGTCAACATTCTTGCTGTTTGAGATACTGTTTTTGTCCAACAATAAACAGGGGACAAGATGCTTAAAGGTGGCAAGATAACACGACGAGAGTTTATTGCTTCAGGCATAGCTGCTGTTGCTGTTCTAACAGGAGCTCTGAATTTCAGAGTGAAAAAACTGCTCTGCAGACCTCCAGGTGCCCAAACTGAAAAACGCTTTCTTTCCCTTTGTGTTCGCTGCAACCGCTGCGTTGAAGCTTGCCCGCAACGAGTTATTGAACCTGTTCTTTTTGGGGGCTTGCTTGAGCTGAGAACGCCTTGGCTCAACTTCCGAAAAAGTTATTGTAATTTTTGCCACGATGCAGGAGGGCTCAAAACCCCTCTCCCTCCGCAGTGCGTCGTGGTATGCCCTACTGCAGCACTGGGAACACTCAAACTCAATCCTGCTTTCACTCTTAACAAAGAAACAGGCTATTCGAAAGAAGTACGAACCTTTTCCATTGGCTTAGCCAAAATCAATACCGATTTCTGCCCACAACACTGCGATGTCTGTAAGAAGGCTTGTCCCTATTTTGCGATTGAACTTGACGACAACGGATATGCCTTTCTTACCGAGAATCGCTGCAATGGTTGCGGCGCTTGTGAGTTTTATTGTCCCGAGGAATATGTTTCAAAAACGGGCGAGATTATGAGAGCCGTTACGGTGGTTCCTAACGGAGCAAGGTTGGATTCCGTATGAAAAAGTGGCTGACAAAAGGCGCACTACTTCGAACAATCAGCATTTCGCTCGTGCTGATAATCGTCATCGTGGGCCTTGTTCTGCATACTGATTGGGGCTCATACAGCGCACTTGGCATAGGAGAACTGATAGCACTGTGCCCTCTGGGATATTTAGAAACCTTCTTTGCCTCTCGATTATTTATACCGCGCGCATTCGTTGTTTTCCTTGGTGTCTTGTTGATTACGATTGTTTTAGGGAAAGTCTTTTGCGCCTGGATATGCCCTTTCCCTTTGACGCAACGTCTTTTAGCTCGCATAACGAACAAGTTTTTTCCAAAAAACACCCCAGCTGATACAGAGGCGATAGACACAGAGGTGCCAAAGCGCGCGAGACTAGACACGCGCCTTCTGACTCTCGTTGGAGTGCTTGGCGCCTCTCTTTTCGCTGGGTTTCCTGTGTTTTGTCTCGTGTGCCCCCTAGGTCTTACCTTTGCACTCATTGCAGGAATCGTCTACCTTATTACGGGAGGAGCCTCGTTGGGGCTGACTTTCCTTTTTATTCCCGTCTTTCTCGTTCTTGAGTTGCTTTTCTTCAGACGGTGGTGTTCGAAAATCTGCCCTCTCGGCGCGCTCTATGCACTGATCTCGCGTGGAAATCGGTTCTTCAGACCCCATATCGACGCAGAAGCCTGTCTCAGTTTATCGGGTCGAACAGAATGTTCGCACTGTTATCAGGTATGCAAAGAACATATTGATATCCGAGCGACACAAACAACAAAGACTCTTGCTGATTGTTCAAAATGTCGAGATTGTTCCGATGTTTGCCCAGTTCACGCAGTATCTTTTCCCGTGCTGCCCAAAAAGAAACCCGATGCAGACTAAGAGTTTTCTGCTTTCATAACCTCAAAAAAATCTATAAACTCTTGGCGTGAGTGGATGTTCATTTTTTCGTATATGTGACGGGTGTGGGTGTTGATGGTATTGTGAGAAATATGCAAAGCCTTTTCGATGTAGGGTCTGTTTCGCCCCTTAGCCAAAAGAATAAGTATTTCTGTTTCACGTGCCGTTAATTTATATTGTTCTGCAATCTTTTGGCAGGTGTCTTTGTGGGGGGCACGCGAGGATTGCGGCAACACGGTTTCTTTGCGTTTTTCCTGTTTAACTCGATTAACCACAAACATCATAGCAAGCAGCGAGAAAACAATAATGTTGACAACCACGAGCGAAATTGACAAAAGCCCTTCTCCGTTAGACTGGGTCAGGGCGATAATTCCAAATATTGACCCAATCAGTTCTCCGAAACAAAGAGCGAGCAAGCCAACGCTAAACAGCTGCGTGGCTGACGCCTTACCTTTTCCAGAAATAGAAGCGAAGTGAGTCCAGATCTGCATTTCCATCATAGGTTTTGCCATGAAGATACAGCAGCTTGCAAGAATCCTCCAGCCAGAATCAACATACGGAACAAAAGTAAACCCTATGACAATTAGAGGAACTGCCCACCAAAACACATTGGTAAAATCAACTTGGCGCGCAAAGACGACGACAAACAAGATGAGTGCTAAAAGAGCTATCGCAACGCTGAGAACAACAACGAGGGTTGTTCGCTCAAACGCTTCAACGTACATAAAGGTGCTAATCCAAATTGCCCACATAACTCCAAAGCTTACCCAAAGCAACGACGTGACAATGGCAGAGGGCCAAGGAATGTTGATTTTCGTGTTCCCGGAATTGTCTTTGTCGAAGGAATTATCCCCCTGCGCCAAGGCCGCTGTTTTCGAGTCAGAAATGTCCTTTTCTTCAACACCTGCATCCTTGGCAAGATTAATGCGTCCAAGCCACAGCGTAAGGGCCGAAAAAAGCGGCAAGGTAAAAAGAAGAACAGTGCCTAGAAGTTGCCCAACGCTGGTAATGGCAAGATAGTACAAAACAGAAAGCAACACCGAAAGAGGAATGACGGTTTTGCTATTTTTTTCAGGAAGTGAACTATAATAGCAGCCCCACAAAAGCATGAACAATGAACTGGCTATTCCCGCAGTGAAAGAGCTAACCCGTACCAAAAACAATGCTGCAGCGGCAGGATAATTGCCGTAGCTGCCCAGCACAATGAGCGCAGTACCGACAAAGAGCAACAAGGGCGCAGCGACTCGAGCGCTCCGATAGTCAAAAAGCTCTCTCATCCTCTTTTTGAAAACAGCAAATATGAGGAAGGTGATAATAAGCGCCGCGAAGAAAAAGAAGCGTGCATTTTCAATGCTATAAAGCGGTTCGAAACCTTGCGAGAACACCACGGGCGAAAGAAAAACACAGCTATTCCAAGCCAAAACAAACGACAAGCCGAGCATCCTAAAAGGTGGAATAAGCGGAATTATTTTTATTTTTTCCCTCGACATGCAAATCTCCGATTTGTTAAGTATTGAGACTATAAGAATATCATATTTGTAGCCCCAATCTTTGGGCACTCACACCGTGATTCTTGCTCTTTTTAGCGGGCGTAGCTTCGGTGGTCGATGAGTATCTTGTTGAGCGTTTCGTAGTTAAGTACGCAGCCAAGACCCTTTTCGTGACCTTCCGTATTCAACACGACCATCCCCTCTTTTACCTCAAACGGCGGATCGCACAAGTCATGTTCAAAATAGTTTGACGAGGACGAAAGGTCTCCTTCAGGGGTAATGTCGGGCAAGGTTTCAAAAGCCGCATGAAGATATTTTGAAACGCCCGTATCATACATTCCGCCCATCCAAACCTGCGCTTTGTGTATTTGCAGATGCTTATACATCGCAAGCGCAGGTGTTACCCCACCTAGCTTCGCAATTTTAAGCGCGTATGACCGCAGCCCTGGGAAAGACAAAGCCTGATTGAGGTCGAGCGCATTGACAACCGATTCATCAAGGCAAATAGGTGTTTTCATATTTTTCTGCAAGCGAGCAAGCCGCGCAAAAAGCCCCGTTGGTCCAACTTTTGGTGAGCGCCCAGGGTCAAGCGGCTCTTCAATACAGCAAATGTCCAGTTCATCAAAGGCTCGCAGGGTTGCGAATTCTTGTTCAACATAGGATTGGTTAGCATCAAGCATAAGCGTGATAGCAGGAAACGCTTCGCGCACTGCCGTTACCCGAACAAGATCATCCCCTGGTTTCACTTTAAGTTTCACGCGCGAATAGCCCTCATCAACAGCGTTTTGAACTGCTTCAAGTGTTTTTTCAACGGGGAGAATCCCTAAAACCAGTCCTGCCCGAACCGCAACCTTTTCTGCGCTGCCCCCATCGTCGTCCAACGATTCTTTTTTGGGTGCAACAAACGCCAAAGAGGAAACTGCATCGCTTTTGATTTCCTCGTTGAGCAGCTGCCACAGCGGTTTTTCAACAATCTTGCCATATAAATCCCAAAATGCTGGTTCGAGCGCAGCCTTAGCCAAGGGATATGCCGCTGCACCGTCGCATTCATCAAAGCACAGCGAAACTTCTCGTGGGTGAAGATATACCTGGTCGAGCACGAGAGGAACCAGATAGTTTTTCAGGACAGCCTCATCTTGCTCCAATGTTTCAGGAAGATACCAATCGGTAGGAAACGCAACGCATTCTCCAAGCCCGCTACGTCCTGCCCAGTCAATAACTTCAACGATAATTGACTCCCGAAAGCGTAGTGTGGTTTTTGCTGTGGTGATAGGTGTTTTAAACTGCTGCCTTATACGATATAGACGCACTTCGTGTATTTCCAGCCGCTCTTCATAGCGCTGTTTGAGCATTCTACGGTCGGGCTTACCTATCCCTGTTCGTGGGAAGGCGTCCATCACGCAAATATGATGCGGGCGATAAATTTTTGCCAAACGCGATTCAAGACTTTTTCGCACCTCAACCGCAAAAGCCTGACCCGAACAGGTATTTTCTGCTCCATCGAAACCCGCCGAAGCGTTCGCTTTTTCTGTGTCGAGAGCTTTTGAAGAACCTACATCCGCGCTGTCGTTTTCTGTTTCGGCCGCTGCTGCAATGCTTCGTTCGAGCAGCGCCACAGGGCGCTTGCCCCACACCTCGTCCTCGACACCAAACACAAATGCATCCGAAACCTGAGGAATCCTCAGCAGCTTATCTTCTATCTCTGCTGGATAGATGTTTTCTCCCCCTGAAACAAACATATCGTTAATGCGTTCTTGCACCGTGATTTTTTGAGAGCGCATCGACGCGGAATCACCCGTAAGAAAAAATCCATCGACCGTAAAAGCTGCCCGCGAATTGAGGTAGCCGTCAAAAACGCCTGGCCCCCGCACCGCAAGCTGCCCGATGCCTTCTTCGTCAGGTGAAATAATTTGCGCTTCATACCCAGGCAACAAGGTACAACTTCCGTTATAGCCAATGCCTGCAAAGTTGGCAGCAATCATGCTTGCCGTTTCCGTCATGCCATAACTGATATAGAGCCGAATGTCTGCCTCGCGTGCACGCTGAAGCGTTACGGGGTTTGGAATCGCTCCCCCCAGCAAAATGCAGCGATAGCTCTGCAAGCGTTCGGGCTGTTCGGTCGCGAGAAAATCTTGCAACATCTTATCAACAACCGAGATATGGCTTGCTCCATAAGAAACTGCATCATCAAGGATGCGCTCAGCATCAAAGTGATGATAGAGCATGAAGGGTGTGGCGTTTAAGATGGAGCGCACGACAATCTGAAAGCCCCCGATATGGAAAAGCGGCAATGCTACTTGCCACATTCCTTGCCCGAACGTGCCCAACACTGTGTTGGTGGCTTTAGCCGAACCGCAAAGGTTATTCCAGGTAAGGGAGGCTGCTTTCGGACGCCCAGCACTTCCCGAAGTAAACAAAACCAGCGCAGACGCACTCTTTTCAAAAAAAGCCACGCCCTGCTCAAGCCAATGGAACACCTCGCTTCTTTCCCGAGATTCTTGTACCGCAAAGGGCGTTTTCTTGGTGCGGAAAAAACTGCGTTTTTCTCGGGAGTCGCCGGGTTCTTCAGCTGAATCGGGGCTCAAGAAATTTGCTTTGGTAAGCAGGTGTTCAACCCGCTGTTCGTCTAAGTGCAGCGCAACACGAAAATTACGCATGATTTTCAATTCAAAAAGACGCGCAGTTTTTTCTTCTTCTGTCAGGCGGTGATTAAGCACCACCAGCGAAAATCCCCCGTAGGCAGCAGCCAAAATAAGAAAGATGAAGTGAGGGCAATTTGCCATATCAACCGAAACGTAACTTTTGCGCGTAACCCCTTCTTTTTGAAGCTGAAAGGCAAGCACCGCTGAACGCGCGCGCACCTCTTCAAACGAATACGCGCTCATGCGACCATCGTCATCAATGAAATAAAAACATGGGTCTTGCGGGCACTGTTTTGCAAGGCGTTCAAATTCAGCTAACATATCCGCTACTCTCTGTTCTCTCCTCGCTGCTCTTGCTTGCTGCTCTTGTCGCGCTCTGTTTTCTACTCTCTACTCGCTGTTTATATGAAAAGCCTACGCACCTCACACAGACCTTTATAGCGAAAAATCCTCAAGATTTCTTAGGGAAATTTAGGGAAACGACCGAAGTCGGGTTCTCTTTTTTCCTTAAAAGCATCGCGCCCTTCTTGCGCTTCGGCGGTCGTATAATACAACAGTGTAGCATCGCCGCTAAGTTGTTGGATACCAGCAAGACCATCTGTTGCCGCATTGAAAGATGCCTTCATAAAACGCAGCGCCGTTGGCGACATAGCAAGCATTTCTTGCGCCCACGAAACACATTCGGCTTCGAGTTCATCGAAGGCAACCACCTTGTTTACCATGCCCATTTCAAGCGCTTCTGCCGCAGAATACTGTCTGCAAAGATACCAGATTTCACGCGCTTTTTTCTGTCCGACAATCGCTGCCAAATACCCTGCGCCATACCCCGCATCGAAGCTGCCAACACGAGGACCAGTCTGCCCGAATTTTGCCGTTTGTGCCGCAAGCGACAAATCGCACAGCAGATGAAGTACATGCCCACCGCCTATCGCATACCCGTTCACCATCGCAATCACGGGCTTGGGCACAACGCGAATCAAGCGCTGCAAATCTAACACGTTAAGCCGCGGAATATTATCCTGCCCGACATAGCCCCCCACACCACGAATCTTTTGGTCTCCACCCGAACAAAACGCCTGGTCTTCAGGACTGCCGTCATGATTGGCTCCAGTTAGGATAATGACACCAATGCGCGCATCGTCGCGCGCAAGAGTAAAAGCGTCATAGAGTTCGGTTACGGTAAGCGGCGTAAAAGCGTTGCGTCGCTCGGGACGATTAATGCTTATTTTTGCGATTCCTTCAAAGGTTTCGTAGATAATTTCTTCGTAGGTTTTCCCCGCTTCCCAGATAACGGTGCTCATAGGGTATTCCTTTCTCGTGCGTGTCGCTTTTGCGTTGCGTTTGCTGCTTTTCGAGCGCACCGCCTGCAAGATGTCTGCAAGACGTCTGCAAGGAGCGCTCATTTTCCCCTTGTTTTGTTACCTCTTATAGTAGCGTTATTTGAGGCGATACTCATGCAAGGGCGATGATTCTAAGAACTTCTTCACTTGTCCGATATACGGCTCGGGCGCTTCCAGATGCGCGTTGTGTCCTGTGTTGAGAAGCAGCGCAGATATTCCCCGTTTCCGTTGAAGCGTTTCGGCAATTTTCAAATAACGTCTATCGAGAATTCCTGCAATATAGAGAATTTTCATAGGCAACGAGGTAATCTTTTGCGAAAGGTCAGGCATGGTGTGGTGCCCCGTGCCCCGAATCATCAACGCAAGAGCATGCGGGTCGTTCGCCACACGCATAGCACGAATCTTTGCCCGCACTTCTTCGGGGAGTTGTTTTTGCGTTTCGAAAAGGGCTTGGCTTTCCCAAAAATCCGCAAACTGTTCGCTGTCACTTTGCATTAAGAAACTGATGGTATCCAAATCGCGTTTGAGCATCGCTTGGTGCTGTGGTTCGGTTCTAGGTCCCAAGCCCGTGCTTTCCAAAACAAGGGACGATACCCGATGAGGCTGCGTACACGCATACATAAGGGCAATGCGTCCGCCCATCGAATAGCCTACAAAATCAGCGCAGTCAACCCACAGCCAGCGAAGCAGTGCCGAAAGCCACCCCAACAAAGCTGCCATTTCAAAGGAAGCCGGTTCGTTGGAACGGTCGCTTTTGCCGTGCCCAATGAGGTCAGGAGCAATCACGAAACGGTTTTCAGCTAACCGCGGTGCAATGTCGCTCCAGGTAGCAGAACTTTCCGAAAATCCATGGAGCAAAATGAGCGGCGGATTGCGGCGATCTCCCCATTCAGCAATATGGTAGTGAATGCCTCTATGAGAGAAAATCGCCATAGTATTCCTTGAGCTTCCCTGGCTCAATCGTTATTTCAATAAGGTGCAAGCCTGGCTTTCCGCACGAAGAGCGATACTCCTTTTCGAATTCGTCACTCGTGGATACGCGACAGAAGGGAATAGCGAAACCGCTTGCAATTTGAGAAAAATCTATCTTTTGCGGCGTGGTGAACAGCCGCTCGAAATAAGGTTCATCGGATTTTTGCGGCAACATGTCAAAAATGGCACCGCCCTCGTTGTTAAGAACAACAATCACGATTCCTGGTATCTTCTTTTCAGCATCCTTGCCGTCCTCTGTTGCATTGCGCATAAGTTCACGCTGAAGAGCCAGCGCATTCATGTCGTGGATGAGCGCCAAATCTCCCAGAAGCAAGGTGGTTTGTTCGTAGTATTGGGCAGCTCCGATGGCTGAAGAAAGCGTTCCGTCAATGCCGTTTAGTCCACGATTACAAAATAGGTCAAGGCGCTTAGCGTTTTTCAAATAGAAGGTATCAACCAGGCGAATTGCCATAGAATTTGCCGCGAACAAACACGAACCTTCGGGAGCAAGTTCCATCAGTTGGTGAACAAAAGTGCCCTCAAACCCACTTTCCACCTGCGATGATTCGATAATTCGCCACGCTTCCGCGTCGTTTCGAATAATCCAGGCTTCCGCGTATTCCTTCTGTATATGAAGCGCTTCTTCTTGCGGCGCAATCGCATGCTGCAAGAATGTTTCCACGAACGCCGCTGGTGTTGTGGGTACAAAGAAGTCGGTTGTTGCATTGAAGTCCCGCGTCTCAAACGTATCAACCACGATTTGGATATGGTCGTTCTCAGCGATTTTCGAGGTACAGAATTTAGAAACAGGATAACGCCCGAAGCGAATAACTACCTCAAAATCAAGATCATCGAAATCGGGGTCGCCCACTATCTTGTCGTAGTTGTCGATAACAAGAGGGTCAGGAATACATCTCAGGTTGCTGAGTGGGTCGGCAAACAGCGGCAGCTGATAGGCACGCGCCCAATCAAGCAATTTCGCCGCT
Organism: Eggerthellaceae bacterium; assembly: GCA_009782615.1. GTDB lineage: Bacteria > Actinomycetota > Coriobacteriia > Coriobacteriales > Eggerthellaceae > WRIS01. The sequence goes on along the minus strand of WRIS01000005.1, from coordinate 33,965 downwards.
TCCTCGCTGTTCGTAAAGCTGCCCTCACCACAACAGACCAGCGTACGCTTCCCGTCCATAAGCCTGAAAACCGCCTCTATGGTTTCTGCGCTGGGCTTTGAATTGGCAGAAAGATACCCGTAGTTGCGATGAGCCACGAAGGCATTTCTCCCATACGCAAAAAGACCTTCTGCCTGCATGTTTGGCTTCAAGGGCTCCTCAAAAGGGAAATTCAGATGAACTGGTCCAGCGTTACTAATGCAGCCATACCACGCCCTACCCTCATCAGTGGTGCCCACTTCCGAACCTACCGCTTTTGTAAAAGCAACCAGCGCCATTTGGCGCGCAAAGGCTATCTCTTTGGGGCGTGCCCCTGGCAGCGGCATTTGCTGGAAATGGCGCACGTGGCTGCCGTATATTTTTACCTGGTCACACGTCTGGGGCGCACCAAGGTTTTGCAACCTGAGGGGTCTGTCGGCACTCAGCACAATAAGGGGAACGCGGGAAGCCTCGGCCTCAAGAATCGCTGGATAGTAGTTTGCAACCGCCGTGCCCGATGTGCAGATAAGTGCCACGGGGCGCCCACTTGCCTTCGCCAAGCCCAAGGCAAGAAAAGCCGCTCCTCTCTCATCTATGTCCACAACAAGATTAAGCGCGCTTTCGTGCGCCAGCATGGCAAGAGGCGTGGAGCGCGACCCAGGGCTCACCACAACATCGCGCACACCGCAATAGGTTAATTCGTCGAAAAATGCCGAAATGAACAGTGCCGATTTTGTCGGCGTGTCAAAGGTGTCGAAGATATTGATAGTCTCGGACATGGCGGTTTTCCTTTCCCGTATAGGTCTTTTGGTTTAGCGTCTTGTGGCTCAATCAGAATTCGAGCCATCGAAGCTACAAACCGCTAGACCTTTCCCTCAAACGCGCTTAGGATAGTCTTAAGCTTCATGTCTATCTCGCTAAACTCTGAATCCGCATCGCTTTCTGCCACAATACCACACCCTGCATACAGCCACCCGATTTCGCCGTCAAACACCCCCGTGCGCAAGCCCACAGAAAATTCACCATCCCCCGCCGCATTCACATAACCGCAAGCTCCCCCGAAAAACCCTCGATTATAGCTTTCAATGTGGCGAATAAGCATGAGTGCTTCACCAACGGGGGTGCCCGCAAGGGCAGGGGTCGGATGCAACTGTCTAACTAGGTTGTTTAAGCTAACACCTTCTCTTACCTGAGCATGAACAGGCGTAGAAAGGTGCTGCACATGCTGAAGTGCCAAGATTTCGGGGTGCTGTGCGATGTCCACATCGTGGCAATTGCGCAAGAAAACCTCGCGGATAAAATCAACAACATAGGCGTGTTCGCGCAGGTTTTTTTCGTCTTGAAGAAGCACGTTCGCCAAACGAGCGCGTTCTTCTTCAAAAGTGCCTGCCGCAATCGTTCCTGCAAGACACATGCTTTCAATCGCGCTACCGCGTTTTCGAACCAGTAATTCAGGCGTACAGCCGCAAAAGAACACGTCGCCGTAGCGATACAGCAACACCACGCCACGAGATGAACCGTCAATTAGGTTGACCAAAAGATCCTTAGATGAAAACGGGGTTTGCGCAGCCAGCTTTACACGACGCGAAAGAACCACTTTCTTGACGCGCTGTGCCTCGATTGCGGCAAGCGCAGCATTCATCGCTTCGCCCCAATCCTGTCGTGAATCCGTTTCAATCACATAAGGAATGCTTACGCGTGAGCGCTGCCCCCCTTGAGTTGCTTGGCGTGCGAAACGTTCGATACGCCCCGCGTAAACTGGTCCCAGTGAATTGATTTGCAAAAACCTGCCCGCTTCATTTTCAATAAGCACCACTTCGGGAAGAAGCAGCTTTAGGCGCGGGAAGGCTTGTTGAATTTCATCGAGCGGTTTGGGATTTTCCGCATCGAAACGATTGAAGGAAAAAAACACGGGTTCTTCGGCAGTCTCGCCCTGCAAAACGCTTTCCACTTCATGAAGCGAACGTAAGGCAATGCAGCGCCCCAGCCCCATAAAGCGAGTTTTTTGATTCTTGTCGTAGTAGACGAATTGGTCGGTAAAACCTTTTTGCAGCACGCAAAACGCATCGACAATGTCGGTCTCAATCGGCTGGGTGAACGAAAAAATCTTGGTCATTTCACATCTCCCACGACTCTTAAAACACTTACTTTCACGGCGGCTACTACACGTTATACATGTAGTTAAACACGTCTTCGCGCTGGATAACTATTTGCATCCCGATTTCTTCACCAACAGCGCCAAGCGCTTCTTGTACGATGTTGAAATCGGCTTTTTCCACGTCAAGACTTACCAACATGGTCATCGAAAAAATCTTATCATCAAGAATTGTTTGCCTGATATCGTCAATATTGGCACCCTTATCCGCAAGAACACCCGACACCGCTGCTACAATTCCGCTTCTGTCTTTTCCCAAGACCGAGATGACGCATTTCATAAGGTAGTTCCTCCCTTTCCCAACTCCCTTGTATCGTTGCGTAAACGCTTAAGCCTGTTATCGCGCTTTAGTTAGCGGTTAAGGATAAGCGAAAGCGCTTCCGTGCGCGTTGCGTGATTGCGCTCGAATAAGCCGCGTACCGCACTCGTGGTGGTTTTCGAACCTGGTTTTTTTACGCCGCGCATGCTCATGCACATATGCTCGGCTTCCATTACTACAATGACTCCCTGTGGCTCAAGTTGTTCGACTAACATGTCGGCAATTTGCGAGGTCAGGCGCTCTTGCACCTGAGGGCGTCTGGAATAGACGTCCACCAAGCGAGCAAGTTTCGAAAGCCCACAAATGCGACCGTCAACCCGCGGGATATAGGCAATGTGAGCCTTGCCGAAAAAAGGAACCAGATGATGCTCGCACAAAGAATAAAACGCCATGTCACGCACGATAATCATTTCTTCATGATGCTCGTCAAAGGTGGTTTCGAAATGCTGCCGAGGATCTTCGTTCATCCCTGCAAATATTTCCTCATACATCTTTGCAACACGATGCGGAGTTTTCAACAGCCCTTCGCGCTGCGGATCCTCCCCGATTCCCTCAAGGATAAGCCGTACCCCTTGTTCAATTTTTGCTGTGTCCATAACCGTCCATTCTGTCAGGATAGCCCATCATAGCACGAGTTCATAACCGAGAAGCCATACACCCTTATGAAATTAGACAATACGCAAAGAGCGGGTACTAGAGGGCGATTTCAAGAGACACGGGACAGTGGTCGCTTCCTTTCACTTCGCTATAAATGCAGGCGTCTTCAACATGCGGCTTCAAAGCATCGCTCACCAGGAAATAGTCGATGCGCCATCCAGTGTTGTTGGCGCGGGCATTCGCCCGATAGCTCCACCACGAATAGGCTCCTGCAAGGTCGGGATAAAGGTGGCGAAACGTGTCGGTAAATCCTGCGTCCACCAATTCGGTAAATTTCCCGCGCTCTTCGTCGGAAAAACCCGCATTGCCCCGATTCGGACCAGGGTTTTTTAGGTCTATTTCGTTATGGGCAACGTTAAAGTCCCCACACATCACCACAGGTTTCGCCTGTGCGCTCTGCGCGCCTTGTGGCAGGCTTCCCACTTCAAGCCCTTGGCAAAACTCACGAAACGCGTCGTCCCATTCCATGCGATGATTGATGCGTGCTAATTCATGCTGCGCGTTAGGGGTATAGACATTCACGAACCAAAACTTGGGAAACTCAAGTGCGCAAATACGCCCTTCAGTGTCAAGATGCTCCATTCCCAAGCCGTGAAGCACTTGCAAGGGCTCCTGTTTTGAAAAAACCGCCGTACCTGAATAGCCCTTCTTTTCGGCATAGCTCCAGAAAGTATGGTATCCAGGCAAATCGAGATCAAGCTGTCCCGCTTGTAGTTTTATTTCTTGCAGGGCAAAAATATCGGCATCAAGAGTGCCGAAGTTTTCCTCAAAACCTTTATTGAGAACTGCCCGCAACCCGTTTACGTTCCACGACACAAAGCGCATGAGCTCTCCTGCCCTTCTCGCATTCCTTTTTCATCAAGTCTATTGTACCTAAAGGGAAAGTGCACAAGCGGCAAGATTACGCCTTGGAAAGAACCGAAAGGCTTAAGCTTGTTGCCTGGATTGCTTCGGCTTGCGCCTCGCAATGACGAAGGGGAAAAGCGTACAAATGTTTCACGTGAAACATTTCTGGAAAAGCGACACGAAGATTGCGACGAAGATTGTGGGTCAAGCCCACAATGACGAGGGGCTGGTAAAGTCAGCGAGGGTTTCTGTGATGGCTTGAATTGACATGATGTTTGAGCGTAGCGTAAACAAGGTTGAGAGGAACCTCGGTGCTCAAGATTGTCGCGCCGCACGACCGAGCGTACTTATCGTACGTGAGGGAAAGTGCACAAGCGGCAAGATTGGGTGCCTAGGTTTCTCTCAACAAAAAAGATGGGCTGCTTTTAATAACAACAAGCAGCCCATCAAATCGTTCGTCAAACTATCGCAAACTTGAAAATTTAGTAATCCAAGTCCTCGTCGCCCAAGCGGCCACGGAAGGTGCGATAAATGATGAAGTGGTAGAACAAAACCAAAGGCAGGCCGATGCAGGTGATGATAGTCATCCACATAAGCGTGTATTCGGAGTTTGCTGCATTTGCAATCGTAATAGCTGTTCCTTCGGTAGCGTTAACGAAGTTCGGGAACATCGATGCCGCAAACAGAAGAACCAACACGAATGCTGAAGCTGACTGAGTCAGGAATGCCCACAGGTCGTTGCCTTTCTTTCCGAAGAAGATAGCAGCGATGAGCACTACCAAGAACAGTGCTGCAAGCGCATAGCGAACGATAGCAAGTTCTGCCATCATCGGAGGATTAACAACAAAGAGAGCAAGAACTGTTACAGCCAAGAAGACAACCAGGGTGATGATTTGCAAAGGAATACGCAGCTTTGCAGCACGAGCCTGAATGTCAGAGGGCTTCGGAGCCTTTTGGGCAATCCAGGTAGCACCTGCAGACATGAACATCAAGAGACCGAGCACGCCTGTTGCCAGGGTAAACGGAGTCACGAGTCCAAGAAGCGGAATACCTGTGTAGTCGCCGTTAGAATTCATCGGAATACCAGCAAAAACATTACCGATTGCAACGCCGAACAAAAGCGCCGGAAGGAGTGAGCCAATAAAGAAGCATGCATTCCAAGCTCCGCCCCATTTGTCGTCATGAACGCGATACTCAAGCGAAACTGCACGAACAATCAAGCCGAACAACACGAGCATAACTGCCAGGTAAAAACCTGAGAATGTTGTTGCATAAGCAGGCGGGAACGCTGCGAACAGAGCACCACCAGCAGTAATCAACCATACTTCGTTGCCGTCCCACACAGGACCAATGCTCCTGCGCACGATTGCCTTTTCCGTTTTGGTCTTTGCAATAAAGGGATAGAGAACGCCGGCACCAAGGTCGAATCCGTCAAGAATGAAATATCCTGCAATTAAGACTGCGACCAGAACGAACCAAAGTCCGCTAAATAAGGTAATACCTTCCACGGCTATTCACCACCCTTCAATTCAGCTACAACTTCATCTTCTGCAAGCGGGCCTGCCTTGATGAAGCGTGACATCATACGAGCCCACGCAACGAACAGGAATGTGTAAACCACGAGGAACAACAGCAACGTAATCAAGAGTTCAACGCTTGAAAGCGACATAGAGATTCCGTCACTGGTTAACTGGCTTACGCCAGCAGGACTGCTTGTTCCAGGATAGACAACCCATGGCTGACGTCCAACTTCTGCAGTAATCCAACCTGTTTGAATAGCAAGGAACGGGAACACAGGAGCGATGAAGAGCAGGCGTTGCAGCCACTTCATGTCCTTGATCTTGCCCTTACCAAAGCTGAAGATGATAGCAAGAATAGCGCTCAGCAAAATCAGCAGATACATTGCAAGCATGATGTGATAGGTTTGGAACACGAGGTTAACGGGAAGTTCTTCAGGTTTGAAGTTTCCTCCATAGCGCGGGTCTTGTGCAAGATCGTTAAGACCAGGGAGCGCTGCGTTCCAGTCGCCTGTTGCCAGGAAGCTGGTGGCGCCAGGAATCTTCAGACCACTTGTTGTTCCGTTTGCCTCATCAACCCAGCCAAAGAGATACAGCGGGGATGCCTCAGTTTCGTACGCACCTTCCATCATCGCCATCTTGGTCGGTTGTTCGTTAGCAACAACGACGCCTGAAGCATGAGCGAAAACAAGCATGAGGCAGCTGGTAACGATTGCTACCGTAGCGCCAATGCGCATTGTTTTCAGCGCAAAACCTTCATTGCGGTTCTTGATGAAGAACCAGGCAGCAACTGACATAGCAAAGAAGGCACCCATGATAAGCACGGCGTTAACCGTATGCGTATAACGGGCGAAAAGTGAGGGATTAAGAGCTGCAGCAAAGAAGTCAACGAGAACTGCTCTGCCACCTTGTAATTCTGCACCAGCAGGTGTTTGCATCCAAGAGTTCGCAAGAAGAATCCAAAGAGCCGAAAGCATTGAGGCAAACCACACAAGCCATGCGGAAACCATGAAGAATTTCGGTGAAACCTTTTTGCGACCGAATACCAAAACACCCAAGAAAACTGACTCCAAGAAGAACGATAGCAAAGCTTCTGCCGCAAGGGGCGCGCCGAAGATATCACCTACGAACCTTGAATAATTCGCCCAGTTAGCTCCAAAGGCAAATTCCATCGTAATACCTGTGGCTACACCGACCACAAAGGTAGCTGTAAAGATTTTCACCCACAACTTGGTTGCTGCCGCATCTTTGGGATCACGCGTTTTGTAATAGCGCGTCTCATTGATTGCGAGGATGAGACCAAGACCGATGGATAGTGGGACGAAAAAGAAGTGGAAGGCAGCTGTAGCCGCAAACTGAATGCGCGACAGGACTGCCACGTCGGACAAAATGTCCATCAAACACCCCCTTACCGGATGATTGTTTCGCTATAAGGCGAGGCCATGGCTTGTTGCAGCGCTGGAATGCCAAACCCTTTTAATCCCTCAATTAAAGGTGTAGGCGCTCCAGCAATGCAGTTTCTCTCGCCTGCATTAGAATAGCGACGGTTCCCACTTTAGGAATCGTATGCGTATTGTAGCACCATCAATATCGATTTTGGTGAAATAAGTGATATATTTTTCGTAGCATATAGCATTTTTTATTCTTTTTTATCGTTGAACAAGCCGTTTTTTAGTCAGAAAGATGATTATTTTCGGTGGTTGGCTCGCAAAACACCGCCTGTTTGCGAAATGCAGTCTTAATAAGCTTAATAGTAGCGAAAATACGCAGCACAGCTTCCCTCAGAAGAAACCATGCATGGTCCAATCGGATTTTCGGGCGTACACACCGTGCGAAACAGTGGACAGGCAGAAGGCTCCATAATGCCGCGCAACACGTCCCCACAACGACAGCCCTTATGCTCTACGGTCGCCTCAACGGTGGGGTTCAGCTTGCTCAGCGCATCAAACACCGCAAAACGCTCGCGAATCTTGTAGCCCGATTCGGGGATTTCGCCAATCCCGCGCCAGGTAGCAGGGCAGGTTTCAAACACTTCTTCAATAGCCCCACGAGCATGCGGGTTGCCTTCCTTCATGACGCCACGTGCATAAGCAATCTCAATTTCGGCACGCCCCTCATGCAGCTGGCGCGCAATCATCGCAAGCCCTTGCAAGATGTCGACTGGCTCAAAGCCAGTTATTACCCCAGGGATGCCATATTTTTGAGCAAGGAAACGGTACGGTTCCATGCCGATAATCGTGCTTACATGACCAGGTAAAATAAGCGCATCAACTTTCAAAGCAGGGTCGTTCACGATTGCCTCAAGCGCGCCAGGCATGTTTTTGTGCGCCACGAAAACCGAAAAGTTCGCTAAGGCAAGCGCTTGAGCGCGCTTGATTGCCATTGCGACTAAAGGCGTGGTTGTTTCAAAGCCAACACCGACAAAAACCACTTCTTTTTCAGGATTTTCCTGCGCGATTTTCAAAGCATCGAGCGGAGAATACACAATCTCAATCGAATGACCTGCGGCTTTTTCCTTGAGCAAGCTTGAGGTAGAGCCAGGGACACGCGTCATGTCGCCAAAGGTTGTGATTATCACTTCAGGAATTTTCGCAAGCGCGATTACCGTATCGATGTCGCGATTTGCCGTCACGCACACGGGACAACCTGGTCCCGAAGCAAGGTTTATCGCCTTGGGCATCAGACTTCGAATGCCGTTGCGCGCAATAGCAACCGTGTGAGTGCCACACACTTCCATGATGGTTGCCTGCTCAGGAGCAAGCGCCTCAATAGAAGCTATCAGCCCCTTCGCAAGTTCAGGGTCTTTGAAAAGGGATAAATCCACCGCTCTTCCTTTGTCCTTTTCCTTAGGTGTTTTATTCGGAAAGCAGGGCGCCCAATGAAGGGCCGCCTGTCGGAGCACTTCCCGCTTCCTCAACCATGCCCTCAGCCGCCAGTTCGGGAAATTCGTTGATGAGGTCGAGCGTTTCCTGGGCATACTCTTCGCTCACCACTTCAATGGCGAACCCAGCGTGTATCAACACATAATCGCCCACACGCGCTTGCGGCGTTAAATCAATCGAAGCTTCGCGCGTCACACCCAAAATGTCGACTGTTGCCAAATTATCAGCATCTATCTTGCTAATCTTTGCAGGTATCGCCAAACACATACGCTATCTCTTTCGTTGCTTAAATTTCTACTTTTTCCTACTTTGCTGATGCTATCACAGCTTGCCCGTATGAAATGCAGCCATCGTTGGGCGGTAGCTCTCGGTTGATGGCGACCGTAAATCCTTCACGCACAAGGTGGCTCACGCAGGTTTCGGTCAAATAGCGGTTCATAAAGACCCCACCTGAAAGGGCAACGGTTTCTAAGCCGTATGCCATGCTTGCCATACGGGAAACATCAACAATTGCCTGCACGAAGGCATTGTGGAATCGCAGCGCTATCGTGGCAACAGGAATGCCTGCCACCACATCGTCAAGCAAGGATTTGAACAAAGGGGCTCCGTCTAGGAGTAGAACTGACGTATCGAGCGCCGTGCTTTCTTTCGTTGCGGCATTCTTGAGAAGGTCAATCCCGTAGGCATCGTCCCCTGTTCGCGTGCCTATGGCAGCCTCAAGCAAGATGGCGCCTTCGCCTTCGTAGCGAGGTTCAGTACAAATGTCGAGTATCGCTGAAGCGGCATCAAAGAGCCTGCCGACCGAAGAAGTGAAGGGTGTGTTTAAGGTTTTTTCAATCATCTGAGAACACAGAGTGGCTTGTGCGCCCAAACGACTGACGATGCTTAGTGCTCCCTCATGTTCAAGCAGGTCAAATGCCCAAAGCACCCCGTATGCCATGCGAAGCGGGTGCTTAATGGCAGCGGCTCCCCCAGGCATGGGAACATAGCTGAAGTTGGCAAAGCGCTCGAACGTGCTCATATTACAGATGAGCACCTCGCCACCCCAAATCTTTTTATCAACGCCATAGCCTGTTCCGTCAAAGGCGATGCCGATAGTTGGTTCTTTCAGGTCGTGCTCTGCCATAACCGAAACGATATGCGCATGATGGTGCTGCACGGAAATGATGCGATTTTCGGCTACGACAACCTCACTGCCAACAGGCTCAACAGCGGCAACGTCAGCAACAAAGCCTTTTTGTTCGTGTACCCACTTACTCGTAAGATATTCAGGATGAAGGTCGCAAGCAAGGCGCTCGGGGTTTATCTCAAACAAAGCTTCGTAGCGTTTCTTTGCCGCAAGCCAGGCATCGAAAGTCTCGGCGTTTTCCATATCGCCAATATGCTGCGACACAAAAGCTTCCGCACCGCGCGTCATGCAAAACGTGTTCTTCTGTTCGGGACCAGTTGCAAAAAGAGATTCAGAGTGTGCTGCATCGGGCAACGCCAGCGGCATCGGTGCATAGCCACGCGCGCGCCTGATAAACTGGAGGGCGAATGAGTCTTGCCCTGAAGTATCTTTTCCTAAAGCAAGCACACGCACCACCGAATCGTCATAGCGGGAAAGAATCGCACGATTATGCCCAAGAATTGCATCCGCCACCTGCCCCAAATGCTGATAGGCTTCTTCGTCATCGGTCACGATTGGCTCATCGTGGATGTTGCCCGAGGTCATAACAAGCATTCCCCCAAAATCACGAGCCAACAAATGCTGAATCGGCGTATAGGGCAACATCACACCAAGTTCAGGTAATCCATCTGCCAAGCCTGGTGCAAACTGAGCCCCCTCACGTTTTTTGAGCAGAACGATGGGGCGCTGCGGTTCGGCAAGAGTCTTTTCTTCTACCTCGTTCACCGCACAAAACTGATGTACCATGGCAAGGCTGTCCATCATCACCGCAAAAGCCTGACCTTTGCGCCGTTTGCGCGCGCGAAGTTCTTGAAGGGCGTTCGGGTTTTCTCCGTCGCAAACCAGATGAAAGCCGCCAAGCCCCTTGACCGCAAGAATTTTACCTGCACGAAGGAATTTAAGGGCGCGTTCGATTATGGCATCGCTTTTTTCTTGGGTGTCTCCCCATTCAATCGGGAAAGATGCCTCACGCGCTTCCCTTTGAGCTTCGCCTTCAGCTGCACCGTGCGCTTCACTTTGCGTTTCCCGCCACGAAAGATGGGGCCCACAGGCAAAACATGCATTGGGCTGCGCGTGAAAACGACGATCCAGAGGGTCATCATATTCGCTTTGGCACTGCAGACACAGCGGGAAATCCCTCATTGACGTGCTTTTGCGGTCATAGGGAAGTCCATCAATAATCGTAAAACGCGGACCGCAATTAGTGCAGTTGATGAAGGGGTAGCGATAGCGGCGATTCTCTTCATCGAAAAGTTCTCGCACGCAGTCGTCACACGCTGCCAGATCAGGTGATATAAGCGTCGTTTTTTCCACCGTGGCCTCATCCGAGAAGCGAATCTCAAAAGAACTAAATCCTTCTAAGGGTACTTCGTGTATTTCGATTTCATCAACCTGAGAGGCGCTCGGTGGATTTTCCGATATTTCCATCACAAATTCATCGAGAAGTTTTGCCTCAGCTTCCGCATGAATAAACACCCCATCAGCCGCATTGAGCACCCAACCATTAACAAGATAGCGTTTTGCAAGGCGATACACGAAGGGGCGAAAACCAACCCCTTGCACAACCCCTTTTACGTGGATGTTTATCGCTTCAATCACGAGTTGTTTGCAGACGAATCCGTAGCCGACTTCACCTTGTCCCGAACGCCTTCGCCAAATGAGCCACTTAAAGCCCGTTCCTGAGCAAGTTCTTCAAGAGTTTTCACAATAAGGTCGGACAAAACACGCAGCGTTACACCAGAATTGTCGGGCAAATGCAAGTGGATACACCGACGACCACGTTCAACAAGAACCTTCAAATCACCTGCAGCCTGCGCTTTCGCAAGCGCTCCTAAGCTTTGCGCCTCGCCCTCAAGAGGGATGTCTTTCAGTTCATCGGCAGACACAATCAAAAACGCGCCCTTGTTAGGCCCGCCCTTTTGGAATTGCCCCGTAGAGTGCAGATAGCGCGGACCCACTTCCAAGCAAGAAGCAACGCTGCGCTTATCGCCCACCGCATGACGAATATTTTCGAGCGCTTCCCTGCGCCCCTCACCCGTAAACGGCAAAAACGCATTAAGCGCGAAATAGTCTCCCGCCCCGATGGAATCAAAAAATGCTCTCAGCGCACTTTGCAAATCGTGCGTATGCGCAAAACACGGCGCCAAGGTAATTTCGATTGCTCCCGTGTGAATTTCCCCAATATGGGCTTCGATAAAATCGGGCGTCGGCTGCCCTTCTTTAAGAATACCGAGTACCGCTTCTTTTGCCGAGGACACGTCAGGTTCATCAAAGGGGCACAGCTTCATGAGATAACCGCACATGGTAATAGCGTATTCCCACATCACAAAATGCTCCGCGAGTTCCGCGACGCTGTCGATTTTGAAATTAACGCGCGGAATTGCGTTGTCGATATAGGTAAGTCCCATTTCGAAATTCTTGCGCTCGTCCCACAAGTCGGTCTTGGTTTGATACACAATCGCACTGCGATCCCCCGTATCGTGCGAAAGCATCAGGGCATCAAGTTCAATGTTAGGAAGAATCCCCTGCCCGTCTTTGCCCAGACTTTCGGCGACCAACTGTTCAATCCAAAGCCCAAACACGCGTCCACGCTTCGGAGTAAGGAAGCTGAATTTGTCGCGCCCGAGCAGATAGTTGTCGTACAAAAATGCCGCCAAACCAATAGCGGGATTGTCGATAGCGTCCTCAGAGCAGCGCTTTTCCGCTTCAAGAGCATGCGCAATAAAGTCATCAATGTCGATGCCCGCCAAAGCAGCAGGCAACAAACCGAAAACCGAAAGCGCCGAAAAGCGTCCGCCGACACTTGATTCTCCCGAAAACACCGCAAGCCAACCTTCTTCTTTTGCTTGCTTTTCGAGTTCAGAATCGGCATCGGTAATCGCAACAAAGTGTTGTGCGATTTCTGCCGCATCCATGACCTGCGCCAATTCTTTGCGAACCGCCCGCAGAGCAAGACGAGGCTCAATCGTAGAGCCACTCTTCGAAGAAACAATGAATAGGGTTGATTTTAGTTCTGCTTCTGCAAAGAGTTCACGAACTCGCACGGGTGACACCGAATCAAGCGTGCGAAACGCAACTTGGTGATACGAATCGGGCTTATTATATTTCGTGATAGACATGGGTGCCTGTGTTGAACCGCCCTGTCCGATGAGCACAATGGTCTTTATACCCTGCGCAAGAACTTCGTTCGCAAAATCCTTAATAGCCTGCAGCTTCAGGGGAGGATTACTTGCTAAATCTGTCCATCCCATACGATTTTGCGCCACCGCGCACGCTTGGTCAGAAAAATCAAACAGCGCTGCGTCCTTGCGAAAAATACGGCTCGCCACTTTTTCTTTCACTAAAGATTTTGCAGAAGGATAAAGCTTTTCCACTTCACCAATGAGCATGTTTCCCTCTTTCGCTTCTCACGAAAACCCCTTTATTTGAACCTGACTTCCAACGCGGTTTCAGGCACCGTCTTAAACACTGCTTCCAGCCAAGCTTCAAACGAAGCTTCCGACCCAGTTTTCAGCATAGCCTGCCTATTTTAGCAAAGGGAACACCTGAACGCCGCTTTTTCGCAAAGGTTCCGTTATTTCACCGCTCGTAGAACCTATCGCACGGTGTCATAACGTTGCTTCTGCGAATTTTTAGCAGGATAGCTTTCTTGTTTTATAATTTCCTCAGAAGTTATCCCCTTGTAAACAAGCACAGGGGTGTTGATTTGGAGGCAAAACAGTGTTGAAGGCAATTATTGTTGATGACGAAGCCCCTGCGCGCTCAGAACTTAAATATCTGCTTGATGAACTCGCACAAACCGAAATCGTCGCCGAAGCGGCAAGTGTTCGCGACGCCATCGAAAAGCTGAAAGAACATCCCTGCGACGTGATATTCCTTGACATCAACATGCCTGAAGCAACGGGCTTACAGCTTGCCGATGCCCTTCAGCGCCTGAAATTTCCTCCTGCGGTGGTGTTTGTCACCGCGTACAGCGAATTTGCCCTCGACGCTTTCAAGGTAAGCGCCATCGACTACCTGGTGAAGCCAGTTGAAACCGACCGCTTGGCACAAGCCGTTGCGCGCGTCCGCGAACACGTGTCGCTTCATGCGAAAGCTCAGCGTTCTGAGCGCATCCCTGTTGAAAAGGGCGGCAAGAAAATACTTATCGGCATCGACAAAATTCGCTTTGTTATGGCACGCGACGATTACGCCTATCTCCAGACCGATTCCGACCGTTATTTTTCAACCGTCAGTTTGGCGCAGCTGGAAAAACGTCTGGATGGACACGGATTTTTCCGCGTACATCGTGGTTACTTGGTGAATCTTTCCCTTGTTGAAGAAATTGAATCGGTTTCAGGGGGAACGCTGCTTCTTACCTTAAACGGCACCGATGAAAAGATACCCGTTTCCAGGCGGCGCGTTTCATCCCTGAAAAAAGCCTTGGGACTCTAAGACTGATTGTTTCGAAATAATCGCCGTTCGTCTTCTAGGTTGGGTTTAAACCAGGGGCTCTAGGACTCTAAGCACCCTCTACCCCCGAGCGCGACGTTAAGGCGCTCTTCAAAACAAGGGTAATGGTTGTTCCTGCACCTAATTGGCTTTCAACTTCCATGTGAGTATCCGACCCAAAGTATCCTTTGATGCGGTCGTTCACGTTGCCAACCGCAATGCCCAAACCCGTAGCCGATTTAGCGCTCAAGATGTTCTTGCATGTTTCTTCGCTCATTCCTACGCCATTGTCTTTGATGCGTACATATACATCTTCGCCTTTCGCTTCCCCGCTCACCTCAATTTCGAGTTTTCCTTCGGAAGGAAGCGCGTGGCGCACCGCATTTTCAACAAGGGGCTGGATAAGGAAAGGGGGGACCATCAAATCCTCAACCACTGGGTCTAAATCCACTTCGATACCGATTCTGTCCTCGCCGAAACGGGCAACCTCGAAAGAAAAATAGCGCAGTGTTTGTTCGATTTCGCGCGAGAACAAAATGAGTTCGGCAGAATCTTCGAGCGTCCTGCGGTAAAAGACGGCAAATTCCCGCAAAAGCATACGCGCCTGCTGGGGATTTGTGCGAACCAACGAGGCTATGGTGTTGATAGTATTAAACAAAAAATGGGGGTTTATCTGGCTTTGAAGCGCTTTGAGTTCCATGCTAGTTGCCAGCTTTGTCTGCTGTTCGAGTTCAGATGCCGCCATCTGGGTCGAGAGCAACTTCCCCAAACCTTCGGCAATCGACTTTTGTGCTTCGCTGATGTGCCGCGCGCGTCGATAGTAAAACTTCAGGGTCCCCGCCGCACGGCCTCCCACCGACAAAGGCACAATGATAGCAGCTTGAATATTGCTCAAAAGGCTCGGAAAACCGATGTCTTCGGGGGACAGCAGTATCCGCATCTGGCCATCTTTGATAGTCGCCCGCGTCGCTTGCGTGCGAACCTTACTCCCCGACACATTCGATTCCCTGTCGATACCCGCATATCCCAAAATACATTCTTCATTAGTAATAGCGACGGCAACAGCCCCCGTCGCGGGCAAAAGAAGGTCACAAATCTTTTGAGCAGACACTTCGTCAAGCCCCTTGTTCATACACGCAAGCATCTGACTTGCCAGTTTCAACATCGAGTCAGTCTGGTGTGCGCGCACACTGTCGGGATCCATAAGCAGGCGCACGACAATTATCAGCGAAAGCGTAAAGGCAATACCTGCCGCCGAAACAAAAAGAATGTTGAAAGGCTGCAAAAGCGCCCACAACAAGACCGCACCCGAAAACAGGGAAAGGGTGAACATCAGCATTTCTAAAGTAAAGAAACGGGGAAGATGCGAATTGTAGCGCTTTTCCTCTTTTGATGCTGCCATAGTAAAAGCCCCTCGTAAATCGTCGTGCTACCCTTTAATTGTCGCCCGTTGCACGGTGCTGCACCGTGCCGTGCGCCGCTCTGTGCCGTACGCTGTTTTATGCCGTGCGCGCCCCTCGCCCCTCTGCGTCACCTCTTCAGTTTAACCGAAAAGACTCAGCTCGTTGAGCGCAAGAAGAGCTGCGGCAACAAGGAGAAAGCCACTGAACACGAACCGCAGCGCACGTTCAGGTATTCTTTTCACGAAATGCGCGCCGACAATGGCTCCAGGAACAGAACCCGCCACCACAACGACGCCCGCAATAAAGTCGATATTACCCAAAAAGGCCTGCTCAATCACAGCTGGAATAACCAAAATAATCATGGCAACCAAAGAAGTGCCCGAAGCATCTTTCATGGAAAGCCCCAGAATCGAAATCATCAAGGGAATCATCAAAAAGCCTCCGCCCACACCAACATAACCTGCAACAAGCCCCGCAACAAAACCAATGGCAAAGCCCCAAAGCAGTTGCTTTTTCGTCACACCGTCGCCCGCGCCCGCGACACCAGCCGCGCTTTCCCCCGTGCCCGCATCACCAACCGCGCTCTCCCCATCCAAGCCCGCAACCGCACCTTCGCCCTTCAACTTGAAAGCCTTGGTGAACATATTCAGCGCCGAATATGCGATGACCGCCGCCGCAACCACCATCACAAGCCACGAAGGAGAATGCGCAGCAAGCCACACGCCAAGCGCAGAAGTAAGCGCCCCACCAAGCCCAGCCGCAACTCCAAGCGAAAAAATGCACGTCTTTTGGTGAATGCGCGTAATCGCACCTGACAGGGATGTGGGAATAATGACAAACAGGGAAGTCGCCGTTGAGGCAAGGGCGCTCATTCCGAAAATAAGGCGAAAGGCAGGCACCATCACCGTGCCACCGCCAATGCCCAACAAGCCTGAAAAAATCCCGATTAAAAACCCGACTGCGGCAAGCAGAAAAACTGATAGGAAAAAATCCATAGACTATTCTGCAACATTAAGGCGAATCTCGCTCGTTGAACCAGGGTCGATTCCCGTTGAGCCTGAATGTATTATCGCTTGACGCTGCGTGATGGAGCGCACAAGAGCGGTCGTGAGAATCGTGTCGTTTTCCATGCGCGTCATGATTTCGGGCCACACAAACTGGAACTCAAAATACTTCGAACAATGGCGCTGCGCGAAAAGGGTCGCTTCACCCGTCGCTGCTTTGGCAGCTTTGCGATACGCTTTCTTGTCGGGTCGTGCCAAAGAGCGCAAGAACGCCGTCAGGCGAATGCGATTGAGAATACCTGGCTCAAGAAAGGGTCCTGGATACGGCTCAAGCGAAGAAGTTTTTACCTGCAAAAGGTCTATCTGAGTACGGCTATATTCCAACTTGCGAAATTCATAGAGCCAGCGATAGATGTCTTGGCGAAAACGCGTACCCTCACTCGGAGTCGCGGGAGGTCGATGCGAAAGGCTCCATTGGTTATCGAACCACACATCCGAACCATACATGCGCAGATTGAGCATGTAGTCTAAATCTTCACCCCGCGTTATCCATGGGTCAAAACTCAAGCGCTTAAACGCTTCTTTGTGCAACACCAAGCAGCCGCCGCACACATAATTCGAACGCGAAAGTCGCGGTCCTCGCATCGCGTGTGAAATCCACTTGTTGAACGCCTTGCCCTGCTGCCAAAAGCGGTTATACCACATGTCTTGGCTCGCCGACAAGAAACTTCCGTAGGAATTAAAGAAAAAGCCCGTCTTAACAAGAATCGGAATGCCCTTCTTCGTGAGTTTCCCCATGCCATACATCGCGTTATGCAAAAATTCGGGGTCTTCAATTACTTCATCATCGTCAATGAAAACAACGGCATCGAAGCCTAAGGTGTTGGCAACGACCAAGCCAAGATTGCGCAGGGCGCCATAGCTCGAAAGCGCGATTTCCGTTTGCAGTTTGCCCAACCCCAACTGTTCCATACGTTGCTGAATCAACGCATGTTCAGGAGCACCCACTACCACAATATCGAGGTCGGAATACTTCAAAGCAACTTTTTGAATCTTTTCCGCAGCCTGAACTTCAATACCTGGCTCGCTTACTACCAAAATAATAATCGGACCAACGTCAATGACTTGCCTGAGCGATTCCAAGCAACGAGGCAGTTCGCCAAGCTGGGTTATGGGTGTTGTGTGGTCGTAAGTAGTTAAGACGTTACCACCCTCTTTGCGTCGACGCGCAGATACATAGGTGGGTATAACTATTACCGGATTCATTCTTTTCCTTTTTGCGGAACCTGCGCCATGCGGGCACGTTCCAAGATTCACGTAGGCACTTAAAGGGAGTACTACCAGCTATTGTACGTCCTTTTGTGATTCTTTGCTATCCAAATTATTGAAATTTCTCATTTCATGAAGAAGGTGCGAAAAAACTGTTGAATTGCGTCGCAAAAACAACATGTTTACGCCTTTTCAAAACAGGTTGTTTTTTCTATTCCTCAAGCAATTTGAAGGATTTTAACGCTTTGAACAGGGGGAGACCGAGCACGTAGACAACAAAAGCCTGACTGACGCCAATTGCCACGACTCCAAAAAGATACATAGGCAAATATGCGGTATCAAGACTAATCGACGTGAACGGAATTGTATAAAATCCCAATCCTTGCAAAATAAATGGAAGATATGCCGGAACAATAAGTGCGTTGGCAAGCACTGGTCCCAAAAGCGCCACCGTCGGTTTTTCTCTGAATTTTTGACACCATAAAGCGCCCAGCAGCGTTGCTGTACTTCCAAATACCACGTCAAACATGCCAAGGGCACCTGTTCCGTTCAAAACGGCGTTAATCAAGTTCGCAATAATGCAGCCTAAGGTAAGCCCAGGCACGGCGGCAGGGGTAAGCAGCGCCAAAACGCAAAGCGCTTCTGAAATGCGAAACTGCACAGGACCCCACGCAAGTCCCTGCAAAAAGAGTACGGTAAGCAAGGTTGCCGTAGCGTAAACAGCAGCGATTACGCCCGCCTGCGCAACAAAAGATGCTCTTTTCTTCGCCATGATATTCTCCTCTTCCACACGGTTTCACCGCGGGCTATGGGCAACATATATATCGTGAATGCAGGGCCCAACGGTGCATTCATCGAAATCTAGTATAGCGCACTTGCCCGAAGCGTGTATAATCGCACGCACTATCGAACGGAGAAAGTCATGGGAAGAACGCTGTCCTCTATTCACAATCGACCTTTTGCAAAGTCTTTCGGCAGACTGTTTGCCTTTGCCTTGTTGGCACTCACCTTTTGCCTTGGGCTTGCGTCTTGCTCACCGAACACGGCAACAGTCGAAACGCCCGACACTACTGCCAACACCGCAGCTGAATCTGTTATCGGCTTGGTGCAGATAGACATTGACACTACCGCACTCGACGGGGGCGAAGTTGAAACATTCGCCGTAAATCTCACGGAAAACATGAGCGCCTTTGACGCGCTGAAGGCATCTGGCGCAGCCTATACGTCTGAAGACAGCGTTTACGGAACACTTATCACCAGCATAAAAGGCATCAAGCAAGGAGAACACGGTCCTATGAGTGGGTGGCTTTTCTACCTAGGGGGCGAATATGCTCCCACCTCGGCTGATCGGCTCATGCTTAAAGATGGCGATGTCGTCACCTGGGTTTTCACCACGGGAGACGATTTCTAACCGCTCTCGTCATTGCCTCACCCTTACAGTTCGCCGTCGCGCCGTCCTTACAATTCCCCGAATTCGCGGAGCCGACGATACAGGGTCGATTTGCTTATCGCACAAGCACTCAAAACTTCCTCAAGCGTCATCTGTTTTCCGTGCCACTTCCCGATAATCCGCTGAAAATCATCGGGAATATCCGTGACAGGTCTGCCAAACCTCACGCCGCGCTCTTTTGCGGCATCAATACCTTCTGCCTGACGTTTGCGGATGTTCTCGCGTTCGTTTTGAGCAACAAACGACAATATTTGCAGCACCAAATCGGCGATGAAAGTTCCCATCAAATCCTTGTCGCGGCGCGTATCAAGCAGCGGCATATCCAAAACAACAATGTCCACCCCTTTTTCCTTGGTCAAAATACGCCACTGTTCTTGGATTTCAGTGTAGTTGCGCCCAAGGCGGTCGATGCTCGTCACGAACAAGATATCGCCTGGCGCCAAACACATAATCATCGCGCAATATTCAGGACGCAAAAAATCCTTCCCTGAACGCTTTTCGATGTAAATATTTTCAACGGGCACTTCGGCTTGACACAAAGCTCGGTATTGTCTATCCCCGTTTTGGTCGGTGCTCGATACGCGAACGTACCCATGAATGGTCATAATTTGTTGGCGTTTAATGTGTTAGTGTTTGGAATACAAGAAGCGCTCAGCGTTTTTCCAAAGAAGCTTTTCTAACTCATCTTCCCCAAATCCCAGTGACATAAAGTGATGGTATTCGGTAGTTGGGTCCCACATGGGAAAATCAGAAGCGAACATGATGCGGTCGGTCCCATAAGCGTTGATGAGTTCTTTCATGCGTCGAAGCCCCAGCTGAGTTCTTGAAGACGACATGTCCATAAAGCAGTTTTCTTCTTCGAGGTAGTCAAACGCAATATCAAACACCGACCACCCTCCGAAATGCGCCGCGTTGACAACCAATTCAGGAAAGGCACGCAGCACCCGTTTCGTTCTGCACGGATGCGAAAAATCGTAGCGATAATCGCCCGTATGGATGATAACGGGCAAGCGCCCTTCAATGATTTCATACACTTCCATAAGGCGTTCATCATCTAAATTAACCTGCTGTGAATCGGGGTGTATCTTTATCCCTTGCAAACCCGCCTCGATGGCGCGTTCAATTTCTTTTTCCTTTTCAGGATAGTCTTGATGCATTGTTGCAAAGCCAATAAATTCCGCATGAAGCGCACACTGTTCGGCAATAAAATCGTTGATAGATTCCACCTGTTCTGCCTTGAGCGCCACCGAATGAACGATGAAATTCGTCAGCGGCGTTGTCTGCGTTGCTGCCAATAATGCTTCGACAGTCCCGTTTCCTTCCATGGCAACGTGGTAAAAATCCCCCACGCTATCGACTGCCTTTTGGGCGATTTTCGCAGGATAAATATGAGCGTGTGCGTCGATTGCTTTCATGAATAGCCTAATCCCTGCTTTCTTCTTGCGGCTTGGGGTCTTCTTTCTTCGGAGGGAAGTAGGAATAGAAAACATCTTCGCTCACAATCGAGCCGTCAGATGCCTTCACCGTGCGGTAATTCGTAATGCTTTTCCCGCCGTTTTGCGTTTCGACCCAATCGCTATTCTTGCTTTCCACGCTTCGCTTCAAGCTCGTACCCCAAATGCCGATGAACATGGTGGAACCGTCGTAGCGTGCCGTAACCAAGATGTGATTTTCGGTGTCGTTAGTAAATGCAAGCGTAGGATATTCCCATGACACTGCCGCATCGCGTCCCAGAGGATAGTGAGCCAGATACAAGCTGTGATTTGCGCGTTCAAGAATAGGGAAACCCGCTTCATATGCCGCGTTAAAAACCCCCGTCGCAACATTGCAGATGCCGCCACCCGGCTCTTGCACAAATTCGTTTTTATCGTTTATCGCACCCGCATCTTTATAGCCCGTTGTTTCGTCGCAGCGCCCCACAACTTCATTCCAGTGCCAGTCTTGCCCTGGCGCAATAAGCGAATTATTCAGCTGGTCTAAACAGCGCTCTATGTTGAATTCTCGGCTCGTGCCGTCCCCTCCACCATACGCCAATTCAAACGTAGCAATCTTTTCAACGATATTCCACGCGCTCACGTCTTCAACGGTAAGCGCAGGGTCGACTTGAGCGGTTGTACACACAACCCGCCTGCTTGTTTTCGTATCGAAAAGAATATCTTGCAAATCTTCCGCAGCGCTCCTGAGGTCAGGGCCATCTCCCTTCACGCCGCCAACAATCACGGGTGTGCCGCTGCTGACATCAATCGAAGCGTTCTTCGCGCTTCCGTAGCCGACCTCTCCCATAAGTTCTTGCAACCCGCTATAAGCCTTCGCCGCATCAACGCTTGCAATCAAATTGCGTACATTTCCCTCCCCTTGAACCGAAGTCGTAACCCACGCACCCAACAGCGGTGCTTCCACGCTCCAACTATGGTCTCCATATTCAATCGTCACGGGGTCGGCCAAAGCAACATTAACGCTGTCGGCAACTTTTTGTGCCGCTTGGTCGTTCACTTCAACAGGGACATATCTCATAGGCGCATCGAATACGGAATCTGAACGGTCAAGCAACACATCTTGTGCGCGTTCAGCAAACAGTTCTTCATCAACCTTGATACCCGTCTGTCCGCTTCGCACACTCGCATACCCGTCTGCATCAACGGCAATGTTGCTGTTGACCATGCCCGAACCGATGGTGTCGTTGATGGGCTTGAGCGCTGACGTTAGCTTCGCTTCATCAAAAACAGCGCTCGCCACAAGGTCGACCCCGCCAATCCAGCTGTTGAAACGCGTGAAGATACTCGGAATTATATCGGCGGCAGTTTTCACTTGCCCCACCGCATAGGCTTCTTCCACCAGTTCGCTCACGTCTACCGAAGCGCCCAATTCCGCTGCGGAAAAGGTCCACACCAAAGACGCTTCCGAAGATGCTTCCGAAGATGCGTTTTGCGCGCTCGCTTCGCCGTCGTTATCGTCGTAGTTGCCGTTGTCGCCCTCACCCGCTTCACCTTCCCATGAAACCGCCTTCGCAGCAAGACGCTCTTCAGATTCAGCATCGGGCTTTACGCGCACCGAAGCCCCCGCGAGTTTTGAGTCAAAAGCAATCTGCAGCCTTTCTGTGGCTTCTTGCTTACTCATACCACCGACAGCAACCCCTTCGACCTTGACACCCCCGTGCACCTTTCCTTCGCTGAGGAAAAAATCAGCGCCGATAAGCGCGCCCACCAATACGACAAAAGCCACCAACGTCGCGGCAACCTTCTTCTTGGTAGAGCCTTGTTTTTTCTTGGGCATTGAAAATTTGGTGGGGGCTTCCGCGCGCCAAGTGCTCGGAGTTTGTCCGACGCGAGAAGCGGTATTTTTGCGATTCTTTTGCATGGTGTTCCGTTTCATCTGCATTTATCTATGTTCTGTAAAATCATACACTAAAGAAGTCTTTGCCGCATCATTTTCCACACGAACTCTTGCTTGGTTCTTATTCGGCCCTCACATGGTTTTTGCCGCCAAAACCGCACGATAAAATCGTGGCTTGTGCATGCTTGCACGATGGGGGTTGGGCTGCTAGTATAGGGGTATGAATTCTGTTTCAGGGCGAGGTGAAATTCCTCACCGGTGGTAATCGGCAGGGTTTGTCTTGTTCGCTGCGTTAAGAGGCACGCAAACACAAGGCGCAACCCGTACCGCAAGTCCACGACCCTGCTTGTTTTGGTGGTTTGTCCACCGAGCGCAAGCAGGCTGATTCTGGTGAGATTCCAGAACCGACGGTCATAGTCCGGATGGAAGAGGCAGAGATTTACCAAGACGAAACATAGTGGTCGTGGTAAACCTTTTGAACCTGTATGAAAAGAATTCGTGCAGGTTTGTTCTTTTTTAGGCGAAGGACAAACTTCACTTACCGCGCCTAACAAAGAAAGGATTTACCATGACAAACAAAGAAAATAAGTTACACGAACTAACCGAACTGAACAAAGCAGCCAAAACAAACGAAACCGTAAACGTGACCGCAGGTGAAACAAAAAACCTTCAGTTCACCAACACGAACCGCTGGGACACGCGTCAGTTGGTGGTGCTTGCGCTTATGTGCGCCATTAGCGCCCTGCTTTCCTTTGTCGAGTTCCCCCTTCTTCCTGGAACCCCTTGGCTCAAGTACGACGCTTCCGCGATGCCCGCACTCGTGAGCGCTTTTGCCTATGGTCCTGTGGCAGGTGTTGCGGTTGGCATCATCGGCTCTATTATCCATGCGATTATCCTCGGTGACTGGGTCGGCGGACTCATGAACATCATCATCGTTGTGTGCTTTGTCGTTCCCGCAGGACTCATCTATAAGAACATGCACACCTGGAAAGGCGCCATACTCGCCCTTGTTGTGGGTGGCATTGCTTCGATTTTAGGTGCACTCGCGGCAAACCTTGTCATCACGCCGATTTATTTTGGAATGCCCCGCGAAGCAGTTATTGCCATGATTCTTCCTGTTCTTTTGCCCTTCAACGCCCTTAAGGCTATCTTGAACTCGGTGCTCACCATCATCGTATACAAAAGCATCTCAAACCTTATTACTCCTAAGAAAAAGCAGGTCAAAGGCAGATAAAGAAAAGATTGGAGCGCTTAAGCGTCATGACACAAACGACAACAAATGCTGCTCTCATCAACTTTGAAGAAGTTGGCTTTACCTATGACGGAAACACCTTCGTCCTCGATAAGGTGAGTCTTGCCCTTGAACAAGGCTCTTTCGTGTGCATCTTAGGCGGAAACGGGTCGGGGAAATCCACCTTTGCCAAACACATCAATGCCTTGCTGGTACCCGACGAAGGTGTGGTCAAGGTCTTTGATGCCGATACGCGCGACGAAGAAAACCTCTACTTCATCCGCAGTAACGCAGGCATGGTTTTCCAGAACCCCGATGACCAGCTGGTCGCAAGTCTCATCGAAAACGATGTGGCTTTTGGACCCGAAAATCTCGGGTTGCCAACCGCTGAATTGCGCGAGCGCGTGACCAGTTCACTGGCAGAAGTGGGGCTTCAGGGCTTTGAGAAAAACGAAACCCATGCGCTTTCGGGCGGGCAAAAACAACGCGTTGCCATTGCGGGCGTACTTGCTATGAATCCTTCGATTCTGGTTTTGGATGAAGCATCTGCCATGCTCGACCCGCGAGGTCGCAAAGGACTTTTGCGCGTCTGCCAAGAACTCAACGCGCGGGGCATGACCATCGTCATGATAACCCACTTCATGGAAGAGGCAAGTATCGCTGACAGGGTCGTTGTTTTAGAAAACGGGCGCATCGCCCTTGACGGCAGTCCCGAAGAAGTTCTCACGCAAACCGAAAAACTGAAAGATTTAAACCTCGAAGTTCCTTTCGCCTGTGAACTTTCCTGCGAACTACAACAGCTTGGCATCCCCGTTTCGACCCATGTTTTAGAGGACAACCTGAAGGAGGAGCTGTGTCAATTACTTTTGAAGGCGTAAGCTATTCCTATCATCCTCCCGCCAAAAAAACCGCGCAAACCGCAGCCGCAAAGCCCGCATGGGGAAATGCCCCCGATTCTGTTTGGGCGCTCAAAGACATTAATTTCACCTTGGAAGAGGGCGAATTTTTCGGTATAGCAGGACACACAGGCAGCGGAAAAAGCACGCTTATCCAACACATGAACGGGCTCCTTCAACCCCATTCGGGACGCGTTTTAGTTGACGGGCGCGATATTTCCGACAAGAAAACGGCCACCCGCGCCCGCGCAGGGGTGGGACTCGTGTTCCAATACCCCGAACACCAGCTTTTCGCCGCCACGGTTTATGACGATGTTGCCTTTGGACCGCGCAATCTGGGTTTGGGCTCTGAAGAAGTTGATGCCTGCGTGCGAGAGGCGCTTGCTTCGGTCGCCCTTGATTTCGACACCGTGCATGAAAAGAACCCTTTCGAACTTTCAGGCGGACAGCAACGCCGCGTGGCTTTCGCAGGCGTGCTCGCCATGAAGCCCACCACGCTCATTTTGGACGAACCTGTTGCTGGCCTTGACCCAGCAGCACGCACGGATTTTCTCAACCTCATAAAAAACCTGCACGCAAGCGGGCTTACCGTCGTTTTCGTTTCCCACAGCATGAACAACTTGGCGCGTCTTTGCGACCGAATCCTCGTACTCAAAGAGGGCGAACAGTTCATGTTGGGGACTCCCGAAGAAGTGTTTGCCCAGGAAGCGTCGCTCAAAGCAATCGGTTTGGGCGTACCTTCGGCTCAGCGCATGGCGAACAGTCTCAGACAAGCAGGGGTCGCACTGCCTGAGAGCTTTTACGATACGGCACGCCTCACGCACGAACTTGCCGCGCTCTATCAGGGTCATCACGGCTCTCAAGACTCTCAAGACTCTCGAGACTCTCACGACTCTCACGACCATCAGAGCACCTAGCGAGAACGCCATGCAAGAAATCGCAATTTTCGGACGATACCTTGCGGGCACGAGTCCCGTGCATCGCATGGACCCGCGAGCAAAACTGCTACTCTCGCTTTTTGTCCTCATCGTTATCTTTTGCGCCCAAAGTTTTTGGGGATTGGCGCTGTGCGCCCTTTTCGTCGCAGGTTTTTATGTAATCGCACGCATCTCTTTGCTCCAAGCCTTCAAATCCGTCGGCTGGCTGTTTTTCATCGTCATTATCACCGCGCTCTTTAATGTTTTCTTTGTTCAAGGAGGAACCGTTTTTTTCGCGTGGGGCTTTATTCAAATAAGCGAAGCTGGAGTTTATCAAGCAGCGTTCATGGGGTGTCGACTTTCGCTGCTGCTTTTGAGCATGAGCTTGCTGACCCTGACCACAACAAGCCTTGATATCACTGATGCCTTTGAATATCTTTTTACCCCGTTTACCCGTTTTGGGCTACCCGCCCACGAACTTGCCATGATGATGGGAATTGCCCTGCGCTTCCTTCCGCAATTTGCCCTTGAACTGCAAACAATCCATCGAGCACAACTAAGCCGCGGAGCGAATTTTTCAAGCAGCCCCTTGAAAGGCGGGGTTCCTATGATTACCTCTCTCGTGGTGCCCCTTTTCACCAGCGCTTTTCGCCACGCCGAAACCTTAGCAGCAGCAATGGATTCCCGCTGCTATCACGGCGGGACGGGGCGCAGTCGCCTTCATCCACTTCGCTACACATCCCTTGACCGCAATGCGCTCATCGTGGTTGTGGCGATGCTCATTCTTGTTGTGGCAAGCAACTTCATCCCTTAGCAGAGAAAGGAACTTCCCATGAACGGAAACGAAATCGTCCTAGATTACCTGACTAACATCCCTGCCTGGTTTTTGGCAACCTGCGAAGGGAATCAACCCCATGTGCGTCCTTTCAGCTTTGCTGCCGAACAAGACGGAAAACTGTGGTTTTGCACTGCCACGACAAAAGATGTCTATGCGGAACTCGCCGAAAACCCGCGTTTTGAACTTTCGGGCTGGAAGCCTGGGCGCGGATGGATTGTCCTGCGCGGGAAAGCGGGGCTTGAGGACAAAGCGGATGCCGATCTTCGTCGTGCGGGCTATGAACACATGACAGGTCTGGGGGAAAGCTATTGCGGGGAAAATGATGAACGACTCACCTTCTTTTCCGTTGAAGAACCACGTGCTTGGATATGCGACATCGACGGAAGTTGGACTCCCATCAACTTCTAACCACTCGTCCGCCATTGCGGCTTGACGTTCCGTCATTGCGGGCTTGACGTTTCGTCATTGCGGGCTTGACCCGCAATCTTAAAGCGCCGCAATGACGATGGGGTTGGAGCGGCGCGTACTAAACCCTTGCGCACAAAACAAACCCAGCCTTCCCGCTAGCGGGGGACTGGGTTGTTTCACCTCTAACTTTCTCGCAAAGCCTAAAGCGGTAGTTTTTCTTTTCTGCGCTTTTTTTGAACCCGCAGGGCAAAACCGAGCGCTGCTCCACTTACGACCATCACACATCCCCAAAGCAAAATCGGAGTTGCGTCCCCTGTTTTGGGGACAGGAGGAGGTGGTGGTGGAGGCGGCGGTGGTGGCTCCACGGGGGGCGGAGGTGGCGGCGGTGGGTCGTCGGGTAATTCTGCCGTCCAAATCCACTTTATTAAACCAATCAGGTTTTGGTAATCGTTATCCATGGCAGGATTGACCTGCATCTGAACATTGAGTCTCTTTATTTCAGAAGGTGCAAACATCCCTAAGCTAATGTCATAGCGCATCGAGTCAGGGTTGGGGGCTAAGCTGTAAGGCTCGCCCCAGATAGGTCCGCTATACAAAACACTGCCCGAAGCTTCATCGGTAACCACAATTGAAACGTATTCTTGCAAAAGCTTGTTGATGCGCTCAAGTGTGTCTGCATCAGCGTCCATGAGCGAAAGCGCTGCGGCATCGTCGCCCGCATCGCCCGCGGCATCACTTCTAGCAAGAGGAGTGGTTTGCGAAGGATACGCATTCGTTTGTTCAATATCTTCAGCACGCAAGAATATCTCTACTTCTTTGTTAAACGCATTAACAACCTCTATTGTTTGTGACCTGGTTTCACCTGGTAGGAGGTTTTTGAATTGGGCGAAAAGGTCGCTTGTTTCGGGGAAGAAGGCAAAGTCTACATCTCCTCCGACAAAGGTTGAACGCGCAAGAATGGAAGGGGGTGGGTCAGATACATACGTTGAAGCCCCAAGTTCAGCAAGCGTCTTGTTCCAAAGGCTGGGACCTTCCCCTGCCGCTTGAACACATTCCATCCTCACCGTGATAAAGGCTTCTAAGCCCTTATACTCATTGCCTAGCCCAGGCGCAATACTAAAGTCACTAAAGAGTGGAGCTCGTGTTGACTCCCCTGGTCTTAAGACTCCCAGATAATAGAAGAAATCTTCTTCTGCAACATAGCGCCAGTGCTCTTCGTTATAGTTTATGGTGATAGTATCGGTGGGAAGTGCGCTTGCTTGCGGGGTAAGAAAAGCCTCACTCAAAGCAGCAGGACTTGCGCTTACAGCCTCGCCCCAGCGTTTTTCTACTTGAACGCGCACGACAATGTCTGCGGTTCCTGTGTTTGTGACATTGACGACCTTGTCTATCGTAGCTCCTGGAAAAACGTCTGTTGCGCTCGTGTATTCTTCAACAATACGCGCACTAACTCCTGCCGTATCAATAACATGAACCGATTCCCCGATATATTTCACGGTTGCAAAGGTTGTTCCGATACCTGAAACCATAAATACTAAAACAAGCAGCGCTATACCTGCAAAATGAACTTTGAACTTATGCATCCACCTTTCACCTCCTCATCTAAATCTCTCTTGAAAACATGAACTCGTCTTAAAGTTGGGGGTAGGCTCTCACACACAAGCTGAGAACCTATCCCCTTTTGCTCTTTTACGCTAAGGTAACACCCGTTGCTTCGTTGAGTGCTGCAAATGCGGTTTTTGCGTCTGGCATTTCAGCTGCTTGTATGGCTTCGGCCTTTAACACTATCTTGTATCCACTTCCAGGCGTTGTTACTTCAACAGTTCCGTTGGGAAGCACCGTATAGACAGAGCCATGCAAGATACAAATTTCTTCATTGCTCCAGTCTTTGGGAATCACCACGTTACTAAACAACACCACGACATCAGGAATGTCAGCATCAAAGATTTCCTTATAGTTGTAGTAGCGCACCCCTGGCTTGCCTGCCTCAATACCTGCAAAGACAAATTCATCTAAGTTGTACTCGGCATAAATCTTGCCAGCAGACACCAGTGCGTTTAAGTCAGCAGTTGAATACACATCCTTAACGGAGATGTTGGGGGTAGTGCTCCCATACGCCTTGTCGAAAAACAGTGTGTCCAAAATCAAGTTGATGCGCGCGCTGTCAGTTATCAGCGCTCCTGTGGCACCATCAACTAACTCCATGCGCACGCGCATATAGCTTTTGCCTTCGAGGGCTGTCACGGTGGGGTCTTTTACTCGTACACTTCCAGGCACCAAATCAAGCCCGTCTCCGTCTTCCCAACCAGGCTCATCAATCCCGATTTTGATGTTTCCCATGGTGAACACATTTTCCACTTCGTCATAGTCGGTGAAAAACGCCAGTGTTGAACCATACGCCAAAGCAGCCACGAGCGCTACCGTAAGAACAGTTATGCTCAGTGCTTTTTTATTGGCGAAAAATTCTTTCATAATAAGTTCTCCTTATTTGTTGGAACTACTTAGACCAACAGTTCCAGTAAGGCAACGATTGCCGCATCCAGCGTATCGAAGGCGTCGTATTGTACGGCTCCACCAACTAATACGATGTTAAAGCCTACAAGAGTTTCTCTTAGCCATTCCAAGTCATCAGGAGATACCGTTTCATTAATGGTTACCGTATTAAATAGCGGCGTGGTGGTCTCGCCTGGTGCAACTTCATAGTTATATGCCCACACTTGCACCACTGCATCTTGCATGGCGCTATCTGCCAGCGTCCAGTCGTCCATATTCCAGTCAATGGTGATAAGGTCAAGCAAGCGCGCCATATCAGCATCACTTAAGGCGTCACTTGCCCCGTCTGTGAACGTCAGATGAATTGCCACCCACTCACTGATTTCGTTTTCACTTGTGTTAGTGATTTGGGGGTCTTTGGGAACAACTTTACCTGGTACCAAATCTTTTGCTTCATCTTCATCCCAGTTGGGCTCGGTCAGTTCTGCTTTGATGTTGTCTCCAAAGGTAAACATATTGGTAAGCTCATCAGTTTTGGTAAACAGGTAAGCAAACGTCAGTCCTGCTGCCAAGACAACCGTGAGCAAGGCAGAGAGTAACACTATATATTTCTTTTTCTTCGTCATGGTTTTCTCACTCCTTTATGGTGAAAACGTCTCTTTTTTAAAAACGTTGGTCTTGTCGTTTTACGGGGTATAAGGGTTGGCTTCAAAGAGGGCTAAAAGCGCTGCTGTGGTAGCAGGAGCATCCCATGAATCCATACCATCAACGCCTGCTTGCACTACCGCACCACGGACAATAATCTGGAATCCGTCGATGCCCTCGCCTGTGTGTGAGCACTTACCTGACAGCGTTGCAATGTTTGCAGGGCATCCCGCTTCATGAATCTCAACGGGGATACAGTCACAGACAAGCGCACCTAAAGTGCCGCCTTCAGCTACGTTTTCTGCCCCTGCTTCATCATAGATGGCGCAGTTTACATGATGGCGATAGGTGGGGTCACACTCACAGTCCCCGTATTCATAGCATGAATCAGTGTGATCCATGGCAATACTTGAAAGCCAGGCATATTCTGTTTCCCAGTCTAGGGTGGGGTCTGCGGCTAATTCTGCGTCAGTGAAAGATGGCCTTACCGTCACTGAATTAAACAGTGGCGTGGAAGCTTCCCCTGGTGCTAGGATTTCTTTGTATACCCAGACTTGCTCGGCCTTACCTTCCATGTCTGCGTCTGCTATTTCCCAGTCATCTGTATTCCAGGTAATGTCCAGCAGGCGCAACAATCGTCCTACCCACTCATCACTGGCCTCATCATCTGACAAGGTGTTTCCAAGACCATCAGTAAAGTTTAGGCGAATAGCGGCGTATTCATCCACGCCGTTATTGGATACATTGGTGATCATGGGGTCTTTTTTAACCTCATAACCAGGAATCAAGTTCTCGCCTTCTTTGGGGTCCCAGTTAGGTTCATCAAGTCTGCCCTTGATGTTTTCTGCGAAGGAAAACGCATTTTCCTTCTGGTCAGTCATCGCTGAGAGATACGCAAGCGTTGCTCCCAGAGCAATTAAGGCCACCAGCGCAATTGCTAAGCCTACTACTAACCTTTTCTTCTTCGTCTCCTGCATCTTTTCTACCTCCTAAATTACCGTTTCCTTTTATATAAAGCCTTCTGTGTATCTCTTTACTTAAAGATTGGCTTATATAACTAATTTCTATGCGGGGAATAACCCGACCAGCTCGTTTGCAGCTGCCTCAGCAGACTCAAAGCCTTGTGCTTGCAGGGCTGCTCCCTCAATCTTTATCTTGAACTGCCCGAGTGCCACCAAAAAGTCCAAATCATCTTCAGTAAGTGCGGGCGTGTCGTATTTATCCCGAATGTATACGTTGTTGAAAAGGGGTAAGGTGGTTTGACCTGGGGGAACAACTTCTTTGTAATAAAAGATGATTGGTTGGTTCACTTCAGGTGAATAGGCACCGTCTGCTATCCCCCACACAGGACTCCAGTCAATTTTTAGCCACTTCAACAACTTTGTTGCGGTGTCGGTATCCATCTCGCTTCCGTTTTCATGCAAAAACGTGATGCGGATAGCAACGTATTCTTCCGTTTCAGACGTGTTAGTTATCATCGGGTCTTTTTTCACCGTTTTGCCTGGTACCAACTTAATAGCTTCTGCTGCTTGCCAGTTAGGTTCACTTAAACGTGCCGAAATATTTTCAGACGGTGAAAACGCGTTTGTTTGAGCATCTGTGGTAGAGCCAAGTGCGGCAAATGTTGCAGCACAGGCAAGCGTGATAATGAGTGCTAAGGAGAGCAAGATTATAGTTAAGCGTTTTTGTCGTTTCATTATTACTCCTCTCCTTTAAGCTTGGGTAACGCTTCTGGTTGACATGTCTGCAACAAGGCCCCATTCCCCTGGACCATTTCCTTCTGCTTGCAACACGTCTGCCAATACTTCAATTTTCACGAATGCCTCATCCCCATACTTTTCAAGTGCGGCATCACTTAAGGACACCTTGGTTAGAAGCACGCTGGTTTTATTCGCGTTTGCGGCTGTGGTGGGGAAAAGCACGTGCCTGTAGTAAAAATAGCCGTCCTCGCCATATATCCAGTTATCAGCCCAATCACTTGCAAATTCGAGTATCACATCCCCCAAATCCATCTTGTTGTTAACAGGCAGGCTAAAGTCGTCTAAATCACAGGCTATATAGTTACCCTCTTTGTCCATGATGTAGGGCACTATCATCGCGCGCGCTACACTTGGAACATAGTCGTCTCCAGTACCTAGCGTGAGTTGAACTTGCTTGGTGTCCCAGCCGTTGAATCGCTCATCAATTTCAACGCTTGTTTTGCCAATACCTAATACATTTACTTCGGTATTAGTAAGAGCCGACAAGTAGGCAAGCGTGGTGAGCCCCACCAAGATAACCAAGGGCAACACGACTAACTTCATGACGCTTAAGCGCTTCTTAGCACGCGCTCCTTGTTCTTTTGCGCGCTTTTGCGCTGCGGTTTTACTCCAGGCTGAGCGCTCAAGTTCAACAAACGAAATCTGTTCTTGTAGTTTCAACACGTGGCTTCACACCTCCTTAATCTTTTAGTAGTCACTTACCGGGGGTAAGTTATTAGTGATGGTGTTTTTCGCAAATACCCACGGGGTGTCATCCCTCATATTCCAATAGGTATATAGCGCACTGGAGTCCTCTGCCCAAAGGGTCACACTTCTGCTTGCCTCATCAATGAGCGCGTTGGGTGCATGATCGCCCTCAAAGCGCTCGGTCAAAAGCGTGTAGTTCCAGTTAGAGGCAAGTTCGGTTACCGAATAAAACCCGTAAGGCATGTCAATGAAGGTAGCTGATCCATAAACCTCACCCGCAGGAATAGTGATAACCGCATACATCGTGCGCTCAACCGCGCCTGGCTCTTCCCCATTGCCTAAGTATTCAACCTTAAATACAAAGGTTTCATCAATTTTCCCTGGTTCCGTGAGGTTCTTTTCAATCATGAATTCGTTAATTTCATCAACGTAAAGATCCACCGTAATGTGATGGTTGATGTCGTTAACATAGGCAGGGCGCTCTGCCACGATGCCCGTGTCGTCAGTGTTCCACTGCACATAGGCAACTTCTCCTGCAGGAGGGTTCTTCATCTTGTTGAAGTGTAGGTAGTAGCCCCCTTGGTCGTCTTTTTTAACGATATAGGTAACGGTTGCCGATGCATGATACATAACGGTGCGGATGATACCCAAGTCTTCATCAAGGTCTTCTTCAAAGAAGTAGTAATCAAGCGGAATCTCTATTTCGGCTCCTTCAATAAGGCTCTCTGCACTTATTTCAGCATGACCCGCAACTGAACCATCGCGCTCTCGCATGGTAAGTTCAATCTTTTTGACCTTGACGCTTTCGTTGGCCTTTTTCCAGCTCGCAGACATGTTAGTTGCCTGAGGGTTGTCGAGAGCTTCGGCGTGTTGTGCCGTTGAGCCCGTATAGATGTAACCCAAATCAGGGCCATCGTCTTGTGATGCGGTGGGCTCCAAAAGTCTGCTTTCAGGTGCGTTGGTGCGGTTGTTAAAGACATTCACATTCAAGTCATATTCGGTGGGCTTGACGGTAATAACCTTTTGATCCACCCGATAACGCCCATCATCTAATACCCAGTAATAGGTAACGATGTATTTGTTCTCACTTGCCATGCCACTGTAAAGGGGGTTATCCCCATTCCACATCTTTTCGTCCAAGGTGGTGTTGTTGTTCGTATTCGGTCCCACCACACCAATAAGATATTGCGGTTCAAGTTGGATGTGACCATATATCGGATCATAGTCTTCGGTAAGTATATTGCCGTCTTTGTCCACGTAATACATTCCTGTGGAGTCTTTTTGTGCCCGCCAGATATCGGTGTTTACCCAGGCATCTTCACCAGCCGTAAAGTGTGTCCAGTCACTTTCAGCAAAATAGTACTTTGACGTAAGCGGGGTGGTGTTTGCGCTCAGCGGACTTGTTGGGGTTTTATTCGCAACAACATTGGGATAGCCCATGTCAAAGGACTCCGACCAAATCTTGTCATCATCAAGGCCTATGACCATATTATCTTTCAAGTTATCCATCATCGCCATTTCAACATCTAAGCGATGGTTATACGTATCTCCCGACATGAAAGTTTGGTCTTCACCCGCATAAAGGCTCATATACGCAATCAGTCTTAAAGGACGGTGTCCCTTATTGCCCTCAACGTA
>WRIS01000004.1 GCA_009782615.1 Eggerthellaceae bacterium | reverse complement strand
CCCTCTTGTGTCCAGTTCTTCCAACCCTCAAAAGCGACATGGGCTTGATATTCGATTGAATACCCTGCTGCCGTCGGGCTTATCTCGATAGCATCTTCGTCGGTTGCTTCGTCGGTTTCGTCAGCGAAAATGTCTTCGTCATTGCGGACTTGATCCGCAATCTTTCCCCCTTCGTCGCCTTGTGTGTCGCCGGCAATACCGTCCCCCCCAAGCGCACCTTCCCCTTCATCGCCAAGGCCTTCGTCATTGAAGGCACTTTCGGCGCCGCCGATTTGATTCGCGACTGTATCGCCTTCGTCTGCCCAAGCGGCTACCCCGACCGCGGGCACCAACGAAAGACACAAAACTAAACTAACGATAACCCTACCCAATTTTGAAAACATAAGCCATCTACCTGCCCTCTTCAATCGCGAAAAAGACCCTTCTAACTTTTCCCGTATTCTAGCATAATTCTTCTGCACAAAATTTGTTACGGGCTCGTTTTCCAGCCTGAAACGTTAAAATGAATACCAGACGAGCAACGCTGCATCCTTTAAGATTGCAGATCTTGATCCGCAAGGACGAAGATGACACATTACACGTCCTTAAGAAAGGAACAATCTTGAACTTAGAAATCGGCACGACCACCTGCGGTTTTACGGTTGAGCGCATTGAAGAAATCGCGGAATTTGAGGGCACGGCATACCTCATGCGTCACGCACAAAGCGGTGCCCGCTTGATGTATCTTGCCTGCGACGACGAAAACAAAGCCTTCGCCATCACTTTTAAGACCCCACCTGCCGATTCAACTGGCGTGTTCCACATCCTCGAACACTCTGTTTTGTGCGGCTCGAAGAAATTCCCCGTGAAAGAACCGTTTGTCAACCTGCTTAAAAGCTCGATGCAAACCTTCTTAAATGCCATGACCTTCCCCGATAAAACCATGTATCCCGTTGCCAGCACCAACGAACAAGACCTGATAAACCTCATGGATGTCTACATGGATGCGGTCATGAACCCCCAAATTTATGAAAAGGAAGCCATCTTTTCGCAAGAAGGCTGGCACTTTGAAATGGAATCGCCCACTGATGACTTGCGCCTCAATGGTGTTGTGTTCAACGAAATGAAAGGCGCCTTGTCAGACCCCGATTCCGTACTCTACAACACCCTGTGCACCGCGCTTTTCCCCAACAGCGCCTATTCCTTTGAGTCGGGCGGCGACCCCCAAGAAATTCCCCATTTGACCTACGAACACTATCTTGACACCCACCGCCGCCACTATCGTTTCGACAATAGCTATCTTTTCCTCTACGGTGATATAGAAGTAGAACGTGAGCTTGCGTTCTTGGATGAAAATTACCTTTCAGCGACGCCGCAAGGCACGATGCAAGTCGCCCCGCAAGATACAGAAACTGCAGAAGTCGCCCCGCAAGGTCAACCACGCGAGACAGAATGCGAACCCTCCAACAACGCGTCCAACAGCGCGTCCAACAGCGCGCCCAACCCCCTTGTTTTGCAAGAACCCCTCATTGCCGCAGACCTTGTTCACGAAATGCAAACTGCTCCCGAAAACGCCTGTTTGGGCATAGCCTATGTCGTTGGAACCGTCTACGAACGCGAAAAAATCATCGCGCTCGACATCCTTATGGACGCGCTCATGGGCAGCAACGAGGCACCGCTCAAGCGCGCCTTGCTCGATAGCAATATTGCCGACGATGTCCACGCCTATCTTGTTGAAGAACAGCTGCAGCCTATCGTGGTTCTCCAGGCGAAAGGAACCGCACCGCACTCCCTTGAAACCTTCCAAACCGTAATCGATACCACTATCGCAAAGCTGTGCGCAGACGGCATCCCTAAAGACCGCCTTAAAGCTTCACTTTCGCGCGCTGAATTCGTCATCCGCGAACGAGATTTCGGCATGGCAGACGGCGTGGTATTAGGGGTTCAGGCTATGACTGGATGGCTCTACGATGATGATCTGGCCTGCGCCTATCTGCGCTACGAAGATGCGTTTGCCACCTTGCGCGCAGGGCTTGACTCAGGCTATTTCGAACAGCTGCTCACCGAAGTCATTGTGCAATCCGTCCACAAAGCACGCGTGGAAATAAAGCCGATTGACGTGCGCGAAAGCCAATGGGACGCTAAAAACCTCGCCGCGCTGCAGGCTTCCCTCGATGATGCCCGCGTGGCCGAAATCGTCCAAAACACTCAAACCCTGCACCTCGCACAAGAACAACCCGATTCACCCGCCGCACTCGCTACCCTTCCGAAGCTTACGCTTGAAGACATACACGACATGCGCCCTGACCCCGCTTACGAACTTTTGGACACCACCCCGCTGCCGTGCCTATACCACGACATTCCCACGCGCGACATCAATTACGTCTACCATTACTTCAATCTTGGGCATCTGGAATTTGAAGATTTGCCCTATGTGGGCGTGTTGGTGCGCTTGCTCGGTGCGCTTGACACCGCCGAACACACAGCCGAAGAACTCGACACGCTCATCACCACCTATTTGGGTTCGCTTCGTTTCTTCACCGAAATCTACGGGGATGAAACCGACCCTTCGATTCTCGTGCCAAAGTTCACCGTCAGCGCAAGTTCGCTTGCAAAAAACACCGAATATCTTGCAACCCTGCCCGCTGAAATTTGGTCGAGCACCTCATTTGATGACACCGACAAAATAAAAGATATCCTTCAGCAAACGCGTATTGCCCTTGAGCAGGGGTTTGTGAATTCGGGGCACAGCATAGCGCTTTCGCGAGCGGCATCGTATTACAGCAAAGCGGCACTTTTGCGCGAACAGATAGGCGGCATCGATTTTTACTACTTCCTCAAAACCTTACTTGACGATTTCGATGAGCGCGCCCAAGACCTGAAAGTGCGCCTGCAATCAATATGCACCCGTCTCTTCGTTGTTGATGGAACCGTTGTCAGCTTCACGGGAAGTGCGGCTCAGCGCGACAATTTTTGGGAAATTGGGAAAACCTTGCGCCTGGCACCCACAGGCGCACCTACGAGCGCCCCCACAAGTGCACCTACGAGCGCACCTACGAGCGCACCTGCACCTGCGCCCTCAGATAGCCGTCTCGTGGTGCCTGACCCATCCCCGCGCAATGAGGCCTTCATTGTTCCCAGCGATATTTGCTTTGTCGCAAAAAGCTACGATCGACGCCTCTTCGGCATTCCCTATTCAGGAATTTGGCAGCTTGCAAGCCGTGTTCTTTCTCTCGATTACCTTTGGAACGAATGCCGCGTAAAAGGAGGCGCCTACGGAGCGGGCTTCAAGGCAGACCGCAGCGGCGCCCTGCAGTTTTATTCATATCGCGACCCCAATCTTGACGCAACGCTTGCGCGCTTCGACGCAACGGCAAGCTGGCTTTCTACCCAAGACATCGATGCAGAAGAAATGCTTGGCTACATCATTTCTTCTGTTGCCGGATACGACACACCAAAAAAGCCCCGCGAAATAGCACGCCGCCAAGACGCGGAATTTTTCGGAAAGCTTGATGCGGACTGGATGAAAAAAGCACGGAGCGAAGTTTTGCAAGCAAGGCCCGAAGACATCAAGAATCTCGCAGAAATCTTTGAGCGCCTTGCCGCCCAAGACGTGCGCTGCGTGTTCGGCAACCGAACCATCATTGAGGAGGCTTCGACAGCCTTCGAAATCATCGACCTGTTGGGATGATGGGCATGGTGCCTGTGAGCGCAAGGGCTAACGTGATAGCATGGTTTCACCACACGTTTACCGAGAGGTGCTTGACAGTATGCGCGCCTTAATGTTAGCAATAGAGTGACACATAAACGAGAATCGGAGACAAACATGTTAGAGCTAAGAAATGTTTCCTTTGAAGTTGCTCGCGAAGAGGGCTCAAAAGAAACAAAACGCATCATAGATAATCTGTCCTTGACCATTGAAGACGACAAGTTCACCGTCATCACTGGACCTAACGGCGGCGGTAAATCGACGCTGGCAAAACTCATCATGGGTGTTGAACAGCCCACTTCAGGGCAGATTTTCTTCGACGGAGTTGACATTACGCATCAATCTATTGCCGAACGTGCAAAACTGGGCATCGGCTACGGCTTTCAACAACCCGCCCGCTTCAAAGGCATGAAGGTCAAAAAGCTCCTCGACCTTTCCGCAGGCAAAAAACTTCCCATGCTCGCCTGCAACGAATACCTTACCAAAGTCGGTCTGTGCTCGGCGACTTATCTCACCCGCGAGGTCGACAAGAGCCTTTCGGGCGGCGAAATGAAGCGCATCGAAATCGCGACCATTCTTGCGCGCGACCCCAAACTTGCCATATACGACGAACCTGAAGCAGGTATCGATTTGTGGAGTTTCGACCGTTTGACCGAAACCTTCCGTGACATCCATTCGGCACGCAACGGGCGCTCCATCGTGATAATCTCGCATCAAGAACGCATTATCCAGCTGGCTGATGACATCATCTGGCTCAAAGACGGGCGCGTTGAAGCTGAAGGTTCGGCAGAAACCATCATGCCGCGCCTTGGATTGCTCGCAAAAGACAATCCTTTCTGCACCTTAACGCATCCGACCGAACTGCACCTTACCGAAATCCCCACGACCTGTTAGGCCTGGCAAGACACAAGGCGAACCGCGGCGCGAAATGAGCCGCCGACCAACAACCAGCAATCAGCCGAAAACCAGCCCAACACGTACGTGAATGACCAAACGAGTGACCTATGAAAGTGAGAAAGCCATGAGCGTTGATTTATCCCCCATCGACCAAAGCCTGCTTGAAGAAATCGCGAGCATCCACGGCATGCCAAAAGGCGCCTACAACATCCGCAAAGACGGGCAGTTGCTCGAACGCAATTCTTCGGCAAATATCGAAATTTCTACCAAAACCGATAACCCTGGAATCGACATCCATATCAAGCCTGGAACCAAAGGTGAAACGGTTTATATCCCCGTCATTTTGACGGCATCAGGCTTGAAAGACGTGGTCTATAACAGCTTTTACGTTGGCGAAAATTGCGACGTCAACATCATCGCTGGCTGCGGAATACATAATTCTTGCGACCAAGATTCCGAACACGACGGCATCCATAGTTTTTATTGCGGCGAAAATTCGCGCGTGCGCTATATCGAAAAGCACTATGGCGAGGGCGAGGGTGCGGGCATGCGTATCCTTAATCCCGTGACCAATGTTTATCTGGAAAAGAATTCGTACTGTGAAATGGAATTGACGCAGATACGCGGCGTGTCTTCAACCGTGCGCGATACGAATGCTGAAGTGGGCGAAGGGGCAAAACTTGTCCTCAACGAAAAACTGCTCACCCATGACGAACAAACCGCGGTCTCAAACATGAAAGTTGAGCTGAAGGGCGACGATTCAAGCGTACAGGTCATTTCGCGTTCGGTCGCGCAAGGCAATTCGTCGCAGACTTTCAATCCGCTCGTCATCGGGCAAGCGGCCTGTCGCGGACACGTCCAGTGCGATGCCATCATCATGGATAAAGCGCGGGTCACTGCAATTCCTGGTATCGAAGCCGCCAGCGAAGAAGCCGTGCTCGTGCACGAAGCTGCCATCGGCAAAATAGCAGGCGACCAGATTGTCAAACTTATGACCTTGGGGCTTTCTGAGGAAGAAGCAGAAGCCGAAATCCTCGAGGACTTCTTAAGCTAGCGAATCCGCGCCTAAAGCCTTTAGCTGCAAAACCCTTTAGGCGCTTAAGCGCGCTCTTTTTTGCTGTGCGCATCTGAAAGTTCGGACACGTTCACCGATATCGTGTGCGAGATAGGCTTCCATTCGCCCTTCTTGACAAGCGCAATCAAAGCAATCGGCACATAAGTCAACATGAAAAGCGGAAAGGTAAACATGTAGAAAACCTTCTTGCCCGCCGCCGCGCGCATGTTGTCCCATTCAGTAAACGTGGTGAGCGCCCCAAAAACGAACATGAACACCAAATAATTGAAAATACAAAAGAAAATCGACGAGAGCGACGAAGTTATCATGATACCCGTCGACATCAAACCAGCGGCTCCTAAAACTAAGATTATTGCGTTGAAAGTGACTGCCACGATGGTTAAAAGCATACCGGGAGAAATGGTCATCAACATGTCATAACACGCAAAACGCTTGCCTTTCGGATTGGTGAAAATACCCACAACAAGGTTCCCCGCATAGCGCAAAAACACCTGATAAAACCCTTTTGCCCAGCGGAAACGCTGGTTCCAGGAATCCCTGAAAGTGATGGGTTGTTCGTCGTAGAGCACCGCTGTGGGGGTATAGCTGATGCGCACCCCATCAAGAATATTTTGCGCCGAAAATTCGATGTCCTCGGTCAAAAGATGCCACTTCCATCCACCGTGCTTTTCTAAAATGTCGGCAGAAATAAAGAAGCCTGTGCCCGAAATCGCACAGCTGGTATTCAGGGTCATACGTGCCTGGTTGAGATATTTCGCTTCGCGCAAAAACCAAACGGCATATCCTGCTGAAATCCAATTCGAGTCATAATTCTTTGAGTTGCGATAGCTTGTTGAAACCTTTGCACCGCTGTCAAACGTAGCGTTCATTTCACGGAAATAGTTTACGTCAAGCACGTTGTCGGCATCAAAAACAAAAAAGGCATCGTAGTTCTTTTCGCGATAGCGCTCCTTGATGCAGGTATAGCCATAGTCAAGCGCGTATCCCTTCCCTATTTCCTTGTCGTTTTTACGCGTGAATACGCTCGCTCCAGCGAGACGGGCAATTTCAGCAGTATTATCCGTGCAGTTATCAGCAATGACGAACACGTCGATCAGTTCTTGCGGATAATTCTGCACCTTGATGCTGTGAATGAGATCGCCAATGACCGCGCTTTCGTTGCGTGCCGAAATCATAACGGCATAGCGATGATTCGCCTGCGCGTGGCGCTCGGGTGCGCGCTTTGTCAAAACGACAAACACGTAGAATATCTGATAGGTATAGCAAATGCTAAAGGTTACGAAAACGCAGAAATTAAAAACATCGACAAAAGATATCTGCGAAAAGAACTCGTTAAACACGGTGCCAAACTCCTTTTATTACGCGCATCATTTTATTTCGTTACGCGTCCCGTTACGCTTTGTTGCACTACAAGCCACGGCACAAGAGCACATTAAAAGCGCCTCAGCGCTCACGTTTCGTAGCCTATAATCGATTTTCCGACAAGTGCCTAGTAGGTTTACTCTGCATTTGGTGATTTTAACAATCCGTAGCATTATATATATTTAGAAGCGTTTAGGCTATTCAGAAACTAAATTGTTGCCAATTTTTCATCTTTTTTGAAAAAAAGCAGCCCTTCCACGCGGAAAAGCTGCATACCACCTTCACATACTGCCTTCACATACTTCTCTTTTTTCACCACATTTCCCCAGACATTTTTCCGTCATCTCGCACATCCTTGCGGTATAATGCTTTCTTTGCAAGCCAGTGTGGCGCAACGGCAGCGCAACAGTTTTGTAAACTGTGGGTTGTAGGTTCGAATCCTATCACTGGCTCCAGAATAGCCAGGTCATCGCGTTGTGCGGTGACCTTTTTTGTTTTCCCTGAAACCGGATGTGGAGCAAAATGTGCCATCTCTTGTGTTGTCGCCTGCATTAGTTTCTTGACAACGAACGAATGTTTGTTTATTCTATATACGAACATTTATTCGTTTTAAGGAGACCGCATGGATTTGGTCGAGAAGCTTGAGATTCTTACCGACGCGGCGAAATACGACGTTGCCTGCACTTCTTCGGGCATCGACCGCGCCGCGCAAAAAGGAAAGCTTGGCTCAACCATCGCTGCAGGTATTTGCCACAGTTTCGCTGCCGACGGGCGCTGCATCACCTTGCTCAAAGTTCTTCAAACCAATGTCTGTGTATATGACTGCGTCTATTGCGTCAACCGCTGCTCAAACGAAATCGCGCGCGCCGCCTTCAAGCCCCGTGAATTGGCCGATTTGACCATTGGCTTTTATCGCCGCAATTACATCGAAGGACTGTTTTTGAGCTCAGGGGTAATCGTAAGCCCCGACTACACCACCGAACTCATGGTAGAAACGCTGCGCATCTTGCGGGTCGAATACCAATTCCGCGGCTATATCCACGCGAAAGCGGTGCCAGGAACCAGCCCCGAACTCCTTGATACGCTGGGGCATCTCGCCGACCGCATGAGCGTTAATCTGGAACTGCCCTCGCAAAAAAGCCTTCAATACCTCGCACCCGAAAAAAACAAGCACAGCATCATTGCCCCCATGAAACAGATAAAACACGGTATTGCCGAAGATAAGGACACCCGCGCCCTTATGAAGCGGGGCAACCACTACCTCTACGAAAAACGTCCGCCAAAAAAAGACCGCGCTTTTGTGCCTGCAGGACAAAGTACGCAGATTATTATTGGCGCAAGCCCTGAAAGTGATTATCACATCTTGCAGCTGTCTGCTTCACTTTATCAAAACCTTGCCCTAAAGCGCGTCTTTTTTAGCGCCTATCTGCCCGTGAATGATGACGCTAAGCTCCCTTTGACCGACGCGGTTCAACTCAACCGTGAACACCGTCTCTATCAGGCAGATTGGCTGCTGCGCTTCTATGAATTTGACGTGAACGAAATCATTACACCCGAACACCCCTTTCTCGACCCTGACCTCGACCCGAAAGCAAACTGGGCGCTTAACAACTTGGGCTGCTTTCCTATTGAAGTCAACACCGCCCCCCTTGAAATGCTCATCCGCGTGCCTGGCATAGGGGTGCGCGGCGCGAAACTCATTATGCGCGCGCGGCGCACTACCACTCTGCGCGAAGCTGAACTCCGCAAATTAGGTATCGCCTATAAACGGGCGCGGTTTTTTATCACCTGCAACGGAAGTTATACGGGTTCAGGGGCAGATTTTTCTCGGGAAGGCTTGCGGGCACACCTTGCAGCCCCCATCGAAGGGGGCAAGCACGGACGCCGTGCCGACCGCGCCCTACCTGGTCAAATGAGCCTTTTCGAAAGCTCGGGAACGCAAACGTCGCGCCTGTTCAAAAACGCGCAAACGCCCTTGTTTGGCGCACGGGAGCCCCTGTTTGCCGCACGGGAAAAAGAAGCGGTTTTACCTCAGCCTCCACAAAAGTTGCCCGCTCCCTTAAATGGCGCAAAACCGCTCAAAGAACCTGCGGGCATGGCGCTGGCAGGGTGGTAGAAAAGCCATGGTGTCGCCAAGCTTCACAGATGAACGAAACACCCTGATGGATACGCCTGTTGAACAAGACAGCGCTCTGGTGGATACCCCTGTTGGACAAGACAGCGCTCTGGTGTTTGACGGCTCACTCGAAGGTCTTTTGAGCGCCATTTTCTTCGCTTATGCAAAACACCTGCACCCCAGCGATGTGGTAGCGCAAGCAAACCTTCAACCGCGACTCGGGCAAACCATACACGAAGTCCCCACCAACCTTGAACACGCCCTGCGCGTTCAAAAGGGCATCTGCAAAACCTGCGGCGCTTCCGTGTTCGAAGCAGTCAAATATGCGTCGGTTTCCGACGACCCTGCCATCGGAAGCATCATCTATCGATTCGTCCGCTACGCCCTGAAGAAAAACCGACCGCACGACTGTTCCAACTGTCGGCGCAAACCCTACTGCAACGGGCTTTGCACGCGCAAACACACAAAAACTGCCCTCGACGACATCGCTCATAGCGCCGTTGCCCCATTTATCGCAGCGCATCGGTCAGTCAGCAACGAACAGCGCTACATCATGCAATTTCTCCGCTTTGAAAAGGTTGAAGGCAATCTTTGGTTTGCCCGATGCAACCCTAAGGCTTCAGTTATTCCCCTTGTCATGGATTGGTTCACCGCACGCTTCAACACTCAAGCCTTCATGATTTATGACGAAGTTCACCATCTTGCGGGAGTCTACGAAGGGAAAGATTGGTATCTGGTCAAAACAGACCAACTGAGTGTGCCGAAACGTACCGATGATGAATTGCTCATGCAAGAAGCCTGGAAGCGTTTCTACAAAACCATTGCGGTAGAATCGCGCTACAATCCTGAACTCAGGCAACAGTTCATGCCCAAGCGTTTATGGAAAAACATCACCGAAATGCAGGAAAGCCTTGGTTGTCCCCCAACCCCCAACGCAAAAACAGAACTTGCTGAAATCACGCTTCCCCTCTTAGCACCTTAAGCTATATACCCCATAATGCACTCAAGAAAGCTTAGTTCGACGAATAAGCGCCGAAGCCACCTGGAAAATCACCTCGAAGGGGGTGTTCGTCGCAATCTTGCCCATCGTACATTTCTTCAGCATAGCTTTGCTCGGCTTGAGTCCAATCAAGCCCGTGCTTTGCACAGAGCGCTTCTTCGGCATACACCAGGCTCAGCGCTGCGGGATTTAAGTCTTTCCCACCGATTAAGGCAAGCAGTTCAAGAAGATGCATGCAGGCTTCAGCACCAGGCAAAATCAAGTCGATATCGTCAGCCGCCATGAGCGCCGCGCTTATTTCTGCCATACACATTGCTGTAGTATAGCTTCCTTCAAACCGCTCGGCTTTGAGCGCCTGTAAGAGAAAAGCAGCCCTTTCAACAAGCACCCCTTGTACTGAAAGAAAATCTCCCAGCGACACCGAGGGGTTCGAGGACAGGCGACAAAGAGCTTCCGCTTCCATGCAAGAAACAAGCTGTGCGGCCATTTGAATGGTATAAGATGCGCGCAGCGCTTGCGCAGACCCGCAAGCCCCCACGACTTCAACCGCGCCCACAAAAGACGCGATTAAAGGCTCAACGAATTCAAGTTCGGCTTTTTCTCCTGCTAAAAAGCAACCAAGATTGGATGGATCCGAAAACGCATCAACACGCGTCACGTCAATGACATACAAAGGAGCCTCTACCGAATGTAAGTCATTGACCAGCGCAATCGCATTTAGTTCGCGAGCAAAACTCGGGGTTGACGCACTCAGGACAACCAGATGCGCGCCCTTGCGAGCAACCTGGATCAAACCCTTGTCCTCGAAGAACACATCTTCTAATTCGCTTT
The DNA here is from genome assembly GCA_009782615.1 of Eggerthellaceae bacterium. Lineage (GTDB taxonomy): Bacteria > Actinomycetota > Coriobacteriia > Coriobacteriales > Eggerthellaceae > WRIS01. The sequence goes on along the minus strand of WRIS01000004.1, from coordinate 123,624 downwards.
GTGATTCGCTGTAAACAAACACGACATCGCACGCGCCTATATCACTTTGGGCAGAATAGCCCGCCTTCGCAAGACTTTTGCCTATCGCTTCTCCCACAGCAGCGTTTCCCCGATAAGAAAATGATATGCCCATAACAGCCGCCCTTTGCTCTAGCCTTGCCCTCGCCTTGTGCGTTCGTAGTTCGCCTTGCGCCCTCGGCATGCGCGCTCGTGTTTCCTCTAGCCTCGTGTTCTCGTGTTTCCTCTAGCCTAGTGTTCGCCTTTGACTTTCCGCGCAATTTTATCAGCCACCGAAAGATCTTCCCTGCGGTCAGGCCCCCAGAACACCACCGCAAGCATATCAGGACCAACATGGCTTCCGACAACGGGACCAATATAAGAATCTATCAAAAGTATGTCTTTGTCTATCTTCATGACTTCTTCCCGCAAGCGTTCCATGTCCTTGGGGCAATCGGAATGTCCCACCATAACGCATTGACCAGGTTCGTTTTTCACCACACGCTTTTCATAGAAAGATGCCAGATGCTTAATGCCCTTCTTGCGTCCCCGCGCTACACCCACCAAGAAAAGCTTCCCTTCAAGGTCGATGCTCAAAAGCGGTTTTACATCAAGTTTTGACCCCGCATAAGCAACGGAAGCAGGGATGCGCCCGCCGCGGCGCAGCGACTCTAAATCGTCGACCATGAACTGGCAGTTAATATAATTGCCCGCTTCAGCCGCCCATTCAGCAAGTTCTGCCGCACTCAAACCCTTGTCCCGCTGACGGATTGCCTCATAGACCAACAAGCCTTCCGCAAGAGATGCCAACTTGGTATCAACCACATACAGCTCGGCATCGGGATGCTCTTTCATTATCTGCGTGTGCACCATCAGCGCCGTTTCAAAAGCACCAGAAAGCCCGCTTGAAAACGCCAGGTATACCGTCGGAATCTTGCTTTTTACCCCAGCCATAAAGGCATCATGAATGCGCTGCATCGTAAGCTGTGCTGTCTTGGGTTCAGCGCCTTGCCGCATTGCTTCAAAGAATTCTTGACCTGAAAGCGATTGATACAAGTTATCAATATGTTCGCCGTCTTCTAAAATAAAAGAAAACTCAACCAGTTCGATGCCTTCCCGATTGACAATCTCAAAAGGCAGGTCACAGCATGAGTCAATAATCAGATTACACTTGGGCTTCACCACAAAGCTCTCCTATCTGTCTTGGTACCAAACACTATCAAAGAAGGGCACAAAGAAACGCTCGAGACCACACACAGCCCCTCATCACCTCTTATTTTATTATTAGCTTGCTGGCAAAATCTTTTGTCTACGAAAACCCTACGAAAAGACGGGCGGCTCTCCATGAATGAACTTATACGGCATAGCCTGTTGACATTCATAGGCAATTCCCACCGCAGGTCCTACATGAAGCCCCACAACAGGGCTTACGGGCAACACGCGCACAGCCCTGCCAACATAAGGTTCTACGGTGTTTTTTGCCCACTCAACCGCAGGGGTCTTGTCCCCGATATAGTGAACGACAACGTTTTTCAAGCCAAAAGCATCAACATCGCTTTTGAATTCTTGCAATATTCGCTCAAGCGCCTTTTTTCTCTGGCGGATTTTTGCAAGCGTTGCTGCTTTGCCATCCACCACCGTGAGCACCGGCACCAAGCTGATAATGTTGCCCAAGAGCGCTGACGCATTCCCGATGCGCCCCCCTTTTTGCAAAAAGTGGAGTGACTCGGGAGTGAACAAAAACCGTGTTGCTTTCAAGCTCGTAGTAACGGCATCAACGCATTTTGCCAAGTCAAATCCCTTGCGAACCGCTTCGGTTGCCTCAAATATTGACCACGCCTCGTCAAAAGAACACGAATACGAATCGATGAGCGCAAACTTGAATTCAGGGATGCGGCTCTTCACTGCTTGTGCGGCGCGAATCACGCCGTTGTAGGTTCCCGAAAGCCCTGACGACATAAAAATGCCCAGAAGTTCGTCGCCCGCGTGAGCAATGCGCGAAAATACATCTTCGAGCACTTGTTGTGAAGGCTGGCTTGTCGTGGGGATATTGTCAAACATGTCGTGTATTTCGGTATAGAACGCTTCGATATCCATTTCGGATTCGACATGGCTTACTCCGTCGCGGTTGACAAACAGGCTGACCACATCAACTGGCTTGCCCTCCAACATATCGGCAGGAATAGATGCCGCTGAATCAGTGACTATTCGAATCATTTAATTTCTCCCTTTGCAGTGCGGGTGCATTTACCCTACCCCTACCAAACTACTGAATCCCGCGCAATTGCACAACCAAATTATGTCTCCGTTCAAAAAGACCACATTCCAGCCCCACTGGATAACTATGCGGATTAAGCATCCTTTTTTGACTTTCATCCAAAGTCTCCAGCCCTGCTCTCGTCCGTTTTTGTGCAGAAAGTGCGCTGCGCTGTTCAGGCGAAAGCACGGTTTTGCCCAAACGAGCAAGCGGGTGCATCAGCGTTTCAAAGCGCTTTTGCGCAAGCCGCTTTTGTCGCAAAGCGTCCCCTGGATCAATTATCAATTCCCGCGCGTCAATTTCCGCGTTGATATCAAACACCATATCTCCCGCAATGCGCCCATCCGCATGGAAATAACGCCTGGTGTCTAAAAGACCTGGAACGGTCATCTTGACAAGCTGCTCTGAAACCTTCAAACGGTCTTGCCACACATCACTTCCCTGAAGGCGCATAGCCGAAAGTTTATAGACCCCGCCCAAACTCGGCTGGTCAAAGGCGGTTGCCAGCTTTGTCCCGACACCATAAGAACTTGCCTGCACCCCCTGGTTGCGCAAGGACTGAATCGTATATTCGTCCAAATCATTTGAAAGGACGATGGCGCAATCTTGGAGGCCCGCTTCATCTAGGCGTGCCCGTGCCATCTTTGAAAGCCAAGCTAAATCCCCCGAATCAATCCGAATGCCCGCCAGTTTTTCTCCGCGCGCGCGCATCTCAAGACCCACCGTTATAGCGTTGCTGACTCCTTGATAGGTGTCGTAGGTATCGACCAAGAGAATGCAGTTATTCGGCATCACCTGCGCATACTTTCGAAACGCCTCAAGTTCATCATCGAAAGACATAATCCATGAATGAGCATGGGTTCCCGACACTGGTATGTCGAAAAGCTTCCCTGCCAGCACGTTAGACGTAGTCGCACACCCGCCAACAACCGCCGCACGTGACGCCCAAATCCCGCCGCCTGCACCTTGTGCGCGGCGAAGCCCAAATTCAGCCACAGGAACCTGTGCCGCAAGGCAGACCCGAGCCGCCTTGGTTGCAATAAGAGTTTGGAAGTTGACGCAGTTCAAAAGCGCAGTTTCTAAAAGTTGACAATGCATGATGGGACCGGTAACCCTCACCAAGGGTTCATTCGGGAAAACAACCGTCCCCTCCAAAACCGCATCAATATCAACCTCTAGAGTGAGATTGGCAAGGTAGTCTAGAAAAGCTTTGTCGAAGAGTTTCCCACCACCTGGCGCGTCCAGCGAAGCTAGATAGGCACAATCGTCTTCGGAAAAATGAAACTGCTCAACCATGTCTGCCACTTGCGCCATCCCGCACGCAATCGCAAAACCACCCTTGAAAGGCGCTTCACGAAAATACATATAAAAGCATGCTTCGTCATCAATCTTTTTGCTTGCCCAATAGCTTTGAGCCATCGTTAATTGGTACAGATCGGTCAGAAGCGATACGTCAAACTTCATTCGGTTTCACCCGACTTTTCCCCACCCGATGTGTGGGTGCGCCGTCTTGAGCGGCGGTATTCGCCTGAATCTTGCGCTTCACCGCTATCTTTGCGTGTGCGCGTGGGAGCTTTTCGTGGTTCAGTGAACGAACGCTGTTCTCCCGTGCGCAGACCTGAAGATTTCTGCCCAGGGCGCGGTCCTGTTGACCGTGTTCCTGCACCAGCTTCTGAAGTATTCGCGCCTTGACCTTGACGAGAAGGCCTTCCCCGCTTTTGTCCCTGGCTCCCATTTTTGCTCGAAGCGTCTTCGCTGTTCTTTCCCCTGCGCCGCTTCGCCTGTCCTTGGTCTTTTGCGTTTTTGCCCTGATTCTTTTGGTTCGCGCTCTTCTTTGCTTGGTTGTTGCTGCGGGTGGTTCCTTGAGCTCTGCTCTCTCCTTGGGCATCTGGTGCCTCTTGTGCCTTACCCGACCTCGTACGACGGCGCGGTTTGCGAGAGCTCAGCGTGTCTTGTTCCTTGCGCGCCGAACCTGCCCCGCCGTCTTCGCCCAAGCGTTCTTTTTTCAACGGTCCGTCGGCTAAAGACTTATCGCCAAACGGAGAAAAGGTCGGCGAACCGAATGAATCGAGTATCGTCTGGTTGGCGTATTCGTCAAAGACCTTTTTCCCTATTTTGTTGGGGCGCGTACCTTTTTCGTCGGCTTCCATTTTCGCCAGCGGAATCTTCACGGTTTTGTCGCTGGACAGCTTGATGGTCACGATTTCAAGCGGAATGTTCAAGTCGACAACGCGCGCAGCTCCTTCAGGAGTGTCGATAGTGGCGTTGATTTTGGGTGCTCTTTCCTTGAATTCCTTGTAGGCGTCAAATTCGTAACGCAGACAACACATCAAACGACCACAGACTCCCGATATTTTTTGCGGGTTCAGCGAAAGGTCTTGTTCCTTTGCCATACGGATAGAAACAGGACAAAATTCCCCGCCGAGTCGCTTGCAGCACAGTTCCTGACCGCAATGGCCAAGCCCACCCACCATACGCGCTTCATCGCGCACACCGATTTGGCGCATGTCGATACGCACCCGAAAGTGCGCAGCAAGTTTTCTCACTAATTCACGAAAGTCGACGCGCTCTTCTGCTTCAAAATAGAAAACTGCTTTGTCGCCATCGAGCAAAAATTCAACCGAAACAGGGCGCATATCCGCGCTTATTTCTGCTGCCATTTCTTTGAACACAGGGAGTGCTTCTTTGGATTTTTCCTGCATCCGAACAGCATCTTCTTCATCTTTTTCATCGGCAAGTCTTTTGACGGGCTTCAATTCGGTCTTGAGTTTTTTGATTTCAGATTCTTCCACTTCAATAATATCGTCAGAAGCGTGTCCGAATTCAAGACCGCGCGCCGTTGTTACAACAACAGCGTCTCCCTTATGTATTTCGAGATCCCCTGGTTCGAACCAGAGAACTTTCGAATTATATTGCAGCTTTATTGGTGCAATGCGTACCATATAAAACCTCTCTTATCTCAAACAACAATGCGTCAATGCATGTTTCTGGTGAAACATTATACGTTATGGCGCTGTCTGCGCGGCGGCAGGCTTCCAAAGCCACCACAACCCGCGCCACATCGGTATTGCGTGCTGCTTGTTCAAGAGCGCTCATGACGTCACTATTGATAACAAGGTCAGCCGACCCGCTGCAAACCATCATCACATCACGCAGCCACGAACGAATGATAGCCGTCATGTGCCGAAGGGACTCAAGCGCGACAGCAGAAAGCAGGCGTTTGTTGCGTGCTTCAATTTGGCGAAGGGCAGATTTCGCCAGGAAATCAGCCGATTCAACAAATTCTTCCTCGAGTGTCCCGCGCACGACATCAAGCGGCGCTTGCGACTTCACCACCAAATCTTGCGCGTAGGTAAGCACATCCCAATCGTCTGACAAAGCGAGTGAATCCAACACTTCAAGCACCTGCGTGCGAAAAACCATGCGTTCGCTCGACTTGAGGAAATCAATCCCCTTGGTTATAGAACCCCCGCACGCCTGAATGGCAATATGGGCTTGTTGGGTGGTGGCTCCCGTGTGCTGCGACAAGATACCCGCCGCTTCACGTGCAGGAATATGGCGAAACGGTACCACTTGGCAGCGTGATACAATCGTGGGCAATACACTTTCCCGCGTGCGTCCCAACAAAATGAGAACCACGTCTAAGGGCGGCTCTTCCAAGGTTTTCAAGAAAGCATTCGCCGCATGGGTAGTCAGCAAATCGACACGGTCGAGGATATAGACCTTCTTGCGCGCCTGAATCGGCGCAAGCGCGGTGTCAGCAACAATTTCCCTGACCTGCTCAACTAAATACCCGCTCACTCCTTCAGGAGCAAAATAGCGCACATCGGGATGCTTGCGGCGCATGATGCGCTGACAGCTGTCACAAGCACTACAGCCCTTCTTTTCGCACAGAATTGCCTGCGCAAAGGCGTATGCCGCCAAAGTCTTGTTCGAACCCGCAGGTCCTGTGAACAGGTAGGCGTGGCTTACGCGGTCGTGTGCCACCGTTGCTCTGAGAAATTCACGAACCTTCGCCTGTCCCAATATGTTCTCAAAAATATCGGACACGAACGCTACCCTTCGTCGCAATGCTTGTTTCCATAACGACCGGTATCAACCCGTGCAAAGAAATCCTTATCGTCCAAAAGGGGGCTTATCCAAGTAAAAAGGTCTTTGAGCGCCGCAAAAACGGCACACGCAGTCTGGGATTTCAAATCCTGCGATTCAACCACGCGAATACGTTCGGGGTAATCTTTGGCAAGTTCGAGAAACGCTTCGTTTACCCGTGTGTGGAAATCCTCACCCGCACTTTCCAGGCGGTCGGTAACGCCATGCTTTGTTGCGCGCTCAAGCCCGCAGCGGGCGGCGCGCCCACAACTCAGCACGATTGTCCTTTGAGGAATAGCACCCTGAACAGCGAAATCGTTCACTTGTTTGACAAAGGTGGCATCAAGCCCTCTGCCGTATACCTGGTATGCCAGCGTGGAATCGAAGAAGCGGTCGCACAGCACAACGGCTCCCCGCTCTAGTGCAGGCTTAATGACTTCAGCAACAATCTGGGCGCGCGCGGCTTCGTAGATAAGCAGTTCTGCTTCGTGACTCATTTCCTGATGAGCAGCATCAAGCACGATTTCGCGCAGCTTTTCGCCAATGACGGTGCCCCCTGGTTCGCGCAGGCGCAAAACTTCGTAGCCATGTTCTTCGAGCACTTCTGCCAAGAAGTTGATATGGGTCGATTTGCCCGCCCCTTCGCCGCCTTCAAAGGTGATGAAGATACCGCGCGAAGCGTTCGTCTCTGCGCAAGCCGCACCCGTGGTGTTCGTTTCTGCGCAAGCCGCACCCGCAGCGTTCGCAGCGTTCGCAGCCGCAGCGTTGTCTTGGTCTTGTGTAGTTCCAAAAGTCATGGGGCTTTTTAATCCTTATTTTTAATCCTTATTGCACGCGCAAGAGCAAGCAAGAGCAATCTAGTCGCGCGCGTACACGTCGTTTCCGAGTACGTCGATTCCCACGAAAACAGGGAAATCGACAACCTCAATCCTGCGGAGTGCTTCCGTTCCCAAATCATCATACGCCAAGGTCGCAGAAGTTTCTACGCACTTCGCGAGAAATGCAGCAGCCCCTCCTGTCGCAATAAAATATACCGAAGAAGTTTCTCGGCACGCATCAACCACTTCTTTGCTGCGCTGACCCTTGCCCAAAGTTGCCACGATGCCTGCTCGGTAAAGCTCAGGTGCGGCAAAATCCATGCGGGATGCCGTGGTGGGCCCGATTGCTCCGAAAGGACGCCCTGCCGCTTCGGGGGTAGGGCCTGCATAAAAAAGCGTTTGCCCAACCAGCCCATAGGGAAGGTTCCCCCTTTCTTCTAATTCGGCAAGAAGACGTATATGCCCCGCATCGCGCAGGGCGTAAAGTGTGCCCGTAAGCATGCAGGCATCCCCCGCCCGCAGCGTTGCAAGGATTTCTTTTGAGAGCGGCAAGGTGAGATTATATGAGTTCAATGCTTGCCCTCCGCATCGCTGAACAGCCCATATTGATGGCAAGCGGCAGTGCGGCAATATGGCAAGGTGCCGTGTTGACCTTCACCGCAAGGGCAGTGGTCACGCCGCCTAAGCCTCCCGCGCCAATAGCGGTAGCGTTCACCGCACTCAAAAGCTCAGCTTCGAGCGCAGCAGTTTGTTCATCGGGAGCTGCTTCGTCAAGCGGGCGCATCAAGGCGTGTTTCGCAAGGGCGGCAACCTTGTCAAAGGTAGACCCGATGCCCACGCCAATAATCACAGGCGCGCACGCATTCACCGCTTTAGCCCGCACACAATTCACTACTTCATCTATAACGCCTTGGTGCCCCGCACTTGGAGTGAGCATCACCACTCGACTCGCGTTGTCAGAGCCGCCACCTTTTAACATCAGGTGCAACCGCGCTCCGCAACGCTTCGGCGTAGTGCGAATTTCACAAAAAGCAGGGGTGTTGTTGCCCGTATTCGAACGGTCAAAGGCTGCATCACGCACGAGCGAGGTGCGCAAACGAGCCTCATCAAAAGCACGCGCAACCGCTGCGTCCACCTCAGAAAAAATGTCTCCGCCTACTGCCACGTCAGACCCTAATTCCAAACAAACCCAAACCACGCCTGTGTCTTGACACAAAGGAACACGGTCGCACTCAGCTAGGGCGAAGTTTTCAACCAGATGGTCTAACACCACGTGTGCACGCGGATGAGTTTCTTCGGCGCGCGCAGACACCAGGGCAGCTCTCACATCATCGGGCAGTACTTGGGCAAGCGTGGGTATCGCGCGATACACCGCATCTGCCACCATGCTTGCTGTTAGACGCTTTTCGCTCACACGATACCAGCTATCCCTCGTGCGACATGTTCAGCCGAAATGTGCAAGTCAGAAAGTTCTTTTTCATTTAAGTCGAACTCGACAATTTCTTCCACCCCGTTTTTCCCCAAGCGCACAGGGACGTTCATATACAAATCGTGGATGCCGTATTGCCCGTCGATATAGGCACAAACACTCATGGTTTTCCCACTATCGGTCAGTATTACTTCGACCATCTGCGCAATAGCGGCACCTGGGGCATAATACGCTGAGCCAGTTTTTAGGTGCGCAACCACCTCTGCCCCACCTTGCACGGTGCGCAAAACCACCTCGGCAATTTCTTGTTCGCTCAAAAGTTCGGGCAAGGGCTTACCAGCAACCGTTGTGTGGCGCGGCCAGCAAACCATGCCTTCCCCATGAGCACCTAAAGCCCACGCTTCAACATCTTCAGGTTTACACCCCAGTTTTTCGCAAATCGCAAAAGAAAAACGAGCGGAATCAAGTACGCCACCCATTCCCATCAAGCGATTAGGGGGAAGTTTCGATTTTTTGTAAGCGAGATAGGTCATCACATCAAGCGGATTGGTGACACAGATATAAAGTGCATCAGGAGACGCGATGAGCGCTTCTTTGATAACTGACGACATAATAGAAGCGTTCACTTCGAGCAAATCTTCGCGGGTCATTCCTGGTTTGCGCGCAATTCCTGCGGTAATGACCACCACGTCTGAATCAGCCGTCAAGGCGTAATCGTTTGTGCCCACAATGCTTGTGGTGAAGTTTTCGATAGAACGCAAATGCATCAAATCGAGGGCTTTTCCTTGAGGCAAACCCTCGGCAACATCAATTAAGACGATGTCGGCAAGGTTTTTGCTTGCCAAGATATGGGCAGCACTTGCGCCGACGTTGCCCGCGCCAACAATAGTCACTTTTGCCATACTAGCTCCTCTTCGTCTTTGGGGCAGCGGCTTTGGCGCTCTTGGCACCTGCAGCGCTCTTGGCACTCTTGGCACCTGCAGCGGCTTTGGCACTCTTGGCAGTCGCTTTTGCCTTGCCCGCGCTCTTGGCACCTGCTTTGCTACTCGCCACACCCTTGGAACCCTTGGCACCCGCTTTAGTTTTGCCCGTTTTTGCCTTCGCGTCGTCCGCCTTGCTGGGACACTCAAAATTCGGACACAACTTCCACGGCCCGCGGTTGGTGGTAACAATCACCATCGGTGCCCCGCAGTGCTCGCACACCTCTTCGGTTGCCGTGAGCGCGCCGTATTGCGGCAAGGGATAGCCCGTATTGCATTCTTCATAGTTCTCGCACCGAATAAAACGCTTCAAGGTGCGGGGATTCTTTTGCGCGATAAGCTGCGCATTTTTGTTCGTCTGAGCGCACACGGGACACTGCCCCACCACTACATTGGGTTCTTGGTTCGTCTCGCAGTTCGGGTCAATGCACAAAACGCGTGGCTTTGCCCGAAAAGCACTGACTTTCACCTGGGGCATTCCGCACGTCGAACAAAGTTCGGCTTGTGATTCAATCTTGCCTTTCGGAAGCGGGAAGGTCACATCGCAATCGGGCCATCCTGCACACCCAATGAACATGGAACGAGTCTTAGACGATGCCCGCATCTGTAAATCCTTGCCGCATTTCTTGCACGTACCCACATACGCATCAGCGGCAACGGCATCGGAAAGCGCTTCTTTCACTTCATCGGAATGAGGCAACAAATTGCTCAATTCTTCTGCAAGAAGGTTACGCGAATTGGTGACCACCTCTTCTTTGGAAACGCTGCCCGCAGCGATACTGTCCATCCGCGCTTCAAGTTCCGCCGTCATTTCTGGATGCGTAATGTGGGGCGCGAACTTGTCGAGCGCATCGCACACAGCAATGCCTAACTGGGAAGGTTCGATGGGGTCGTTTTGGACATACTTCACTTCGTAGAGGCGCTCAATGATAGAATGGCGGGTTGATTTTGTTCCCAACCCAAGTTTTTCCATTTCCTGGATAAGCCTTCCTTGCGAATAACGCGCAGGTGGCTCTGTTTGCTTTTGTGTGCAGGTGGCTCCCTCAAAAGCAATTATTTGCCCTTCGCTTAAGGCAGGCAATTCTTCGTCTTTTTTCAACCCATAGGGATAAATTGCGCGAAAGCCCTGCTTTACTAACACGTCGCCTTGCCCGATGAAGGTTTCGCCATCAACGCGCAAAGCAACTTTCGTTCCCTCAACCACGGCTGCTTCTGAAAGGGTTGCCAAAAATCGGCGTGCAACCAAGTTGTAGAGCTTGAATTCAGCAGGTGGCAAAGTATCAGGGGTCGCCACATTCGTGGGATGAATAGGCGGATGGTCGGTCGTTTCCTTCTTGCCCCGCGTTGGTGTCAACGTTCCTTTGCTCAAAAGTTCCTTGCAATGCGGCGCATACGCAGGGTTTTCCCTCAACTTAGAAACGATGCCTTTAAGGTCGAGGGACGCAGGATAAACCGTATTGTCAACGCGCGGATAGCTGATATAGCCATCCATGTAGAGGCTCTCAGCAATGCGCATGGTGCGCGCAGGCGACAAGCCTTCGGAAGCAGCGGCTGCCATCAAGGACGTGGTGTTAAAGGGAACGGGTGCACCCACACTGCGTTTCTTCTTTTCGATGGAAGAAACGGTGGCGCTTTTTTCGCCTTCTACGTGTTCCATAACCGCCTGTGCTTGGGCTTCCACCTTAAAGCGCGCGGTTTCGTGCGGCGCTTCAAAGGCAGAACCTTCTGCAGTGAAAGCAGCTTTTATCACCCAGTAATCTTCAGGAACAAAAGCCATGCGCTCGCGTTCTTTTGCCACGATGAGTGCCAAGGTCGGCGTCTGCACGCGCCCTGAGGAACGCACATTTCCATACCCAGCGAACTTCACTATGGTGAGGTAGCGCGTAAGTACCGCGCCCCAAATAAGGTCGATATCCTGGCGAGACGCACCTGCGCTGGCAAGGTTGGTGTCCAAATCAACCAGGTTGGTAAAGGCGTTCTCGATTTCTCCTTTCGTGATTGCTGAATAGCGTGCACGAAAAACGGGGGCAGTGTCGTTGACTTCTTTGATGCACGACAAGGCATCGGAACCGATTAATTCGCCTTCGCGGTCGAAGTCGGTTGCGATAATTATTTCGTCCGCTTTTTTCGCAAGGGTTTTCAAGGAACGGATTATCTCTTTTTCCTTCGGCAGTTTTTCTATGGGCGCATACACCAAATACGGCAGCGCTTCCATTTTCCATGCACCCAATTCAACCCCGTCCACCGTGAAAGGTTTCTTCTTCTTAAACGGGGGTTTTTCCAAGGTATTTGGAACATTAACTGAAACACTTGCACCTTCAGAAGTGACGCCTTGCCATCCTTTTGTTTTCTTGTAGGTGAGATTTGCCATGAAATCGGGTTCAAGAATGTGTCCGCGAAGCCCGATGGCTACCCATTCTTCGCCGTTGCGGGTAAATCGATACACGGGCGTTGAATACACTTTTTCGTTTTGGGGTTTTCCGACTCCCAAAAGGTCGGCAATTTTTTGAGCCGCGAGGTTCTTTTCGGTAACAACCAGCTTCACGCGGTGCCTCCTTCATCGTTGGGCTGCATACACAGCCGCCAATTCACACGGTGCCCCTCATTTATTAACGTGTGCGGGGATTGCGCATTATCTTACGATAACAGCTTGTAAGGATACACGATTTTCACAAAAAGCAACGATAGAATTGCTATCGAACCATATTTACAAATTAGCTTCAGAATTTGTACCCTATGCGCAAAAGAGAGAACCAAGGCGCAGAAAACCTGAGAAAGCACCACGTTGCCCTGAAAATTTTAACCCTTCAAGACGTAGTCTATGATGAGATAGTGGCACGCTGAAATGAAAGCGTTAGAAACAAGCACCCCCACCAAGAACAGCTTCATTTTCGGGGGCAAGGCCGAAGGGTGCAGCAGCTTTCCCTCGCTCCAAACATAGGTCACCACATGCGTAGTAACCACCACAAGGACAAAGCCGAAAAGTCCGATTAGCAACACATCGGTTGAAAGCAGAGGTCGGGCAAGAAATGCATACCACGGCGAAACGACACAGGCTCCCGTAAACACCAGCGCACCCGCAAGATGTACACCTAACGACACAAATGATTTCTTGACGGTGGACGCGTTGTTGCGAATCCACCGTTTCGCTCGATTGTCCATACCACAGCCATTTCCAAAAATTCCCTTGTTTGGTCTGCAAACAGACCTTGCTTCACCCCGAAAAAGCACGCAATCTTGCGCGTGCAACATCCTCAAACATACTAGTCAACGCGCAGTTCGTGGTACTTGGCAAGTACGCGTTCCCCTTCGCTACCTTCTAAGATTCTTGGGCGGTAATCGTTATAGTCTTCTCGCGAAGAAGTTGAGCACGGGATGATTTGATAATCGTCGTAGGTTTTAATCTGCCCTGCATCAAGGGTGAAGGTCTGCTGATAGATGATGGCATCCATGTCATAGGGGTTGCGGTTGCCCCCAAAGCAGAAATTTCCCAAAGAATAGATAATCTGTTTCCCCTGATAGGTTTCTTGCCCCTGGAATACATGAGGATGATGCCCCACCACTAAATCGGCTCCTTCGTCGATTGCAAGGTGGGCAAGGCTTACCTGGGAAGACGAAGGATAATAGTGCTTTTCTTCGCCCCAATGAACGGTCACGATAATCACTTGAGCGCCTTGTTGTTTCACCTGTTCTATCCCCTCGCTCAGGATTTCTGCCGCATACCATTCCCCCGCAAGAGCGTACGACCCGACAAAGCCCACCTTCACGCCGTTGACCTCAAGTACTTGTGTGCGTTCATAGCCAAAACTGCGAATGCCCGCGCCTTCGAGGGCGTCGATGGTGTCGTGATAGCTTTGCTGCCCGTAGTCACTGCTGTGGTTGTTGGCGAGATTGGCAAGTTCCACCGAAGAGCCCGAAAGGATAGAAGCGTATTCGGGCGGTGCCTTGAAGGCAAATTCCTTGTATTCGCGCGCGCTTTCGTGGGTGAAGGTGCCCTCCATGTTGACGATGGTTAAATCATCCGCTTCGAAAAGAGGGCGCACGCCTTCAAGGAAGTAGTCGGGACCTTCTTCGTCGTAGTAGGCAGGCAAGCCCGTTGCATAGCCGAAGGCTTCATCGGTGCCCAGTGTGCAGTCCCCTACAAAGGTCAGGGTTAGTGAATATGATGCGGGAGACGTGGGCGCGCTTCCCTGCGCAAAAAACGGGGAATCACCTGTTGAAAAAGATGTTTTGGGCGCGTATGAAGAAGTGCGCTGAGCGACTGAGAGAGCATCGTTTTGCGCATACTTAATAAAGGCAAACGAGCCTGCCGCCAAAAGCATCAAAGCAGCAGCCAGCACGAATGCTATCAGTTTTGTTGACGCCCCTTCTGGGGCTTGCGCTTGCGGATGTCTTTTAGTCGGAGACATTGCGGTATCTGCCCCTACCCTCCCTTATCCTGCTGCTGGTTCAAGAATCGAAAACGTGCTTTCTTGAGCCTTTTGAGCTTCTGCCTCTTCGCGCTTGAGCACCTCTTGCAGGGCTACAATAGCGCATTCAATTTGCCCGTCATCGGGTTCGTTGGTTGTTAAGTATTGCAGTTGCATACCTGGCCACAAAATGATTTTCACCAACGGGTTATTGGGACGGTTGCCCGCCCACTTCACCGTGATTTCATACGAAAGACCCGCGATAACAGGCAGGAACAAAATACGCACCGCAATAACTAACAGCAGCTTTAACATACCATCGGGAACACCCCACGCAACAAACAGCGCCTTGAGGGGAATCGCCGTAAACACGATGATGGCGATAATCATTACCATGATAAGGAATGCCGTGCCACAACGCACGTGTAAGCGCGGGAAATTACGGGCGTTATCAGGGGTAAGTTCCAACCCGTGTTCGTAACAGTGGATGGCTTTGTGTTCCGCGCCGTGATACCCAAACATGCGCTTGATGTCTTTCATGCGACCAATAAGCCACAGATAACCGACGAATACTCCCACACGCAAAAGCCCGTCTACCACATTCCACAAAACGATGTTGGAATCGTATTCGCCCACCATAAGATTCGTCAAAAACGCGGGCGCCACGACAAAAAGACCAATGCCCAAAACAAGCCCGAGCACCATGGCGGTCACCATGGCACCTTTGCCCAAAAGCGGCTCTTCGTCTGTGTCGTCTGAGTCGTCTTTGTCGTACGCGGCGGCTGTGTTGGCTGTGTTGGCTGAGTCTAAGCCTGCTTCGGTCGAGTCCTTGAGGGCGGTTGGGGCAGGTATCTGCCTATTCTTTGCTTTTTGAGCCACTATTTTGTTGACAATTTCTTCTGCCTGCTTTTCGGCTTCTTTAGCTTTCACGAGCAGCAATTCATCTTCAGGAGTGGCTTTTCCAAGTTCGGTGCGTATTTCTGCCCAGTTAACCTCAAAAGGGTTGAGATTTTGGTCTGCCAGTATCCTTTGGGCTATGTTTTTGACAAGCTCATCCTTGCCGACAAGAGTTTGTTCGGTGTTGCCTTCGGCATCGGGCTGTCCAATGTCAAAGACAATCCCTTCTTCTGCGCCTTCTTCAACAAAAGCGTGTTCAGCGGCTATTTCGAGCGCCTTATACCCCAGCGTCAAGGATTCAACCAAAGCGCGACACCCGCGGATGAGGGGCCAATACATCCACTTGTTTTTCTTTTCTCCTGAAGCAAGGTCGTGCGTAGCTACATAAATGCCGCCCGTGGGTTCGCGTATGGCAGCCGCCCAGTTATGCTTGCCGCGCATCATGATGCCCTCAAGCAAGGCCTGTCCCCCTACATGGGTTTTTAAGGCGCCGTCCTCGCCAAAAGCGCGAGAAAGTTGGGTTTTTTGCCTTGCACTGTCCGCGCCGCCGACCGTGGCTTCGGGCAAAGTTGAGCCAGCGCCGTCTGCTTCAGGCGCAACTTCAGGCGCAACTTCAGGCGCGGGTTGGCTTTCATCTATCTGCATGCTCTGTTCGTCCGTCATCTTATAATCCTCTACCTAAAATCTACCTAAGTTCGTGATACCGAGGGAAACGGATTTCCGCACGTCATCTTCCCCTCCGAGCACGCGCCCCGTATACAAGCAGCGCCTGCATCCATGAACACATACGCAGCACTCGGACGCGCCAATTCAAGCATTCTATCGGCAAGTTCGTGAATTTCCCATTGAGCGCGATTGCAACAGCGCAGTTCAAAGAAGTGCAGCAATTCACGAATGTTCATCGTGATAACGATTTTTGTTTCTGCGGCATTGGGCAAAAGGTAGCGCGCGTCTTCGGCAGGCACCCCTGCATCGAGCAGTTTTTCGTAAGCCACCAGTGCGAAATCGATTGCTTCGTCGAAAACGGCGTCGGTTGCTGTGTTGGATGAAACCGTTTCGGGCTTTACCACATTCAGCCCATCGGTAAACGCAACGTAGCGCTGAGACTGCTGATTGAAACTTGCTATGCGATGGCGCACCAGCTGGTGAGTGAGTGCGCGGGAAACCCCATCGACCGCAAAGGTGTAACTTGCGTGTTCAAGTGCTGAATAGTGCCCGCTTTTCATAATGGTGGCAAGCACCTTGCGCGCCTGTTCTTCAGACATCGATTCCAAAAGTTCAGCCGCACCAACAGGGGCATAGCAAAGGCGAGCCGCCGTAGCAATCGCACGCTCGGGATCGGGTGTATGATAAAGAAGTTCAACTTGCACGAGATGAACACACTCCTTGGTTTTTGAATCTCTCATGTTTGCCGATAATAATCTAGCTATATAATACTCTATCTAGGTGATACAAAACAGTCCTAAAGCGCGTAGCGGCTTTACGGGGAAGGGTTTCTGTGGCCAAAAATTTCACACCATTGCTTTCTAACACCGACTGGAACGAAGAATGGATGCGCTTGCAACAGGTGCGCCAAAAAGCCGATGATGCCCGCCACTGGGACGCGCGCGCGAAAAGTTTCGGACAAAAAGATGCCCCGACCCCCTATGTTAAGGCTTTCATTGAACGCGCAGGCTTGCAACCTTTTGAAAGCGTACTTGATATGGGATGCGGAACAGGCGCGCTTGCAATTCCTTTGGCGCGACTTGACCACCCTGTTATTGCGGCCGATTTTTCTTCGGGAATGTTGGAAGTCTTGCAGAAACGCGTTGATGCAGCGGGCTTGTGCAATCTTGCAATAAAGCTAATGAGCTGGGAAGATGATTGGCTTGAACATGGTCTTAGCGCGGGGTCAGTGGATGTGGCGCTAGCTTCTCGCTCAATCGCTACCGCTAACTTGAAAGAATCTTTGCTGCGTCTCGACAAGGTTGCCCGCAGGCGTGTTTGCGTCACGATTGCTCTTGGCGCTTCCCCGCGGATAGATGAGCGCATCATAAAAGCCGTCGGGCTTCAGCGGTGCTTGGGCAACGATTCCCAATATGCGTTTAATATCTTAGTCAACGAAGGAATTACGCCTGAGGTGTCCTACATAAAAAGTGTGCGCAAAGAAAGTTTCGCCACGTGCGATGAGGCACACGAATATTACTCCCGCATGATTTTTGATAGTGCTCAGGGTTTGAGCAAGGTTGATGCGGCTCAGGTTTCGTCGCCTTTGGCGGCGTGGCTTGACGATAATCTCGTTGCAAACCCACTAGCGGGCAAGGTGAGTGAAGATGGCATCTGCGAAAAGGCGTTATGCCTTGAAACTCCGCAGATAACCACCTGGGCATTCATCGCATGGGATAAGTGAGAAAAGCGTCTTACTATTCGGCAGCAGCCTCTTCAGCAGGGGATTCTTCTGCTGGGGCTTCAGCAGGGGATTCTTCCACAGCAACTTCTGCTTCAGCTGGGGCGGCAGCTTCTTCCACAACGGTTTCAACAGCAGCGTCCGTAGCAGCTTCAAGAACAGCATCGAGTTCAGCATCAGCAGCTTCTGACACAACAACTTCCGTATCGGTCGCAGCGGCAGCCGCGCCTTCTACCTCTGCTTTGCGAGCAGCTTTTTCTGCCTTTGCGGCAAACGAAGCAGCACGACTTGCCTTTTCAGCAGCCTTGTTTTCACGCTCGGTTTGTCTTTTTGCCTCAGCGGCTTCAACCTCTGCGGCACGCTCTGCCTTACGCGCAGCTTCACGCGCGGCAACAGTGTCCTTGGCAGACCCGAAACGGTCAGCAAAACGCTGGACACGTCCGCCTGTATCAATAAACTTCTGCTGACCCGTAAAGAAGGGGTGGCAGACGTTGCAGATGTCGAGTTTCATTTCAGATTTGGTTGAATGGGTTTGGAAGGTATTTCCACAACTGCACTTAACCGTGCAATCCAGATAATCTGGATGGATTCCTTGTTTCATTATCTCTCCATTTCGTGCCTTGGTTTCCGACCAAAGCGAAGACAGCCTGCCTATGATAGCACACTACATCCCCTTTTTTCCCAAAAATTTTCCGCACGCCCATACGCGCGACACAAGCCGCGCGCGCTTACCCTCAACCGCTCAAATACAGCTCTATGCCCCGATGTGACTAGCTACCCAAAAATTACGGCAGGAGATTAAAGCATTGGTCCTATAATCGGCAAAATGATGACCGCCGCTAAAATTATGCACGACAGCACAAAACAAACGAGGTTAAAAACAAGCATGTTTTTCTCAACACTCGTATTGGAGTGTCGCGCGGCGGTTAGTTTTCTCAAGGTAAGCCATCCGCATATGAGAATAACTAATCCCAGCGGCAAAACAATAAGCGGCCCAGGATAGGTTGTCTCATCCGCAAACATAATAAAAGATGAAAGCGTCAAAATAACCCCCACAATAATGTTTACAATCGAAAAGCCTTTTTGTCCCTTAGTTTTCATGACTCTCACACGCCCTTTCAAAACACTCATTCACCTTTAGCAACATACCAAACTCAGGTCTTCTTGTCGACCATAGTTCTTCTTTTGCAAAATCACCAATTCATCAGGTAATTTTGCTCATAATACCCCCCCCCTAGCTTTGTCAACTTTCATAGCATAATACTCGATGCTTTTTCTGCATCGGTCTGCTCCGCGCAGACAATTAAGCAAACAGCCTTATAATGAGATTGCGCAAACAGAAGTTGCGAACAAACGGCGAACAAAGGGTTCTTTTATGAAAAAAGTGGGAATCATCGGCGGAATTGGTCCAGTTTCAACGCTAGACTATTACGAAGGCATCGTCAATGCCGCATACGAACAGGCAGATACGGGAGATTACCCAGAACTTGTTATCTCAAGTATCAATATGACCAAGATGCTCGGCTTAGCAGAAGCTAATGACTGGAAAGCGGTTACAAATTTGCTCGTCAACGCGATTGGTGACCTTACCGCAGCTGGTGCAGAATTGGGAGCCCTAGCTTCCAACACGCCACACATTGTTTTTGACGAAATCCAGAAGCGCGTTGCGCTACCCCTGGTGAGCATCGTTGATGAAACCTGCAAATACGCTCAGGCTCAAGGCTACAAAAAAGTACTGGTTTTAGGTACGCGTTTCACCATGGGCAGTAGTTTATATAGCAAAGCATTTCAAGAATATGGCATTGCCGCAGTTGTGCCCTCAAAAAGCGAGCAAGAACTTATCCATAGCTTTATTGTTCCCCATCTTGAAAACGGTATCGTTGTTCCTGAAGATAAACAAAAAATGCTTGAACTTACTAATCGTTTACTTCTCGAACAGGGGGCTGATGCGCTTGTTCTTGGCTGCACCGAACTACCCCTTATGATACAAGAGGGCGATTTAGACACTTTGCTTCTTAACACAACTCAACTGCACATTGCCGCTATTGTCCGAGAACTTTTATAGCCCCATAATGCTACCCCTGTTTGCTCCTGATAAGTTCGTGTTATAGCTGACAATAAGAAGAAAATCGGATATAGTCACTTGTGCGAGATAACTCGACAATACCGTTTTTACAAAGAAGCTTGAGGTTGATATGTCACAGACTGATATCAAGTGCCCCCGATGCGGGGCGGGTCAATACAATCTAACCGATTCAAAGACTGGTGAGGTTATTTGTCAGTTTTGTCGTAATAAATGGATTGTGCAGGAACTTATAGAAAAAACGGCGACTGAAAAATTCTTAGAAGAAGCAGCGAAACAACCGAAAATAATGGTTGATAATACCACCGAAACCGATAAACAACTCATGGACATGATAGGCAAGATAGCAAGTGGAGGCTTCCTCAATGGGGTGCGGCGCATTGGACGAGGGATACGCACGATTATTATTGTCGTTATCGTTATAGTGGTAGCTGCTTTTATTATCAACAGCCTCGGGGGACTGAGCGTTATCCTCGAAAAGCTTGGCAGCTTCCTCGGCTAAGACTCAAGCCCGCAATGATGAAAAAAGCGTACAGATGTTTCACGTGAAACATTTCTGGAAGAGCGATATGAAGATTGCAGGTCATCGACTAGGTTGCTTCGTCGTTCTCTAGCGCTCACTCCTCGCAATGACAAAAGGTTCTTAGGTTCGCATTAAGTCAGCGAGAGGCACCCCGATGCCCGAGATTGCCCCGCCGCACGACCGAGCGTACTTCGTACGTGAGGGAAAGTGCATAAGGGGCAAGATTGGGTATCCGGGTGTCTCGCAGCGACAGTTACGTTGGCTGTTAAGCCAACGTAACCCACAAGCCGTGCAGGTCGCAATACTCGTACACCTTTACCGCAGCGTCTCCTGCTGCAAGGGCAAATTCCGCTTTCGGTTCATCATCGGCAGACAGTTCTACCACCTGATATCCCTTTTCCGTCACGAGGCAGATAAAAGCAATGCGATGCTCGGGAGTCATCGGATGAGCAACGCTGCCTACCTCAACCTTTACCGCAGCGCCATCAACGGCAACTACGGGAACATGCTTTTCGGTGGCGGCATCAGTTGAATTCGCCGACATATCAGCCATGCGCTCGCCGCAACATATCATTGCAGGACCCTTATCAAAAGGCTTAATAGCAACATTTCCGCAATTCGGACAACGATAAAACTTCACATCCATAGTGTTTCCTTTCCGTAGTAGTTTTTTTGTTCCTTGAACATGTTACTCCGTTGGCGCGACCTCAGGAAGACCTTGCTGGGGCAATTTCTTGCGAAGAGCATATATCACAACCCCCACGCCCACCACCACCATAGGCAGCGAAAGCAGCATCCCCATGGTGAACCATCCGCCCCAAAGATACCCCAGTTGAACATCGGGTTCACGGACAAATTCGATGGCGAAACGGAATATCCCATACAGTATCAAGAAAAAGCCAATAAACGTGCCCCGTGGCAGCGGCGGCTTTTTTCTCGCAAGAATAAACAAAATGCAAAAAAGGACAAGTCCTTCGAGAAACGCTTCGTAAAGTTGAGTGGGATGCCGCGGCATAGAGCCTGCCATTCCCCCGAACACCACGCCCCAGGACGCATCGGTTGGAGCCCCCCACAATTCCCCATTTATGAAATTCGCACAGCGTCCAAAAAACAGACCGAGAGGAGCACCTATTGCCCCAAAATCGGCAATCGTCGAAAAGGGTATGCGTGTGATTTTTGCCGCAACAAGACCGCCTATGAGCACCCCTATCAAACCGCCGTGGAAAGACATGCCCGAAAATGCCAGTATCATTTCGGGATGCTCAAGGTAGTATCCCTTTCCGTAGAAGAAAATATAGCCAACGCGCGCGCCTATGACGATTCCTGCTATTACGCAAATCACCAAAATGAGGATTGCGTCAACGTTGATTTTAATCTGCCAGCGTTTTGCGAGCCGATAGGTCAAAAACGCAAAGCAGAGGAAGCCTACGCTATACGCCAGCCCGTACCAGCGGATATCAAGAGGTCCGATTGAAAAAATGATCGGGTCAAGATGGTTATAGATTTCGTTTAGCATTCATCGCTCCGATTGGCTCCATAAAAAATGCCGAGAAACTCGGCAGCACTATTGCTTCTTAACGCAGTTTCCTTCTTAGATTTTATCAAATGTCGCACCCCATGCCGGCATCAAGTTTGAGGGCAGCACAAAGAACCTCATCGATTAATTCAGGGGGAATAGGCTGCATCGAAGAAACACGCTTCAAGCACTTCGGACACTGAAGGGTAAAAAGAGCGGTGTCGGCTTTGATCACCATCATGGAATCGTATTGGCGAATATCTAAGTCAGTTTTGCCACATGAAGGACAGGTAAGCAGGCTTGCAACCATCTTTTACCTCCTTCACAACGCATTCTCAGACATACTCGCTCGGTGTTTTCATTATAACAGAAAGCGGTTGGGATTCCCTATGCGCTCAGCATCTGCCTTTCTGTCTGCTAAAAGCGGGCCGTTCACCAAAAAGAAGCTGCAGAATCGACACACCTGTTTGACTGCCGCTTCGTAATCGCGTTCGGGATTGAGCAAGATGTCGAAGTCGTGTTCGATTTGATGCGTTTCGCGAGAACACGCCGCATAAAAACAATCGGCAGGGCACGGCTCACCAGGAGTATTGTGCGGGCAGCGCGATTGCAGTTCTTCATCGCACCCCCGTGTTTCCCAGCATAGTGCCATAGCCCTACCGATCCTTGATTAGTTTTGCTGCAATTAATTTTGCTGCAATTAGTTTTGCTGCAATTAGTCTTGGGCGCGAACAACCTTGGTTACGCCAGGAACTCTGTCCTTCAAGATTTTTTCTACCCCATTAGCCAAGGTCATCTGCGACATAGGGCAACCTTTACAAGCGCCTTGCAATTCAACGGTAACCACACCTTCATCATCAACATCAACCAAAGCCACATCGCCGCCATCTGCTTGCAGACTGGGACGAATCAGTTCAAGTACTGCCGCAACATCTTCTTTGTTAATCATGTTCATCTCCTGATTCTTAGATTCGCATCAGCGACGCGAATCTCATCTATTTGGTTTTCCGTGATTGTAACACAGCAATGCGCAATCGCAGGGAAGTGTCGTGTTTGTTAGCAAACCATCAATTAAGCGGTTTGGGTCGAGGGCAGCTTCCCTTCGTTTGAGCACCTTAGTTGAGCGGCTTCCCGTCCTTCACGCCGCTTAGTTAAGCGGTTTCCAGTCTTTGCCGATAACCACCAACACGTCGGTATCAAAAGCATAAAAGCCATACGACACTATCGCGCGCCCGATTCCTAAGTTGCGCACGACGGATTCGGCAGCATGCGCGTATTCACTGCTGTGGTAAACGATAAGGGTTTCTTCATACACATATAAGTCGGCATTTCCGATTTCTTCTACCTGAAATCCCCGCTCACCTAACAAATTTGCCACCTGACTTGCACTACCCGTAACACCTGAGCCGTTTCTGACCGTAATCGTAAAGGTGGTGGGGTCAACCACCACAGGTCCCACATCAACCACGGCGGCTTCTTCCCCCGTCTCAAAACTTTCTTGCAGCTTACCCCATGCGGTTTTGGCAACGATAAAGTATCTGATTCCGCTAAAGGTGCTCGTTTCAAAATAGCCAGGAACCTGAACATTTTGGATGCTTTCGGCTTCTATGCCGCGCAAGGCATCGGCGATGCGCATCAGTTCGGTAAGCGAAAAATCGGTTGCTATATTTTTTGCCACCTTATTAAAGGTAAGGGCAAGCCCAAAACTATTCTTTTCCAGAAGTTTTTGCCCGAGGGCTATGGTGATTTGTCCTTGATTTTGGAAGCGCACTTCATCCCCATTGATAAAGTTTGTCGCACGGGCAAGAATCAAAGCCTCTTCCCCGCTCAAAACTTGTTGACCTGCAGGAATATAGATTGCACCAGCTTGCGGGTCATCAACTTCTTGGGCGACATCGATTTCCAGGCCTCCGAGGGCATCAATCAACTCTACGAAACTTTCGCGGTCGGTTTTTACGAAATGCGAAATGGGAGCGCCGATGAATTCTGAAACCAAATCGATAAGTTCGGCATCGCCCCCCAAAAGCTGCGCTTCTGAAAGGCGGCGATATTCCCCGTCGCTTAAGAGAACCTGAAGACTCGGCGGAATTGCCAGCAGGGAAACGCGCTTTTCGGCTTCGTCTATCCGCGCAAGCATCAGCAGGCTCGGACCGACATATTCTTGCCCTGGTTCGAAGAATTCCGCAGCAAATAAAATGTAGTACGGCTCCCCTTTTTCCACCGACTCCAAGGCTTCGTGCGCGTTGGAGTCATCCAGCGCCATTTTGTCATTGATTGACCCAGCATAGGCAAAGGCGCCGATGCCTGCGGCAATAACGATGACTGCCGTCAAAATGGACACCGTGATGGTAACGGCACGCGCCCGCGCATGACGCTGCCGCGTTTCTGCATACGTGGGTTTGTTGACTCGTTTTTCCGCTTCGGACGTGGTTTCGCCCGTTTCCGTGTCGGGTGTTATGTGGTCAAGAATGCCCTTGCGTGCTCGTTCGGCTTTGCGTACGTTTGAAAAGGTGTCCTGCGGCATCGCCGAAACGCCAGGCAACCGTGCAGTATCATCAGGGACTTCGCCACCCACACCCATCAGCGGACTGTCCTCTTCACGCAGACGAGGGACATGCGTGCCGACCGTCACCGAATTGACATGAGGAAGTTTGCGTCTCGAACGTGCGTGTGAAAAACCTTTTGTGCGACGAACCATATACTGACCGTTTGTCCTTATCTAAACTTACTAAACTAACGCGTAGTGGACATCTGCCCCCAGTGAACAGAGTTTTCCCACGTAGTCCTCGTATCCGCGACTAATATGTTCAACCTCATGAATCTGCGTTTGCCCCTCTGCCGCAATGCCCGCAAGTACCAAGGCGGCACCCGCGCGCAAATCGGTGCAAGAAACGGGGGCACCTTGCAGGCTTTTCACCCCGCGAACCAAGGCGTGATGCCCTTCAATGGTGATATCAGCGCCCATGCGTGCCAATTCTGAGGCGAACATGAAACGATTTTCGAAAATGTTTTCGGTAATGATGGTATTGCCCTCAGCCAAAGCAGCCAACAACATGAACTGCGCCTGAAGGTCGGTCGGAAAACCAGGGTGCGGAAGGGTTTGTATGTCGGTTGCGGTGAGCGGTTTTTCTCTACTGACGGTGATGCCCGCTTCGTCAATGACAACCGTGGCACCCATGGCTTCGAGTTTCATGATTGCCATGCGCAAGAAAGCGGGGTCTATGCCTTTGACCGTGACAGGGCCAGTCAAAAGTGCCGCGCCCGCAAGGAAGGTTCCTGCTTCAATGCGATCCCCCACCGTAGTGTGTTCGCACGGGTGAAGCGCATCAAGGGTCACGCCTTCAATTTCGATGTCAGCGTTGCCCGCGCCGCTAATGCGTGCACCCATGCTGTTGAGCATATTCGCCAAATCAACGATTTCAGGTTCTCGCGCAGCATTTTCGACGATGGTCGTACCTTCGGCAACCACCGCTGCCATAAGAAGGTTTTCCGTAGCGCCAACGCTGGGAAACTCTAACAAGACGGGCTTTCCAACAAGCCCCTTAGGCGCACTCGCTTCAAGGAATCCGTGGTCGATGGTGAAAGTGACTCCAAGCCTTTCCAGCCCAACCAGATGCATGTCGATTTTTCGAGCACCTAGTTGACAACCGCCTGGCATGGCAACCCGCGCGTGCCCGAAGCGCCCGATTAGAGGGCCGAGCACCGCAATCGAAGCGCGCATCTTCGAGACCAGCTCATACGGGGTTTCAAGGGAATTGAGCGCTGTGGTATCAATGCTCATGTCATGCCCATCGCGCTCAACCGTGGCACCGAGATATTGGATGACATCGCCCATAACGTCAATGTCTGAAATGTGAGGGACGTTGTGCAGCAGGGTTTTCCCTTGTCCAAGAATTGATGCCGCCATCAGTTTGAGGGCAGAATTTTTCGCCCCCGAAACCGTAACGCTGCCTTTGAGCGTTTTGTTCCCCTGTACAACGATGATTTTTTCAGAACGTCTTTCGGGTCTTAAATTTTCAGTAGTTTCGCTTTCCTGCACGTCAATGATTTCCTCAGACATGTACATCTCCTCTCTAAAGAGGGTCCTCCACCCTTATACGAACATCCTTTCATAAGAAACAAAGCTTTCCTCTGAAAGCCACCCCATCTTTTCTATACTTTATATGAAGCATTTGCAATCGAAGTGAAGTCCACAACGAAAGCAGAACCAAAGCTATGGCAGAACTAAAACTACGGTAGAGCCAAAACTACGGTAGAGCCAAAAACGGCGCCCGCTACGAAATAACGAGGCGCCGTTCCTTTAATTTCTCAACGACTATTCGCCCAACACAAAACGAGTGAAGGCAACAATCTCAATGGTAGAGCCGAGTTCTTTTGCAACAGCGGCACTGTACTGAGCAACTGTTTGGTCAGGGTTTTTCACGAATTCTTGCTCGGTCAGGCAGTTTTCCTTGTAGTATTTTTCCATACGGCCAAGCGCCATTTTCTCTTGGATGTTTTCAGGCTTGCCCGATTCGGCAGCTTGCGCCTTATAAATTGACATTTCATGTGCTACCACTTCAGCGTCCACCGCTTCACGGTTCACAGCAACAGGCTGAGCAGCAGCAACTTGCATGGCGATATCGCGACCATAGCGCTTGAAATCTTCATTTTTCGCCAGAGCACCATCGCCCAGTTGGAATTCGACGAGAACGCCGATTTTTCCGCCACCGTGGATATAGTTGGCAATCGCACCACCCTCTTGGCGGGCATAGGCAAAACGCGCCACCTGGATGTTTTCACCCAGAGTGTGGATGGCTTCAGTCACAATCGCGTCAACGCTTGCACCTTCAATTTCAGAAGCCATAAGCGCATCCGTGTCAACAGGTTTGTTGGCGAGCGCCGCTTGAGCGATTTTGTCGGCACATGCCTTGAACTTTTCGTTCATGCCCACAAAGTCAGTTTCACAGTTCAGTTCGACGAGCGCGCCCGACATACCGCAATCTGCAACAACGGCAGCAACCGTACCCTCGTTCGTTGCGCGACCCGCCTTTTTTGCAACCGCTGCCAAGCCTGCGGTACGCAGCACGTCAACAGCCTTGTCGATGTCGCCTTCAGTTTCAACGAGTGCCTTTTTGCATTCCATCATGCCAGCACCAGTCATTTCGCGTAATTCTTTTACCAAAGAAGCAGTTACTTCTGCCATGGAGATTCCTTTCTCTATTTTCCGCAGGTACCTCAACCGTGCGGAACTATCGTGTATCTCGCGGGTATCTTTACCCGATTCTCGTTCAGCCTATTCGGCGTCTTTTGCTTCGGTGTCTTTTGCCTTTACGTCTTTTGCTTTGTCAGCCTTTGGTTTGTCGGCAGCAGCTTTAGGGGCTGCTTTTGCCTTGGGGGCTTTTGCTTTGTCAGCGTCTGCAGCAGGAGCTTTAGGAGCTTTTTTCGCTGCTTGTTCAACGGGGGCTTCCTCGACTGCAACTGCGGCGGCTTCCTCGACTGCAACTGCGGCGGCTTCCTCGACTGCAACTGCGGCGGCTTCCTCAGCGGGAGCGGCTTCTTCGACCGCTTCTGCAACCTCTTTAACAGGAGCAACTTCTGCTGCAGGAGCCTCAGCTACGGGAGCCTGTGCCGCATCGGCGGCAGGCTTTGCCGCTTTTTCAGCAGGCTTGGGAGCTTTTTCGACAGGTTTCGCAGCTTGGTCAGCTGGTTTTCCGCTCATGTCAGCTTCAGTGATAAACGCCGTGCTTCCTGCGACAACCGCATCAGCAATAAAGTCAGCTAACAGCGCAACCGAACGGATTGCGTCATCATTTGCAGGAATTCCAATCTCGACATCATCGGGATCAGAGTTGGTATCAAGCATTCCCAAGATAGGTAGGCTCAAGCGACGCGCTTCATGAATAGCAATTATCTCGCGGTTGGTGTCGATAACAAAAATCGCATCAGGAACCTTCTTCATGTTGCGAATACCATTGAGGTTGGTTTGGAGCTTGGCAAGCTCTTTGCGCAACAGGATTTGCTCCTTTTTCGGCAGCAATTCCATGCGACCATCGGTCTCCATGGCTTCAAGCCCTTCCATGTGGGTCACGCGTGAACGAATCGTGACGAAGTTCGTCAGCATACCACCCAACCAGCGCGCATTCACGTAAGGCATTCCGCAGCGATTCGCCGCATTGGCAACCGCTTCTTGGGCTTGCTTTTTGGTTCCCACGAACAGAATTGTGCCGCCTTTGCGTGCAAGGTCGGAAACAAAAGTGTAGGCCTGATCCATGCCAACAAGGGTCTTTTTCAAATCGATAATATAGATGTCCCCACGACTACCAAAGATATAAGGTTTCATTTTGGGGTTCCAGCGACGGGTCTGATGCCCGAAGTGGCTGCCAGCATCAAGCAAAGCAGCAATGTTGACTTTAGTCATGTTTTCTCCATTCGTTAATCCTCTGTCTGTGGTCTTCCCCAAAGTCGCAGCCTTTTTCGGTGGCCACTGGCGATTTGGGTCGCACAAACATGCGTATTCTCAAAACCTTGTAATTGTACCATCGATTTTTTCAATTACAAGCGGGTATTTTTACCCTTTTGTTCCCAAGTCATTGCGGGCTTGACCCGCAATCTTAATCGTGCAATCAAGGAAGAGCAACAACCTGCACATCGGCGACTAGCTTGCTTCGTCGCGATGCTCCTCGCAATGACGAGAGGGAGCTGTACGTCCAACGATAAAGTGAAAGTTGGGAGCCGCTGTCCTTCATCATTGCGGCGTTTTTGCAGACGCAATGATGAATTTACTTAAGCTGGCTGGGATGTTTCGTGAAAAAGTCAGTGCGTGGAGGCAATTCCCGAACAAGATGGCGCCCCTCATCAATGGCGGTAGCCGAACAAAGTTCTTCCATGTTCTCGAAATCGTAATTCCAACTAAAGAATTCTTCATACTCAAACCCAAGATAATTGCAAATCTTCTCGGTTCCCTCAGGCACTATCGGATGCATCATGAGCGTACAAACACGAAGCAGGTAGAAACAGTCAACGAGCACTTGCCGCCGCATTTCTTCGTTCCCGCTTTGCTCAACAATACTAATTTTTTCCGTCCAATATTTGTTTGACCAGCGAATAAATTCGTCCATGAGCGACATGACGGAATGCAGTTCCACCTTGTACATAAGCGCATCATACTTTAAGAGAGCAACGTGGGCTTCTTTTCGTATCTCGGGCGAAATCTTTCCTATCGGCATATAGCCGTCGAAGTTTCGCTGCGCCTCATAAAAGCAACTTCTCGCAAGGCGATTGAAGATGTTGGTGAGCAACGCGCTTTCTTTGAGAACCGGATCGGCATAACGTGGGTCATTGCGCTTGTCTTCGTCAACCTCAAAGGCTTTCGGCTTGAAGCCAACCGACTTTTGATTAAGTCCCAAAGCAAGGAAATGGGCACGAAGCTGTTCAAAGGTGTAGTGCTTGAGCAATTCATCGGCACTCGGCGGCTTTATCTCGCTGGATGAAGAAGCCTTCTTATCACCGAAAAGGATGTGATGATTCGCAATGAGGCGCGTTTGGCGAATTGGTTCATCGAACATGAAGGGCTTTCCATCTTTCTTTTCCCTAACCGCCTCGAACAGCGCCGGTTGAGCCACACCATAAAAGTAGAGGTTGTCTTGTCCAATGAATTGGTAGACAATCGCATCATCCGAACACCAAAAATCCTTCCAGGTGTTACGTGGCAGCCCCTTTTTATCGTTAAGGGCAAGGGTAAACGAAATGGGCGCCCAAAGGCTTTCCGGCCAGCACCACACCGTAAGATTTTCGACCCCGTCAATGACTGGTGCAGCAACCCCCCATGTAATATTCCCCGAAATACGAAACGGCACCAGAGTCTTTCCTGTACGGAAACGAAGACCTGCCGAAGTGAGCACGTCGCGCGCAATATCGCGATCGTCAATTGAAGCAAATTCAATCTCGAAACTCTGCTTTCCTTTTTCAGCCTCTCGATATTCGTGGCGAGGAAGTTTGTCTGCAACGCTTTGATAGGCGGCTGCATCGTCGTTTTTCACGTAGATAACTGGTGGTGCCAAAAATTCTTTTATCGTCGTTGAGACAATAGGACGCATTTCGGAATCTGCCTCAAGAACGCTGGCGTGTTCTTTCAAATATTCGGAAAACGCTGGTAAATCAAAATACCAGTTCTCAACAGGAAGCATCGCAGGAATCGTGGAGGTAATCGAAGATTTCGGAGCAATCAGATCCTCCGGAGCATACTGATGTCCCAAATCACATTCGTCAGCATAGGCATGCTCACTTTTGCAACCCTGAACCGGGCAGCGCCCTGTTACCTGGCGCCCATTAAGGTAGGTTTTGGCTTGCGCATCATAGAACTGCAGCGTGGAAGATTTCTTCAGATACCCCTCTTCATGAAGGCGCTTGATGAACGTATCGGTAACCATTTGATGAACTTCGGCGCTATACCCCAGCCCGCTTCCTTCATAAATCGACAGACTGATTCCGTATGCTGCAAGCGTTGCTCGTTGCGCTTCGTGGTTTTCCTGCACGTAATCGGCTATGGTTCCCTGAAACTCACCTGCTTCAACTAGCTTGCGGTATCCCTCGTCAATGGGCGAACCAAAGCAATCTGTTCCCGAAATGAAGCGGACGTTCTTTGAACCGATGCGGTCGCGCAAAAAGCGGGCGAAACAGTCAGCCGGCACAAAAACCCCGCCGATATGACCAAAATGAAGTCCTTTGTTGCCATAGGGCATCCCTGCAGTAACGGTCGCCCTTTTCGGCCAGACCGTTCTATTGGGTGAAGGTGTCATAGGTTTGCTGTTCTCTCAAATGTGCCAGCAGTTCGCGCTCAGAAGCGGTCATGCTCAAGAGGTCAAGTAAGGTCAACATGTCAAGGTTTAAACCCCGCTGGCGCAAATAAACCGTCTCATAATCTGAGATGCCTGCCAATTCGGCAGCCTTGTCACACGCGTCTTCTAAGGTTCCCACCCTATCTGCTAAGCCATTCTCAACTCCGGTTATTCCCGTAAAAGTAAGACCTGTGGCCAGTTCGCGCACCGCTTCAATATCCATATTGCGCCCTTCGGCCACGGTTTCGATAAACGATTCATTAATCTCATCAATCATAGCCTGATAGTATTCGCGCTCTTCTTCGGTCAAAGGACGGTTGCCATAACTGGAATCCTTACTTTCGGCAGACGTAATGTCCTCAATGTGGATTCCTAGTTTTTCATATAAGCCGGAAAGATCGGTGAAACTCATTGCCGTTCCGATTGAGCCGATGGCGGTCGTTTTTGCCGTGAAGATATAATCGGCCTGCGAAGAAAACTCATAGGCAGCAGAAGCATTGATAGAAGCACTCGATATCACAACGGGCTTCGGGAAGTCTTTGACGTAGAGCGCCATTTCTTCCCCGGCAGTTGCCACCCCTCCCCCTGAATTCACGCGCAACACAACAGCTTTGATGTAGTCGTTTTCGGCGGCGCGATCAAGTTGGGTTTTCAGACCTTCCGGGCTTGCGGTGCTTCCATCGTATTGGATGGTGCCGGAAATGGTGATGATGGCGATGCTATCCTTGTTAAGAAGTGCAACTTCATCGGTTGGTGCATTTCCCAAGCTGCCAAACATCGACGCACATGAAACCATACCAACAGTAAGCAAAGCAAGAATCGCGAGAATAGCAACGATACCAACAATCCAGCCTTTCCCCTTTGTCTGAGCGGGCTGAGATGGTGGATAAGCACTCACGTATGCCGGCTGCATAACAGGTGCTATGGGAGGTGTGGTCGCTTGCGACACGGGTGGTATATGCGAAGCAGGTGGTACGTGAGACACTTGTGGCGCACCCGGTTGCCAAGCATTCGATTGCGCGCTTGGGTCTTGCCAATTTTGCTGATTACTCATAGAAAAATCTTTCGTTCCTAGAATTCGAAGTTTTCATTCGACTTGCTTTGCTGCGCCTTTTTTGCAGTCTTGATGAGGAATTCTTGATTGTTGTTCGTCTGCTTGAGCGATTTGATGAGCATATCCATCGCGCGTTCCGGATTATTGAGATTCGCAAGAATACGACGTACCGCCCAGATAAGCGGCGCTTCTTGCGGATCAAGCAGCAAGTCTTCACGACGCGTGCCCGATGCAACCGGGTCGATTGCCGGGAATATCCTGCGGTCAGAAAGGTTACGGTCAAGTTTGAGTTCCATGTTGCCCGTTCCCTTGAATTCTTCGAAGATGACCTCATCCATCTTAGAACCAGTATCAATGAGCGCTGACGCCAAGATGGTCAAGGAACCGCCTCCTTCGATATTGCGCGCAGCACCTAAGAAGCGCTTCGGAGGATACAGAGCAGTTGAATCAACGCCGCCCGAAAGGATACGACCCGATGCCGGTTGTGCCAGATTGTAGGCACGCGCAAGACGCGTGAGTGAGTCGAGCAAAATAACAACATCTCTACCGCTCTCAACAAGGCGCTTTGCCCTTTCAATCACCAGTTCTGCAACCGCAATATGGTTTTCGCTGGGCATATCGAAGGTTGAAGAAATGACTTCGCCCTTGATGGAGCGTTCCATGTCGGTAACTTCTTCGGGACGCTCATCCACCAGCAGGCACATGAGGTGCACTTCGGGGTTGTTTGCCGAGATAGAAGCTGCAATATCTTTTAAAATAGTGGTCTTACCAGCTTTTGGAGGCGACACAATCAGCCCGCGCTGCCCTTTGCCGATAGGAGCAGAAAGATCGATAACGCGTGCGGTGATGGTGTTTTTGCCATGCTCCATCCACAGACGCTCGTCGGGATAGACTGGGGTTAAGTCTGCAAAACGAACGCGCTTCTCAAGTTCTTCTGCCTTGATGTCGTTTACCGCAAGGACTTTTTGGACCGCCGCATATTTTTCGTTTTCGCGGGGAGGTCTTACCTGCCCAACAACGTAATCGCCTTTACGCAAACCGTTGCGCCTAATGGTCGACAAGCCCACATAGGCATCCGTTTCGCTGGGAAGATAGCCCTGCGTACGCAAGAACCCATAACCGTCAGCGAGGATGTCGAGAATGCCCTCGACGTCAACGAAGCCTTCCGCTTTTACGCTTGCTTCAAATACCCGTTCGGCGAGTTCTGCCTTCTTAAGGCCAGTTGCGTCAATGCCCAACTCATCGGCTTTCGCGCGCAGTTCGGCAACTTTGAGTAAGGCGAGATCTTCCAGATTAGTCTGAGGAACAACGGCTTCGTTGCGGTTTTGCCCCGCATGCTGACGGCGCTGACGGCGATGTCCACCATTATTGTTGCTGCCATTGTTGCTGCCATTGTTGTTATTGTTGCTGCCATTGTTGTTAGAGCCATTATTGCTGCCGCCGTTATTGTTGCTGGCATTGTTGTTTGCTTTGTTATTGGCGTTGCTTGCCTTGTTAGGCTGAGCAGGCTTATTGGACTGAACAGGCTTGTTCTGCTGCTTTCCATTGGTTTTTTGAGCAGCCTTTTTGTTTTGCCCTTTGTTGTTTTGAGCTACCTCGCCTGTCAATTCAGGTGCAGCAGCTGCAGCTGTTTGCCTTGCGCGCGGTTTGCGACTTGGACGCGCTGGCTCGGTTGATTGTGCGGCGGCTTCGCCTGCGGGTGAGCCTGCTGGCTCGATGTTTTCGTTTTCAATCATGCGTTTTGTACTTTCTCCCAATCTTTCATAAAGGACTCTAGCCCGCGGTCAGTGAGCGGGTGAGATACCATCTTTTTCAATACATCAAAAGGAATTGTTGCAATATCGGCGCCCATCAAGGCAGCCTGAGTAACGTGATTCGCGCTCCTGATGGAAGCGGCGATAATCTCAATTTGTTCGCCACGCACCGTGTTTTGCGTAAAATCATAATTGTTGATTGCAATGACGACATCCTCAAGTTGACCGATTCCGTCTTCTGAAATATCGTCGAAGCGACCCACGAAGGGGCTAATGTAGCGAGCGCCTGCGCGTGCCGCCATAATAGCCTGGGGCACCGTAAAACACAAGGTCATGTTGACGGCAATGCCTTCTTTCGCCAAAGCATGAGTTGCCGCAAGGCCTTCAACCATCGTCGGAATCTTCACCACAACATTCGGAGCCAAAGCAGCAAGTTCGCGTCCGTCGCGGATGATTTCATCGCGAGTCATAGCCACGCTTTCCGCCGAAACAGGACCGTCAACCAGTGCGCAAATCCGCTTGATATGAGCGTGAAAGTCGGAAAGCTTACCGCCAATGCGCGCGTACAACGTGGGGTTTGTGGTAACGCCCGCCAAGGCTCCCCAGCTTGCAGCTTCTTCGATTTCGTTCAAATCAGCAGTGTCTAAAAAGAATTTCACTTAATCCTCCTCATAAGGCTCGTCGAGATATATACGCTTCTATACATGAATGCATGTTTTGGGATTTCTTTGAACATTCTTTCGTAGGAAATTAAAGGAACGGGCACCATAGTAGCGTATGTTTCTTATGCTTTCAAGTAAGTATTTTGGCATATGCCCGCTCACGGGCGGTAAACATCATTTAAGGGGCAAAAATCCACAACTATGGTAGGTTTTATGCGGCATCTTCGTCATTGCGGGCTCGACCCGCAATCCTAGCCTTTCGTCCTTGCGAGTCACCCGCAAGGACTTACCTGCATTCTTGTCACGATAAGGTGCGGAAAAAGCAGCTGACCTCGCCTGTGTGACACGCAGGGCCTTGAGGCTTCACGAGAGCGAGCAGGGTGTCTGCGTCGCAATCGTAGCGCAACTCGACTAATTCTTGCGTGTTTTTGCTCGTGGCACCTTTGTGCCAAAGTTCGTTTCTGCTGCGTGACCAAAACCACATACTGCGCTGCTCAAGCGTCAGCCGAAGCGCCTCTTCGTTCATCCATGCCATCATCAGCACCGCGCAGCTATCAACATCCTGCACAATGCAGGCAATGAGCCCCTGTTCGTTGTATTTCAGCTCGATAGCTTGCATATAATTTCTCCTTAAAGTAGCACTTCAATCCCTTGGGCACGTAAGTATTCCTTCACTTCGCGAACAGTGAATTCCCCGAAATGGAAAACGGATGCTGCCAAAACCGCCGACGCTTCACCTTCTAAAATCCCTTGGGCAAAGTGTTCGATTGCACCGACTCCCCCTGAAGCCGTGACGGGAAGGTTCACCGCACGAGCAACCGCACGGGTGAGAGCGCAGTCGTAGCCGTCCTTCGTTCCATCACGATCCATGCTGGTCAGCAATATTTCGCCTGCGCCCAGGCGTTCAACTTCTTGCGCCCAAGCAACCACATCCATTCCCGTTGCCTTTTGCCCACCGCTTACATAGACTTCCCACTTGTTGGGGTTTCCCGCAACTTGTTTCGCGTCAATCGCGCACACGATTGCCGAGGCTCCAAAGGTTTGAGCTGCTTGCGTGAGCAAAGACGGTGTTGCTACCGCCGCCGAATTGATGGATACCTTATCGGCACCGGCTGACATCATCGCGGAAATATCTTCGATGCTGCCAAAGCCACCGCCGACACAATAGGGCACACTTAGTTCCTTGCTCGCCCGACCCGCCATTTCTACGGTGGTTTTGCGCCCTTCAACCGTGGCGGTTATGTCCAAGAACACCACTTCATCGGCACCTTGTTCTGCATAGCGCTGCGCAAACTCAATCGGGTCACCCGCATCGCGCAAGCCAACAAAGTTGATGCCTTTAACGACACGTCCGTCTTTTACATCCATACACGGTATTACTTTTTTTGCTAACATGAACAACCTCCACAAGGATTTTCGGCAATACGCCTGAGTTCTGATGTCTTTTCCGCCACCC
Organism: Eggerthellaceae bacterium; assembly: GCA_009782615.1. Lineage (GTDB taxonomy): Bacteria > Actinomycetota > Coriobacteriia > Coriobacteriales > Eggerthellaceae > WRIS01. The sequence continues at coordinate 88,495 of WRIS01000004.1, read as the reverse complement.
GACACGCAACAACCGCGCGAGCTACATCTAATTGTTTTTCATAAATCGCACGTCCAGCGATAACACCTTCTATTGAATCGGCAACCTTTCCCAGCGCGATAATATCATCGATAGTCGCGACACCACCCGAAGCAATGACGGGGTTTTTGAAGATTTCCGCCATGCGCACATAGGTGTTCGCGTCGATTCCTGTTTGCATCCCGTCGCGTGCGATATCGGTGTAGACCAAGTGCTTAAATCCGATGTCGGCAACATGAGCCACCAATTCTTCGGCGGACACTCCTGCGCCCTCGCGCCACCCCGCAACTGCCACTTCCCCGCCTTTTGCATCAATGCCTGCTACGAGCATATCACGGTAGTGCGACAGCGCTTCTTCGGCAAACGCAGGGTCGGCAACAAGGCTGGTGCCGAGTACCACGCGCGACACGCCCGCGTCATAGAGTCGCTGTATGGTTCCGAGGCTGCGGATGCCGCCGCCCACTTCGACTTTCAGCAAAGTCTTTGCCAAAATTGCTTCGATGATTGCCATGTTTTCAGGCGTTCCTGAACGAGCGCCATCCAAGTCGACCACATGAAGCCACGTGGCTCCCGCCTCTTCAAAGGTGAGCGCCTGGGCAACAGGATCATCGTTATAGACAGTTACCTGAGCATAATCGCCTTTGGCAAGCCTCACAGCCTTGCCCCCCAAAATATCGATTGCCGGAAGTAGATACATACGATTAAAACCCTTTCACGTTTGAAAGCATATTTTCTGACATACTTACCCTTATATTTGCCATCACGAAAGACTCCCCTTTGTTGAAGGAAGCACGCCTGCAATGCGTGGATTGAGGGCAACCGCTGCCATAAGAGCACGCGCCACCGCCTTGAATGCCGCCTCGATTATGTGGTGAGAGTTCTCACCAACAAGACTTCTTATGTGCAAGGTAACGCCCGCATTGTTCGCAAAGGCAATAAAGAATTCTTTTGCCAGCGTTGTATCGAAGGTTCCGATAATTTCTATCGGTAGCTTCACGTCATAGTGTAGCTGCCCGCGCCCCGAAAGGTCACACGCCGCCAACACCAAAGCTTCATCCATGGGAATAAGGCTCGAGCCAAAGCGCGTAATACCTTGCTTGTTTTCAAGTGCCGCAGCAAACGCTTGCCCTAAAACGATGCCCACATCTTCAACAGTGTGGTGCGCGTCAACCTCTAAATCGCCTTTCGCTGCAATGTCAAGATCGAACAAGCCGTGGCGCCCAAACGCTTCCAACATGTGGTCGAAAAAGGCGATGCCTGTTGCGATATTTGTTTCGCCCGTGCCGTCAAGATTGAGAGTAAGGACGATGTCGGTTTCACTCGTAGTTCGAGTGCGGGTGCACACTCTTCCACCGCCCGATGAAACGCTGCTCACATCCTTGGCGGGGCTTGGTTGTTGTTCGTTTGTTTCGTTTCTATCGCTCATAGATTTCCTCTCTTCGCCAGGCTTTTTTCTAAAGCCTCAAGAAAGCGTTGGTTGTCTTGAGGTGTACCAATAGTCACGCGCAGACAATTTTTAAGTCCTTCTTCTTCGGAGGGGTCGCGTATCAATATCCCTTGTTCGCAAAGATCGTTCCAAATTTCAAAAGCCTCCTTTACCTTGAACAAGATGAAGTTTGCACTACTCGGATACGGCTCGACTCCCTTAAGTTCTTTGAGTTTTTCAAACACGAAATCGCGCTGCGCAACAATCTCGGCAAGAGGTGCCTCAAACAATGCCCGTTGCTCGAAAACACATTCCCCAATCGCCTGACTTATTGCATCGACCGAATAGGGTTGGCGCACTTTGATAAGCTCATTGATAACTTCTTCGTGAGCAAAAATATAGCCCAAGCGCACACCAGCAAGGCTGTACGCCTTTGATAGGGTACGCACAATAATTAAGTTCTTGTGCTGTTCCAAGTACGGCAAAAAAGAAACGCCCGCAAATTCAAAATACGCCTCATCAACCAGAACCATTGCATCAGTTGAATCCAAAAGCTGCAATACAAAGGATTCGTCGACACAGTTTCCCGTTGGATTATTGGGAGTTGTTATAATCATGAAATCGATATCGTTTTTAGCAAGGCGGGCAAACACCGCTTCTTCATCAATCGCAAAATTCGCCAAAAGGGGAATGTTTACTATCTGCGTATCCGTGATGCGAGCGTTGTGCTCATAGACTGAGAATGTCGGAGGAAAATTGAGAAAGGTTCGCCCAACCCCACCCCACGCAAGGGTGAAGTTGAACAGCAATTCATCTCCCCCATTACCCACCAGAATCTGTTCGCGCTTAAGCCCATAATCTTTCGCAATCAAATCGCGCAAGGTATTTGCCAGTGGATCGGGATAGCGATTAAAATTGACTTTTTCGATACGCTCCCGCACAGCACTTTTTAATTCCTGTGGCACATCATAGGGACTTTCGTTCGCCGACAACACGGTGTCTAGAACCCTAAACTTGGGGTCGTAGGGAAGAATATCTGCAAGTTTTTGTGCGGGCAATCTATACCTATTCATCTGCTGCCTTCGCCTTCTCCAAACGGTATTCCACGCTGCGAGCGTGCGCCCAAAGCCCTTCGTAATCGGCAAGGGCGATAACTGCCTCGCCATCGTTTTTCAAAGCTTGGGCGCCATAGCGAATGACGCTTGTTTTCTTCACGAAATCGTCCACCGAAAGCGGGGATGAAAAACGTGCAGTGCCTCCCGTAGGCAAGGTGTGATTGGGACCAGCAACGTAGTCCCCCACAGCTTCGGGCGTCCAGGCTCCCAAAAATATTGCCCCAGCATTGGATATGCTTCCGAGCAAATCCATGGCTTGGTCAAGATAGAGTTCAAGGTGTTCAGGTGCAATCGCGTTGACCGCATTGAGCGCGGTTTCCAAATCGGGACACACGATAATAAGCCCTTGATTGGTAAGGGACGCGCGTGTTATTTCGGCGCGCGGAGACGCGGCAAGTTCTCCTTCGATAGCCGCTTCAACCGCATCAGCAAAGGCGCTTTCAAACGTGACCAGATAGCAACTTGCAAGCGGGTCGTGTTCGGCTTGTGCCATTAAATCGATAGCGACCAACCGCGCGTCTGCCGTTGCGTCTGCCACCACACACACCTCGGAAGGCCCAGCTACCATGTCGATACCTACATCGCCCGAAACGATTTTCTTTGCCGCGGCAACGTAGGCATTACCAGGCCCAGTAATCTTTGCAACTGGAGCAATACTTTGCGTGCCGTAAGCTAGCGCCGCGATTGCTTGCGCACCGCCAACTGAATAGATTTCACTGACGCCTGCAATACGGCATGCAAAAAGAATTGCCGCATCAAGTGAGCCATCTTTGGTCGGCGGAGTCACGCACACAATGCGCTTGACACCCGCAACCTGTGCGGGAATGGCATTCATCAAAACTGACGAAGGATAAAGCGCCCGTCCCCCGGGAACATAGATGCCCACCGATTCAAGAGGCTCAACTTTGCTGCCAACTAAGGCACCATCCTCGCGTGTATAAAACCAACTTTGCTGAAGCTGACGCGTATGGAAATCACGTATTTGTGTTGCCGCACGCTCCAAAGCTGCGGCAACTTTTCCATCCAGGGTTTCAAGAGCGGCATCGACTGCTTCATCGGACACGCGAAACGTATTCAAACGAGCAGCGTCTACCCCATCAAACTTTTCGGTATATTCGTGTAGCGCTTCATCCCCCCGCTCACGCACGTCCGCAACAATCGCAGTAGCTGCCGTGAGCGCATCCGCGTTAAAGGCACCGAGACGGTTGAGATATTCGGTCTTGAAAACTTGTCCAGGTGCAACATTGATTCGTCTCATCACAGACATATCAAGCCTCTTTCTTTTCTTGCAAAATTTCTGCAAGTTCTTTGATGCGTGGATCGGTTCTGAAAACACTAACGTTGGCAAAGAAGCGCGCAGTTGAAGCAAGAATTTCATCCACAATAACCAAATTGTTTTCACGCAGGGTTGTTCCTGTCGCGGTAATGTCCACAACCCTTTCTGCCATGCCCGTAAGTGGGGCGAGCTCAATGTTGCCATGCAGCTTCACGATTTCAACCTGCATACCAACTTTGGCATAATAGGCAGTGGTGATGTTGGGATATTTCGTGGCAATGCGAATCGAACCCAACTTGCGATAGTGTTCGTTGACCGCTTCGGTTGCGCCTTTAGGTTCTGCCACCACAAAGCGACAACCACCGAAATCCAGGTCAACCAATTCCACCACTTCAGGGGCAGCTTCAACGAGTGAATCCTTGCCACAGATGCCGCAATCAGCCGCGCCGAGCGCAACAAACGCAGGGGCATCCGTCGGGCGCACAATCACGTATTCGACGCCAGGATTTCTGATGATAAGCTGTCTGCCAGGGTCTTCAAGCCCGCTTGTGTCCAAGCCTGCCGAAGCAAGCACGGCTACCGCTTCGCGATACAACGCGCCCTTCGGCACAGCAATACGCAACGGACGTTCAAGGGCTGCTTCGCGCGCAGATTCCTGAAAAGCACACGCCGCCATAACTGATTCAAGGTAGAACGCAAAGCCTGCCGCTGGACGTTCTTTCCCGTAAGCCCCGAGCATTGAATCGTAGCGCCCGCCCGAACCTAAAGAATCGCCAAGCCCTGAAGCATAGGCTTCCACCACAATGCCCGTATAGTAATCAAAGGAACTCATGACCGAAAAATCGATGAGAATTTTATCGGCAAGACCTTTGTCGACCAACAACTGATAAGTTGCTTCGAAGGCATCAAGCCCATCCGAACAACCGAGCGGCTCTACGATTTCACGCAGTACGCCGATGGCTTCAACGCCACCGCGTATCCGAGGAAGCGCCTTAATGGCACGCGCGAAATCTTCTTTTATCTGTGCATCCTTAACCAAGGAATCAAGTTCGACAAAATTTGAACGGTGGTAGGCTTCAAGCACCTGTTCTTTCCAAGAATCTCCTGCCCCACCCACTTCAAGCAAAGCACGCAACACGCCTACCGTGCCCAGCGCAAGCTTGAAATCTTGCAAGCCACATTCTTCTAAGGCTTCGGCGAAAAGTTCGACAATTTCAGCATCTGCTGCAGAACCACCCTCGCCAATCGATTCGATGCCGAACTGCGTTAGTTCACGAGCCGATGCCTGCATTTCAGGTTCGGTTTCGCGAAAAACCCGTTGCATATAGCGGAATTTGAACGGTCCTGGTTCGTCTTTTAGGCGTGTCGCACACATCCGAGCTATCTGCATGGTCACGTCGGGGCGCATGGCCAAAAGGGAACCTTGCGAATCGAAAAACTTAAAGGGAGCACCAGGGATACGCCCCCCTGCACGCAGCACGTCCATAATCTCAAGCGTGGGTGTTTCAAGCGGCGCGTAGCCACGACGAGCAAAGCAACTCTGCACGCGCGTCGCGATTTCCTCACGGAAGCGCGCTTCTTCGCCAAGCACGTCTCTAAAACCTGAAGGGGTAACAAAATTCATAGCTGCTCTTTCTTAAAAAATTGCCATTCTTAAAAGTTGCCGCACTAGCGAACCATGGCTATATTGCCGTGATACTTTATCACAGTATAGTACTAAAGCAAAGACAATTTTCATAAAACTTTGAAAAACTTACATCGAAACTTATCGTAAAGCCTATACCAGGCCCAGCCTTTGGGCATTAACCCACATCATCCCAGCAATGCTCAGAAGAACTAAGATGGTAGCGAGCAGCTTCCCCGTCAGAGGCCAGCCACTTCTCCAGCAAAGAACGATACCGACTGGCCAAAAAACCAGCAAGAAGATGACTATCCAGAAACTTTGCTGATACCAAGGCTTTTGCCCGACATCTTCAACTAGGTCATTGGCATTTTTCCGCAAATCCTTGTGTTGCCAATCGCCAATGCGACGACCATCGTCGTCTTTCCAGTCAACCATGGCTTGCGTCCTTTCCTGTAGTCTTAGCCTTTTTATCCCAGGTCAGCACTGCGGTCGTGATAAGACGTATGCAGCATCCTTTCCGCACGTTCACTCAAGGGCTTTTCGTAATAGTTCTCATAGACCGCCTTGATGTCAGGATTGTCGTGGCTAAAGCGAAGCGCCATGCTGCTGTCTTTTTGATATAGAGCGGCAATGCGCGACGCGCGAATTTCATTATTCATCGGGATTGCCGTTTTCGGCTGTCCACCGCCGCCAATGCAGCCGCCCCAGCACGTCATAACCTCCACAAAATCATAGTCACATTTGCCAGCAACCAATTCATCAAGCACCTGTTTCGCATTACTGATACCGTGAACAACCGCCACGCGAACAGGAGTTCCCGCGATGTCGACCTCGGCGCTGCGGATGCCATCCATCCCGCGCACAGGTTCGAGATTCAAAAAGCCCTCCCCAGGGTTTTCGCCTGCCACATAAAAGTACGCCGTGCGGGCAGCAGCTTCCATCACACCACCAGTATTGCCGAATATCACGCCTGCGCCTGAAGCAGCACCCATTAAATCGTCGTAGCTACCTTCTTCCAGTTCATCGAAGTTGATGCCTTCTTCTTTGAGCCAAAGAGCCAATTCCCTAGTCGTAATCACGTGATCCATGTCGCGCATGGCGTCAATGTCCAGTTCTTTGGAAGCGTCGCACATTTCTTCGCGGCGAATTTCGAACTTCTTCGCCGTGCAAGGGGTGAGCGCCACATTCACGATGCTTTCAGGGTTGATGCCGTGTTGAGCGGCAAAATAAGTCTTGATGGTCGGACCTTGCATACCGATAGGACTTTTCGAGGTAGAAATATGAGCCAGCATATTCGGGTAGAACGTTTCAACGAACTTCACCCACGCAGGACAACAGCTGGTAAACTGCGGAAGCGGCTTCGTTTTGTTGACGATACGGTCAACCAATTCCGATGCTTCTTCGGTAATAGTAAGGTCAGCAGCAAAGTTGGTGTCGAGCACGTAATCTGCTCCGAGTGCACGCAGCGATGCCACCATTTTCCCCTCCACGAACGTGCCAGGAGCGTACCCGAATTCTTCGCCCAAACCGACTCTTACCGAAGGAGAGGTGGAAAATATGACAATTTTTTCAGGATCGAGAATGGCTTCTTTCACATCAGCGTATTCATAGCGCTCAGTAATTGAACTGGGAGGACACACATTAGCGCACTGCCCGCAGTGGATGCAAATCGGACAATCTCCCGTACTTTCTAAATCATAGAGCCCGCCAACCGCAACGTCACCTTCGCACATGCGTCGGCATTCGCCGCACTTGATGCAGAGCTCTTCGTGGCGCACGATAGCGGGATTGTTTTGATCGATGGGGATGCGAATATCGCTAAACTGATGAACACTCATAACTAAAGTCCTCCTTTGATTGAGCCTGCAAGAACAACGCTTGACTTATGGCTTACCAAACCCATTTTAGTAACTGGTTTGATTATAGGGTATTGTTGTGTATAAGAAACAAGGAAAGCTATCAACCACAATTACTCTCATATACAATAGGCGCTATGCACAACCCGTTTTACGTGCGTGTGCTCGTGCATGCTTGTGTGCTCGTGCATGCTTTGTGTACCGCGCGACATGCGTAAACCATTTCGAGGAGCGTTATGAAGATAAGAACTGCCTGCACCTGTCGGGGCGACGGCAAAGCATATATTGAAATCTTTGTCACAAAGTTTTCCCCTTTAAGCAGGCTTTTTCTCACGGGTACCACCTTCGCGGGAAATAAAGTGCCAACCCAACTGCACGTCCTTGACGAAACCGACAAAACCAAACACGCGGTGTTGGTCTTTCCTATTGCCACGTGCCCCCTTACGTTGAGCATACAGGAAATGCCTGTTGACGGGCGCGAGTGTCCTTCTGTCCCCATCACTGTTCGTCCCCACGTCCTCAAATGGATGTCGCGTTTCAACTACCGCTTCAAAAGTGAAACCTGCGCTCTCATTCGCGACATTGACCAAGACGATTTTTTCAGCCACGCTACTATCAAGCTTGATACGTGCATCCCTTCAAAAACTACCAATATCTTAAGAGGCCTTCTTTTCCTCCCTTGGGCAGAAGAAAAGCCTTATTCTCTTAAACTCTTGAATGGGGCGCTTGAAGAAATTCCCTGCGAAATAATAACCATGACCGACATAAAAATACCTCAGAAGCCCACGACTCCTGTTGACCTTCAGCGAATCGTGTTTTCCTGCCGTATTCCCCAAGAAATAGCACCCTACACCCTCTATTTCGAAAACCCAACTGGTGACTTGAGGTCAAATTTTGCTGTTTTGGAAGCGGCGGCCTACGCACAGCGTCTTGATGATTTTCGCCAAGTCACGCTCAACGCCGCTCAAGATCCTGCCTATCCCCTCTGGTTTGCGAAAAAACGCGTGAGTCAATCTGAAAAAAACGTGCAACGAAAGGTGCGTTTTTCCTGGGCACCCCTTATCAGCATTGTTGTTCCTCTCTACAAGACTCCCCTGCCTTATTTTCGCGCTATGGTAGAAAGCGTACTTGACCAAACCTATCAGAACTTTGAACTTTTGCTGGTCAACGCAGACCCCGAAAACGAAGCATTGGGCAAGGCCGTTGCTGCTTATACGCATTCTGAACCACGCATTCGTGAAATCAAACTTTCCTCAAACGGGGGTATTTCAAAAAATACCTATGCAGGCATCAAAGAAGCGCAGGGTGAATATGTCGCCTTCCTTGACCATGACGATACCCTTGAAGCCGATGCCTTGTTCGAATATGTTTATGCACTTAACAACAACGCGACGATTGATCTTTTGTATTGCGATGAAGACAAATTGCTTCCCGACGGGCAATACGCAACCCCCTACTTCAAGCCCGATTTCAGCCCGTTTCTCTTAAGAGAAATCAACTATATATGTCATTTCCTTATGGTGCGGAAATCCACCCTTGAAAAACTTACGCTTGATGATTCTCGATTTGATGGTGCCCAAGATCACCACCTGATATTACAAGCTGTTGATTGCGGGGCACGCGTACACCATGTTGCCCGCGTTCTCTATCACTGGCGCGTGGCCGAAAGCTCTACGGCAGCCGCAACGGACAATAAGCCCTATGCCGATGCTGCTGCAAAACGGGCTATTGGAGAACATCTTTCGCGGCGTTCAATTAAAGCCGCCATACTGCCCTCAGCCGACCCATGCAGATTCCGCCTTATCTACGAAGCGCCTACCAAACCTTTGGTTTCCCTTATCATCCCCAACAAAGACAGCCAAGATATTCTTGACACGTGTCTCATGTCCGTACTCGAAAAAAGCACCTACCAGAATTTTGAAATCATCCTGGTGGAAAACAACAGCACCGACCCCAATACGTTTTCTTATTATGATGACCTGCTCAAACGCGATAAAAGAATCCGCTTGATTACGTGGGAACACGAATTCAACTTTTCGAAATTGATGAATTTTGGTGCCCAGCATGCTCAAGGCGAATACTTCATTCTTCTTAACAACGATACCGAAATTATTACTCCCAACTGGATTGAAGTTATGCTTGGAATTTGTTGTCAAGAAGAAGTAGGCGTGGTCGGTGCCAAACTATACTACCCCGACGGAACCATCCAACATGCAGGGGTTTATGTCGAAGGCGAAGCTGCAGGACACATTAACCTTAATCTCGACAAAAGCAACCCAGGATACTTTAATACAACTATGACAACTCATGAACTCAGCGCGGTTACCGCAGCCTGCATAATGACGAAGCGAGAAGTTTTTGCCTGTGTTGGTGGCTTTGATGAAGAACTTGCTATTGCCTTTAATGACATCGATTACTGTCTAAAAGTGCGCGAACGGGGTCTTTCGGTAATATTCTCTCCCAATGTCGAACTTTTTCACTACGAATCGCTTTCTCGTGGATACGAGGTCACCCTCGAAAAACAAACACGCTTCAAAAAAGAATTATCGCTCCTTGGCAGCAAGTGGCCACAATACATGGTTATTGGCGACCCTTTCAGAAATCCCAATCTTGACCCTGATAATTGTTACTATCATCTTGAAACCAGTCCAAAAGCAAGGTGGTACGGGGCTTAAAGTTGCCTTCCCGCCACTGCAACAACCCCTCCCGTCGTCATGCAAAAAACCCGACAAACGTGAGATTTTGCTTCAGTTTCACCTGAGCTTCTTTCGCTGTGCTATGATTTTCCGCACACAAAACTACTCGTTCGTTTTTATCAAGACAAAAACGAACAAAAGGACGACTGCTTGGCTGGCCAAAAAATCAAGTAGCCGTCTCAGATAAAAGCAACATTAAAGGCAAGGCAACCATGGCACCAACTACGCTAAAACATAGTAGAGCACAACGAAATTGGTTCATCATCACCTCTTTGGTGTCCAAAGATTTCAAGCTGAAATATCGCCGCAGCGTGCTTGGCATGTTTTGGTCGGTGCTTAATCCCCTGCTCATGATGATTGTTCTTTCAGCAGTCTTTAGCACTATGTTCGCAAAATTTCCGATTGAAAACTTTCCGCTTTACCTTATTTTAGGCTTGACGCTCTATACCTTAATGAGCGAAGCCACCCAAGGGGCAATGACCTCTATCATTCAATCCGCGCCCCTCATAAAGAAGATTCGCATCGAAAAGATGCTTTTCCCTGTTTCAAAGGTGCTCTTCAGCCTGTTGAATTTTGTTATATCGCTTGTCGCAATCATAGCCGTTATGCTGTTTTTTCAAGTTGCGCCTACGGTCAGTCTGCTTTTCTTACCTTTGCTCCTTGTGTATGTCTTTGTATTCAGTCTTGGTCTTGGCTTGCTCCTTGCTGCTCTTTCGGTCTTTTTCAGGGACGTTATTCATATTTGGACGGTTTTCCTTTTAGCTTGGATGTATGCTACCCCTTTGTTTTACCCTGTTGAGGCGCTCAAACCCTGGATGATGCAAGCGATGGCCTTCAACCCTATGTATCACTACGTCACGTACTTTCGTGAAATTGCTCTTTGGGGCACTACGCCCGGTCTTGCTGAAAATCTCATTTGCCTTGCGTTTGCCCTTGGTGCCCTTCTTTTAGGCGTAGTGGTGTTTCGTGCCAACGCAAAACGATTCATTCTCTTCGTATAGCTTCAATTCATGAAACCGAGAAACTAACCATGTCAAACACCGCCCTTATATCCCAAGAAGCAACGAACGAAATCGTGCATCAAGACGATATCATGATTAAAGTCGAGAATGTTTCGATGGTGTTTAATATGGCATCCGAACAGCTCAACAGCATCAAAGAATATGTTATCAAGTTTGCAAAGCGACAGCTGTTCTTTTCGGCATTCAAAGCCCTTGATGATGTTTCCTTCGAAGTAAAACGCGGGGATGTGTTCGGGATTATCGGGTCAAACGGTTCTGGTAAATCCACCATGCTCAAAATCATTGCTGGCGTACTCGAACCCAGCGAAGGCACCTGCACCATAAATGGAAGCATTGCACCCTTGATTGAATTGGGGGCAGGCTTTGACCTTGAACTCACCGCACGAGAAAATATCTTCTTAAATGGAGCCCTCTTGGGCTATCCCAAAAAATTCATCGAGGAAAACTTTGCCGATATCGTTGCCTTTGCAGAAATTGAACATTTCTTAGACATGCCCATGAAGAATTTTTCTTCGGGCATGGTGGCGCGGGTTGCTTTTTCGGTCGCAACCGTCATTGTCCCTGATATCCTCATCGTCGATGAGGTACTTTCTGTTGGCGACTTTATGTTCCAGAAGAAATGTGAAAATCGCATCAGCGAATTGATTGAAACCCATGGCGTAACGGTTCTCATTGTTTCGCACAGCAACGAACAAATAGAGCGCCTGTGCAACAAGGTTATTTGGATTGACAAAGGCCGCACAAAAAAACTCGGGGACACCGCAGAAATTTGCAAAACCTACCGCGCTTTGGGGGGTCGGTCTGGGACACCCAAATCGGAAGCCCGTGTCATAGCTGCCATTGAAAAGACAACTACCCCTGTGCCGAGCGACTCTTATTCTATGATTACGGGAGAAAATAGTTACGAAACCGCTGTACAAGCAGCCTCAATTATTTGGAAAGACGAAGCCTTCGATACTGTTGCCATCGTATGCGGAGGAACCCACATCAACACCGTTCTTGCCAATGGCCTTGCGGGTGCCTATAACGCACCAGTATTCCCCACAAGAATCAATCGAATTTCTGAATCGCTGCATGATTTGCTATCCACTCATAAACCAAAAAGAATCCTTTTCTTTGACTGTGGTTCCAGTGCCACAAGCGCGCTTAATCACCTCAAAGAACTCAAATGGAAGCCTGAAATTGTTGATTTTTCTAATAAGGGTTCTGTGTTCGACTTGTCAAAAGAAATATTTGCTTACGGTGAAAAACAAAAGCTCTGGGGTTCAACGGCAGTTGTTGTTGATTTTGCCGACAACCCCGAATCACTTGCTGGAGCCCCCTACCTATATCGTGAAAAGTGCCCCGTATTTTCTTCATCTGATACCGACCCCATGAAACCCCATGACCTTCTCAACGTGCTGAAGACTTCAGAAATAAAGAACCTGGTAATCTTTGGAAAAACTGCACATCACGGAATCGAAAATCTCTGCCACAAACACGGTGTTGAAGCTGTTCGCATAGCTTCAAAATCAGTGCATCAAGCCTGTGTTGATATTTGTAATTGGCAGTTTGAACAAAACAGTGCCCCACACAAAGAACTCTGCATTGCATCCCTTGAGGGAAGCCAGTGGCCCGACGTTCTTATGTGTGGCGCATACTGTGCCCACACAAATGGCGCGCTGCTTTTTGAGGATTCAACCGATCTTGACAGTATCGCTCTGTGCCTCGATTTTGTTTCCCGCAATAAAGCTGCGATAAGTAAACTTGTTTTCTTTGGTGGCGAGGCAAACCTCAGCGAACTCGACAGAGAGCTTCTTTTCAGAGAGCTCCTCTAAATTACTAGTATGTAGCTTTACGAGATTTGAAAGGGTGTTAATGTCTTTAGAAAAGCTCCGCCAGTGGGCAAACAAGAATAGAGCTATCTGCTATTCCCTAGCTGCTGCCTGCTTGCTGTTGCTTCATGGGGTGTTTTTGTTTGCTGCTGTCAGCTATGCAAAAAGTACTCTTTTTCTTACCGTAATTGTTGTCATCGTCTGGAGCGCCCTTTGTTTTCTCTTTTTCCTTCAAAAAAAGAGAGAGAACCGAATTCATCGCGTCTTTATAGTAAGCCTCTTGACTTTGGGGGTACTGTACTCTGCCGTTTTTTTGCCTGGTAGTGCACCAGATGAAACACATCATTTTGAATCCTCGTACAAGTACTCGAACTTTCTTATGTTCAAAAACTCTCAGGCTGATTCTATTCCCGTAAGAACAGACGATAAAACCTTAATCCAAGACTCAGGGCGCTTTCTTTCCTATTCTCGCTATATTAGCCTCCTTGATAATTTTGAGTTATTCTCAAGCAATCCTCGGGAAACCTCAATAAAGCCCGTCTCAAGTTTTCCGCTGGAATCAAACCCGCCCCAACTCAAGCTTGCTTCAGCTCTTGGCATAACTATCGCACGCCTCTTAGGGCTTGGCAGTTATCCTCTCTACTACCTAGGACGTTTTTTTAATTTTCTCCTCTTTGCCATTCTCTGCTTTTTTGCGGTAAAGATAACCCCTCTTGGCAAAAATACCTTCATGGCAATCTCGCTTCTTCCTATGACCCTTCATATTACAAGCTCATATTCCTATGATGCCGGTATTCTTGGACTTTCGTTTTTGTTCATAGCTCTGTGCTTAAAAGCTATTTACACAACCGAGAGTATTTCTCGAAAGGATTTTATTGCAATAGCTCTTGTCGCCTTTCTTTTGGCCCCCTGCAAGGTGCTCTATGCCCTTCTTATCTTTATGGTAGTTCTTATCCCCATAAAAGCTTTTTCATCAAAGAGAAGTGCTGTCCTTTTCAAGACGGGGGTTCCTTTACTATCGATGCTTTCAATTCTCCTGATGAGGCTGCCTGGCATGTTTTCGCCTGCAAACGTAGGCGAAGCAGCAACAAGTGCCCTTCTCCTGCGCGGGACAGATCAAGGATACACGCATTCCCTTTCTGAACTGTTTTCCGACCCCTTAGGCACGGGATTGATTTTTATGAGAACGCTTGATTCCTTGGGTGACTGGTACCTTTCAACCACTATCGGTGGCAGTCTTGGATGGTTTCAGGGCGACATTAAGTCTCCTTGGTTTATCGTCATACTGTTCGCAATCCCTCTTGTTCTATCCTTCTTGAAAACACCTAGCGACGAACTTTCCATTCCCTTTAAGCACAAAATTCTCTACCTTGTTATTTTTTGTTGCGGGCTTTTTGCTGTTATGCTTTCGATGTTTGTCGGACACACTTTTGACTATGAGAATATTATTCTGGGAGTTCAAGGGAGATATCTGTTGCCCTTTATCCCTCTTATTGCGCTACTGTTTCGCAACAACACCATTGTGTCAAAACGAAACTTGCTCACCCTGACTATGTTTAGCTTGCTTGCACTTAACCTTGCCTACCTTGTAAGAATTGTTGCCTATGCATCGCTTGTCTAGCTTTTCTCTCGTCCGCTAAGGAGCCGCAATAAAAGACGAAGTCAAAAAGAATCTTTTCTTTCAATCCGTGGGTCAATTTGGGAATGTAATTCTCACTTTGTTGATTCATATTATTCTTTCAAGGTTGCTGACGCCCGAAGATTTTGGAATTGTCGGAATGGTTCAAGTTTTAGTACTGTTCTTTTCATTGATAACTGTGCAAGGAACCGTTCCTGCCATTATTCAAAACAAAGAATTGAATGAAAAAGATTACGGCGTACTCTTCAACTATTCTATTCTTCTTGGTGTGTTCTTGGCTCTTGTGTTTGGAGCCAGCGGCTTTCTTCTTGCAATAATCCTCGGTAATCAGATTTATATACCTATAAGCTGGGCTATGTCTATTCTCATTATCGCCGATGCGGCTAACAGTGTTCCAAGAGGAATTTTGTCAAAAGAAAAAAGATTCAAAGACATCAATATTCGTTTTCTTCTAGCTTTAGCACTCGGTGCAATTGTAGGCATTGCTTCAACTTTTTTTGGGGCGGGCATATATGCTCTCATTATTGTGGTAACCGTTCCTGCAATCACTTCTTTGTTTTTGAATTTATCAATTGCAAACATCAAACACACGAAGTCGATGAGCCTGGAGCCGGTCAAAAAAATCTTCTTCTTTGCACGCTACCAAACAGGATTTTCAATAATCAATTATCTGTACAGAAATCTTGACAATTTGCTTGTTGGTAAATTTTTGGGCGCATCAGCGCTTGGGAATTATACTAAAAGCTATCAGTTGATATCCTTCCCCATTACGGTGATTCTCAGTATCGTTTCCCCTGTTATACAGCCAACCCTATCGGTTCACGAGCAAAATACAGAACTCATCCGAAACACGTATCTCAAAGCTTGCCAAATGCTTGCTCTCCTTGCAGTCCCGGTTTCGGTATTTTTTTGTTTGAACGCAGAACAAATTGTCTACCTTCTTTTTGGTAGTCAGTGGACAGAAGCAATTGTTCCTTTTGCAATACTAAGCCTCAGTATTTGGGCTCAAATGTTGGCCCAAATTATTATTGTATTTTGGCAGTCAAGAAATCTACCCCATATACTTCATAGAAACGGTTGGATTTCTCTTGTCATAATCGGTGTCTCAATTGTTATTGGTATCCTGTCAGGAACGCTCGTTGGTGTGGCAACAGCAGTAGCGATTTCTTATATTGTGAATTTTTTTGTTTCTTCGTCTTTGTTAATGAAGCTTGGTTTGAACGGGAAAATCACTGACCCGTTAATCGTGTTGCTTAAACCCCTTGTTCTCGGCGTATTTCTTTTTGTTGCTCTCACACTTATTCAACCTCACCTTCTGCTTTCAAACTTATTTTTGACCGTACTTGTTCGTGGTCTTGTATGGCTGTTGCTTATTTCCGTTTATTTGTTGATATCAAAAGACTATAGAGTAATAGTGTCGTTTATGAAAAAGGAGCAGAAAGAGACATGAAGGAAACACCGAAAATGAAGCTATCGGTGATAGTAGGTGTGTATAATCCTCCTTTGGAAAAATTTACGCAATGCCTTGAAACCATAATCAACCAGACCTATTCAAATTTAGAGATTATCTTACTCGACGATGGCTCAAGTAATGGTGCCGAAAAAATGTGTGATGAGTACCAAAAGCGTGATGAAAGAATCAGGGTAA
This sequence comes from Eggerthellaceae bacterium, assembly GCA_009782615.1. Classification (GTDB taxonomy): domain Bacteria; phylum Actinomycetota; class Coriobacteriia; order Coriobacteriales; family Eggerthellaceae; genus WRIS01. Next base: position 72,361 of record WRIS01000004.1, on the reverse strand, counting down.
TACATCAAGAAAACTATGGAACCCATGCGAAGTTTCATATTGGCTATACTCTTGCTACTGGTGACTACATAACGAATGCCGACCACGATGACTATTTAGAGCTTGATTGTTACGAACGTTTGATGGAAATAGCAAACGAACGAGAAGTGGATGTGGTTGATTCCGGATATTACCATCACGACTGGAGAACCAAAAAGGTTAGTCAAAAATTCGTTGACGCCTATTTTGAAATAGAGGGTCAAAAAGAAATCGTCATTTCAGCGACCAATGGAAAAATCAGCACAGAAACCTGGTGTAAAGTTTTCAAAAAAGATTTAGCAAAACAGGATGAGCAGTGGATTCTTGCAGACCCACTAACTTTTATCGGCGCCCAGACCTTTGTCCATATTCCCTATGCTGGCTACCATTTTGTGAATGTGGAGGGTTCGATAAGTAGTGGCAGGTTAAGCAGTTGGCATATTGAACAGTTGGAAAGACAAACCAAGAAAGAGTCGATAGCTGCCACTCTGGAGGTGTTCCCGTATTTGCTCGACTATATGAACAGCAACAGAATTGCTTGGCTTGAACGCTGCTATTACTATTTGACAAGAACGACCAAACCCATTTCAGAAGAAGAAAAAATTTTTATAGCGCAATTGGAAAAACACCTTGAATACAAAAAAGAAGCGAGCGAAATCTTACCCTTTGGTTTGAAGTTTCGTTATTTTGCGGTAACCCATCGACTGGTGTATCTCCCCTACAAATTCGTCTCTTGGTATAGGAATAGACGCAAGTCTTAATCTTTAGAGACGAGATTTCAAAAAACTACAAACTTCCGAAATCACTTGATCCACCTCGTACGTTTCAAGATAGGGGTGAATCGGCAAGCTCAGTACCGTTTCGCAAAGCGCGCTGGAAACCTCGTTGTCGCCGAAACGGCGCGCGATGTCTTTCAGGGCGGGTTGCTGATGCAGCGGTTTGGGATAGTAGACCATCGTCGGAATGCCCTGCCCTTTAAGATATTCTTGCATCGCATTGCGGTCGGTGCCTTGAGGGAGGCGAATCGTATACTGCGCCCAAGAACTGTAATAACTCGCCGGCACAACCGGCAATTCACAGCCACTATCTTTAAGACCAACGTCATAATAATCGGCGGTTTTATTGATTGCATCAAGTTCATAGTCTTTGAATGCTGCAAACTTCACGCGCAAAATTGCGGCCTGGATAGCATCAAGGCGGCTATTGACCCCTACCCGTACATTGTCGTACTTCATGGATCCTTTGCCGTGAACCGCATAGCTTCGTATAAGGGAAGCCCATTCGTCGTTGTCGGTGAAAATCGCGCCCCCATCGCCATAACACCCCAAAGGCTTTGCCGGGAAGAAGCTCGTCGTGGAAATGTCCCCAAAGCTGCAAGCCTTCTGCCCCTTATATGACCCTCCAAAAGCCTGTGCCGCATCCTCAAGAATCAAAAGCCCATAGGTGTTGCAAATACGTCGAATTTCAGAATAATCGGCGGGCAGACCAAACAAATCAACAGTAACCACGACCTTTGGAGTCAGGCTGCCCTCTTTATGTACTGCTCGAATTGCTTCTTCAAGTTTTTGGGGATCGATATTATAGGTTTGGGCATCCACGTCAACCAAAATAGGCGTTGCCCCGATGTGGGCGGGTGCTTCCGCACTTGCAAAGAAGGTGAAATCTGGAACAAAGACCGCGTCCCCCGCTTTAATCCCCCAAGCCATCAGGGCAAGGCTTAAAGCATCGGTGCCGTTTGCGCAGCTGATGCAATGGGTCGTTCCCACAAAATCGGCCAGTTCGCTTTCGAGAGAAGAAACTTCACTTCCTCCAATGAAATGGGTGGACGTAAAGACGCCCGCGACCGCTTCATCAACAGCGGGCTTCAGTGCAGCGTATTGCTTTTGCAGGTCTCTAAACTGAATCATTAAACTTCAACCAGCCCTTTTTCTACTTCCCGATATGCCCGCCCGCAAGCATCACAGCGCAACGAAGCTGGCAGCGTTTCACCACATTCGCAGACCCAGCCACATTTTTTTGCGGGCACGCCAAGCATCAAAGCATGCGCGGGAACATCTTTCACCACCACTGCTCCCGCACCAATAATCGCCCAATTCCCAATTTCCGTGCCACAAACGATAGTCGCATTTGCACCAATTGAAGCTCCTGTGCGAACAAGGGTTTTTAGGTAAGCTTGATTTCCTTTTGGATATTTCGCTCGGGGGGTAAGGTCATTCGTAAAAACGCACGACGGCCCACAGAAAACATAGTCCTCAAGCACAACGCCTTCATAGATTGACACATTATTTTGAATCTTTGTGCCTTTACCGATTATCGCGCTGCTCCCAACGTAGACATTTTGCCCAAGACTACAACTTTCTCCTATTACCGCCCCTGATTGCACGTGGCAGAAATGCCATATTGAAGTACCGTCACCAATGGTAACCCCTTCATCAACAAAGGCACTTTCATGTATGAAATGCTCGCTCATGAAAACTCTCCTTGCATTTCTTCACTTGAGAAATCCTCTAAGGGCAAGCGCACTGGTAAGCCTGTTTTTTGACTCTTGTACATAGCAAGCACAACTTCGAGCGCTCCGCGGCCAGCTACTGCGTCAACGTAAGGCTTTCTTCCCTCGACAATTGCCTGTTTCATGTCTGCGTAAAGAAGGGTGTGTCCATTGCCGTATATATTCAAGACCTGCTCACTGAAGCCTTCTTGCTGCTTATCTTCTTCAGTACTGTCAATAAACTTCCAAACCTCTACTGCGTTAACCGATTTGCCCCCAATTTTCACCGTTCCGTCTTGCCCGAAAAGACAGAGAGCCTCTTCAAGGTTTTCTGGATAGACGTTGGTGGTTCCCTCGATGGTCGCAATAGAGCCGTTAGCAAAGGTCAGAACAGCCATACCGATATCTTCGGCTTCAATATAGTCATGAAAACGCTTTCTTGTTTGTGCGTAAACAGATTCAACAGGACTTTCCATCATCCAGCAAAGAAGGTCGATTCCGTGAATACACTGGTTCATAAGGCAGCCGCCGTCTTGTTCCCAAGTTCCGCGCCAAGGAGCCTGTGTATAGTAGTCTTGCCTTCGATTCCAGCGCACGTGGATACTACCGTGAGAAATCTTTCCGAAACGCCCTGATTCCACCGCGTGGCGAAGTTTTTGGATAGCATCATTGAACCTATTTTGATGGCACGCAGCAACCAGAACTCCTGCTCGCTTTGCTTCTTCGACAATTTCGTTAGCGTCGTTGATTGACATCGCAATGGGCTTTTCGATTATTAGGTGCTTGTGCGCCTTAATACAATCAAGCGCAATGCGGGCATGAATACCGCTTTCTGTTGCTATGGCAATCAGTTCAATACTGGACTCTTCAGCAAGCATTTGTTGATAATCGGTATACCGCTTGATGGAAGAATCTTTTTCAAGGCCGTGCTTTGCCAGCAGGCTTTCCATAGATGCCGCATCAACATCGCAGAGCGCAACAATTTCGAAATCGTTATCGCGAGCAGCCGTGATATGGTTCGTCGCTATTCTGCCACATCCGATAAGTGCGTATTTCAATTGTGCCCCTTTCCTGTGTGGTGGTTCTCAACGACCCTTACAAAACCTCGACATTGCCGCGGTTCGCAATGTTTTTCATAGCATTTTTTGCATCAAAGATATACGAAGCATGCTGCTGCACCAATTCATAGTCAACATTGGAATGAGATGCACAAATTACCACCAAATCAAACGCAGCCAACGTATCAGCATCTAAACTTGGAAGGGAAGAATAGTCCTGCTCCCGATAGCGAAATGCGGGAATCCACGGGTCATAATAGGAGACCTTTGCCCCCCGCGCTTTCAGTTCATCAATAACCTTTAGCGCAGGTGATTCGCGATAATCGTCAATATCTTGCTTGTAGGCAACCCCTAAAATCAAGACCGAAGACCCATTCATGGGTTTTGAAAAACGATTAAGTATTTTTGCAGCGCGGTCAACGCAATAGATAGGCATGCGGTCGTTCACCGCCATAGACGCCTCAATCATCGAAGTATGGAAGCCGAACTCACGCGCTTTCCAGGAAAGGTAATACGGGTCAAGGGGAATGCAGTGACCACCAAGCCCAGGACCTGGGTAAAATGCAGCGAATCCATAGGGCTTTGTTTTTGCCGCATCAATAACTTCCCAAATGTTGATATCCATTTGCTCGCAAAGCATGGCGAGTTCGTTAACAAGCCCAATATTGACATTTCGATAGGTGTTCTCAAGTATCTTTTCCATTTCTGCAATTCGCGGTGTTGAGACTTGGGTAATTTCGCCTTCGAGAACAGCCTTGTACACGGCAGAGATAACTTCGGTAGCGTCTTGTCCAATCGCCCCCACCACTTTTGGCGTGTTCTTTGTCTTGTAGACAGCATTGCCTGGGTCAACTCTTTCGGGTGAAAATCCCAGATAGAAGTCAGTACCGCAGCGAAGTCCCGACCCTTCCTCAAGTAGCGGCTTTACCAGTTCTTCGGTGGTGCCTGGGTAGGTGGTTGATTCTAAAACCACAATTGTTGAAGGTTTCAGATGCTTTGCAATTTCTTTGGTGGACTGTTCAATATAGGAAGTGTCGGGCTGCTGGTGTGAATCAAGCGGAGTTGGAACGCAAATAGCAACAAAATCGCAACTCGCCACTGTCTTGAAATCCGTTGTTGCCGATAGCGTTCCTGCCCTGACAAGTGAGGCAAGATCATCGTCGATTACATCGCCAATATAGTTTTTCCCAGAATTTACCAGGTCAACTTTTTCATCCTGCACATCAAAACCAATGGTTTTGAAACCCGCCTTCGCCTTTTCAACGGCAAGCGGAAGCCCCACATAGCCCAAGCCGACCACGCCGACAACAAGCGTACGGTTTTCAATTTTTTCAAGCAAGAATTCTTTCATATTTTTCATTTTCACCATGTTTTCACTTATCGACATTCATGATACTCATACTTTTATCAAGCAATAGCGCAGACAACCACAATCACAGAGTATTACTATTCTGCGATTGAGCATAAACGATATTGATAAGCTTTGCTATCGGTCGCGGCCAGAACCGCAAAAACAACGATTCGTCTTCTGCGTTTCGTGTCTTATCTTCAATGAGTTTAGTGGTCGTTGATTCTTCGTGGATGCGGTGATACATAAGAATATTTGAATCGTACACAAAGGAGCCTTTGAGAAGGGACAACCTTTCCCATGCGTCCCAATCAAGATTCGTCTTAAAGCCCTCGCGAAAAAGAGGATTTGGAAGAGCTTGCTTGACCATTGTTACCGAAGGACAACAAATAGCCGCCCCCAACGAAAGTACCCTTCGTCTCCAAAAAATGCTATTTTGCCTTGATTTTACTTCAAGGGGTTTTAATAATGCTCTCTTAATAGTTAATAGCCTATTTTTCTCAACTCGCTCATTATTGCGCAGTTCTCCGTAATTTGTGAAAAAGATCAAGGGGTTCATTGCCTCGTTTATACGCGTCAGTACCGAAGAGGTATAGTTGCAATGATAAATATCGTCTTGATGCGCAATGGTAACAAGCTTGCTTTTTGCTTGGTCATACGCAAAATTCCAGTCCGACGCTATTCCCGCTGATGCCTGATTAACATACAGAGGAATTTTATATCTTTGCGCTAGTTCCTCAAGATAAGTATTCGGAGTCGATGTCGCCATAATGATATTGCTGGTAATGCTTTGAGCAACAAGCGATTCGATGCACTCTTGCAAGTAGGGAGATTCCCCATAAGCGCAGATAGCGAATGTATGGTCTCTAGCTTCAAACATGGGATACTATCAGCTTTCTCCTTTTAAGGCTACCCTATCTGCGACCTTTTGAAGTGGCGATACGAGAAATTTCTTTCGAATATATTATAATCATTTTAGTTGTTCTCTAGGATGTAGTTGGTGACCTTTTGCATAGCCTGATTCATGCCAATGTGGGCTTCGGCAAATGCACGCATGCGCTTTATGAGGCTTTCCTGCGACTCAGAAGCATAGAGGCTATCATGAAATTCAAGAAGCTTGTCGATATCAACCGAAGTCTCATCGCTTGGTATTTGTAGAAAAAAGTCGACAGGCTTGTCGGGAAAAAGATCTATTTCATTAGCGCTGATGAATGGAATACCTTTTGCCAGATACTCTCGACTTTTTAGCGATGCTGAAACAGTCAATCCTGCCCTACGATGGAACCCGAGAGACTCAACGGCAAGAGAGCACTGGTCATAAAGAGAATCAAGTTCGGCAGAATTGCAGTATCCATGAAAAAGAACAGAGCTTTCCAATCCAGCATTCTTAATCCACTTAACAAGTGGTTTAAGTACGCCTCCCGTCCCAACAACATGAAGAACAATTCTTCTCTGCGAAGAGCCTTTCTGATAATAATCAAGCATACCTGAAACAAGTCGATCAATTCCGTGCCATCGCTCAAAGCGTGCTACAGAGATTATGTGTACCTCATCAAGATTCGGCACTGGAGCTTTCGGCACAATATGAGAAAGATCTATTCCGTTTGTAATCTTGATGGTCTCTATTCCGAATACCTCTTCTTCATCCACAAGAACCGCAATGCGATTAAGATACTTTCGAAGATGCTTTCGATTCATCCTATCCTTGATAAACGCTGGATAAAAAATGGGCGTTCTCATTTCCCCGTCGTAGGGATACGTTGGTATTTCATAGATAATTTGTACATGGGGGTTTTCCTTCTTCGTATTCCGCAGGAATTGAAGAAGTTCTTTGCTGGCAAAGCGAGGGCGTCGGATATAAACATAGGAATACTCGGCCATTTTGCTGGGATCCGGCCACTTGATTCCATCAGAAAAAAACGGCAAGCATGAAAGAACCTTCGAAACAGTAGTTTCTGGTTGTTCGCAAAGAATAAAATCACAAGCCAGTCCCGCATCGTTGAAGGCCTTTATCTGCGCCGCGACTTTTTTTTCTATTCCACCTGGCATTTTATTGTGCAAAACATCGCGATAGTGCAAATAGCATCCTTTTATTTGTGTCATAAAGCCCCTCTGTTACTAAGCTTTTTATCAACTATCCTTACGCTTTAGCATGAATTTTATCACGCAACACGCGCAAATTGAGATATGTAGGATTGCAAACCCGCATATCGAACATAACAAGCTCTCAGTAGTCCTATCTCTCGACATGCAATAGAATACATAGTATCGTTGAATATCTTCAAGCGATGGCGGTAGAAAAGAGGTATCGGTGCAAGCAATCATTCTTGCGGCTGGCATGGGAAAAAGACTCGGGGCGCTTACCAGCAATAATACAAAGTGTATGGTTGAGGTCAACGGGACAACACTTATTAAGCGCATGCTTAAGCAGCTTGACAATCTGCGACCCCACCTGTCTCGTATCGTTATTGCCATTGGATATGAAGGCGAAAAGCTCAAAGACTATATCTCAACACTCGATATCGCTACTGAAATACACTACGTGGTAAATAAGGATTTTGCCACGACTAACAATATTGTTTCTCTGGCTCTAACGAAAGATTGGCTTGTTCAAGAAGACACTCTTCTTCTTGAATCTGATCTGATTTTTGAGGACAGCGTTCTTGAAGAACTTGTTAGAGACTGTCGCCCAACGCTTGCCCTTGTTGATAAATATACAAGCGGGATGGACGGCACCGTCGTAAAGATTGATGAAGACGACAACATTCTTGCGTGCGTCCCGGGCAAGAAATTTGTGTTCAAAGACATTCCCAACTACTACAAAACAGTCAATATTTACAAATTTAGTAAAGAATTTTCCGGATCATACTACGTTCCTTTTTTGGAGGCATATTGCAAAGCCTACGGCAACAACGAATATCATGAACAGGTGCTTCGTGTCCTCATTATGATTGATGATTCTGGAATAAAGGCAAAAAGGCTTAATGGTCAGCTCTGGTATGAAATAGACGATATCCAAGACCTTGATATTGCGTCATCCCTTTTCACCACTAATCCAAAAGAACAATTGGAAAAATTTCAAGAACGCTACGGTGGCTATTGGCGCTACCCAAATCTTTTAGATTTTTGCTATCTCGTAAACCCTTATTATCCTCCACCGCGCCTTTGCAATGAAATGAAAGCAAATTTCAACAAGCTTATTGCGCAATACCCTTCAGGCGCAAAAGTCAATTCTTTGTTGGCTGCAAAGAATTTTTCTGTGAGCGAAGATTATGTCGTGGTAGGAAATGGGGCAGCCGAGATTATTGCTTCCCTTCTTCGTTTTGTTGATACACCAATTGGGCTGATAAAGCCCACCTTTGAAGAATATGTTCAAAGAGCAATTACCAAAGATACCAAAGTGTTCGTTCCCAGCACCAAAGATTTTAGCTATGGAGCCACCGACATAATCGAGCACTTTGACAAAAAAAATATTGCCAGTCTGGTTTTGATAAATCCCGACAATCCCAGCGGCAATTACCTTCCAAGAAAAGAACTTGACCAAGTTCTAGACTGGGCAAAATCAAAATCTATCACCCTCATTCTGGATGAATCATTTGCAGATTTTTCAGACGAACTCAACAATTCTTGCATAGACGACCGTTTGCTGAAATCTTACCCGAACCTGATTGTAATAAAATCTATCTCCAAATCCTACGGGGTGCCAGGAGTCAGGCTTGGCATCATGGTCACTGCCAACTTAGAGATACTGGCCTTAGTGAAAAAAGATGTAGCAATTTGGAATATTAATTCCTTTGGTGAATTCTATCTACAAATTGCTGAGAAATATAAAAACGATTATGTACAAGGGCTTAACCTTTTTCGTGCCGAAAGAAAGCGCTTCTTCGACCTGCTTTCAGCAATCAAGGGTCTTGAGGTGATGCCTTCCCAAGCAAACTATTTTATGGTCGAGCTCACCAATAATATGAGTGTGCAAAGCGTGGCAGAAACCCTTCTTAAAGATTGGAACATTCTTGTCAAAGATTTGACGAAAAAACTTGGCTCCACCCGTCAAGTTATGAGAATTGCCATACGCAACAGCACCGATAACAATACCCTTGTTGAAGCACTCAAGAACATTATCAAATAAGAAAGTCAAAAATATAACGTATATGTTGAAGCTCTTTAGCTTTGGCGCACACGATTAACTTCATAGCTTGAAATGGGCTATAATCAAAATATGTCAACGAAAGAGGGCTATGAAAGTATTGATAATAATACCGGCACACAACGAAGAAGGCAGTATTGTCACTACTGTTAATTCGTTGAAAAGACTAACACCTTCTATTGACTATGTTGTTGTCAACGACGGCTCATCGGATAGAACGAAAGAACTTTGCGAGCAAAATGCTTTTAATATTGTTAACCTACCCATTAATGTAGGACTTGCAGGCGGGTTCCAAGCCGGAATGAAATATGCCTATCGCAATGGCTATGATGCAGCTCTTCAGTTTGACGCTGACGGACAGCACAAACCGGATTATATCCAGCCTATGGTTGACGCAATGCGAGAAACTAATGCCGATATCGTAATTGGATCGCGATTTATAACGCAAAAAAAGAAATTCTCGAGCCGCACAATCGGATCTTCCATAATTTCAGGACTTATTAAGCTGACAACGGGAAAATCAATCAAGGATCCTACTTCAGGTATGCGACTCTATAATGCGAAAATGATTGAACTTTTCGTGACCAAACACGATATTGCCCCGGAACCCGACACCATTGCCTATTGTTTGCGCAAGGGAGCAAAAGTTATTGAAGTCCCTGTTGAAATGCAGGAACGACTAACCGGAGAAAGCTATCTTAGTGTTTCAAAATCAATATCTTATATGCTAAGAACTTGTATATCCATCCTGATACTACAATGGTTTAGGTGATACTCATGAACGGATTACTCAGAATACTTCTTGTTGTTTGCGCACTTTTGGTTTTTGTATTTATAATAAGGCGAATTAAAAAAGCTGAAATCCACGCAACAGATACAATTTTTTGGTTTTTGTTTGCAGCATGCTTTGTCCTTCTTGCCGCAATTCCCCAAATAGCATATTTTTTCTCTGATCTTATCGGCTTCGTATCTCCCGCAAACTTCATTTTTTTATTCGTAATTGCAGTTCTTTTTGTGCGTGAGTTTATATCCACTATTGAAATAGCCCAACTACGGGAAAAACTTCATACGCTCACCCAAGAAATTGCCCTAGCCGAGCATAAAAGCGATAAGGAAGATTAGAGTTCAAGAACCGCATGACACAATTGCCCCTTAAAGAAAGTAGCGCTGTGCAGGTAGCACAGGCGACACCCACCATCAGTGTGGTGGTGCCAGTGTATAACACCCAAAAATATCTTTGCCGCTGCCTTGATTCTTTGCTCGGACAAACCTTTGCTGATTTTGAAGTTATCTTAGTTAACGATGGCTCAACCGATGAATCGTCTCCGCTCTTGGAATCTTATACCGCCAAATTTGCCGCATGCACTTTGATTCATCAGGAAAATCAGGGGTTGTCAGTCGCGCGCAACACGGGAATAGCGGCGGCACAAGGCTCGTTTATCGCATTCGTAGATTCTGATGATTGGGTTGCTCCCACCTATCTTGAAACCCTCTATCGCGCTATCAGTGAAACAGAAAGCGACATCTCTCAAGTTTCCTATGTTTCCTGTTCAAAACCTGAAAAGGTAACACAACCTAAAAAAGAACTGCGCCTCTTGTCCTCTACTGAGGCTTTAACTGAAATGTTTTTAACCGAACAATACGCTGTTTGGATACGCCTTTACGCACGCCACCTTTTTGAAGAAGATGAAACCTTCCCTTCAGGGCTTACCTGCGAAGACCGGGTGGCAAACTTTACGCTGTTGAGCAAAGCAAAGCGCATTGCTGTTTCAAATCAAGTTGAATATTTCTACTTCCTCAACTTGGGAAGTATTTCCTTTGATGGATTGAATCGCCGCGGATTCGACCTTTTGGTTGCTGATTCTCTCGTTGTTGATAGAGCAAAAAAGCTTGGAAGCGCCCAGATTCTTCACTTAGCTGAAGATCGTGCCGCGAAAGGCGCGTATTCGCTTTTAGTGAAGCATGCACGCTTCGGCATCACCGATGCCACGTTAGACGAAAAAACGACGCTTACCCAACTTACGAAGCGATTCGAGCAAGACTATGCACGCCTCATGGCTTCCCCCCTATCCTTCCCAAAAAAGCTTGTTGCCTGGCAGCTGCGCTATACTCCTTGGCTTTTGCAGGCAGAATTTTGGTTTTTTAACGTGCTGACCAACACGAAGCCTCGAAAAAAGGCTTCGCTATGACAAGAATTCTTACTATTGCAATGCCTTGTTACAACGTTGAGGCATACCTTGAACGAGGATTAACCTCCCTTGCTGATGAACGCTTCGAAGGCAAACTGGAAGTCCTCATCATCAACGATGGTTCAACTGATACAACTGAACACATCGCAGCACGCTTCGTTGCTTCCCATCCGTCAATATTTCGCCTTATCAACAAGGAAAACGGAGGGCACGGCTCTGCCATTAATGCAGGTATCGCCCATGCAAGCGGCACCTACTTTCGCATAGTTGATGGGGATGATTGGGTTGCCACCGACAATCTCGCTGCCCTTCTCGACCAGCTTGCTTCAGCCACCTGTGACATAGTCATCGACATGAAACGAGAAGTCGATATGCAAACCGAAGATTCCCAGCTTATTGCTCTTCCTTCGTATGTTGAAACTGGGCGCTGCTTAAATTTCTCTGAAGTTTGCAACCAGCAAGACACGGAATCTTTTATCAGCATTCATACCTTAAACATAAAAACCAGCCTTCTTAAAAAGCACGGCATTCGCATTCTTGAAGGAATCTTCTACGTTGATTATGAATACATCGTGAAATCGACCTGCCTTGCTGAAACGGTCAAATTTGTGCCTTTGGAAATCTATCAATACCTGGTGGGCAACGCAAATCAAAGTGTTGCCGCAGAAAACTTTGTGAAGCGCTTCAGGCAGCACGAAACCATGGTGAAGGAAATGCTTCGTTTTGCTGAAAATTCCCCTTTCGAAAACAGCATCCAGCAATATCTTGAACGAAAAGTGCAGCTGGTCATTCATACCCACTATAATATTTTGCTTATTTTTGACACCGACCGCAAGCGCGGTGCACGGCGCGCAAAAGAGTTTCGTTCATGGCTGCAAAGCCAATATCCGCGCTTTGCCGCAATAACCAATAGGCGCTATTATCAGGCGCTTGTTTTACATAAACTCGGGTTTGATTACAAAAGGCTCAACCGTTTTATGGGAAGGACGCTGGGGACCTAACGCCCCAACACCCCTCCTGGCACGTTTTCAACGCTTTTCTAGCGCCTTTTCGCGCGCGCGAATGCTTTCCTAAAAGTTTTTGAAAATCCATCTCTATCAAAGCTGCGAAACAAGGACTCCAAATGCGCCCACAGGCTTTGTCGTAGCCTTTTGCCTTGCCGCCCACGTTCTAAAATACGGTAGTAACCCATCCCTAAATCGCTCAAAGAATAATAGCTAATATCATGGGCATCCATTTCAAGTGCGCTTAGTTTTCCTTGGAAGAATTTATCTATGAGCGCTTCCCTCTCTTCCCCCCGAGGAAGGCTTGAAATATTCCAACAGGTATAATCAAACGCCCAGTTCAAAAAGCCCCATTCAAGCTTTTGGTAACTCGGCATATCTTTTTGTAACTCGGCTTTAAGCATTTCGATACCCTCGTAAAACGCAAGGGGCGCTACAACACGGGAATTTTCAATAGAGCCCGATCGGTTTATGCGATGGTAAATAAGCTCTTCCTCAACAACACTAATGCCTTGCGCCTTGACTAGCGCCAAGTAAACAAAAAGCAAGTCTTCAGAATTTGTTATCAGCGGAAACTTCAAATCGTGGTCGCGTAAAAATTGCGTTCGGTAGAGCTTGTCCCAGGGCCAACCCGTAAAGGCATAAAAGACACAGCCCTTCATGTCTAACGCCGAAAACACTTCTTTTTGGGGCACGAAATCCATCTTAATTGCCCAATCAAGCGGCGAAGAAATGCCTGAATGGTGATCAAGGGTGCGAGATTGGCACACAACAACATCTGCCTGCGTGTGCTGCGCGCGTACCACCATCGTTTCAAACAAGGTCGGCTCGAACACATCGTCTGAATCAAGCAGCATGACATATGTTCCTGCTGCTTTTTCAAGCCCCACATTGCGCGCGTGTGCTGCCCCTTGGTTTTCCTGAAAGCGTAGGCTTAAGCGCGTATCGTTTGCGGCGTAGGATTCAAGTATTTCCCGCGATCCATCAGATGACCCATCGTCAACACAGATGAGCTCATAATCGCGATAGGTTTGGTTACGCAACGATTCCAAACACGGCACAAGGCAAGCCTCCATATTAAAGACCGTAAGCACAATCGACAGGGTTGGTTGCGTCATAAACTCTCCCTTTTGTCGTGAGTTACCCGTTCCCACCTCACCAGATTTTTGTTGGTCATCATCGCTTTTCCCCCTGTTCACGGGGTCGAAGACTTTTCACAATTTTCCTTTTAACGAAGCGCAGCGCATTCATAACCGCATCCCCAAAATAGTAGGCAGGTGGACGCAAGATATCTTCCTTTATGCGCCTTGTCTCTTCTCCGCGATAAACAACATCGGCAAAAAAATCGATCCGTTCTTCCTTGGAAAGTGAAGCCACATACGCCGCTTTTGCTTGCTCGTCTTCATTGTCACACCAATCATACGACGCGGTTCGCGCATATATATCAAGCTGGCGCATCATCGCTTCAATAAAGGCATCATCAAGGGTGTGCGCGTGTTCCCTCATCCATCGTTTCATTTCGCGCACGCAGATAAAATGCCCCTCCACCGTAGCAATCGTTCTCACCCGCGAAGCCATGGTCGAATTGGGGCGTACGCGGCGCATATAGAGCACTTCTGAAAGGAATGAAGATCTTTTAGAGGCAACCATAGTTTGGAAGGTAAACAACGTATCCTCATGAATAATGCCCTCGTAAAATCGAATATTGTTTTCCTCAATAAGGGAACGCTTCACCATACGCAAAGCAGCATGAGGGAAAAATTCGTTCTTACTATCAAAAGCTACGAAAAGCTCTTTGCCATCAGCCACCTCATCGAAAGGGGCGCGTGTATCAAGTTCTTCCCAGAAAAGTTCTTGGGCTTCTTTTGAATCATAGAACGAACGGGCAGAAAAATACAGATCGTCCAAATCTTGTTTCTTTGCCCTGTTTATCAGCTTTTCAAGCGCATCGACAACAAGATAATCATCGGCGTCAAGCAACACAACGTATTCACCTTGAGCCACGTCCAGCGCAACGTTACGCGCCGCACTTTGCCCGCGGTTTTCTTGCATTTCCCTTATTTTGAAGCGCTCATCAGTACCAATACATACTCGAGCGTTTTCAAGGGTTTTGTCAGTCGAAGCGTCATCAACGCAGATTGCTTCGAAGTTCGTGAGCGTTTGGTTTTTGAGCGATTCCAAACACGCTCCAATATAGGCTTCACAGTTATACATCGGCACCACAACCGAGATTTTGGGTAGTTGCGGCGTTTCCATATTAAAACTTCTCCGGGTAGCTTGCCACGAAAACATCAACCCCTTTGTCGAGAAGAAACATCACCTGACCCCAATCATGCTCTGAAAAACACGTTTGCTCCAATTCCCCTGCTTCATACGCACGTTGATATTCCTCAAGCATCCGCGTGGCAAAGGGGGTGTGGGCATCGGGAGATATCCTTTCATAGTTCCAGCGATACTTCTGCCATTTGTCCATATGAAACCACGGAAGAAACACCTTGCTTCGGTCGTGCCCAGCTCGCAAAAAACGTTCGCTTTCGGCAAGTTCGTCACAAACCACAAACATCTTGTCCAGAGTTTTCACCGAGGAATTCGGGTTATCAACACGATAGTGCAGCAAAGGTTTTCGAATAAGCACGCAGCGCCTTGACGCAAACCAAGCCTTCAAAACAAATGAAGTGTCTTGAAAGGCAGCACCGGGAGTTTCTCTGAAATTGATTTGGTTGTCAAGCAGCATGCGACGGCTGTATAGAGCGCTCCAAATAGCGGGTATGGTGGTGATGATATCGGGCCGCTCGAGGGGATCAAAAGATTTTTTGTAAGGAAAGCCCTTCAAATTTGCCCGAAGGGAATCATGCCCATCTTGATGCTCGTAATAATTTGATTTCACTAAATCAGCGCTGTGTTTTAGTGCCGCGTCGTACAGAATTTCAAACATGTTTCGAGAAGGAAAATCATCCGATTCCACGATGCCGATATATTCACCCCGCGCAGCCGCAAGCCCCTTGTTCATGGACGCACCATAGCCAGAATTTTGTTTGTCGATAATAGTTATTCGAGCATCACGAGCGGCATAGTCTTGCAAAATGGCAAGAGAGGAATCGGTTGAACCATCGTTGATGCAGATAATCTCAAGATTGCGCAACGTTTGCTTGCACAAAGCATCCATACATTGGCAAAGATACTTTTCCATATTATAGACAGGCACCAATACCGAAACACGGGGCTTAAACGATGTATCAACAGGCATACCGTAATCCTTTTACTCGTGAGAAATAAATTATAGCCGAACCGCGTGAACGATTTAAGATTTCTTCCATATCCGCACAGCAAGGTACTCTATTCGATACCCATGCATTTGGCTTTAGTCTTTTTTGACCCTTTTATGATTGATAGCCCAACGAAGCTTCCCAAATTCTTCGCGGAAACCTTCTTGCTGCAAACCGTAAGAATGGCGTAGCACCTTTCCCCGTAGTCCCTTAAAGCTTTCAGGGTGCAGGAGCGCCGCCTTAATCATTCTTTTTGTTGCCCAAGGTAATTTCAAGGCAAGGATTTCCTTTTCAGAAAAATAAGTGAGCCACACGTTTCGAAGATTTGACAGCAACTTGCTTCGCAGCGGGTCGTCTTGTTCAGCAATCCAGATGAGCGCAAAATCATGAGACCAGATAAGCATCTCGGCTGGGTATTGCCTGAGAAAACCCCCCGCTGCCCAATCGGTAAAGATATGCTCTACAATGTTAACGTGTTCAGCTGCCACACTCGCCGTGTCACGAGCAAAACGATACATCAAAGAACCTTCACGCGCTATACGATAATCGTAGAGCTTATTGGACATAAGAACAGTCTTTTGAGCGCGAGGATAGAGCGCAAAATGAAAGATTTGATCTTCCCCAAAAGCTACGTCCTCTCGGAAAAAAAGATTGTTGTCAACAAGGAAGTCTCTCTTACAAGCAGTGCGCCATGCATAAGGAAGTGACATTTCCTTAAAAAGCAGGTCGGGAGCGAAGCCATCGTATTCAACATCACGAGGGCTTAGGCGCTCAGCAAGCCAGGGCTCTCCCGCCGATTCTGGGTAACAGTGCGCACCGAAGGTAACAACGTCTGCGTTTGATTTTTCAAAAGCGGCAACGATTTTTTCGCAAGCATCAAGCGTCATGCGGTCGTCTGAATCCACAAAACAAACGAGGGGTGCCGTTGCAGCATAAATGCCTGCGTTTCGCGCAGATGACAATCCCCCATTTACCTTGTCTATCAGCACAACGCGCGGATCCCGTTGAGCATAGCGAAGCGCAATATCACGCGAGGCATCGGTTGAGCCGTCGTTGACACACACTATTTCGATATTAGCGAAGGTTTGCGCCACCAAAGAATCGAGGCACCACTCAAGGTATTCCTCCACGTTGTAAATAGGCACTATGATTGAAATGGCAGGCCTTGATGCCTTGTCAACAGCCATACGACAGTCCTCTTTTCAGCACCAACTCGAAATTAAATTGTATCTGAACCTGTTCGTCATTGCGGGCTTGACCCGCAATCTTTCCGTCGCTGCCTGGATTGCTTCGCTTCGCTCGCGATGACGAAGGTGCTCGTAATGATCAGGGTGACGCAACGATAAGCCTATCTCTGGTAGAAATAGTTTGCATTAAGCCCAGGTGCAACACCGCCCTTAGGAACAATGACTATCTGCATGGCTTCCATGCGGTAGCCATATCCTGCGCTCCCGCAGGATTGCCCAGGTTGCCCGGGTTGCCCACTTTTCGCCCAACCGGTCCAACCGATGCTTTGGATATGCGTGCGATAATACACGTCATATTGCGTTGCCAAATTACCAGTAAGGCTAATCTGCAAAGCCTCCAAGCGATACGACATCCCTCGCGTTCCGGCAAAGCCACCTTCTCCCACTTTCGGTAACCATCCGATATTCTGGACATGCACCGAATACTCAATCCCACCTGTTGTAGGCTTATTGGGAAGGGAAAGCGTCATCGCTTCCACGCGAAGCGCTCTTCCAGTTGTCCCTAAAATGTTCGAACCGTTGGAACCATTGAAATTAGTGTCGCCTATGCTTTGTATATGCATCATAGCGTTGTAAGAAACAGCTCCTCGAAGCCCTGCTGCGGGGTCTATCATGCGCGGTGTTCCTGCAACCGTTGCAACACTTTTGTAATTGTTTGCAGGTGCTGCTCCTCCCCCTTTGGCAACAAGTACGATCTGAAGTGCTTCCAAACGGAAGGAATGCCCTGCCGTACCCGCTTCTTCAGCAGAAGCGATACTATCTTTGCCGCCCTTCGCCCACCCCATCCAGCCGACGTTTTGAGCATGGACGCGATAATAAATATCATAGTAATTCGCAAGTTGCCCCGTTAAGCTCATTTTTATGGCTTCTAACCTTAAGGCGCGCCCTTCAGTACCCGAAAGACTTCCCTTCGCTTCGGCTCCTGAGACACCCGTAGTAGTTACGGTTGCTGGTGCTTGCCACCCGATACTTTGAATGTGGGTCGAATAGCTGATACCCCCTGCATAACCAGTGGTATTGATAAGATTAATCTTAAGTCCTTCTAAGCGAAGTCCCCGACCACTTGTGCCCGATACCTCTCCATCTTTCGCAGCCGATTGCCATCCAACCGTTTGCACATGAGTTGAATAGCTAAGCTCTAAGGCTTTCGGGATAACGATGTCCTTTTCCACGTATACGGTGGAGTCTCCTGTGTAAGTCGCACGCACTCGAATAATGCTGTCGTCCTTGGTTGGCGTGAGTACCCCCGCTGAAGTTATCGTGCCTGGCCCGCTCACCACAGACCACTGCCACGTGGTCGCCATCGGCAAGGTTGAGGTGACCGCACATGTTATGGGTTTCCCCATGCCTGCAGAAGCAGTGTTGGCAATCGTGGTCACCGCAACATATTTAGCTGCCTCATAGGGGTTTACCTCTCCCCAGCCATAATATTGATCCCAGCCCTTAGTGCCTAAATCAACTGCTGTTTTTTCAAGTGCGTCGCGCACCTGTGCAGGGGTGACGGAAGGATTAGCGGCAAAAACCAACGCAGCAACCCCTGAAACAATAGGAGCCGCAAAGGAAGTTCCGTAGCCGAGACCAGAATAGCTTGAAGCAGAACCTCTGGTTGTCGTCCAAATATAAGTACCCGGTGCGGATAAGTTCACCGTGGAGCCATAATTGGAATAGTATGCATCAAATACATCGTTTAAGACACCCGTGCCCTGCTTCAGCGCAGAAACATTGATGCATTTGTCAAACGACCCGGGATATATGGGATCCGTTTGCTTATAGCCAGGGTCAATCCCCCCATTGCCAGCTGCACTCACCGTAAGAACACCGGCATTGTAGGCTGTATCAATCCAAGCTTTAAGGCTTGGGTCAGCAGCAGTCGAACCCGAACTGATATTAATAACCTTCACATTATATTCTACGGCGCGCGTTTTACCGGTGCTTCCGACAGAGAACAAATAGCTATAAGCTTTGGATAATTCTGCCGTACTGCTTGCATAGCCGCCCGCCGATTGATAATACACACAAATAGGAACAATACGCGCATTATAGGAAACACCCGCGATGCCTTTACCGTTATTCGCTTCCGCTGCCACAATACCGGCAACCTGTGTGCCGTGTCCGTGGGTGTCGGTCGTTTGCCCTCTTCCTGTTGTGTCATAATAAGAACCGGGAATGATAACATTCTGCAAATCTTCGTGGTCGGTGCGCACGCCTGTGTCAATTACCGCCACACCAATCGATGGGGTACGACCGTTGGCACGCGTCAACGACCAAGCATCATAAGCCCTTATCGTACTAAGGTGCCACTGTGAGCTTCGATAGGTATCATTAATGGTGGTTGCAAGGGGAAACACGCCTTCTTGTACATCAAGAATACTCGGCTCTGCTTGGGATTCATAGGATCCTTCTAAGAGTCGATAGAGGTAATTCGGCTGCGCATAAGCGATGTCGGGATTATTGTTAAGTTCAACAAGAGCATCATAAATACTTGTCTCGTCTTCCAACTCAACCACCACAGCGTCTTCGCCAATAAGGCTTTCTTCGGTAAGGGACTCTTCGTCAACCGCTTCAACTTCTTGGAGCACGTCAAAGACTTCCTCGATTTCAATGGCGTCCTTAAAGACTACAATAACCTCACCTTCAACATATTCGACATCTAGGTTTTCCTCAAAAACAGAAAGTACCTGAAGTTTTGCTTCTTCCCAATCTTCTTCCGTAGGGCTTGGAGTTCCTTCTTCGATGCCTTCTTCCGCATCTCCCAAGATGCCATCAGTGCTCTCGGGGAAAGAGCCCGCGCCTGCGTCAAACTCTTCTTCGCCTGACGCACCACCAACATCGCCCCCATCTGAGTCAACTGTCAAAAGGATTTCGTCTTCAGCCGCTTGGGCTTGCGGTATCCCTTGTGCAAAGGGAATCATTCCTGCAACAAGCGCGCAGGTTAACAAAGAAGCAAGAGTCTTTTTTCTCATAGAATGCATAGCGTTTTGCCCCCAATAGGTTTTCAATAGGCTTTCTTTCGGGTGTTTCTTACCCTAGCTACGCCTTATTATAGTGTTTTTTGCTGCGTTACAACAAGATGCCATGCACAATCTATAGGTATGCGCCCTATCTTAGTAGCAAGGCGTTGAAGTGCGCAATTAAAATTGAGAGGCAAACCTGCAATGACGCAAACTAGCGTTTCTTCTGATAGAAATAGCTTGCGTTCATTCCTGGTGCCGTAGAGCCCTTCTTTACAATAACCACCTGCATGGCTTCCATGCGGTAGCCATACCCAGCGCTGCCGCAACTCTGCCCATTTTTCGCCCAACCCGTCCAGCCGATGCTTTGGATGTGCGTGCGATAATACACGTCATATTGTTTCGCCAAATCGCCCGTAAGGTTAATTCGCAGGGCTTCTAGGCGAAGGCCTCTGCCACTCGTACCTGCAATTCCATTTTCACCCACAGCTTTTTGCCAGCCAATACTTTGAACATGAACCGAATACGAAAGCCCTCCGGACACCGGCTTGTCAACCAGCGCAAGTTTCAAAGCCTCTAAGCGAAGTGCTTTTCCGCTGGTTCCCAGCGTCTTTGTTCCGTTGACACGGGAATATTTGGTGTCACCCTGGCTTTGAATATGCAGGGTTGCATTATAAGAAACAGCTCCTGTTCGCCCTGCCGCCGTAGCATCAATGGCACACGGTGCTCCTGGCGCACTGGTAATTCCCTTGAAAGAATCTCCTGGCTTTGCCGAACTTTTTGGTTTCAGGTATATCTGCATTGCTTCCATGCGCAATCCAAGCCCCACACTGCCAGCAGCTT
The DNA here is from genome assembly GCA_009782615.1 of Eggerthellaceae bacterium. GTDB lineage: Bacteria > Actinomycetota > Coriobacteriia > Coriobacteriales > Eggerthellaceae > WRIS01. Next base: position 51,802 of record WRIS01000004.1, on the reverse strand, counting down.
CTTCACCGTTTTTCGCCCAGCCCATCCAGCCTACGTTTTGGACGTGAACGCGATAATAAACATCGTAGTTCTTCGCTAAATCACCCGTGAGGCGAATGCGCAAAGTTTCGAGCCGCAAAGCCTGACCCGATGTCCCCGAAAGACTACCTGTCACGAATTTATCTGACTTCCCATCTGTCTTGGCAGACTTCCACCCCTGCCAGCCGATGTTTTGGATTTGGGTCTGATATTCGATATTGCCGCTTAAGCCCGTGTTGTTCACCATATTGATGCGCAGCGCCTCAACCCGCAAGCCCCGACCTGAAGTCCCGCTCATGGCGCCATTGGCAACCGCAGCCTGATTCCCGACATTTTGCACATGCGTAAAATAGGTGATGTTCACGCCTTTGACACTAAAATTCTTCGTTACCGTCCCCGAAAAATTCCCGGTTCCCGTAATAGTCGCCTTTGCTCCGGAATTCGACACCTGAGTGTTGCCACTATAAGTCACGGTATAGTCAGTCCCTGCTTTGAGGGTCTGTACCTGCTTTTTGCCGTTGGTGAACTTGACACTGGGAGCCGGCTTTACTGCCGAACCCGTAAACGTAGCATTCGCTACCGTAATCGTTGTAGAAGAGAGCGGCGCTTTTTTAATGGTGAAGGTACGCTCTTCCGTACCCTTCCACGCCCCTTTGCCCGTGATAATCGCTTTTGCCGTACCCGCATTGACATTCTTTTGATAGGCAACCGTAAAATCAGTTGATGCCTTCAAGGTCTTGCCTTCATACATTATCGAATAGGTAGGTGTTTTCGCGGTGCCATCGTAGGTAAACGAAGTTGCCGAAGCAGTGATTATCGGCACGCTTTTCGGAATGACGATATTCTTTTCAACATAAACCGAACTGTCTTGCGTATAGGTAGCGCGAATCTTAACCGTACTGTTTCCCTTGGTTGGCAGGAGTACGCCCGATGAACTTATCGTGCCCGAGCCGCTGACAATAGACCATTTCCAGGTGGTTGCCATCGGCAAGGTAGAGGTCACCTTGCAGTTTATCTTCATACCTGCACTGATGGGCTTATCGTTTGTTATCGTGTTCTTAGCGATATACTTAACTGCCTCATAGGGGTTCACCTGCCCGGCGCCGTAATAATTTTTCCAGTTCGTTCCCGTTCGGGGAACAGCCGTCTTTTCAAGAGCGGTGCGCACTTGAGCCGGTGTTGCGGAAGGATTTGACGCAAACACCAAGGCTGCAACACCTGCAACATAAGGGGATGCCATGGAAGTACCGTCTTTATCGTCATAGCTTGTGTTTGAGTAGTTGATTGTTGAATAGATATTGGTACCAGGAGCAGAAAGATTCACCGTACTACCATAGCTAGAATAGGATGAATCGAATACGTCCTTTAAGGTGCCGCTCCCTTGCTTCAACGCAGAAACGTTAATGCATCTATTATATGAGCCGGGATAGACGGGAACGTCAGGCCTATAGTTGGTATACGGATCCGCACCATTCCCCGCCGCACACACCGTAAGAATACCCGCACTGTACGCCTTGTTGATTTCGTTCTCAAGCGCAGGTATGGGCACAGGGGCGCCCAGGCTCATATTGACTACTTTTACGTTCCATTCTTGGGCGCGTGTTTTACCATTGGGTAGCTTTCCCAAAAGATAGGTATAAGCGGCAATGAGCGAGGTTGACATAATATCACGCTTTGAGTCTTGCACACGAATAGGAACGATGCGCGCATTGTAGGAAACGCCGGCAACCCCTTTACCATTATTCGCTTCTGCCGCAATGATGCCGGCAACGTGCGTACCGTGCCCATCGGCATCACCCGTCTGCTTTGTTTTTGTTGCATCATAATAAGAGCCTGGAACAATAACGTTTTTCAAATCTTCGTGCTCGATACGCACCCCGGTATCGATTACCGCAACCGCAACTTTTTTGTTGGTGCGCGCAAGCGTCCAGGTATTATAAAGGTTTGTGGTCTTGAGCGCCCATTGTCTGCTTGCAAACGCATCGTTTAAGGTGGTGGCTGCAAGGAGAGAAATATCTTCTTCGCCGTATTCGCCTTCGGATGCTTCACAAAGATGGAGAAGATAATTAGGATGGGCATACGCCACATTAGGCTGAGCAGCAAGTTCGAGAATCGCGTCAAAAACATCGGTTCCCTCGCTGAGCTCAACAACAACGATATCTTCTGAAACAAGGCTTTGGGGCGTTAAGGATTGTTCGTCAATTCCCTCAAGTTCTTCGAAGGTCTTACCTGCCTCGTTTAAGGAAGTGCTGTCCTTGAAAGCAACGATTACTTCATTTTCTACGTATTCGGCATCAGGATATTCCTCGAGAGCAGCAAGAACTTGCAGTTGTATGTCACTGAGTTCAGCAGCGCTCAGCGGGGCTAACTCACCCTCTTCTTCTGTGGAAGGATTTTCTTCAGTAGAAAGATCTGCTTCTTCGTCTTGGATATCTTCTCCTTCGACGCTAAGGTCACCTTCTGTTGCGAAGCCATCTGCGTTGTCGGGATTGTTCGGCAGGGATTCTTGAGCTTCCCCACCAGAAGAATCAGCCTCAAAAACGCTAATAGCAGGTGTGCCTCCTTCGAGAGCTTGAGCCTGGGGTAAGGCTTGGGTAAAGGGAATCATTCCCACAACAAGGGTTGTGCTTACCAGAAAAGCAAGGAGTTTCCTTTTAAATTGCATTGCGTATCACCTCGACCGACTAGGGGTATTATTTCATTCTATGGTCAAAGCGTACCACCAACAATACAGAGGGCATCTACAAGCCGGTGTTCACAAGACGCACACAAAAAAGCAGCGCGACACTGCTCTTGACGCGCGGAAAAAGACCAAAAGTCGAGCTCATACGACCAAGGAAAGATTGAAGACTAGAGCCCCAATGGCGAACGAGGGTTTTGCATTCTATCCAAATTGTTTTGATTTATTCATATTGATACATAATCAGCGCAAGTTTAGTCAAAAAGATACCGGCACGGTGAGAATCAAAGGTTTTTCCGAGTCCTGCTCCTTAGGGTGTCAGCGTGCCGGTACCTTTGTATACTACCAAGAGACCAAGAAAAAGCAAGGTCTATTTTTCACCATTCATCAGGCAGTATATTAGATTTTTCTTAATTTCTTATGGCTTTGCAAGACGCGCATACCCCTCAATTATCCTTTGTTTTAGCTGAGGTAGTTCATCGTGTGTGAAATGATACCTCACAAGAGGAATGCCTAGAGAATCTTCGCCCTTCCCTTCCTCAGATGCGCTTATGGGCAGATGCTCAACGCGGACGAACTGCAATTCAACCTCGGGGTAGCCTTGGGTAAGAACCGCATACGCATAACACGTTGCTTGAAGAAGGTGTTTCTCAAACAGCTCCTCGGGCGTTTCGTGGGGGGTGCCCCCCGTCTTGTAGTCGATAACAAGAGCTTTCTCATGAAGCCCCCTGCTGCAAAACGCGTCTATTTCCCCCTCGAGCCAAGCCTTGTCAACGCTAACAAAGAAACTCAACTCCGCGCGAACAAGCGCATAGTCGGCAAAGTGAGCATATACATCACTTGCAAACCAAGCAGCCAAAGCACGCGTAAGGCGTAGCCTTTGTTCCTCGCTCAAGTTGTGAGCGCGGGCGATTTGCTCAACGTGTTTTGGGGAGGGTATGCCCTTCGTGTCAAGCGCGTATTGTGCAAGTTGGTGAAAAGCGCTTCCTAAATCGCTTGCTTTGTCAAAGTCAGAATTCATGCGGAAAACAGGCACCTCTTCAAGGGCAGCCTCTTCAAGATCTATTCCCTGAGTAGCGCCCCGAACAACACCAGCAGCCGCGCCACCAGCATCATCACCACCAACGCCGCCGCCAAGCCCCGCCTGCCTGTGCGCATGCTGAGAAGCAGAACCGTCCTTGGTGCCCGAAGTATCAAAATCGTGCTTTTTCTGCGCAAGAGCAGAATAGGAAAACACCCCTTCCCGCTCTCGACGATACCTCACCAGTGAAGGCTTGCGCCTTTCCGTTTCATCGGGAACAAAGAAACTCATCTGCGAGACGTTCGAAACCCCCGAAAGCGGGCGGGCATCTTGTTCGTCAAGGTGAACCGCTTCATCGAGCACGATGCGCTTAAATGCAGCAGGCTGGCTGCCCCCATATTCCAAGACAGCCTTTCCATAGGGAAAATCTTGCGTCCCGCACAAAGCGCTTCGCATATCAGCGATAACATCCCTATAGGCTAGTTCAGGCTCTTTTGCAGATAAACGCACTGACGCGGCAATAACCAAGGCTTCGCTTGCCCGCGTAAGCCCCACGTAGAACTTCCTGCGCACCTCTTCCAATTCTTCAGCGTGAGCAAAAGATTTCAGGGCGGCTCTAAATTCCGCTTGGTCAGTTGCTGTTTTCAAAAAATGAGCATAAACGTGAGCAGATTCCCCTTCTTCAAAGGGCTCAAAGCCTGCGAGGCGTTTTTGAAGAGTGGGATAGCGATTGAAAGTTTCCCTCAAACCCAAGGAAACATACGCCGAACCGTCACACGTTTCTACTAAAAGTGCGTTGCGAAAAGGAGGAATCCCCGAAAAATCAGCGAGAGCAACTAAGGGAAACTCCAGCCCCTTTGAAGCGTGAATGCTCATGATTTTCACGACCCCTGTGTCCGCCCCACTCAAGGCTCCAGGTGCCTCCTTCAAACCGAGATCAAGTTCGCTGCGAAACTCTTGAGCCAAACGAGAAATTCCCAGCTTGCGTTTATGCTCGAGTTCTTTGAGGTGGCGCACGGCCTTCAAGATATTGGCGGCTTGCGCCATACCTTGCGCACCAGCGCCCTCAAGTCTCGTTATCCAGCCAGAATCGACGAGGGCTTCTTCGACAATATGGGCAACCGATTCGCTACCAAGAGAGTTTTTTGCTCGATCAAGAATGCGAGCCGCGTTGCGCAAGCGGGCAGGAAGGGCTTGGGTGTCGTGTGGTGACGGTGGCTTTGATGTTTCCTTCGATAACAAAGTAACCTGGTAAAGCCCCCGCTCTAAGCTACGCCGAACAAGCCCGCCTCGAGCACTATCGTAGGTGGTCGTGAGTTGAAGGAAATCATCGGCGCAAAGTCGAAACATATCACCAGCGAGCACCTCGAAAAGAGCGCGGGTGTTCGCAGGATTTGCAAGCACTTCGACAAAGCGCGCAACAACCTGCACTTCTGCGGCTTTGTCGAAAAGCGACCCACCCGCAATAACGCATTCAAAGCCCTCGTCACGAATTGCCTGAGCAAACACTTCTGCCCGCGTTAGTTTCCCCAAAAGCACGACCATATCTTTCGCATCATGTCCAGCTGCGCGAAAAGCCGCAAATCGCGAAGCTATGGCTTGTGCTTCTTTTCGTCTCGCATCGTCTACCGTTATTCCCGAACCGCTTGCCCCTGGTCTCGTGGTAAGCAGCACGTCAACACGCGGTGTTGTTGCGTGATAGCTTGAAGCGCGCTCTTCGTGAGGCTCCAGCGACATGAATCGTTCCCCGAAAACCTGCGGCTGCTCAAAAACGCGGTCAACAAAACGCAGTATATCCCCATGGCTGCGAAAATTTTTCCGTAATTCAACATACCTTGCACCAATAGCGGGTGCGCGCATCTTGTTTTTGTGTTCTTCGTAAACATTGACATCGGCACCGCGGAAACGATAAATAGATTGCTGCGAATCGCCCACGGTACACAACTTACCGCTATTTTGTCCTGCCAGCTTTTCGATGATGTCAATCTGAATCTGACTAGTGTCTTGGAATTCGTCGACCATAACCAACTTGAACTGTTCTTGGTAGTGATCGACCAAAGGGGGGTGCGCCTCAAACGCCCGCAACGTTTCAATGAGTAAATCATCATTGTCGAACACAAAGGCTTTGCGCTTTGCGTCAACATAGCATTCCTCCACCTCACGAACAAGCGCCATCAAATCATCAAGAGCAGGTCGGGCAAGGGCACACACCACTTCATGAACGATGCGCAGATATACTTGCTTCCATTCCCCAACCGCTTCCTTTACCTCTGCAGAACCGAAGTTTCTCCCGATTAAGAGACATCCTTCAAGCGTGTCTGCAAAAACAGAGAGGCGCTCTGAAGCATCCTCTTCAGCAGGTGCAAAAGTGCCTGTCGAAGCGTCTACCCCTCTTGCTACTACCTGCGCATCTGCTTTTTTCCAGTCTTTGAGAAGGCCTTCCAACACTTCAACAACGCGGATTGCGTCCACGCGGGCATCAATCGCGCTTTTGGAATTTTGCGCTTGTTCAAGGAAAGGTAGCACTTCATGGTAGGCACGAACTAAATCACGTGCAAGTATTTCCAGTTTTGTCGGGGCAGGACCGAAAACGAAATCATCGTATCCCCCGCCTAAGTTTGCTGCTTTGTCGAGAAGCGTTTCAAGCATAGACACGACCGAACTTTGCGTAGGGAAAACTGAACGGGGAACGAATTCGTTGAAAAGTGCCGCATAGCGCACGCGCATTGCGTCGCCGCGCAAAGCACCTGTGCGGGAAATGCCACCGCCGACAAGGCTCTGAAGGGCAATGTCTTCACGTGATTTTTCCAAAACCTCGTTGATGGCTTGCGCAATCATTTCTTTGCGCACCGTATCTTCGATAACGCCAAAACCTGGGTCTATTCCCAGTTCAAGAGCGTGCGTTCGCAATATGCGGGCGCACATACCGTGAATGGTTGATATCCACGCCGCATCCACTTTATGCGCCTGTTCGCTTAATCCTTCACGGTGCAAGGTGGAGCGCACTCGTGCCTTGATTTCCCCCGCCGCTTTTTCGGTGAAGGTTATCGCAAGGATACCGTCAATATCATCAACAACGCTACCCTGCAAAAGAGCGTGAGCAATGCGCTGCGTCAACGTAAAAGTCTTGCCCGAGCCTGCCCCTGCTGAAATGAGCAAAGGACCCTCAAGGTGCAAGACACCCGTGCGCTGATCGTTTGTTAAGCCGTCAAGATTCATGGCTACACCCGCAATCCACAAGCACTAACAGGGCAAAATCCACAGGGGTCGGATCCACGTGGATCAGGGGCGATATGCCCTTCAAGCAAGCAGGCAAGCGCAGGAGCAATCATTTCCTCGACCGCATCTAAAAGCGCACCGAAGTTAGATGCCCCCACCTCTTGAACGCTGCAGGTTTTTACCTCGATTCCAGAAATGTCGGCAGGGCCTAAGACCAAACTATCGATAGCTCCAGCAATAGTTCCCGAAGCACCCAACGAAACATAGAGAGCACCCACCACGTCAAGCCCGAGAAGTTTTCGTGCTGCCTGAGCATAGATGAGGGCTTGAATTTTATGGGGTAAAAGCAAGGATTTTGGTGTGCCCCTCGTGCCATCGCCTTCATCGTTGTCGCTTGTGCCATCAGCGCCATCCGTGCCGTCGTTTTCACCTGCAACGCGCTCTCCGTCCGCAGCAGCCGCAAGCCACACCAAATCAGAGCCTTGTGCAAGGGCGTAGTCTTTTGAAAGTGAAGTTTTGTAATCGATGACGACCGCTTGTCCTTTATCGTTCACGTCAATGCGGTCAATACTGCCGCAAAAACGCTGAGCCGCATATACAAAACTTTCGCTTCGTCCAAAACTTGTCTCAAAATAACGGGGAGTGAAGCCTGACAAGAACGTCGCCTCACGGGCAAGATAGGCGAGCAGCTGTCGTTTAAGCACGTCAATCTCTGCTTTTTCAAGTTCCGACAGAGCAATCAAGGGATTTTCGTTGCGCTTCAGCGTACTTTGAGCCTCAAGGCGCTCATCGAATAGCTTAACAAGCAGACCCCGTGCCGTTTCAATGTTTTCAGCACTCACCTTCTCAAATCCCTCGCGCTGAAATTCTTCATAAAACAATTTCAACACGTTATGAGAAAAACTTCCTTTTTCCAATGCCCCAAAACCACCGTCAAGCCCCTCAAGACGCAGGCGGCGCAGCGAAAACCACTTGTACGGACATTCCAAATAGCTTTCTATCGCCGAAGGAGAAAAAACGGGTTGCGCGACTTCTTGCGCAGGAGCTCCTTCTTTAGGTAGCGCAGGAAGCACAATCATCTCTCGCGCAGCGTCGCTCACTGCACCTGTCTCTAACAGGTGCTCAACCGTTCCTTGTTGCGGGCAAGCACCTTGTGCAAAAAGATTCTCATACAACCGATCCTCGCCCGAAAAAGCGGCATAGGCAAGAAGCGAATCTGGAAGAGCCGTTCGCTTATCGACCCCTTCATACGAAGAAAGATTGCTGCGATAGCAATCAGCCAGTTCATCGAGAACAACCGCGGGATAAGCAGGCTCAGCATCAGCGGTATTGAGCACCCGTTCGCACACGAGCAGGTGTTTCGGAGTACTCAGCGCGCGGAAAAATTGCCGCCTCATTCGCGTCAAGGCATCGAGGGGCGCTTCGATGCCCAGCTTATCAAAAAGCAGGGTCTTTGCGGTGGCACTGTCGCGTACGGGATAAGAAAAACTCTCCAAATCGCACAGTATCAAAACATCGCACGAACAGGCGTCTTGGGCAGAAACTTCGTCTAAGGACATAAGGTCTACAACCGCAACAGGCGCGCCATCGGCTTCGGGCAACACTTCAGACGCACCATCAACAACACCCGCCCCCTCAGCCCCGAACAAAGCAGTTTTTACGCTTAAGCTGCGACAGCGGTAAGTAACGCGCCGCTCCGAAAGCAAATTGAGTACCTCAAAAGGTTTAAGCTTCACGTAAGAAACCGTTTCGAAAAAACTCCGCGCCAGCGCTATTGCCGATAATTGTTCGCTCTGAAAGACTTCCTCTTTGAAGAGGTCGCGCCGTGTTCCCTCTTCAAAGATATCAAGCACCCCTTCGATATCTTTTTTGCTAAGCGCATCAACAAGCGCTTTTAGCCGCGGGCTTTCCCGAGCAATATCATCCAAACAGCGTTTTTTATCACACAGGCGATTTGCGCGCCACTGCGCATCAAGTTCATATGCCTTTTGTCGCGAAATCCCCGAAAAAGAACTTAAGGTGAAATCGCTCATCAAAAAAGTTGAATAGTAAGGCGCATAGCAAAACTCCAGCAAGGCTAAAAACGCCTTGCCAAATGCCGTTGAAGAAAACGGTTGTTGCGCCGATACGCGCACTTCTATGCCTTCTGCCGTCAAAAATCCCGCGAGCCTTTTGAAAAGGTCTGCGGGGTCAGAAGCACTCACGATAAAGCGGCACGCCGCATCGCCCCCATCCGTTTTTCGAGAGGAGGCGGGCAGCGCTTTCGTATGCTCAGTGATGGTTTGAGCAAGCAAACGAGCCTTGGCATAATACCCCGTAGGAAAGAGAAAGCGAACTGCGCCCCCAGGCACAAGCGGGCTAGCGGGAGTCGGATTGAAAATCCTTTGTTGGAGTTCAAGTAACTCTGTCGCACGCCCGCACGCTTCGGCGGCCCCTGTTGCTTCATCTAAGATTACGTGAACTGTCGTTTTTTCTGAAAGCGCATCGATGAAGCGCTGCTGAGCATCACTAAAACAATCGAAGCCCTCAAAGAAAAGCATCGGCAAGGGCATGTTCGACGCAGCCAAACAATCAAAAGCTTGCGCAAGTTCACACCATCCTGCAGCGTTAAGTGTCTGAACATAGCGCTCTAACACAAAGCACGCTTCTTTTTCCGCTTCGGTAAGAAGAAATCCCTGATGCGGCATTTGGTGAAACACCGCCTGTTCACCCGTGAGAGCGCTGAGCGCTTCTTGAGCCATTGATGCAAGCATCTTTGCCGTTCCAGGGGTCGCTCCCAGATGCTTGAGTTCGCCTTGTGCAACAAGGTCGCTCATGAGTTTATGCAGTATCAATTCTCGTTCAAGGGATGAAACTATTCTTCGCCCATCACCAAAAAGGCTCCAACGCTCAGACACCCACGAAACAAGGGTAGTAACGCTGAGTCCAAACATAAAGGGGCGACAAGCAAAGTGCTTTTTGAAACGAATCGCGCGATCGTGGGTCGTGGTGATGAGCACTGCCCCGCCATCAGCGCCATCCGCTGCCGCGCCGCCAGCCGCACCATCCGCTGCCGCAACCACGCTACCCGCTTCGCCCAGCTGCAAAAGCAAGGCTTCGAGCTGAGCCTGGCTTTGCTGTGAATTCGTTGCTCTGTGAATAATTTTCACCATGCCTTCATTGTACTGTATCGCCTTGTTGTGTTGCGTTTCAAACTTAAACGAGCATTACTCAAGCGCAATGCGGAAAGAATATGTTTTCACCGCCGTTGTGCCATAATAAACAAAGACAAAAATGCGCAAACGCGAAAACGAACAAGGAGCAAGACTATATGTCTGGAATCTGTGGCTTTATCGGAACAACCAATTCCCCCCAACAAACCCTTACGGCAATGTGTGGTGCCATAGCGCACCGCGGACCTGATGGTGAAGGGCACTACGTTGATGAAGGCATAGCACTCGGACACCGCTTCTGCGCCCACATTGACCCCGAAAAAGGCGCGCAACCCCTGGTTCGCGCGACGGGAGCGCCGCAATCAAGCCTTTTCTCAAGCACCGCCGACACGTTTGAAACGGGAGATTTCGCCATCACTTTTAACGGCGCAATCTATAATTACCAAGACCTACGAAGCGAACTTGTTGCCTTAGGTTATTCTTTCTCCACGAACTCCGACGCAGAAGTGTTGCTCGTTTCTTATATCGCATGGAACACTAAACTCCTCGAAAAGCTGCGCGGCATGTTTGCCTTTGCCATCTGGGACAGAGCACAACAAGAACTCTTCTGCGCGCGTGACTTTTTCGGTATCAAGCCTTTCTACTACACCCAAACGGACGAAAATTTCATTTTTGCATCCGAAATAAAGGCGATTCTCGAACATCCCGCCGCCGCAACGCGCGCAGTGAACCTGACTGCGCTTGAACTCTACCTCAATTTCCAGTATTCCGTGCTTCCCGAAACTTTCTTCAAGGGAATCTTTAAGCTTGCCCCTGCTCACTATATGATTGTCAAGCCTGGTCACGCGCCGCGCATCGAACGTTATGGGCGCATGACCTATGCCATTGATGAAACAATAAGCATCCAAGAAGCATCTGAGCGCATCCATTGCGCCGTTCAAAATTCTGTCGCGTATCACAAAATTGCCGATGTTGAAGTAGCGAGCTTCCTTTCAAGCGGGGTCGATTCGAACTACATAACCGCCAGCGCAAGCACATTAATCGACCAACTCAAGACCTTTACCGTTGGCTTTGCGACGGGCGAAACAGAAAAATACAACGAAATATCCTACGCAAAGCAGGCAAGCGATTATTTGGGTATTGAAAATTTCAGCCACGTCATCACCGAAGATGAGTTTTGGGGTTCGCTGGAAACCATCCAGTGGCATCTGGACGAACCCGCCGCTGACCCCGCCGCAGTTGCTCTTTACTTTACTGACAAAGAAGCTGCCAAACACGTGAAAACTGTGCTTTCGGGCGAAGGTTCGGATGAATTTTTCGCTGGCTACACTGTGTATCAAACGCCTCTGGAAAACAAGCGGCTGTCCTGGTGTCCGAAGCCACTTTTACGGGGCTGTGCTGCCCTTTTGCGCGCGCTTCATCTTCGCGGGGCAAACTACCTCACGCGTGCCGCTACCGCAATCGAAGAACAATTCATCGGCAACGCCAACATATTCACCACTGAAGAGCGCAATCGCCTTCTCAAACACCAACCGAGCAGCATCACCCCGCAAGACATTACTGCACCCTACTACGAAGAAGTTGCGCACCTAGATGATGTTTCGAAAATGCAGCATATCGACTTGAACCTGTGGCAAGTCGGCGACATTTTGTGTGCCACTGACAAAATGGGCATGGCGCACGGCATTGAGACGCGCACCCCCTTCCTTGACGAAGAAGTATGGGCGGTGGCGCGCACCTTGCCGACATCATGTAAGGTGTCATACGAAACATCGAAGGTCGCGCTGCGAGAAGCAGCAAAAAACCTGCTGCCACCTGAGTTTTGCGAAAAACGCAAACTGGGCTTTCCCGTTCCCACGCGTGTGTGGTTGAAAGAAGAAAAGTACTACAATCTGGTGAAAGAAGCCTTCACAAGTCCCTCCGCTGAGAAATACTTTCACACCGATGAACTGGTTAAACTCCTAGACGACCATCGCTTTGGTAACGTTGATAAGAGTCGCAAGATTTGGACGGTTTACACCTTCCTTACCTGGCATCGAGTTTATTTTGAATAGGTGAAGCTCTTCGGCGATTCAAAGATTCAAAGATTCAACGATTCAGCACTGTCTTAGGTGAATTTAGCCCTATCAACCGAAAGAATATGCCCTGCGGCATCGCGATACAAACAAAGGGTGCCGTCTTGGCTCACGTAGAGTTGTTCGAATTCAAGGTCATCTTCAGATTCTTGAGCGCCCGTTGATCCAAAAGCACCCAACGAAGCGGCGTTGTCTTGTCCGTAACCCGCTTGTCCAAACTGCCCATAGCCTGCCTGCCCAAAGCCAACTTCTCCAAAGCCTACCTGTCCGTGTTTCCCATAGTTCGTTGGTACATAGCCTCTTTGCGCGTAAACTTCTTCAGGGTCAGCGAAAAACGGCGAAGCAGCACTCGAACCAAAGCGCGTGTCGGATGCAAGAGAAGTGCTCGAAGGATCTACCCCAAAGGCACGAGCGATTGCTTCCTCTTGTTGGCGTTGAATAATGAAATCTTGGATATAGCGCCCGTCTTCGGTATTCATATCAAGGACAGAAACCCTCACATCGCCCATGGTCACTTCGGGCATCCCCTGAGCAGAAGTCGAGGCGCGCGCGGAACCAGCCGCATGTGCGGGTGATTTTTCAGCCCAAAAATCTGCTTTCTCATCATCAGATGCGCGTGTAGAATCAGACTTCCTGCTAAAAGCCTGCCGTGCATCGCCCTTGGTTGCTGCTGTGATGACGGGTTCGAAAATCGCCTTAAAGCGTGATTTTGCGCGGGTCGCTGTTTCAAGCAACACATCGGGGAAGCTGTCTTCAATATCAACCGTGCGCGCACCTTGAACCGCAGGTGTTCGCAAAACTGCATTGGTTGCCCCTGATACAAAGCCCGTGCCATCCCCTCGAGGAATAACGGGAATATCTTCACGAGAGGGCACGTACGGATCATCGCGCAAAATTTGCTCTTGAAAAAAAGTTGTTTGGTCGGTGCCGAGATTCGGCATAAGATGAGGTGTTCCTTGAGGGAAAAGGGCGGGATTTCGCGGAGCAGCACCACTTGCTACCCCTCCATAAGGTTGCGGAATAGGAGAAGCACTCAGCTGATTCGGTATCTGCACTCCCCCTGCAGCGTAGCCGCCTGTTGGCATAGGCACTCGTTCATTGTCAGATTCGTACCCATAACCTGCTGCATAGTTTTTCGTTGATTGCCCCACAAGCATTTCAACACCAGAAGGCATAAATACGCCCGACAAAGCATCATTGTTCACGCCCAGTTTGCCGAGCAAAGACGTGTTCGCCTGAGCGATAGTCACCAGCTCTCGTGCAAGTTCATCATATTCGTCCTGAGGAACTTCGCCTTGCATGACCTTCCCAATTTTGGAAACACGTTCCCAAGAGAGTGCGTCAAGACTCTCTTTCATAGAAGCGATTTTATCTGCTTCTACCACAATTGCTTGTTCGGGCGTTTTTCTAAACACATCATGCCTTTCTACCATGCGTATTATAGCGGTTTAGTAAAAAACTTGCCAAAGAATCAAGCCTTTCGCAGGTGCTGTTTGCCCCGCAGCACTGCGCTGCCGCGCGTCCAAAACCTGCTCGACCCATTCTGGCGGGTATTTTCCCAGACCAACAGCAACAAGGGTTCCAACAATGGTGCGCACCATCGAATGGAGAAAGGAAGAGCCCACCACCTTTATCACCACAACTTCTTCTGCAAGAAATTCTTCTTTTTCTAAAGAAAGTTCGATAAGCTTTCGGCGCGTCGGCTTGCCCTCAGCTGACGCACTCACACAAAAACTCTTGAAATCATGTTCTCCCAACAAATACGCCCCGCCTTTTCGCATGGCATCAATATCAAGAGGTTTGCCCAGATGCCATACCCAATCATTCAGCAAGATAGGGCGGCTTTCGCTTAAGGAAAGGAAATAGCGGTACTCGCGTGCCTTGGCATCAAAGCGCGCCGAAAAACCCGCCTGCCTTTCTTCGATGTTGGTAACAACAGCTTTATCATCAATCAGGGCGTTTAAGGAACGCTTCAGCGAAACCATATCACGCACAAGAAATTCCTCAGCGCTGAGATTCATGCTTACCACTTGGCGCCGCGCATGAACGCCCGCGTCAGTTCGCCCAGCACACACGGTTTCGATTGCGCGCTTGTACAGCAGTTCCAAAGCATCGTTGAGACTGCCCTGTACCGTGTGCTGCCCTGGTTGTACGGCAAAGCCCGAAAAGCCTGAGCCATCGTATGACATTTCCAAAGCAAGGCTATGTTGGCAAAAATCTTCCATCTTTAAACCTCAAAGACCTACGATGCTTTCCAAACCCGATGCCCGAACAAATCTTGTAGTTCCGACAAAAGACGCGCATTGCGAGAATCGATGGTCAACGGCAGTTCGGCACGAAACTTTCTGCCGTCGCTTTGCTCCACGAACAGAGCAACGCTGTCACTGCCTGGATAGGCCTTAAGGATGCGATTCAAGTGCACGGACGTGTTCTGGTCAAACTGAGCCGAAGTAAGCTTCAGTTCCAAATGAAACGGCCCGTTGTCTTTTTCGGAAAGTTCAAGAATATCAGCGGCAAAAACCATCAACTGATTCCCTCGGTCAGACGGTTCAAACTTGGCTCGCACCTTAACGATGGCATCTTCAAAAAGCGCTTCTTTGTTTTTGTCGTATTCGAAACAAACACATTCAATATAGCCTGTCGTATCCTCAAGCGTAAAGTTTGCCATCTTCTTTCCCCGCTTGGTAAGGCGCTCACTTACTCCTGAAATCATGCCTACAAACGTGGCAGAAGGGATTTCTTTTTCGTGTTCTGCCAAATCCCCCAAGCTGAATTTCGTCATACGCGAAATTGCCTCTTCAAAAGGTTGAAGCGGATGTTCGGAAACGTAAATCTTAAGTATTTCCTTTTCGTAGCGCAAGAGAAGTTTTTTGTCCCATTCGACCCCATCGGGGGCAGGAATTTCTTCACTGAAACCTGAATCAGGCGCCTCGGCAAACAAATCAAAAAAGCTGGTTTGCCCCATGTCTTTGTCCTTTTGCCGCTTTGACGCACTTTCCAAAAGCGGCGTTTCATCAACGAAATACATCAACTGCTTGCGCGTGTATCCCGTTGAATCAAAAGCACCCGCCTTAATAAGCGAGTCAAGAGTTTTGCGGTTGTAACACTTCGAATCGAGTCGATTGACGAAATCGTGCAGGGACGTAAATGCGCCTGAACGTTTCCGCTCTTCGATTATTTCACTTGCAACCTTTTCGCCAACACCACGCACCCCTGCCAAGCCGAAACGAATACCCTCAGAGGTGGGTGTAAATTCAAGGTTTGAAGAATTGACATCGGGCGGCAGAACAGGAATCCCGCTGCGCCCACAGCTTGCAATGTATTTGATAAGCTTGTCGGAGTTGCCCATGTAAGAAGAAAGCACCGCAGCCATAAATTCGTTGGGATAGTGCGCTTTCAAATACGCCGTGCGCATGACCAATACGGCATAAGCAGCCGAATGCGACTTGTTAAACGCGTACTTGGCGAATTCTTCGGTGTCGTTCCAAATGCGTTTTGCCACGTCAAGGGAATAGCCGTTTTCTACAGCCCCGTTGTTCCAGTCCTCCTGGAGTTCGTGCATGATGTCGAGAATCTTCTTGCCCATCGCTTTGCGAAGTTTGTCTGCCTTGCCCGCTGAAAACCCGCACATCTCCATTGAAATCTGCAGGATTTGTTCTTGGTAGACCATCGTTCCGTAGGTCTCTTCAAGAATCGGGCGCAGTCTATCGTCGTAGTATTGGATGGTTCCCTGCCCTTTTGCGCGAGCAACAAACTTTTTCACCGTACCCGTTTCCAAAGGACCAGGGCGGTTGAGCGCAATAGCCGCCATGACATCGGAAAACTGACGGGGCTTGAGTTGTGCGAAAAGACTCACGTACAAAGGGCCTTCTACCTGAAAAAGACCGTCCATGTTCCCCCCGCACAAAAGGTCAAATGCCTTTTTATCGTCGAGAGGAATTTCATCAGGCACAATTTTGATACCAAAGCGCTCTTCCACGTTTTCGCAGGCATGCGCAAGAAGCGATAACGTGCGCAGCCCCAAGAAATCCATCTTGAGCATACCCAAATCAGGCGTGACGTGACCGTCATACTGGGTGATAATAGCGCCGCCCTTGGTGTCCCGCTTCAAAGGAATGTGTTCGGCAAGCGGGTCGCGGCAAATGATTACGGCGCAGGCATGAACGCCCTCACCGCGAATATTTCCCTCGATTGAAAGCGCAGCATCAAGCACTTCTTTGCTGTCTTCTTCCTTTTCGTAAGCTTTTTTCAAGTCGGGGTTTTTGACGAGAGCATCTTTGATGGTAATCCCTAATTCGTTGCCGACCATTTTGCACAGCCTATCACCGAGAGCATAGGGGAAGTCAAGCACGCGTGCCGCATCGCGAATAGCGTTTTTTGCTTGCAGCGAACCAAAAGTGATAACCGCCGCAACATGGTCTTCTCCATACACTTCTTTGACGTGCTCAATTACTTCATCGCGACGCTCGTCATCGAAATCGACATCAATATCAGGCATTTCGATGCGTTCAGTCGAAAGGAAGCGCTCGAAGAAAAGTCCGTGAACCAGCGGGTCAAGGTCGGTTATCCCTAACGCATAGGCAACGATGCTGCCAGCAGCACTTCCGCGCCCAGGCCCTACTCCGATACCATTGTCGCGTGCCCACTGAATATATTCTTGCACGATAAGGAAATACGCAGGAAAGCCCTGCTGAATAATAACGCCCGCTTCATATTCGTAGCGCGCCTGCACTTCTTCGGAAAGGGATTCCCCGTAGCGACGATGGAGCCCCTCAATACATTTTTTGCGGAAATAACTTTCCTCGGTTTCCCCAGCAGGTAAGGGGAAGCGTGGCAAAATAGAACTGCGGTCAAGAACGACGTTGCACTTCTCAGCAATTTCGACCGTATTGTCACACGCCTCATCGAAGTCTTTGAGCGCCTCTTTCATTTCGGCTTCGCTCTTCATGTAGAACTGATCGTTTTCGAACTTGAGGCGATCGGGGTCATTTAAGATAGAGCCTGTTCCCACGCACAAAAGAATGTCTTGCGCACGCGCATCTTCGCGATTTAAGTAGTGAATATCGTTGGTAGCAATGGTTTTTATTCCCAGCTCATTTGCCACTTTTGTCAATTCATGGTTAAGTTCGTTTTGACTGAGCCCCCCGTCACTGGTGAGCCCTTGGTCTTGCAGTTCGATATAAAAATCGCCTGGCTCATAAATGGCAGCAAGTTTTTTCGCCCACTCAAGCGCATCTTGGTGGCGACGCTCATCAATCATTTTCGGGACGATGCCCGCCAGACAAGCACTGGTCGCAATGATGCCTTCCGAATACTTTTGAAGCATCGCGAAGGTAGTGCGGGGTTTGTAGTAGAAATTTTCAACATGAGATTCGGAAACAAGCTTTACCAGATTGTGATAGCCCGTGTTGTTTTTTGCCAAGAGAAGCAGGTGGAAAAGTTTTGGCTTGGTGTCGCGGCGCAATTCATCATCGGTGGTGAAGTAAATCTCGCAACCAAAAATCGGCTTTACGCGCACGCCCATTTCTTTTTCAACTTCATCACAAACAAGACTGAGCTCAGGTATGCCGCTCATGATGCCATGGTCGGTTACGGCAACGGCAGACATGCCCAATTCGGCAGCCCTGCTCACCAGACCCTTGACGTGCGTTGCTCCGTCAAGCAGCGAATATTCCGTATGATTGTGTAGATGCACGAATGCCATATCTTGTGTCCCGACTCTCTTTCCCATGCGCTCTCTAGTAGGTATCTATGATAGCAGCATCAAGGAGTCCTCCATGCGAACACCTCATGGAGATTTAGCGAAAAGAAGCACCGCGAGCAACAACAGCTTACAACTCAATCCACATGGCAGGACGAATACCGTAGTTAGCACCCTCAACAGGATAGTAATACATGGAGTCGCCCTCAGCACCTATCACCAATACCGTCGCATTTTCCTTGCCAGCACTGCGAAGCACCCATTGGTGTTTTCCCTCGTTAAGGCGAAGATAGGTATGAATTTCGGGGTTGCGAAGCGTCGTTTTGCTAAAGTGGACGCCGCTTGCCCGCTTGTTTGTTTGTTGGAAGTAGCGTTTAGCTTCATCGCGCGTGAGCACAAACACTTTGTCCTCCACATATCCTATACCGCCTGTGATGGCGACATCTTCTTCGCTGTCGTTAGCAGAAAGGCTTACGGAAACGACACGTTCTTGCAACTCTGCGGGCAAGCCTGCGTAAAAATCGCCATTGAGCCATTGCCTGAGACTTGAAACTTCCCAGGTTGCTTCCCCAGCACCCTCGTGATACGGGCGACATTCGATGATGTCTTTGGCTATGATAAGCATGCGCCCCTCTTCAACAGCGAGGACTTGCCAACCGATATTGGCACCAAAAGTTCCGCCACGATAATCGGTAAAGTTCAGTTTTCCAAAATAGAGAACTTCGCCAAGCAGAATCTTATTATCGAAAACGCTGACCTTCGAAGGACGGGCAACCGCCCTGTCAAACTGATATTTGTTGAAGTGATATGCGTGCGCACTCATAAGCAACGCGAGTATTGCCACACCAGCTATTGCCGCGCCCACCAACGTTGCAACCAAAGGAATACGGTTGTTTTTGCTAGAATACTTCGCGGCATTTTGGCGAAGCGCCCTGTCGTAGTTATCGTGACTGTCGTGTTCGTCGATTGTCTTTTCTTGGCGCCCGACGTGCGCTCTGCCTGTTCCCTCATATGGCATTGTGGTGCTTGGTTTCGTCGTCCACCAGGTAAAAATCGTAAGCGCAAGCAGAGACACTAGGGTAATGCCTGCACCCATCAGCCAGCCGCCCTTGTCAAAAAGCACGCCGAAATCTCCCCCATCAGAAAACTGAGCAGAGACTAAGCCGACTACCGCCACTATCACAACAGCACCCACACCAGCCACAAGACGCCAAAGCCAATTCTTTGTACGGAAACTAACGTAGGCAACTACGCCCGTGCCCACCAACACCAAAACGCTCAGATAGAGCCACGTGCCAACACCCACTTCAGGCAGCGGGAAAAGCGGAATACAGGAAATAGTTAAAAGAATGATGCTCATGAAAGAACCGATGAGCAACAGCAAACGCGCCCGTTTGTTTTCCGAGACAAATTCTTGAACGTCTGCCGCACTCGTAATCGTAGAGGGCATAAGCCGCATGAGCCAAAAGATATTCCAGCCCACACCCAAAAGACCCACGAGTATCGGCACAGGGCTTCGCGTCACCACAGTAGGGATGATGAACAAAAGAGTCGCCGCAAGCCCAATAAACATGCCGCGCCACGAAAACAAAGCGCCGAGTCGCTCCAAAAGCGACACAGACGCGCTCTCTTGCTTGGTGGCTTGGGGTGAGCGCTTGAGCGCTTCAGCTTGAGAAGGCTTTTGCGCACTAGCCTGAGGTGCACGTTTCGCTGCAGCACTCTGAGGGACACGTTTCGGGGCTCCCGCCGCTTGAGAAGTACGCTTTGGTGCTCCTGCCTGAGAGGCGCGTCCTTGAGAAGCTTGAGGAGCAGTTCGAGACGAGCGTTCTTGTGAAGTTTGAGGAGCAGTTCGAGACGAACGTTCTTGTGAAACGGCCCGAGATGCATGAGATGCCCGTTTTTGCGCAACAGGTTGAGGAGTTCGCTTTTCAGGCGCTTCAGCTTGAGGTTGAGGTGCACGTTTTTGCGGAGCGGCCTGAGATGCGCGTTTTGGTGCACTCGCCTGCGACGCACGCCCTGCCGTGCGCTCTTGGGGAGCTCGTTTTTCTACCGCATCAGCCCGAGACGCCCGCTTTTGCGGTGCACCACCTTGAGAAGCGCGCTTTGGCGCACCCTCTGTTTTCATAGGATCAATCCCTTCGCCACCTCGCCGAGCCACCCTATCCTACCTTTCGTTATTGAGCAGCATCGCACGTCCGCGATAATAAAAAGCAGCTGCTCGCACACTTATAGTCGGTTACGCTGATTTATTCTCAATCAGCGTAACCAGGAATTGTTGCCATTCAATTTCTTGGCGGATAAACACCGCACGAGAATCGTCTGCGTCAAGTTCTGCAAGACGCTTTTCATTAGTAGCAATACGCTCTTGGGCAACCGCAACATCAACGTCTTTCACATCGAGGGCATGGCTTGCCAAAACCACGACTTTATATCCGTCGACTTCGACATAGCCCCCATCAACCGCAAAGACCTGCGCCGCTTCTGCTGCCATAACTTCTTTGATGCGCACCGTACCGCGCTTGAGCGTACTCATAAAGGGAGCGCACTTGTACAAAAAGCCAATCTCCCCCTCTGCGGCAGGAACCGCAACATATTCAGCTTCGCCCGAGAAAAGCATCCCAGACGGAGTCACTATGTCACATACCATGGGCTGTTCTGCCATTGCGTCCTAGCCTTTCATAGCCTCGGCGGCCTCGTAGACCTCTTCGATGGCGCCCTTGTAACGGAATGCCTGTTCAGGAATGTCGTCGCATTCGCCGTCAATAATTGCGGCAAATGAGCGTACCGTATCTTCCAACTTGACATACTTGCCGGGGTTGCCCGTAAAGACCTCAGCTACGTGGAACGGTTGTCCCAAGAACTGCTGGATTTTACGCGCACGGCTTACCGTCAGTTTTTGTTCTTCTGAAAGTTCATCCATACCAAGGATGGCAATGATGTCTTGTAAGTCAGAATAGCTTTGCAGTATCTCTTGCACGGTAACGGCAACACGATAGTGCTCTTCGCCCAAAATTTCGGCAGAAAGCGCGCGTGACGTTGAAGCCAGCGGGTCAACCGCAGGATAAATTCCCAGTTCAGCAATGGAACGGGAAAGAACCGTAGTCGCATCCAAGTGGATAAACGCCGTAGCGGGAGCAGGGTCAGTCAAGTCGTCGGCAGGAACGTAAATTGCCTGCACCGACGTGATAGAACCTGTGGTGGTAGAGGTAATGCGTTCTTGCAAATCGCCCATTTCAGTTGAAAGAGTGGGCTGATAACCTACCGCAGAAGGCATACGACCGAGCAGCGCGGATACTTCTGAACCTGCTTGAGTAAAACGGAAGATGTTGTCGATAAACAACAACACGTCTTGACCCTGATCACGGAAGTACTCAGCAGCGGTAAGTCCTGAAAGGCCCACGCGCAAACGTGCTCCAGGAGGCTCGTTCATCTGTCCGTACACCAGGCAAGTCTTTTTAATAACGCCCGATTCACTCATCTCGTTGTAGAGGTCGGTACCTTCACGAGTACGCTCGCCTACGCCAGTGAATACCGAAGTACCACCGTGCTCTTGAGCGAGGTTGTTGATAAGTTCCATGATGATAACGGTTTTACCAACGCCCGCACCACCAAAGAGTCCTGTTTTACCACCTTTGATGTAGGGCTCAAGCAGGTCAACCACCTTGATGCCAGTCTCAAAGATTTCGGTAGAGGTGGTCAAGTCCTCAAACGCGGGAGCGGGACGATGGATGGGGTAGTATTTTTCTACCGCAGGCATTTCGCCCCCATCAACCAGTTCCCCCGTTACGTTCCAAATACGCCCGAGTGTTGCATCACCCACTGGCACCATGATAGGTGCATCGGTATCGACAACTTCGACACCACGCTGCAAACCATCGGTCGATGACATAGCAACGGTGCGTACCAGATTGCCCGGCAAATGCGTCTCAACCTCAAGTACGATATCCAAAGAACCGATAGGTGTTTCGGTCTTTATCTTAAGCGCGTTATAAATGGCAGGGATTGACTCGGCGGGAAATTCTACATCCACAACCGGCCCAACCACGCGGACAACTCGTCCTACATTCATGGCAGTTTCCTTTGTCTCAATTGTCATTACTCTTCCTCCAATGCAGCCGCACCGCCGACGATCTCGGTGATTTCCGTAGTAATAGCGCCTTGACGTGCGCGGTTGAAGATTCTTGTTAAGGTCGAAACCATTTCGGTCGCGTTATCGGTCGCCGACTTCATAGCTTTGCGGCGAGCGCCTTGCTCACCTGCGGCAGAGTCGAGCAGGGCGTAAAAGATGCGCGTTTCCACATACGAGGGCAACAACGCATCGAGTACTTCATCGGCTCCAGGCTCGTAATCGAAGTCTCCTTGCGCTTCCCCAGCAGAAGTGACACCGCGCGAAGAACTCTTCGCTTCTGCCATCAACGCTGAAGTAGCGGCAGCGGCAGCTTTGGCACTTTCGTCCAAGTGAACAGTGGTGGCTTCTTCTTCGCCGATTTCGTGGTATTCGACCTTTTCCACGGGCAAGATAACATCGGAGGTGACCACTTGGTCAGCAACATTTTTAGCATGGTTGTAAAAAACAACTACTTGATCGACTTTTTCTTTAATGAACGAGTCGATTGCCATAGTCGCTATCTCGCGAGCTTGCGAGATTTGCGGATCGGCAGATTGGTCACGAAACGCCAGTGCTACTGGCAGCTTGCGATACTTAAAGTAACCGATGGCTTTCTTGCCACAAGCAACGATATCGCACTCAATTCCTTCAGCACGTTTGGCAGCGATGAACTTATCCGCTGCACGCAACACATTACTGTTGAAACCACCCGCAAGTCCGCGATCGGAGGTAACCACAATAAGCGCAATGCGCCTGATGGGGGTACGCACCTTAAGCAGCGGAGATGCAGGAGCCGCCGACCTGTTTGCAATGGCTTCCAAAACTTCAACCATTGCCATAGCATAGGGCGTCGACGCAACAATGCGCTCGGTGGCACGGCGAATCTTCGCAGTCGCAACCATTTCCATGGTACGCGTAATCTGCTTAGTGCTCTCTACCGAGTTAATCCGCTTCTTTATGTCGCGAAGGTTCGGCATGTATACATCCTACCCTTCAACTGAGAATTGATTCTTAAACGATGCGATGCCCGCCTTCAAGGCTTCAGCGCTTTCGTCAGAAATCTTCTTCTCTTCAATAATAGCTTTCAGAAGTTCCGGTTTCGTGGAACGAAGGTTTTGCAGCAATTCTTCGCGGAACCGCGTGATGCTTTCAACTGGCAGGTCATCTAAGAAGCCCTCATTACCAGAAAAGATGGAAACAACCTGTTCCTCAACGGGCATGGGCACGTAGCGCCCTTGCTTCAAGAGTTCTGTCATGCGTGCACCACGATTAAGCTGGTCTTGCGTCGCCTTGTCCAAATCGGAACCGAACTGGGCAAAAGCCTGAAGTTCGCGATAAGCCGCTAAGTCAAGACGCAACGAACCAGCAACCTGCTTCATCGCCTTGATTTGTGCGCTCGAACCAACGCGGGAAACCGAAATACCAACGTTGACCGCAGGACGCTGTCCTTGGAAGAACAAGTCGGACTGCAAGAATATCTGACCGTCAGTAATCGAGATAACGTTGGTGGGAATATAGGCAGAAACGTCGCCTGCCTGTGTTTCGATAACGGGCAGCGCGGTAAGCGAACCCGAACCGTTCTTGGCAGAAAGTTTAACTGCACGCTCTAACAGGCGTGAGTGCAAGTAGAAAACGTCGCCAGGATATGCTTCGCGGCCAGGAGGTCGGCGCAAAGTCAATGACATCTGGCGATAGGCAACAGCCTGCTTGGAAAGGTCGTCATAGATACACAGCACGTGGCGTCCTGGGTTGCTTTCGCTTGCGGGCTTGCCATCAACACCGTTGTACATGAAGTATTCACCGATTGCAACGCCTGCCATCGGGGCGATGTATTGAAGCGGCGCAGAATCAGAAGCGGTCGCGGAAACGACAATGGTGTAATCCATAGCGCCATAACGCTCAAGCGTTTCCACCACGGTTGCAACCGTCGAGGCTTTTTGCCCGATAGCTACATAAATGCAGATCAGGTCTTTGCCTTTTGAGTTGATGATGGTATCAACCGCGATAGCCGTCTTTCCCGTTTGGCGGTCGCCGATGATAAGTTCACGCTGACCACGTCCGATAGGAATCATCGCGTCGATAGCAAGAATACCCGTTTGTACTGGTTCATTCACGCCTTGGCGTTCAATTACGCCAGGTGCACGAAATTCAACAGGACGATAGCCGTCTGCGGTAATAGGTCCTTTGCCGTCGATTGGCTCACCGAGAGGGTTTACCACGCGACCCAAAAAGCCCATGCCTGAGGGCACTTCCACGATGCGCCCCGTGGTGCGCACCTGGTCGTTTTCTTTAATTGAGGTTACGTCACCCAACAATACGGCACCGACCTCATCTTCTTCAAGGTTTTGCGCAAGACCGAATACCGTTTTGCCTTCGCCCCCGATGAACTCAAGAAGTTCGCCTGCCATGGCGCCCTTGAGACCGTCGATGCGTGCAATACCGTCACCAACCTGGATGACCGTACCGACTTCGCGGGACTCGACAGTTGTCTTGATGGCATCAAGCTGTCGTTGCAGCACAGCATCAATCGTGCTGGCAGTAATTTCCGCCATCTATCTGTCACCTCCTGATAAAGATATACTTCTCATTTTCATACACTCCTATTTTGTTTGCGCAAGCGTCACGCGAGCGTTCTCGAGCTGAGACGCCACGCTTGCATCAATGGACACCCCTCGTGAGTTCAAAACAATGCCGCCCATGATAGACGGGTCAATGTGCTCGCGTAAGAGCACTTCGCAACCAAATTGGTCGGCATACTTTGTCTTGATTGAACTCCGCAAACCCTCGTCAAGGGGAACCACGGTTGTTACATCAATAAATACCGCGTTAAGAGCCGCTTCGGCAATTTCGGCAAAAGCATTCGTCACTTTCCCGAGTAAGCTCAAATCGTCGCGCTTGATCATGACACCGAGCGTTGCAAGCAAAGCTGGGTCAAAATTTCCGAATATCTCGTTGACGACACCCATGCGAGCGTCAGACGGAATGGTACGGTCAAACAGCGCAGTGCGCAGGTCTATGTTTGCATAAATAGCCTTGCTTATCTGCTCAAGCTGACTGGCAACTTCAAAAACACTACCCGTGTTTTGAGCAGCTTCAAGCAAAACTTGAGCATAGACAGCGGACTCTTTGCGAGCAATAGTGCGATCAGTTGGCATCGAAGGTTCCTGCTTCCGCCAAATAATGCCCGATAATCTTGCGATGATCAGCATCGTTGAGATCTTGGGCGATGAGACGTCCGGCAACTGAAACAGATAAATCGGCAACGGAACCTTGCAGTTCGGCTATCGCCACCTTCTTTTCAGCTTCAATGGCACTGCGAGCCTTGGCTATCATGGCTTCGGCTTCTTGCTGCGCTTTTGCGGTTATTGCAGCCTTGACGGCATCGGCAGCTTGCGTTGCTTCGGAAACAATTTGTGCCGCTTGCTTCTTCGCATCAGCAAGGGTCGCTTTGTTTTCTTCGAGCAAGCGCTCGCTTTCAACTTTTGCAATTTCTGCCTGTTCAAGCGAATCTTTGATGGTCGCCTGACGTTTGTCAATCATGCCGATAAACGCTGGCCACCCGAACTTCGCCAGCACAACCCACAAAACAATGAAACCGATGAGCATCGGTATCCACTCTGCCAAAGGCGGGAAGAGCAAACCGATACCGGCTGATGAACCCCCTTCTTCGCTTGCAAAAGCAAAAACAGGAAGGGCGAGCATAGTCGCCGTTGCAACGGCGCACAAAGCTATAAGTCTTTTAAGGGCAAATCTCACTTATTCACCTCCATCATGTACGTGTTCTTATACGATTAGAGGCGATTAAGAGGCGATAAATGCAAGGACGAAACCAAGCAGCGCCAACGCTTCTGACATAGCAGCAGACATGATGAAGAGCGTAAAGATGCGGCCATACAATTCGGGTTGACGAGCCACAGCACCCATGGCACCTGCACCAGCAAGACCTACACCTACACCACCACCGATTGCTGCCAGACCGAATCCGATAGCACCAAGACCAAGACCTGAAAGAACCACGATTCCTCCTTAACTTTGGGTCAGAACCTTCCTCTGACCTTACCTTTCATAGCGCGACCCTTTGCCACACCATGAACCATTACTAATATCAACAAGCTGACACGTTCCTCAATCAAACATAAGGAGCCACGTCAGCCTATTACCAAACCTAGTGCTCTTCAGTCGCCAAATACACATACACGCTGGAAAGCAGCGTGAATATGTAGGCCTGAATACAGGCAACGAAAACTTCGAGCGCATACATCACGATAAGCAGCAAAAGCCACAAAAGACTCAAGAATGAAAAACCGACGCTGGCAGCAGTAATGCCCGCAATAATCGGCTGGATGAACAAATACACCATGATGGCGAGCACACCTAACAAAAGATGTCCTGCCAACATATTGGCAAAAAGACGAACAGAGAGCGTCAAAAGACGCAGCAACATGGAGAAGAACTCCAAAAACCAAAAGACGAACGCAAGGGGTGCGGGCTTAAGCCCTGAAGGCGCAAATGATTTCAGATAATGCCATCCACCCTGCTTTTTAATGCCATGATAGGTAAAGTACACAAACGAAATAAGAGCAAGCGGAAGCGTGGTACCAATCGTGCCCGTTGCAGCCTTTGAACCAGGAATAATGCCGACAAGGTTTGAAACCAAGATAAAGATAAACAGCGTGAGCAAGAAGGGAATGTGTTGTTTGGCGGCATTGCCCATAACCCCGTATCCCGTGTTGTTCTGCGCAAAGTCAACAAAAAATTCAACCACACCCACAAAACGATTCTTCGGCACGAGGGCAAGTTGGCTTTTTGCAACAAACACAATGACCACCACGAGTATCAGAATAAGGAAAATGTAGGGCGTGTACGTGGTGATGCCGCCGATAAAGGGGCCTGATGCCACGTTAGAGATTAAGTGTTGGACCATCGTTTGCAGTTCGTCAAAAGGGTTCATGCAATATCTCCTGTTTTAACCTTACCGTTTCACCTGTTTAAAGGTGACTACTATCGTGCCTACGAGAAAAACAACCAGGCAGATGAGTACGCTTATCAAAAAGTACTGAGGAAGTACCAGCTGAAGCATCAGCAACATTGCCATCATAAGAATGAAGGAAATCAAAGGAACAAGGAACATGAGTCCTGCTTTTTTGGCGCCGTCTTCGATGAATTTCGTGCGGAGTTTCCCGCCCATTAAGAGGAATGGGAGAAAGCCCACCGTACCGGCTAACGCACCCAAAACACCCGCCAAAACCTCCAAAACTGCGCGTCCCTTCAACCTGTTGTCACAACAAACGTGAGCATAATATCAAACTTTTTTCTCAATGTGTTCAGCTTATCAGAAAAATCTCTAAAACTTGAGAGAGAATCCGTCAATGAGCATTATTAACCTTATTAACAGCAAACAAACGCAACCGCAAAACTGCCGAGGCGCAAAGGCTTCTAGACTTTGGCTGCCGTGTCGCCTTTGGTTTCCGTGTCACCCAAGTAGCGCATCTTGATACCAGCTTCGTCCAGCATCGAAAGCGACAGTTCATCATCGTAGGATTCAGCGTACACAATCTCGCCGATGCCTGCGTTGATAATCATCTTCGCACAGACGACACAGGGTTGTGTGGTGATGTAGATTGACGAGCCTGAAATATCAATGCCATAGCGTGCTGCTTGGATGATGGCATTTTGTTCCGCATGAAGTCCGCGGCATATTTCATGGCGCTGACCTGAGGGCACTCCCAACTGTTGGCGCAAGCAACCCACTTCGCTGCAATGAGAAATCCCCGTAGGCACGCCGTTGTAGCCCGTTGCCAAGATGCGGCGGTCTTTGACGATGATGGCTCCGACCCCGCGGCGCAAGCACGTGGTGCGGGTTGCCACTTCATGGGTAAGTCTCATGAAGTATTCGTCCCATGACGGACGTTCCTGTGTCATGTTGGTCTCACTTTCCTTCATCCGTTTCCCTGTTCCCTTAGCCCATTTCAGGATAGAGAGGATAACGCTCAATGATGGCGTTCACCCTACGGGCAATGTCTTTGAGCACGGTTTCATTTTCTGCGTTGAATACCGCAGCGGCAATCAATTCGCCCACCTGATAGAATTCATCAGCGTTTAAGCCCCTCGTTGTTGCCGCGGCAGAGCCCACCCGAATACCGCTTGTCACAAACGGCGAGCGTGGCTCATTGGGAATGGTGTTCTTGTTGACCGTCAGCCCAACTTCTTCCAAAACCCGCTCGGCATCTTTGCCCGTTACATCAGCAGGAGTCAAATCCACCAGACACAGATGATTGTCAGTACCACCTGATATCAAACGCAGTCCCCCATCAGCCATACCTTGTCCCAGGCGTGCGGCGTTTTCGACCACGTGGCTGATATAGGTTTTGTATTCAGGGAGCAGCGCTTCGCCAAAAGCAACCGCTTTACCAGCAATCGCATGCATGAGCGGACCGCCCTGAGCCCCAGGGAAAACTGCCTTATCTATCTTTTTCGCCAATTCTTCGTCGTTGGCAAGAATGAATCCGCCGCGCGGACCGCGCAGGGTTTTGTGGCTCGTTGAGGTAACCACATCGGCAAACGGCACGGGATTTTGGTGCGCCCCCGTGGCAACAAGTCCTGCAATGTGTGCCATGTCGACCATGAAGCTCGCATCAACCTCACGCGCGATGTTCGCCAGACGCTCAAAGTCGATGGCACGCGGATATGCCGAAGCACCCGCCACCAACAAACGAGGACGAACCTCTTTGGCAATGCGCAAAACTTCGTCGTAGTTGATGGTTTCTGTCACCGAATCAACCCCGTAGGCGGCAAAGCGATAGTACTTGCCTGAGAAATTAACGGGGGATCCGTGCGTAAGATGCCCACCTTGGTCAAGGCTCATGCCCAAAACCGTATCGCCCAATTCGATAAGGGCAGTGTAGGCACCAAAATTCGCCTGCGCACCAGAATGGGGCTGCACGTTGGCAAACGCACTCCCGTAAAGCTCACACGCACGATCGCGTGCTAAATCTTCTACGGCATCCACCTTTTCGCACCCACCGTAATAACGTTTCCCAGGATAGCCTTCGGCGTACTTGTTTGTGAGCACGCTACCAACGGCTTCCATGACTGCCCGCGAGGTGAAATTTTCCGAAGCAATCAATTCAATACTTGAACGCTGGCGGGCCAATTCCGCCGTAATCGCACCTGCAACGGCAGGGTCGGTTTGGGAAACGAATTGCAATGACATAGTGGTGTAACCCTTTCTCATGCGCCTTATTTAATCTTGTGTGATGAGGCGCTTCCTTGCGTTTTCATCAAAAAGCGCACCCTCCTTGGAAATTACCATGAACAGATGCGCTCTTAGAATGCTTTTTGCAGAAAGCTAAATTATTACAAAAATTACGACAAAACCTTTGCTGCTAGATACCTGCAAGGGCAGCGCCCAGAGCAGCGGTGGATTCGTTAGTTGGTTCCCAGGTATTACCTTTTTTCACGTATTGGAAATCAAGGCTCGTGGACGTTGGCTTGGTGTCGTTAAGGGCTTTCATCAGCATTTCGCCCGCTGTTAACATGAGCTCGTCTTGCGTTGCGCCTGCGGCTGCTTCAGCTTCAGCAACGGCCACAAAATCGGCTTGGAAAGCCTTATTTGCATCATTGAGCGATTTGCGCACCAAGGTTGCTTTCACGGTTGCAATGTCTCCTTCAACCGTAACATCTTCAATACTGTAATCAAAACCAGCAAGCCATGCCTGAACAAATTCTCTATCGTCAATTCCCATCAGCGCTAAATCGGAGCCTTTAGAAAACTCGGTGACCATATCGTCAACGGCTGCACCTTCGAAATTCTTGATTGAGTCAAATTCTTCAGTGATTGCTTGGCGAATAACTTCTTCTGCCAACGAAGAGCACGACGTAAGCGCCATAGACAGAGCCATCGCGATTGCGAGAACTCCTACCAGAGCTATTCTGCGTGCCGCTTTTACCTTTGTGATTCCCATCCTATTTCTCCTTGTCTTTTTGACCCATACCGTTTTCTTTGCTCTCCTACTTTGCGCATCTTCGGTATTTGTCTTAATAATCCTCTTATTTTTCACATTTCCCCTGGTAAAGCTTGTGCCTGTGCGCGCTTGTTCACCGACTTTGCTCAAGAGCACCGATTTTTTGAACGCGCGCCACATGGCGTCCCTCACCAAACTTCGTATGCAAGAATACACCAAGAATCGCTTTATTGGTAGCTAAATCGGTGAATCGCCCCGAGAGGCAAATGACATTGGCGTCGTTATGCTCGCGACTCAGCTCCGCGAAGTCGGGAGTTGTTACGTTGGCCGCCCGAATCCCGACAAGCTTATTGGCGCTTATTGCCATCCCGATACCCGTTCCACAAATAAGCACACCGACATCGGCAACTTTTTGGACAACATCGTGTGCCACCAAAGCGGCAAAATCGGGGTAATCGACCCGTTCATCGGTTGCGGGCCCACGGTCGATAACTTCATGACCCTCTTGGGAAAGGAATGTTTTTAAAGGTTCCTTTTGTTCGAATCCACCATGGTCTGATGCGATTGAGATTTTCATGAACGTCCTTTCTGCGGCGCCTGCTTGCGCGAAGCTTCGGTTGTGCGGACGCGATTAAGCGCCTCTTCCCATCCCACAAGCAAGCCCTTACGTTCTTCGCCCGTCATATCAGGAACAAATTCTCGACTTGAACTGCGCAAGCTACGCAATTCGTCTACATCTTTCCAAAAACCCGTGGAAAGTCCTGCGAGATACGCCGCACCGAGCGCAGTGGATTCAGTGCTTTCGGGACGCACGAGACGCAGAAGAGATATGTCGCTTTGGAACTGCATGAGGAAATCGTTTTTCGCCGCGCCTCCATCAACATTCAAAACGCTGATAGGTTGGGCGGCATCGGTTTGCATCGCATCAATGAGGTCATTTACCTGATAGGCAAGGGACTCAAGCGCTCCGCGAACGATGCGCGCACGCCCTGCTCCGCGCGTAAGCCCCACAATAGCACCGCGGGCAGCGGCGTCCCAATGAGGCGCGCCCAGCCCTGTGAAGGCAGGAACCACATACACGCCTGCCGTATCCTCTACGCTGCGGGCAAGGGTTTCGCTTTCAGCCGCAGAAGAGATAAGCCCCAATTCGTCGCGCAGCCACTGAATGAGCGCGCCTGCCATAAAAACGCTGCCTTCAAGAGCGTATTCGATATGCTTGGTGTTCGGCGCTGATGCTGCCACTGTCGTTACGAGGTTGTTCGTTGAGGTACAAGCAACGCTTCCTGTGTGCATCAATAAAAAGCAACCCGTGCCATAGGTGTTTTTCGCCTGCCCCGCTTCAAAACAGCACTGTCCGAAAAGCGCCGCCTGTTGATCTCCTGCCACCCCTTGTATGGGAATCCCCCCGACAACATTGGGATGAGCGGTCGTGCCGAAATAGCCCGACGAGGGCTTGACTTCGGGCAACATCGACATCGGTATGTTGAACAGTTCGCAAAGCCACGGATCCCAGCTACCGCTATGGATGTTGAAAAGCATGGTGCGGCTGGCATTCGTGATATCGGTCGCATGAACTTTTCCATGCGTAAGTACCCAGATAAGCCAGCTGTCGATAGTGCCGAACGCAAGTTTTCCCGCTTGGGCTAGTGCACGCGCATCGGGAATATTGTCCAGTATCCACGCTATCTTGCTTGCGGAAAAATAGGCGTCGGGCACCAAACCCGTTGTTTGCACTATGCGCTTTACCACCTGTTCATCTGCACAAAGTTTTTCGATAAGAGGGGCGCTTCGGCGACATTGCCACACAATAGCGTTGCAGAGAGGCTCGCCCGTTTCGCGGTTCCATACCACAGTTGTCTCGCGCTGGTTCGTAATCCCGATGCTTTCAATTTCGTCGGGTTCAACCGCGTGGGTTATAAGCAGGTTGGTGAGTGCTCCCAATTGAGAAGAAAGTATTCCGAGCGGGTCGTGTTCCACCCATCCTGGAGCAGGATAGTGTTGCTTGAAAGAAAGCTGTGCCGTACCCCGAATGGTTCCTGCTTTATCAATAAGCATTGCCCGTGAGGAAGATGTTCCCTGGTCAAGTGCAACAATGTATTTCTTCGCCATGTCTCGTTCCCGTTCTTAGCCTTCCTTATGATGCGGCTATTCTGCAAGGCATTCTGTAATGCATTTTGCAATGCAGCTATTTTATAACGCAGCGATTCTTGAATCAAACCACTCCACGAGGTCACCGTAGACTTTTTCTTTGTCGGGTTCATTGAATATTTCGTGACGCATCCCTTCATACAAGATGACGTCCACGTGTTTTATGCCCTCATTCTTCAAAAGATTGGCTACTTTTTTGACCCCTTTGCCCTCATCGCCCACGGGGTCAAGGGCACCGCCAATGAGAAGTATCGGAAGGTCTTGGGGAAGTTTTTTAGCGCTTGCTTTTGTTCCCACTTCCGCGGCGAGGTCGGTCAAGGTTATATAACCGCCCGCAGAAAAGGGGTTGCCCGACAAGGAATCGGCGATATAGGCGTCAACGACCGCGTCATCGGTACACAACCAGTCAAGTGCAGTGCGCGAATTTTCGATTTTTTTGGCATAGGCGCCGAGGCATAAATCTTCGAGCAAGGCACTTTTGTAATCTTCGCCTTTAAGCTTTGCAAGAAGCTTCGAGAAAAGATTGCTGACGCGCAAAAAGGGAACCGACTGATAGCCCGTGCCGCAAAAAACCGCTCCCGCAAGTCCCCCGCCATAACGCGTCACGTAGGCACGCATGAGGAAACTTCCCATCGAGTGCCCGAAAACGAAATAGGGAGTCTGGCGTGAAAAGCGTGCGGCAATGGTTTTTCGCAGTTCATGGACATCTTCGAGTAAGATTTCCTTACCGTTTTTTGCAGGTATGCAGCTCAGTTTTTCAGAGTCGGTGACGCTCAAGCCGTGTCCGAGCATGTCCGCGGCACACACCACGAAACCTTGACTTGCAAGATGATGGGCGAAATCAGTGTAGCGTCCGCTATGTTCTTCCATGCCATGAGCAAGGTGGATGATGGCCTTGGGGGTGACCCCTTTGCCGTTGGCGGGCGAAAACATGAGCGCCTTGATTTGAGTGGTTTTGTCTTGGGAGAGAAATCCCAGCTTAGTGACGGTTACTCTGGGAGTAGCGGGTGTAACCCTTTCGTCTGAACGCATAATCCCCCTTCGCACCTTCTGTTCGCAATCTTTTGCAGTGTCTCAGAGTATTTTACACGAGAACGTGCGCGATGTCGTTCATTGAAAGCGTGCCCGCGCGAATCATAGCGGGGGAAGTTCCCGTACAATCAATCACCGTGGAAGCGATGCCACTTTTTGTCAGAGAATCATTGAGGCAGGTGCCTTCGCACGCTTTGAGTCTTGCAAGCAATTCTTGGCTGATGTTCTCAAAAGCTTTGGGCGGTTCTTGCCCACTCACGTTTGCCGAAGAGGTGGCAAGAGGAGACCCCACGCGGCGAATGAGCTCAAGAGCAACTTCGTCATCAGGCATACGAAGAGCAATCGTGTGGTCGGGCGCGCAAAAAGCCTCAGGCACGCTTGATGCTGCCTTGACTACCAGCGTCAAAGGGCCGGGCCAAAAAGCTCGCGCCAAAGTGAGCGCAAACGGTGGCGGTGTTTGCCCGTAGCGCGTCAAATCATCGACGTTGCCAACCAGCCACGCAATCGGACTACCGTGATCGCGCCCTTTGATGTCATAGAGGATTTGCGGGGTTTTCGCCTTGCCCACCGCTACCCCGATTCCATACACCGTATCGGTAGGGAAAATGACGGGGCTGCCAGCAAGAAGGCTGTTCAGTGCAGAAGTGATATGTGTATCGGTTAAAGCGTTCATTGCTTGAAACGAAACCTCACGCCTTATTCGTCAAGCGCCGCTATGATTTCATCGGTCATGTCCATGGTGTGATAGACGTTTTGTAAATCTTCGAGTTCTTCCAACTTGTCGATAAGACGCATGACCTTTTTCGCGTCAACAACACTTACCTGTGTGGGCGTGGTGGGCATCATGACCAGTTCCGCGCCCTTGGTTTCGACACCAGCTGCGTCAAGAGCCTTTTTTACTGCCATAAGGTCGGCGTATGCGGTATAAACAATCCATTCCTCATCAGCATCTTCGTAATCATCCCCGCCTGCTTCCGCAACTGCCAACATGAGTTCGTCCTCGTCGGCACAAATCGCCTTTTCGATGATGATTTGACCCTTGCGTTCAAACTGGAAGGCGACCGAGCCCGAAGTGCCTAAGTTGCCTCCCGAATGGGAAAACGCCGCGCGCACATCGGCTGCCGTACGGTTGCGATTGTCGGTCAAGGCTTCGCAATACACTGCGACTCCCGCAGGCCCATAGCCCTCATAGATGACCGTTTCGTAGTTGGCAGCATCCTTGCCGCTTCCAAACGCTTTGTCGATTGCTGTTTTGATTTTGTCTTTCGGAAGCGAATAGCTTTTCGCCTTTTCAACAGCAGCAGCTAGCGAAGCGTTGTTTTCTGGATTCGGATCGCCGCCCTCTTTCGCCGCCACAGTAATATTGCGCGATAGTTTTGAAAAAAGCGCCGAACGCTTGGCGTCCTGAGCCGCTTTGCGATGTTTTGTTGTTGCCCATTTTGAGTGCCCTGACATACGCTGCCCTTTCGTCTTTTTATTTCGAGAGATATTGTAGCACGGTATTAGGTGCCCACAATCCTGCCCTTACACGCGTTGCCAACATATTCGTCATTGCGGGCTCGACCCGCAATCTTTCCCCTACACACGCTGCCAAAGGCCTGACTTTCCGCCAACCTTGCGGACAAGGCGCACGTCCATGATTTCCATGCCGCGATCCACCGCCTTACACATGTCATAGATAGTCAGACAGGCAACGCTTGCTGCAGTGAGCGCTTCCATTTCGATACCAGTTTTCCCCGTGACACCACAAGTGGCTCCAACATGGATACCGACCCGACCGTCCGCACGCTGACCTGCTTCAACAATCGCACAATCCACCTGCGCCTTGGTGATATTCAACGGGTGACACATCGGGATAAGCGAAGAGGTTTGTTTCGCCGCCATAATCCCCGCCACGCGGGCACACGCAAGAACGTCACCCTTGGCAGCCTTCCCTTCACTGATTAAAGCCAAGGTTGCTGGCGCCATGGCAATGAAGCCCTCGGCAATAGCCATACGTTCGGTGTCGGGTTTGGGCATGACGTCCACCATGCGAACTTCGCCTTTTTCATTGACGTGGGTCAGTTTTTCGTTGCTCATGACTGTTCTCTTTTCCCTTGTTCTTCCTACCCGCCGATTTGGCTCATGCCGCGCGCGGTGCCTACTTTATCATGATGCTCATCAGGCTTTGACATGAGTACTTGTTCAAGGATTTCTTGAACGGCTTCGTCACTGCCCCCTCGCAAGGCTTCGCGCACATCAAATTCTTCATCCGAGAATAAACAAGCGCGCAACTTGCCATCAGCAGTCAAGCGCAAGCGGTTGCATTCGGTACAGAAATGACGCGAAAGGGGCGATATGAATCCAACCGTGCCTTGTGCGCCCTCGAATGCAAAATAGCGCGCAGGTCCCCAGCCCTCAGGCTTTTGCTTGGCGGCAGGAATGAGGGCACCCATGCCTTCTGCTTGCGCACGGGTGTTGATGATTTCGATGACCTCTTCGCTGGCGATAACGTCTTTTTTGCCCCAGCCTGCACCGTCGATGCCTGAGCTTTCCCCCACTGGCATGTATTCGATGAAGCGGACATGAAGCGGACGGTCGATTGACAGCTTTGCGTATTCATAAAAGTCCTGGTTGAGGCTGCGTACCGTAACCGCATTGATTTTCACGGGCTTGAATCCCGTGCGGAGAGCCACATCAATTCCTTCTAACACATCTTCGAGGTTTCCGTTGCGGGTAACCTGTCTGAACTGGGCAGCGTCAAGCGTGTCGAGCGATATATTCACACGGGAAAGTCCCGCTTCTTTCAGTTCATGGGCGAATTGGGGCAACAAGATGCCGTTGGTGGTCATCGCAACGCTTTCGATGCCAGGGGTATTCACCAGATTGCGAACAAGGCTCGCAATGCCCTTGCGCACGAGTGGCTCTCCCCCAGTCAGACGTATACGCGTGATACCCATGCGCGCGGCGACGGCAACGATGCGCTCGATTTCTTCGATGCGCAAAATGTCGTCGTGCGACATTTGACCGACACCCTCTTCGGGCATGCAGTAGATGCAGCGCAGGTTGCAGCGGTCAGTCAGCGATATGCGCAGATAGTCGATTACGCGACCATGCTTGTCCTTCATGGAGCACCTTTCTTCTCAAGTGAGAATATTACACCATGTCCCCCGTGTTTTCCAGGTGGTGCACCCGAGCGGCACTGCGCGGCGGGTTCTTCAAGGATTACGCCCCCGCTCCATTGCAAACACCCTCGTCATTGTGGGCGTTTTCGTCATTGTGGGCTCAACCCGCAATCTTTCCCTACATTGCCCATCCAAACAAAACCGCTTTGAGACTGTCGCGTATCCAGCTTAAAAATTCAGCAGGCACTAAAGCAACGAGCGCATAGATAGCTACTGCCGCCACGCTTAAAGCTATCACCAGCACGAACAAGATAATGAATATCACCTTGAGGGGTTTCTTACTTATTTTGAGCGACTGCACCAGACCAAGAATCCCTAACGCCATCGCTGCAAGACTCAGCATACAGCCAGCAATAGTGAAGCCAATGCGTGCTTCTACCCAAAGGAATTCAAACATCAAGCCGAAACAGCACAGCGCAAAGAACAAGACCGACAAACAGGCAAATAACGCCAGTCTTTTAGCAAGATTGTCCTTGATGACCGCTGTGCCGACAAGCCCTCCTGCAGCAAGTGCGACCGACCCCGTGCCTGCAACAGCAAGCGCGATGAGCGCCGCAACAAAAAGGACAAGCGCCACCCACGAAAGAAGGACAAAAAGAAGGAGTACCAAGAAAACTATCATCATGGCTATTTTTCCTTTTCTTTGTCTAAAAAATGGAGTACTACTCCATTTTCTTAGTGT
Source organism: Eggerthellaceae bacterium (assembly GCA_009782615.1). Classification (GTDB taxonomy): domain Bacteria; phylum Actinomycetota; class Coriobacteriia; order Coriobacteriales; family Eggerthellaceae; genus WRIS01. Next base: position 14,838 of record WRIS01000004.1, on the reverse strand, counting down.
TTAGTCGTTTGAGAAGATGGGTCTCTTCCATCTGTGCAAACCACGACGTTTTCTCTATCGCTGCAGCCTCTTCTTCGCTGATAGGAAAAACATCTGCTTCGGGAATGTGCTTGTAAATAGCAAACTCTCCTACCCTTTTCTCGTCTAACCACCCGCTGTCTGCAAGGGCATCATAGGAGTGGCATTTGCCCAGCATTTCAAGACTGCCACCATAATCAACGGTCATGATAACGCCTGGTATATCGAGCGATTTGCCGTCCATCTTCCATCTAAATTTAATTTTTTCCCAGTGCTTGAATTTTGGTTTATCCATTTGAAGTACTCCTTATATTGCTCAACTATCAATTTTATAGCTTCGAGTTCACACGCAAATCCTCGGACGCTTACTTGTGTCACAAAGTTTCGGGCTCTTGTTCAAGCGTTATGCCGAACTTCTCGTAAACCGCAGCAATAATTTCTGCGGTGAATCTGTCCAAATCATCGCCTGTTTGAGCGCACAAGTTTGTTACTACAAGCGCGTTTTTCGGATAAACCTGCAACCCGTAAGCGCTGTACCCTTTAAGTCCCGCCTGATCAATTAGCCACCCAGCAGCAAACTTCGTTTTTCCTGTGGGCATATCCCAATGGGGTGCGTCAGGGAATCGCACAAGAACCTCTTCTGCTAACGCTTTGTCCACAAGGGGGTTTTTAAAAAACGAACCCGCATTGGCAATCTCTTTTTCATCAGGCAAAATGGTGCTGCGAATGGCAACGACAGCTTCGCGGATGATTGCTGCCGTCACGTCTACAAGCGCGCTATCCTCCAAATATTTCGCAAGAGACGGATAAAAGGGCGGCATCGGCAATTCCTTACTCAGCCGCAGAACAAGAGACAAGACAATATGATGGCGAGTTTCAGGATTCTTGAAAATACTGTTGCGGTAAGAAAAGCCGCAATCCTCAGCACGCAGGGTAACAAATTCATCGCAAGCAGTATCGTAGGCTTCCAACTCAATTAAGGTATCGGCAATTTCTTGCCCATAAGCACCGACGTTTTGAATGGGGGTTGACCCAGTGTATCCTGGAATCGCGCTCATTGCTTCGATGCCACTCAAACCAGCCTCTACCAAGCGTTCAACAACTGAGTCCCAAATCTCCCCTGCCCCAATACGGTAGGTTGCCGAAACATCATCTTCGGCGAGCTTTTCAAAACCACGCACCCGATTAAGAATAATCAAACCATCGTAATTACCCCGTGCCACCACATTAGAACCGCCGCCTAAAACAAACCAGGGCATAGCGTGCCCTCGGGCAAAGGTGATGGCTGCAACCAAATCATCGGCAGATACAGCCTCTACAACATACTTAGCAACGCCGCCCAAACGCATGGTGGTCAGCGTACTTAAGGGAACATTTTCCCGATATTGCATTCTTACCCCAGTTTCTTGGCAAGCAATTCGTTGATGATTTTTGGATTTCCCTGACCGCCCATAGCCTTCATACACTGGCCGACGAAAAATCCCATGAGGCCTGTTTTGCCATCGCGATATTGCGCAACCTTGTCGGGGTTTTGGGCAAGCACCGCTTCCACGATTGCCTCAATGGCACCTGTGTCAGAAACCTGTTCCATCCCTCGTTCGTTCACAATAACCTGGGGGTCTTTATCTTCCTCAAGAATTGCCGCAAACACTTCCTTTGCCTGCTTTGAAGAAATCGTCTCGTTCACAAGCAGCCTAACGAGTTCAACTGCCCGCGCAGGCGTGAGCGCCGTATCTGCCAAATCGATGCCGTCGTTGGCGTTCAAATACCCTGCAACATCGTTGATGATAAGGTTCGCAAGTGGTTTTGCAAGGGGCTTTGCGCTTGCCACGTTGCCCACGTCGCCCGTCCCCGCACCAGCACCACCCGCACCCGCACCAGCGGCTTCTATACATGCTTCAAAAAAGTTGGAGGTGCTGCGATGCTCAACCAAATGGCGCACATCATAGGCAGACAGCTCGAAATCAGTCCCGAAACGCTTCGCCTTTTCATCGGGCAATTCAGGAAGTCGCGTACGAATACCCTCAATAAACGCATCCGAAAGCACAAAGGGTGTTAGATTCGGTTCTGGGAAATAGCGATAATCATCTGCCGTTTCCTTCAGCCGCATCATGATGGTGTGACGCGCAGTCGGATCCCAGTGACGCGTCTCCTGATAAATGATGCCGCCCTCTTCCAACACTTCGGCTTGACGGCAAATCTCATACACCAACCCGTCGTGGAGGTTCTTAAAGCTGTTCATATTCTTCAGTTCAGTTTTCGTACCAAGGCGACTTTCACCGCGTCTGCGCAAAGAAATATTACCGTCGCAGCGCAAAGAGCCTTCTTCCATCGAACAATCAGATATGCCCAGCGAAAGATAAATCTGGCGAAGTTTTTGCATGAAAAGCCGCGCTTCTTCGGGGGTACGGAAATCAGGTTCAGTCACCAGTTCGATAAGCGGCGTAGAACAGCGGTTGTAGTCAACAAGCGAATGGGTTGCACCCGCAATGCGCCCGTCCGTGCTGCCCACATGATTCAGCTTTCCCGCATCTTCTTCCATATGAATGCGCGTGATGCCGATGCGCGTTGTGTAGCTTCCTTGCTCACGTGCTTCAGCTAAATCAACTCGCTCTTTTGCAGCAACGCCATCCACTTCCAAATCCATCCAGCCGCGCATACAAAAGGCAACGGGACCTTGCGTTATCTGGAAATTGCTCGAAATATCGGGGTAGGTATAGTTCTTGCGATAAAACATCGATTCCTTTTCGATTTCGCAGTTGGTCGCAAGCCCCGCAAGCACGATAGATTCAATCGCCGCTTTATTCGGAACGGGCAACGAACCAGGCAAACCAAGGCAAACTGGGCAAGTATGAGTATTGGGCGCGGCACCAAATTCAAGTTTGCACCCGCAAAACATCTTGGTGTTGAGGGTCGTCAGTTCGGTGTGAACCTCAAGACCGATAACCGCTTCCCAATCTTTCAAGACTTCATGAAGCGTTTTCATCTTAGGCACCCACCTTTCCCTCGGCGAACGGGGGCGCGATGCGCAAAACGTCATAGCACGATTCAAGCGCTGCTGCGACTTGCAGCATATTTTCATCCTTGAATTGCGCAGAAATAAGCTGCACACCAGTCGGCAAATTGGAATCTGCGCCCAGACCAACAGGCAGGCTCAAAGCGCCGTTTCCTGCTATATTGACCGACACCGTAAACATGTCAGAAAGATACATCTGCATAGGGTCACTTATCGCGCCGAAGCGAAACGCCGTTGTCGGGGTAACTGGCGCTAAAATACACGAAACTTTCTCAAACGCCTGCGCATAATCGCTGGTGATAAGCGTGCGCACCTGCTGCGCTGGGTAATAATAGGTGTCATAAACCCCCGCAGAAAGAAGATAGCTGCCCAGCATAATGCGGCGGCAAGTTTCCATGCCAAAGCCTTTTCCTCGGCTCGCTTCATACTGAGAACCAAGGTCACCGTGATTCGGATCACAATAGCCGTAACGAATCGCGTCAAAACGGGCAAGGTTGGAAAACGCTTCGCAAGGCCCTAACACATAATAAGCACTCATGGCAGCTTGGGCATGAGGCAGGTCAATCTCGACAAGCGTGGCGCCCAGCTTTTCCAGGTTTGATGCCGCTTCGAGAACTTTCGCCTTCATTTCGCGCTCCAAACCAGGCGCTTCCATAAACGCAGGTACTATGCCGATTTTCATGCCCGAAACGCCTGCGTCGAGGTTTTTCGTGAAGTCTGTTTGAATATCTTTGCTCATGCAGTCGCGCGCATCGAAACCCGAAATCGCGTTGAGGGCTAACGCTGCATCCTCGACCGTTTTTGTTAAGGGCCCTACCTGGTCAAGCGATGACCCAAATCCAACCACACCATAGCGAGAAACAACGCCATACGACGGCTTAAGCCCGACCACTCCGCAAAAACTGGCTGGCTGGCGAATCGAGCCGCCGGTATCGCTCCCGAGCGTCACGCACGCCTGCGCTGAAGCAACCGCTGCTGCGCTGCCGCCTGAAGAACCGCCTGGTACTCGACTGGTGTCCCAAGGATTTTTCGTTGGCCCGAAAAAGGAAGTTTCGGTTGATGACCCAAACGCGAATTCGTCCATATTGAGTTTCCCCAAAGGAATCGCGCCCGCGCCGAGCGCCTTTTCAACGCACGTTGCGCTATAAGCCGACTGATAATTCGCCAACATCTTGGAAGAACAAGTGGTTTTCGTTCCCACCTGGTTCATGTTGTCTTTGAATGCAAGGGGAACGCCTGCAAGAAAGCCGCATTCGGCAAACTTGCCTTCAGAAATTGCGGCGTCAATCTTTTCAGCCTGTTCATAAGCAAGGTTTTCGCTTACTTCCAAAAAAGCATGAATTTCTTTGTCGGTCTGCGCAATGTTTTCAAGGCTTGATGCGGCAATTTCTTTTGCGGAAAAATCTTTTGCGGCAAGTCCGTCTTGTATCGCACGAACGCTCCATGCTGCGAAGTTCGTCATGAAGCATCACCCCCACCAAGAATCGCTGGCACCACAAAAGAACCGTCTTGGTGCTTTGCTGCATTGGCCAGGGCTTCTTCTTGAGTGAAGCTTGTTCCTTCTGTATCCTCACGCATGACGTTTGAAAGCCCATCGATGGGATGATACGTCGGCTCAACACCATTCAAATTATAGGCAGTTATGGGTTCGAGACTTTCGATAATGTTGTTCAAATCAATGGTAAGTTGCCCGATTTCTTCTTCGGGCAAGCCAATGCGCACGTATTGGGCAATAGCGCGTACGTCCTTTTCGCTCAGTGGTTGTGTCATGAAAGTTCCTGTTCGTCTGTGCATATCGTAGCAATCGGGCGTGCTTTCTGTTCCCGACAAAACGCAAATTTATATGATAGCAAAGCTACCCTCTAAACAAAAAAACAATATGGGAAAACTTAGGAAAACACGAGAAATTACGACAAGAGTCGCAAAGCCTTCCTTGCCCTTGGTTCGCGAATGTTCCCCTTGACACCCCCCAGCTCTTCCTTAAATGAATGTTTGTACGAAGTGTTTGATGATTGCCGCAGAAGTGGGCGTGCACAGTTCCCCTTCAAGAAGTGTTTCGTGCGTCGGAATGCCCGTTGCAAGAATAGCCGCGGTCGCTGGCGCAGGGATAGCAAGCAAGCCGTGAGCGCATTGCACCGAACCGCTGCCAATTTGCACCGAAGTTGCACTAATTTGCTCGGGAGCAAGCGCTTCAACGGCGAGACAAATGCCCAGCGCACTCATAATCGAAGAAGCCCTGCCCACCTCATGAAAGTGAATCTTTTCAACTTCGCAACCATGCACCTGCGCTTCAGCTTCGGCAAGAATGCGATAAATGGCGCGCATATCGCTTTTAACTTGGTCGCTTACGTGAAGCAGGCTTATCGTTTCAAGAACTTCGTTTAAGTCATGGTGATGATTATCGGGAACGCCCGCCAAGGCAAGCTGTTCTTCAACGGACATGCGAGCTTGCTCGTCAAGACGCCCAAGCAAATCAGCGTGTATATACTGCCGTCTTGCATCGCGCGTCAAATCAAGGTGGATTTTAAGCATAGTGCTCCATTCCCTGTTCACACACTCCTAAATCTTTGAATGATTGATGAGTGATGCTTGATAGCCAGCACCAAACCCATTGTCGATGTTGACGACCGAAACCCCGCTTGCACAAGAATTCAGCATTGCTAAAAGTGCTGCAATCCCCTTAAACGAGGCACCGTAACCAACACTCGTAGGCACCGCAATAACAGGAACGCTTGCCATACCTGCAACGACGCTGGGCAAAGCGCCCTCCATTCCTGCAACCGCCACGATAACGCTTGCGTTCAAAATATCCTCAGTATGGGCTAACAAGCGATGAATACCTGCAACCCCCACATCGTAAAGGCGCACCACCTGATTGCCTAACACTTCGGCGGTCAGTGCGGCTTCTTCTGCTACCGGCAAATCGCTCGTGCCAGCTGCCGCTATCACCACCACACCATTGCCATTTGGCTCGGGGAAATTCCCCACAATTCCAACCCGACAAAGTTCATGGTAGGTAAACATCGCACCCTGCGCCGCATCCCGCGCACCATGCGTCGCATCCCGCGCACCTGCCGCATCCTGCGTTGCATCCTGCACACCTGTCGCATTCAATTCCTGCGCCACAACTTCGGCGACCTCTTTCGCCAGCCGCGTAATCAAGATGCGCTGTTGCCCTTCTTTCAACATCGATTGGCAAATGCCCACAATGTGCTCGGCTGTTTTGCCCTCCCCATAGATGACTTCAGCAACCCCTTGGCGAATACCTCGATGGTTGTCTATTTTTGCATAACCCAAGTCGGTAAACGGGGCGCTGCGCAAGCGGGACAAGGCTTCATCGGGCGCGACCGAGCCTTCTGCCACCGCGTTTATCAACACCTCTAATTCGAGGAGTTCCATTGTCTTACCTCGTCTTTCGTATCAATTTCTCGTTGTAATACCTCACCAAGAAGCCGCGCGTCAAGCAGTGTTCCTGTTTCAACTTTTGTTGCAAGACAAGAAAAGTTTGGTTTATCTGCCGTAAACAATCCGCGCTCCCGCGCAGCACTGCGCACTTCATCTTTGCTAAGCTCTGCAAGCCGCAAAGGAGAAAGCACACCCATCTCTTCCAAAGCCCGAAAACCAGGGCGTCGCGTGGGGTCATCGGTAGCATTCGTGCCGTCCACCAACACCTCAAAACCATCGCGCGCCATACGCTTTTTGATTTCCCCAAAAATGAAACGCTTACAAAGATAGCATCTCTCGGGCGGGTTCGCACAAATCGCTTCTTGGACAAGTATATCAAGTTCAATCACCTCGAAGGGAACGCCGCTTTCTTGCACCGCACGAAGAGCATCGCCCCGCTCAAAAGGGTACTGAAAGGCAGAACTCACGAAGTACGCCTTCACTCGTACTGCCCTGTCAATCAAGGCAAAAAGCAAATAGGTAGAATCGCAGCCACCTGAAAAAGCAAGGGCTACTTGAGAGTGCTTCTCGCAAAATTCATCAAGCGTCAACATGACCGCGCCCTACAATAGCTGCCAACAATCCCTTGCACCACCAATGCGCCGCACCCCTCACTTTTAAGAATTTTCGAGCAACTCCACGCTTCGTTTCAACTCATCAATAATGGCTATCTGCTGCGGACAAACACGCTCGCACGCACCACACTCGGTGCATGCCGAAGCCTTTACACGCATCGTGGCAAACCCATAACCTCTGCGCGCCCCTTCAAGATTTTCATACTTAAGATAGGTATTCAAGGTCGAAAGAATGCTGGGGATCTGAATGCCCTCGATGCATTCTTCAAGACAATACTTACACGCCGTACAGGCTATATTAGGAAGCGCCTCAAGCGCCTCTTGCGCTTTTGTTATCACCTGATGCTCTTCGGCAGTAAGCGGCTTGAAATCGCGCATGAGCGCAACATTTTCGTGAACTTGTTCAGGCGTTGACATCCCTGAAAGCGTCGTGATAATTCCTTCCTTGGAAGCAGCAAAGCGCAACGCCCAGGAAGGAAGCGAAGCAGCCGAGTCAGCCGCCTTGAAAACGTCAGCAACCGAAGTGGGCAAGGTCGCAAGGGACCCTCCGCGCACGGGCTCCATAATGATAATTGGCTTGTTGAAAGCACGTGCTACCTCATAGCATTTTCGCGCTTCAACAACGGGACTTTCCCAATCCGCATAATTGATTTGCAGCTGCACAAATTCAGCTTCAGGATGCGCCTTTAACAACGCTTCGAGCGGCTCTGCTTTATCGTGAAATGAAAATCCGAAGTGCTTGATAAGCCCTTTTTCTTTTTGCTCAGAAACAAAATCCCAAATGCCGTATTTCTCGAAAAGTGCTGTGCGCGTACCGCCCATATTGTGCATAAGATAGTAGTCGAAATACCCCGCACCACTGCGCTCAAGAGAGGTATAAAACATCGCATGAGCAGCTTCAGCACTACGGGCAGATGAAGCAGGCATCTTCGTTGCAAGCTGAAAACTTTCCCGCGGATAGCGCGCAACGATTGCCTCTTTTGCGGCAACTTCTGAAAAGCCACCATGATAGCCAAAGGCAGTGTCGAAGTAGGTAAATCCTGCATTCATAAAGATATCGACCATGTCTTTCACTTGTTCGATATCGATAGAAGTATCGTTATTTCTGTCAGTCTTGGGAAGTCTCATCAACCCAAAACCAAGTTTCGGAATATCCTCGCCAAGATACGTCATGCTATCGCCTCACTGCCATTTCTCTGCGTTTTCCGTAACTCTCTAAGCTCTCAAGCAAACCAGCACTACACGTTGAACTTGAAGTGCATGACATCACCATCTTGCACCACGTATTCCTTGCCCTCTTGGCGCAATTTGCCCGCAGCCCGACACCCCGCTTCGCCTTCAAAAGCAACGTAGTCTGCATAGCTTGCTGTTTCTGCCTTGATGAACCCTCGCTCGAAATCAGAATGGATAACACCTGCCGCAGCTGGTGCTTTTGCTCCAATAGGAATGGTCCAAGCCCGCGTTTCCGTTTCGCCACTGGTGAAATAGGATTGCAAACCCAACAAGCGATAAGCCTCACGCACCAACCGCGCCAACCCGCTTTCGGAAAGCCCTAAGCTTTCCAAATATTCAGCCGCTTCAGACGGGTCAAGCTCAGCTAAATCCGCCTCAATCTTTGCACACAGAGGAATAGGAGTCGTATTGTCCACCAAGGGAAGTTCTGCACCGAGTTGATCCTCGTCGACATTAGCAAGATAGAGCATCGGCTTCATGGTAAGCAAATGCAAATCATGCAAGCTTGCCTTTTCTTCTTCGCTCAAAGAAAGGCTGCGCGCCCGATGTCCATCGTTCAAGCCCTCAAGTACTTTTTGAGCTAGAGCAAACTTCTTTTCAAGATTCTTGTCGCGCCTTGCATCTTTTTCCAGACGCGGCAACGCCTTTTCGATAGTAGCCATGTCAGCAAGAATCAATTCGGTCTTGATGGTCTCAACATCACTTGCTGGGTCAACCTTACCCGCTACATGCACCACATCAGGGTCGCCAAAGAAGCGCACCACTTCACAAATCGCATCCGTTTCCCGAATATTGGCAAGGAACTGGTTCCCCAAACCTTCCCCAAGCGATGCGCCTGCCACCAAGCCAGCAATGTCCACGAACTCAACCGTAGCAGGAACAATTTTCGCAGGATTGTCGATGCGCGCCAGTGCATCAAGACGCGCATCGGGCACGGGCACGACCCCCGTATTGGGGTCGATGGTGGCAAAGGGATAGTTGGCGGCAAGCCCGCCTTTCTTGGTCAATGCGGTGAATAAAGTCGACTTCCCTACATTAGGAAGCCCGACAATACCGATAGAAAGTGACATGGGCAAAAATCCTAATACGTCGTGAATCTGCTTTTCGGAGTAAGGCAAATAGGACAAGCCTTGACACCCTCACCCTTATGAATATAGCCACAAATCGGGCATAGATAGTAATGCTCGTCGGTGGGGGTATCAATGGTGTTGTAAGCATCCATATAGCGCTCGGCATGATAGGCTTCTGCCAGTTTCGCGCGCGTAAACACTTCCACTGCCGCTTCGTTGCCCTCTTCTTGAGCCACCTTGATAAAGGAAGGATACATATCAGAAGTCTCATAGATTTCGCCCTGCGCGCCGAAAATAAGATTGATGTCACTTTCGTGCGTCTCAACCTGAGGTGCTGGCGGTCTTTCAGTAGTAGGGTCAATCTCTAACGCAAGCGCGTATTCGAGTTCAATGTGGATCTTTTCGGCATCAGCTGCACAGGCAAACAGCCGCGCAATCTGCGGAAATCCTTCTTTATCTGCCACTTTTGAATACGCGCTGTATTTCGTGGTTGCTCCCGTTTCGCCTGTCATTGCAGAAATAAGGTTTTCGTAGGTGGTTCCCACGACCGTCGTGGAATCAGGCATGATGTTAAAGTTATTTCCCGTTTCGGCACTTGGGGCGCTCGTCGGTGCCAAAACATTGTCCGAAGCCCCGCCTTCGCCGCTTTCGCCTTCGCCTGAATCGTCTGTACAAGCAGCTAAAATGCCTGTCAGCGAAAGCGCCGCCGCTCCAACAGCCGCCCGCTTAACAAAGCCACGCCGAGAAACTTGTTCTGACGCAGACCCTTTGCCGCCCATCGACGAAGCGATGTTTTCTACGCAGTCTTGGTTTTCATTAATGTTTTCCATAAAGTCCTCCGCTGTTCTTTCTTTATAATCACAAACGCTTATGTTTACCTCGCTTTTAGATTATACAGAAAAAGCCGAATGACACCTAAGAGCCTGTCGGAAAAGGTTGGAAAAGGTTGGAAATATGCCTTGCATTAAGCGGCATGCTGTGTGAGAATATTCAAGCTGCTTTTTTGACTGCATCAGCTGCATCGCTTGCATCGGCTACATCGACGCAGTTTTACAAAAAGCAGAAAGCCTGTCCCCATAGTCTAGAGGTTAGGATACGGCCCTTTCAAGGCTGAGACACGGGTTCGATTCCCGTTGGGGGCACCACAAAATTTAAAGACCCGCATCGCTTACAAGGTGTGGGTTTTTTATTGCACACCCTCTTCCTCGTTCTGCTGTGCAGCCTATCGTGCCGCCTATCGTACCGCCTATCGTACCGCCGTTTCCTCGTTCGCTTCCTCATCCACAAACAAGTCTACAAATTCAAAGCTGCGACAATCAACCAGCCCCCGATTCGTCAGTCGCAATTCAGGGAGACACGCAAGCGGGATTAAAGCCATCGTCATGAAAGGAGACGGCATCGTACAACCGATTTTTTCCCAAGCTTCTTCTTCGGCAGCCACCGCTGATGCAACTTCTTCTAAAGAATCGTTACTCATGAGCCCAGCAACAGGAAGTGCAATAAGACCGAGCACCTTGCCGTCCTTCACCACCACGCTTCCCCCACCCGATTCGATAAGGGTATTGGCAGCAAGCGCCATATCTTCATCGTTGGTGCCCAGCACTAACAAATTATGCGCATCGTGGGCAACAGTTGAAGCCATTGCGCCCGATTCAATACCGAAGCCTTTTGCGAATCCATAGGCGAAGGTACCCGTGTTGTGATGGCGTTCAAACACAAAAGTTTTCAAAACGTCGCTTTCCACATCTGACTCAACAAAGCCTGCCACAACTGGCAAATGAACGAAACATTCCACGGTTCCTACCCGCGCAGGAATAACTTCAATAGCCCGAACCAATACCTTATCTCCCGCCCCGACAGGTGCGGCTATTTTGAAAGAATCTGCACGTATCTCTTGCTTGATATGCATGGAATGTGTCGCCCATTCAGGATATTCAAAAGGACTCAGCTCAAAGAGTTCCTTGCCCTCTTGCGCAACAACCACACCATCAATCATCGTGAGCGCAACTTTGCACTGTTCCAAATCTTCAAGGAAAACAATGTCGGCACACTTGCCTGGTGTTATTGAGCCCATTTCGTGGTCAAGCTGGTAACACTGAGCCGTGTTTATCGTAGCCATCTGAATCGCCGTTATCGGCTCGATGCCTTCTTCGATTGCCCGCTTTACGATGTGGTCAAGATGCCCCACCGAATGAAGGGTGTTCGGGTGCGTATCGTCAGAAATAAGGCAAGCAAAGCGCGTATCAAAGCCTTCGCACGGAGGGTTCGTGATAACGCGCGCAAGCTCATGAAGGTCATGCCATGCCGACCCCTCACGAAACTGCGCATACATGCCCAGACGCATTTTTGCAAGCGCATCTTCGAAGCGCGTCGATTCATGACAACAGCGAATCCCCGCAGAAATATAGGCATTCAAGCCTTGGTCGGTTTCGGGCACCGAATAGTGTCCCGTTACAATTTTTCCCGCTTCAAGCGTTGCTGCTACTTCATCATGCGCATTCGTGTCACCAAAAAGTATCCCAGGGAAATTCATCATTTCTCCCAGCCCCACAACACCGTCAAGCTTCATTGCTTCGGCAACATCGTCTGCTAAAATCGCCGAACCTGTATCTTCGAAACCAGGGACAGCAGGAACGCATGAAGGCATAACAATCATGGCTTTCAGCGGCGTGCGCGCGGCATCTTTAGCCATGAGTTTAACGCCCTCAAACCCCAACACGTTGCACACTTCATGCGGATCCCAAAAAATAGCCACCGTCCCGTGGGGCACTACCGCACGAGCATATTGCGAAGCAGAAAGCATGGACGATTCCACGTGGATATGCCCGTCCAAAAACCCAGGAGCCACATAACGGTTGGCAGCATCAATAAGCTGCGTGTCCTCGCCAATGCAATGCGTCGCGTCTTCGCCCACATAGGCAATGCGCCCGCACACTATAGCAATCGAATAACTTTCTTGAATTTCTGCGGTACACACATTGATAAGTTTCGCGTTGAGAATCACCGTATCCGCCGCTTTTTGTCCCTGGGCAACGACGGCAAGTTCGCGCGTAACTTCGTGAAGAGGAGCCTTACAAAACGTATTGATCATAGCTTCTTCTTTCCTCGTTTTTTGGCTACCTTCAGCTTACTATGTATCTTCGCAGGGTGAAAGAGTATCAAGAAAGGTTTGAAAAACATTCAGTCCCCAAAAGCACCTGCTCTTAGGGACTGAAGCTAAAGAATTTCTAAAAGTACTTAAAATTGCTGGAAAAATTTACCCTCGCAAACTTATCCAAGGTTACGCAAGCCTACGCAAGCGCCTTTTTCGCAACATCAGACACGGCCGCAAAAGCCACGGGGTCGTTTACTGCCATATCAGCAAGCACCTTGCGGTCAAGCTGAACGCCTGCCTTCTTGAGTCCATTCATGAACACCGAATAGGACAAACCATTGATGCGGGCAGCCGCATTGATGCGCGTAATCCACAGACGGCGAATTTCACGCTTCTTGTTGCGACGGTCGCGATACATGTACTGAAGCGAATGTTGTACTTGTTCTTTCGCAGCACGATAAGAACGGGACTTCGCACCGTAGTACCCCTTCGCCCGACCGAGAACGACACGACGTTTCTTATGGGCAGATACTGCACGTTTTACACGAGGCATAACTCACCCCTCCTTGCTCTAGCGAAGCCCCAGATTGCGGGCGACAGTTTTCTGGTCTCCCGTTGCAACCTCGGTCTCATGACGGAAATTACGTTTGCGCTTGGGGCTTTTCTTGGTCAGAATGTGACTCTTGTACGCCTTTGCGCGCATGATTTTACCGGAACCGGTAACGCGGAATCGCTTTGCGGTGCCGCGATGGGTTTTCATCTTTGGCATTACTCTTCCTTCCCTTCTTCTACTTCTTGCGAGAAATCTTCCAAAAGATTTTCATCCTCTTCTTGTTTTTCGACAGTCTTTTTCTTTTTTGCCACCGTGGAGGGCAAAGGCGATATCAACATGTGCATGTTGCGCCCTTCCATCTTCGGTTGAACCTCAATAATTGCGGAATCCTTCAAGTCTTCCGCCAAACGCTCCAAAATACTTAATCCCTGTTCAGGATGTGCCATTTCGCGACCACGGAACATAATGGTTATTTTCACCTTGTTCCCTGCATCCAAAAAGCGCAGGATGTGCTTCTTTTTGGTCGTATAGTCGCCCACATCAATCTTGGGTCTGAATTTCATTTCCTTGGTTTCGATTTTGCTCTGATTCTTGCGCGCCTGTTTTGCCTTGATAGCCTGGTCGTATTTGAATTTCCCGTAATCCATGATACGGCATACAACGGGGTCGGCATTCGGCGCAATTTCCACCAAATCGTAACCTTCGTCATCGGCATAACGCTGGGCTTGCTCGATAGGAACAATCCCCATCTGCGTACCGTCGTAGCCAATTAAGCGACATTCCTTAACAGTAATCTCTTCGTTGAGCCGCGGCTCTTGAGCAGCTATCGCGCTCACCTCCTTCTTTGGCGCACGAGCGCCGCTGTCATAAAAAAACCCGTAGCGCATCAAAAACGCTTCGGGCTCACAGACTACCGCGCCGAAAATTCGGCAGTATTCGCATGACCCATCAGCAACTTTAAGCGCCGAACCAGGTGGAGGAATTTTCCTCTCTTGAAAACAGCCTACGTAGTGTACCATAACTTGCTCGCTGTTGCGGGAACAATTTTCCCCCGCCAAGCGGACAATTTTCCTTCCCCCTCTTGCTCGTCATTATGGGGAACGGACACCACCCCTCCCTTCATAAGCTCCCCCATAACGGGATCGGTTCTCCTTGTGTGGCACAAGAAGAACCGTCCCAGTTGTATAACGCAAATTAGTTATTGTCTTTTAAGGCGTCTTTTATAGCGACGAAGCAACCCAACCCCTCAAGCCACCAACCGTGACCTATTCACCAACCAGATAGGTTGCTTCGTCTGTATTATTCCCCACGCTAACAAGAGGTCGGTAAGCGAATATCCTTCGCCCCTACGTGATCGTCCTCCTGTCGGGGGGCTGGGTAACAAGGCGACGCGAACCTGTTACCCGCCGATCTTTCTACTACTCAATCTACTACTCATCGGCTTTCTTGCCGCCGTGCCCTGCGCAGGGCAAAGCCCAGCGCTGCTCCACTTACGACCATCACACATCCCCAAAGTAAAATCGGAGTTGCATCCCCTGTTTTGGGGACCACCGGTGGAGGAGGTGGATCTACCACCGGTGGCGATGGTGGCGGAGGTGGCGGTGGCTCCTCCGGCGGGGGTGGCGGCGGTGGGGGCGGATCATCAGGTACTTCTGCTGTCCATACCCACCCTATCAAGCCAAGAAGGTTTTGGTAATCGTTATCCATGGCAGGGTTGACCTGCATCTGAACATTGAGTCTCTTTATTTCAGAAGGTGCAAACATCCCTAAGCTAATGTCATAGCGCATCGAGTCAGGGTTGGGGGCTAAGCTGTAAGGCTCGCCCCAGATAGGTC
>WRIS01000003.1 GCA_009782615.1 Eggerthellaceae bacterium | reverse complement strand
TGAGGCAGGCTACACAGGACACGCCGCCCTTGCTCTTAGAGCTAAGGTTGTCGAACATGACCAGTTGGCTGATGGCTTTAAGAATGCTACGCGCTACACCATAGCCGCCAGCAATGGTAGTGTCGCTTTTGATGAAGCAGCTAATGTTACAGGAATTGGCGCGGGCGCTACCGAAAAGCTGATTGCTGCTACGGGAGCACAAGCGTGGAAGATTCCAGGTGTTGCCCTCAATCCTTACGAGGTGAAGCTGGTGAGCAATCAGATTGGGGCAACGGGTTACCCGATTGTTCCCAACGGTGTTTATGAAGTTGTGTTTGCTCCCGTGGGTCAAGATGACATCTTCGTTACCGTGACCATCACCTTGTCTTCGGGCAACTCTCCTGAGATTCACTTTAATCAATCCCCGCTTGTATTAGAGCAGACTTTGAATTCAAAGCCTTTGACCGAAGCCGATTTGAAGGCTGCCATGACGGTATGGGATGTAGAGGATGGAAACCTTTTGAACCAAACTACGGTAACCGTTGGCGGCGCACCACCGAATCTTAATCAAAGGAATATCGGTGTTTGGAAGCTTGACTATTCGGTTACTGACAGTCATGGCAACACCACTACGGCAAGTCGTGCCGTAGTCATAACTGACGGCCGCTACTACATTGACACGAATGACGATATCATCATCGGTGCGCGCGATTATGTTGCAGCAAGCAAGGACATAAACGGAAGCGAAGATCAAGCAAGAGGTCTTTCCTATGCTGAAGCATTTGATATCGACGGCAACCGTCTTGCGGTCAACTGGACAGAACATCCTGCCAACTATGGGGCAGGGGCTGCTCGGGGGGATTATCCTATAACCTGGAAAGCAATGGGACGCAATTCCACTAAGGCAATCACGGCTCATGTGGTCGATGCTGACGTGATTGATTCTGGCGATAAGGATTCAAGCTATGCCATTATGGGTAATCATTTTTCGGTGAATATGGAAGATGCAGGCGCCATCATCCGCGGTGGTTCAGATGCCTATATTGCTGCTGCTCAGGTAGAAGTAATCAAGTTGGTTTCTACTCTTTCGGAACGGGTGCCGCTGCTGTATAACACGGCGGGATTTGCCGCCGCCGAAGGAGCGTATTCCCCAATTAGCTTTAGAATTGACGGCATTCCTGAGACCTTACAAAAGATTGGTGTTACGGGCACGGTCAGCCAGGGTGCTCGCCCAACTATCACCGCTTCTACACCGCTCGAAGTCTGGATTGGCAGTGGCGCTGCGCCGACGAATGCCATCACAGCAGCGCAATACAGCCCGCTTTTTGATGTGAGTGCTTGGGATGAAGAGGACAAAGACATCACGCACTTGGTGACCTATACTGCTGATGCAATAACAGGTGATGTTGACCTGAGCCGAGTTGGCAGATACAAGCTTACCTATGATGTTGTTGACTCCGATTCCAACCATCCTGAAAAGAATCCAACGCGCGTTGTGGTTGTCAATGATGGGCGCTATACGGTTGGTCAAAATCGTCTCTTGTATGCGGAATCTTTCGTAACCAGACTTGCTGATGTGACCACCAATTCATCTCTTATCAATACTGAAATATTGCAAAAATCAGGCGCAAAACTTTTCGATGGTGAAACTAATGAGGTTATTCCTGATGTATCCGTGGGGAACGCAGGAGGATATCGCGCTGCGGTGGATACCTACCACATCACGATAAACGGTACCGATTTTGACAGCACTCTGATATCGAAGGCAATCACAGGAAAAGTTATTGATGCCGATGTCATTGTGGTGGGGCCAAGTGATCCTGACAAGGACAGCTATTATGTCTACGGTAACAACATTGAACTAGAGGTTTGGGAAGCCGAAGCCATCACCACCGACGCACAACTATTGAGCGCCCTTGGTGCGGGGGCAGAAGTTACGCGCCCAAGCGGTACGCTTGAAACACTGATGCCTGTTGTTGCTGACAAGGGCGGTTTTAAAGCTGAGGTTGGAAGGTATACCGTGGTTGTTTCAGACCCAGGCGGTAATGCTTTGGCAAACCTGACCGTAACAGTTGGTGCGGATGTTTTACCGTGGATTGAGGCAACGCCAACGCCGCTTGAGTATTCCTATAAATTGGGAAGCACCGACACGCTTACTCGTGCGGAGATTATGAGTGGTGTTACGGCGGGCGATGACAACGATGGTAATTTAACAAGTAGGGTTGTTGTCAATCCTGATGCTTCGGGGAATGAACAATTACCGAGCATTTCGTGGGGCGTTGCTTCAGTTACTTCCGTGACGTATTCAGTGACGAACAATAATGGTTTTACGAGCAGCGTAACTCGTGCACTCATCATCAACGATGGTTCGATTATTAAGGGCAGGTATATCTTGCGGGCGCAATCCTTCGTTGTCGAACTCAAAGATGTGCAAACCACAGAAGCCTTCATTCTTGAGCAATCCAATGCGCAAGCGTGGACTTTAGAAGGTTTACCTGCCACAGCCATAGTTACAAGTATCGGTTCATTTGGTTCTGTGAAAGGAACGCATCCTATTAAGATAGGGGTAAGAGAGGACGCAACTCTTACTCGTGATATTACTGGTCGGGTGACCGATGCGAAGGTAGGTAACGGGGAGCTCTATTCGATTGAAGCGAGAGATTTTCGCATCAATATTAAAGACGCTTTGAGCCTGCAGGCAATGAGTGGTGCTGCCTACGATGCCGTCTTCTTTGAGCGTTCGGGTGCAGCAAGCTATCTGCGCGCAGATAGCTATCTTTCGCACGCAGGAACTTTGGCGCTTGCCGATGATGGCGGGTTCAAGACGGCAATATTCGCTCTTGAAAGTGACGCCGATTATCCAAGCGTTGTTCGGGTTAAAATTTGGGTAAACGAGGACAAGAGTGCTTTTGTTTGGATAAATGTCACGATATCTAATGGCAACTACCCCGTGATTCACACCCCTGCACTGCGCACTATTTGGACGGCTGAAGGTGGTGCGTCACATCCGAATTATAAGCCCGAATACTTCTTGCCAATCGAGTGGGACTATATTCATGGTAAGGATCCTTTAGGCTCAGGGGACGTGAGAGCAACTGACGTTGAGGACATCACCATCACTAATATCGAGTGGGGTGTTATGTCAGGTAGTGATTTCGTTAAGAAAGCCGATGCGATTGATTTGAGCATAGCCGATTTGCAAGAAATTGCTTACAGAGTTGTTGACTCTGACGGCAACGTAACGGTCAAGAGAGACTGGGTCATGGTCAACGATGGCTCATGGGTTTGGGATGGTGACTATGGGGTCAAGGCGCAAAGTTTTGTCGTGCTTGCAAAGAGCATGGATGGCAGCAATGCGGAAGTTTTGCGCGAATCGAATGCCCAAGCAAAGCGGATGGAACAACGTGTTACCACAGAAGACCCGCTTGTTATCACCTCGGTTGATTATCTCTTAACTGTTCACAATAATGCAGGCTATACCGACACCCCTGGCGACTACCGTCCTATTGTCGTGGGCATCACTGGCCCTGAACCTGGGTATGAAGGAAATCCAAGAGTTGATATTACCGCTAAAGTTATTGACAAAGATGTTATTGACGATGGCTTTGTCGGCACAACTCGCTATGTGGTTGGTGCGAAAAATGCAACACTGACTCTAAACGAAGCACCAAGTTTTGTTGGCACTACCTCTGCAGCAAGTGCTCTTATTGCGCGCGCAGAAGCAGAAGCATGGGAGATAAAAGGTGCTTTGGCTGACTGGGATGTGGTGGTGCTCAGCAACCAAATAGGGGCTTTGGGACATTCGATTGTTGCTGGAGGGGAATACGAAGTTGTGTTCGCAGTAAAGGATCACACCGATATCCGTGTTACGGTAACTTTCAGCATCAACTACGGCAATTCTCCCGTTATTGAATTCCAGCAACGCCCGCTTATCCTAGAGCAAAGTGCAGATTCAAGACCCATTACGGCTGCCATGCTCAAAGCCTATATGACGGTTATGGATGTCGAGGATGGAAACCTGTGGGCACAGACGAGCGCTGTTGTTGAGGGCGGCGTTGCTCTCAACCAAGCAAACATCGGTGTTTGGCAGGTTGAGTATTCGGTTATGGATAGCCACAACAACACCACTACGGCAACCCGTGCTGTGGTGATAACTGACGGGCGCTACTATATTGATCCTGATGATGATATCATCATCGGCGCGCGTGACTTCGTGATTGCAAGTGCTGATGTCGACGGAAGTGAAAATCAGGCAAGGAATCTTTCTTATGCGGAAGCATTTGATATCGAGGGTAAGCCTCTTGTTGTCAACTGGGTTGAGCGCCCATCGGGATATAGCGCTCATGCTCCTGCGAGCACCTACCCGATTGTTTGGACGACTCCAGGGCACACGACCACCAAGGCTGCTGTAGCGCGCGTAGTTGATGCCGACGTGATTGATTCGGGCGACAAAGATTCAAGTTATGCGCTTTTGGCTAATCATTTTTCAGTAAGTGATGAAGATGCTCAAAGGATTCTCAATGGTGGACAAGCAGCCTTCATTGATGCCGCTTCGGTTGAGGTTGTGAAGCTGGTCGCCTCCAAACCAACCCTTGCACCTGTTTTGGTGAGCACGGCAGGCTTTGCCGCCCGCGAAGGTGTCTATGAACCTATCACCTTCCGTATCGAAACCATTCCTGCTGCCAGCCAAAGTGTTGGAGTTAAAGGAAGCGTGTGGAGCGAGCCGATTATCGAACTGAAGCGCTATCGTGTAGCGTTTGATGCCAACGGAGGTACGCTGACAGGACCAAGCGCGATCTATATAGTGGAACCCGCGACAAGTCTGAGCTATCTGCCTATTTCACCCGTGAGGTCAGGGTATGAATTCTTGTTCTGGGGCATGGACAGAAACGCTACCAGTATGCTGACAACAAGCACAATGATTAGCGAAGACGTTACGGTATATGCACAATGGAGAGCGCTTCCCGTGCCTGAAATACCGCCAGTTCAGCCGCCTCCAACAATCATCATCAACCCGCCGCAGATTATCGTTCCGCCGTCTACCTCAGGACCAGTTTATGTCACGGTATATCCTACGCCTGCGCCCACGCCGACCCCTGCACCCGAGCCCGCGCCGACACCTGTGCCTGAGCCTGAAGCTCCACGTGCGCAAGAGCCGACACCTGTTCCTGAGCCCCCGACACCTCCCGCTCAAGTCGAGCAAGAGGAACCAGCGCCTTTTAGCTTGCGGCTCGATACTTGGTCCTTGTTCAATCTTTGCGCGGTTGTTCTTTCGGGACTGTTGGTAGCACTTTTTGCTCTTTCATATTTCTTCACAAGACGCAAACCCGAAGAGCATATTGAAGAGCCTATCGACCAAAGAGATTGGGACATTATGACGCCTGAAGCGCGGGTTGCTTTCTTGCTTAATCGCGAGAATAGCCGTCAAGCGGCGGTTGAAAAATCGGCGAAACCACGCAGAAGCAAAAGAGGCATTTCCCTGAACTTACCCCTTCTTTTGATTGCGGCAATTGTGTTCGTTGAGGTGCTCATCGTCTTGTTAGTTACTCAGGATTTTGCCGGTCCGATGGTGGCAACTGACCAGTACTCCATTCCGTTGTCGCTTGCGGTTTGTGCTCAAGCTGTTCTTCCGATGATAGGAGGAATAGCAAAGAGGGGAAGTGATGGCTAGCTACCAAACAACGCTGCTGAGTAGCACCTCGTAACGTGGCAGTTGCCGAGTAGACTGACAGCACTGAGGCAAACCAACCAAGCCGACCCTGCAAGCTTTGCCCCTCTCATTGTTCGTTATGGGAGGGGCAAAGTGCAAAGTTATCGGAGCGTGGAGGGTAAGTAGTTATCGGGGATTCCGTGACGCGTCAGGAAACTCGCAGGAAGCCGTCAAACGGCTATCAAGCGGCTATCAAGGAACAAGGTTCTTGCACGTTTGGGTGACGAAATCTTGCACGTTGGTGATGATGCTTTTCGCCAAAAGGCTTCCTCGGTCTCCCAGTTTGTTCGCCGCAAATTCTGAAATATCCACGACATAAAAATAGACTTGGCGAAGCTTGCCGTCGGGCATGACGTGAAAAGAGGGCGTGATGTTTCCAGCAGCAATAGAGTGTAAGGTGGTCGCCATGCAAATGAGGGTTGTTGCTTGGGCAATGTGTTCGCGCATCGCGTCTTGCCCGACGTATACATCCCCATACACTTCAGGCAATGGGCCATCGTCGCGAATAGAGCCTGTTAAAACATAGGGAATGTTGTGGGCGGTGCAGGAATGCATGATGCCATCACGGATGTTTTCTTGTTCGATGAACGCAGCGATAGAGCCTGCCTGCCGCACCCGATTGATGGTGTCAAGGTGGTTGTAGTGTCCCTTGGGATAGGCGGTTTGCGTGTAGAGGTCTTGCCCGAGCGCGCTGCCCTTGTAGGCGGCTTCCAAATCATGAACGGCAAGGGCGTTACCTGCCAACAAAGCGTGTACGTAGCCGTTTTTGCACAGGCGTGAAAAGGCATCACGGCTGTTGGTATCAAAGGTGCACGCTGGTCCTACGACCCAAACGATATGCCCGTGTTCTTTTTCGTAGCGCAGTTGTTCGTAGAGGAAATCGTAGTCCATGGAAAAGGCGGTTTCTCGACTGCGCCCCTGGCGAAAGGCAAAGCTATCTCCGTTTATCTTGGGTGCATTACCGAAGCCATGGGGATGCACATAGATGCCCTGGCTCCCGTCTTCGTCGCGCCCCACAAAAACGAGGTCTCCTTTTTTGAGGTGGCGCAGTTCTCGCACTGCGATGTTTCCGTTTTCAAAAACAGCAAGGCAATCCATCCGACTTTTTTGCGCAAGAATCCACGTACCTTCTACCTTGAAATATTCAGGGAATATCGTGGTGGTATGGTAATTGTCGGGGGCAACTCCGTCGGCAGGGGCTGCCGTGAGCGCCGCATCAGGGGCGTTGGTGAATTGTTCCGCCGCGAAATCAGGCGGGCAATATTCTTTCAGAGAAAAATGCACGAGTCCTCGCTTTCTTTTCTGAGCAAAATATATACCGAGAACGCGTTTCTTACAAGGTAGTGATTTATTTTTTGGGTGTGCTTTGAGGGCGTGCAGAGGTAGTGGCAGTGGTGGGGGAAGCGGTTGGAGATGGGGAAGCGGCAGCGACGGGGGCGTGACCGTAGCGAACCGCGGCAGGCAATTCCAAGCCATGCGCTTCAAGTAGCTGTTTGTCGCTGAGCAATACTTGCGTAGCACCGTCGGCGACGATGCGCCCCTCATCGATGATGATGGAGCGCGGGCATAATTCCCACACCATATCAAGGTCATGTGTGGCGAGCAGTATCGTGTGGTCAATGGTGGTGAGCAGGTTTATCATGTGGCGTCGACCGCGCGGGTCAAGGTTGCTTGAAGGTTCATCAAGAATGAGGAAATCGGGGTGCATAACCAAGATGGTTGCAAGTGCTGCGCGTTTGCGTTGACCAAACGAGAGTTCCTGGGGGGCTTTTTGAGCAACGTGCGCCAGACCAACTTCGTCAAGCGCTTTGAACACGCGCGCTTCGATTTCTTGGGGAGTCATGGGGTGGCGATGCGGTTCATACGGGCGCCCCTGTTCGTGTAAGTGTTTGTGCTCCTGCTCATGTAAGCGTGCGTGCGCAGGGGTGTGCTCGGATTCCCCAACGGGCGTATCGGTATGCTCATGGGTGTGCGCATGGGTGTGTACGGTGGTACTTTGGTTGAGGAGCCCAAAAGCAAGGTCATCGAAAACGCTTGTCATAAAAAGTTGGTCGTCGGGGTCTTGGAAAACGAGTCCGACGCGTTGGCGCACCTCAACAAGGGTTTTCTTGGAGACTTCGACATTGCCAACCGTTATGCTGCCCTCTTGCGGCAACAAAATTCCATTAGCAAGCAGCATAAGGGTAGATTTGCCCGCGCCGTTAGGACCGAGCAGGGCTACGTGTTCCCCGTGTCCCAGTTCAAAGGAAACAGCCTTGAGCGCTTGCGTGCCATCAGGGTAGGAAAAAGCGACGTTGTTATAGGTTAATTGACAGGTCATAGGTTCACTCCTTGGTGCCTAAAGTACCACAAACGCAAAGCCGAGCAAAATCGCAACAGCAACAAGCGCGGCGTCGAGTACTCCAAAGCGGTGGCGTTCGATGCGGGGCAACGACCCCGTAAATCCGCGCGAAAGCATGGCGGCATAAATGCGCTCTCCGCGGTCATGCGCCCTTACGAGCATCGCACCCGCAAGATTCCCATACAAAAGCACTTGCTTGCGCGCACTCATGTTCGGCGCGCGCGAAAGCACTGAACGGCGCGCAGCCGTAAGCTGGGTGCCCATAACGCCCACGTAGCGATACAAAAAGGTAAGCAGTAAAGTAAATGCCTGTGGAATGTGCAGCCGCTCAAGTGCGTAGAGAAGATCCTTTTCAGGGCAAAGCGCAGCGAGTAAAAGCATTACCAGCACGCACATCCAAGGGGTGAGGATAAGTTCTGTCATTTGCCCCGCTCCTTGGGTATAGGCTTGCGCAATGCCCGAAGTGCTCCATTCAGAAACAAGGCGCAGCGGCGCGAAAGCAGCCATGCAACCAGCAATCGGGATGACAATCAACGAGCGCAAAAAAAGCTTGGGTACGTTGACGCGCGCAACAAGACCAATAATCACTACGAGGGCAAGTACCGTTATGACCTCAAGAGGTGCATGCGGCATGCCCACCACAATGCCGACAACCATAACCACGGCAGCAATTAACATCCCTTGTGGGGACAGGTGAAGAGTTGCTGAAGGGGTTGTTGGCGGGCGTTGCATAGGGTTTCGTTTGACGCTTTCTTATTCTTTGGTTTTATTTGTTTCTTGAGCGGCTTTTGCGGTTCCTGCGACGGCTGTGGTTGCTGCCTCTGCGATTGCTGCCTCTGCGGTTGTTTCTGCTGCCTCTGCGATTACTGCGTCTGCGGTTGTTTCTGCTGTCCCTGTTCCTGTGACCGCTTGTGCACGCCGCCGCTTGAGCAGGACGACTCCTCCGAAAAGCAATGCTCCAGTAAGCACAGCTCCGATGATGCCTGCCGCAATGCCCGCAAGGGTTTCATTGCCTACCCCTGGCAACAAATAATCACTGAGCGGAGCCATTGAAACGTAGGCTGCCTCTTCAAATTCCGCACCAATTCCCGATTCAAAATAGACGAATTCAAGTCCATCGGGATGTGTTGAAGCGAGAAATGAAAAGCCTGCTGCAATCACTGCGAGCGCGCCGAGCACCGCGCTCATGCTCTTCAAAGAACGCTTGCCGTTCGGGATGTTTTCATCATCAAGTAACTGAGGACGCACTTTGGCAACGTAGGCAATAAGTCCTGCGGTAACGATGCCCTCGCCGATGCCGATAAGCGCGTGGAAGAAGGTCATTGCGCCCAGGGCTGCGAAAAAATGCGCATGGTTGGAAGCCCAGAGTTCCAAGGCAACCGCCGCAGAAGAAACGACGACTGCGACAAAAGCTCCCACGAAAGCACCGCCGATTTTTGAGGCATATCCGTTGCTGATGCGTTGAAAAATCTCATAGATAAAGGCGCCGACGAAAGGGGCGATGATGCCCAGATTGACAATGTTTGCGCCCAGTGTCGTGATGCCGCCGTCACCAAAAAAGATTGCCTGAACCAGTAAAACAGCAGTCATCACAATGCAGGCGGGCCATGCGCCCAGTAAAATGCCCGCAAGTGCTCCGCCGGCAAAATGCCCACTGGTACCTGCGGCAATAGGGAAGTTGAGCATTTGTAACCCGAAAATGAGCGCTGCAAGCACTGCCATGAGTACAATCTTTGAGCCGTCTAAATGTTTGCGAATCCACCAGCTTGCATAGGCAATGCTGGCACCGCCGCCAGCCCACAGCGTAGAAAAAGTCTTTACGTCAAGCATACCGTCAGGAATGTGCACGATTGTCCCCTCTGTGTTTTAGTGCGCAGTTTGTTGCCCTTAGTGTAACACGAATTTGAAATTCGTAACATTTCTGCAACTCTCGAGAATCCCCGCCATCGGTAAACGGCACAGCAAAAGGGACGCTTCCCGCGTCCCTTTTTTCCGTAAGTCTCTATTTGCTTAGCTGTGTGCGGTTTCTTGTTTAACAAACGCTACGAGGTCGTCGTAACTCTTTTCTCCCGAAGCAACCCCTAAAATGATTTGCTCGAGGTCTTTGTGACGGGGCTTGAAGTGGCAGCCATTTGCTTTTAAGAATGCAACCATTGCCGCAGTGCCCGTTCTTTTATTAGCATCTGCAAAGGGGTGATTCTTGATAATCCCAAACGCATAGCGCGCCGCTTTTTCTTCGAGAGTCGGGTAGAGGTCGATTTCACCAAAAGAGGCAAAAGGCTGCACGAGCGCGGAGTCTAACATGCCCTCATCGCCCAAACCAGCGAGTCCTCCAAACTCTTCAAGTTGATAGGTGTGCAGTGCGAGAACAAGAGCTTTTGATAGTGGCGTTATGCTCATTGTGCCAGCACCTCAAAAACGTCACGGTACTCTTCTACAAACTCATTGGTTGCAGAAAGTAGGAGTTTTTCTTCGGGAGTTAGCTCACGCACCACACTCAAATCAACAGCAATTTCCTTTTCCTGTTCAGCCTGTGCGGGGGTTATCACAAGCCACGGTTTGCTGTTTTTGAACACAGTAATAGGTTTTTTGGTGCGAAAGACTTCTTCGCCGAGTTTCGAGAAATTTGCCCGTGCTTCAGATGCGGTTACGGTCAACATGGCATTGCTCCTTTTTCGGTGGGGTCTTGGTGGCAGGTACCCCGAGGGTTTCTTAATAACGCTTATATTATAGCATAAATTTACGCGTAAATCATAAGGGCACTTGACTTGACGATTATGGCTCGTATTCTTGATAAGGAAGTATTGATACTTGTTCTCGAAGTTGGACATCGAAGCGAAATATATAAAAGATGGCGGCGGCAAAGTATTTTGCGCCGTGCGGGAAGGAAAAAACAATCATGTCAAGTAAGGAAAATTTCCAAGCATTCAAGAAGAATCTTATTGAAGAAAATGAGACGTTCTATGGCGTTGAAATGCGAGAAAAGTACGGTGACGAGGCACTGAGCGCAAGCAATGCAAAGATGATGGACATGACAGAAGAGCAATATGAGCACGCTCTTGACCTGGAGGCTCGGGTCAAAGAACTGCTGGCAAGCAGCATGGAAAAGAGCGACCCCTCGTGTGCCGAAGCGCAACAGGCATGTCATCTGCACCGTGAGTGGCTCAACCTATTTTGGAAAGAGGGTACTTACAGCTTGGAGGCTCATCGAGGACTCGGTGAAATGTACGTAGCAGACGAACGCTTCAAAGCGTACTACGATGCATCCAAGGTGGGGATGGCAGAATTCTTTCGCGATGCGTTGCGGGTGTATACGACGAAGTAGGGAATGCTCGAAGAGAACAGGATAAACAAGCATGAACGAGAACTGCTCCCAAGGGCAATTAACCCTCGGTTGCCATCTTTCCATTTCGAAGGGCTTTCTCAAAATGGCGCAGACGGCCGTTTCGATTGACGCAAACACCTTCCAATTTTTCACGAGAAATCCGCGGGGCGGGGCAGCAAAGGCAGTCAATCAACAAGATATCGATGCATTCGCAGCCTACTGTGCCGAACAGGGGATTCATCAAGTTTTGGCGCATGCACCCTATACGCTTAATGCGGCTTCAGCCAACGAACAAGTGCGTGCATTCGCCTTCGAGGTTCTTGCTGACGATTTGCGCCGCATGGAACACACGCCGCATCAGATGTATAATTTTCACCCTGGGGGAAATTCGCAGCAAAGTATCGCAGAGAGTATTGAACAAGTGGCAGAAGTGCTCAATACAGTGCTTTCACCAGGTCAAACAACCATGGTGCTGCTGGAAACCATGGCAGGAAAGGGGAGCGAGGTCGGAGCTTCCTTCGATGATCTCGCGCAGGTGATTGCGCGCGTTGAACTTGAGAGCCATCTGGGGGTGTGCCTTGACACTTGTCATGTTTGGGACGCGGGCTATGATATCGTCAACAACCTTGATGGGGTGCTCGAAGAATTTGATAGCAGCATTGGCCTTGGTCGCTTGCGCGCGATTCATCTGAATGACAGTTTGAACGAACGAGGGTCGCACAAAGATCGACACGCGAAAATCGGGGAAGGGAAAATCGGCTTTGAAGCGCTTGCTCGAATTACGAATCATCCGATGCTGCGCCATTTGCCGTTTTATCTTGAAACGCCCAATGAACTTCCTGGTTATGCCGATGAGATTTCTCGTCTTCGCGCACGATACCTGCAGTAACGCCGTGCACTGAGAGGGGCAGCTGAGGTGCGCTGCGAGCGCCGTCCAGCAACGCATCGCGAGTACCAGAAAAATTGAGTTCAAAAACTGCACCCAAGCCTATGGAGCCCGCGCAGTCCGTGCGACCCACGCAGCCCGCGCGACCCACGCAGCCAGTGAAAACCTCGAATACTTTTCCTTGACATTATTCTGTAATGAGAATAATATAACATTCTGATAATCGAACCTGCTCTAAAATCAGGTAGACAGAAAGGGTATAGAATGAAAGCTCGCTTCAAGCTACTCCTTGTTGTATTTTGCGTGGCGCTCATGGGCGCTTTGATGATTGTTGGATGCACGCCGAAAGACATTGGCAATGAACCTGCAGACACTTCCGCAGCAGAAGCCGAAACGCACGAATCGGTTGAGCTGCAAATTTTCGCGGCTAATTCACTATCAAAAGCACTTGAGGCGGTACAGGAAGCCTACGTTGAAGAGCACAGTTGGGTGACGTTCGCCGACACCCAGTATAAGTCCTCGGGCGAACTCAACGAAATGCTTGCCGCTGGCGCTTCTGCCGACATCCTTATCTCAGCTTCAAAAGGCAAGATGGATGATGCCGCTGAGGCGGGTTACATCGACCCTATAACCCGTTTCGATATGTTCACCAATGATCTTGTTATGGTGAGCGCAGAAAATTCTGCGATAGCAACGTGCACCCTGGAAGACATTGCAGCAGGCATGTACACGGTTGCTGTGGGTGATGAATCGGTTCCTGCAGGCAACTATGCGTGCCAGTCGCTTTTCACGGTTGATTGCTATTCCGATGCGTCTGGAATTGGCGGAGAATTCAGCGGTGCTTTGGCGCAAGAGGGCAAGGTTGTCCTTGATACATCGGTGGGCAATGTTTGCAAACATGCGGAATCGGGTGAGGTCGATATTGCCTTTGTTTACAGTTCAGATGTGTACCGTTTTGGCGGCGTGAAAGTTGTCGGCGTCGTTGAGCCAAACACTCACAAACTTATTGTCTATCCTGCCGCTCTTTGTGCCGATTCTGAAAATGAGGAAGCAGCAGCAGCGTTTTTAGAGTGGGCCTTTAATGATGCCAAGGCGCTTAAACTTTGGCAGGAGTGGGGTTTTGAACTCGCTTCGTAAGGTTTATTGAGTGAGCCGAAAATTGGCTCAAGGTTTCCTTTTCTTGGAGAAAAGGTTGATGGAGAATTTCCTTTGTCCGAGGAGATGGGTAGAAGAATTCCCTTCGCTACCCATCTTCTCTATTTTTTACGGAGAGTTCTTGGTAAAATTTTACCAAGGATATTCTTTCTTAAAGACGAAAGAGGATATGGGCAAGTCGAAACGACAAAGCAAAAGTGGAGCAAAGAGAATAGCTGATGTCTTTAAGGCATCTGTTGTGCGACGGGTTTTGCTAGCTTCGCTGCTTGCGGTATCAGTGCTTGTTTTTGGATCCGTTGCTTTTGCTGCTGAGCCAGGAGAAGTGGAAGTATCGGCGGATGGTTCAACCGCGCGGCTCGAAACATCTTCCTTTGCATTGCAGGATTTTTCCCGCGCACAAGTTGGCTCTAGTCGTTCAATTGAGGGGGAATATCACGGCTACCTGTATTTGGCAGGGAGTGAATCAGGACTTATGGCGGCTCTCGCAACGCACGATGCCGTGGTCGTGTATGTGCCCGATGCGGCAACACTTGAAACAAGTTTCGATATTGCAAACCCTTCCGATAAAGAAGCGCTCAAGCAACTACTTATTGTACTCGATGCACAGGCAGCAAAAGGTGCTCGGGTGCTTTCGGATGAACTTGATTGGCACTTCACTAATGAGCAGCGCTTTGTGCTTGGGTCACATGCCTTTTTCTTCGACCAAGAGTTGAAGAAAAATGAGTTCTACGCAGGCATCATTGGTGATGACGGAAGTGATATTACCGATACCGAAAACCCTCTTTATCTTAAGCGTTCTCACGCGAATTTCGCAAGATTTATTAATGCTGATGATGCAGTTATTGTTGTCCCAAAAACGGGCTTCGTTGCCTTCATCGAATTCCTTTCAAGCATTGATTACAGCCCGCTGTGGGTAACACTCAAGACTACGGGGACGGCTATCATAATCGTGTTTATCTTAGGGCTTGCAGCAGCATATTTCAGCCTGCGAATTCCTGCCCGTGCACAAGATATCGCCGATTCAATTTTTACGATTCCCATGGTTTTACCGCCTACGGTTTGCGGGTTTTTGCTCTTATTATTATTCGGAAAAAATACTGGCATCGGAAAGTGGTTCATTGACATTGGTTTCCCTCTTATTTTTAGTTGGCAGGCGACCGTACTTGCCGCAACTGTGGTGGCATTCCCGCTCATGTATCGCAGCGCTCGCGGTGCGTTTGAGGGGCTTGATGCTAACATGCTTGATGCCGCGCGCACACTTGGCTGGTCCAACTCAAAGATATTTTTTCGCTTGATGCTACCCCTTGCGTGGAGCTCGATTGCCGCTGGTACGGTGCTCGCTTTTGCCCGCGCACTGGGTGAATTTGGTGCGACCTTGTTCTTGGCAGGAAACTATTTGGGCGTGACTCGTACCATCCCCATAGCCATGTACTTTGAATGGATGAATGGGCATAATGAAGTTGCGATTTTCTGGACTATTGTCATTATCGCAATCAGCTTCATTGTTATCCTGCTCATTAATTTATGGGGGAGAAAAACAACGAAATATCGAAGGAGGGGAATGCTTTGAGTTTAGATGTTGCCATTACCAAAAAGTTCCCTGACTTTCAGCTGGACGTTGCCTTCAGCGCCGAAAGTGAAACTCTTGGTTTCCTGGGTGCTTCGGGTTGTGGGAAGTCTCTTACAATGCGCTGCATTGCGGGCATTGCGCGTCCCGACGCGGGGCACATCGTGGTCAACGGTGTGACCTTTTTCGACTCCGAAAAAAGGATCAACCTCACCCCGCAACAACGCAAGACAGCCCTTCTCTTCCAGAACTATATGCTCTTTCCAAACCTCACCGTTGCGCACAATGTTGCCGCGGGTATCGACAAAAATGTCAGCAAGGCCGAGCAGGACAAAATTATCGCAACAGAACTTAAACGCTTCAGTCTTGAGAGTTTTACCGATCGCTATCCTGATGAACTTTCGGGCGGGCAACAACAGCGGGTTGCCCTTGCAAGAATGCTTGCCGCAAAGCCGGCTATTCTTATGTTGGATGAGCCGTTTTCAGCACTTGATGCGCATTTGAAAGGCGTGCTTGAACAAAACCTCGCGAACCTTTTTGATGCCTATGAGGGAACGATTCTTTACGTAAGCCACGACATCGACGAAGCCTTGCGTTTTTGCGATCGCATTGCCGTTGTGGAAGAAGGAAAAATCGTAGAAGAAGGCACGGGGGATGATCTCATTAATCGCCCACAAAGTCTTGCAGGCATCAAGTTATCGGGGTGCAAGAATGCAACGGTTGCAGAATATATTGACGACCATCATGTGCGACTTCCCAAATGGGGAATCGAACTTGCTACCGCCGATAAAGTTCCGCAAAATGTTGAACATCTGGGGGTGCGTGCTGCCTTTTTGCAGCGTGCTGACAAGTCGGGAGAAAACGTCTTTCGCGTGCGCGTTGACCGTGCAATCGATGCGCGATTTGAGCGAACGGCATTGCTTGGAGTTGTTGAGAGAGCCGATTTTGGAGTTGAAGAAGTAGGTGCGGAAGAAGAGGACATGAAGTTTTTGCATCAGCATATTTTCTGGCGACTTGATACCCTTAACACGCCGATGGATAAGTTACCCTGCCAGGGTGATGAGTTGTTTGTACACATTCCAAAAGATAAGCTCTACCTGGTAACCCATTAAGTGGGCGCACAAAGCAGTGTGCCCAAAGTACCACCAAGAGTTGTAGTAAATGTATAGTAAGGAGACTGCCATGCTTTTCATCTGTTATCCGAAATGTACAACCTGTCAAAAGGCTCAGAAATGGCTTGATGCGAACGGTGTCGCCTATGAGCTGCGCGACATCAAAACGCAAAATCCAAGTCATGAAGAACTTGCTTCCTGGTTCTCAACAAGCGCGCTTCCGATTAAGCGCTTCTTTAACACGAGCGGCTTGCAATATAAGGCACTCGCACTCAAGGACAAGCTGCCTACCATGAGTGATGGCGAATGTCTAAAACTGCTTGCAACCGACGGAATGCTCGTCAAGCGTCCGTTGCTTATCGGCGATGATTTTGTGCTCGTAGGATTCAAAGAACCCGAATGGCAAGAACACCTTCTTCGCTAGGAAGCTTTGCTATCGTCAGGAAAACAAAGGGTTTGAAGGCTTTCAAGAGCAAGCTGTGGTTCGTCAGTCTTGAACGAAAAACCGATGAAACTGTCCTCAGTTTCTTCACCATTGAGCATCAAGCGGTACGGTTGCTTGAAGGTGAGCAACACATTGGTTGATCTCATGTCGTTCAAAGCCATAAACCGCCCCTTGTCTTTTTCATAAACTTCTATCGTTTTATTTTTGACGCAGCCCCTTGTTGACAGTTGAACATTCTTGAGCGCATCGGGCGTGATAACAACGTTGTGGTAGCATGAATAGCGAAAAACAAGTTTTTCGGCATTAATATAGTGCGGATACACCAAAGACGCTACCGTAAAACCGACAAGCCACATTAAAACATAGAGAGTAACAATGATTACCACAAGGTGAACAATCAAAGGAACCTGAAAATGAACAAGCAAAAATTCGACGCCGATAATCTCGAGGGGCGATAGGCAAAGAAGCACAAGAGCAAGGCGGCGAAACTCACTACCGTATTTCAATTCCACCGAGCCTTTAGGTACGTCCTTCTTCTTGGTGACGAAGCGGTATATCGAAGCCCATATCCCTAGTTCGACTCCTACCAAAAAGAGAATTTTTTTCGGCAAAATTTCCTTAAACTCTTGTTGGATTGCGTTTCCCACCGACATTCCTGAACGAGTTTTTCTTACTATCTTGACAACTGCAGGTACCACAATGCTTAATCCTAAGACAAGAGCCGTAGCTTCGGTGATTGCAATCAAGACCACAGAAATATGGGCGGGGATGAGCCCCGAAAAAAGAAGGATAAGTTCAATAATCAACAACGACAGAAAAATCCATCGAACGGAACGCTTCATAATCACCTCGTTTGGAAACAAGTTTTCCAGATTATAGCAAGAAACTCGTACTTACCAGAAACCTATAGCTACCAGAAAACTCGTACCTGCTGGAAAATTAGGGCATTTTGCTAACGCTTCCTTGCGGGGACTTTCTAGGGTACTACGGGAGTGGGGAGTGTTCTTGAGGCACCAAGGCTCCTATTTCTCGAAATAGATGATACAGTCGAGATCCTCACGATATTGCCAAATTATTTCATCTGCGGTGAGAAGAAAAACCTGCTCACATACAGCTTGAGAAAGCAAAATGCGATCAAAAGGGTCTTGGTGGTGTTCGGGGAGTTTTGCTAGAGCAAGAACATGGCGGCTTGTTAGTTCGAGTTCTCGGTAGCTACTTTGTAGCAGCTTTTGGTAAAAAATTCGGGGATCAAGGTCAAGTCGTGTTTTCTTAAGTTCTATTTCCCAAAGATTCACGGGAGAAAAGAGAAGTTCGTTAGAGGTATCCTCAATAAGTTCAAGTGCCTTTTTCGGAAGTGTTCCTTTTGCTGCCCAAAGAAGCGTGTGGGTGTCGAGAAGCAGCCTCATAGGGTTGTTCCGTTAAACAGGGCTGCGATTTTTTCCTGGTCAAGCGTATTGAAGTTGTCGGGAATTTGGATCTCTGGCATGAATCCAGTGCGTCCACCCGCCTCGTTAATTACGTAATAGGAATACACTATAACCTGGGGGGTTCCCGATTTTGCGATGATGAAGGGTTCTCCGAGCAC
Source organism: Eggerthellaceae bacterium (assembly GCA_009782615.1). Classification (GTDB taxonomy): domain Bacteria; phylum Actinomycetota; class Coriobacteriia; order Coriobacteriales; family Eggerthellaceae; genus WRIS01. Next base: position 135,027 of record WRIS01000003.1, on the reverse strand, counting down.
TGCATCTTCTACCAGCGAAGAAAGATGCGTTTTTGCCTCATGCATGTTAACTTGTTTCATGTTTCTTCCTAACGAAGTAAACTAAGTCTCTAAACTAAGTCATCATAGCATGAAGGAAGCAAGAAGGCAATTCTGTTCCGCTACTCCTCTTCACAATACACTTCCAGAATGCCCCTAAGGTAGGCTTTGTATTCCTCTACAAGTTCTGGAGGACCTTCAAGCTTAATCTTGGTGCCGAATTGGGAAAGCCAGCCGAAGAACATGGCACTTTTCATCACACGCACGTGTATTAGGGCGCTCGATTCGTCTATCTTGAAAATATCAATCTCTGGTCCGAAGCGGTCGATAACCGATCCAACGAGCGACTTGTCAAACTTGAGCGTTATAGACCTTTCTTCGCCCTCAAACATGCTAAATGCGAGCAAAACGTATTTCTGTACGTCAAGATTTTTTATAGCGTCAAGTCGCGGTATGGCTTCGCTGGTTCTTTTGATGTTAACCATGCGATCAACGCGAAAGGTTACAGGCCTATCGTCAACGTCGTTGTAAGTAAGTAAATAGTAGTACTCGTCTTTATATATCAGAGCAACAGGACTCTCGGAGTACCATTTCTCATTGTGTTTGAGGATTTTTTCTTTGAATTCGTAGCCTAAATATTGGAAGGCAATTTTCTTTTTGTTCTTAATGGCTTCTTGTATGCCGTCAATATTGTAATAGACACTATCATTTTGCATCTTGATACGTCCGCCAACATGCATGCTTTTGTCAAAGAGGCTTTTGTGATGTCTGGAAGTCAACTTCCGTAGCTTCTTGATGAGCTCCTCACTCTTCTTCTTCGTAAGGAATCGGGAACTTTGAACTGCATCAGCCAAAAGCAGAAGTTCGGCTAGTTGGAATTCTCGAGTGCCAACAGCATATTCCATTTGCGGCTCCCGTCTTTTGATGATGTCAAGTCCGTGGGCTTCTAAGGTATCTATATCGTCGTAGAGTGCCTTACGCTCGGCACCAATGCCGCGCTCTTGAAGATGCTCTATGATTTGGGGCATGGTGAGACCATGGTCGTCGTCGGTTTCTTCAAGCAAGATATCTTGCAGATGAAGGAGTTTTGCTTTTCGTTGAGAACCTTTGGTCATAAGTCAACCTTTCTTTGTGCGTATAGTACAGCACAGAAAATATATTACTGTCCCTATTGTAGTACACCTACAACTAAAAAACCAGGTATTGTATAGGAGCGTAATCGGTAAGATTGTGTCCGACTTTTCGGACAGGGAAGGAAGTGGAGGTAGGTCTTATGTATAGGTTTTCTCGACATTTTATTGACTTTTATATTGCGGGCTATACGTACTGGGATGCGGTTGAGTTAGAGCAGCCGTTGCAGGTTGGCATGGCTCTTGATATGAAGGTCGAATCTGACAACCCCTATGATCCGCGGGCAGTTGAACTTTTCTTTGAGGGAGTGAAGATTGGCTACATTCCCAGTAGGTGCAACCTTCAAGTGCAGCAACTGCTTTTTTATGGGCATGACGTTTTTACTGCAAGTGTTACTCAGATAAACCCTGAGGCGCCCCTCGAGCAGCAAGTGCACGTCACTATTCGTGTGAAAGACGCACGCGAAGACGCCCTCGAAAACACTGAGGACGGCGAAGGCAGTGAAAGCGATGAAATCGGGGCAGCTGCCGAAAGCAGCGAAAGCAGATAGGCATGAAACTCTCAGAAACTCTCCTCTCTTTATGGCGCGCAGCAAAAATGCTGCGCGCTGGATACACGCCCACTCGCTGGTCGGCTGATGGGATTGACATAATGCTTGCTGGCGAATCGTGGGTCTGTAATGGGGCGGGGTGTTTTGAAAACCCCGAAAAAGCGCTTGGTTGTGCTCTTCGTCCGGAACTTCATAGTGTTGAAATTTGGAAAAACATCTATGTTGGAAGACGCTACCTAGGCGTTTCATCACTAGGACGGATTAGAGATGAAAACGGCAACGAAATTCCCATCTATGAAGAAAAAGGAAAATATCTTTGTGTTGGCATAGCTTCTGCCCCCGATAATAAAACAGGGCTAAGAAGATATTACGTACACCAGCTTGTGGTGAAGGCATTTTATCCGGGAGAGGCATTTTCCGATGAAATGACTGTTCATCATTTGAATGGAAATCGCTATGACAATAGGGCGGCAAATCTTATTGTCTTGTCAAAACGAGCTCACGCATTAATTCATGACGAAAAAAATGGTACTGCTGGCAACAATGATTCTGAGACAGATGAATTATCGATGTCTCCGAGATCAGAGTTTCATTTTGCAATAAAAAACCCTGGGAAAGAATGGCGTGAAGTGCCCAGCTACCACAACCTTTATTGGATAAACAGGCAAGGGCTGATAATAAGTTGCGACCATCGAGCAATTCTCGGATATTATGAACCGGGACGGCGTTTTGTCAATCTAAAAAATGAACTAGGAACTATCTCAAAGTATGCAGTGGATTATCTTGTTGCTTCGGTATGGACAGATTCCAAGCCTAGCCATTGCGACTTTCTCGTAGAAGGCAGCGGTCATCTTGCCCATAAAAACGGCGACCTTTCTGATAATAATCTGGACAATCTCCAGTGGGTTCGGCATGTTTCGCAGCTAGAAGACGGCTCTAATCATGGCAGTAGGTACAGCATCAGTGCCAGTGAAGAGGAAGGAATTGAAGCTGGAATACGTGCCGAATAGCTTGGTCTATGGCCTAGGGTAGCGCTGTCTTATATGACCATGCTAATCCTGCAACTAGACCTAAAAACAATTTGTCGTATAATAAGTCTACGGGAATTTCTACTCTTGTAGATTGGCGTGTGATTGACATGTTTTTTGGTTAATTTGAGTTTCAAAATTTTATGGCGTGTATAACATTGACGATCTTTAATTTTTTTGGTATTGTTGATTTGTTTGGTCGAGCGAACTATCCATGCGCTCCTTGGTTCGTTCGACCAGATATTTCGATATTAACTGTCCTCGATGAAAGGGGAATGATGAAAGACAGAAATTTTGAACATTTTATCGGCGTGTACCCTCTACAAAAAACTTTACGGAATCGGCTGATTCCAGTTGGTCGGACGGAAGAGTTTATTCAAGAGCGGGGCATTATCTCGTGCGATGAACAGCGTGCGAGGGACTACAATTTTATAAAGGAAAAAATCGATATTTTTCATGCTGAGTTAATCGAAAATGTTTTAGAAAAGCAAAGCAATTGCTTGGACTGGAATGGACTTGCCGAAGCAATCGCAGCTCACAAACAGCCAAAAACGGAGGATAAGACCGCGCTTGCCGCGAGAGTTAAAGCAGAGCAGGCGACCATGCGCAAAGCAATTATCAATCTCTTTTCGATGAGACCAGATTTCAAGCTTCTTTTCAAGAAAGAGCTTATTTCTGTGATATTGCCTCGTTATTTTGAAAATGATCAAGAAGTGCAGGAAGTGTTGAGTAAGTTCAAAGGTTTTGCGACCTATTTCACTGGTTTCTTTGAAAACAGGAAAAATGTGTATTCTGTTGATGAGCTTCCAACATCTATCGCTCATCGCACCGTTCATGTGAATTTTGGACGTTATCTCGAAAATATTAGCGTTCTAAGGAAGATAGAGCAGGAATACCCATCGGCACTGAAAGCTGCGGAAAACGAACTCAAAACAATCTTTCCCGACTTTGAATTCAAGGATCTTTTTATCCTACAGAATTTCAACAAGGTTTTGAGCCAGATAGGGATAGACCGCTACAACGGAATGATTGGCGGTAGAACGCTTGAGGGCAACAAGAAGGTTCGGGGTATAAACGAGCATGTCAACCTAGCTCAACACCAAGATAAAACTGATGGCAAAAAGCAAAAGCTTAAGTTGCAGTTGCTGCACAAACAAATTTTGTCTGATAGAACTACTCACTCGTTTGTCTATGACCCACTTGAAAACGACTACGAAGCTTTTTCGGCTATTTGCGTTGTGTCCGACAACCTCAATATGTCCATGGCTGAATTTGGTAATATATCATCGCTTGAGAGAGCCTTGGAGCTTTTGCAACATATATCCAATTATGACCTGAACCATATTTTTATTCCCGCCAAGAATCTCAAAAAGCTATCGTCGCAATTTCTTGGCCATTGGAGCATAGTTGGAGATGCTCTTGATTGGTGTGTGACCGAAGAAGAGTTAGGTCCAACTTCTGGAATGACCAAAAAGCAGGCAGAATCGTGGCGTAAGAGCGGTTGTTTTTCTTTAAGTGATATATGCTCAGCTCTAGAAATTTCAGGCCAGAGCCTTGATTTGGGTCTCATTAGTATGCAATTAGGCGATTTGAAATCAAAAGCCAACGAGGCGTATGTCAAAGTTTCTGAACTTGCTCATAGGTTTACTTCTGGGCAGAGAAGGCTTCTCCAAGATGAAAACGCAACGAATGCAATAAGGGAATATCTTGATATTTTGCTTGAGTTTTTACATGTATTAAAGTTGTTCGAAGGCTCTTCTGAAGAAGATCGAGATTTAGGCTTTTATGTAGATTTTGATCAGATAGTCCATCTCATGAGTGATATAGTTCCCCTCTACAATCGGGTTCGTAACTATGTAACTCAAAAACCGTACAGTCAAGAGAAGTTCAAATTGAATTTTGAGAGTCCGACACTATGTGATGGTTGGGATATAAACAAAGAATCCGCCAACATGGCAACGCTCCTCAGAAAAGATGATCTTTTTTATCTTGCAATTATGAATCCCGAGCATCGAAAATCGTTTATCGATGCTCCAAAGGCAACAACAGGTGAGATCTATCAAAAAATGATCTATAAGTTTCTGCCAGGACCAAACAAGATGCTTCCGAAAGTTTTTTTTGCTGCATCAAATCTTGATTTCTATAATCCATCAGACAAAATAATGCAGATTTACGAGCAGGGAACCTTCAAAAAAGGCAACGCGTTTTCCCTGCAAGATTGTCATATGCTCATCGATTTTTTCAAGGACAGCATTGCTCGTCACCCTGACTGGTCGCAGTTTGGTTTCAAGTTTTCGGAAACATCCTCGTACAAAGATATAGCAGGGTTTTACACCGAAGTGCAGCAGCAAGGGTATAAACTCAGGTTTATCGACATTGACGCTTTTTATGTTGACCAATTGGTGGATGACGGGAAAATTTACCTATTCCAGATTTATAACCGCGATTTTTCCCCGCACATTAGAAATAGGGAGGGAGCATCTAGAAAGAATCTCCACACCCTTTACTTAGAGAATTTGTTTTCTAAGGAGAATCTTGAGGACGTGGTACTCAAGCTAAATGGTGAAGCGGAACTTTTTTATCGACGGGGGAGCATTGAAAATCCTGTGGTGCACAAGACGGGAGAAAAACTTGTAAATCGAACGTATGAGGAACTAGACAAAATTTCCGGCAAAACAATCGTTAGGCGCATATCAGGAAAGGTCTATTTAGAGCTTTTTAAGCACCTCAACGGAGAACTTGCATATGAGTCTTTGTGTGATGAGGCTAAAGAACTTGTTGATAAAAAGAAAGTCAAATCTAGAACTGCAGCGTATGACATCGTGAAGGATAAGCGTTATACAGAAGATCAGTATTTTTTCCATGTGCCCATTACCATCAACTTTAAGGCGGCTGGCAGCCAAGCCTTTAACTCAAAGGCGGCTGCCAGCCAAGCCTTTAACTCAAAGGCGCTTGACTATCTCGAGTGCAATAAAGAGGTAAAGATTATCGGCATTGACCGTGGAGAACGTCATCTCCTTTACTACACGCTTATGGATCAACAAGGCACTATTCTGGAACAGGATAGCCTCAATAGCTTAAATGGAGTTGACTATAGGGAAAAACTTCATGAACGAGAAAAAGAGCGTGATGAAGCGAGGAAAAATTGGAAAAAGATTAGCAAGATTGTTGATCTGAAGGAAGGGTATTTATCTCTAGTTGTTAACAAGCTGGCAAAGATGATGGTGGACAATAATGCAATCCTTGTTTTGGAGGACTTGAATTTTGGATTTAAGCGAGGACGTTTTAAGGTGGAAAAACAGGTTTATCAAAAATTCGAGAAACAGTTGATAGACAAGTTGAATTACTTTGCCTTGAAGCCGAATGATGTTGACGTCAATCAGGCAGGTGGGGTTCTAAGAGGATATCAATTGGCTGCACCGTTTGAGTCTTTCGAAAAGCTAGGTAAGCAAAGTGGTTTCATATTCTATGTCCCGGCATGGAACACGTCGCATATTGACCCCACAACAGGATTTTGTGATCTATTTATGCGGAATCGTGAGCTGGCAGACGCGACTAACTTTTTCTCAAAGATGGAAAGCATAAAATACAACTGTGATACCAACTACTTTGAGTTCTCTTTTGACTATGCTGACTATCACACACGCTGTTTATCCCCCCAAACAAAATGGACTGTTTGTTCCTGGGGCGATAAGCGATGGATTGGAACGGCAAGGACAACTAATGCAGGACGAAAATATGAAGTTGATGAGATAAATGTTAATCAAGAATTAAAGGATATTTTTGACAACGCAGGCATTAGCTATCATGACGGACATGACCTGAGAAGCGATATTGCTGCACAGGAAACCAAAGAGTTTGGAAAGAAGCTTCTAAAACAATTTAAAAATCTTTTGAAGCTTCGATACAGTACTGCTCCGAGCGACGAGGAGCAGCACGACTGCATTATCTCGCCCGTCATGAATGACACTGGAGAGTTCTTTATGAGCAAAGAGGGCTGTAAAAACTTGCCTGAAAATGCTGACGCCAACGGCTCGTATAACATTGCGTTAAAAGGGCTACAATTGTTGAGAGAGGAAATTGAAATGAATGAAAAAGGCTTACGGGGAATTGCTTACCCCAAAAAGCCAAACGAGGCGTGGCTGAGGTTTATTCAGGGTAAGGAGTGGGTGGAGTGACCTTGTGGAAGAGCCGATTGCAATAACGCTGCTTAATGACTTCGTTTTTTGTCCTGCCTCAATTTATTTCCACAATATGTACCAAGAGCTTGATGGAATGGTTTTTAAGGATGTGCCCCAGATTGCTGGGGCACATGCACATAGCAGTATGGACAACAACACATATACTTCGCGAAAAGACGTCCTGCAAGGTATTGCTGTATATAGCGAAAAATACGGCCTAATTGGCAAAATCGATAAGTTTGATACTGCGAGTGGACGCCTGACAGAGAGCAAGAAGCAAATCAAGCAAATCTTTGACGGGTACGTTTTTCAAGTCTACGCCCAGTGTTTTGCCTTGCAGGAGATGGGCTACAATGTAAAGAAAATTGTTCTTCACAGCATTGACGACAACAAGAATTATCCAATTGACTTACCGCAGAAAAATGACTTAATGAGGAGCAAGTTTGAAGCACTAATTGAGGAAATTAGGAACTTTTCACTTCTAGGTTTTGGGCAAACAAATCAAGCAAAATGCGAATCCTGTATATATTCGTATGCGTGTAAGTGGGGCTGCAATGATTAGTGTTAATGAATTTGAAAAAAAGCAACTGGTGTTTGTATTTATTAACGCTGGAGAGAAGCTCTCTTTTTCAAATGACAACATTGTTGTCAAAGACAAAGAAGGCAAAATCAAACATCAGTCTACCTGCTATCGGATTTTTGCGCTATTTGTTGTCGGCAATTTCACTATCACTTCTAGTGTAATAAGTCGTGCGAGGAAGTTTTGTTTCCCTATTCTCTTGATGACAGGCTCATTAAAGATTATTGGTGCATTTGGGTTTCAAGCCGAAGGGAATACACTGCTGCGGTCGGTTCAGTACGCTTATGAGGGGCTCGATATTGCAAAACGGATAACAGAAAACAAAATAAGAAATCAGAGAATTATGCTCGGACATCAGCGGCCAAAAAGTGATGCCCTGAAAGAAGCAATCTCATTCCTTAAACAATATGAGAGTAAAATTCAGGCGACAGAGAGCATCAATGAGCTTATGGGAATTGAAGGAGTGGCAGCAAAAATATATTTTGCTCAGCATTTTAATAACTGCCTGTGGCCAGGGCGTAAACCTAGAGCTAAGCTTGACTACGTTAATGTGACACTCGACATTGGGTACAACCTCCTCTTTAACTATATTGAAAGCATGCTGCGCCTTTATGGGTTTGACGTTTATGTTGGAGTTCTGCACCAGAGATTTTATATGCGGAAGTCTTTAGTTTGCGATTTAGTTGAACCATTTCGTCCTCTAATCGACGGCAAGGTCAGAAAAGCCATTTCGCTTGGACAATGCAAAGAGGAAGATTTTGAGTGCAGAAACGGTACCTATTACTTGCATGGTGAAAAGAATAAGGATTATATCCTTTTTTTGCTAGAGCCTATTCTTGACAACAAGCGTGACATTTTTCTTTATATTCAGAGTTACTATCGAGCGTTTGTACGTGAGTCCGCTATTGAAAACTATCCTTTTTACGAAATGAGCTGACATGATACTAATTAGCTATGACATTGCGGACAACAAGCTCAGAACAAAATTCTCGAAGTACATTCAGCGGTTTGGGCACAGATTGCAATACTCCGTTTACGAGATTGATAATGGGCCCCGGATTCTCGATAGCATTATGTCTGATCTTGAGAACACTTGGGAGAAACGTTTTTCTGAAACTGATAGTGTTTTGATTTTTCATACCTCAAAGACTTGCAAGGTGATAAAATATGGCTATGCAAAGCACGATGATGAAGCGGTGATTATCGTCTGATGCAAACCGTGGTCTCTATGGGCTGATTTTTGAGAAAAAGTGAGCGGGTATGTTTGTTCAATCAATATGTTGTGGAAGCAGGAAATCTTCAACAACAATATAGGCGAACAAGCGGCTAGACCAGGTATTAAATTTCTACTTCTGTAGATTTAGAAGGTGGCTCGTTGTCTATGGGTCGGCTAGACCAGGTATTAAATTTCTACTTCTGTAGATGCACAAGCATCAGCCAACGCCGCTGAAAGGCTAGACCAGGTATTAAATTTCTACTTCTGTAGATTATGGATGGATGGTTTCTCGTCCGAAGGGCTAGACCAGGTATTAAATTTCTACTTCTGTAGATGTCTATACCGCCTGGGTACAACTCGTCGGCTAGACCAGGTATTAAATTTCTACTTCTGTAGATAGGAAGATAACCACCGCCGTGGCGGTTGAGGCTAGACCAGGTATTAAATTTCTACTTCTGTAGATTGTTTCAACTGCTCAAGTATAGCTTATGGGCTAGACCAGGTATTAAATTTCTACTTCTGTAGATGTGAAGTCTTTGCCGAGGGTGTCACCGCGGGCTAGACCAGGTATTAAATTTCTACTTCTGTAGATAGGAAAATAAGCGCACCTTGCGAGACTTGGGCTAGACCAGGTATTAAATTTCTACTTCTGTAGATGGGAAAGAACCCAGTGACTTTGAAAAAAGGCTAGACCAGGTATTAAATTTCTACTTCTGTAGATAGACTTTGCTATGCTAAAGTTCTTATGGGCTAGACCAGGTATTAAATTTCTACTTCTGTAGATCCGACAACGAGGTTTCCCTCTTTGTCAAGGCTAGACCAGGTATTAAATTTCTACTTCTGTAGATAAGTCCATCATAAGCGGCGCGATAGCATGGGCTAGACCAGGTATTAAATTTCTACTTCTGTAGATCGCATCCATTCCGCTACCTATGGCTGGAGGCTAGACCAGGTATTAAATTTCTACTTCTGTAGATTAGACGTTCAATGCTTCCTGTGCGCTTTGGCTAGACCAGGTATTAAATTTCTACTTCTGTAGATTACGAGGATTACAAAACGACTTCCACAGGCTAGACCAGGTATTAAATTTCTACTTCTGTAGATGAGACACGGCATCATCCCCTTTAATAATGGCTAGACCAGGTATTAAATTTCTACTTCTGTAGATAGGTTTTGCCCGTGCGATTTAGTGCTAAGGCTAGACCAGGTATTAAATTTCTACTTCTGTAGATGTGTATATACAAAGTTACGACTCTTGCGGGCTAGACCAGGTATTAAATTTCTACTTCTGTAGATCAAACCCCGTAAAATGAACAGTATGTTGGGCTAGACCAGGTATTAAATTTCTACTTCTGTAGATTCTGATTCGTCTGCATTGAGATCTATATCGGCTAGACCAGGTATTAAATTTCTACTTCTGTAGATCTCCAACCTCGCCCTCTGTTCCAGTTGGGGGCTAGACCAGGTATTAAATTTCTACTTCTGTAGATTGACAGTGGTAAGATGGGACGCAAGTTTGGGCTAGACCAGGTATTAAATTTCTACTTCTGTAGATTTGCGGATGCCGCTTTTGTTGCTTTTGCAGGCTAGACCAGGTATTAAATTTCTACTTCTGTAGATTGGCATTCGCTACGGTACAAACAATTGGGGCTAGACCAGGTATTAAATTTCTACTTCTGTAGATCAAGATAAGGGATTGTTCGATGAACATAGGCTAGACCAGGTATTAAATTTCTACTTCTGTAGATTCTCTAGCCGCGTCTATTACTTTTGGCAGGCTAGACCAGGTATTAAATTTCTACTTCTGTAGATAATAACAAGTCCAGTGGAGAGAGAAAACGGCTAGACCAGGTATTAAATTTCTACTTCTGTAGATTCTGCAAGCGGCTTTCACGTCTTTACAGGGCTAGACCAGGTATTAAATTTCTACTTCTGTAGATCGCAAAGAGACAAGTCTATATCATCAAGGCTAGACCAGGTATTAAATTTCTACTTCTGTAGATTCAAAAATGAGATTACGGGTACCATATTGGCTAGACCAGGTATTAAATTTCTACTTCTGTAGATATCAGACTTGCTATTGATGATCTAATGGGCTAGACCAGGTATTAAATTTCTACTTCTGTAGATCAATTCTCTTTTGATGTTGCGAACTAAGGGCTAGACCAGGTATTAAATTTCTACTTCTGTAGATTTTATTGGTCAACCACCCACTCACGCTGGCTAGACCAGGTATTAAATTTCTACTTCTGTAGATAGGTAGCTTCTTTTTTGACGATATTGAGGGCTAGACCAGGTATTAAATTTCTACTTCTGTAGATACCAGTTGGCAGGTATGTAAGCTCAAGGGCTAGACCAGGTATTAAATTTCTACTTCTGTAGATGCTCCTACTGTGTAGTAGTAGCCTTCTTGGCTAGACCAGGTATTAAATTCTACTGTTGTAGGTTAGCAACGCTACACACATCTTGCATTGTCTCCACTGGTGTAAACTGACCCTCTCTAGGGGAGAAGTCCTCTCATGCGGGGTGCAATAGGTGCTTGGGCAGATTGTCTTCGGGAGTTGCCTCTTGGGTGCTCACGGGTCTAAAAGTTTAATTCCCGTGTCAAGAATAATCCCGAGAAACCCGCTTGTGCATTCGGCGGCTTCGACGAGATGCGCTTCAACAGGGTAAAAGTCTTCTGTAAGAAGGGTAAGAATAACGCTCTCGTCTAAAGAGCTCGCTGGCCATCAATCCTTTCGACAATAACAGCAATGTCTACGCCAGAGTTTGGGCGAGCCGTTCCTTTAGCGTGTGAGCCAAAAAGACAAACATAGCTTCTTGGATGGAGCTTTTGGGCTTCCACTCCAAACAAAAGAGCAAGATCATAAACCATCTTAACATAGCCTGGCTCTTTCAACATATAGTACCTTGTGGGGCTGAGTGGATACGAAGCCTCAGAGTGGAGGTTTGGCACATGAGTTAAACCCCCTTTTGATTTTGGTGTCAATCTGTCGAACTTTGATTACTATGGAATCGGGGCCTTGAATTACCATCCTGTTGAAGCCCACCTTATTGAGGCAGACTGCGACAGGAGCGGGTTTACGAACAACATCCTCGAAACAGGCATCCAGCTTTTAGGGCCTTACGGCTCTCTCGAAAACCAGTTCGTTACCTATGGATTACCCGGAGACGAACCAGTTAATCGCTTGTTGCACCCCGCGTAAGGGGGCACTTTCTCGCATAGCTTCCCCACTTCGCTCCAAGGTGCTCTCGCATTTCGTCTGGGGTGTAGAGCCTTTCCGCGCTGCCGTCAATCCTTTTAATGATTTCGTCTAGTTTTTTGTCAAGGTAGTCATCAAAAGAAGAGCAACCTTCCGCATTCATCCTCATGGAGGTTTCCAGGTCAATTATCTGTTCAGCCATGCTTAACACCTCCTTCAAGATCTATGGCTCATCATATCACTTTTACTATACACTTGGTATTTGTATTCCCCGCACAGGCGGGGGTGATCCCCGAAAGGTTTAAGGCAGGAAGGTGAGAAGATATGATTAAGGTGTATGAAGCGATTATCACACCAGAGGAAAGCGGATATAGCGTAGAGTTTCCTGATATTCCAGGATGTACAACGCAGGGAAACGACTTAGAGGATGCCTATTTAATGGGTTATGATGCTCTTGGTCTCATGTTGCAAGAGATAACAGAATCGGGAGACAGTATTCCTGCTGCTACCTTTGGAAATAAGACTGATGGCGCTGGAAGTATTGCAGTTTTTGCCGTAAACATGGATGCTCTCGATTTTACCGAACGCTATGTGACCGTGAAGGAAGCTAGCGACATGTTGGGTGTTTCGCATGTTAGGATTCAGGCACTCATTAAGTCAGGAGACATACAGAGTGAAAAGGTTGGAACGAGTAGACTTATTAATCAGAAAAGCGTTATCGCCTATCAGGAGCGCCGCCAAGGAGCAGGGCGACCAAAGGTTTTGGAGCAGTGACATTCTGACTGGTAATCAAACTGCGCCAAGTCTTTGAGATATGGCGGCGAGGTTTTGGAGCAGTGACATTCTGACTGGTAATCAAACCCAGTTGCGGCATCGTGGCGGTTTGTATTGTTTTGGAGCAGTGACATTCTGACTGGTAATCAAACTGAAGCGAGAGGGCTTCAATGGCACACCGAGGTTTTGGAGCAGTGACATTCTGACTGGTAATCAAACTCATGATTAAAATCAATAGAATAGCATATGGAGAAGTACTTAGCGATAGGGAATAGCGGCTAATAATTAATGAAACGACAGGAGGGTACTAGTATGTACAATTCAAAATTTTGCGACGTTTGCTACGACGAAAGCAACAATGTTGTTTTCGTTAAATGGAAAAAGTTTTGTTGTGGGGAAGACTATCAAGCGCCGCTTAGATATGCAATTGATCTGATGGAAAAACATGACAATTGTCACTACGTTGCGGATACTAGGGATGGTTTTGAGAATGATCCGGAGGACACAAAATGGGTATTTGAGCGCTTTATTCCTCAGGCGTATGCAGCCGGTTGCAGATATATTTTTTTCATTATTGACCAAAACAATTCCTTGAAAGAGGAGTTGGAAGGACAATCTGTTGAGCTATCCAGATATTTTACCGTAAAAGCATGTTACAGCATGGATGAAGTTTCGGAAATACTACGACATGATTGAGCTGTATGCGATTAATGTTGAGGAAGAAATAGAACCAAATATTTGGCAAAAATTACTAGGCCTTGTTTCAGAACAGAGGCGTATTCGTGCAAATAAATTTCTGTTCGGCGTTTTGGAGCAGTGACATTCTGACTGGTAATCAAACAAGGATAGGGATGGAAACAGCATATATAAGTTTTGGAGCAGTGACATTCTGACTGGTAATCAAACCATGGTAGTATAGTTTCGTGGTAGAAGAACTTTTTCAATCAACAAGAAAGGCAAATCCGTGAACTACACCCTTATGAATAAAAATACACCTATCTTAGCGTGTGAGATAGATGAAGCCCGAGGACGCATCATCAAAACGGGGAAACTTTTTAATCCAGAATACTTGCCTGTTGGCGTAACCCCAAACAAACAGTTATTGCGAGTTGACCTTGATGACTGGTGGCGCGGACGTTCGATTCCTGCAAGTAGACAAGGCTTATCCCCCGCACTAGCTGAACTTAATATTATTGAAAAGAACTATCTCCTTACTAAAAGTTTAGGATTATCGCTTTCGGATCAATATTGGATAAGACCTCACGAGGACATCAAGTGGGAAGAAGTCAATTTTTTTAACAACCCCTTTTCAGAAGAAGTGGGTGATGTGTTGTTTGGTGAATTTGCCAAGAATGGCGAGATTGACCTAGCGTCCCCAGACAACACGTCTGATGGCTGGCTGAAAAAGCGATGGAAGATAGTTGAAGGTGACCGCTGCTTGATTAAAGCAGGAAGCGGAACTGTTATGCAAGAACCAATTAATGAGGTCTTTGTGTCTAAAATCCTCAACCGCCTAAACGCGGTTGATTTTGTTGATTATACTCTTGCTATCATAGATGATAAACCATACAGCGTGTGCAAAAACTTTATAACACCAGACACAGAACTTGTAACAGCGTATCAAATTATGCAACATTCTAAAAAAATAAATAACGATTCATTCCGCACACATTTATTAAAACAATGTGAAGTCTTAGAAATTCCTCATGCTGCTCCCACCTTGGACTTTATGCTTACGCTTGATTATTTAATAATGAATGAAGATCGACACTATGGTAATTTCGGTGCTGTGCGCGATGTAAATACCTTAAAATTTATAGGAATGGCTCCAATATTTGATAGCGGGTCAAGTCTTTGGTATGACACCCGCACACAACTTATATCCCCTCAACCCCACTTCAAGGCAAAGCCTTTTCACAATTCACCAGAAAGACAACTAAAACTTATTTCTTCTTTTGCAGCTTTTGATGTAGCAAAGCTGCAAGGGATTGAAAAAGAATTTGATGCTCTACTCCTTCAATCGCCACCCATTACATCCGATCGCCGAGATGCTCTTTGCCACCACTTTGCTAGTAGAGTAGAGGACTTTGGAAGAACCATAGAATTTCACCAAGCAAAGACAAGGGCAACTGATAAGCTTGCAGCGCTTGCCGATGCTGCAAAGGACATGAAAGCGGCAAGCGCTGAAACCCCATCAACACCCGACAAGTCCGCGCCCGAGGTTTTGGAGCAGTGACATTCTGACTGGTAATCAAACACTTTGAAGATGATGACGATTTCTTAGGCGTTTTGGAGCAGTGACATTCTGACTGGTAATCAAACTACAGAGCTTCAGGCGAGGCTCACATAGAAGGTTTTGGAGCAGTGACATTCTGACTGGTAATCAAACCGCGCGTAATTGGACGTTTATTGTTTACCCGTTTTGGAGCAGTGACATTCTGACTGGTAATCAAACTTATTGGTCATTGCGGCGCTGATCCGTCCGTTTTGGAGCAGTGACATTCTGACTGGTAATCAAACAGTGCTTCATTAGCAACAGTATACCATATATTGTGTTTATGGGAATAAGAAAACCCTCTACGCAATGTAAAGGGTTGAAAATATATGGAGCAGCGAAAGGCGACTTTGCTTCTGTTTGCTTTTCTTTAAGTCTGATGTCAGACTGATGCGCGTCTATCAGGCTTAATTATTGTCAAAAAGAGCGTCATAAACTCTTTCCAGCTCTCTACCGCTGTCGTTGATTTCGTCATCGTCATCAAAACCAATATTGAGCATAACGTCTTCAATATCAGATAGAGCGTCGTTTATTTCTGCCTCAGCGTCAATCTCAAGACCATATTTCTTGAGTATTTTGTTTTCTAATTCACTTATCGCCAACATTAACTTTTACCTCTTTTCTTGGGTTGACCTGTATCAGATTTCCAGTGATATGGTTAATGCTGACAGTGTTATCCTTGCCATTTATTTTAGTTGATTTTTCAAATTTTTTGAAGTCTTTTCCATCAAGAATAGTACGGCGTGCGCTTTCAACAGAAACACCGCTTCTTTTCTGCTCAATGCTGCCAAAAATCCTATCGATAAAATGATAGCTGTGCCCAGTAACAGTGATTCCATTTGTGGTAGTAAGTCCATGCAGCTTTTCCTTTATAGCCGTATCCATCTTGATATATAGACTAAAACCAACTAGCGGCGATAAGTCGCCTTTGTTGATTGCTAAATCGTAGTGGCTTTTTAGCGCATACTTATGCTTTAGCTCTTCCCAATCAACACCACCACTGTTTTTTATGGTGGAAAATTCAGAGAACGACGCAGGAACCATATCGCCAAGCGCAGACAGATACCTAGTTTTGGAGCAGTGACATTCTGACTGGTAATCAAACTGCCCAACAGGGCAGCACGACCCTCACACAGTTTTGGAGCAGTGACATTCTGACTGGTAATCAAACCAGGGTCATAATGTTTTCGGTGCCATACTTCATTTGCGGCTCTGCGCTGGACAATGCCGTAATGACAGAAGAACCTTGCGCCTTCTTCCAAATGCCAGGAAGTAAAGTATCTGGCATTGAAATGTCGGCAGTTGTTAAAATATTACTAGGCATATCATTCTCTCTTTCCAAATAGTTGTCTTACTGCTTCCCGCTCAGCAGATTCCTTTGGTGTTTTTGCTTGTTGTGAGCCCTCTCCAGGGACTGCGGGAACAGTGTTTTTTTCAGTTGATGCGAGAAATGGCTTAATGCGCTTTGCGTGTTCTGCCAGCTTCTCTTTTGTTGTGCCCTCTAAAATCCCGATCGGCACACCATGTTCTTCGGATACTTCCTTTTTCCACGCTGCAACTTGGTCACGCGCTTCATATTCTTCGATTCTGCGACGATAACGCGCAGTTCGTTTGGCAACGATGCTGTCAAGTTCCTCTTGCGTGGTAATTGGTTTGAATCCGTCCCCTGTTTTGGGTTTTTTTCCTGTTCGGCTTCTTCTGTGGTGTCCACTTCTTCTGCCGATACAGCTTCTTCTTCAACCGTATCTTGCGATTCGGCTTCTTCTCCTGTTTCCAGTTGTTCGTTCGTCATTTCTTCTCTCCCGTTCGTTGGTGTTTTCATCCGTGTTTTACCTGGCACGTTCAGGGCAATAAAAAAGCCGCCCCGAAGGACGGCTGGAATGCCAAAAAATGTTTGTTTAGTGCTTAAGCGTAAGCTTTTACGTCCTCTGCTTCTTTTAGCTGCGGGAAATATCCGTCTTCGAGGAAATACATACAAGCATCATGCTCGGAAACAAATCTTCGTATATCGAAGCGTTCGCCCCTATCAACATTACATACTTCAAACATTCCGTTATCGAGAACACGAATATACTCATAACACTCGCCAAAGACGTAATCGTCAGAATATATTGCATAAATGTTTTTTGAAACATTGCTCTCTTCAAGAAGTTGTTTCAGTTCTCTAATGTTCATTCTTAATCCCGCTTAAATAGGTTCCGAGCAAATCTTTAATCTGTTTTTCTGTTCTATATTGTACACCATTTCCCGACTCACCGAACCAAGGAGCAGTTTTTCCTGAATAAACATTCATGTCTTTTAGAACAACAAATTTAGTTTTGGAGCAGTGACATTCTGACTGGTAATCAAACTTGTCGAGTGTTCGATATTTTAGCTTGAGGTTTTGGAGCAGTGACATTCTGACTGGTAATCAAACCTAGTAGCGCTCTTTGTTCTTTTGTAATTTTCATTGTCGTTCCTTTCTTGTTTATCTTTTTGTTCAGGCTGTTTGTTGGGGGCAAGGGTTGTGCGGCTGCCTAATAGCCTTGACAATCGCACAGGTTTTTAGTTATAGTTAGTGGCAAGGGTTGTGCGGCTGCCTAATAACTTTGACAACCGCACGGGTTTTGGCTATATTAGCCATGTTGGATTAACCGTTGCGCTTTTCGCAGCGGTTTTTCTTTTCCGCTACTTCAAGCGCTAGGCTTGTGACCTGTACAGCAAGTTGGTTTTGGAGCAGTGACATTTTGACTGGTAACCTCGCACTGCCTTCGAGCTTCATTCTTGGTGGTGTGCTTGCTGGGGGGGGCGCTTTGTTAGAATATGGAATACGAGCTACATTAAGGCACAGGCGGCGCATGCTTTTTGCTGCCCTGGTTCTTAAGTATCAAAAAATTCATGTACGTTTTGAGAGGTGGTAGCAAAGTTATGAGAAGTAAAACTATTTGGACAAAGGCTATTGTGGTTGTCGCTTTGCTTGCGCTTGGTTGCGGCGGGCTATTTTCCTGCGGCGGTGATAAGGCCGTTGACGACGGACAATCCTCAGCTGCTACTGAAGTAACACAAGGCGTGCTAGACCAGCAACCTGTCGATGCGGCAACTGTTGAAGAGTTAAGGGCATTTTTGGTTTCGTCAGTAAGAGACAGCAGTCTTAAAGAGGCATTCGCTGTCGCCGAGGTGACGGCTTACCCGCCCGTGTATGTCTTAACTGCAACGATGCCAACAGGTGCGCTCATAACAGCTGATGTTCTTATCAAAGACGATACCGGAATACAAAGGCTTTTTGGTTTTAATGTAGCCGATGCCTCGACCGAAGAGAAAATTAGTTCGTGCATACAGCACAGTGCGAAAGAAATAACGGTGATTACTAAATATACTGGTCATCGTGCAAGCAGCGAGGAAGATTTGGTCTACTCTTTCGTGAAAAAGAATGGGAAGTGGCGACAAGTAAAGAATGCTTCTTAAGAGGTTTATAGCAGCGCCATCCTGAGTGGGAATCAAACGTCAAGCTTTTTCCCATGGTCAGCGATGCCGGCACTAAACACCTGAGCAACCTACGCGAGAAGATGCGCGGACAGCTAACCGATGCCGTAGCCGTCACAACGGGTAGCCTTGCCTGCCGAAGGGGGGGGGCGGCATTGTCGTGGTGCCTGCTGCACTGTTGGGCGCTTAGCGGGCGACAGGAATTTGATGCAAATGGAAGAATTCTGACGGTGGCATAGATATCTTGCTCGGGATTCCTTGTATCTATAATCATTAACCATTAATATTTGAAATCGTTAACGTAAAACGGTTGAAATTATGCCCACCTAAGTAAGGCCTTTTGGAAAGCGAGCGTCAATGGACAAAACCCCAATCCATCCAAAGGTTCTTCAAGGGAATCCCAACGGCTCGTATGTCGTTGACAGGCTCCTGGGGAGCAAGGTCGTCAGGAGCCTGGGGAGCAAGGTTGTCAGGATCCTGAAAGGTCTTCACCTTCTTGTCGCAACGCCTTTCGGCATGGTCTGCTCCGTGGGCGCCAAGGTCAAGCCCCGGAAAATTATGTTCATGACATACTCGAACACCTATATGTGCAACCCGAAATATATCTGCGAAGAGCTCTTAAAAAGAAATGCCGGCTGCGAGGTCGTATGGGCTGTTGGCACACAAACCGATAGAAGCGCTTTCCCGGATGGCATCAAACTGGTTCCAAAATATTCTGCCGAATTCTTCCGTGATCTGGCTTCGTCAAAAGTGTGGGTAGACAATGCGCTGTGCTTTATGTGGGTCTGGTTTCCCAAAAAAGAAGAACAGATATGGTTTAATACCTGGCATGGCTCCATGGGGCTGAAACGGATCGGACAAAACGACGTACGCAGTAGAAGGTGGCGCCGTGTGGCAAAGAGGACAGGACGTCTCACCGACTACTGTATCTCTAACAGTGCCTTTGAGGACGAGGTTTTCAAAACGACGCATTGGCCAAAGACTGCCATCCTTCCCTATGGCCATGCGCGCAACGACCCCCTCGTGAGCAGCAGCCCTGCCCTTGTTGCGGCTATCAAGGAGAAAGTCAGCAACCACTATGGGTTCGATCGGAAAGCCAAGATTGTGCTCTACGCACCGACTTTTCGGGAGGGCGGGACAACCAAGGGCTACGATATCGACTACGAACGGCTTCTTCAGAATCTGGCAGCACATTTTGGCGGGAAATGGCAAGTGTTGGTACGCTACCATTTCCACGACAGGGGCTCATATGGGGTACAAGGATCCATTGGCGGTAAGTCAGGGGTTGTCAATGCGACGGACTATCCGGATATGCAGGAGCTGCTCTTGGCGGCAGATGTGGGTATTACGGACTATTCCAGCTGGATCTGCGACTACGTGCTCACCTCCAAGCCCGGCTTCCTGTATGCTTACGACTTAGCGGAATACAGCAGCGGGAGGGGACTGTACTACCCGCTTGAAATCACACCCTTTCCCCTGTCAACTGACAATGACGGTCTTATGCGGGCCATCGAGCTGTTCGACCAAGGGAAATACGAGGAAGATTGCAAGAATTTCCTGGTTGAGCGCGGATCGTATGAGGAAGGCAACGCTGCAAAGAGGATAGTCGACGACATACTCAGGATATGTGATGCATGATGAAATACGAACTACTGGTCAACAGGGAGTGCCGGAACCTTGGCAGCGACGTGCAGTCCTATGCGGGGGCACAGTTCTTGCTGCGGATCGACTACCTTGTGAACTGTGAAGAGGCCGACAGTTTTAGTATTGATCCGTTTTATTAAAAAAGACGACAAGACCTAGGCTCGCAGAGCTCACGCATTCTTCGCAAGTTTGAACGAGGAAAATCAAGGCTATCTTTTCTTGGTAACTTTGGTCGAGTTCGTTTGGGTTCTTCGAGCAAGCTATCAACAACTATGTCAAAAAATTGCTGCATTTATTGAGGGGCTTTTGAGCACAGGAAACATTGCTTTTTACCACACGCGGGCAAAGGTCGCACAATACACGTTTTCAACTCCTGCGTTTTGTAAGGCTTTGCAAGCGGTAATAAGGCTTACCCCAGTTGTGTAGACGTCATCAACGAGTAGAACCTCTTGAGGTAGCGCTTTTCCAAGAAGGAGCCCTTCTTTTAGGCGGATACTTTCATCCATGTTGGCGAAGCGCAAACTACGCGAAAGGGTGCGCTGGTCTTTGTTGTCGGGCGGGTCGAAAAGCGCAACGCTGGAAGAATCCATCCTTTGTGCCAGCTTTTCAGCCAAGAGTTCAGCGTGGTCAAAGCCGCGCCTTCTCAGCGCGCGTCGCGTTGCGGGAATGAATGAAATGCTGCAACCGTGAAACCATTCAGGGGGAATCACCTCGGCAAGCATACACGCGATTTCATCTGCCAACCTTCGCTCACCCCGATCCTTGTAGGTGGTGACGATCGCAGAAGAGGCGCCGTTAAATTCGCTCACGCAAACGCAGCGTGCAAAAGGCGGCGCTTTTTCGCCTAGTTGCTGCAAGGTTACAGGATTGCATTCACTGCACTGGATTTTGCCCAAGGGAGCACCGCAGCGCACGCACGCCTTCCAATAATCGATGTAGGGAAGGTTCAAGCGGCAGGTTTCGCAAAGAACCGCTCCGGGCTTGTCACACAAAGCACAGCGGGTTGGCCAGATGCTTTCTGCGAACACTTCGGCAAGGGAGTGCGTATAGGCTCTGGCAGCACTGCGCAGGTGGGTGCTATGAGGAGTTCGGGACATCATGGAGCAAGAATAGAGGCTTTTTAATGGCAGAACTTAGATGAATATTGTGCAGCGATTGGATGTGGATCGAGCACGAATTAGACGGGGATTGAATGCAAATTGAATACGAATTGAATAAGAGTTGGACACGGATTGAATACGGATTAGGCAGCGGTTGAACGCAAATTCGACACGGACTGAATACAGATTAGATGGGGGTTGAATGCAAATTGGACATAAACCAGCCGCAAGCCAGCTGCAACTCAGCTGCAGTTCCGACGCAGCTCCGACGCAAACCAAAGAGCGATTCGAAGAAAAAGGTTTCTTAATCTCGCAAGAAAACCCGAAGTATTGCGCCCAAATCTGGTAAACTAGACTTCGCTTCTTTCGAGTCTGTAGTTGCGGGAGTAATCCCAAATCCATGGCAGATGCGGTCGAAAGGATCCACGTAAGCAGTGGGCATTATGCGCGTTGTGAGCATGGCGCATCCTAGAAGTAAGACGTACCGCTTGGTTATTGTGTCATAGTGATGCAGCAGGCGAGAGGGCAGTGGGCTTTCGGGCTCACCCCCAGTATGCGAGTGTGGGGGCAAAGACTAGGTCAGTCGGAAGAGGCGTATTTTAGGTTTCGAGTCAAAGATGGAGGCTGTTTCGTGATAAAGCGTTTTGGAATGCTGCTTCTCAGTGTGATGCTTGGCTTGGGTATGCTTTCGGTGCTTACTGGGTGTAACACGGAAGAATATACGCCACAAGACAAACAACCCATAGTGTTCGCTCCAACGATAGCAAAAAATGGCGTTTTGCGCGTGGGCGTTGATATTGAAAATTCTCCTTTTGCAGGAAAGCCGGCAGATACCATCATTGGGCTTAATGTGGATATTGCCGCAGCGCTCGCCGATGAGCTCGGCTTGAAACTTGAGCTTGTTTCGGTAGGCACCGACTACGATGCCGCGCTTGCTGCTGATAATCCTAATCGCGTTGACATCGTTATGGGTGTTGACAAGGCAGACACGGCAATCACGTGTTGGCGTTCGGAAGCCTATATCCAAAGCGGTGTCGCCCTTTTTGCGATGTCGCCCGAAGTGATGGTTCCCACCCAAGATTCTGCTGCGCGCATTGCCGCCCAGTCCTCTTCCATGAGTGCTTGGGAAGTCAATAAGCAATACGGGGAAGAATCTTTGGTTTCTTCGCCCGATTTGAAAACGGTCTTTAGTGACCTGGCGAACGGTTCGGTTTCCTATGCAGCGGCTGATGCGGTCATCGGCACTTATGCTGCTTATTCAAGTTCCCCTCGCGTCAATGTTTCGATCATTGCCCTTCTACAAAAGCCCAACGGTTATGCGGTGGGCGTTCTTGAGGAAAACACTGAATTGAAGCAGATTATCAGCGACGTGCTCGTAAAACTAACCTCAAATGGTGTGATTGATTTGGTTGAAGTCAAGTGGCTCGGTAATCCGATTGACTTGACAGGTGTTCCCTTTACGGAAGGGGTTGTTACCCAAGAAACTCCTCCACCGCCACCTGCGCCTGAGCCCGAACCCGCCGACGACGAAGAGGATGAAGGCGACGACGAATGGGACGACGAAGACGACGAATGGTAACAAAAACGGGAGCAAAGCTCCCGTTTTTTATTCTTCAACCTGCATATCATTGACTAGATTGCTTTGTCATTCGCTACACTCATTCCTCGCAAAGACGGGTGGAGAAACCCTCGCTGACTGGTTTGGACATGTGGTGAACCATCCCGTTTTTGTCCCTCAGGCCACTACTGCCCAACCCGCTTTTCCTGCCTTAGAGTATTTTTATGGGCAAACGCATTTTAGCGTGTCTCCCTATAACGGCTTTTTATATAATCGTAAAGTTAGTAAATGATTCTTGAGCGCTTTCTTTGAGGAGATACATGAAAGGTATTATCTTAGCTGGTGGATCAGGCACACGCCTTTACCCTTTGACTACGGTGACATCCAAGCAGCTTCTGCCCGTCTATGACAAGCCGATGATTTTTTACCCGCTGTCGGTTTTGATGATGGCAGGCATCAGGGACATTCTCATCATATCAACGCCTACCGATTTGCCCAATTTCGAACGTCTCCTAAAAGACGGGAGCGATTTCGGCCTAAATCTTTCCTATGCCGAACAACCCTCGCCTGATGGGTTGGCTCAAGCCTTCCTTATCGGCGAAGATTTCATCGATAACAGCCCGTGTGCTCTTGTGCTGGGCGACAACATTTTTTACGGAAATGGCCTGGGGCGCCACTTAAAGCGCGCGGTCGAAACGGCAGAAGGGAAGGGCGGCGCTACGGTATTTGGCTACTACGTTGATGATCCCGAGCGCTATGGCGTGGTGGAATTCGACGAAGAATTCAACGCGATTTCCATTGAAGAAAAGCCGAAGCTTCCTAAAAGCAATTATGCCGTTACGGGGTTGTATTTCTACGACAACCGCGTTTGTGACTTCGCCAAGCAGGTGAAACCTTCTGACCGCGGTGAACTCGAGATAACCGACCTTAACCGAATGTATCTGGAAGAAGGCACGCTCAATGTAGTGACGCTCGGCCTTGGGTATGCCTGGCTTGACACGGGCACCATGGAGTCCCTATTTGAGGCAAGCGAATTTGTTCGCGTAGTCGAAAAAAGCCAGGGTCTTTCCATTTCGGTGATAGAGGAAATCGCTTACTTCAATGGCTGGATAAGCAAGGAACGCTTGCTTGCCTGTGCCGAACGTTACGGGAAATCCCCCTACGGCGAGCACCTCAAGAAAGTTGCCGAGGGCAGGATACATACTTCTCCAGGGGGAAACATTCTATGAAAATCCTCATCTGTGGTGCAAACGGGCAGCTTGGATGTGAGCTTTCGCGCCTGCTTGAAACGGGATACGCTGAAATCGGGGCTATTCCGAACGCCTATCAAGGGGCAGAGGTCACAAAAACCGACGTTGCCGATCTTGACATTACCGATAACCTTGCCGTTCAGCACTTTGTTTCGCAAGGTAAGTTTGACCTTATCATTAACTGTGCTGCGATGACCAACGTCGATGGGTGCGAAGAACACGAAGAAGCCGCCTATCGAATCAATGCTGAAGGTGCCAAGAATTTGGCTGCAGCCGCCGCGCAACAGGATGCGAAAATCGTTCACATCTCGACCGACTACGTGTTTTCGGGTGACGATGCCACCGACCGCATTGAAAGCGACGCGCCCGACCCGCAAAGCGCTTATGGACGCACAAAACTTGCGGGGGAGCGCTTGGTTGCTCAGGCAAACGCACGGCACTTCGTCATACGTACAGCGTGGCTCTATGGTTATGTGGGCAAAAACTTCGTGAAAACTATTCTTAAGCTGGCGCAAGAAACGGGTGCCATCAAGGTGGTTGATGACCAGGTGGGAAACCCCACCTCGGCAAACGACCTTGCCTATGAAATACTCAAAATCGCTGAAACGGAAAACTACGGAATTTATCACTGTACGAACAACGGTACTTGCAGCTGGTTTGATTTTGCGTGTGCCATCGTGGATGGAGCGCATATTTCGTGTGAAAAAACTCCGTGTTCTACGCAAGATTTTCCGCGTCCCGCGAAACGCCCCGCGTTTTCCTCGCTTCAAAACAAGCATTTGCAAGACACGATTGGCGATGAAATGCGCACCTGGCAAGATGCTTTAGACAACTATTTGAAAAACTTACCTGAATTGGGGGACTAGCCTTTATGAAAACCTATCTGGTGACCGGGGGAGCTGGGTTCATTGGCTCGAATTTCGTGTTGTATATGCTGCAAAAGTATGCCGACATCCGCATTATCAACGTCGACAAGCTCACCTATGCGGGCAACCTTGAGAACCTGAAAAGCACGCTTGATGATACCCGTCATATCTTCGTGCAGGCAGATATCTGCGACACTTCTGCGATGACAAGCCTTTTTGAGCGCTATGCACCCGACTACGTGGTGAACTTTGCCGCAGAATCCCACGTCGACCGCTCAATTACCGACCCAGGAGTTTTTGCGCACACCAACGTGATGGGCACGGTGAACTTGCTCAACATTGCCCGTGCGGCTTGGCAGCAAGGCGAAGACGACTACGGCGCGCATAAATTCTTGCAGGTTTCAACTGATGAGGTCTACGGCTCGCTGCCTTTGGACGATCCTCAAGCATTCTTTCGGGAAGACACGCCCATTTCGCCCCATAGCCCCTATTCGGCAAGCAAGGCTGCTGCTGACATGTTCGTGCTTGCGTATGGCGACACCTATCAATTCCCCATCAACATCACCCGCTGTTCGAACAATTACGGCCCCTTCCAGTTTCCCGAAAAACTCATCCCGCTCATGATTAACAACGCCTTACAACACAAAAAACTACCCGTGTACGGGGATGGGCTTAACGTGCGCGACTGGCTTTATGTTGAAGATCATTGCAAGGCGATAGATGCTGTGATTGAGGCAGGCGTGAAGGGCGAAGTGTACAACATCGGCGGGCACAACGAACACCCCAATATCTTTATCGTGAAAACCATTATTGCTGAAGTTTCGAAAGCGCTCGGGGATGCGGCGATTGACGAACAACTCATCGAATACGTGCAAGATCGCAAAGGGCACGATCGGCGCTACGGCATTGCACCTGATAAAATCAAGGCAGACTTGGGGTGGTACCCCGAAACCCCCTTTGCACGCGGAATCGTAGCAACCATACAGTGGTATTTGGACAACAAGGAATGGGTTGATCACGTCACCAGTGGAGCCTATCAAGACTATTACCAAACTATGTATGGGAGCCGTTCATGACACAAGCTTCTTCAGGCATGGCAGCTGCCCTGGCAATCACCTCGGGAAACTTCACCTTTACCAATACTTCGCTTGAAGGGGTAAAGATAGTTGACGTTGCTTGTTTTGGGGATGAACGCGGCTATTTCATGGAAACCTACAAGCGCTCCGATTTCCTTGTTGGCGGAATTGATGCGGAATTTGTACAAGATAATCAATCGTCCTCGAGCAAAGGCGTTTTACGCGGCTTGCATTTCCAGATAGCCCGCCCGCAAGCAAAACTGGTGCGAGTGGTCTCGGGCGAGGTCTTTGATGTTGCTGTTGACCTGCGAAAAGATAGCCCAAGCTACGGAAAATGGGAAGGCGTAGTCTTAAGTGCCGAAAACAGGCGGCAATTCTTTATTCCGCGCGGGTTCGCCCACGGCTTTCTCGTGCTTTCGCAAACGGCTGAATTCGCCTACAAGTGCGACGATGTTTATCGACCAGGGGACGAGGGCGGTCTTTTGTGGAGCGATGTGGACGTAAATATTTCCTGGCCGCCGCTTGATTGCGCCTATGTTTTGAGTGAAAAAGACCGCGCGAATCCTTGTTTGAAAGAGCTTTAGGGTAGCCATGAAGATTAAATCCTTAGGCATGTGCCGAGGAGACGGCAAAGCATATGTCGGAGTTCGTTTACCCGCTGTTCCCGCAGGTACTAAGCCTGTTGTTGAGGCGAGGACCGATGCGGGCAGGGAAATACCCGTACTCTGGCATCAAGACGGCGAAAGTGAAAAGCGCTTCAACCAAGCCTGCGGTGTGCTCGTATTCCCGCTGTTGAGCGTTGAAAGCGTGACTTTTACGTTGAGCGTTGCGGATGGTTCAGGGGGCAGTTTAGACAGCCCTTCGAATAGCGCCCCGAAAAACATTTTGACTAACGCAACAACGCGAACCATGAAGTTAAACATGAACGTCTTGAAGTGGACTTCCCGCCTTATGTATCGCCTACGACCCCAAGCGTGCAAGAAGCTCCTTGCCATCGAGGCTGCCTGCACTACTTCAGCCGAACTTCTGGTATGTGTTCCCGATGAGTCTTGGACGGTGTGGCGTCTCGCCATAACCAGACCTTTTCAAGAAGAACTTAAGGGGCAAGAAAAAAATAACGACCTAGAGTTTTCCCTTCTTGACGCACAAGGGAATCTTTGTGAGAGCGAGCCTCTCATATTGGAAAACCAGGTTGTCGATGCGCCTTCTGCGCGAATGCAGAAAACAACGGTGTCATTTCGGCTTTTGGACAGTTCGCGCCTTGAGTGTTTTTGTATTGCCGTTGCCGATTCGTCAAACAAAACCATTGCTTTTTTCGGGCTTGGACCAGGGGAGCGCGAAGGAGCCCTAGCGCAAACGCACCTGCGGCAAAAAAACGCAAGCAATCAAACAGACTATCAGCGATGGCGCGCTGCCCACACGCCAACTCAAGAAGAACTCAAACTCCAAACGACAACAAACTTTGCGCATGAACCCCTCATCAGTATCGTTACCCCAAGCTTTCAGCCAAACCTGCGTTATCTCGCAGAAATGATAACCTCAGTATGCGCCCAAACTTACGGTAAGTGGGAGCTTATTCTGGTTGATGCGCAGCCTCAAGAATCGGGCGTTGCCAAGGTGCTTCCTCCCTTCAATGATGAACGCATCAAGAGAATCGACTGCGCACAAAACCTAGGAATTGTAGGCAATACCAATTATGGCATCAAGCAGGCGGCGGGGGATTTTATTGCCTTTCTCGACTACGACGATGTGCTTGCGCCCCAAACCCTTTTCGAATACGTGAAAGCCATCAACGAAAATCCTCACGCAGGGCTTCTTTACTGCGATGAAGAAATGTTTGAGCAAAGCAAGCGCAAGCAGGGAAAGCAAGAAAACGAGAGCTTTTCTCCAATTTTCAAATCACCCTTTAATCGAGATTTGCTCTATACCCACAATTGCGTCACCCATTTCCTTATGGTTTCTCGCCAAGCCCTTGAAGAAGTGGGGCTCTCAGACAACGAGGTCAACGGCGCACAAGACTACGACTTAACCTTGAAAATCCTTGAGACAAACTACGAAATTATACATGTTCCTCACATGCTCTATCGTTGGCGCATGCACGCAGATTCTACCAGCGGAGATAACGCGGAAAGTAAGCCGTATGCCCATGAGGCAGGAAGGTTAGCACTCAAGCGTCACTTCGAACGAAGAAACCTTGCGGTTCACGTCGAAGATGGCAAAATCCCTTATACCTATCGCGTGCGCTACACCTTGCCAAGCCCGCATCCTTTAGTGGACATCATTATTCCGAGCAAAGACTATCGAGAAATACTCGATGCGTGTCTTACCTCGATTCTTGAATTGAGCACCTATGACAATTACGCAATAACGGTGATCGAAAACAACAGTACCGATGAAGCGACCTTTTGCTATTACGAAGAAATTCAGCAGCGCTCAGACAAGGTGAAGGTGCTTTTTTGGGAAGGCGAATTCAACTATTCCCAGCTCATCAACTTTGGCATGAGCAAAACTGCGGCACCCTATGCGCTGTTGCTCAATAATGACACTGAAGTGATTTCCCCCGATTTTATCGAAGAAATGTTGGGGTATTTGCAGCGTCCTGAAGTGGGCGTTGTGGGTGCGAAACTGTATTTTTCCGACAGGCTTGTTCAGCATGCAGGAATGCTTATTGGACCTCATGATATGGTCGTTCACGTGAATCAGAATCTCGCGCGTGATGGGGCTGGCTATTTGAGTCGCGCCGAACGTCCTGGTAATTTTTCCTCGGTAACAGGGGCTTGTCAAATGGTTAAACGCTCAGTTTTCGAGCACGTGGGTGGCTATACTGAAGCCTTCGCCGTAGGATTTAATGATGCCGATTTTTGCTGCAAGGTTACCGAGGCAGGTTATTTGGTTGTTTTCAGCCCCTATGCGGAACTCTTTCATCACGAATTTACTTCACGCGGGCGTGAAGAAGGAGATTCAGCAAAAATGCAGCGCTGGCAGCAAGAACGCGAGCTCATGATAGCGAAATGGTCCTCCTACTTCACGTCAGGTGACCCCTTCCTAAACCCCAATCTTGACCGTAATAGCTGCTATTTCGCCTTGCCCGAATAAGGGGAATCTTGTGGTCTCGCGGTGCCGTCTTTCGCGATTTGCCACCCCGTCTTCTGCCCCTTCACTGCGCCCCTTTTTATACGAAAAACAAGAAATCCTCTTTCAATATGACTCAATATGACTGCCATTTATGATTGACGTGGGTTTTTTATGATGAGGGCTACTATTTGGTAGTATAATCACGAAGGTAGCAGCTAAACGTAGACTAATGGTAGAAAAGCTTTGCTCAAGAAAGACTAAGGTGATACGCGTATGCGCGCTGTAAAACACACGGTAAAAAAATCTCTCATGATAACTCTCGTCCTTGCTCTCATGGTGCCAGTAAGCAGCCTAAGCACTGCTTTTGCTGACGAACAAGACGCTTTAGGAAACGGCACCACTCAAAATCAGCCAAACCAATCAAACGAAAGCTCTTTTGAAGACTCGGGTGCTCTTGGTTCCGACGGGGGAGAAGAAACGGGCTTTTCCGAAGCAAGTGAACCCGCCATTAGCGAAGAAGACTTCGATGCTGTGTCAATCGATCCTGATGAAGGCTGGGAAAATGCTACGTTTGTCGATCCCGCTGAAGTTATCGAATACGTCTATCTTGATGAAAAGGTCGTCGTGTTTGATCAAGAACAATATATTGCATTTGCCTTGATTGACGAAGAGGTGACCATAACCGAAGCAGAGATTTCCCTTATTGCCATTGACACTGAAGAGATAACGACCTATGCGGCGACTACGGTGCTTGAAAACACCGCCCTCTTTTCCTTTGCTTTCCCCGAGATCGAAGGGGCAACAAACTATCGTTTAACCGAGATTGCCTATTGTCTCGAAGAATCCGAAGAAATCTATCGTGCTGATTTTTCGGCACCAACCACCGATAATAACGATTATTCTTTTGACGTGGTGTCACAACAGGTAGCCGAGGCGGTTTTAGCCATCCAAGAACAAGAAGAAGATCTTGCTGCTTTTGCCATCGCTGATGATGGTGAATTTATTGTTGCCGAAACTGTTGAGGAAGCCTTGCTTATTGCTGATGGGGAGGGCATCGAAAACTTTGAAGCGGGGGAGTCGATTGTTGATGCGACTGCCTTATCGATTATGGCAGAGCAGGGAAACCCCATTGACCCCGACGAAGGAAAGTCTTCGTGGCTCGATTCGTTGCGTTTATTCTTCGCTCCCCTCAATGCCTATGCAGCAGCCACTTCTGCACGCGAAGCCTATTTAATCGTTGCCCTAGACCCAGGGCACGGTGCGGGCGATTCGGGTGCTGTGGGCAAAAAGTTGGGTTCTGGGGGTAAAGACTTACTTGAAAAGGACGTAAACTGGAAAATTGCCCAGGCGTGCTATAACGAACTTCTTGTCTATACGGGTGTTTCTCCCGTGCTCACGAGGAAAGAAAATGAAAATCCTAGCTTGGCAACGCGCGTCCAACGCGCCGTTTCCAATGGGGCAGACGTTTTTGTGAGCCTGCACAACAACGCAAGCGGAACAGGCAAGGCAATGGGTGCTGAGGTTTGGGTGCCCAACAACGCGAAATACCTCAATAGTCAAACCCACACCGTGGGCGAACAATTGGGGAAGAAGATTCTTGCGCAACTGACAAGTTTGGGGCTCACGAATCGCGGCGTAAAGACGCGGGACAATACCACCAACGAAAAATATCCAGATGGCAGTCTTGCCGATTACTACACGGTAATCAATGAGGCTCGTCGCGCAGGGATTCCTGGCATTATCGTAGAGCATGCTTTCGTCGACAACGCTTCCGATGCTGCAAAGCTCAAAGACGATAACTTCTTGAAAAAACTGGGGCAAGCTGATGCTACAGGCATCGCCTTGCAATACAACCTAGGCACACACAAAACGGCACAAAAGAATGCTCTGGTTAAATACCGCTCCTATGTTGCGAACCTTGGTTGGCAGGGCTATGTCTACGACCAAAAAGTGTCGGGCACTACAGGCAAAAG
Source organism: Eggerthellaceae bacterium (assembly GCA_009782615.1). Taxonomy (GTDB): domain Bacteria; phylum Actinomycetota; class Coriobacteriia; order Coriobacteriales; family Eggerthellaceae; genus WRIS01. The sequence goes on along the minus strand of WRIS01000003.1, from coordinate 104,067 downwards.
TAAACGTATTGAGGCGTTCGAAATTCAGTTGCAAAATCAACCAACTACTGGCTCAATTCAGTATAAAGCTCATGTTGCGGGCGTTGGCTGGCAAGGATGGGTGGATTCTGCAAAAACTGCAGGCACAACAGGTCAAGCGAAAGCCACTGAGGCGATACAAATCAAGCTTACGGGTGATATGGCGAATAAATACGATATTTACTATCGGGTACATTCAGCAAATATTGGCTGGCTTGGTTGGGCGAAAAATGGTGCCTCTGCCGGAAGCGTCGGATATGGTTATAGTGCCGAAGCTTTCGAAGTGGTGATTGTAAAGCGCGGTGCCTCTGCTCCTGGTTCGACTACGACGCCGTTTCGAGATAAAGGAGTTGTTTCTACAACAATAAGCTACCAATCCCATGTTCAAAATGTTGGATGGCAACCAGCGGTTTCCGAAGGCAAGACGTCGGGCACCACGGGAAAAAGCTTGCGTGTTGAAGCACTCAAGATAAGTCTGCCTACTAAACAATATGCTGGAAGCATACAGTACAACGCGCATTGTGCCAACCTTGGTTGGCAAGGCTGGAAAAACGAAGGAGCGCAAGCTGGGACAACCGGACAGTCGCGCCAGGTTGAGGCAGTGCAAATCAGGCTTACGGGTGATATGGCAAGCAAATATGACATTTACTATCGTGTTCACGCTGCTAATTTCGGCTGGTTGAGTTGGGCGAAGAATGGCGAAACCGCAGGATCGATGGGTTACGGGTATCGTATGGAAGCTTTCGAGATAAAACTGGTAGCCAAGGGCGGTAAAGCTCCAGGTTCTACAACGGGCCCCTTTAGGCAAAAAGCTCTCGTTCACTACCAGACACATGTTCAAAATGTTGGATGGCAAAGCTGGGCTAGTGATGGAGAAACAACGGGTACAACGGGGAGATCTCTGCGGGTTGAGGCACTTAAAATTGGACTGGTTACTCAGCAATACTCGGGTGGCATTCAATATAGTGCACATTGTGCCAATATTGGCTGGCAGGGTTGGAAAACAGGCCCTACTCTAGCAGGAACCACAGGGCAGTCGCGGCAAGTTGAAGCTATTAAGATTAAGCTCACGGGCGAAATGGCAACCTACTTTGATGTGTACTATCGTGTTCACGCAGCAAATTTTGGCTGGCTCGGCTGGGCGAAAAACGGCGCCAGTGCGGGTACGGCAGGCTATGGCTATCGTCTTGAAGCGCTGCAGATAAAACTGGTTTTGAAAGGCAATGCTGCTCCAGGAAGCACGAGCGGAGCCTATCGAGAAAAGGTTTCATCTCCTTCCACTTCAAGTACGCCAATCATGGGTTCTGCAAAAACTTCGATTGCGCAGATGGTTCGGCGCTATGAAGCCACTGGGCATAAATACCCCGCAACAACCTATGCTTCAAAAGGTGCATCTACCCTCAAAGATTTCTGTACCATTGTCTATGAAGAAGCACGTGCAGAAGGCGTGCGTCCCGAAGTGCTCTTTTGTCAGGCGATGTATGAAACGGGATGGCTGCAGTTTGGCGGTTCGGTAAAGGCATCCCAGTGCAATTTTGGGGGCTTGGGTGCGACAACCCCGACGACAGGCGGGGCAACCTTTACTACTGTGCGTCTTGGCTTGCGGGCGCAAACGCAGCATTTGAAAGCTTATGCGGTCAGCGGCCTGAAGGCTTCTGATCTTAAAAATCCTCTTGTTGACCCGCGTTTCGATTACGTCACTAAGGGTTCGGCAAAAACCTTGGAAGCCTTAAACGGAAAGTGGGCAGTACCAGGAACTGGTTACGGAGAAAAGCTTTCAGGCATGATAGATGTGCTTTTGAAGGCTTAGAGCCCGAGCGCCTATCCCACGCCGTTCACCACGCCCGACCGTGCCTTTGACCCGCAGTTGTGGAGTCTTAAAAAATTTTTCCGCGCAACTGCCAAGGTTTATGCCATAATGTTGCGAACCCGAAAGAAAGGCTTCGATTGAAGGCAACGACCACAAGCATGTTTTCGAATAACGCGATTCCCGCGTCGTTCGCTGGTGCTTGGTGGTGGAACAATCAGTCATAGTCGGGTTATCGTCAGCTTCTGTTCCTCTACACAAACACATTGGGCTCTCGGTAATCCGAGAGTCTTTTTTGTTGCGCGAAAGTGGAAAGCGGAAAGTGGAAAGTGAATGAAGCTGACGTATGCAACAAGAAAAGGGAACAGAGGCTATTTGGTAAATGGCAAACAGACAGAAAGGAAATGCCATGACTAACGCAACACCGCATCGCACATATCTTCGCGAGGAAGAAATCCCGACACAATGGTATAACCTGCGTGCCGACATGCCCGAAGCCCCTGACCCTATCCGTCTTCCAAATGGGATCATCGCCGAACACGACCACTTGAAAGCGGTTTTCTGCGATGAACTGGTCAAACAGGAGCTTGATGACACGACCCCTTATTACGACATCCCCGAAGCGGTCCAAGAAATGTATCGCATCTATCGACCCTCGCCGCTGTGTCGTGCCTACACGCTCGAAAAGGAACTGAACACTCCTGCAAAAATTTACTACAAGTTCGAGGGCAACAACACTTCTGGTTCGCACAAGCTCAATTCCGCCATCGCTCAGGCCTATTACGCGAAAGCGCAAGACCTTGACGGCATCACCACGGAAACAGGAGCTGGGCAGTGGGGAACCGCGCTTTCTGAAGCGGCTGACCATTTCGGCTTGAACCTCGACGTATTCATGGTGAAGTGCTCCTATGAGCAAAAGCCTTTCCGTCGTTCGGTTATGGAAACCTTCAAGGCAAAGGTAACCCCGTCACCTTCAGACACCACCGAAATCGGCAAAAAGATGCTCGCTGAACACCCAGATTCAACGGGCTCTTTAGGAACGGCAATTTCAGAAGCGGTCGAACGTGCGCTTTCCATCCCCGAAAACAAGGGACGCTACTCCTTGGGGTCGGTTCTCAATCAGGTTTTGCTGCACCAAAGCATCATCGGGCTTGAAAGCCATCTTGCTTTTGAAAAGCTCGGCGAATACCCCGACATCATCATCGGTTGTGCTGGCGGTGGCTCAAATCTCGGCGGCTTGATTGCACCCTTTATGCGCGATAAGCTCAAAGGCATCCACCCCGACACCCGCGTCATCGCAGTTGAACCAGCGAGTTGTCCGAGCCTGACGCGCGGGCGCTACGCTTATGACTTTGCCGACACGGGACAAACTTGTCCGCTGGTAAAGATGTATACCTTGGGCAACGGCTTCCAGCCAAACCCCGACCATGCGGGTGGCTTGCGCTATCACGGCATGAGCCCCATTATCTCGAAACTTGTTCACGATGGATACATGGAAGCGGTGGCAGTGCGCCAAAGCGAAGTATTCCAGGCAGCGGTTGACTTTGCGCGTCTTGAAACAATTCTTCCTGCTCCTGAAAGCGCTCACGCCATTTTCCAAGCAATCGAAGAAGCGAAGAAATGCGCGGAAACGGGCGAAGAGAAAACGATTCTTTTCGGTCTTACTGGGACAGGCTATTTTGATATGATGGCATACGATGCCTTCAACAAGGGCGAATTGGTCGACCATTCTCCCACTGAGGCAGAACTGGAAGCAGGGTTTGCGACGATTCCGCATATTGAAGGTATCCAGTAGGGATATTGAAGGCATACGATAGGGACTCATGGCGCTTTTTGAAGCAAGGCATATTGCAGCATCCTATACCCGTGCGGGCGAAACCGCGCAGCTGTTTTCCGATGTCTGCTTTGTTCTCGAAGAAGGAAGAATCTATGACCTCATAGGTTCTTCCGGTTCGGGAAAATCAACCCTACTCAAGATTTGTGCGCTAATGATTAAGCGCGAGCGTGGTGACCTCTTTTTAGACAATAAAGAAAGTGCCACCTTTGAACCGACGGTGTGGAGACGGCAAGTGTGTCTGGTGCCACAAATACCGACGCTCATCACAGGAACGGTGCGCGACAACCTCTTGTTTCCATGGAAACTGAAGGTGCACGCAGGTCAAACTCCTCCCGATGAGACAACCCTTATCTCGCTGCTCGAGCGTGCCGAACTTGTCGATATCGAACTCGACCGCGATGTCTCACAGCTTTCAGGTGGTCAGGTTGCGCGCGTGGCACTGCTGCGCGCTTTTGCCACTAAGCCCCAAGTCTTGCTGCTCGATGAAGTGGATGCTTCGCTTGATGATGAATCGGCTTCAGCCATTGGGCGCTTGACGAACAGTCTGGTTGACAAGGGAATTGCTTGCTTGCGGATTCGCCATCGCAAAGCTGATGGCTTTGCAAGTGGCACGTTTACTCTTAAAGATTCTGTCCTGTCGTATGCTTCGCATGTCGCAGACCTCAAAAAGGCAAACCCCCCAACGCTCGACCCCCAAACACTCGACCCCCCAACGCCTAGCTCCCTTTCGGAAGAGGTGGCGCGCTCGTGAATTCAGGCTTTGTTGACATTGGCTATATCGAACTGTTTGCGTCAGCCCTGCTCATGCTCATTGCGGGCGTGGTCTCTTATAAGCTAGAACTGGGGCAGGCAAAACGCATCCTAGTCTCAACCTTGCGCTGTTTTATTCAGCTTTTGGCAGTGGGTTTTCTCCTGCAGTATCTTTTCGAGTATCAGACCTGGTGGATTATGGTGCTGGTGGTTGCGGTTATGCTCATCGCTGCCACACAAATTGCCACTTCGCGCATTAAAAGTTCAGTTCCTGGTCTTATCCCTGCGGTTTTTCTGTCAATTTTCGTTTCTTCGCTGGCGGTGGGAATGCTTATCGCAGAAGGAGTGGTGCGCGCAGACCCGTGGTATAACGCCCAGCAACTTATCCCCATCATCGGAATGATTATCGGCAACGCCATGTCGGCGACGGCTGTTGCTATTGATCGGCTCTTTGCCGATATGGACGCGCGCGAAAACGAAATGTTTTCCCTGGTTGCTCTCGGAGCGACAACGCGTGAAGCCGCCTTCCCCTCATTGAAAGCTGCGGTTGGCGCAGGCATGACGCCAGTGTTGGCAACCATGTCTGCGGCAGGCATCGTTGCCATTCCTGGCATGATGGGCGGGCAAATCCTTTCTGGTGTTGACCCGCTTGCTGCGGCGAAATACCAGATAGTCGTTATGCTCATGCTTTCGGCAGCCACCACTATCGCCATCGTCATGGTTTGTTTCCTCACCTATCGCAAGCGTTTTTCCCAAGATGGATATTATTTGGATAGAGGGCAGCGCTTGTAGGCATCCCGTATAATGCGCTTAAGCACAAGGGGTGTGATAAAAAAGGGGCGTCCAATGACGGCGAAAAACGAAGAGGGATATTCGATTATAACGGTGAATGCTGACGATAACGATGAAGTCGTCATTCAAGCAGGCATTACGCAAGCATCTCGCGAAGCGCAAGGAGAAGTGCAAGCAGAAACATTCGCCAACCAAGGAACTTCGGTTGAAATCAACGGTGATTTCTCTGCGGAAAAGCCCGCACTTGAAACCCACCAAAAAACAGTAGACTCGCTCGACAAACCATCAGGTAAACCGCATGAAACCTACGCGGAAACGACTCTTGACGACCTCAAAGAAATAGGGCCTTTGCCCAAAACCCGTATTGCGGTTATTGCCGCAGCAATTCTCTTTATTGTCGGGTTCCTTCTTTATAACCTCTTAATGCGCTAAAATGAACGTAGTACTCTTCGGAGCACCACCACGAATCCGTGTGCTTTCACAGACACCAGGAAGGTTTAAATGATGCCAAAACATGCACGAACCGACAAAACTAATCTTTCGCGGGACGAAAAAATTCCGACAGCAGAAATTGATGTTGACTGGGGCGACGAAAACGAAACCCATCCTCGGGAAATACATCCCGATGACGTAGATATTGATGATGTCGACTCTGATGGCGCAAGTTCTGAGGACGCCTCAGAAGAAGATGAAGCATTTGCCCCCTCGTCAAATCTTGCTGCCTCTGACGAAGAAAAGCGCCTCTCACCCCTGCAGCGAAGGTCACGCAAAACAAAGCGCACCTTACTGGTGGTTATCGGTTTGCTCATTGTGCTTATTGGTGCCTTAAGCTATTTCGCCTATCAGCTGTTCTTAGAAGCCCAAACACAAGCCCAACAACAGGCGCAGCAAAAAACTCCCACTGACGTCAATGAGCTGAAAGCGGGAGGCGACGACCCTCAAGACGCGACAACGGCTACCACGAAAAAGACGGAAGTTCCTCTTTTGACCGAGCTTATCGGACTTAAGGAAACCGAAGCGCTTGCCCGTATTGGACGTGGCGCGATTGTCGTAAGTTCGTCTCCTTTCGCCGAAGAAGGAAACCCCATCACCACCGAGGTAAAAATATCCTTAACCGAAGAACCAGGGGATACGCGCTCGGGAAATCCCACGGTTTATCTGGGGCTTGATGGTGCAGGCGTCATTATCCGCGTTGGCTATTCTGCTGCGGTGACCACGCTTGGATACGGGTCGAGCAGCTTTTCAGATGCGGTGACAAAAGATTTTCTCGTTGAACATACCTTGAGCGAAGGAGGGCTTGCCGTTGCGGAAGGTTCCCTCACGCTCCCGCAAGACAAGGCGGAATATACCACCTATAAAGATGATGGCAAAACGGTTCTTAAGGAAATCTATTCCTTTTCGGGCAGCGAAACGGTAAACGGAGTCAAGCATGAATGGTCAGCTGTTTTACGCTATGACTATACTGCTGAAAATGCGTCGGGCAACCTGGCAGATACGATACGCCAAGTATATGTCTATATCTTTGTGCCCTCTGCCGCTACTCCTCCCGAATTATTGCCAAAACCCGATGAGGAAAAACCCGAAGCAGGCACCACTCCCGCAAGCCCCTAGCTTTGTCTTTGCGAGCGAAAAAACGCCGCACCAATCGACACGTGGTCGAAATCACTCAGGCGGCGGCTCCTGACTTCGCCCTTGATTTACGACCCCCTAATCGTCATTGCGAATCGCGCAGCGATGAAGCAACCTAGTCGTTGATGTGCAGGTTGACACTCTCGCGGTCACTGGCGAAGGGGTCTCAGTTCACCCGTTTCGCTACTCAGATTCTGCGAATCTTCGTGCGCTTCACTGCTGAAGGCGCATTAAAATAGTAAACAGTGTTCAGAGAGAACTTCGACCCCTTTGCCAGTGACCGCGTTCATGTTAGTTCATTCGTGAAGATTTTGTGAAGGGGAGTGCCTTCCAAAGCAGCTCCTAAACTTTCCTTTGCTTCAACGCCCCCGGGCGTTTATAATTTTCGTTTGCGTCTATGGTTGAATGGATACACCCGGGCGCGTGGAAACTCGGAATTGCAGATGCCCAAACTCCCAAAGGGTATGAGGCAGTGATCGAGACCAACATTGAAAAAGGCATATGGTTGCGCAAAGAACATCAGGTTCCAAATAGCAAGATAGCGTATACCAAAAGCCTGAGGAAAGGAATGGAATGGGAGTTAAACAATACAAGCCGACAAGCCCTGGCAGGCGCTTTCAAACGGTTTCGGATTTTGCCGAAATCACGCGAAGCACGCCAGAAAAGTCGCTGTTGGCGCCTCTGCCGAAAAAGGCAGGTCGCAACAATAACGGACGCATCACCACGCGTCACCAAGGCGGCGGCGCAAAGCGTCGTTACCGCATTATTGATTTCAAACGCAACAAAGACGGGGTTCCCGCCAAGGTTGCCACAATCGAATACGACCCGAACCGCAGCGCGCGTATTGCGCTGCTTCACTATGTAGACGGCGAAAAGCGCTACATCCTTCACCCGAAGGGGCTTTGTGTCGGCGATAAAGTGATGAGCGGTGCCGATGCCGACATCAAGCCTGGCAATGCTTTGCCGCTTTCGGCGATTCCTGTTGGTACGGTTGTTCACGCGGTTGAATTACAACCTGGTCGCGGTGCTGCTATTGCGCGCTCTGCGGGCACGAGCATCCAGCTTATGGGTAAAGAAGGCAAGTACGCCATTTTACGTATGCCCTCTTCCGAAATGCGTCGCGTGCTTATTGATTGCCGCGCAACCATCGGTGAAGTTGGCAACGCAGAACACGCTAACATCAAGATTGGTAAAGCAGGACGCAACCGCTGGAAGGGCATCCGCCCAACCGTGCGTGGTACTGCTATGAACCCCGTTGACCATCCTCATGGTGGTGGCGAAGGTAAGAACAAATCTGCTGGCCGTCATCCTGTTTCTCCGTGGGGTGTTCCGACGAAGGGCCACCGCACGCGCAATCCCAAGAAGGCTTCAAGCCGTCTGATTATCCGCCGTCGCAAGAAGTAGCGGAAACGATAAGGAGCAATAAGTGAGTAGAAGTATGAAAAAAGGTCCCTTCGTTGAGCCGCGCCTTCTTGATCGCATTGAAGCGATGAATGATGCGGGTGACAAGGAAGTTATTAAGACCTGGTCTCGTGCAAGCACAATCTTTCCAGAAATGGTGGGACACACCATAGCCGTTCATGATGGTCGCAAGCACGTGCCCGTTTACGTAACCGAATCCATGGTCGGTCATAAGCTCGGAGAATTCGCACCCACGCGTACCTTCCGCAGCCACAGCGCCGACAAGGGCAAGCGATAGGAGGCGCGCATCATGGAAGCTAAAGCAGTAGCACGTTTTGTGCGAGTTTCTCCTCGCAAAGCCCGCATAGTAATCGACCAGATTCGCGGCAAAGATGTTATCGCAGCACGTGAAATCTTGCGTTTCACCAATCGCGGTGTGGCTGAAACGGTTGAAAAGACCTTGAATTCCGCAATCGCCAATGCCGAGCACAACCATCACATTCGTCCTGAATCTTTGGTGGTCAAGACCGCTTTCGCCGACGAAGGCCCCACGCTTAAGCGTATTCGCCCTCGGGCAAAGGGTTCTGCTGCGCGCATTCGCAAGCGTACGAGCCACATCACCATTATCGTAGCACCGCGAGAGGAGGCATAAAGCCCTATGGGTCAAAAAGTTAACCCCACCGGATTCCGTTTAGGTATCACCGAAGAGTGGCGTAGCCGCTGGTATTCAGACAAGGACTACGCGAAAAACCTCGAAAACGACCTTGCAATCCGTAAATTCCTCGACAAGCATCTTTCCCGTGCAGCCGTTTCCAAAGTGGAAATCGAACGTGCTGGCGACAAGGTCAAAGTCATTATCACCACCGCGCGTCCTGGTGTCATCATCGGGAAGAAGGGTGCCGAGATTGACACCCTGCGCAAAGAACTTGATGCCATAGCTTCAGGACCTGTGTCCGTTGAAGTTATCGAAATCAAGCGTCCTGAACTCGATGCCGTGCTCATTGCACAAAGCGTTGCCGAACAGCTGGAGGGTCGTGTCGCTTTCCGTCGCGCAATGCGCAAAGCCGTGCAATCCGCCCGCAAAAGCGGCGCACAAGGCATTCGTATTCAGTGTTCAGGCCGTCTCGGCGGTGCCGAGATGAGCCGCCGCGAATGGTATCGTGAAGGGCGCGTGCCCTTGCATACCCTGCGCGCAAAAATCGACTTCGGATTCGCCACCGCTGCTACCACCATGGGCTCCATCGGGGTGCAGGTGTGGGTTTATCACGGCGAAATGCTTCCTGGGCAAAAGGCTCCCCAGCCGGCACTCGAAGGAAGCTCCCGTCCCAGCCGACCTCGAAGAAACGAGAGGGGGGCAAAGTAAATGCTTACTCCAAAACGTGTAAGGCACCGCAAGGTGCAGCGTGGCTCCATGAAGGGCAAAGCAAAAGGGGGCACGCAGCTTAACAACGGCTCCTATGGCATTCAAGCCCAGGAAGCCGCATGGATTACGAACCGCCAAATTGAGGCAGCTCGTATCGCAATGACTCGTCATATGAAGCGTGGTGGCAAGGTGTGGATTACCATATTCCCCGACAAGCCAATCACCAAGAAACCGGCTGAAACGCGCATGGGTTCTGGTAAGGGTAGCCCTGAAGGTTGGGTAGCGGTTGTAAAGCCTGGGCGCATCATGTTCGAGATAGACGGCGTTGATGACGAGACCGCACGCGAAGCCTTGCGTCTTGCTATCAACAAATTGCCCAACAAGTGCAAGATTGTTACGCGACAGACGGAAGGACAGGCATAAATGAAGTCCACAGAGATTCGCGAACTTTCAGCCGATGATTTGGTTGTGAAGTTGAAGGAAGCGCGCGCAGAGCTTTTCAATCTGCGTTTCCAGATGGCAACGAGCCAGCTGGACAATACTGCTCGTGTGAAGCAGGTAAAAAAGAACATCGCACGCATCCAAACTGAGATGCGCGCCCGTGAACTGAGCGCTTAAGCGGCGAGATCAAGGAAGGAAGAATTTACATGAGTGATGAACGTAATTCTCGCAAGGTCCGCCAAGGCGTAGTCGTAAGCGCTGCGGGGGAGAAAACCTGCGTGGTTCAAACTAAGGAGCGTAAGCCCCATCCGGTGTACGGCAAAATGATGACCGTCTCCAAGAAGTTCCATGCCCATGATGAGGAAAATGCCGCTGGTGTTGGCGATACCGTCCAAATCATGGAAACGCGCCCGCTGTCAAAGATGAAGCGTTGGCGTTTAGTCAAAATCGTTGAGAAGGCCAAATAGTTTCTTCGTAAACTATTGTTAATGAGAAAGTCAGGTTAAGCAAATGATTCAGATGCAAACCATGCTCGCAGTGGCCGACAACTCCGGCGCTCGCAAGGTGCAGTGCATCAAGGTTCTCGGAGGCTCGAAGCGCCGCTATGCCGGTCTCGGCGATGTCATCATCTGCAGCGTGAAAGAAGCAATGCCCAACGGGAACGTGAAAAAGGGCGATGTCGTTCGTTGTGTTGTCGTACGCGTGAAAAAGCAAATACGACGCGCTGATGGTAGTTATATCAAGTTCGACCAAAACGCTGTGGTGCTCATTGATGCCAACGGTGCCCCCCGTGGTACCCGTATCTTTGGACCGGTTGCCCGCGAACTGCGCGACAAAAAGTATATGAAAATAGTGTCTTTGGCACCAGAAACGCTCTAAAAAAGGAGGTGTGCACTTATGGCTAAGATGAACATCAAAAAAGGCGACAAAGTTAAAGTACTCGCTGGTAAAGATAAAGGTAAAGAAGCATCTGTTTTACGCGCATACCCCGAAACTGGGCGTGTTATTGTCGAGCGGGTAAACGTGGTAAAAAAGGCGCTGCGTCCCACTCAGAAAAACCCTCAGGGCGGAATTTCTACGATAGAAGCTCCTATCCATGTTTCGAATGTGGCACTTGTGTGTCCCAGCTGTAAAGAAGCAACGCGCATTTCTATACAGCGCAACGAAGAAAATAGAAAAATCCGTTTTTGCAAGAAATGCAACAGACCGATAGATAAGTAAGTAGTAAGTAACCGTATGTGCGGTCGGTGAAGCACGTGCTCATGTCCGACCGTTATGACCCTCAAGAAATACTTGGGGGACGCAGGGTCAGAAATCCTGCGTTTAATTCATCGAAAGAGGTAAGAAATGACAACTCCTCGCTTGAAGGAAAAGTACAACAAAGAAATCGTGCCTGCACTGGTAAAGCAGCTCGAGCTTGACAACGTTAATAAGGTTCCTCGTCTGGAAAAGATTATCGTCAACATGGGCGTGGGCGCTGCTTCAGCAGACGCAAAGCTGCTCGATGCGGCAATCAACGACCTGCGCGTGATAACAGGACAGCAACCCATGGTGACCCGTGCAAAGAAGTCCATCGCGGGCTTTAAGATTCGTACTGGCATGGCAATTGGTGCCAAGGTTACCTTGCGCGGCGACCGTATGTGGGAATTTCTCGACCGCCTTTTGGCAACGGCTCTTCCTCGCGTACGCGACTTCCGTGGTATTCCGCTTACGAGTTTTGACGGACGGGGGAACTATTCCTTCGGTGTTACCGAGCAACTGATTTTCCCTGAGGTCGACTACGACAAAATCGACCGCACCCGTGGCATGGACATCACGTTTGTGACCACCACTGAAAACAACGATGAAGCCAAGGCGCTCTTTGATGCGCTGGGCTTCCCCTTCAAGAATAACTAAGCGACCTAAACTTGTGCTTGCACTAAGTTGGTTATAAAAGAAAGAAGGAATTGAATGGCAAAGAAATCGATGATCGCCAAGGCAAAGCGTGAACCGAAGTTTTCGACGCGCCAGCACAATCGCTGTACCCGCTGTGGTCGCCCTCGGGCGTACTACCGCAAGTTTGGCTTGTGTCGCGTCTGTCTTCGTGAACTCGCGAACAGAGGCGAACTACCCGGTATTTCGAAATCTTCTTGGTAGAAACCTCAAAGATACGAAGTGCCTTTGTGCCGTAGATCAAGGCGAAGGTGTTAAGGGCGCCAACGAACCAGATATTTCGGCTCATCATGGACTAAAGGAGAAACTAACAATGAGTATGAACGATCCTATTGCAGATATGCTTACGCGGGTGCGTAACGCTAATTCTGCAGGTAAGCAGACGGTTTGTATGCCGTCAAGCAAGAAACTTACCGAGATTGCCCGCATTATGCAAGAAGAGGGCTATATCGCAGGTTTCGATATTGAAAAAAGCGACCCGCGTGATGTGTTAGAAATCACGCTGAAATATGGCGAAAAGAAAGACAAGACCATCCGCGGTCTTAAGCGTATCTCTAAGCCAGGTTTGCGTATTTATGCTGGCAAAGACGAGCTTCCCCGTGTTTTGGGAGGGCTTGGTACTGCTGTTATCTCTACAAGCCGCGGCGTTATGACCGACCGCGATGCCCGCAAAGCTGGCATCGGTGGCGAAGTCATCGCTTATATTTGGTAGGAAAGGAAGGGTAGCAATGTCTCGTATTGGCAAACAACCTATCCCGGTTCCTGCCGGTGTTGAAGTAAAAATCGAAGGAACCACGGTCAGCGTGAAGGGTGCAAAAGGCGAATTGTCCCGCACGCTTCCAAGTATTTTGACCATCAAACAAGAGGGCGACCACGTTATCGTTGAGCGCCCCGATGACAGCCGTGAAGCAAAAAGCTTCCACGGTCTTGCGCGCACGCTTATCGACAACATGGTAGTGGGAGTTTCTACTGGTTTTTCCAAAAAGCTCCAACTTGTCGGCGTTGGCTATCGTGCCGCACTTAAGGGACGCGATCTTGAACTCCAACTGGGGTATTCACATCCTGTCTCGGTAAAGGCTCCTGAAGGAATCACGTTTGAAGTGCCTACCCAGACCGAAATTATCGTGTCGGGGGCAAGCAAAGAAGACGTGGGTCAGGTAGCCGCTAATATCCGCAAATGGCGCAAACCCGAACCCTACAAAGGCAAAGGTATCCGCTATGAGGGCGAACGTGTCCGTCGCAAGCTTGGTAAAGCTGCGAAGGCCGACTAAGCGCATAACTGATTGAAAGGATTGAAGGGAAGTAGCATGAAAAAGCTTCAAGCAAAACAAGCAGGACTGCGCCGTCGTCATACCCGTGTTCGCGGTAAGATTTCGGGTACGTCCGAGCGTCCGCGCCTGTGCATCACGCGCTCGAACGCAAACCTCTATGCTCAGGTAATTGATGATGTCGAAGGAAAGACCCTTTGTGCCGTATCAACACTTGGACCTGAATTCAAGGCGAAGAAGAAGAGTGGCGCAACTGTTGAGGGCGCGTCAGCACTCGGCGAACTGATTGGCAAAAAGGCAAAGGATTCTGGTATTACTGAAGTAGTCTTCGACCGTGGCGGCAACTTGTACCACGGACGCATCAAGGCACTCGCCGAAGGTGCTCGCGAAGCCGGACTGAAGTTTTAGGAGAGGGTTAGTATATGGCTCGCAAACAACAACAAGAAAATCAGCCGACAGTTCCTGAACTTCAGGAACGCGTGGTGTATATCAACCGCGTCTCTAAGGTTGTTAAGGGTGGACGCCGTTTCTCACTGACTGCTTTGGTTGTCGTGGGGGATGGGAACGGTCGCGTTGGCGTAGGGATGGGTAAATCCCAAGAAGTGCCTATCGCCATCAAAAAGGGTGTTGAGGACGCTAAGAAAAACATGTTCTCGGTGCCTTTGACTGAAGCTCGCACCCTTCCTCATGAAATTTTGGGTACCTTTGGTGCTGGTCGCGTTCTTCTGAAGCCAGCAACGCCTGGTACTGGCGTTATCGCTGGTGGTCCTGTTCGTGCCGTCATGGAACTTGCAGGCGTGACCGACGTGTTGACCAAGTCTTTAGGGACGAACAACGCAATGAACATCGTGAAAGCTGCTGCTGAAGGCTTGAAAAACATGCAAAGCCCCGAAGACGTGGCAAAACGCCGTGGTATCTCAGTCGCGCAGATTTATGGCTGGAAGGAGAAGAAGTAATCATGGCAGAAGCGAAAAAAGCAGAAACAAGCACAGCGCAAGCGAAAAACGCAGAAGCAGCTAAGCCTGCGGCAAAAAAGCCTGCAGCAAAAAAAGCTGATACGAAAAAGACGCTTCGTGTTACCCAGGTTAAAAGTTCTATCGGATATAAGTCAGACCAAGGAAAGACCTTGAAGGCTTTGGGACTGGGCAAGATAGGGCGCAGCGTAGATCAGGTAGACAACCCCTGCGTGCGCGGCATGATATTCAAGGTCAAGCATTTGGTAAAGGTTGAAGAACTCTAAATTGATAGGGTAGAATGACAAGAGTTTGCCGACGGCGAGCTGTCGGCACGGGGGCGAGCCCCGTTAAAGCGAAAAGGAGATCCATACGATGGAACTAAAAGATTTGACACCCGCCGAAGGGTCAACGCGCAATCGTAAGCGTGTGGGACGCGGCCCAGGTTCGGGTACGGGAAAGACTGCGGGTCGTGGTTACAACGGCCAAAAGTCTCGTGCAGGAGGCGGCAAAGGTGCTGGTTTTGAGGGCGGTCAGACCCCGCTTGCACGTCGTTTGCCAAAGCTACCTGGCTTTCGCAACATCAATCACGTAGAGTATGTACCGGTCAATGTTGGGCGGCTCGAAGAAAACTTCGAGGCAGGGGCGACCGTTGACGGAGTAAGCCTTAAGGCAAAAGGCATCATCAAACGCTCTGACGCGTTGGTGAAGGTTTTGGGCGATGGTGAATTGACCAAGGCACTTACCGTCAAAGTCGATAAAGTTTCAGCTTCGGCAAAGACAAAGATCGAAGCGTGCGGAGGAAAGGTTGAAGAACCTTGTTAAAGTCACTCATTGATGCATTTAAGGTTCCTGAGCTTCGTAAGAAGATTCTTTTTACGCTCAGCATCCTATTGCTTTACCGTTTTGGCTCTTTTGTACCAGTCCCTGGCATTCCCTTGGGCGAGTTTTCGAAGATGATGCAAGAGCAAGTCGCAGGCGCAATGGGTCTTGTCGACCTATTCACTGGTGGCGCGCTTTCAAACTTCTCGGTGTTTTCACTGGGTATCATGCCCTACATTACGGCATCAATTATCATGCAGCTGATGCAAGGCGTTGTGCCCGCGGTTGGGCGCTGGGCGAAGGAAGGCGAAGCAGGGCGCAAGAAAATCACCCAAACTACGCGCTACCTTACGCTGATTTTGGGCTTCATCAACGCAATCGGCTATCTCTTCTTGTTTAAGTCGCCGCAATATGGTGTTGTATTCACCACCGCTTTACCTGAAGCACTCACCAATATCGTGGTGGTCTTTACGCTTGTTGCGGGTACGGCATTCATCATGTGGATGGGTGAGCTCATCACACAGCGCGGTATCGGCAACGGCATGTCGCTCATCATCTTTACGAGCATCGTGTCGCGCGTACCGAGCGCTATCTTTGAGTCGACCACTTCAAATGCCGATATGGGGATGGGAATTGCCATCACCATTCTTATCGTTGCCATCGTGTTGTTAGTTATTCCTGCAATCATTTTTGTGGAACGTGCACAGCGCAGGATTCCTGTTAACTACGCCAAGCGTATGCAGGGGCGTAAAATGGTGGGAGGTCAAACGACCTATATTCCTCTGAAGGTGAACTCGGCAGGTGTTATCCCCATCATCTTCGCGAGTTGTATCATTTACTTTCCCGCTCAGCTTGCAGCCTTGTTCAACGTTGGCTGGTTGAATTCGGCGGCAAACGCGGTATCGAGCGGATGGATAAACTGGATTGTCACCATTGTGCTCATCGTGTTCTTTGCATATTTCTATACCACGATGGTTTTCAATCCCGAGGATCTTTCCAACAACATGCGCAAGCAGGGCGGATTTATCCCTGGCGTGCGTCCTGGTAGCGCAACGATGCAATACATCAAAAACGTCATCAATCGTGTTACCTTACCTGGCGGTATTTTCATCGCCTTGATTGCGGTTGTCCCGTCCATTTTCTTCTTCTTTACGGGCAACAATCTCATCCAGGCATTTGGCGGTACTTCCATCCTCATCATGATTGGTGTTGCGCTCGATACGATGAACAAGCTTGAGTCCCAGCTCAAGATGTATAACTATGACGGCTTCTTCAAGTAAACATTTCGGGTAGGTATGTAAGCATTTCTTGAAGCAGCTTTAATAATTGAAAGGATACAGACGATGAATATAGTGTTGCTCGGTGCTCCTGGTGCCGGAAAGGGCACGCAAGCTGCCAAATTGGTCGAAAAGTATCAGCTCCCCCATATCTCAACAGGCGATATGCTGCGTGCTGCAGTAAAAGCAGGAACACCTTTGGGTGTGAAGGCGAAATCATTCATGGATGCTGGCGAACTGGTTCCTGATGATGTCATTATCGGGTTGGTAACGGAGCGTTTGCAGGATGCCGATGCCGCACAAGGATTCATCCTGGATGGCTTTCCGCGTACCTCAATTCAGGCAGTTGCACTTGACAGCGAACTTTCCCGCTTGGGGCGTCCTCTTGATGCAGCCTTGCTTATCGATGTGGATTTTGAAGTTATTGTTGCTCGCCTTACCTCGCGCAGAATGTGCGAGGTGTGCGGTTATATCGGCACGGCAGCAGATGCTGTGTGCCCGAAATGCGGCGGCGCAATGTATCAAAGGGAAGACGACAAGGAATCGGTGGTGCGCAACCGCCTTAATGTTTACGAAACCTCAACGGCGCCGCTGATTGACTATTACCGCGGGTGCGATTTGCTTGTTACCATCGACGGTGACCGCGACGTGGCACTGGTGTTCGCCGACGTGCAAAAGAGCCTGAATCTTTCATAGCGCCTCAGGCTTGCTTCACCAATGAGGTTTAAGTTTCATTTTGTTGCCTAAAACTAAGGGGTTGTTAAGCATGGAAATTATCGTAGCAAAAGATTACGCAGAAATGAGCCGCAAGGCGGCCGATGTGATTGCCGCATGCCTTAAAGAAAACCCTGCCACGCGTCTGGGGCTTGCAACGGGGTCAACGCCCGAGGGCTTGTATGCGTGTCTGGTGAAGGACTATCAGGCAGGTTTGCTCGATTTTTCTCAAGCATCCTCTTTCAATCTGGACGAATACCGCGGTCTTGCCCATGATCATGACCAAAGCTATCACTACTTCATGAAGAAAAATCTCTTTGATGCGGTCAATATCGATCCCGCAAATACTGCTGTTCCCGATGGCGCGAATCCCGATGCACAGGCTGCCTGTGATGAATACGAAGCGGCGATTGAAGCAGCGGGCGGCGTGGACATCCAGCTTTTGGGTATGGGACACAACGGGCACATCGGCTTTAATGAACCAGCAGACGAATTTCCGAAACAGACACATTGCGTTGATCTTACCGAAAGTACCATTTCAGCGAATAGCCGCCTTTTTGATTCAGCTGAAGAAGTGCCGCGCCAAGCCTACACCATGGGGATTGGCACCATCATGAAGGCAAAGAAGATTCTCGTTGTTGCCAACGGTACCGCCAAAGCGGCCATCGTGCGTGATGCCTTTACTGGAGCGGTGACCCCTTCGGTGCCCGCATCAATCCTTCAGTTCCATCCCGATGTCACCGTTGTTCTTGACGCTGATGCTGCTTCGCTTCTCGCTTAGTTGCTCCGTCGGTTCGGTACAAGTTTTTGATGGGTCGGTTTATTCATAAGGGGCAAACCGTGATTGAGTGGGGCGTGAGGTATGGCAAAAGTACGCGAATATAGATTCGACAATTTCAAATTACTGCTGATATTTTTAGTTGTATTCGGTCACTTTCTAGAACTCTTCTTAAAAAAGAGCGTTACTGCAGAGCTCTACACCATCATCTACACCTTTCACATGCCCGCCTTTATCTTTATTTCGGGATATTTTTCAAAGAGGTTTGATGTCGCCAACCTTATCAAGTCTATCATCGTGCCCTACGTGATATTCGGGCTGCTCTACGCTGTTTTTATAAGCGTCGTTTTCGATAAATCATTCAGCTATTCTTTCTTCACGCCGTATTGGATACTGTGGTATTTGTTTAGCCTGCTCATTTGGAAGCTCATAACACCGATATTCACGAAATTGAAGTATCATCTGGTTGTGGCTTTCGCAGTAGGGCTCCTGATTTCGATTGATTCAAGCGTTGGTTATTTTGCAAGCATGAGCAGGACATTTGTGTTCTTCCCCTTCTTCTTGCTCGGCTATAATTTCAATAAAGAATTTCTTGACAACAAGAAGAGCATCCTCGGGTTAGCAGGACTCGTTCTAGCTTTATTGTTGACCTATTTTGTTCTCATCAAAGGCTTTAATATCTCGTATCACTTCTTATATGGGTCCCACGCCTATGATGCAATTGGGTGGGGCATACTTATGAGAGCGTGCGTTTACGCGATAGCTATTTTGTTTATTCTGTCTTTGCTGGTGGTTATCTATAAAAAGAAAATACCCTTCGTTACCGTTTTGGGAGCCAATACTATAGTGACCTATCTCATGCATGGCTTTGTCATCAAGTATTTAGCAAGTCTGAATATCTTTACTGATATGAGCTTTAGCACCTCGATAATACTGGCGCTTGTTCTATCGACGACAATTGTGGTAGCTTTCGGCAATAGATATGTCACTAAATACTTTGATGTCGGCTTAGCCAAGCTGTCGGGTCTTATCATAAAAAAGGATCCCACCTAGAAAACCCCTGCGTATTTATTGGACGTATCTTGAAGGAAGTGTTGCAGGATTGGCTAATTTATAGTAAAAAGATATCAAGCTAAAAGGGGCTTGCAAGGGCAAGCCCCTTTTTCTGAGAGTCATCAAAAGGAAGGAAAGAAAGATATGTTAGATCTACCACTGTTAATCGGTCTTGTAGCCGGTGTGGTCGCGGTCGTGTATGCAGGTATTTTGATTGTGAAAGTCAATAAACTGCCTGCAGGCAACGACAAAATGCAAAGCATTGCTGCGGCAATCCAGGAAGGCGCTATGGCGTACATGAAGCGCCAGTATCGCACGGTTGCTATCGTTGCGGTCATTATCGCTGTCGTGTTGCTTATTCCAGGCTTTCTTGGTGTCACGGGCTTTGGTCTTTGGACAGCAATCGGATTTCTGATTGGTGGCATAGCATCTGCTGCTGCAGGCTTCATCGGCATGAGCATTTCGGTTCGTGCGAATGTGCGTACCGCAGAAGCCGCTTGTGAAGGCTTGCCCAAAGCACTGCGCGTGGCATTCCAGTCGGGCACCGTTACGGGCATGTTTGTTATCGGGCTGGGCATCTTAGCCGTTTCTGTTATGGGCATGCTGGTGTCAGCAGGCGTTGCAGATTTCTCAGCCTTAATCGGTCTCGGTTTTGGTGGCTCGCTCATTTCGGTTTTTGCTCGTTTGGGCGGCGGCATCTTTACCAAGGCGGCTGACGTGGGCGCTGACCTCGTCGGCAAGGTTGAAGCTGGCATCCCTGAAGATGATCCGCGCAACCCCGCCGTTATCGCAGACAATGTGGGCGATAACGTGGGAGACTGTGCTGGCATGGCAGCAGACCTCTTCGAGACCTACGTAGTGACCACCGTTGCTGCGATGCTCATTGGCAACCTCGCCTTCGGCGCAAGCGGTATTGCTGTTTCGCTGGGCTTCCCGCTTGCCATTGGTGCAGCCTCTATCATTGCATCAGTTATCGGCACCATTTTCGTGAAAATGGGCGCAAACGGTTCCATCATGGGTGCCCTTTACAAAGGTCTTTGGATTGCTGCGGGAATTGCTATTGTGTTGTTCTTCCCCTTGTGCCAATGGCTCTTGGGTGATTTGACCGTCACCAATTCGGCGCTGGCACCTGTTGGCGTTACTCCCGTTGCCGTATGGATTTGTGCGGTTATCGGCGTTATTTTGACTGCTGGTATGGTGTATGTGACCGATTACTACACTTCATCTTCTAAAAAGCCCGTTGAAAGAATTGCTGAAGCATCTGAAACGGGTCATGCGACCAACATTATTCAGGGTCTTGCGGTTGGCATGGAAGCCACGGGTATTCCTATCCTTATGATTGTTGTTGCAACGCTGGTAAGTTTCTTCTTGGCAGGCATCTTCGGTATCGCGGTTGCGGCGCTGTCCATGCTTTCCATGGCGGGCATCGTTGTTGCTATCGATTCGTTCGGTCCAGTAACCGACAACGCAGGCGGCATCGCTGAAATGAGTGGGCTTCCTGAAAATGTGCGCGAAAGCACTGACGCTCTTGACGCTGTCGGCAATACCACCAAAGCAGTCACCAAGGGCTATGCCATCGCTTCAGCAGCACTTGCCGCTGTGGTGCTCTTCTCCGACTTCACGCATTCAATCGTTGAAGAGGTAGGCATTTCCGCACAAGCGCTGAGCTTTGATTTGTCGAACCCCTTCGTTTTGGTTGGTCTTTTCCTCGGCGGTCTTTTGCCCTTCATCTTTGCATCCCTCGCTATGACTTCGGTCGGCAAGGCTGCGGGCGGTGTTGTTGAAGAAGTGCGTCGCCAGTTCAAGGAAATTGACGGCATTATGGAAGGCACTGGCAAACCTGATTACGCGAAATGCGTTGACTTGGTAACCCAAAGTGCGCTTAAGGAAATGACCCTTCCCGCAATGATTCCGATTGGGGCACCTATCCTTATCTTGCTCATTGGCTTCATCTTGAAGGCAGCAGGATACGAACAAGCCTTTGAATTTACGGCACTGGTGCTCGGCGGTGCCTTGGTGGGAACCATCGTTACTGGTCTGTTTGTTGCTATCTCGATGACTTCGGGTGGTGGTGCGTGGGATAACGCCAAGAAACTCATCGAAGAGGGCAAATATGGCGGCAAAGGTTCCTTTGCGCATCAAGCTGCCGTTACGGGTGACACGGTAGGCGACCCCTACAAAGACACGGCAGGCCCAGCACTAAACTCCATGATTAAGGTGTTCAACATCGTGGCGCTGTTGCTCGTGCCGCTCTTGGCACTCTTGGCAGCATAGTTTTTATCTGTCACCTATCTTGTAATCGAAGGGGCTGCATCGCGCAGCCCCTTTTGTTGTTCGCCCCTTTTGTCTTTGCGAGAAGCGAAACGACGAAGCAATCCAGGCAACTATGAAAGAGGGGCAAGCTATCCCGCCCCGCGCCTTTGCACGCTTCGATTCGCAATCAACGGCTACCGTAGAGTTCCCTCCATTTACGAAGGAACTAAACCGTATCCTCTTAAATATGCGATATACTGCGTAGAACTACTTTTCCCAAAAGTTTGAATTATTAGGGAGCAAGAACACAGATAGGGGAGTACGCATGAGTAAAATGAAAACTCAAACAATGGATGGTAATGCGGCGGCTTCACATGTTGCCTATGCCTTTACCGACGTGGCTGCAATTTATCCCATCACTCCGTCATCAACTATGGCAGAATACGTTGATGAATGGGCTGCTTACGGGCGCAAAAACCTTTTTGGACAACAGGTGCGCTTAACCGAACTGCAATCAGAAGGCGGTGCTGCTGGAGCAGTTCACGGCTCTCTCGCCGTGGGAGGTTTGACCACCACGTTTACCGCTTCTCAAGGCCTCTTGTTGATGATTCCGAATATGTATAAGCTGGCGGGTGAATTGCTTCCTGGCGTTTTCCACGTGAGCGCGCGTACCGTTGCCACCCATGCTCTTTCTATTTTCGGCGACCATTCCGACGTTATGGCGGCTCGCCAAACTGGATTTGCTATGCTGGCTGCTGGTTCTGTCCAAGAGGTCATGGATCTTGCTGCCGTTGCTCATCTTGCTTCCATCAAGTCGAGCATTCCGTTCCTGCACTTCTTCGACGGCTTTAGAACCTCTGCCGAAGTTCAAAAAATCGAGACCTGGGATTACAAGGATTTGGGAGAAATGCTTGACTGGGACGCGCTGAAATCATTCCGCGCGCGTGCCTTAAGCCCCGAACATGCTTTCATTCGCGGTACCGCCCAAAATCCTGATATCTACTTCCAGGCGCGCGAAGCTTCGCAGCCCTTCTATGACCGCCTTCCTAGTATTGTTACGGAATATATGGACGAAGTCAGCAAGCGCAGTGGGCGCAGCTATCATCTGTTCGACTATGTGGGTGCGCCCGATGCCACCAACGTTGTTGTTGCTATGGGTTCGGTGTGCGAAACCATCGAAGAGACCATGGAAAATATTCTCATCGACCAAAAGATTGGGCTACTCAAAGTTCGCCTGTATCGTCCTTTCGTAACCGAGGCATTCTTAGAAGCCCTGCCCAAGACCACTGAGCGCATCTGCGTTCTTGATCGCACCAAAGAACCAGGTGCTCCAGGCGATCCACTCTACTTAGATGTTCGCTCGGCCTTCTATGGTTCTGCTGAAACTCCCGAAATTATCGCAGGGCGCTACGGTCTTGCTTCTAAAGATGTCACACCAGGTCAAATCGTTGCTATCTTTGACAATCTGGCAGCCGCTCAACCAAAAGACCATTTCACCGTTGGCATCGAGGACGACGTCAACAACAGTTCTCTTCCCTACGACAAGGCACTTTCAGCCGAACCTGAAGGCACGATTATGTGCAAGTTCTGGGGGCTGGGCTCAGACGGTACGGTTGGCGCGAATAAAACCGCTATCAAGATTATCGGCGACCACACCGAGCAATACGCCCAGGGCTATTTTGCATACGACTCCAAGAAATCAGGCGGTGTTACCATTTCGCACCTGCGCTTTGGCGACAAGCCGATTAAATCAACCTATCTCATCAATCGTGCTGATTATGTTGCTTGCCACAATCAGGCCTATGTTCACCAATACGACATGCTCAAAGACCTCAAAGAGGGTGGCATTTTCATGCTGAACACTCGCTGGACTGCCGACGAATTGGAAGAGAATCTCCCTGCTTTGGTGAAGCGTCAGTTAGCTGAAAAGAAGATTCGTTTCTATACCATCGACGCCTATTCAGTTGCGCGTGAAATCGGGCTGGGCAATCGCATCAACATGATTATGCAAGCCGCCTTCTTCGCACTGACGCAAGTCATTCCTATTGATGATGCTGTCAAATACCTGCGTGAAGGCATTGATGCGGCATACGGCAAAAAGGGTCAAAAGATTCTTGACATGAACTACGAATCGGTCAACCGCGGTATCAATGCCTTTGTAGAAGTGCCCGTGCCAGCGAACTGGGCTGGTGCGGAAGATTCCGAAACGGGCAAAGACATCCCCGATTTCATCAAGAATGTTTTGATTCCGATGAATCGCCAAGAAGGCAACAGCTTGCCCTCATCAGTCTTTGTCGGGCGCGAAGATGGACATTTCCCCTCAGGGACTTCAGCCTTCGAAAAGCGCGGTGTGGCGCAAACGGTACCTGTTTGGGTTCCTGAGTATTGCACCCAGTGTAACCAGTGTGCCTTTGTTTGCCCGCATGCCTGCATTCGTCCAGCATTGTTGACGGATGAAGAAAAAACAGCCGCTCCTGAAGCCTTTAAGGCTGTTGAAGCAAAGGGCAAGGGTCTGGGGGAATATCACTACAATCTTCAGGTCAGTCCGTTGGATTGTTATGGCTGCGGTAACTGTGCCGATATATGCCCCACCAAGGAAGACAAAAAAGCGCTGGTAATGAGCGAATCGGGATGGGACAGCGCCGAAGAAGCCAACTGGGAATACTTCACCACCTTGCCCGTCCGCGACAATTTGACGTCAAGAACAAGCATTAAGGGCAGCCAGTTCGCTAAGCCCTACATCGAATTCTCGGGAGCCTGTTCTGGTTGCGGCGAAACCCCCTATATTAAGGTTATCACGCAACTTTTCGGCGACCGTATGTTTATTGCTAACGCCACTGGTTGTTCTTCAATCTGGGGTGCTTCGGCTCCTTCCATGCCGTATTGCACCGATGAACACGGGCGCGGTCCTGCGTGGGCTAATTCCCTGTTTGAGGACAACGCCGAATATGCGCTCGGTATGGCGGTGGCAAATCGCCAAATTCGCGAACAGCTGGTTTTGGCTGCAACAGCTCTTGTTAGTGAAGCTAAAGGTGCCCTGGCTTCAGCCGCTTCTGATTGGCTGGAATTCAAAGACGACAATGACCGCGGACGCGAAGTGGCTGAGGCTTTGTTGGCAGCGGTGTCTGCTGGTAATTTCTCGAGTGATGAATGCGCACATGCTGCTGGTGTTGTTGAAGGCAACAAGGATTTCTTGACCAAGAAGAGTGTTTGGGCTCTGGGCGGTGACGGCTGGGCATACGACATTGGCTATGGCGGTCTTGACCACGTTCTTGCTTCAGGCGAAAACGTCAACGTCTTAGTCTTTGACACGGAAGTCTATTCAAACACGGGTGGCCAGGCATCAAAGTCTACACCAGAAGGCGCTATTGCCAAGTTTGCTGCTGCAGGTAAGCGCATCAAGAAGAAAGATCTTGGCATGATGGCGATATCTTATGGCTATGTCTATGTAGCCCAAGTGAGCATGGGTGCCGACAAGAATCAGCTTATGAAAGCTCTTATTGAAGCTGAGGCCTATGATGGTCCATCCTTGGTTATTGCTTATTCTCCCTGTATTAGCCATGGGCTGAAGAAGGGCATGGGCAAAACTCAGGAGGATATGAAAGATGCGGTGGCAGCAGGGTATTGGCACTTGTATCGCTACAACCCCGACAAAGCTGGTCAAGGCGAAAACCCCTTCACGCTTGACCAGAAAGAGCCAACGGAAAGTTTCCGCGACTACATCATGAACCAGAACCGCTATTCGGCTTTGGTTGGGGAATTCCCCGAAGAGGCTGAACGCTTATTTGTTAATACCGAGAAAAATGCTCAAGACAGATTAGCTGTCTATCAGAAGATGGCCCGCGACTAAGGCACTTTGCGGGCCCGCCCGCAATCTGGCGTTTTGCCATTACGGCATGCGACAATCAAAAGGGGCTGCATTACGCAGCCCCTTTGTTATGCAAGCAATTTTTCGAGGGTGGCAAGCTTCACGCAGCAGACGAACACGTCCATCGCTGCTTCCAATTCTTCCAAAGGGGGAAGAGTGGGGGCGATGCGAATATTGCTGTCGAGCGGGTCGCGTCCGTAAGGATAGGTTGCTCCCGCACCCGTCATCACCACACCAGCATCCTTTGCAAGAGCAACTATGCGTGTGGCGGTGCCTTTGGGCGCATCAAAGGAAATGAAATAGCCTCCGCGCGGTGTTTTCCAGGTTCCGCAACCGTTTTCGTTCAGTCCCGTATCCAGCTTTTCGCAAACCAACTCAAACTTTTCTCTGATGATTGCTGCATGCTTTTTCATGTGCGCAGAAAGCCCGTTTGCATCAACAAGAAAGCGCGCATGGCGCAGCTGGTTGAGTTTGTCGTGTCCGATGGTTTGTGCTGCCATACGCTTTTTTATTTCGGTAATGTTGGCACTACTTGCCGCCAGTCCTGAAATTCCCGCACCTGGGAAAGTAATCTTTGAAGTTGACACAAACTTGAAATAGCGGTCGGGGTTTTCTGCAGCTCGACAGGCAAGACCGATATCAAGCACACAGTCTTGGTTTTCTACTTCATCGAAAAGATGATGGATGCAATAGGCGTTATCCCAAAAGATGCGGAAATCATCCGCTGCACATTCCATGCTTGCAAGGCGGCGCACCACTTCTGCGCTATACGTTATTCCTTCGGGGTTCGAATACTGGGGCACGCACCAAATTCCCTTGATGGTATCGTCGTCTTTCACGAGATTTTCGACGATGTCCATATCGGGTCCAGCTTCATTGGTAGGAATGTTTATCATCGTGATGCCAAATGCTTCGGTAACGCTAAAATGGCGGTCGTAGCCTGGCACGGGACAAAGCCACTTCACTTCATCAAGCTTGCCCCAAGGCGTTGACCCCAAGGTGCCGAACGCCATACAGCGGGCAAGGGTGTCATACATCATGTTGAGACTCGCGTTGCCGAAAATGATAGTGTTTTTCGGTTCATCCTCAAGCATGCCTGCCAGCAACGCCTTTGCTTCAGCAAGGCCATCAAGCACGCCGTAGTTGCGGCAATCAGTGCCATCGGCGCTTTTGAAGTCGGCTTCGGAATTCAAAACATCAAGCATCGGCATGCTGAGTTCGAGTTGGGCCGCAGAAGGTTTCCCGCGCGACATATCCAGGGCAAGCCCTTGTGCTTTGTATTCTAAGAATTCCTGTTCAACTGTCTTTTTTGCTGCTTCAAGTTCGACTTTTGACATGTCCGCATATCTCGGCATTGCGCTTCCTTTCGCCTCGGGTTTCTTAGGGGTATAAGCGCCCACAATTTCCCGTATAGCAAAAGTATAAACCCACTGTGCTATTATTATCAGGAAAAATAAGGTAGCAACCACCTTTTGACCGCCGAGATGAATCGATGGATTATGGCAGAAACGCCCCTACAAGCTAGCAGCCCCTTGAAAGATTCGTCGTGTGCGATTGAAGCTTTAAAACTTACGAAATACTACGGGAAAGCGCGCGGCATCGTTGACGTTGACCTGCGTGTCGAACAAGGGGACATCTTCGGATTCATCGGACCGAATGGGGCGGGGAAGTCCACCTTTATCCGCACTCTTCTCGGTTTGATTTCGCCCACCGATGGAAGCGCGCGCGTCCTTGGATTGGACTCTGTGCACCAAACAAAAGACATTCTTGAACAAGTTGGCTATATGCCCTCCGAAACCATGTTTTATCATGGCATGAAAGTAAAAGACATCCTGGCGCTTTCTGCGCGCTTGCGAAAGCAGGATTGTGGCAAGGAAGCAACGCTGCTGTGCGACCACCTCGATTTAGACCCGAACAGGAAAGTCGAAGAACTCTCAATGGGGAATCGTCGGAAGGTGGGGATTGTCTGTGCCTTGCAGCATAAGCCTTCGCTCTACATACTCGATGAACCGACGAGCGGTCTTGATCCTTTGGTGCAAAAGGAATTTTTCAATCTTCTTATGGCGCGCCATGAACAAGGAGCGACCATTCTTCTTTCCTCACACGTACTCTCCGAAGTGCAGCGCTACTGCAAGCACGCGGCGATTATCCGCGAGGGACAAGTGATTGTGTCGGGAACGGTTGAAGATCTTTCCTCGGAATCGGCGCGGCGCGTGCGCATCCAAGGGCTGCTCAAACCACCTGCTCTTGCGGGGATAAAGAACCTTGCTATTCACGCTGATGGCGTCGATTTCTTCTATCAAGGTGATATGCGGCTGTTGGTGGCGGCGCTGGCAAAAGAAGAATTCAGCGACCTCATCGTTGAGGAGCCTGCTATCGAAGAAGTGTTCATGCACTACTATGAAGCTGATGTGGATGGTTCTGATGTGGATGCTACTGATGTGGATGGTGGCAACAATCCTGGCGGCGAACCCGACGAACCTGATGGGCAGGGGGCAGCGTCATGACCATGTTTCTCCACGAAATGAAACAAAGCACCAAGATGCTGATTATCTGGAACGTGTTGGTCGGTGCCATAATCGTGGTCTGCATGGCAACGTTTCCTGAAGTGAAGAAGCAAACCGATGAGCTGCGCGAGGCTTTTGCTATGATGGGCGCTTTCACGTCGGCTTTCGGTTTGGACAAAATAGACATGATGGAAGCTATCGGCTATTACGGGCTTGATTGCGCTGCGGTACTCGCCTTTGGCGGTGGGCTGTTTGCTGCCTTTGTGGGCGTGCGCATGCTTTCCAAGGAAGAGACCGAGCATACGGCGGAATTCTTGCTGACGCATCCCTTGAAGCGCAGCAGTATTATTGCGGGGAAGTTTGCCGCTGTGGTGGCGCAAGTCATCCTTTTTAACCTGTTTTGTACCGTGTGCGCGATTGCTTCGTTTGCTCTAATTGGCGAAGAAATACCGTGGAAAACCTTCTGGATTTTTCAACTTGCTCAGTTCTTGATGCATCTTGAAATAGGCTGCATAAGTTTTGGTGTTTCGGCACTACTTAAGCGGGGAAGTGCTGGCTTTGGTCTGGGGTTTGCGGCACTACTCTACTTCCTTAACGTGGTTGCCAACATCAGCGACAAGTGGGAATTCATGCGCTATATCACTCCCTATGCCTATGCCGACCCATCAAGCGTTATTCCTCATGCGGCGATAACGGGGGAATACCTGGCTATTGGCATGGTTTATGCCCTCATCGGCGTTGTGTTTGCTTTTGTTTGGTATTCCCGCAAAGACATCACCCCCTAAAGACACCACCTCACAAAGGCATCACCCCGTAGCGACATCACTTCGCAAAAAACGCTCCCAGAAAAAAGCCTTACCCGAGCACCTCTTTTAGTGCCGCGCATTCGCTTTGACTGAGCCAATCTTCCGATTGAAACACGTAGTCGTGTCGAAAAAGCGCAAAGCCCGCATAGCCGTTTTCTTGGCGCAGCGAAACTACCATATCAGCGAGATTTCGCCCGCTTTCCCATTCAGATTGGTCGTTTTCTCCGTAGTCCCCGAACCCGAAACGAGAGCCACCACCCTGCGCCAAGCCGATGCGATACGCCCCGAGCCCCGCATAGAGTTTGACGGAGCTATGGCGCGGATAGGATGCCCATTCGGCGACGATATTTTCGAACGCGAAAGCGGCACTCCCATCAGCTGTGCGGTAGTTAAATCCCCAGTAAAGCTGGGGCATGATGTAGTCGATATAGCCTTCCGTGGTCATCCATTTTTTTACGTCGCTGTATTCTTGGGAGTAATTGACGTTGTTGTTTCCCTGAGGGCTGATGCCGAAACTGACGGAAGGGTTGCGGGACTTAATGCCCTCATAAACTGCTTTCACCAGCTTGTCGTTGTTGCCCCTTCGCCAATCTGCCAGCGATTCACCACCACCAAAGGCAGCATAGGAGTCAGCATCGAAGGTGTTGCTTCCCTCAGAAGAATCGGGGCAAAAGTAATCGTCGAAATGGATGCCGTCAACTTCGTAGTTTTCCACTATCTCAAGCACACCCGCGCGCACAAGGTCGCGAACTTCGGGGATGCCAGGGTCATACCAAAGGTCTCCGTCAATATCGACTACCCATTCAGGATGTATGATTGCTGGGTTGTCGGCGCTCAAAGAATGCGGTCCCGCCCAGCTTTGGCTTACTTTATAAGGAATCATCCATGCTTCAATGCGTAGGTTGCGGACGTGCGCTTCGTGAACCATGATAGCCAAGGGGTCAAAGCCAGGGTCAAGCCCTTGAGTGCCACTTATTATATGACTGAACGGAAATAGCGCGCTTCGATACAGGGCATCGCTATACGGATGTACCATGACGATTACCGTGTTAAGACCAAGACCTGCGCATTCTTCAAACATCTGCCCAAGGTCATTGCGGGCGGCTTCTTCGGAAGAAAAATCAAGGTATTGGAGTTCTTGAAAGGAAATCCACATAGCCCGCATTTCTTCAGGTAAAGGAATGGCCTTGTAAGCTCCTGTTTCGGTTGGTGTATTGGCAGGCTGTTCGGGGGCGAGGGTGTCGCTTAAGGGCAGGGCAGTTTGACTCGATTCGCCTTGCGAAGGCTTGTTCTTCATCATGAAGGCAGCTGCGAGTGCGCCTGCGGCTATAAGGACAAAAGCCACCACAAGCGCAACAACAAGCACACGACGGTTCTTCGCCATCGGGCTTTTTACCAGTTGCCGCCTTTCCTGCTGTTGCGGCTGCTGTTGTTTTTTCGGCGTCCGCGCTCGGTTCTCTTCCATGTCCTATTCTCGTTGTTCGTTTCGTAGCTGTCTGAAACATACCACAAATACAGGACTATTCCCAGAAGAAGAAGCAGCCGCGGCTTCGGCAAAACCTAAACTAGACATTTGTCACGTGACACGATACAATCAGGCTATGATAAAAACCTTTGCCGATAAAGAAACAAGAAATGTGTTTTTGGACGCAGTGTCGAAGAAGTTGCCTTCAGAAATCATTGCACGGGCTCTTCGAAAACTAGACATGCTCGATTCGGCAGAAAACCTCGACGACCTTGTTGTTCCACCAGGCAATAGACTACATGCATTGAAGGGCAGCAGGGCAGGACAGCACTCGATTAGTATCAATGAGCAGTGGAGGATTTGTTTTCGTTTTGAAGGAGAAGATGCCTTCGAGGTGGAAATATGCGATTACCATTAAAGGATGAAAGAAATGGCTGAAAAAGACATGCAGATTATGACAAGAAAACCTACGCATCCTGGTGAGGTCTTGCGTGAGGAATTTATGCCCGACTACGGCTTGAGCGTCGCGGTTCTTGCAGGGTTGCTTGCGGTTTCGCGCCAGTCAGTCAATGAGGTGGTTCGTGAAAAACGTTCCCTTAGTACCGATATGGCGCTACGTCTTTCGCGGCTTTTCGGCACCTCTGCAGAATACTGGCTTAACTTACAGCGAAAAGTTGACATATGGAATTCTCTCGAACTGCATCGAGATGAATTTGAAACAATAACAACCCTAAGCGCTTAGAGGCGTTCTTCTTCATAAACTCGTGGTGAGGTGGTAATTTTTATTGGGGAAGGCTTTTGTCCCGTCACTGCTTTCGAAGAAGCCATCATCCGTGTAGACAAAGCCAAGTTTGGTAAGTACGTGTCCCGAAGCAGGATTATCCGTGGCGTGGCTTCCGAAAAAAGTTGAGATCCCCAGTTCCCGAATAGCGAAATCGAGAATCCGTCGAGCAGCTTCAGTTGCCAACCCAAAGCCCCATTGGGATTTCATGAGGCAATACCCCAGTTCAAAGCAAGCGTGTTCTTCGTTGTAGTGAAGTCCTCCGCTTCCGATGAGTTCTTTTGTTGCCTTCAACACATAGCCAAAGTTAAAGCTAGTGGGCTCAACAAGCGCGGCTTTTTCTGCTTCAAGCCAGGCTCGAGTTTCCTCAATGCTTTGATGTTGGCTCCAGCTCATGAAATAGGCGACGTCGGCGTCACGTGCCCAATTATCGAAGATGACTTGCGCATCGCTCAAACAAAGGGGGCGCAGAACAAGGCGTTGTGTTTCCAGTTCAGGGGTATGATAGTTTTTCTGTGGCTTTCTTATCGCTGCCACGGCGCTATCGTGGATATTCATGAGCACGGTAAGGCAGAAACGGGGGCGCATGGCGGGATAATCTGAGGTATGAGGGGATAAATCTTTTCTGTCATGACGCTCCTTACGAGGGGAAATCGAGGCATTATCAACTAGAGCATTATTATAGGGGTAACGGGTAAGCAAAAAGAAGAAGAAAACGAAGGAATCATGAAGATACTCCCGGGGGCGTGTAAACCGTTGACACGAGGTTTCACCTAGCGTATCATTCTTCTGCTTATGCGAATGTTTATATTCGTGTGAGCAGGCAGCTTGATAAATACACATGAATTTTGAGCACCAAACTTATGGGGGTGTGCCCGAGTGGTTAAAGGGGACGGGCTGTAAACCCGTTAGCTATGCTTACCGCGGTTCGAATCCGTGCGCCCCCACCATGTGCCTGTGTAGCTCAGTCGGTAGAGCACTTCGTTGGTAACGAAGAGGTCACCGGTTCAAGTCCGGTCGCAGGCTCCAGAATTTACAGCACGTTGGTGTTTGTACAAACAGACCAGACCAACGCAGGATTATTTTGCTTAAGCATGACAACGCTACGCAGCAAAATATCAAGTTGGGCACCAACGCAGAGAGTTTGTTGGGTAGCGAGGAATGCAAGTTTTTGGCAAAGGAGCGTATATAAGCATACGTGACTGAAGCCAAAAACGAGGCATGACAACGCTACGCAGCAAAATATCAAGTTGGCGGTGTAGCTCAGTTGGTTAGAGCACACGGTTCATACCCGTGGCGTCACTGGTTCAAATCCAGTCACCGCTACCATTTGAACATTATCACATGCACGAAGAGTGCGTGTGTTTTTTGCCTAGAACTAAAGAAACGTTTATTCGGGAAAAATCACAAAACGTGCTTTCCCACCGTCCTAAGGAGGATGAATAATGGCTAAAGCGAAGTTTGAGCGCACAAAGCCGCATGTTAACATCGGTACTATCGGCCACGTTGACCACGGCAAAACAACGCTCACGGCAGCGATTTCAAAGACGCTGTCTGAAAATGACGGAAGTCACGGCACGGCAACTGCCGACTTTACCGCATTTGACGAAATCGATAAGGCTCCTGAAGAAAAGGAGCGTGGTATTACCATCTCGATCGCTCATATCGAGTACCAGTCCGACACCCGCCACTATGCTCATGTTGACTGCCCAGGCCATGCCGACTACGTCAAGAACATGATCACGGGTGCTGCTCAGATGGACGGCGCGATTCTCGTTATCGCCGCCACTGACGGCCCGATGGCTCAAACCCGCGAGCACATCTTGCTCGCTCGCCAGGTAGGCGTACCCTACATCGTCGTATTCTTGAACAAATGCGACATGGTTGACGACGAAGAGCTTCTTGAGCTCGTTGAAATGGAAGTCCGCGAACTGCTCGACTCCTACGAATTCCCTGGCGACGACACCCCGATTATCCGCGGGTCTGCGCTGAAGGCTCTCGAAGGCGACGCAGCATGGCGCGAAAAGATTTGGGAGCTCATCGAAGCGGTTGACACCTTTATCCCGACCCCCGAGCGCGACGTTGACAAGCCGTTCTTGATGGCAGTCGAAGACACCATGACCATTACTGGTCGTGGCACCGTTGCTACTGGTCGTATCGAGCGTGGCATTATCCACCTCAACGACGAAGTCGAGATTGTTGGTATCCGTGAAACCCAAAAGACCGTTTGCACTGGTGTTGAGATGTTCCGTAAACTTCTCGACCAGGGTGAAGCTGGCGACAATGTTGGTATCCTCTTGCGCGGTGTTAAGCGTGAAGAAATCGTTCGCGGGCAGGTTCTCTGCAAGCCCAAGAGCGTTACTCCTCACACCGAATTCACTGGTCAGGTTTACATCCTTACCAAGGAAGAGGGCGGACGTCACACCCCGTTCTTCGATGGATACCGTCCGCAGTTCTACTTCCGCACCACCGACGTTACTGGTGTTGCACACTTGCCTGAAGGAACCGAAATGGTTATGCCAGGCGACAACGTGGAACTCCGCGGCGTGCTCATCAACCCGATTGCTATGGAAGAGGGTCTGCGTTTCGCCATCCGCGAGGGTGGACGCACCGTTGGCTCTGGTCGTGTTACGAAGATCATCAAGTAACACCCACTTTCCGAAATATGTTAAGGTGCGGCACCGTGCGCGTTTGTTGCAAAGTGCCGCACCCGATGCTCTCATGTGTATGAATTAAAGCGCACATAGTGAAAGACAAAAGGAGAATTCATGCGTACATTGGTCACATTGGCCTGCACAGAATGCAAGCGCCGTAACTATACGACCAAGAAAAACAAGCAGAATAATCCTGATCGTATTGAGATGAAAAAGTACTGCAAGTGGTGTAACAGCCATACTCTGCATAGAGAAACTCGATAAGGAGTCAGGATACGAGTATAGGCCAGTAGCTCCAATTGGTAGAGCGGCGGTCTCCAAAACCGCATGTTGGGGGTTCGAGTCCCTCCTGGCCTGCCAGCTTGTTGGTACGAGCAGCTTGAATACAGGCTGCTTGTTGGCGTTATAGTAGGGTGAGAGAAACCCTGGCGATAGGATACATATGGCAAAAAAGTCAAAAACTCAAAAAGCGAAGGCTTCTGCAGTTCGTGCCCAGAAAAAGGTAGAGCTGGAAGTTAAGGTGCCTGGACAGGTTGAGGCGACAGCCAAAACTGAAGAGGATAAGAAACTTAGCGAAAAGAAGGCGGCTAAGAAAGCCGATTCTAAGGCGAGCGTCGAAGCTTCTTCAAAGGCTCCGCTAGAAAAGAAGCAAGAAAAGAAGCAGGAAAAGACGATAGCCAAAACCGAAGAAAAGAAATCCATAGTGAACAAAAACAGACGCTTTGGATTCTTGAGTGATGTTCGGGGCGAAATGCGCCGCGTTACCTGGCCAACGCGCCAAGACGTATTGCGCTGGAGCATGGTTGTGGTAGGAGCTTTGATATTCTTCGGAATATTTACCCTCATTCTCGACCGCGCTTTTGCACAGCTCTTGCCGATGATTTCTGGTTTGGGGGCGTAAAGACCGTGTCGAAGAAGTGGTATGTTTTACACACCTATTCAGGGTACGAAAACAAGGTAAAGAAAAATCTTGAGACCCGTGTTGAAAGCATGGGCTTGGAAAATTCTGTCTTTGCCATCGACATTCCGACCGAAATGGTCACCGAAATTAAAGAAGGTGGGCGCAGGGTCGAAAACGAAAAGAAGGTTTTTCCTGGCTACGTACTCGTTCGTATGGAATTAGACGATCGCAGCTGGGCTGCTGTGCGCAACACTCCTGGTGTTACGGGGTTTGTGGGCAGTCTTGGAAAACCGCAGCCGCTTACCCGCGAGGAATACAACAGAATCATGAAGCGGGCAAGCCATGAAGCACCAAAGAAAACAAGCACCAGTCTTGAAGTTGGACAATCGGTTAAGGTGGTTTCAGGACCTTTAGCCGAGTTCGATGGCATTGTTTCAGAGGTCTCGCCTGAGGCAAACAAGGTCAAGGTTTTGGTGTCCATCTTTGGACGCGAAACTCCCGTGGAGTTATCCTTTGACCAAGTGGCGAGGATATAATTTGAGAAAACATAAGCGCGTATGCCCGAGTGGACGGGGCTTCTCATACGGCAGCTTTGTTATATAGCTTAGTACTACGATTTTATTACTACGAAGATGTATTGAGATTTATCACACACGACTCAGCTGAAAGGAAACTTTTATCATGGCTGAAAAGAAGATATCAGGTTTTATTAAACTGCAGATTCCTGGCGGTGCGGCAAACCCAGCTCCTCCCGTAGGCCCTGCCCTCGGCGCTCAAGGTGTCAACATCATGCAATTCTGCCAGGCATTCAATGCCGAAACGCAGGATAAAGCAGGTACCATCATCCCTGTTGAGATTACGGTTTATGAGGACAAGACCTTTTCCTTCATCTGCAAAACTCCTCCTGCGGCATTTCTTATCAAAGAAAAGCTCGGGCTGGAATCAGGTTCAGGCATCCCGCAATTACAAAAAGTGGGCACCCTAACCGAAGCGCAGCTGCGCGAAATCGCTGAAGTGAAAATGCCCGACCTGAACGCCAACACCGTGGAAGCCGCAATGGAAGTCATTGCTGGTACCGCACGGAGCATGGGCGTTGAAATCGAAGGACGCGCGCCTAAAAAGAAGTATTTCCCCTCCAAGAAACTTGCTGCGATGCTTTCAGGTCGCAGTTTGGACGAAGAAGAAGAATAAGGTTGAAGGAAGCATCGCTTCTGAGCGCTTACCTGCTCAGGCGTGATATCTTGCTTCACGAAGTGGAAGAGCACAAAGCCGCTCGCCATTACCACGAAAGGAAAAGAAATGGCTAAGAAAACGAAGAACATGACTGCCGCACTTGAGAAGGTCGGCGAAACCCCCCTGCCTCCTTTAGAGGCAATCACGCTCATCAAAGAAGTTGCAACGGCAAAATTCGACGAGACCCTCGAGGCTCATTTTCGTCTCGGTCTTGACACCCGCCAAGCAGACCAGCAATTACGTGGCACGGTCGCTTTGCCCAATGGGTCGGGTAAGTCCGTTCGCGTTGCGGTGTTCGCTGAAGGCGATGCAGCGCGTGCTGCCCAAGAAGCAGGTGCAGAAATTGTTGGCTCAGACGATTTGGTCGCTGACATTCAAAAAGGCATTATTGAATTTGACGCAACGGTTGCAACTCCTGACCAAATGGGCAAGGTGGGCAAACTCGGTAAGATATTGGGCCCTCGCAGCCTCATGCCGAATCCGAAGCTGGGTACGGTTACCAACGATGTTGCCAAGGCTATCAATGAACTTAAAGGCGGGCGTGTTGAATATCGCGCTGACCGTTATGGTATTGCGCACGTTGTCGTGGGCAAGCTGAGCTTTACGGCTGAACAGTTGGCCGAAAACTACGGCGCTGTTTTTGATGAGATTATCCGCATGAAGCCAGCTGCTGCAAAGGGCAGATACGTGAAAAGCATCACCCTTGCATCAACCATGGGACCGGGCGTTTCGGTAGACTCTTCTGTCACGAGAAACTATACGACACCAGCAGCAACTGAATAATCGCGGCGCGTATTTCGCAGTGCATACATTCAAAAAGGGGCTCACGAGCCCCTTTTTGTTATTGCAAGAAGGGCGACAAAAGCAAGGGCCATGACGACAAGCCCGCAGGCATCGAAAACGATGAAGCGGACGATGGATTCTCTCAGAAGTAAATGGCTTACATCAATAGTTGAAAGAATGTAGCTTTCCCCCAAAAGCCCAATCAGCTGCTGCACCAAGACGACCACATAAAGGATTCGATAGCGTAGCGGATTTACGATAACAAGCGGATACGTTGCGTTCCACATAAGAAAGGCAACACCAATTCCTTGTATTGCTGCAATGCCAGCTACTCCCGATAATTCAAATCCGTGCGCGTAGTTTTGCGGGAAGAAAAGAAAGCTCAAGGCGCACTGCACGTTTCCAAAAAACACAACGAAAACGGCAAGCCGTGCACCCCACAAGGCAATCGTCGATTTCTTGTCTGTTGACTTCTTTTCCACAACACTCTCAATCATAAATGCTATCAGAAATAATAACATCAGATATTAGAAATAATAATATCTGATGTTAGATTTTAGGAACTTGGGCTTTTGCGCAGTCCTCCTTTGTGCTCCGCTTTGCTTGTGATAATGCGGGGTGAGGGGGTTTTGAGGAATGTTATACTGGGCAGCGAACAAAATCAAACCATAAGAGAAAGCGAAACAAAGCGTGATTATTAAGAAGTCTCCTGCAGAAATTGAGGCGATGAAGGAAGCGGGTCGGATTTCGGCAAAGGTACTCCGCGAAGTGGGCGCCCGCGTTCAGCCAGGCATTTCAACTTTGGAACTCGACCGTTTTGCCGAATCGCTTATTCGCTTAGAGGGTGGCATTCCTGCCTTTAAGGGCTACGGTGGCTTCCCTGGGTCAATCTGTGCTTCACTCAACGACCAAATTGTTCATGGGATTCCTTCGGCGGAAGTGATACTGCAAGAAGGAGATATTCTTTCTATCGATACGGGTGCCATTGTAGATGGTTGGGTGGGGGATAACGCCTGGACGTATCCTGTTGGGGTAATTTCAGCCGAAAAGCAGCGCTTACTTGAAATAACAGAGAAGTGTATGTGGGCGGCGCTTGATGCGGCGCGCGCCAACAACCGCCTAGGGGATATTGGGGCGGCAGTTCAAGAAATCGCTGAAGAAGCGGGTTATGGCATTGTCCGCGAATACGTGGGGCATGGCATTGGGCGAAAAATGCATGAGGACCCCAATGTTCCCAACTACGGAAGAAGACGTACGGGCGTTAAGCTTGAAGCAGGCATGGTGTTGGCAATTGAGCCGATGATTAATATTGGCACTCACATGACAAAGCAGATGCCTGACGGGTGGCTTGTGGTGACGGCGGATGGTTCGCCCTCAGCCCATTTCGAAAAAATGGTTGCAATTACTGAAGAAGGGCCTCTTATCCTCACAACAGAGGCGGGATACACCCGCCCCGTTTAATCAAACTTATTACGCTCAGCGCTCTTACTTTTCTCAGCGCTTTTCTTTCGCTGCGTGGCGGGGTTTTGACGCATTGCGACGCGCGCGGTAGTTAAGGGGCGCGGGCGAGGGTTCATCAGATTTATCTTGTTCAGATTCGTCCTGTCTAGGTTCGACTACCTCGGACTCGACTTCATCAGGTTCGTCTTGTTCAGGTTCGGCCGCATCAGGCTCATCTGAGTCAGACACAACCACCTCAGGCAAAACTAACTCCGCCACCGTCGGCTCAGAATCGTCCTGTTCAGACTCAACCTGTTCGAGCTCAACCTGCCCAGACTCAACCTGTTCGGGCTCAGCATCCTCAGACAAAATCAGTTCAGGCAAAACCAGCTTAGGGACAACTGAATCAGACTCAACCGAGTTAGGTTTGTCCCGCTTAGATTTCTTCTTCGCAGACTTGCCCGATTGAGGCTTACTTTTCTTAGGCGCGACCATCTCAGGCACCTCTAAGTCAAATTCGCCCACTTCAGGCTCATCCTCTTCAGGTTCAGTCACCTCAGGTTCAGTCACCTCAGGTTCATCCTGTTCAGGCTCAGCTTCCTCAGGTTCATCCTGTTCAACCTCAACAACTTCAGCTTCATCTTGTTCAACCACATCAGCCTCAACCTCAACAACTTCAGGTTCAACAACTTCAGGTTCATCCTGTTCAGATTCAATCACTTCAGGTTCGACTTGGTCAATCTCGGCGTGTTTGCCGATTTTTTCCCTTGAGGATTTTCTTCGCTGAGAACGCTTTTTTGATTTGTCAGCAGGAACAACAGGAGCAACCTTGTCAACAGGAACAACAGGAGCAACAGGGACAACCTTGTCAACAGGAACGGCAGAAACAGCCTCGTCGGCAGAGACAACCTTGTCAGCAACCTGGGCAACCTTATCAGCACGCTCAGCCTCATCGGCGCTCAACAGGGGAGCTTTAGCCCGCGCCTTATTTTT
The DNA here is from genome assembly GCA_009782615.1 of Eggerthellaceae bacterium. Classification (GTDB taxonomy): domain Bacteria; phylum Actinomycetota; class Coriobacteriia; order Coriobacteriales; family Eggerthellaceae; genus WRIS01. The sequence goes on along the minus strand of WRIS01000003.1, from coordinate 65,548 downwards.
CACGGGTTCGCTCGTCTTCACGGGCTCGCTCATCTTTGCGTGCTCGTTACTCTTCACGTTCTCGCTGATTTTTGCGTTCTCGTAAATTTTCACTTCTTCGTTAATAAGCCCATTAAGGAGCCTATGCGTTATTTTGTCAGAAATTTTTTCAAAGATATTGGTCACAATGTCCATTTCCTCTACACGTAAGATTTTACTTAAGGCAAAGATAACACCAAGCCCCAAACTTCCACATACTATGATTTCAAAGAGCCCGATAAAAATCGAGGGCTGGAAGGGAACTACAACGAGAACCCCATAAACAAGCGCACTTCCGACGATAGTGGCAAAAATCACCTTCGCGCTCATGGCAACAATCCCGCCCATTTCAAAGGAACCGATACGCTTTTTCAAAATGACAGACATTGTGGCGAACATGAGACCGTAATAGACAAAATCTGCCACCATGATACCGATGATTCCAAGCGCTGAGGGAAGGGACAAAAATGCATACAGTACGATTTGCAAGATGCATACCCCGCAACTCACCAGCGCAAAAATCATGAACTGTCGCAGTGCCGCGAACACGCGGTAAAGATACATCTGTCCCGCAAAGAAGGGCAGACTCAACACCCAAAAAGCAAGGATACGCGAAACGAAGGCAACGTCATCTTGGCTGAATGCTCCCATGCGCTGAAGCTGGATAACGGGGGCAGCAAGCACAAACATCATGCCTGCCAAAGGAATGATGAAGAACAAAGTTCTGCGCAGCCCTTGCTGTACATAGGCTCGCAAGGCAGAAAAATCGTCTCGCGCAACCGCCTTGCTCATTTCGGTCAAATACGTGGTAGAAAGCGAAACCGCCACCACACCATAGGGAAGTTGGTACCACATCCAGGCATACTGCAAGGTTGCAGGGCCGTTGTCGCCACTATGAAGGGAAAATGCGTTGCGGCAAGAAAACGAAACCAGGGTGCCCACGATATAGATAAGGGTTGGCACGGCAATCTTTAAGGCTTCTTTGAGTGCGGGGTCTTTCAAATCAATGCGGGGGGTGTATTTGAATCCAATTTTCATCAAGGTCGGTATTTGTATGGCGAACTGCACAAAAACACCGAGGGATGTGCCTACCGCAAGAATAATGAGAGCAAGATGTTCATTGGTGCCCATCAAAAACGCATAGGAAAGCATACTTACGATGACGCAAATATTGTTAAAGACTGGGGCAAGTGCGGGAACGCCATAGACGCGATGAGCGTTAAGCACCCCAGTAACTACGCCGCTTAGCCCGTAAAATACCAGCTGGATAGCGAAAATCCTGAAAAAGAAAACTGATGCTTCATTAATAATATCAATATCGCTGCGCGTGAAGGTTTGGGTGAAGATGACAAAGGAAGCAAAGAGAACAGCCAGTATCGCTAAGGCGCTCAATAAAACCAAGATGATATTTAAGATGTTCGAAGCAAAACGGTCGGCACCTTCACGCCCGAACTTTTCTTTTTGCAAGAGATAAATAGGAAGAAACGCAACCCCTAAAATGCCGCCTACCACCAAATCGTAAATGAAATTGGGCATGGTGTTTGCGATTTGATAGGCTGAAGCAAGGAGCGTATTGCCGAGCGCAAACGACATCGCAAGCGTGCGTAAAAGCCCGCTGACACGAGAAAGCAGCGTTGCAAGCGTCATGATGCCCGTGCTTTTCAGGATTGAATTATCTGCGTTGCCCACTCAGGCTTCCCATCCTTCATCTATAATGTGAACTTATATACTAACAAGAGGGAGCCGTGGCAATCATGCATATCCTGATAGTACGCAATAACTCCAATCCGCAGGCGCAAGACGCGTGCGTGTTGCTGATGAGCTATTTGAACGGTGAAGGTATTGCTTATACCGTGCTCGATTCGGGCGAAATCGGCTTGAAGAACAGGGAAAATCTTGAAGCCGAACTAGCGGGGAAGAATCTCGATTTAGCGGTCGTGCTCGGCGGTGACGGAACGATACTGCGCACTGCTCGGCTTGCGAATGCTTTCGATATTCCGATTCTTGGAATCAACTTTGGGCATTTGGGCTTCTTGGCGAATTCAAGCGAAGATGGCGTGATAGCGATTGTCGCGGCAGCAATTGCTGGAGATGTGGTGTGTGAACATCGCGCGAATTTGCGTGTCGTTGTTTCCTGCGTTGAAGGGGATGCAAATGGCTCTGCTACCACCGATGAAGATGAAGTCTTGCGAAGCGTGTGGGCTGATGATGCACGTGAACAGGCATCTCAAGGTTCGCCTTCGCACAAAACCTTCTTTGCCTTAAACGAAGTGGCGCTCACCCGAGGAGCGGCAGGACGTATCATCAACTTTGGCTTGAGCATATCTGATGCCTTTATCGCGCGAATGAGGGGTGACGGTTTGGTGGTGGCAACCGCAACGGGCTCAACGGCTTACGCGCTTTCTGCGGGAGGGCCGCTTGTTGCCCCGAACTACGAAGGGCTGGTTGTTGTGCCAGTGGCGCCGCATACCCTGCAATCGCGCGCAATCGTTGCTGCATCAAATGACCTGGTAGAGATTTCTTTCGCGGACAATCACCCGACACGTGAGATAGCGCTTTTCATCGACGGGGAATTGCTGGAGTTTGACAGCGCCCCTTCGCGGGTATACGTAAGATGCGGCGATAAGCCCACAAAACTTCTGCGCTATAAGCACCTTGGGTTCTACGAACACGCCGCTCAGGTCTTTTTTGGTTCTGCGCAAGACCCTGCCTAACGCTCACCGTACTTTCACCCCTGCGTTCACGCAAAAGTTCCGCACGCACATTCCACACAATAAGGAGTAATTGAGAACATAATGTGGGTATATGAAAAAGTAGTGTAAAAACCCAAAAATCAAAGCCTTGGTAAGCCTTACTTCTAGTAGAATAGAAAAGCGTTTGAAGAGCATTTTTATAAAGCTTGCCAAGCGCTTTTTTCTTGCTCTCAAACAGGGATTTATGTATAGCGTATGCGCGGGACACACATGAGACAGGAGCATCATGACAAAGCACATTTTCGTAACAGGTGGCGTTGTATCCTCATTAGGGAAGGGCATCACCGCAGCATCTCTCGGGCATCTTTTGAAAGCACGCGGTTACAAAGTGACCATGCAAAAGATGGATCCCTATCTCAATGTCGATCCCAATACGATGTCTCCCTTCCAGCATGGAGAGGTTTTTGTAACCGATGATGGTCACGAGGGCGACCTTGACCTTGGCCACTACGAACGCTTCATTGACGAAAACCTTTCTTGTGAGAGCAATTTCACGCAAGGTTCAATCTACCAAAGCCTTATTGCCGCTGAACGTCGTGGAGATTTTCACGGCGGCACGGTTCAGGTGATTCCCCATGTGACCGAAGCCATTAAGGAACGCTTGCGCCGCCTTGCCGAACAGAGTCGTGCCGATATTGTCATCACTGAAATCGGCGGTACGATTGGCGACATTGAATCACAGCCCTTTGTTGAAGCGGCGCGCCAATTTAAAAACGAAAAGGGTTTGGGAGACGTGGTGTTCGTTCATGTGACGCTCGTGCCCTATATTGCTGCTGCTCATGAAGTGAAAACAAAGCCAACGCAGCACAGTGTTAAAGAATTGCGCTCCATCGGTGTGCAACCCGATTTCATCGTGTGTCGTTCCGACCATGAAGTTTCAGAAGACGTGCGCGAAAAAATCGCTCTTTTCTGTGACGTTGCTCCGAACAGCGTCTTTGCCTGTCCTGACGCTGATTCGATTTATGAAGTACCCTTGACGCTTCACAGCCAAGGGTTCGATGAACGGGTTCTCGGTCGTTTGGGGCTTGCTCCTTCTTCGATAGACCTCACACCGCTCAAAACCTTCCTTGACGCTTCGAGTCGGTGCAAAGGTGAGGTCGACATAGCGCTTGTCGGCAAATATGTGAGTCTGCCTGATGCTTATTTATCGGTGACCGAAGCGCTTTGCCATGCGGGGGTTTACCATGGGATTCATGTCAACGTTCATCTTGTTGATGGCGAAACGCTGCCCGAAGAAGAAATCGAAGCGGTTTTGGGCGCCATGGACGGCATCCTTATTCCTGGCGGTTTCGGGCAACGAGCCTTTGAGGGCAAGATACTTGCCGCGAAATATGCGCGTGAAAACAAGATTCCTTTCTTGGGGATATGCCTTGGTCTGCAAGCGGCGGTTTGTGAATTTGCCCGTAATGTGGCTGGTCTGACGGGTGCAAATTCTTCGGAGTTTGACGAAAATGCGCAATATTCCGTAATCGACTTTTTGCCAAAGCAAGATGATGCTGAAGGCGAAACAGGTGCCATGCGTCTTGGTTCGTATCCGTGCAGAGTTGCACCGAATACCCTTGCCGCACAAGCCTATGGTGAAGAACTAATCTATGAGCGCCATCGCCACCGTCTCGAAGTGAACACGGCGTATTGTAAATGTTTGCAGGAGGCGGGTCTTGTTTTTACGGGAATTTCTCCCGATGGACGTTTGGTAGAAATGATAGAACTCGCTGATCACCCGTGGTTTGTCGCAAGCCAGGGCAACCTTGAATTCAAGTCTCGCCCCACGCGTCCGCACCCGCTTTTCCGTGACTTCATTAAGGCTTCTATCGCCAAACTTGAACAACAGGCTTAGATTTTCATGGATGGGCTGGTACGGGAATACCTTGCCTATTTAAGTGTTGAACGGGGAAGTTCGCCGAAAACCATTGAAGCGTACGCGCGTGATTTGCGCGGTTATCAGGAATTTCTCGACAAACAGGGCATAAGCGACATCGATGCCATCACGCGTGATGATGTGATTGCTTATGAAGCAAGTTTGGTGGCGCACGGTTATGCTCCTTCAACTATCGAGCGTCATATCTCGGTGTTGAAGGGATTCCACCGCTTTCTTGTTCGCGAAACACACACGACAAAAAATCCAACCGATGCGATAAAGCTACCCAAGGTACCCACCAAGCTTCCCGACGTATTGAGCATCGAGCAAATGAACATCTTTCTTTCGCAGCCCTTCGATGAAGGCTGTCGCGGTAAGCGGGACAAAACCATGCTCGAGGTTTTGTACGGCTGCGGCTTGCGGGTAAGCGAATTGACTGGTCTTGATTTGGGCGATGTCTTTTTAGACGAGGGCTATCTGCGCGTGGTAGGCAAGGGGAACAAAGAACGCATCACCCCCATTTCGGGCGTGGCGCAAACGTGCATGAAAGACTATCTTGACCAAGCGCGTCCGCAGCTGACAAAACCTTACGCTAAGGAAAACCTTGCGGTGTTTTTGAACGCGCGCGGCGGACGGCTCACGCGGCAAAGCGTTTTTGGGGTGGTGGCACACGCAGGTCTTTTCATCGGGGTGAAAAACCTTCACCCTCACACCTTGCGCCATTCTTTTGCGACTCATATGCTTGAAGGTGGTGCCGATTTACGCGTCATCCAAGAAATACTGGGGCACTCTGATATTTCAACTACCCAAATCTATACGCACGTGAACAGGAGCCATATAAGAGCAGAGTATCTTTCTGCGCATCCTCGGGCAAAAAGGGTATAGAAAGGGTTCTCCACGCTTTTAGCATATATTTCTCCATAATTCCCATATCTAGTGGCACGTGACCCCACATCCCCAACATCTTGCATTTTTTTAGGGAAGGATTTTCCCGAAAAAAGTGAACGGGGAGCGTCAGGTGGGACAAAATGGCGAAAAATGTAGAAAATAATTGCGATATGAAGCGATATCAACTAGAATAACACGCAATGGAAGTCGAGATTTGGTAGAGGAGGGCACATGGCTGATGAATCAGGCGGATTTCGCCGTAGACTAGATGCCAAGGGACGTTTGTCCTTGCCTTCTTATATCAGAAATACACTTCCTGAAGACCTCAAAACCCTCAGGGTGACAGTTTCACCCAAAGGAAACTGCGTTTACATCTTTGAACCGAAAAAATTCGAGACATGGATTGAGTCGCTGTTTGAAAGAGATGGGGGATACAGTTCAAGCAAAGCAGAGCATGTCAATGCTCGCACCGTATTGTTCGCGCAAGGACTGTATGTTGAGCTCGACAAAAGCAATCGACTTGGTATTTCGCCTGTGCAACGAGAAAAAGCAGGGCTTGAAATCGAAAGTGATGTGGTTGTTTTTGACGCCGCCGACCATATTGAGGTGTGGGACGCAAAGCGTTGGGATGAATTCTATAATTCAGTGAATCTTGCAAACCTGATTGTGTAACGATTCCCAAGACGTGAGCGTAGTGACAAGCGAATATCGGCATATACCTGTCTTGCTCGCCGAGTGCCTCGAATATTTACACCTTAAAACACAGCATACATTCGTGGACTCAACGCTCGGCGGGGCAGGGCATTCACTTGAAGCCGCAAAACTTATCGGTAACACGGGCACGCTTATCGGAATCGACCAAGATCAAACCGCACTCAAAGCAGCGCGGGCGCGCCTTGAAGCACTTCCCGATGCGCTTCGCCCTGACATCGAACTTTTTCAAGGGAACTTCGGCGACTTAGACGCACTTTTACTGCAGGCAGAAATTCCCGGGATTGATGCGATTTTGTTCGATCTCGGGGTTTCCTCGATGCAGATAGACACAATTTCTCGTGGCTTCTCCTTTAAGGAGAATGGCCCCCTTGATATGCGGATGGATCCGGGCAAACAAACCCTAAACGCAGCAGAGATCATCAACACTTATAACGCAGCAGATCTCACTCGGATCATCCGTGAAAACTCAGACGAGAAATGGGCAAGTCGCATCGCAGAATTTATTGTGCGAGCACGCCAAGAAAAACCCCTCGAAACAAGCGAAGAATTGGTCGACCTTGTTAAGGCGGCTATTCCTGCTTCTGCAAGACGCGTCGGGGGACACCCAGCAAAACGCCTCTTCCAGGCTCTGCGCATTGAAGTCAATGGAGAACTTGCGGTTCTCAGGCAAGGCTTGGATGCAGCTATCCGCTGGTTAAACCCAGGAGGGCATATCGCGGTCATTAGCTATCATTCGCTTGAGGACAGGATTGTGAAAGAAACGTTTTCAAGCTTTGCGAACCGCTGCGTTTGCCCCAGCGATTTACCCGTTTGCGTCTGCGATAAACTGCCGATACTCGAAATCATTACCCGCAAGCCGCTTGTGCCGAGCCCGCAAGAAGTAGAGCACAATCCCCGAGCACGGAGCGCAAAACTCCGCGTCGCAAGGAAGGTGACCGAGAAAAAAATCGATTAAGAAACGCCGACGCCTGTCGGCATCTTTATCACTACTACATAAATGACCCGCCAAAAGCAACACTAAAACGGAAAAGGAGGGTAGGTCATGGGAAGTGCAGCACCAGCATATCAATATCGGTATGAACAAGCTCAACCACTGCAGCGTGAGACACGCGTGAGAGTCGTTCCTGGAAACAGACAGCAAAAAACAAGCTCATACCTTTCCCGTTCAGCGATTTTGCTGGTTCAGTTCTTTGCGGCAGCCCTCGTTGTTTTTACGCTGCTTGGTTTCGTGCGCATCGGAATCGCGTCAGCTACCGTCACCACGGAACTGGGTGCCGAAGAAGTGAGCGCAAAAATCGAAAGTGCCCGATCTTTCGGCAATGAACTGGCGGTTCGGGAAAGCTATCTTTCCAACCCTGCTTACCTGAAAACCGAAGCATCCAAACTCATGATGTGTGAGCCTGCCCAAAACGACGCTCTTTATCTTGCCGACGATGTCATAAAAACAGATAGCGAAGGTCAGCTCTCCTTATCTTTAAGCCTCAGAGCGATTGCGCAAAGGTAGACCTGCCGTGGTTCGGGAAGGGAGCACTCCACGTTCCACTACACGAGGTTCTTCTCGCCATGATCTGCCGCAACAGCAAGATATTTTTTCTTCGAATGCAGACAGGTCGAGTCGCGCCGTTATGGTTTTGGTTCTTTTCTTTGCGCTTGCCCTCATTTTTTTCGCGCGCTTAGTTTATCTCCAGGTTATTAAGGCTTCTGATTTTTCTGACGACGCTCAGGCAGCGCGCACGACCATAATCGACACCTCACCGCGCAGAGGAACCATCTATGACCGCAATGGGGTCGTTCTTGCAACGAGCATTGACGCGGTTACTATCTATGCGAACCCGCACGAGATAGACGACGTCAATGCCGTTGCCGCACAGCTGACCTATATTCTTCAAGGCGAAATCGAAGATTACCTGGAAAAACTTTCCACCGATACCTATTTCGTCTATATCAAAAGAAAGGCTGATGCCGACCAAGCCCAAGCGCTTGAGGATCTCGGCCTTAAAGGCATCTACTTCATTCCTGATACCAAGCGTGTTTACCCGAACAACCACGTTGGAGGACAGGTTATCGGCGTTGCCGATGTTGACGGAGAAGGAATCGCGGGCTTAGAACTATTCTATGACGATATTTTGCGCGGAACTCCTGGGAAGCTGGTCGTTGAGCGGGGCTTAGGGGGAATTCCTATCCCTGGTGGTGTGCGCACACAAACTCATGCCGAACACGGGCAAGACATCATCATATCGCTTGATATAGGTTTACAAGAATATCTTGAAACGCGGCTCGCCCAAGGAGTTGACGATATCGAAGCGGTGGGCGGAAACGCCTTGGTCTACGACGCGAGTACGGGTGAAATACTCGCCTGTGCATCCCTGCCGTTTTTTAACCCTTCTGACACTACCACGGTGGAAGAAGGAGCAACGCAGCTAAAAAGTGTTACCGATGCTTTCGAGCCTGGCTCGATTTTTAAGACGGTTTCCATGGCGGCAATCCTTGAGGCAAACGTCTTGTCTCCTGATGATAATATGGTGTGTCCTGCTATTTTGCAGGCAGATGAATACTACGTTTCGGATGCGCATGAACGCGGGGATGAAGTTATGAGCCTGCAAGAAATCCTTGCCCGTTCTTCAAATGTGGGCATATCCTTAAGTACCCAAAAGCTGGGCTTTCGCCCGCTCTATCAAAAAATCATTCGCTACAATCTCAACAGTGCAACGGGCATTGACTATCCTGGTGAATCGCACGGATACTTACTCGAGCAAAATCAGTGGTCGCTCATCCAGTCCTACAACGTGAGTTTTGGTCAAGGAGTATCGGTAACTCCTGTACAGATGGCGCGTTTTTACGGCGTGTTGGTAAACGAGGGCGTTCAGTGCACTCCTCATTTCCTCATAAAAAAAGTAAGCGATGAAGAAATGAAAAACTATTTGAAGGTCGACATCATTGACAACAAAACGATGATTCCCACCTTAACCAAGATGCTTGAATCGGTTGTCACGGAAGGAACCGCCCAAGACATATCTATTGAAGGGTATGCGGTTGCTGGCAAGACAGGCACGGCTGAAATCGCACGTCCCGAAGGGGGGTATCGCGAAGATGCCTATCACGTTTCCTTTGTGGGGTATTTGCCGCATTCGAACTCTCAATTGGTTTGTTTTGTGGGGGCTACCGAGGTTCCTGCCGACAGAAAGGTCACACAGATATTTCAAGATATAATGGCATTCGCTATTGACCGCTACAAGATTTCGCCCAACGAAGGATAGCTATGCAAAACACGTGTGAATACCTTTTTTCAGGAATCGAATCCTTTATCATCGGAAACACAAAAGAAGAAATTTCAGGCATTGCCTATCGCAGCGACAAGGTGCGTCCAGGTGACGCCTTTTTTTGTATTGTGGGATTGACCACTGATGGGCATACCTTTGCTCAAGATGCCATCGACCGCGGAGCCAAAGTGCTCGTTGTCGAGCGCAAAGTGTATTTGGCTGATGCAACCGATGTGACTGAAGTTGTGGTCAAAGATACGCGCAAGGCAATGGCAGAAGCTGCCGCACAGTTTTACGGGCACCCTTCGACTTCGTTTGATCTGGTTGGCATAACGGGAACCAACGGCAAGACCACCACCACGTATTTGGTGGAACATATCGCGCGCAGCTGCGGGAAAAAAACGGGCGTCATCGGAACGGTTGGTGTCCGTATGGGAGACAAGACAGAAAAGGCAGCACATACCACGCCTGAATCTCCCGACCTGCAAAGCATTTTTGCTCGCATGAAAGATGAGGCTTGCGAAGTGGTTGCGATGGAAGTCTCTTCACACGCACTTGATCTTGAGCGTTGCTGGAAAACGGACTTTTCCGTGGTGGCTTTCTCGAATTTAACGCGTGATCATCTTGATTACCACAAAACCTTTGAAGCGTACTTTGAAGCCAAGGCACGCCTGTTTTCTGCCGACTATCCCGCAAAGCGCGTCATTCACATCGATGATGCGTGGGGCAAAGAATTGCTCCGCCGTTGCTTAGAAGCAAACGACGATGTCATAACCACCAGCTTTGATACGGCGGCATATATTCATCCCCGTGAGGTCGAATATGGGCAGACGCACACGGCTCTCACCCTTGAGGTGGGCGGCACTTTGTATAGTTTCACCTATCCCTTAGTCGGGAAGTTCAATGTCGATAATGTCATGTGCGCTTTTGGAATCGCTTTGCAACTAGGCATAGCGCCGAGTGCCATCGTTGCCGCTTTTGAAAAAGTGCCCCCGATTCCTGGTAGACTCGAACACGTTAAAACAGATTTCCCAAATGAAATTGCCGTTTATGTTGATTACGCTCACACGCCTGATGCTCTGGAAAAAGCCATAGCTTCTATCAAAGCGCTCACTAAGGGAAAGACTTTTGTCGTGTTTGGCTGCGGCGGGAATCGCGACACGTCCAAGCGCTCCATCATGGGACACACGGCACTTGATGCCGATTATGCAATAGTTACTTCCGACAATCCGCGCAACGAAGACCCCCTTCTCATCATAGACGACATCGTATCAGGGATGAAGGCGCATCCGTCGCGCTTTGAAGTTGAGCCTGACAGAAGAGCTGCCATTGCGCGAGCCATCTGCCTTGCAAGCCCAGGCGACAGCATTCTTGTTGCGGGTAAAGGGCACGAGGACTACCAGATTATTGGGGATGAAACCCTGCCCTTCGATGATGTCACCGTAGCAACCGAAGAATTGCAAAAAATTTTTGGATAGTCGGTGTGCATGCGCTTGAACACGAAACAGATTTGCGAATACAGTGGCGGTACGCTTTTAGTTGAGCCTATTGACGCAAGCAAACTTGCCTGCGGCATATCGTGGGATTCAAGGAATATCTCCCCTGATGATTTATTCGTAGCCCTGCCAGGCGAGCGCAGCAACGGGCATCGCTATGTGGCAGATGTTTTGCGCAAAGGGGCTTTAGTTGTGCTGGTAACTGATAAGCCCAACGATGAAACCTGCCTACTTGCAAAGGAAATGGGCGCTGCCATCATCGAGGTAAGCGACACCGCCCATGCTATAAGTGACCTTGCGCGTGCCTGGCGTTCAAAACTCAAAGGGCATATTATTGGAGTGACGGGTTCGACAGGCAAAACCACGACAAAAAATCTTGTGCGCGATGTGCTCAAGGCGTCCTTTTCGGTGGTAGCAACAAAGGGCAACCAAAACAACGAATTAGGGGTTCCTGCCACCTTGCTTGAAGCTGACCCCGAAACCGAGGTGGTTGTGGTTGAAATGGGAATGCGCGGGCAGGGGCAAATCGCTGAATTGTGCGCCATTGCTGCTCCTGATATGGGGCTTATCACCAATATCAGCGAAGCCCATCTCGAACTTTTGAAAACGACTGAAAATATCGCGCGGGCAAAAGCGGAACTATTTGCTGCACTTCCAAACGGGACGGGCATTGCTTTCATGAATCAAAGCGATGATTTCGCCGATTTTGTGCTTGACGAGGCAAGCCTCGAGCAGCGTCAGGTAAAAACCATCTTTTTCAACGGCTCGGGCAATCCCGCCCCGCACAACTCTTCAGAAAATCCCACCCCGCACAACTCTTCAGAAAATCCCTTCGTTTCTCAAGGGGCATGGGCAGAGGACATCACGCTTAACGCCCAAGGTCAGCCCTGCTTTTTGCTGCACTTAGGCAGCGAGGCACAAGCATGCACCTTACCCCTGCGCGGTATTCACCAGGTTGCCAACGCAACGGCTGCGGCAAGCGTGGCTGGCGTACTCGGTATGAAGCTTGCGCCTATTGTCCAAGCTCTTGAAACAAGTCTTCCCGAAGTCGGGCGCCAAGAAATACACAAAACCCGTGATGGCGCAATGATTATCGATGATTCATACAACGCCAACCCCGATTCCATGCGCGCGGCACTTTTGATGTTTGAAGCTATGGAGGTTTCGGGCAGACGCATTGCAGTCTTAGGCGATATGGGAGAATTGGGTGAAGCGGCGCGTGCGTGCCACGAAGGTATCGGAAGGCTGGCGGCGACACTTACCCTTGATCGAGTGATTTGTGTCGGGGAATTAAGTGAGTTTGTCGTTTCGGCAGCACTTGATGAAGGCATGTCTGAGGCGCGCATTGTGCACCTGGATAGTATTGCTGATATCTTGGGGGAATTGGATATCACCCTTGCTTCAGAAGATGTGGTCTTGGTAAAGGCATCTCGGTTCATGGGACTTGAGCGCGTAGTTGAAGGGCTAAAAAATTAGTATGGTTTTCATTTTTGCAAAATACTCTTCCTTCCTTGTTTTCTTAGGTATCGTCATTGCCATTGCGGCTGTCATGATAGCTATGCCTTTCTGGATAAAGTTTCTTAAAAAAGGAAGTATCGGACAGCAGGTTCGCGCCGATGGCCCTCAAAGCCATCTGGTAAAACAAGGAACGCCCACGATGGGCGGGGTCATCATGATGGTGGCGATTACGATAAGTGCCCTGGTGGTAGAAGCACCGCTTCCCGAAACCATCCTTTTGCTGGTGACAAGCCTTCTTACGGCAACGCTTGGTTTTATCGACGATGTTTCAAAGGTCATCAAGGAACGCTCGTTGGGCTTGACTCCGAAAGCGAAGCTCATCGGGCAATTCGTGATTGCCAGCAGCTTTTGTTTGGTAGCGGTCAACACGCTTGGTATCGAACCAACCGTCACCATTCCTTTTATTGCGACCTTTGACCTCGGCATATTCACCACCACCATACTTGTTCCTGTGGGCTCCACGGGTTTTTCGGTGCCGTGGCTCTATCTTCTCTACGTTGACATCTTACTCATCGGCATGTGCAACGCCGTTAATCTTACCGACGGACTTGACGGTCTTGCGGGCGGCACCATCATGGTTGTTATGATAATCATGGCGGTCATCGCGTATCGCTGTGACATGCTTTCGGTTTCTATCTTTGCGGCAGCGGTTGTCGGTGCCTGCATTGGTTTCTTGTGGTTTAACGCACACACCGCCGACATCTTCATGGGAGATACTGGCTCACTTGCCTTAGGCATGATATTGGGTTGTTTGGCGGTGCTTACTAAGACGGAATTTCTCGTTTTGATTATCGGCGGGCTTTTCGTCGCGGAAGCACTTTCTGTCATGATTCAGGTTCTGTATTACAAGGCGACCAAAAAACGCATCTTTCTCATGGCGCCCCTTCATCACCATTTTGAAAAGAAAGGGTGGGGGGAAATGAAGGTCGTGGTACGTTTCTGGATTATCTCAGGCGTGCTTGCCGCGCTCGGTTTCTCGATTTATTTTGCGCAAGCGCTGATGATGGGAGGGTAGTTCATGGATGACGCGCAATATCAAGCGCTTTTGAGTCCGTGGAAATATTCCTCTGGACATCTGGGGCGGGTGCTCATTTTAGGTTTAGGGAAAAGCGGCAAAGCGGCGTTTCGCTATTGTAAAAACCTTTTGGGCACGCGCGTTGATGCCATCTTAGTAGCGGGAGGCGCTTCTTGTGAGGACTCGCTTGCGTTTGCTGCCGAAAACGCGGCGGAGGGCGTCGAGTTTTTCTTTGACAGTTACGACATTGTCGGTAGTTGGGATTTGTGCATTGCAAGCCCTGGTATTCCGCAGTTCTCTGACTTTTATGATGCTGCCGCTATGGCTTCGCGTGAACTCATCAGTGAAGTTGAATTTGCGTGGCGGGAAAGTACGCCAAGTTCACGGTGGATTGCGATAACGGGTACGAACGGGAAGTCAACCACCACAGCACTTACCGCCCATATTTTGCGCTCGGCTGGCAAGGCAGCTTGTGCGGTGGGAAACATAGGAGACACCTGCATAGACGCCGTGGCACAAGGTAGGACCGATATTTATGTTGCGGAAGTTTCTTCCTATCAGCTTGCTTCAACAACTTATTTTGCTCCCGATGTGGCGGTGTTGCTCAACATCACCCCCGACCATCTTGAATGGCACAAAAGCCACGAGGAGTACGTGAAAGCAAAGATGAAGATATTCAACTGTCTTTCGCTTATTCCTCAGTCGTGTGCCATCTTAAACGCAAGTGATGAAGGGGTCTGGCAAGCAGTGAATTATCTTAACGCAAAAACACCTGAAAAAGACGGCTTTGCTCGGGTTATACTCGGCGATTTTTCAGGTCTCGACAAGAGGTTTGAAGGAGCCACGCAAACCGCCTATCTGCGCGACAAAAATATGTGCTTTCAGGCGGCTGACCAAGAATTCGATTTCGGGTCGATTGATGAGCTGCGCATCAAGGGGATGCACAACGTCGTAAATGCCCTGGCGGCGGGAATTTCTGCCGTTTTACAAGGGGTGAGCGCCGCTGAAGTTGCTGCGGCACTGAAAACTTTTGAACCGTTGGAACACCGCATTGAACCATGCGGAAGTGTGGGCGGCGTTGCGTGTTACAACGATTCAAAAGCAACGAATAGTGACTCAACGCTAAAAGCGCTCGAAGCGTTTGGTGCGGGGAAAACCGTTGTGTTGTTGGGTGGATACGACAAGGGCACCGATTTGACGGCGCTGGTGCGAGGTGTGGAAAAATCGTGCAAGGTAGCGGTGTGCTTCGGTGCAGCAGGTCCTCGCTTTCTTGAAGCGTTTGGCGCTGCTTCAGTGGCGAGCTTTGGGGCAAAAAACCTCAAAGATGCTTTTGATGTGGCACTCAAACAGGCAGATTTCGGGGATGTTATCTTGCTTTCTCCCGCATGCGCCTCTTTTGATGAATTCGAAAACTTCGAACATCGAGGGCGTGCTTTCAAGGAATTGGTGGCTGACGAAGCCCGTAAGCGAGGGGCTTGACGCGTATGGCACGACAGGCGAAAAACACACCACAAACAATGAATTCGCTGCCAACTTCTCTCAGTCCTGCGAAAGCAACATCTGCGCTTTCCTCAGAGGTTTGGGTACCGCGCATATTTTTGGTGCTCAGCGCGTTTACCCTTTTGCTCATCGGTTTTCTTATGGTGTATTCCACTTCTTCGATTGTTGCTATTGATGAGGGCAGTGCCCCGACATATTACCTTGTCCGCCAGCTGGGCTTTGCTGCCATAGGAATTGCAGCCTGCTTTGCTATTGTGAAATACATGCCCTATCATCGCTGGTTGGGGCAGTCCGTCTGGGTTTTTTGGGGCATTGCCGTCATTCTCTTAGCGTGTACGGCGCTGATAGGAACCGAAGAACTCGGTGCAAAACGCTGGCTTAATATCGGACCGGTGAGCCTTCAGCCCTCAGAGTTCGCAAAAATTGCCTTTATCCTCATGGCGGCTCGCATTCTTACGGATTTTCGCAATGAGGAATTGAACATGAAAGCGGCGCTTATTCATATGGTGGTGCTTATTTTACTTCCCGTACTCTTCTTGTATAAGGCGCAATCAGACTTAGGCACCACGCTCATTTGCTTCATGGGAATTCTTGCGGTGATGTGGTTGGGGGAAGTTCGCTTAAACGTGATTATCATGGTTGCCGTTTTTGGGTTGCTTTTCGCGCTCGCGGCATCAATTTTTACGGAGTATCGCTCTGACAGGCTCATTTTTTTGAACCCTTGGAATGACGGCAGCGAAGGCCTAGGCGCGGGATACCAGCTTATCCACAGCTTTTACGCCTTTTCGGAGGGCGGTCTTTTCGGGGTTGGCTTGGGAAATTCCCGCGAAAAATTCCTCTATCTTCCCTATGCTGATACCGACTTTATCTTTGCCATCATCGGGGAAGAGCTAGGCTTGTTGGGAGCCGTGTTCGTTGTTGTTTTATTCTTGGTGTTTCTCTATGCGGGAATGCGTATTGCGCGCAATGCTTCCGATAATTTCGGAATGATTCTTGCGGGCAGTTGCACCATAGCAATTGTGTTTCAGGCATTCTTGAACATGGGGTGCGTGATTGGCGTGCTTCCGACCACGGGCAAGCCTTTGCCCTTTATTTCCTTGGGCGGCTCTTCGCTTATTGCCATCCTTTGTATGGTGGGGATTGTGTTGTCGGTGTCGCGCGATTCGAGCGAACCTGACATCTATGAGCAACGGCGTGCGAACTTGCGGGTCGTTCGCAGCGAGGGCGCAACGAGTTCGGCAGGGCTTTTCAAAGAGAAAAGCTCCTCGCGCCAAGCGTCGTCAAGCGCCCCTGCGCGACAAATGCCTTCCGAGGTGCGCGCTGAGCGCGAAGCGCGGGCGCGATCAAGGCAGGGGAGAAAGACTTCCTCAAAGACAGGGTCTCGTTCGCGGGAATCTCGAAAAAGGAGATAGCTATGTTGTTCGTGCTTTCAGGCGGGGGAACCGCTGGTCATATCAATCCTGCTTTGGCATTGGCTGAAGTGCTGCGCGAACAAAACCATCAGGTTCTTTTTGCGGGCACGCCGCAAGGAGTCGAGGGGGGACTTGTGCGCGATGCGGGTATCGAATTTGTTGCCTTTGAAGCAAGCGGATTTAACCGCAACCACCCCATGAGTATTGTTTCTGCCGTGAGCAAAATGATGAAAAGCACGCGCACAGCAAAGCAATGGCTTGCCCAAATCAAACCCGATGCGGTTGTTTGTTTTGGGGGCTATGTTGCTATTGCCGTGGGGCGTGCAGCGCTAGGCCTAAAGATTCCCTTGGTTATTCATGAGCAAAATTCCCTCATGGGGCTTACGAATAAGTATCTGGCTAAAAAGGCAACGAAAATCGCGCTGACCTATGAATGTTCGGCTAGTGCTCGCTGCGATAAAGACAAAGTGGTGTTGACGGGTAATCCCGTGCGCAAGGGGGTAATGGAAGCGACTAAGGCGCAAGGGCGCTCACTGCTCGATATTCCTCATGATGCGCTTGTGTTGCTCGTGTTTGGGGGCAGTCTCGGGGCGCGCCACATCAATTCAGCCGTGGCAGCACTCAAAGACAGGCTTTTGTCACACGAAAATCTTTCTATCATTCACATTACGGGACCGAAAGATTGTGAAGCGGTGAAAAAATCCCTCGCCTTAAGCGATGCTGAACAGGCGCGCTGGCAGGTGTTTGCCTATCAAAATCGCATGGGAGAAGTACTGGCTGCAACCGATATTGTGGTTGCCCGCGCAGGTGCTACCTCGCTCGCTGAAATTTCGGCACGCCATATCCCTGCATTGTTGGTGCCCTTTCCCTTTGCGACGGGTGACCACCAGACAAAAAATGCGGCTGCGTTGGTGGAAAGTGGTGCTGCTTTTATGGTTGCCGACGATAAGCTTGATACGCCACAATTTTCAGAGGCTCTTTTCGCTATGATAGAAAAACCTGAAATACGACAGGCGATGAGCAGCGCTCAAGCAGATATGAAAACGGCGGATGCCGCAAGCCGCTTAGCGGATGTGGTTACTTCACTCGCTCGATAGTTTTCTCTCAGGTACAATGTGTGGTGGCTACAAAGGGCGCAATAGACGCAAGAGACGCAAGGGATGCGACCCCAAACAAATAAGGGCGCAATCCTCAAAAATTAACAAGGAATAAAAACTTTCGTGGAGGAAAGAATGTCAGCAATCGAAACCGTATATTTCATCGGCATCGGCGGTGTAGGCATGAGCGGTATCGCTCGTGTTGCGCACGACCAGGGTATGAAGGTGAGTGGTTCCGATTTGAAAGAAAGCCGCTATACCAAGCAGCTGCGCGACCTCGGCATTGAGGTTTTCATCGGACACGATGCGGAAAACCTGTCTACTACAAATCCTGATGTGGTGGTCGTCTCAACAGCCATCCTTGACAACAATCCTGAACTTCTCATTGCCAAAAAACGGAAACTGAACATTTGGCATCGTGCGAAGATGCTCGCAGAACTGGGGCGCGGGAAGTGCACGCTTGCGGTTGCGGGTACCCACGGTAAAACAACCACGTCATCGATGTTGGCGGCAACTCTTGAAGGGATGGGCTATGATCCAACCTTTCTTATCGGCGGCATTGTTGAGCCTTTCTCGACCAATGCCCATTCGGGAAGCGGCGAATATTATGTGGTCGAAGCTGACGAGAGCGATAAATCTTTTACATACCTCGACCCACAGGCGATTTTAGTTACCAATATTGAAGCAGACCACCTTGACCACTATGCCGACCTTGACGAGATACATACCAAGTTCCAAGAATTCATCGCAACGCTGCCCGATAAGGGAATTTGTGTGGTGTGCGGTGAAGACAAGCGGCTTGTTGGCGTTGCGCGCGATACTGACGCGAAAATCCTCACCTATGGCTTTGGGGAGGACTTCGACATTCAGATAAGTTCTTATACCTCTGTTGGCATGGGCAGCAAATTTCTTGTTCGTATGCCTGACGGAATTGAGGTATCTGCTCAGATTAAGAAAAATCCCGGGTGGCACAATGTTTTGAACGCCACGGGGGTCTTAGGTCTTATGTGGGCTCGCGGACTTCCCGTTGAACAAGCCGCGCAATCCTTAGCAAACTTTGCGGGGGTGAAGCGCCGTTTCGATTTCATCGGGGAAGTAGACGGCATTACCGTGATAGACGATTACGCCCATCATCCTACCGAAATTGCCGCGACTATCGAAGCGGCAAAACAACTCGATTTTACACGCGTCCACGTTTTATTCCAGCCGCACCGCTATTCGCGGGCTCCGCTTTTTACCGAAACCCTCAAAGACGAATTTGCTTGTTCTTTCGACAAGGCTGATTCGGTGACCTTTATGGATGTCTACCCTGCAGGAGAAATGCCAGTCCCTGGTGTTTCGGGGAAAACCTTCATGAATGTGGTGCTTGACAACCCCGCGCATCCCGAAACAAACTATCTTCCGCATCGCATTGACATCCTTCCGTATTTTTTGGAAAACCTGCGCCCAGGAGATGTGCTCATCACGATGGGCGCGGGGGACGTGACTTCTTTAGGACCGCAACTGATAAGTGCTCTGGAGAAAAAAGCAGCGGCAGACCCGCGTGTGGATTAGGCGCATCGACGATGCTTTGCGGGTTTTAGGGAGATATAAACGTGGTCGCTCGGCATACAACGGCATTTGAAGCGCTGCTTGTTGATAGCGCATTTGAAGGAGAAGTGTTTCGAAACGAACCCATGGCGCGTCATACCACGTATCGAATCGGTGGTCGCGCACGCTACTTCATTCAGGTTTCAACGCTGGATGCTCTCTCAAAATTGGTGGCGCTTTGCACCAAACAAGACATTTCGTGGATAGTTATCGGCAAGGGCAGCAATCTGTTGGTATCTGATGCGGGCTTTGACGGGGTCATTATCACGCTGGGGCAAGATTTCAGGTTGTGTCGTTTCGACGATGAACACCTGTGCTTTACGGTTGGTGCGGGAGCCACGCTTGCCGTTGTTGTGCAGGAAGCCTTCAAAAGAGGGCTTGCTGGGCTTGAATTTGCGGTGGGCACCCCAGGAACGATGGGCGGAGCGCTGCGCATGAACGCAGGAAGCGCCCAAGAATGGATAGGCGCGCGCGTACGTTGGGTGCTGACCTTTTCTGCGAAGAAGGGACTGAGGCGCTATCAGGGAAGCGATATTGTGTGGTCGTATCGAGCATCTTCGATACCAGCCGACGAAATAATACTGGAATGCGAAATAGCTGTGGAAAAGGGTCAATCTTCAGTGATTCGTGAAAAAATGGAACAGGCTCATATAAAGCGCAAGGCAAACCAGCCGCTCAACTATCCTTCATGCGGAAGTGTTTTCAAAAACCCTGAAGGAAAGGCGGCGGCAACGCTCATCGAACAGATAGGTCTTAAAGGGTATCGAATCGGGGGCGCCATGGTGTCTGAGCTTCATGCGAACTTCATCGTAAACGTGGGAAATGCGCGTGCCGATGATGTAGTAGAGCTGATAAGACTGATTCAAACGAAGGTAAACGATACGTATGACATCGAATTACAACCGGAAGTCAAGTTTCTCGGGTTCGCGTAAGGTATCACGCGCGCGTGCTCGCAGCAGGGTTGCAGAAAGGCAAGCGTCGCGTCCCCGAGACTACGGTCAACCGATATATACTCAGCAAGATTTCTCCCGAAGATCATCTTCTTCGCTTCGTTCGACGCGGATAGGCGACATCCATCAAGTAAGCAGAACTCAGCGGGTTGAAAAATCCTATCGCAACTATGTGACGAAAATTTTCGCGGGTATTGTTGCTGCGGCTCTCGTGTTGATGGTGGGCATTCTTGTCTACAATTCTTCCTTGTTTTCGGTTGAAAATGTGAGGGTAAGAGGGGTGGAGCACCTGACTCCTGAAGAAATGACCGATTTGGCGGCGGTTCCTTCCAACACTACCTTGTTGCGGGTTAATGAAGCGGCAATCAAGAAAAGGCTTGCCGAAGAGCCTTGGGTAAAAGAAGTTGACCTGAAGCGGGTGTTTCCCGATACGCTGGAGTTGGTCATCACCGAGCGCAGTATTGCTGCGGTGGTTGAAGTGCCGATTGACAATGCGCAAAAAATGGAGAACTGGGCAATAGCGTCGGACGGCATGTGGCTCATGGCGATTCCGCCACAAGATTCAGAAGAAGCGACGCTCATTAGTCCGAAGGTCTATGAAGATGCGGCGGCGGTCTTAAAGATTACGGGGGTGCCCTACGGGGTGGTGCCCTTAGTGGGAACTCATTGCGCGGATGAAAATGTGAACAATGCGCTTGCGATTGTTGCTGGTTTTACCACCGAACTTGCCGACCAGGTTAAAACGGTTACGGCGACAGGAACCGAAACAACCACGCTCGTTTTGTACAATGGGGTCGAAATTGCCTTTGGAAACTCGCGGGATATTCGGGCAAAAGAGCGCGTTTGCCTAGAGCTTATGGAGAAGTATGCAGGCTCTATTACCTACATCAATGTGCGGGTTGTCGATAGACCCACGTGGCGTTCAGCGTAATATACGCGTTTCATCTGCGAAAACGCTAACTCTCCCTATTTTTTCCCGAAAAAACGCCTTACGAGGGCTTTTCTGCGTAAAGCCGTTATTGCAGAAGTATCCACATTTCAGCAAGGCTCGAGTTTGCAAATAGGGAATCATCGTGTACAATGTTTTCACGTGCATAAACACACGAAATACGAAACGCAGAATAAACGCAGTATGTGTGGAGGAAACAATGTCAAGCAACATAGCTTCTGAGCATTTGGCGGTCATCAAGGTAGTAGGCGTTGGTGGCGGCGGTATGAATGCGGTCAACCGTATGGTCGAAGCAGGAATCAAAGGCGTTGAGTTTATTGCAATAAACACCGATCGCCAGGCTTTGCTCATGTCGGATGCTGACAAGACAATCCATATCGGTGAAGAACTCACGCGGGGCTTAGGTGCTGGGGCAAACCCTGAAGTGGGTGCGCAGGCGGCTGAGGAAAGCCGTTCGGTGATTCGCGAAGCGCTCGCTGGTTCCGACATGGTGTTTGTTACCGCAGGAGAAGGCGGCGGAACAGGAACGGGGGCAGCGCCTATCGTTGCCGAAATTGCGCGCGAAGAAATCGGTGCGCTTACCGTAGGTATCGTGACCAGACCCTTTAGCTTTGAAGGACGCCTTCGCCGCAATCAGGCAGAACAGGGTATTGAACTTCTCAAACAAAAAGTGGATACCTTGATTGTTATTCCCAATGACAGACTTTTGGAAATTGTTGAACGCAAAACCAGTATGCTCGACGCATTCCGTATCGCAGACGACACCTTGCGCCAAGGTATACAAGGCGTTACCGACCTCATCATTATTCCTGGTCTTATCAACCTTGACTTTGCCGACATTCGCACCGTTATGAAGGATGCGGGTACTGCCATGATGGGCATCGGGCGCTCAACGGGAGAAAACCGTGCTCTTGATGCGGCACAACAGGCAACGAATTCCAAGTTGCTCGAAGCCTCTATCGCAGGTGCTTCACGCGTGCTTTTCTCGATTGCGGGTTCGTCTGATTTGACCCTTGCTGAAGTTGACGAAGCAGCGCGCACGATTGAAGGATGCGCCGATGACAGCGCTAACATCATCTATGGGCAGATAATTGATGATGCCCTTGGTGAAGAAGTGCGCATCACCGTTATTGCAACAGGCTTTAAGGCAGCTCAAGCGCAGGCTCCGCTTGATTTCTCGCGAGATCTTTTTGCGCCAACGGCACCGACGGCAGTTCCCCCTGCTGTACCTGTCGCTCCTGAACAGGCTTACGAAACACCAACCTTTGCGTCGTCCCCCAGCCAGCGTTTTGCTGATGAGGACTACATTCCCGATTTCTTGAAACGTCCGCGTTAATAAAGTTATCATCATGTCTATGAGAGCGACCCTTGAACTGCCCTTGCCGCATTTGTCCAAGGGTCGTTTTGCCACTCAGGTTGACTCGGCGGGCGTTTTTTCCCTCGAGGTATTGACCGACGAAGCCTTGTTTGAACGCTGCGGTGTTCGTCTTGCGTTTACCAACCGCTTAGGTGGGGCGGGCGGCGGCGATTTTGAGTCTTTGAATCTGAGCTCCCACGTTGGGGACGACCCAATGGCGGTGGACTATAACCGCGCGGTTTTGAAGATGGTTTTAGGTGTTGCCGCTTGTGGTTGTGTCGTTCCTTTGCAAGTTCATGGCGATACGGTTTTAACCTTAGATCAAACCTTAGATCAATCACCTGACGGCTACGATGAGTTTGTGGCTCAGGCTCACGCAGGAGCTGATGCTCTCGTTATTGGTTGCACAGACCGCGCAGCACTCCTTTGTTTTGCCGATTGCGTCCCGATAATCGCGGTTTCGCCGTCCGGGCGCTTTGCGGTTGTCCATGCGGGATGGCGCGGCGTCGAAAACAACATTGCCGTCAAGGCAATCAAGGCTTTAGCAGATTGTGACAAAGCTGCGGGTCAATCAGGCGATCTTGGTGAATACAATATCTACATCGGCCCGCATATCCACTCTGAGTGCTTCGAAGCATCTGAAGAAGTTTGCGCGCGTTTCGGCGAAGCTTTTGGGGACGGATGCCGTGTTGGTGAAAATCATATTGATTTAAGCCAAGCGCTTAAGTCCGCTTTTGCCCGCTTGGGGATATCCGCAGCGCGCATCGCTGATGCGGATATTTGCACCGCCTGCAATAACGAAGAGTACTTTTCCTATCGGGCACAAAACGGAGTTTGTGGACGCCAAGGTGCCTATGCGATACGTTTGTCAGGTGCGCAATGAGTGCGATGAACAGCCTTAACAGCCTGAAAAGCCACTATGGCGCCTTTGTTGATGAAGTTCAGCAGTGTTGCCTTGAGTACCATCGTACCCCCGACGATGTTCGTATCGTTGCCGTTTCAAAAACGGTAGGCGTAGACGTTGTGGCGCAAGGTATTGAAGCGGGAATACGTGATTTTGGCGAAAACAGACCTGATGACCTTACCTTAAAAGGGCAGGCTTTTCCCGATAGAACCTGGCATTTTATCGGCAATATTCAGTCCCGCAAGATTCCCGCAATTGTTGCACAGGCGGATTTGATTCATTCTTTGTATCAGGCACACCACATCGAACTTCTCGAGAAAAGTGCGGCTTCGCTGGGCAAGGTTCAAAAGGTGTTGTTAGAGGTAAATGTTGCACGCGAAGCAAATAAACAAGGGCTTGCGCCCCAAGAACTTGCAGGAATGCTTGAGCAATGCAGCGCGCAACCCCACATCCAAGTTTGTGGCTTAATGACAATGGCACCTCAGGGTGATTTGATACAGGCTCAAGAATGTTTCGAAAATCTCGCTGAACTTGCACAAAATATGCGAAAATCTCTCTCAAATGTGCTGGTTGAGCAAGAATTCCGTGAACTTTCTATGGGTATGAGTGAAGATTGGCGCCCAGCCCTTGCTGCGGGCGCTACCATTATACGTATAGGACGGCTTATCTTTGATGATACGTATCGGACATGAGGATACCAAAGGTTTGACTATTCTCGGACAGAAAACGGTTCGTTAACTAGAGGAGAGTAAGGTGGGGTTATGGAATTGCCACGGCTTGGAAGAGTAGGTGAAGGATTCGAGGCGCTGAAAAGCAGACTCGGTTTTTCGAGCACAGAGCAAACAGACGACTACGATGAAGAGTACTACGAAAATCCCGAAGACGGCTATGATGAGTATGGCGAATTTGAAGATGGGTATGAAGAATATGCCCCTTCAGGTGCGCGTTCTACTTCCTATGCTGGTTCGGCAATGACCGATGGGGCAAGTCCGCGTTTGGTATCGATGGATGATGCGAGAGAATCGTCTCGCTATGCTGAAAGACCAGGGCGTGATCAGTATGCAGACCAGGGGGCTGATTCTGGCTCAGATGTGGGGTATCGACCAACCCACTCGCCGCGAAAGATTGAGCGCGCCAGTGATTATTTGCGCAGCGGTGACACCAATGACCTTGCGCAAGCAAGCGAAGGGCGCTCAGACCAGCGCTCTCCAGGATATAATTCATTGTTTTCTCCGACGAGTGGTGCCTCTTCTGTCGGCGCGCCCTCAAGCATACGAGAACGGGTTGGCGGTTTTGACTCACAGGATATTTACGACAGAAACTCAGGCGTTGCTCACAGTTCCATGCGTACCTTAAGCATTTTGAAGCCAGTATCTTACGGCGAAGTTGAGCGCATCGCAAAAATCGTTCGCGCAGGGGATGTGGTGGTGCTTTCATTGCATAACACCCCCGAGCATCTGTCGAAGCGCCTTCTCGATTTCACCTTCGGGGTTTCAAGTGCCCTTGATGCAACGGTTGACTGCATTGCTGATAAGGTTTTTGTTATCAGCAGGGGACGCCCCTTGAGTGATGAAGAATTTTCATCTTTGCGCAATCAAGGAGTGGTAGCCTAAATGACACTATCTACAAGTTCAACGCCCCTAGCTTCGGCATCGCTTGTTTCGAGACACTTTGTGTTTATCGGCGGCGGAAAAATGGGCGAAGCCATGATAGGGGGCTGGATAGCTTCTGCTGAAAAACCCGCTGACGAAATCGCTGCTACTAACATTACTGTGGTAGAACCGGGGGAAGAACGCCGTGCGTACTTAAGTGAACGTTACGGGGTTTCCTGTGTTGCAGCTCCTCAAGATATTTCGGCGGCAGATTTTGTGGTACTTGCTGTAAAGCCGCAGGTAATGATGGATGTTTTGGCAGGGATTTTAGAACTTCCTGCGTTCGCATATTCCCTCTTTGTTTCCATTGCTGCGGGCTTGACCACCGCGCGACTTGTTGAAGCCTTGCCGCAAAATTCGCGCTTGGTGCGGGTGATGCCCAATACTCCGTTACTGGTCGGGCAAGGGGCATCCGCGGTGTGTGGTTCAACAACTTCTGCGCAATCTGACGTAAACTGGGTAACAGAGCTTTTTGCCTGCCTGGGGCGGGCGCAAGCTGTTGACGAGGAAAAAATAGACGCTATCGGGTCGCTTTCGGGCTCAGGGCCAGCATACGTTGCTGCTTTTCTCGAATCGCTCGTGCGTGCAGCAGTTGAAACGGGAATAGACGAAGATCTTGCGCAAGATTTCGCCATACAAACGGCTCTCGGCACTATGATGCTCATTGACAAAACTGGGGAAAGCCTCCAAAGTATACGGGAAGCAGTATCGAGTCCTGGAGGGATGACGCTGGCAGCTCTTGCGGCAATGCAGGCAGCTGGCATGGATGAGGTATATGCCCAAGGCGTTGCAGCAGCATTGCGTCGTTCAAAGGAGTTGGGAGCTTGTTAAATTTAGTATATCTGGTGCTTTCCTTACTTAATATCTACAGCTTTGTCATTTTTATTTATGTTCTTTTGTCTTGGCTTCCAACAAAAACAGGTATACTTTCTGAAATTGATACCTTTTTGGGCAAGATTTGCGAGCCATATTTAAAGATTTTCAGGAAATTTATTCCTTCAATTGGAGGAATGGTGGACATTAGTCCCATAGTTGCCCTGCTTGTATTACAATTAGTGGCACGTTTGATTGTAAGTATTTTTTAGGATGTAAAGGATGCGCTCGAAGGTGGGCGCAGCGTGGAGGGAAGACACATGGCCATTAGTTCAGCCGACATACACAATCAAAGCTTTTCCATCGACCGTAAGGGTTACGACGTTGACGAGGTCGATGTATTTCTAGAGCATGTTGCCAATGAAATTGATGAGCTTCATGCCATCATCGAGCAGCTAGAAACCGAACTTGACAACGCAGGCTTCGCTGCCGCTGATGCGCAGGCACAGCAAGCATCGCAGGCATCGAAGGCAGAATCAGCCCGCGCAGACGCAGAACTTGCGAAGAAGAGTTCTCGTATTGCTGATCTTGAGCGCCAACTTGAGGACAAAAAGGCAAACGATTACGCCATTGCTCAAGCACTTATCATTGCTCAACGTTCTGCTGATGAAATGGTCAGCGATGCTCAGGTGCAGGCGGGTCACATTGTTGACGATGCCAAAGATGAAGCAAAGCGCATTGTTGACAAGGCAACGCGTGATAAGCAACTGGTTATCGACGAAATCGACAGGCTTGAAGAAGAGCGTGAAGATGCGCGTGGCGAATATCAAACAATACTTAAAGATTTCATCAGCGATGCGTCGAAGAAACTCTCAGACCTTGGTGCAACCAATATTCCCGCACCTGCTTCCCCTGCGAAAGCCACCAAGACAGAACGTCCGAAAGCTAAGGCTCCTGCATCTCGCGCAGCTGCGGCTAAGCCCTATGCTACTCCTTCGGCTCGTTCAACGTCGGCAAGTTCGGCGGCTGTCCCTGCGGCTCCTAAGCCTTCAAAGGTTGAAAAAGACCTTTCGGGCTTCGGCGATGCTGCTGCCTTTGAATTGGGCGAAGTAGACTAGACTAAGCTCAAAACTTACTTGATTGTTGGAAGTGCCCGCATCCGTGCGGGTACTTTTTTAAATACTCTGGTCGAGGTCAAGCTGCATAAGGTTGACGTTCTCACGCAACTTTCGTGCCATCGCATGAGAAATGCGTTCGTTTTCATGCAGCGCCTGGATGAGGTCAAGCTCAAGATTGAGCCCCATCCGTCCAATATCGTTGCTGTTCGCCACAGCTTTTGTAAGGGACGTAACGCTGACGTTTGGTCGCACATTGCGCAAGCGCCGTAAGCTGCGTTGGTATTCTTGCAATAATGAACTCACGTCTTCGGTTGGGGTGGCGGGGTTGCCCATCTCTTTACAAAGCTTGCAGATAACGTGTTCAACTGCGCGTTTGTGCAGGTCACGTGCTTCCTCATGGTGTTGACTATCGGTGCGCGTGAGCACATGCTTTGCCAGATGAAGAGCTGAGCGCGTCATGAGAATAGGGTGTTGGAAAAGGCTGCGGGCGACCCATAGGCTACCACTGTGATGCATGATAAGGTTTTGAGCGTGGATAAGGCGATTGATAAGCGAATAGCCCACCACAGAATCAACCTCTTCTTTCTCAATGAGGTCTTGAACGAATTCTTCTTCCCAGCGAAATGCTTGAACGCGCAGTTCTTTTTTCGTGGTTCCCTCTTCAAGTTCGGTGGTGTTCTTAAGGCGCTTTATGCGGGCATTATACGAGCGAATCACCGATTGGGTGGCAATGCGTGTTTCGGGTGTTTGCTGGTCGGTGAGCGATTCGATAACCTGACGAAGGATGTCGATGGTAATAGCGTTTTCATCTTCTATCGGGTCTTCAGCCTTTTTCTTGGGTGCGAGGGCGGGTACGACGAAGGTCGCAAGAAGCAAAGTCAAGATAATGACTCCCGAAGCAAGGAAGAGCAGAAGGGAGCGTTGGGGGAAAGGCATCATGCCTTGAGCAGTGGTGACGGTCAAAGGAAGCGTCATCATAAGGGCAAGCGTGAACGCTCCTTTTGGTCCTGCGAGCGTGGTAACAAGAGCGTCCTTGAAATCCGATGTTTGAAGTTTTCGTTGTTCCCGTTTATGGATGCCAACCGCTTCGGTTGCCAATATCCAAAGATAGCGCGCAAGCAGCATCATGAGGGCAATGACCAGGATGTCCACGATAAGCTGATTGTGGGTAATAGGGCTGTTCTCCCAGGTGGTGCGCATTGCAGTGGGAAGTTGGGCACCAAGAAGCACAAAGACAACACCATTTAAGGCGAAGGTAAGTACTTGCCAGATGCTGTTCGACACGATATTAGCACGTGAAACCGCTGGTCGCACTTCTTTAGGTGAGATTGCGATAACCAATCCAGCGGCAACCACCGCAAGAATGCCGCTTGCGCCGACGGCATGGGCACCAAGGTAGATGATGAAAGGCATGAACACTTCAAGCAAGACATGAAAGGTTGTGTTGTCGAGCCCGAAAGCGCGCGCCTTGTTGGAAATGAAGTTTATGACGATGCCTAAAATGATGCCAATAGCAATTCCTCCAAAAAAGCTGAGAATGAAGTTAATAGATGCATCAAACAAGACAAAGGAACCAGTGATAACCGCGCCGATAGCGAATTGGAAGGAAACGATACCCGAGGCATCGTTGATGAGCGATTCACCTTCTAACATCGCCTTTTGTCGTTCGGAGAGGTTTACCGCCTTTGAAAGCGAGGCAACGGCAACAGCATCCGTTGGACCAAGCCCAGCGCCCAGGGCTAACGCAGCTGCCAAGGGGATGCTGGGAATAAACCAATTGACGTAGAACCCGATGATTAAGGCGCTGGCGAATACGAGACCGATTGCAAGGGAAAGTACGGGGACCTTGTTCTTCCAAAGGGAAGTTTTATTAACCTTTTTGGCTTCGTAGAACAACAAAGGGGCTATGAGCAACACGATGAACAGTTCGGGGTCGAGATGGATTTCAATAGGGGAAACCGAAAACAAAGCGATTAAAAGCCCGAGACCGATTTGGATAAGCGGGGAAGAAATTTTGGGAACAAGCTGGTCAATCACTGCGGACAAGAGCACCGCAGCAAGTAAAAGTAGGATCAATTCAAAGGCTTCCACTGACTTTTCTCCTTGTGTAGCGTCAGGGTTATACTAGTTTTGCCTCCTATTCTACCGCAGCGTTATGCGCCTGATGGTAGGGAAATCGTGTTAATAGGATATTATTAGATGCGTAGGTTTCGGGTGAGTCGGATGACAAGAGATTGGAAGCGAAATGACGCACGCGCTTGGAAGAACCTTGCTTATTGCAAACCCTGCTGCTCAAAATGGCAACGGGAAACAAGCTGCACGCTATGCGGAAGAAAAGCTGCGGGGCTCTATCCCCGAGAGCGATTTCGTGTTGAAGCTGACTGAGGCCCCGCGGCATGGCTTTGAGCTGGCAGCGACAAGTGCTTCCTTTGATACGGTGGTGGCGTTAGGTGGCGATGGCGTTATTCACGAGATTGCAAATGGCTTGATGTCTTTGCCCGAAGCGCAGCGCCCTCAGTTTGGCGTATTGCCCGTTGGTTCGGGTAATGATTACGCAAAAACCTTGGGAGTGAGTTTTACTCTTGAAGAATCGGTGGAACAACTGACGAAGTCCCAGAGCCGCCTTTTTGATGTGGGGTGTTGTAATGGGGAATACTTTGTCGAAACGCTTTCCTTCGGCTTGGATGCTGCCATCGCGCTTGATACCGTGAAGCGGCGAGTGGAAACGGGGAAACGCGGTGCGCGTCTCTTTTTTGAAAGCGGCATTGACATGCTTTTGCACAATCTGCACACCTATGATTATGTGATGCGGCTTGATGGGGTAGGGTCGGCTGATACGGCGGCTATTGCGGCGGCTGAGGTAGACGTGGAAGAGGCGGCTGAACATCGGGGGCAGATGATGCTTTTTGCTGTTCAGGTGGGGAAAACCTATGGGGGAGGTTTCACGATATGCCCCAAGGCATCAACCGATGACGGGCTGTTCGACCTTTGCATTGCGCATCCTCCGATGGGCGTTCCCAAGGCAGTGATGATTTTCATTCTGGCAAAAGATGCCCACCATACGAAATTCAAACAGCTGGAATTTTTAACGACGAGTGCTCTGAACCTGCGTTTCGAAGGCAAGATTCCTCCTGTCCAAATAGACGGGGAAGCCTTTGCGGGTGAAAGTTTTGATATTGCTTGTATCCCTCATGCTTTACGTGTCCTTGTGCCAAGTTAAGCCTGTATTGCCTCAAAATGAAATCAATTCGAAGCGGCTGTAACCCACAGTCTGGCGAACGAGGGACCAGCTCTTCTGTTCTATGTGGCAGCCGTCGTTTTTCTTGTTGGCGCGTCCTCTGGCGAAGGTGATGTCTTCCTTTAAGCAATGCTGGCACATCTCATCATTGATGAACTCGCTGCCACCGTCAGAGTCGATACCGCAAAGCTTGAAGGAAAGGCGCTCCCGCATCTCTTTTGCTTCGAGAAACACATGTTTTTGTGCCTTGTTGGACAGAGACCTCCTATTACACCTGCAATCGCAATGCCTCCCCAAATGCTTGTGATTAGTCGCTAATAAGTTGTCTGCTTAGTGCATACCGTTGAGGTTTTATGTTGTGATACTATTCATCTAGGAGGTGCCGCAGGTGCCAATGAGGAGAATGGCTCAGGGGGAATCGCTATGAAACGCTTTTTAATGGTTTTGCTCACCAGTATGCTTGCTACTTCGCTTTTCGCTTGTTCAGCTGAGCCTACAGCCGAGCCTTCTCAAGCTCAACAGCCAGCAACGGATAGTCCTATGTTGCAAGCCTTTCAAAGGATTCAAGAAGATGAAAGCTTGGCTGGAAAGGTTCGATATAGCGAGGAAAATGACGCACTCCAGTTTTTATCGGACCCCACTCAGTCTGCGTTCGAGTCTGCCCTAGAGCTTTCTAAGCCCTATGTTGAGAAGGCAACACTCAGGATTGATTTGTGCGGACTTAAAACCTCCAGGAAGTACGGAACGAGCGACCCGCTGAAGGCTCCGTTTGCCTATCTGGCAGGCTTTCCGTGTAGAGACATGGAGTTGTTATACGGTAACGATGCCTATCTGGACCTCGACCAGGTTTCCCAAATACCAACCCTAACCAAGGCAACATACCACATGGGCCCAGATTATAAAGGTATTCCCGCTATGCCACACCTCATAGAGCTGGTTCTCAATTGTTCATCTCCTTCCAGTTATATCCAATTCCAGGGAATAGAAGAATCAACAAAGCTTGAAAGCATCAGCTTCATCAGCGGGGAGTCTCTTCGATTCGTTCCAGAGTGGGAATCGAATCTTACTGCACTTGGTGCACTGAATCAACTCAAGACAATTCAACTTAAGAAGGATTCCAGGACGAGTGAAGAAAATCTTGTGGCGTATTCTGTTATCTGCGATTTTGCCAGAAGCCTTCCTGCGATGGAAAGCATTGATGGGCAACCGGTTGCGAGTTGGACACCATCCAGCTTA
Source organism: Eggerthellaceae bacterium (assembly GCA_009782615.1). Classification (GTDB taxonomy): domain Bacteria; phylum Actinomycetota; class Coriobacteriia; order Coriobacteriales; family Eggerthellaceae; genus WRIS01. Next base: position 34,212 of record WRIS01000003.1, on the reverse strand, counting down.
CTTTCTGCTCAAGAAATGGATTCCTTCGAAATCCTTCGCTCCATGCAATTCATGTTGGATATCCATGCAATGATGAAAGAAGGAAACATTATCGGTGGAGCCGATGCGTCGGTCACAGGAACGGCGATGGTGTTTGTCTTTAGAGATAATGATAACAGAGCAGGGCAGAGCTCCCCAGAAGCCACGGTTAATGGTGATTCATACGCAGGTCTAGATGCCTCGAGGTTCACTACTGATCCTGCTGCATGTGCTACGGTAATCCTCGTTTATCCAAGCTATGAGGTTGTTGGCTCCTACACCAGTGGTACTGATGCCCGCAGGACCTTTACCACTGTACGCGTATACGATGTTGCCAGTAAGACCATTTCGGATCCCTATATCGCTGCAACAACAGAGCCGCCTGACCAGGTTCAAGGGATAAAGCACGGATCAGGTGACTTCCTCCCAGATGTCGCAATGCCTTATGTTGCCAGCCTCTTTTAACCACTGCTACAGGTTGTGCTTGGAGGGCGACTCTCTAATGAACTACCTAGTAGCAAGACTACGGGGTATCTGAAGGGCAAAGGAGACACAAGCTCGCATGCGTGTCCTTGTGCCAAGTTAAGCCTTGCGTGGCTGGCTGAAAACCCCTATACTAGCTGCTTGCGCCATGGTGGGTATAGTTCAGTTGGCTAGAACGCCAGATTGTGGCTCTGGAGGTCGTCGGTTCGAGTCCGATTATCCACCCCAGGCGCGCAGAGCATGAAACCAAGTCCTAAGATGGTTGTTTGACGAGGATGTTCTTGAGCATTAGGGTGATGCTATGCTTGAGAAGTGGTTGCCCTTTTTTGTGGCTTGTTTTACAATGGCTCAGCGCTTAGGCGCATCGCACCTTTCATAGAGTAGTAAACGGATCGTTAGCTTAGTTGGTAGAGCAGGGGACTCTTAATCCCAAGGTCCGGGGTTCGAGTCCCCGACGATCCACCAGTTCTATTTCGTCGTTCTGGCGAACAACGAAATCTTCCAGCCTGGTCAATCCTCGCTGACTTTGCTAACCAGGGGATATTAAAGCAACAAACTGAACAGGTACGGCAACGTATCTGCATTTTTTTTGTAAAAGAAAACCCTCTTGAGACTAAAATCTCAAGAGGGTTGCTCTAGCGTCTATATGCATAGACAGCTGTTTACGGAATGAACCCCAGACTAATACATGTACTTTTTCCAGTCGTCTTCCCAAAGCTCGAAAGCTTTTTCGGGGTTCAATAGCTGCCAATTCTCAGCTCGCTCTAGTTGTGTCAATTGTCTTCCCAAAGACAAAGAATAGTAGATAATTCTTTCTCCCCTGCAGTTCTCGTATTGCCTTACTGAATTAACTTCCCAATTTAGTGACAAGTCTGGCAGGTATGTGATAACAACGCCGTACTCTTTAAAGAACATGTCAGGCGTAATCCAATCGCCGTAAAGTACTATGATGGGTGAGTCCCAATCTTCGAATGGCATTCTTTGTCTATCTCTTCCACTCGAAAGAGATTCCTGCACCACAAGTTTTCCTTCGGATCTAAGTTCCAGGTTGTCCGGCCCTGAGTATATCTTATTATAGAGCCCTGAGTCGTCATCCAAGTAGTTTCTCATGTTTTGGTAAATGTACTCCTCGTACTTCTTGGTATCCACTACTAACTGCGGCGGCTGCTTCGGGTCAGACGAAGGAATAGTTCCGATTATCAGACCCGGGAAAGGGTCGTCAGCATGTGCCTTATATGGCTCATAATCTAAGCTCGTGTCAGGCACGTCCGGCTCGTCAAAGTCTTCTTCATCCTCAAACGGGTCTTCGTCGTCGTCGTAAGGGTCATAAGTGGACGGGTTGTCTTGCGGCACCGGCTTAGTTCCATAATTGTCGCAACCCGCAAGGGTAGCGCCAAGCACAGAAGCCAACAGTAATGCTAAAAGGATAGATACTAAACGTTTCATTTTGTTTACCTCTTTCTTTAGAGTTATAGATCCAGATATTCTTGAAAAGTTAGAATGCCCACTTCGGGCGAATAGTACACGCGAATTTTAGATTCTGCGAACAAGTTATACGTTTCGCCATCATCACCTACAAAAGTGATTTCTGGCCATACGGGCGTTTGCATTAGGATATATAACTGTCCAACGCCCGGCACGTTTCGGATGGCATTCACCAAGAATGCCAGTTGATCCGGGTTATTCGTCCCGGAACTAACCAAGGTCAAGTTTTGACCGGTGTACTTAGGCGTTTTCCCATTGTTGGCATACCAAGGCTTTACCTGAGCAGAAGCTTGCACGTAAACCATAAAAGCTTGTGCATCAAGAACACACTCCTCGTACTCGTACTCGTTCCCGGCTGGGGTGCTATTGAGCTCTTCGCCAAAAAAGCCCCAACCAATAATCATATTCTGATACGAGTTCTTGTTCTTGTTACCGTTACCTGCTGTTGTACTTGATTCTGAACCAGTACCGGTGCTAACACCAGAACCGTTGTTGCCAGAATTGTTGTTGCCACAACCGCTCAGCACGACTATCGTCATGCATAAAAGGCATGACAAAACGACAAGCGGCGCAATAATTAACGCTTTACTTTTTCCTTTCATGATATTCTCCTTATCTGTTGAAAACGGGATTTTCCGTAAATGAAAAGTGCTGTCCACATGAGGCGAACAACACGGTAATAGGGTAATGTGTGGCATAGCGCCACCTCGTAGCCGATAGATACCAATATTCAGTTCTCTGCGGATTTAGCTGTATTATAGCAAATCGAGAATAATTTGTCAAGAGCAACGAGAAGTTTTTGAAAGCATAGTGCCAGGTAAATGGCAGTTTTAGTCTTATTCTCACTACGCAGCACCTCCGTGTTTTGGTCACCTCGTGGAGGATGCGCTTTTGTTGGGAAGAAGGGCATCCACCTTTGGCGGTGAACCAATACAAGAAGCTTTACTGCATCTTAAGCAGGCAGATGCCCTTCTGCACAGATGCAAAACAAAGCCCCTTTGCGGAGACTACTTGTATCGATTCACCGCTGAAAAGAATACCACAACTATTGCGACTTTTCTTTGGGGTCGTTGGAGCCAGGCGAGAAGGGACATATTTGAATCGAGCGGGGTTGCTGCGCGGGTGAACAAAACACTCAAATTGTTCAAAAACTTGTATTTTACCAGGTAATTTGCTATATTTAATGGCAATAATGCTTATGAAAAGAATGTCTGCTTTTTCGCTAGTCGCGCTCATGCTAGCCAATGCTTTAGTGAGCACCCTGGTTTCGCTGGTGGCAATAGAGCAACTTTAAATGATATGCAGTTTGGCGATGTCATGATTCTCGATGGACACATTATGATGTATATTACACTGCCAGACGGCAAGGGAAGAATAGCTTCTGCTTCGTGTGGCGAAAGAACAGCCGACCATGCAGCGGAACCCTACTTTAGTGACTGGCGCGGTAATTATTACGTATTTAGGTGGAAAGGATAGACTATGCTAAAAAAGTTCATAGACAAGATTAAGAAGATACACCCCATAGCTTGGGCGTTCATTGGCTTTGTCATCATAGTAATTATCCTGGCCATCATATTCTCTGCCAAGGCCAACTCTGCCGCTACTATTGACGTTCTCGTATCCCCCTCAACCGCTACCGTGACCATTAACGGCAAGGCTTACGAAAACGGCCAACACGACATTAAAGCAGGAGACTACCACGTAGAAGTCACCCATGAGGACTTTGAAACGCACACTGAAGAGATTACCATTGTTCCTGGTGAAAACTACGAGCTGAACATTAGGCTGGCAGAACTGAAAGGAGATATTGAATGGTATGAGTGGTATGCCGACCGCCCTGAAGAAGATGCCCTACAAACCGCAATCGCCAGCAAGAATTACGAAAAAATGGTTGAGGAGTTTGTAGCGAAGTACCCCATTGTCTCAATACTGCCTTACTACTGTACAAAATACGAAGATAACTATGCGGTGTATTATGAGTACAAGCTCTATTACAAAATGACCGAAAACGACAGTAACATGATACTTGTGATTGACGATGCTGCTGGCAACGGTCGAGAAGACGCTTTGCAGTATATCCGCAACAATGGCTTCAACCCCGACGATTACCAGATAGAGTACAACTACCAGTCTTACCGGTGGCCACGCGTGCCTGATGATTATTAGGTAGGTCTTACCTGCGACCTGGGAGAATAGCAATAATCGCGACCCTATGATAGGATAATCATATGAATAATCATGAATTCAGAAAATACGAGGATTCAAATCTCAAAATAGACGAAGACAGAGTTTTAACCTATTCAAATATCGCGTGTCCGCTTGATTGTACCTATTGTTTTTCAAATGAAATTATCCGTGGTCACGAAAATGAAGAGGGCATCTATTTGTCCGAAGAACAATTTGACCTACTTGAACAACTGCCCCCAGAGATTACTACCATAATGTTGGGGTGCGACACGGAGTTTTTACAGGATAAGCGTCAGGCACTTCAAGTTTTAGAGCGCCTGTCAACCACGGGCAAAGACATCTCAGTTATCACCAAGCTGCCTGCTAGTGATGAATTTATTAGCAACCTTGCCGACATCAATACCACCCTAAAGACCAACGGTAATATTTTGACATTTTCGGTTTCTTTGGCCTGTACGGATTTAAAGGATAAATGGGAGCCACGCGTTCCGAGCGTGGAATCTCGCATCGATACCTTGCGTAGGGTGTCCGAGGCGGGCATTGACGCCATGCTTGCCATCCGACCTTTATTGCCAGATGTTTCAAAAAGCGAGTTTGACGAAATCATAGAGAAAACAAAGGACTATGTTTTTGGTTATTATTCGGGTCCGCTCTATTTGAAGGACTTAAACGAAGACACTATAACCGCCGAGAGCCTAATAAGCCTTGGCTGCACTGTTAGCGAAGAAGCAGAAGAGGTACAATGGATGCCCGAAGGCAATAAGTTCTTGAAAATTGAAACACCTGAATTGAGGGCCTATTTAAGAAATAGGGTTGAGCAATCTGGCAAGATTCTGTTCGAGGGTGCTGCTGATGGCATGAACTATCTAAAGAGGAGCCAAAATGCGCAATATTGAGATTAAAGTCGCCTTGTCTGAAAAAGGCGATGTGGTGAACCGCCTTAACGCTCTTGGCGCAAAATACCAATACACCATGAAACAGGCGGATTATTATTTTGATATTGGCGAGAACAAAGATAAGCTGCGCATCATTGATGGACGTGAGTTTCAGCTCATCAGCTACCAAAGAAAAGAAAAGCACGGGCAAAAAGACTCTTACTATGAAATCAAAGAATTAACTGCTGTCGAAAAAGATGCGCTGTTAGCCAGTCGCAAAGCAATAAAGCACGTTGAGAAAACCAGAGAGCTATGGCTTTACGGCAATACGCGCATTCACCTTGACCTCGTGGAACAACTCGGCAACTTTTTGGAACTAGAAACCGTCATTAAAGACATTTCACTCAAAGCAGGGAAAAACGAGTTTAAGACAGTGGTGAACGGTCTTGGTATAGATGCCACTAATTCTGTTGCGGCCTCTTATTCTGACCTTGTTCCTGCATTGGCGTAAATAAAGCTTATCCTATTTTGTTTGCCCGCATTCAAACCTGTGTGGACTACTTAAAAAGCGAAATCGAAGCTATCTCTGCCTAAGTTCCTATACGGTCACAGGTTCTTTGCGCGGTCGTCCTGCACTGCGCGGTGTGCTTTTGAGGGCGTTGATGGATTCAATTGTTACAAATGTGTTACCTCGCTCTTTATACCCGTGAAGCAGTCCGTCTTTCAGCATTCGAGAGACGCGGGGTGCTGAAACACCAAGAAGCCGTGCCGCATCTGATGCGGTAACAAAATCCTCGCTTGCCCGTAAATCGACATCAGCAGTTACCGCAACGATTCGTCCCCCTCTTTGAGGTTCGTGAGTAAAGAGTGGGGCGGGAAGTTCCTCGCCTCTTACCAAACAATCCTCAACCATAAAACGCAGCAGGTCGGATGCCATGTGTAGAGCATCAGGCATATCATCACCTTGTGTGGCGCGGTCGAAGTCGAACAGATAGACAAAATACCCATCCTCTTCTTCCACGAACTCAAACTCGTATATATATCGCATAGCGTTCTCCAATCTAATATGCTTTATTTCTTTGAGAGGAAAGGGAGTATTATCTCCTGCCTTCTCCTTTTAGTTGCTTTCGTATTTCTGTTGCCAGGCTTTCTTTGATTTCACGTTTCTTGGGGACTGGTATTGTGTGACTTCCTATTCGGTATGCGTCGTGGTCGCCTACAAATACTTCTTTGCGACGGGGCGTTTGCGCGCGGGTTTGCGCTCCCTGAAGTCAAGTTCAAGCTGTTCAACACACCTATCGGGGTTCTTTTTCTTAAGTTTGACCTCGTCAATCACCCACGCTATGGCTTCTTTCCCGTATATCTCGAGCATTTTTACGCGTGCATCATGGTGATTTTGCTTTGACGATGCGCGTGCGGTGCTCTCAAATTCAAAAAATCCTTTGGCTGAGGTTGCGTTAAGCGGGGAAGAAAAATGCGCGACATAGGAAAGTTTTTCTACAACCTTGTCAGAGGGAATTTTTGCCTGTTTGTTTGCAGGCGCAGGAAAATCTGCAAAAAGGGAAGCGGGACTATTGACCGAAGCGGGACTATTGACCGAAGCGGTGTTGTTATTGCTGCTACCACTACCGCTGTTTTTGTCGCCCTTGTTTTTATGGTTGTGGGTATCGTTCATCAGCCACCTTCTTGGATTCTTAGTATGTTTCGGCTGCGTCAACAGGCATGTTCAATATGGCAATTTAATTGTATATGAGCACAGATATTTCGGGAAGTTCGCAACTAAAATTCCGCATTCCTTGTCCGAAAAGCACGGGAAAAGCAAGGAAAGTGCAAGAGAGGGGCAGGGGAAAGGCAAAAGAAAAGCGCACAGAAAAAAATAATGAAAAATATTGTGCATAAAACTGCGCCGCGTCTCAAAAAAGTAGTCTTGATGGGTTAGAATACGCATAATGAGGTTATTGGGTTTATAAACTTATGTTTATGAGTGGATGGAGGAAGAAATGGCTGAGTTTGACACACGTGAAATTGCGGGGGTGGTGGCGCAAGCCTTACAGAAAAATCCAGATTTGGTAGAACGCTTCAAAAGCCATCCCCATGAGACCATAGAAGGTGTCTCAGGCGTTAATGGGCTGTCTGCCACAGATATGGGCGGCATTCTCAACACGATGCTGAGCGGCTCAAACGAAGGCGGCGGTATGCTGGCAAGCATTCTCAGTTCTTTGCTGGGCGGCTCAAAGACCGCATCAGGGGAGCACAACATTGTCGGCGATTTAATCAAGCAAGTTATGGGCGGCGGCGATTCGCAAGATATTATTGGGTCTGTCATTGGCTCACTTCTAAGCGGCGGCTCTTCTGCACAAAGAGAAGCAGCGCAACCTGCTCCAAAAAGCAGCAGCTCTTCTTCGAGCAAACCAAAGGCATCTTCTAAGAAAGAAGAGCCTGCAGATGATTTGTTGGGAACCATAGGCGGCGCCTTGGGCGGCGGCGGTATTGACATTGGTGATTTGGTAGGCACCCTGCTAAGCGCCAAAAGAAAGTAGAGTGGAGGAAACCATGCCTGAAAAGAAAACTGATGCACCAGCAGCTACTGGAAAAGAAACGTACGTAATACCAAGTGGGAATCCCACAACACTGAGGGCAATAGCAATAGCCCTTTGGGTGTTAGCCATAGTTTGTGAAGTGGTGGGGATACTCTTTATCCTGCAAAAATTCGATGTAGCGAATTCTACGCCATTTATTATCGGCGCTCTTATCCTAGATTTGATTTTGGTTGTTATCGGCTCCTTCCTGTGGAAGCGTGCCAACAAAATCGATCCGCCTTCGGAAAAGAATCCTGTTGAGTTTTTTATCAAGACTCAGTTGGGTGCTATCGTTGCGGTTATCGCCTTCTTCCCCATATTGCTGTTCCTGCTTACCGACAAGAATATGGACAAGAAAACTAAAACATGGGTATCGATTTTGGCAGGCGTTTGCTTGCTTGCTGCGGTGGGCCTATCTTATGAACCCAACCCGATTTCAGAGGAATATCTCCAGCAAGTTATGCGTGAAAATGCAGAATCGAGCGACTTTGGCGCGAACCATGTCAAGTGGTCAACGAACAGCAGGGTTTATCACACATGGGAGGATTGCTCGGCGCTCAATAGGATTTCTGAGAACAACCTCAGAGACGGTACGGTAGACGATGCTTTTGACGTAAACAAGGTTCGCATGTGCAAACTTTGTGCGGGTCACTTTAACATTACCAAGGGCGTTGATGGCGGAAAAGACTCTGGTGATGATGCCGTTGATGCCACGAACGTTGCAGACGATGCTGCTGATGCGGCGGATGCCACCGCTGAAGAAGAGGACGAACTCAAAGCTGCTGCTTAGTTTAAGGTACGCTGAAGCACTTTGAGTGTACGGCTCAACAATTTGGTACTGCGAAGAAGCGCCCACTCGGGCGCTTCTTTTCTGGTATCATGGGGATTCTCGTTTTGGCGGCTTGGGGAGACGAGCACGCAGAAACGACTCTTTATATGCGGGCGTGGCGGAATTGGCAGACGCGCCAGACTTAGGATCTGGTAGGGAAACCTGTGGGGGTTCGAGTCCCTTCGCCCGCACCAATAATTGACCTGACCTACTAATCTCGGACATTTTCCAAGTGAGCGATAGCGACGGAGAGTTTTCAAGGTTCCAAAATGGCACCTTGAAAAGCGGACGAGGAAGCAATAGTAGGTTCGTCGCCCAGCACGGCTCGGTCGAGGTGGTTACCAGCCGTGACTTCCATGACCATTTCGAGTAGTCGGTTAATTTTCAAGATAATCGCTCCTTTTGCTTTTGTAGCGAGGCGTTTTCGGAAACGCCCATACGCCCGAATTTCTGTACGCTTGACTATTCTTAGCTAGGCTACGATTATTACTGATAACGAATTCTTTCTCAATGGAAAAGAACTCAACTTGTCTTAACAAATTAAATGCTGTGGCTCGTTACCAGGTACAGAAGCTTCCTTAATAACATGCGCTACAATAGGATTTACCGTACCGTACGGTTGAATTATCTATCGGAGGAACATTATGGAGTTGACAGAATCAACAAACGTATTGTTTGAGAAAATCTCTCATCTTATTGAACAGGCTCGAGAAAATGTCTATTCCCATGCCAACGCCACAAAGACTTTTCTCTTTTGGTGTGTAGGCAAAGAGGTTAACCAAAACATCCTCGAAAGCGAGCGCGCTGACTACGGAAAACGAATTGTGGCGACGTTGGCGACACAGCTGCAAAGGGAGTATGGCCGTAGCTTCGAGTATCGCAACTTGCTTAGAATGGTGCAGTTCGCAAAGCAATTCCCTGAGTTTGAGATTGTGTCGCCAGCGGCGACACAATTGAGTTGGTCACATATAGTGGAAATTCTCCCCTAGAAGATACAGAAGCAAAGCTGTTCTACCTGTCTGAAGCGGCAAACCATCGACTTAGTAAACGCGAACTGCACAAACTGATAGAACGCAAAACATTTGAGAGGGCTGATATCGCCAGCATCCAAACTACAAAGCGCCAAGATATTCCGTTCGGGACGTTTAAGGATCCTTACCTCCTGGATGCTCTTGGTCTTCACGGGGCATTTCTTGAGACCGACTTAGAGGCAGCAATCCTTCGGGATCTTGAAGCATTTATACTTGAGGTTGGGAAGGGGATGGCTTTCATCGAACGACAAAAAAGGATGATTATCGACGGAAAGGATTTTACCCTTGATCTCCTCTTCTTTTCTCGTCCGCTGCGTCGGCTTGTTGCAATCGAGCTGAAGATCGGGCAGTTTCATGCCCGTGATAAAGGGCAAATGGAACTGTACCTTAAATGGCTGGAGCGTCATGAACGAAAAGAAGGAGAAGAGGCTCCCATTGGGTTGATTCTTTGCGCAGAGACGAGCCGTGAGCAAATCGAGCTACTGGATATGCAAAAGGATGGCATATTGGTTGCGGAATACTGGACATCGCTGCCGTCCAAAAAAGAATTCGAAGAAAAGATTCGCTCGGCTCTTAGAGCGGCAAAGGAAAGAGCGGACATGACGTATCTCGCCGAAGGCAATCTGAGCTAATTACGGGAATAATCCGATTTCGAGGTAAGGAAGTTGAGGAAAGCGAAAATGAGCAGTGAAACCTATATTGCTTTGCTGCGCGGCATAAATGTCGGCGGCAACAACAAAATTGACATGAAGCAGCTCAAGGCGGCATTTGCCGAAGCGGGCTTTAGCGATGTGCGGACTTATATCAATAGTGGAAATGTTATATTTTCAAGCGACAAGGATGACGTTGCTATACAGTCTGCTTGCGAAGCCTTGATTTTTGAGCACTTTGGTTTGCATATTTCTGTTGCTGTTTTGACGGTCAGGGAACTGTCGGATGCTCTTTCTCACGCACCGAAATGGTGGGACGGCTCTGCCGATTCAAAGCACAATGCCCTCTTCGTTATCTCTCCCGCAACGGCAGCGGATATATGTGCTGAAGTGGGCGAAATCAAGCCCGAATATGAAAAAGTTGCCTATCACGGAAAGCTGATATTCTGGTCTGCGCCGATGGCAACGTTTTCGCGCACAAGATGGGGGTCGGTGTCTAAGCAATCAACCTATCAAAAGATTACCATCCGTAATTTTGCCACAGCAAACAAACTGGCAGAACTGGCAAAGGGGTAGCGCTAGAGCTGATTGGGGCGAATGGGAAGATAGCCCCAAGCAGGATAATCCTTTAGAATAGAGAGAAGGAAAAGAGGTGGTGGCCATGCCAAGACCAACAACGAAACATGAACTGATTGATGCAGCGGGTGTTCAGTGGGCTAAATTATGGGGGATGGTTGACGCCATGCCTGAAGAGCGGCGTTTTGCCTCCTTTAATTTCGGCGATGACCCCAAACTGAAAGAAGCGCACTGGAAGCGCGACCAAAACCTACGCGACATCCTTATTCATCTTTACGAATGGCACCAACTTTTTATAAGTTGGACAGCGGCAAACCTTAAAGGCGAAACGAAACCTTTCTTGCCTGAGCCCTACACCTGGAAAACGTATGGTGAGATGAATGTTGAGTTTTGGAAAAAACACCAGTCAACTTCTTTTGAAGATGCCACAGCTCTGCTTTGCGAAAGCCACGCCGAAGTCATGACTTTGATAGAAGGCTTCAGCAACGAAGAGCTATTCGAGAAGAAGCATTTTACCTGGACAGGGACTACTACTCTGGGCAGCTACGGCATTTCGGTGAGCGCCAGTCACTACGATTGGGCAATGAAAAAGATAAAACTGCATAACAAGACTTCTGTCTTGTGAGCCATCAATAATGTGAGATTAAGATTGCGGGTCGAGCCCGCAATGACGAAAACACACATCAACGACTAGATTGCTTCATCGCTGCGCGATTCCCAATGACGTGGACGAACTGTGTTCGTCCCCGATGATAAAAGCGTTCGCGATGACGTGCGTAGTGCTGTTAAAGTCCTGCGAGAAGTGCTTGTGCCTCGGGCAACAAAAGAAGCACTCCTGCTCCCAAGAACACCACCACAAACCCAACGAGGAAGGGATTCGTAAAAGCACTGCGGAAGGGGTGGGGGATTTGAGGGAGCCCCATCTGCCGTATTCGGGGGATTTCATCACGCTTAAGAACCAAGAACATGATAGCTGCCACCAGGCAAAGCCCACCAATCACCCAATTTGCAATTTCGGGGTTTATCCCCACAACATCAAGGAAAGAAATGCCTGTAACAATGCCGTTATAGACAATATGGAGCACCATAGACCACTTGAGCGAATAGCGAAGCGCTACATACGCCAGGAGTATGCCTAAGAAAAAGGCATTGAAAGCCTGAAGCAAAAACATGTGGTAAAGCCCGAAGAGCAGCGCTGAAACTACGATGGCAAAATTGCAGCCGTAAGGAGCGAGTTTTCGAAGAATCGCCCCGCGGAAAATAATCTCTTCCATAATAGGACCGAGAACCACCACATAGACAAGCCCCCAGGGAGAAGAAAATATCATGGAAAAAGTTTCCTCCATAAATTCGGTCAGCGAAAGACCTGCCTGTTCGAAAAGAGGAGTCAAGGCAAAATCGATAAGAGAACTCACGCAAGCCACTCCAAGCATCAAAACGAGAATCTTGACGATAGCAGCAAGGTTTACTTTTTGGTTGACTGCCACCAAATCAAAGGTAAAGAGTTGTTTTCCGCGCAACAAGAGCAACCAAAGCAGCGCGAGCGCTTCGCAAACCATTGCTAACACCAGCGTGTACTTCAGGTAAGCGTCCAACATGAGCTGGTCAAGAAGGGGATTTTCCATGACGTCTTGGATATTTATGGAAGTGCCATTCATCGACTGGAATACCGCACTTTGGAACTCGGGAGAAAAAGCAAGAAGAACGCCCAGGATGATGCCAGGAGCAAGTGACATAGTAAGCCACACTAAAAGCAACACTAACACCACGTTTCTCACATCGCGTCGCAGCGCTTTTTGCGGAGACGGTGGCGCGGGCGGTTCTTGGGAAAGCGCAGCAGAAGGAAAAGCAGAGGGGGAGCCTGCGGGAAAGTTGGAAGGGGAAGCAGGGGGAGGAGGATACTCAAGCGTCATGTAAAACTCCTTTTTCGCGTGGGGCAGAAATTTTGAGAGAGTCGCGGCAAGGACAATGCGTAAGTTTTGTCTGAAAGCTGCAGCAGAAACCTCTCGTCTTGGCGGAGATGCGTGCGAATCGAACACACCCAAGACGTTCTGCACGCCTCGCAACGGCTTTGAAGGCCGCGGGCCCCACCAGGGTGCCATCCATCTCCAGGGAGTATACTACACGAGTCTTTCCCGATTGCGCTGTTCATGGGCACCAACGGCATAAAAAGCATAGGAATGGAGAAGGGGTGGAGCTATTTAATCAAGACGCGCATGTCGCCTTCGCGGCGCGTGATGCAAGCAGCGTCGAGATATTCAAGCAAGGGTATCGCATATTTTCGGCTGAGCCCCATGGTCTCTTTGAGGTCGGCAGCAGATGCGCGCTGATGTTTCCCTAAATAGTTTTTCGCCTTGTTGAGCAGGTCATCAAAGGCGTTTTTTTCATAATAGATATCCTTGTTGATGCGCACGACATTTCCCTGCTTTTCTAAAGCATTGAGCGCGCGCTGCCCAACACCTGAATGTATGTCTGCCGTCTTGAAGAGATCTTGAACCAAGAGCGGGGTTGCAGCTCCGTTTTGCAAAAGCTGCAAAAGTGCTTCTGCTGCCTGCGTTTCAGTTTGTTGCAGATGAGCTCCTGCTTTCGGATGGCTCACTATGCCGCCTGCCGCGTGCGCTTTTCCTTGTTTTTGGGCCTCAAGAACAAGGACGTCAAAAGCTTGCGGGTTGATGTTCTTGTCAAAGCGTTGCAGCAAGGCGTTTTTTGAAAGCCCTGGCTGTTCAGGATTTTTGCCATGAAAATCTATCAGCAGGTTTTCGATTTTTGCGAGCGCGCTGCGTAAAACGGAGGGCGAGACATAATGGGGCGAGCCTGAAACCACCTCAGTGAACAGCAGCGTACCCGCATCCACCAGACTCTTCAATTCGGCAGCAGCCGTTGCGGCATCAATTTCGGTGCTCGTGCTCAAACTGTGCAGAGTAAAGGGCACTTTGTACAAAGCGGCAGCTTTTTGGATGATGGTGCTCGTGTCATCGCGCTCCAAAGATTCAAGCAGAGAAAATTCACTTTCGCTCAGATTTGTTTTGCGACGGGGATGACTTCTGAGTAGAAAGCCGCCTCCAATAACCGCCACGGGCGAATAAGAGCGAACGATGAAACGGTCGTTGCGTGACAGTGCGAGTGGTTCTTCCAGGCGAATTTGCACGTAGGCTCTATCTCCTGGCTTCAAGGTTTTCGAGGAATTGATGAACAGGATACGCCCTAACACTTCACGGGTTCCGTGGGCAAGGTGAATCCTTGAGCCACTTTCAAGTGCCTTCCATTTTTCGGTGGGGTCAAGATAGATAAACGACGCATCAAAGCGGTCACTGGGGTTTATCGCGTGAGGTTTTGCCAAGAAGTCACCTGGGCGCACTTCTTCGGTCGTTACACCAACAAGGTTGAGGGCAACACGATTACCGAAGGGCGCGTGCTTGGTAGGAAGTCCGTGAAGTTGCACCGATCTTACGCGGGCAATTTTTTTAGCGGGCAGTATTTCGACTTCATCATCGGGTGCTACCGAGCCACTCCAAAGGGTTCCTGTTACCACTGTTCCGCTGCCCTTGATGGTGAATACGCGGTCTACGGGAAGGCGCATAGCGGCGCTTCGCTGCGTTGATTTGTGGTGGGTTGTGATTTCTACGAGGCTCGCCTTCAGTTCCTCAAAACCTAAGCCCGACTTACTTGACGTAGGGATAATCGGAGCTGTTGCATACGGCGTTGAAGCAAGATAGTTTCTTATTTCATCACCAACGAACGCGAGCCAGTCTTCGTCGACCAAGTCTGCCTTTGTGATGGCAACCACACAGTGCTCAATGGCAAGAAGCTGCAACACAGCCAAGTGTTCAATTGTTTGGGGCATAATGCCGTCATCCGCCGCAATACAAAGCAGCGCGACATCGACCCCCGTTGAGCCTGATATCATCTGGCGCACGAAACGTTCGTGCCCAGGAACATCAACCACACCCATGGTGGTGTTGTTGGGAAGTTTGAGTTGGGCGAACCCCAGTTCAATAGTGATACCGCGGCGTTTTTCTTCTTCAAGCCGATCGGGGTCTGTCCCCGTGAGAGCTTTTATGAGAGACGATTTGCCATGGTCGATGTGACCTGCTGTCCCAAGGATAAAGCTGGGATGTTCGCTCACCGAGATTTATCCTTTCTGCGCGCGTGTTGCAAGATTTTCAAAATAGCCTTTGAGGCCACGGGCGATTTCTTCATATTCTTCGCTGCTGAGCAAGGTGCGCCCATCACAAAGAAGCGTTTCTTTTTTGATGCGGGCAATGATAGGAACGGGGTGTTGCGCACTTAAATAGGTAGCACAAGTCATGGCGTCCCCTTGTTTGAAACGGATGCAAAGCGCATAGCTTGCAAGATTGTTGGTGGGCAGCGCCCCACCTCCTGCCAAGGCAGATTCTTCGACAACGCTGAGCTCAACCAAGCCTTTTGGCAAAGCCGCTTCAATGCTGTCTTGTAAGCGCAGGGCGTGTTCGCGAACCTCATCAAGGGGCATTGAAAGCATCCGCAGGGTAGGGATTTCGCGCAACGCACGGTCTTTATCCAGGTAAAGGCGAAGGGTCGCCTCAAGCGCGGCAATCGCCATCTTGTCGAGGCGAAGGGCACGTGCCAAAGGGTTTTTCTTCAGGGCGTCGATGTGCTTGCGGCTTCCTACGATGATTCCAGCTTGCGGACCGCCTAAAAGTTTGTCACCTGAAAATGATACGAGGTCAGAGCCTCTCTTAAGTGATTCTGCCACGCTTTGTTCGGCATCATCGCCAAAGCAATCCAAGGTAAAAAGCGCGCCTGAGCCTTGATCCTCATAAACAAGGAGGGGGGGCACTTGGGCAGAAGCATCCCTTGTTGCTGCTAGACGTTGTTCGTTGACAGTGTCGGCAAGTTCGCGCAAAGAAGCAATAGTGACGGTTTCGGTAAAGCCGACCATGCGATAGTTTGAGGGGTGTACTTTCAATAAAAGCGCTGTTTGAGGGGTGATGGCACCTTCGTAATCGGAAAGGCGCGTTCTATTAGTGGTGCCGACTTCTATCATTTCGGCATGTGAAAGGCGCATAATGTCGGGAACTCGAAATGAACCGCCGATTTCTACCAATTCTCCTCGCGACACGATTGCTTCATAGCCCGAAGCGAAATGTTGCAATACCATCATGACGGCAGCGGCGTTGTTATTGACCGCAAGCGCCGCTTCGGCTCCCGTGAGCGCGCACAAAAGCCGTTCGTAGTGGTCATGCCTGCTTCCGCGTGTTTGGGTTGTTGCGTTAAATTCAAGATTGGTGTAGTTCGTGGCAGCTTCGAGAACAGCTTTTGCTACACCCTCGGAAAAAACGCTTCGTCCTAAGTTGGTGTGCAGGACAATCCCCGACACGTTGATGACCTTGCGCAGCGAAGGCGCTTGTAGCGCTTGCGCCTTTTGTTGGGTTTTCAGGGCTATTGCTTCGCACGATAACTGTGCCACAAGCGCGCTGTTGTCATCGGGAAGCGTGCGCAAGCGCAAAATGCTTTCACGTGCTTCTTGGATTGCTTCACGCACGAAATCAGCAACGAGCGTGTGGGGGAGCTGTTCTTTGAGCGCGACTATATCAGGGTGTTTAAGCACTTCTTCAACTTGCGGAAGCTCTCGCAACAGTTCATTTTTTCTAGCCTGTGACATGAAACACCTTTCGAGTCATGGCGTGCATACCTTAATCGACAAAAGTTATCGTGCGGGGATTTTTGTCGGTTATCGCACCGATAGGAGCGATGCCGATTCCGCAATATTTTTTATACAACTGTTCAAACAGTTCTTGATGGCGCGGGTCAACTGCTATCAAGAGTCCTCCGCTGGTTTGGGGGTCGCACAAAATTTTCATGCGGGTATCGCAATCTTTTTCAGAGAGGTTTTCGAAGAAAATAGAGGCGCCCACATGGTTTTTAATGACTTCGCATCTCCCAGGACAACACCCTTGCTCTGCGAGTTCCTTTACTCCTTCAAACAAAGGAATCGCATTCCAAGTAAGACAAGCACCACAATTACTTGCAACAAGCATTTCGTGAAGATGCCCCGCAAAACCAAAGCCTGTGATATCGGTAGCCGCATGAACATGAGCTTCTTTCATGGCTTGTGCAGCCCTTGCGTTGAGTTGTTGCATCGAATCAAAGACCGCGCCAAGGCTAGCTTCTGCAACTTTCCCCGCATTCAGTGCCGTAGTCATAATCCCCGTACCAAGCGGCTTGGTGAGGTAGAGCACATCGTGCGGCTTCGCCCCGCTATTTTTTATGATGGCATCGGGGTGAGCCGTACCAAATACGGTAAGTCCGTACTTCGGTTCAGCGTCATCAATGGTATGCCCACCTGCAAGCACTACTCCCGCTTCCCGTGCTATGTCGGCGCCACCCCGAAGAATCATTTCTGCCAAATCAGTACCCAAGGTGCTATCAAGGGCAAGAAGATTAAGCGCGATTTTTGGTTCAGCGCCCATGGCGTAGATGTCGCTTAAGGCGTTGGCAGCGGCGATGCGTCCGAAAAGATAGGGGTCGTCAACAATAGGGGTGAAAAAATCAACCGTAAGCACGGCGGCAAGGTTGTCGCTGAGTTGATAGACGGCAGCATCGTCACCAGTTTCAAAGCCCAAAAGCATATCGGGTGCGCATAGCGGCGTGATGGAGGCTAGTATGTGTTCGAGGTCTCCCGGACCCCACTTGGCTGCTCAACCCCCTTTAGACGTTAAACGCGTCAGGCGGATGCGTTCGATTTCGCTCAACGGTGCTCACCTCCTTGTGTCCTCACACGATTTTACTCACGTGCCTTATTGTAGCGCATGCCTTACTAATAAACTTCTGCGCATTGTAATCCACAGGACTCTATTGAACAGGTAAGATACCGCTTATTGGCGAGATTCTACCGTTGGCGGCAAGGGGAAAAGCCGTCCTTCGGAATATGATGCCGTTCACCAATCAAAAAGACTGCTCCCGCGGGCTAAAGCGTCGCCCTGTCTTAGGATACTCCTGCCATGAACCTTCGCGAAAAGAATGGGGAAAGTTCCTGTAAAAACTTGGATTGAGCAACTGATGCGAGGTTTTTGCAGGTAAAATGGCAGGTGCACGAGGTGGAAAATTTCTTAAAGAGAGCCTTACTCCTCGTATTGAGAGATTTCGTTTGTGCGCCGAAAAGCAGCGGTACTTGAAAACAGGTACCGAAGGACAAAGGAAAGAAGGGAGTTGTCTATGCAGACAACGCGACGGGGCTTTCTAAAAGCCACTGGGCTAGCCTTCGCCACCAGTCTGGCATATGGGTTGACAAACCAGTCCGAGGCATTTGCACTTGATGCAGATCCCGAATGGAAACTGGTCAACACCGAAGAGTACACTAGTATTTGTTGTTACTGTTCAGGTGGTTGTGGTTCCCTGTGTTCAGCACGTGACGGAGAGCTTATCAGCGTTGAAGGTGATCCTGATCATCCTATCAACCAAGGAGGGCTATGCGCCAAGGGAGCATCAATGTTTCAGCTGCGCAATGTCGTCGACGAGAAAACACGCAAGGTAATTCCTAATCCGAATCGTGTTACGCGACCAAGAGTTCGCAAACCAGGCGCTTCAGCTTGGGAAGAAATATCTTGGGATGAAGCAATTGCTTCTATCGCGCGCAGGGTGAAAGATACCCGCGACACGACGTTTGTTGAAATGGATCAGGGAGTAATCGCCAACCGTTGTGACGGCATGGCAAGCCTTGGCGGTTCTCAGCAACACTCTGAAGAAGAATACGGCATCGTCAAAATCATGAGAACGCTTGGTATCGTTGCCCTCGATAACCAAGCCCGAGTTTGACACAGCCCCACGGTTGCCGGTCTGGCACCCACATTCGGTCGCGGTTCGATGACGAACCACTGGTGCGATCTTCAGAACGCTGATGTCTTTTTAACTTGTGGTTCCAACAATGTTGAGAATCACCCGATTAGTTCTAAATGGGTACAAAAAGCACTCGACAAAGGTGCCACGTGGATTGTAGTCGATCCGCGCTATACCCGTTCTGCTGCTTGTGCGGATATCTATTCTCCGATTCGCGCAGGTACCGATATCGCTTTTTATGGTGGCATGTTTAACTACATCATTCAAAACAATCTCATGCAAACAGAATATGTGGTCAACTACACCAACGCTTCTTATCTCATCGACCCCGACTTCAACTTCGACGTTGACACGGGGCTGTTCTCAGGATGGGACGAAGCGAAGAAGTCTTACACAACAACAACCTGGGGTTATCAAACTGCTGAAGTGGTTGAGCCGAATACGGCTACTGGTGGTCCCTTCGCCTGGACAACCGCTGAAGGGGTTCCTGAGTTTACCCCTCCCGCCAACAAGGTTCCCAAAAAGGATCCGACTCTTGAAGATCCTCAGTGCGTATTCCAGGTATTCAAAAAACACTATGAGCGCTATGACATCGATACCGTATGTGCTATCTGCGGCATGGACAAAGAGACGCTTGAACTGGTGTACAAAACCTATTGCGCAACGGGCGCTCCTGATAAATCGGGAAGCATCATGTACGCTCTCGGGCAAACGCAGCACCACTATGGCGCGCAAAACACGCGCGCACTCAGCCTTGTTCAACTTTTGTTGGGCAATGTTGGGCTTGCAGGTGGCGGCGTTAACGCGCTGCGCGGTGAGCCGAACGTTCAGGGCGCGACCGATATGGCGATGCTCGTTTTCGATTTCCCTGGCTACATGAAATGGCCGACCGTGCAAAAGTATCCTGACCTGCGTACCTGGATGGAAGTAGAAACGGCAAGCGATGGTTACTACACCAACAAGCCGAAATTCTTCATTTCCGCGTTGAAAGAATGGTTTGGCGAAAACGCTACGGTCGAAAACGATTTCGGCTATGACTGGCTACCAAAAATTGGTTCAGATGCTGATTTGTCCATCATATCAACCTTTGACCATATGGATACGGGACGCGTCAAGGGCTATTGGCTCTGGGGTCAAAACCCTGCATCTTCAGCTCCGAATACGAAGTTCGCCCGTGAGGCAATGTCGAAACTTGAATGGATGGTTTGCGTTGACTGTGTTGAAACGGAAACTGCTTCATTTTGGAAGGCCCCCGACCTTGACCCTGCCACCATCGACACGGAAGTCTATCTTTTGCCCGCGGCACTCATTTTTGAAAAGCCAGGTACGGTAGTCAATTCTGGGCGCTGGTTGCAATGGCGCTACCAAGTGGTTGAGCCTTATGACCAAGCAAAGAGCGATCTTGATATATGCGATCTTTTGTGGAAAGAGATTGTCGGTCTTTACCAGGCTGAGGGTGGCGCTAATCCTGAGCCCATTTTGAATATGAAGTGGGATTATTATATCGACGGCAAGATTGATGCCCGCGCGATAGCACAGGCGCTTAACGGATACACCGTAGAGGATAAAAACCTCCTGACCACCTTTGGCGACCTTAAGGCGGACGGCTCGACTTCGTGCGCTTTGTGGATATATGCTGGCTACTACGCTAATAACGATGCACCCCTCGACCCCGCGCAGCAACGCGTTGGCGCAAGAGGGACTGAAGATAAGGGCAACTTGGGTCTTTACCAAGACTGGGCGTATGCCTGGCCGCTCAACAGGCGCATTGTTTATAATCGTGCGTCGGCTGACGCCGAGGGCAAGCCTTGGAACGAAGAGCGGATGCTCGTTAAATGGACGGGTGAGAAGTGGGAAAGCAACGACGTTCCTGACTTCGTTGCTTCTACTAAGGCAAGTGATGGTACGGTGACTCCAGTTCCGCCCAATAATAAGGCATTCTTCATGAACTGGGAGCAAAATGCCCGTTTAATGATTTCGAGCATGGATATGCCGACACCAGAACACTACGAACCTTTCGAATCTCCCACCCAAAACGTTCTCAATGGGCGACAAAATTCTCCGTGCATACGCTTTACCGAACACAAATCGGTTCAGCAAGGTAGCAAGGAAGAATATCCCATTGCGGTCACCACCTATTCGGTGGTTGAGCACTGGCAGACGGGTTCCCAAACGCGCAGCTGCCCTGTGCTGGTTGAAGCGATGCCTTCGCAGTTCGTCGAAATTTCTGAGGAATTGGCGCAGGAAAAAGGCATCGAAAACGGTGATGAAGTTCGGGTATTTAACAACCGCGGCTCAGTCGTCTTGAACGCCTTTGTTACCTGCCGCCTAAAGCCCCTCATGGTCAATGGCGAAACGGTTCATCAGGCTGGTATGGTTCATCACTGGGGATGGGCAGGAGAGATTTCTACGGGAGACATGGTCAACGACCTTGCGCCCAACGTTGGTGATCCGAACTGCTTCATACCTGAATACAAGGCATTTCTTATCGATATCGAAAAGATTTAGGGGGTGTGAAGAATATGACAGATGTAGCAATCCTTTATGACTCTTCACGCTGTTCTGCTTGTAAGGGTTGTCAGTCCGCCTGCAAATGCTGGAACGGGCTGCCCTCTCCGCTGGAGAAAAACGCTGTGAGCTGTACTGGTTCGTATCAGTCTCCTCCAGAATTGAATGGCGACACGCGTCTGCTCATCAGATTTGATGAAGCGGCAGGTGGCAGCAAGGGTGTTGAATGGGCGTTTAACCGCAGAAGCTGTATGCATTGTGTGAACCCTGGTTGTGTTGCGGTGTGTCCTTCGGGGGCACTCCATGTTGATGCTGAAACTGGTTTTGTTGCCGTTTCCGCAGAAAAATGTGTCGGGTGCAAGTATTGCGCCAGCGCGTGTCCTTTCGGCGTTCCGCAGCACTATGGGCCCGAAAAAACAATCAACAAGTGCACGGGGTGTCTCGACCGCGTCGAGCAAGGGCGTGCTCCTGCGTGCGTTAAAACCTGCCAGCCTGGCGCGTTGAAGTTCGGCGACCGCGAAGAAATGCTTGCTATTGCCCATGAGCGCGTTGCTTTGCTCAAGGCAAAAGGCTATGACAAAGCAGTCGTCTATGGTGAAAACGAACTGGACGGACTCCACGTTATTATGGTGGAAAAATATGGCTTAGATGCTGCTGGATTACCTGAGAATCCCCAGATTAACCAAGTTGTTGACATACTGGGTCTTATGAAGCCGCTCACGGGTATTGGCGCGGCAGCTATCGTTGCTGGTTTGGGCTTGTCTTTCTTAACTGGTATTGGCTATAAGCGCGATACTCTTCATTATGACGAGGCTGCACATGACGTTGTTGATATGGATACGGGTGAAATCGTGCGCCATATCGATGTGGAAAGCGAGGAATAATCATGACTCGTTATATTAAGAGGCATACCCTCCAGACACGTATTACTCACGGCACGGTGGCCGTAAGCTGTATCCTTTTGGCTATAACTGGCTTGTTCGTGTTCGTTCCAGCCCTGACGACAGCTGTTCCGCCCCACGTGGTTCTTATGATTCGAAGAGCGCATCGCATCTTGGGTGTTATTATCATCCTTGTTCCGCTTATCAGCGCAATTCTTGCTCCAAAGGGTGTGGCACACCTGTTCCATAACTATTTCGCAAAATGGGACAAAGACGATTTCGTCTGGATGAAAAAGTTCATCCCCTATATGTTGGCTCCCAAAAAGATACACATGCCCGACCAGCATGAAGTGAAAGCTGGGCAGCGTGTTGCCGACGGCGCCTTGATTGTGGGCGTCCTTGTTATGGCAATCAGCGGTATTTTCCTGCTTGCAGGCACGTCATTCGCTGAGTTGAGCGCCTCTACGATGGTTGTGATGCGTCTTATACACGACATCGCTTTCTTGTGGATGGTTATCTTTGGTCTTGCTCACATCTATCTGGGTGCGGGCATCTTCCAGCCCTATCGCGGAACCCGTCGCTTGATGTTTGGTGACGGCAACGTTGAAGAAAGTGACGCGCTGTATCACTGGGGCCACTGGGCGGTTGATGAAATTGACAAAGGCGAAAAGATAACTGATGACGAAGAAGTTGTCGCATAGCGCAAAACGATGATTAAGGTGTTGAGACGATACCCGTAGTGTTATAAGGGGCGAACAATGTTCGCCCCGTCGTCTCAGCCCTTCGAACAATAAAGGTATGTGCATGAACAAAAAAAAGAGAAATCTTGCCGCTGAAGCCTACAAAGCCCGTCTTGATGAAGCGGGCTTAAACCGTTTGATGCTCTTTGACGGCATCTGGAAAATACAGGATAAATACCTTGACAGTGCCACCAAAAAAAGCGCCTATGCACTTCCCAATACCGAAGTGGCAGAGCATTGGTACTGGCAAGAACAACCCTTCTTTTCGCAAGCGCCCATAAGTTTTGACGCCGATCTCTTTGCGTCAGCGCTCAAGGATATCGCTGAGTATCTTGTTGATAAGGCAGGGCTTGAAAAGAACGTAGCTGCCTGCCTGAAATCCTTTGATTGGCGCGAACTTGTTGACAAGACCGATGTGGCAGAATCTGGGCGCAATCCGTCTGCGTATGCGCAGGATTTTTGCGCACAGGCGCACGCGTTGAGTGGTGAGGTTCTCCAACCCGAAATGGCCGTCATCGTATTGGGGCTGGCTTTGCGACCCTTCCTCGAACACGGGGCACATGCCCTCATGACGTCCCTTGCAAGCGTACTCGAAAAAGGCAACGCTACCCATGCCAAGCCTTTGTATTGTCCTTCTTGTGGAGGTCAAGCGGTTGCTGCTTTTGTAGGGGAGACCCCATCAAACCAAGGCAACGGGCGCCTGCTCTACTGTTCTGCGTGTGGAACAGCGTGGGAATTCGAACGGGTTCGCTGCGCAACGTGTGGAACCAACAACCAACAGCACCTGCACTATTACCATATTGAGGGCGACGATGCGCACAGGCTGCATATGTGCGATGAATGCGGGGCCTACATGCGCACTGTATTCCAAGAATCTCTTGAAGTGCCCTTCTCTTTTGAGGTTGAAGACATTGTCATGGCACCCTTGGACGCACTTGCCCATGACCCCCGCTTCGAGCTGAAAAAAGATAGCGAGGAATAGGTACATGGCGGTTCTTATCGAAAGAAAACACCATGTTAAGGAATCGTCTCGTGAACGGGCGATTCAGATATTGTTTAACAACAAGCCGCTGGCAATCAGTCAAGGAACGCCTGAAAACCTTTCGGAATTGGCAGTAGGCTTCTTACTTGCTGAAGGGTTGATTTCTGACCGTCAAAAGCTGCGCACTATTGATGCTAACGTTGAAGCTGCTTGGGTAAATGTGGTAAGTGATGAAGATTGTGCTGACGATAGACCGCTTTTGCATCGCGTCACTTCGTCGGGTTGTGTTGAAGCCGCCCTGCTCAAGAAAACGCCCAGTGCCCCCTTCATTTCCGCTGACAGCACTCTGACCTTTGCTGCCGATGATTTGTTGGCGATGATGGAGCAACTGTGTGCCGTAAGTCCCAAGCGCAATGGCGGGGAATGCGTTCATGGTTGCGGAATCGGCAACAACGGGAAGTTGGTGTGCGTGCGCGAGGATGTCGGGCGCCACAACGCAATGGACAAACTTATCGGGCAAGCCTGGCTCGATGGCATAGTCATGCAAGACATGGCTTTATTCACCACGGGAAGAATAAGTTACGAAATGGCGCTCAAGGCCGCTCATTCGGGTGTTTCGGTTATGGTGTCGCATAAAAGCGCGACCGATTCTGCCATCGAACTTGCTGAATCCTTAAACCTTACCTTAGTGGGGAAGTGTCGCGACAACGCGATGCAGGTTCTCTCGCATCACCGCCGCATCCTCGATTAATCCTTTCACCTTAATCCGCCCACCTTCGTCCTTACAAAGGGGATGTTTCGCTGCGGGCTGCAAAGCAGGGCGCAAAGTAGGGCGGCAAAGCAGGGCGCAAAGTAGGGCGGCAAAGCAGGGCGGCATTCAAATTTTCTCTTGCAAACTTTGTGAAGGGGAGCGCAACGTGATATAGTTTAGCAACTTAACAATCGCTACCCCATTGATACATACTAAGGCGCACGACATTCAGGCGTCGGATAGGATACACACCAGCGTGTCGTCTTTACCAAAAGACATAAAAGAGCGAGTGTTTGCGCTGATGAATCGCATGAAGCAAGAACACTATATGCCGCTTATTGCGCCCGAGGGAGTCACGCCTTCGGAAGCTACGGCTCTCATCGCTATCCGCATGAGCGAAAAAGCAGGCGTCGCGCCCGTGCAACCCCACATCATTGCCAAGGGTTTGCAGCATTCGCCCAGCGCCGTTTCGCAAACACTCAAAGCCCTTGAAGAAAAGGGCTATCTTGTTCGCGAGCGCATGAGCGAAGATTCGCGCGCGGTGTCTTTGAACCTGACTGCGCGCGGCAGCAAAATTGCCGAAGACGTCGACCGCATGCGCGATGAATTTTTTGGGGAACTCTTGGAATACATTGGGAAAGACGATGCTAACCATTTGCTCAACACCCTCGAAAAGATACTTGACTTCCATCTCGAACAGGCAAAAGTCGGCAAGATGAAGCGCATCAGTATGCCTGAGCATGTCTTAGAGGGCCTCTCCGACGTACTTAACTACCAAGGCGAAAGCGCTGCGCAAGACTCTCTGCAAGGAAATTTTGCAAAGGTGGGCTGCAAGACAAGCTCTACTAAGGGAAACCCATGCGCATAATCCGCTACCTCAAAGAAGCAAAACTCGCCGTTTTCCTTATTGTGTGCTTGCTGATTTTGCAGGCTTTCGCCGAACTTTCGCTGCCGCGCTATACGGCTGCCATCGTCAACACGGGTATCCAGCAATCGGGCATCGAGCACGCTTCCCCCGAACAAATTCGCGCCCAAACCTTTGACGTGGTGTGCATGTTTGCAAGCGACACAGAAGAAGCGCAGATTCGGGCGTCCTACACACAAAACACGGAGGGCAACTATGCCTTAGGCGACATAAGCCCTGAGATGCGTGATGAACTTGACCAAATTATGGCCTTGCCGCTGGTTGTCAATCATTTTGCTGACGAACTGCCCGAGGTAGACCTTGCACAAATTACCGCGGCATACGATGCGGGACTGGTTACGAAAGAGCAGATTCGCGAAGGTGCGGCTTCGGCGGGCGACACGCTCGGTGCTATTGATGATTCCCTTGTCGTACAACAAGCTATTCAGGCGACCATCACCGAATACGAAGCGCTGGGGGTTGATTTGCCCAAGATGCAGATGGACTACCTGTTGCATATCGGACTTATCATGCTCGGACTAGCGTTTCTTGCTATGGCAGTTTCTATCGTTGTTTCCTTTATTGCTTCGCGCACGGCTGCCAAGACAGGCAGAAGGCTTCGCTCGCGGGTGTTTTCGCGGGTGGTGTCATTTTCTGATGCCGAAGTGCAGGGCTTTTCGGCGGCATCTCTTATTACGCGAGGCACAAACGACATCCAACAAATCCAGATGGTGACGGTATTTTTGTTGCGCATGTTGTTATACGCACCGATTCTTGCCATCGGCGGCATCATTATGATTACGAACACGAATGTGTCTATGAACTGGATAATCATTCTGGCAGTGGGCATCATTGTGGTAGTGGTGGGCATTTTGTTTAAGGTGGCAATGCCCAAGTTTAGAATTATGCAGTCCCTTATCGACCAAGTGAATCTTGTTTCGCGAGAAATTCTCACGGGGCTTCCCGTCGTCCGCGCTTTCGGGCGGCAAGATTTTGAAGAAAAGCGCTTCGACGACGCTTCGACTGTGCTCATGAAAACACAGCTTTTCGTGAATCGCGCCATGTCTTTTATGTTTCCGCTCATGATGTTGATTATGAACGGGGTGTCGGTGTTAATCGTGTGGGTCGGAGGTTCCTACATTGATGCTGGAACCATCCAAACGGGTGACATGATTGCGTTTATCAACTATGCCATGGTCATCATCATGTCGTTTTTGATGCTGTCGATGATGGCGGTCATGCTGCCTCGTGCCGATGTTGCAGCGGGGCGCATAAACGAAGTCATCAACACGCAAGAAAGCATCCATGACCCTGCGAGCGAACGCGCGCGCGACAGAGAAATCGCTTCTGAGGGTGGCGCGAGCATTGCCTTTGACAGGGTAAGTTTCGCCTATCCCGATGCTGAAGCAAATGTGCTTACCGAGGTGAGTTTCGAAGCTGCGGCGGGCAAGACCACAGCTTTCGTTGGCTCAACGGGTTCGGGCAAATCAACCATCATCAAACTCATCGAGCGTTTCTACGATGTCACGCAAGGTTCCATCACGCTTGATGGCATAGACATCCGCGAATTGACGCAGGCTACGCTGCGCGCGAATTTCGGGTACGTGCCGCAAAAGGCTTTCCTTTTCTCGGGCACGATTCAATCAAACATTGCTTATTCGGACGCGGAAATGGCTGATGAGCGCGTTGTTTTTGCGGCTGATGTTGCTCAATCACAAGAATTTATCGATTCGCGTGAGGAAAAGTTCGCTGCTGAAATTTCACAAGGCGGCACGAATGTTTCGGGCGGACAACGCCAGCGTTTGGCTATCGCGCGTGCCCTTGCTTCTGATGCGCGTGCTTTCTTGTTCGACGACAGCTTTTCCGCGCTCGATTTCAAGACCGATGCTGCCCTGCGCAGCGCCCTTGCCACAAATCTCAAGGATAAAACGGTGCTCATCGTGGCACAGCGAATTTCAACTATTATGCAGGCAGACCAAATTGTTGTGCTCGAAAACGGTCAGGTGGTCGGTATCGGCACCCATGCCCAACTCATGGACACGTGCGAAGCCTATCGAGAAATCGCCACGTCTCAGCTTTCTGAAGAGGAACTGGGAGGAGGTGATGTCGCATGAGCGAACAAACGCATGAGCGTCAAGCGCCTGCAAGCGCCACGCCTGCAAGTGCCACCCCGCAGCGCCGTCGAGGATTTATGGGAGGTGCGGGCGGACACGGACCAGGGCGCATGATGACCCCTGCAGAAAAGCCGAAAAACCTCAAAGCAACCTTACTCAAACTCTTTAGCTTCATGGGCAATTTCAAGGTAGCGTTAGTTGTTGTGCTTATCTTCGCGCTCGGCTCAACTATCTTTAATATTATCGGACCTAAGGTGCTCTCAACGGCAACAACCGAACTTTTCGACGGCATTGCCGCAAAGATTGCCCATACGGGCGGCATCGATTTCGACAAGGTTGCCCAGATTCTTTTGTTCACCTTGTTCCTTTACGGAGTTTCTGCCCTGTGTTCGTGGGTGCAAGGCTGGGTTATGAGTTATGTCTCGCAAAAGACCAGCTATCTTATGCGTCAAAAACTTGAAGCGAAAATTGATCGTATGCCCATGGGGTATTTCGAGCGCACCTCGGTGGGGGATACGCTTTCGCGCATTACCAACGACATCGACACTTTGGGGCAAAACCTCAACCAGGGCATCACGCAACTCATTACGTCGGTCACGACCGTTATTGGCGTTTTAATCATGATGCTTTCCATCAATCCGCTGATGACGCTTATCACCGTGGTTATGCTGCCCATTTCTATCGGGCTTATCATGGTGGTGGTGAAGCGTTCGCAGAAGTATTTTGTGGCACAGCAAGAAACTCTTGGCGCCATCAACGGGCAGGTTGAAGAAACGTTTTCGGGGCATGCCATCGTGAAAGCTTTCAACCAAGAAACCCTCTCGATTGATACCTTCAACGAAACAAATGAGCGTTTGTATGAATCGGCGTGGAAATCGCAGTTCATTTCAGGACTCATGCAACCCATCATGGGGTTTGTGAGCAATCTTGGGTATGTTGTTGTGGCGATTTTAGGCAGTGTGCTTGCGGTGCGCGGTGTTATCACCGTCGGCGACATCCAAGCCTTCATCCAATATGTGCGCAATTTCACGCAGCCCATCACCCAGTTGACTCAGGTTGCAAAC
This sequence comes from Eggerthellaceae bacterium, assembly GCA_009782615.1. Lineage (GTDB taxonomy): Bacteria > Actinomycetota > Coriobacteriia > Coriobacteriales > Eggerthellaceae > WRIS01. Next base: position 5,737 of record WRIS01000003.1, on the reverse strand, counting down.
GTGTTGCAATCGATGGCTGCGGCAGCAGAACGTGTTTTCGAATTCTTGGAAGCTGATGAAGAAAAAAGCGAAGCTGCGAAAGTTTCTTCAGCAGAAATCGCCTGTGACGTTTCTTTTGAAAACGTACAATTTGGCTATACTCCTGAAAAAATCGTCATCAAGGATTTCTCTGCGCGCGTAAAGGCTGGTCAAACCGTTGCTTTTGTCGGTCCTACGGGTGCGGGGAAAACAACTATGGTCAAATTGCTTATGCGCTTCTACGATGTCACGCAAGGCTCGATAAAAATCGGCGGGCACGACATACGCGATTTCGACCGCAGCGACTTGCGTTCGATGTTTGGGATGGTTTTGCAAGATACCTGGCTTTTCAAAGGCAGTATTCGCGACAACATCCGCTACGGCAAGCTGACGGCAACCGATGAAGAAGTGGAAAACGCAGCAAAGGCGGCGTACCTGCATCATTTCATCCAGACTTTGCCAGGCGGCTACGACATGGAAATCAACGAAGATGCGAGCAATATCAGCGCTGGTCAGCGCCAGCTTTTAACCATTGCTCGCGCGATTTTGGCTGACCGCCGTATGCTTATCTTGGACGAAGCAACCTCTTCAGTTGACACCCGCACTGAAGAGCGCATCCAAAAGGCGATGGATAATCTCATGGAAGGAAGAACGGCGTTTGTTATCGCGCACCGTTTGTCGACTATCAAAAGCGCCGACCTCATCTTGGTCATTCGTGATGGTGATATTGTGGAACAAGGCACGCACGAATCCCTTCTTGCACTTGGCGGTTTCTACGCCGAGCTGTATAATTCTCAATTTGTGGATTGTATCGACGAGATAGAAGCCTGATACACGAAAAACAAGCGTATACTTGCTTTTAGGCATCGGGAACATACAACACGAAAGCAAGCGAAAGCAAGATGACTGAAGAAACACACACAGACGAACAAGCGAATAAAAAATCTCGCGTCCAACTTGCGGTGTTTGACTTCGACGGTACGAGCATTTCGGGGAATTCCCCCGTGTTGCTCGTTCGCTATCTGCACCAACGCAGGCTTCTCAAGCATTTCACCGTGTTCAAAATAATGCTTTGGGCGACCGCTTATAAGCTGCGCCTTCCCCAGAAAGAAACGTGGGTACGCTCCCTTGTTTTTACGGCATTTCAAGGCAAGCCCCAAGACGAATGCGACCGTCTTATGGGCGATTTTTTCGACGAGAGAATAGCACAACTTTTTCGCGCCGATGCCGAAGAAGCAATGCAAGCTCATCTGCAAGCGGGGCGCGTTGTCGTGGTGATTTCGGCGACCTTTGAACCTATCGTTGTCCGCGCTGCGCAATTCCACCCCTTCAACCACCAAGTTGCAACGAAGATGCGCGTCGATGATGCGGGGCGCTACACCTGCGAAGTTGACGGCGCACCTGTTGAGGGCTTAGAAAAGGTTCGTGCGATTCAGCGCTTTGCTGATGCACACTACGGAAAAGGGAATTGGGAACTCGCCTTTGCTTACGGCGACCACCATTCCGACCGCCCTCTGCTTTTTGCTGCGCGCCATGCCTTTGCGGTCACCCCCGACTGTCCTTTGAAGCGAACGGCGGTTAAGGAAAACTGGGAAATCCTCAAGTGGGCTTAAAAGGCGCTTTGTCGCTTTGCCGCTTTGCCGCTTTGTCGCTTTGTCGTGCTCGTCACTTTTGTTTCGTACCTATTCTTAAGTCCTTTCCCCGTCCTTTTTATACCTCCCAATCTCGCAGATGAGACTGATTTGGTAGCAGATTATGTGATAGCGCACCCAATTTGAGAAAGACACTTTTTTTCGGTGCTTATCTTGCTACAATGGAAACGAATAAAGGCGCGCGCGGAACTGAGCGGGGCGCGAAGGAAGTACTACACACGATGCCACAGACGCAGGAAAAGGAAGGTGAGCCAATGTTTGAAAATGATGCAGACGCGAATAGCTCACCGAACCAAAACAACAACACTCAAAACGACCATACTGATTCTTACGCTGAATATCTTGCCCGTGCCACACAGGCTTGTGACCAGGGAGATTCTGTTTTAGGGATGCATTTATATCTTGCAGCTTTCGAGCGCGCCGCGCAAGACTCGCGCATGATTGACGCGGTGGTAATCGAAGGAATGCGTCGTGCGTGGCAGCTTGCGTGTCAGCACAAGGAACGTTCTTTGGCAGAATATATTTTTGAGCGGCTTGAGCCCTATCTGACGAGCGAAGAAATAACGCAATGCGCAAGCCAACTGCAAAAACTTGCCTTGGACAAACTCGAGGAATTTGGGCTGACCAAAGAAGACCTTGAGGACATGACTGAAATGATTTCTCAAGACTTCAATGCGGGTTCTTTGTTTGGCAAGGGGGGGCAATCGGGGAAACTTTTGAGTGGTTCTGCGCAATCCCCGTCTACCCAGGCGTTTTTGCTGCCTACCTTAGGTTCGGTCGGTGAAAAGAAATCCGAGCCCGTCTTGGCAAATCCCAGTTATAAAGACCTTATCGGGTTTGGAGCGGCAATCAAAACCATGCAAAGTTTCGGCGTGGGTATTGATGATGACCCTGGCTTCGACGAATTCGTCAAGACTCTACACGCCCGTCACGGCTTGAGCCGTGTTCCCATATCGGATGCATTTTTGTTCCGCTGTCCCGCCCGCGAGGATGCCAACCAATTCATGATGGCAACCGTCACCGAAATGCGCTTGCCGAGCATCTGTATGCGTATGGAAGAAAATCTGCAAGGGATGCCCGTGCTGTGCGTCATGACGTCGACCAACAATCAGCCGCATCTCAACCTTGCGCGCAACGCCATCGAGGGTGCTGCGGTACTCGTGTTAGAAGACATCGATTTGTGGGGACCGCCTCTATCCGATTTTATGGCAGATGACATGGGGGCATTCTTCTTTTCGCATCTTTCTCGGGGGGCCCGCGAAGCGATGAATCTTATCCGTTCTGCCATAGAAAACCCCGAAGTGTATGTGTTCATGTCGGCAGGCGAAGAAGAACCGATTGACGAATATTTCCTCGATTTATTGGAGCCGCTGACCACAGTTGACGTTGATTTGCCCACTGAAAAAGAACGGGCGGACATCTGGCTTGATGTCGCACGCAAGCACCCTTCATTGCTTGCCATCGAAAACGAACGGCTGGTGCAATACTCTTCGGGCATGTCGCGTCTTGACATTTTCTTGGCGGCACGCGAAGCGGTTGAGGAAGCCTATAAGGCAAGTCTTAGTTCGCGCACGTATGTCCCCGTCACACAGAGTAACATCTTTGAAAAAATAGCGCTGTATCAACCACTTGAATCGGACGAATATATTCAGCTCGAAGATGCGGTTGTGGGCAGCTTTGTAACCGAACTCGACCAAATTGACGATTTATTGAAAGGGAATAAGGAATAAAACATGGACATTACCCGTCGCAGTGATTACGCATGCCGCATTTTACGTGCCGCTTACAACAGTCGAGGAACACGTATTTCGGTTGCAGAAATCTCAGAAATTGAAAACATTCCCTATTCTTTTGCGCGCGGCATTCAGCATGATTTGATGAAAAGCGGCCTGGTGAAAACTATTCGGGGTAAACACGGTGGTCTTGTGCTTAACTGCGACCCTGAAGAAGTCACCCTGCTCGATGTTTTGAAGGCGATACAAGGCCCCGTGACGATTGCGGTGTGTTCCCACAATCTTGACTATTGCGAAAAGCAGCCAGAATGTGTGTTTAACTGCGTGTGGCGCGGAGCCGACAAGTGGCTCAATCGCTACTTTGCCTCTATCACCCTTGAAGAACTCTTTACGCTTGGCGCGCAGCATCCTGCGGTGAAAGCAGTGTTTAATGAAGGGGGAGAAGTGCCTTGTGTTAAGAAGGCGGACGCCGTGGAAGAGGTAGGCTTTTTTAGCACCTGCCCTTCTGAAAATGACAAACTTTTAGCCTAGGAATCGGGCGAAAGGTGCTTGCTGTTTCACGGCGCTGATAGGGTGTTTCATTCATGACCTTGAAGGCTGTTCCATTTTCCGAACGTGAGCGCGCGGCTTTTATCGAGCGAGTTTTCGCAGAAGGCAAGCGGCTTTATCGCGATCTTCCTTGGCGTGGAATTGACGATGCCTATCAGGTGTTAGTTTCCGAAGTCATGCTCCAGCAAACTCAGGTGTCGCGTGTTCTCAAATATTGGGAGCCGTTTTGCGCGCTGTTTCCCACCATTGATGCGCTTGCCGCAGCAGATACTGCTTTGGTGCTCGAGCAGTGGCAAGGACTTGGCTACAACCGCCGCGCCCTTGCCCTGAAGCGCGCTGCCGAAATCTGTTCGGTTGAGTACGCAGGACAGCTTCCTCAAACGAGCGAAGAATTGCGTACCCTTCCTGGTGTCGGCGCGGCTAGCGCTGCAGGGGTGCTTGTGTTTGCCCATAATCGACCCGCGGTTTATATCGAAACGAACGTCCGAACGGCGTTCATTCACGAATTTTTCCCCGAAGCCGAACGCGTCACCGATAAAGAATTATTTCCTTTGGTAAAAGCTACGTGTTCGCCTGACGAACCGCGCGCATGGTATTACGCCTTGCTTGATTACGGGTGGCATTTGAAGCAGGTGACAACCAATCCTTCGCGCAAAAGTGCTCATTATGCCAAGCAAAGTGCCTTTATAGGGTCACGGCGGCAAAAGCGCGCCGAACTTTTGCGGTGCGTGCTTCATGCGCCCGACGGTATAGAGGTCGGGGCTCTTTACGCAAAATTGAATGCATTTGAAGCGCGCGAGAAGCGAGGTGCGGTTGACCGCGCAACCTTTGATTCGCTGATTGACGACTTGCTTTCCGAAGGATTCTTTTACCTGCAAGACGACACCCTCCGCTGTTCGTAGAAACGTCATTGCGGGTCAAGACCTGCAATCTTTTCCTTGTGACTACGGGAGAGTGGCAGCCGCGCGGTCGCTGGCGAAGGGGTCTCAGTTCACCCGTTTCGCTACTCAGATTCTGCGAATCTTCGTGCGCTTCACTGCTGAAATCATAGTAAGGTACTATGAAATTGCCGATGGCTACGGCACCTTCATCATGAACGGTGGCACTATATCGGGCAATACTACTGGGGGCGATGGCGGCGGCATATACATTCCTTCTTACGATAAACTCACTGTGGGTGCAAGCGCGATTTTCTCAAACAATAAAGCCCAAGCAGCTTACGACCGCAATCCCGATTTCGACGCAATCTATGCGGCTCAAATAAGCGGCACCGCTTGGACTTCGCCCTTCACTCAAGGTTTTAATAACTACGACATTAATCATACGGAAGGCGAAATCTTTGTTCCTGAAGATGTGGTTGCAAGTAGCACCAAAGACATTACGTCGTTTGCTTTGGCAGGTGTGGCAGCAAGCATTTCGGGCACGAACATAAGCGTTGAAGTTCCTTATGGCACCGACCTTTCTTCGCTGGTGCCGACCCTTGCACACAATGGGGTTAATATCTCGCCTGCGGCAAGTGCGGCACAAAATTTCAATGCGCCTGTGCAGTATGTGGTTACGGCTGAAGATGGCACCACCAAGACCTATACGGTAACGGCAACTGTCAGCCGACAAATTCTCGAAGGTAACTTCGGTACCTGGACAGGTACGGGAACCAGAAGCACCACCATAGAAGTACCGCTTGAAAAATTTGTTGACCTTTACTTCGGGACAGAAAAACTTGTTCTTGATAGTGATTACAGCGTGGCTGAAGGAAGCACCATCATCACGCTCAACGAAAGCTTT
>WRIS01000002.1 GCA_009782615.1 Eggerthellaceae bacterium | reverse complement strand
GCTTTAACGGCATTTAATCCGCCAGCGCTGGTAGTGGTGAGTCCACAACCATAGCGAGTATCTTCAATAAAGGGAATGTCTCCAGGGACTCGTTCATCACGCAAGAATCCGTCTTGCATCATGCCGCCCCCAGCGCTAAAGCCGTTGGCACTTGCCGCATAGTTAAAACGATACTTCCCGACAAAATCGTATTCAATCAAGGCACCGGGGAAAACCGAGCCATACGCCACGTTGCGGCGAGCGGAATTAGTGTCAGGATAGCCTGTTGCCGCAATGATAGTACCTGTTATGTCGGTAGCTTTAAGCACCTGTTCACCCGACAAAGCAGCACGGGTGAGGTTTACGTAGCGCTCCTTCGGGTCAGTGGTTGTGGTGTCAACCCAATAGCCGGGCTGCGGACGTTCTGCGCCAAAATCGGCTAAGGTGAGTGCGGGGTCGCCTGTTGGTGTTCCCGTAGCATCGCAGGGGTACCATTCGGCGTCGTTTTTGTCGTAGACGCGATAGCGTGTATCAAGAGCGCCACTACTGCCGACAATTTCGTCGTAGTAATACACAGGATTGCCTGCGTCATCTTGAACAGGCGCGCCCCCATCCATCAACGGGCGATAGTAACTGGGAGCATCCGCAAGGGTAAGCGCTTCTGCGGGCTCCACAAAAGTAAAGACCATTGTTGGCAAAAGACCAACAATAAGCACAAATGCTACTACTGCCTTGAAAAAGGGTGCGGGTACGCGGTTAAGTACGGTCTGGCTACGTTTAAGCTTCATTTGACCACCTCAAGTCTAGTATTCACTTTTTCACTTGCAGGAAATATGCGTTTTCTACCCATGTCAACGACATGCCTCTTACAAGCACTTATGCGAAAGTTAACATACTTTATGACAATTATGCAACAGTTTTTCACAGTTTCTACAAAACTGAGCCACCAGATGTTGTTATTTCACGCGACTTTACACACAACATCCTGCCTTATGGGCACGTATGGCATTGTCATTGCGAGGAGTACGCGTAGCGTACGACAAAGCAACCTAGTCGTTGATGGGCAGGTTGAAGGGTTTTAGGTTGTTGCCTGGATTGCTTCGGGTAAACCCTCGCGATGACGAAAGTGTGCAGGTTGATGCTCTTCTGTGGTTGCTGGCGAAGGGATCGAGGTTCTCTCTGAACGCAAAGTATTTTATTTTAATGCGCCTTCAGCAGTGAAGCGCACGAAGATTCGCAGAATCTGAGTAGCGAAACGGGTGAACTGAGACCCCTTCAACAGCAACCGCGAAATTAGGATTGCGGGTCAAGCCCGCAATGACGGAAGTGCACAAACAAATGTTTGCTTTTTGAACGAAGTTGTGCTAGCATAAACGCAGTCAATGTTGGGGCAGTCATGCGCCCTGAGTATATCCCACACATTCAACAGTACCTTGTGAGCAGCCTGCTTTCCTGCTCACAACAGCCCTTTCGCGACTAAAAGGAGTAGCACTTATGGAAAACACCACCAAAGACATTGTTTCGGTTGAGCCTCTTGGGAACATCAAAGACCTCATTTTTACGATACGAGGTAAACAAGTATTGCTAGACAGCGACGTAGCACGACTGTACGGGTACGAAACAAAAGCCATTAATCAGGTTGCCGACCGCAACAACAAGCGCTTTCCACTAGCGTTTCGTTTCCAGCTAACTCACAAGGAAGCGGATGAAGTTTTGAGGTCACAATTTGTGACCTCAAAAAATAGCGAACAAAATACTAACTCTGAGCGGCGTGGAGGACGAAGATATCTTCCCTACGTATATACCGAACAAGGAATAGGTATGCTCTCAGGATTGCTGAAAAACGACACCGCCGTAGACGTCAGCATCGGTATCATGAATGCCTTTGTAGAAATGCGAAAACTGCTGGCTGCCAATGCCGACATATTTGCTAATCTTGCCCACATAAACACTAAATTGTTGGAGCACGACCACAAATTTGAAGAGGTATTCAGTCTGCTGGCACAACCCGAAATCATCAAGCAAAACATTTTCTACAAAGGGCAATTCTATGATGCCCACCAACTGGTGCGCGACATTATTAAGCAGGCAAAATCTCGCATTATCGTTATTGACAATTATGCAGATACTTCTGTGTTAGATCTGCTTGCCACCAAGGCAAAGGACGTTGTAGTTACGATTATCACCGATACAAGTTCTCGCATTCCCAATGCCGCGATTAATAAATTCGAGAAACAATACGGCAGCATCAAAATTCTAACAAGCAAAGATTTTCACGACCGCTTTGTCGTAATCGACAACAAAGTCTATACCTTTGGAGCATCGTTGAAGGATTTAGGAAACAAATGTTTTGGGGTTTTCAAAAATGAAGATGTTGCTCGTTTTCTCGCTTATGTTGAACGGTTGCTTTTGTAGGGGTTTACCTGTATGCACGTTTTAAGATTGCGATTCAGACCAAGAAGCAAAGTAAGAGTCGGAACCCGCCGCCTGAGTGCCTTCAGCAAAGTGGCGGTAGATGCGGCGCTTTTCGCAATGACGGGATAGCTTAGAGAAATTGCAGGAGGTTTGGGGAATGAAAGTCTTTTATTACCACATGGGCGACAGAAAGTTCTTCAAGTGTTCCTGATTCGTCGTGGTCATACACGCCGACCGTCAAATAGCCCGCCGCAATAAGGGTATCGAGCGCATAGCGAGCATCCTCAAACACCCAGGTACTTTCTTTCGGGGTTCCCATCAGTTCGCGGGCGCGGTCATACACAGTCGGTTCGCGCTTGGAAGCGCCCACATCGTCAACGGACACGATGGCATCAAGATAGGGCGTGAAGCCCCCCACTTCAAGCGCGCGATACAGCAATTTCGGCGACGTAGCCGAAGCAACGCCGCACTTCACCCCGCGCTCATGCAAAGCTTTAACGAAATCAAGAGCACCCGTGCGCGCAACAACCTTGTTTTCGTATTGGAAATACATCGTTTCGTTGATGATGCCAAGCACCTCTTGCGGGGAAGCACCTAAGCCAAACCGTTCGTGAAAGAATTGAGCGGTTTCGGGCAAAGTCAGCGCGTTGGCGTGCGACACTTCTTGCGGCGTTAGCACCACATCAACTTGTGCCGCAAGGCTATCCTGAAGAGAAAGCCAAGCCCCTATCGAATCGAGCAAGGTGCCGTCGCAGTCAAAAATCGCGCCCGTGATAGGCGTTTTATTTTCCCTTCCTGAATAAGGCATGTTGGGCTCGCCCACTAATCCTCAACACGAATCAAGGATGGTTCGGCAAGCACCGTGTCTTCAAGCTTGACGATGTCTTCCAATACCGCGCGAACGCTTGCTTCGCGGGCGGTGTGGGTTACGTACACTAAATCGACCTTGCTGCCGTCGCCTTGTCTACCCCGCTGCACCACCGAATGTACCGAAACATCGTATTTGGCGAAAACGTTTGCCATGGAAGCAAGCACGCCTGCACGGTCAGAAACCGCAAAGCGGATGTAGTATTTCGTGTCCAGTTTTTCCATAGGCACAAAGGGCACTTCATCGGTGCAGGTGCAGCCAACCAAAGGCGCGATGCCTGCCTGCAAATGCCGAGCACATTCGAGCACATCGCCCATAACCGCACTCGCCGCAGGTCCTGAACCAGCACCTTCGCCGAAAAACATGGTTTCGCCCACGGCGTCCCCCACCACATAGATGGCGTTAAAGACTCCGTTTACCGAAGCAAGCGGATGAGCGAGCGGCAGCATCGTTGGGTGTACCCGCACGTCAACGCCGTCTTCTCGGCGATGGGCAAGGGCGAGCAGCTTCACGCAATAACCCATGTCGCGGGCAGCTTCTAAATCAAGTGGAGTAATGTTGCGAATCCCTTCCGCATGCACATCATCAATGGTGACACGGGAATTAAAGGCGATTGATGCCAGAATGGCAATTTTCGCAGCAGCGTCAAGCCCGTCAACGTCAGCCGTGGGGTTCGCTTCCGCAAAGCCCTTATCCTGCGCTTCGCGCAGCGCCGTGTCGTAATCAAGCCCGTCTTCGGACATGCGCGTAAGCATATAGTTTGTCGTGCCGTTCACAATGCCCATAACGGTTGAAATTTCGTTGGCGATAAGCGAGTGCTTCAAGGGGCTGATGATAGGAATACCGCCGCCCACGCTTGCTTCGAAGAAAAGTTCCTTTTTCATCGAATCGGCAAGCTCCATGACTTCTTTGCCATACGTTGCCATGAGGGCTTTGTTTGCCGTTACCACATTTTTTCCCGCCTGAAGTGCTTCGACAACGATGTTGCGCGCAATACTCACTCCACCAATCAGTTCGATAACGATGTCGACTGCGGGATCGTTGATGATGTCGTGATAGTCTTGCGTGAAAAGGTCGCTTACTCCGTGCGCTTTCGCTTCATCGGGGTTAAGCGAACACACCCACTTCAGTTCAATGTCGATACCGAAGTGTCGAAGAAAACTTTCTTTGTGTTGTTTTATTATCTCGATGCAACCGCCACCCACGGTGCCTGTTCCAACCAGTCCAATCTGTATTGCCATGCTTGGCTCTCTTTCTTGCTCGTTAATCTAAGTCGCGCGCCATAATGTCGGCGTAGGTTTCTCGTCGGGTAACCACCCGCGCAACGCCGTCTTTCACAAACACGATTGGCGGGCGCGGCTGCCCATTATAATTGCTTGCCATGGTGTGGTTATAGGCACCCGTTGCGAAAACACAAACAATATCTCCCAAATCTGGTTTTTGAATCGACATGTCCAAAACGACCGCGTCGCTGCTTTCGCAATGCTTCCCGCACAAAGTGACGATTTCCGTTCGCGGCAAATCAGCCTTGTTCGCAATTATCGGTTCGTAGTTTGCCTGATACAGCGCGGTGCGGATATTGTCGGTCATGCCACCATCTATCGCCACATATTTGCGGATGCCAGGAAGAGTCTTTAATATCCCCACGGTATACAAGGTCACACCCGCATTCGCAACAAGGCTGCGCCCTGGCTCACACAAAATGCGGGGCACCTTCACGTCAAACTCTGCGCAAAAATCCTTGACTGCCGAAACGACCTCTTGGGCAAATTCGTCAATCGAAATCGGAGCGTCGCCCACGGTGTAGGCAACCCCCAAACCGCCGCCCACATCAAGTTCGTCGAGCTCAACCCCGTAGGTGCTTTTGATGCGCGCCATGAGTTCAACTAAAACCCGAATCGCTTCTCGGTGAGATTGCGCGGTAAATATCTGTGACCCGATATGCATGTGAAGCCCTTTGAGCCGCACGTTTGGTGCTTCCTGCGCATCTTTCACGCAGTTAAAAGCCCAATCATCACGCATATTGAAGCCAAATTTGGAATCTTCGCACCCTGTTTGAATATACACATGCGTGTCCGCCGCAACGCCAGGCGTAATGCGCATATAGATGTCTTGCGAAACGCCCTTTGCTGCGGCAATTTCTGAAATCCGTGCAAGTTCGATACGCGAATCAACCACAATACAGCCAACGCCTGCCGCAACGGCTTCTTCCAGTTCACGCGGTGTTTTGTTGTTGCCGTGCACCACGACGCGTTCCATAGGAAATCCGCACGCCTGAGCGATGGCAAGTTCGCCGCCGCCAGAAACATCAAGATATAAGCCTTCTTCTTCAAGCACTTTCAAAACTGCTTTGTTCAAAAACGCCTTGCTTGCGAATATAACGGCAGAATTTTCATGGCGGCTTTGAAACGCTTCGCGGTAGCTGTTCATTCGAAACCGCAAATCTGCTTCGTCAAAAACGTAGAGTGCGGTTCCTTGTTCTTTTGCAAGATGCACCATATCGACTCCGCCAATAAACAGATGCCCTTCTTTCACTTCGGCAGTTTTGGGCAATACTGCGCCCAACTCCATCGTAGTGAGATTGTCAGCTTGTTTCGTTGTGTCTGATAGAGGGAGTGCCATGGCATTCCTTTCGTATGCTTTATTCAGCTATGCGCATGCTTTGTTTACCTGCGTGCATCCATACTATCATAGCTTAAAAGCCAAACAGAGCCACCAAGCGATCCCAGAAGCTGATTTCGGTTACCAGTTCGGGCTCTTCTGCTTCAGCGGGCAGGGCAATCGGGTCAGAAACAATCACGAATTGCACGAGGTCAACATTGGTGTTTTTGGGACTCGTGAAGCTTATCGGCACGAAATCGTCGTTGTTGTAATCTTTTATCATCTTGTCGATTTCATCTTGCACCCGCTTCGGCAAGCCTTGCGTTTCGCGGGCAAGCACTTCGGCACCTGTCGAAAACTCTTGTGCTCCCCATGAAAGTTCGTTCGCGCCCCACGAAAGAGTATTTACCCCTCCGAGCACTTCAAACGCCCCGCCTGCCAAACGATTCGAGCCAAGCGACAAGCCCGCAAGCCCTTCGTTGAAGGCGAAGTATTGTCCCGCAAGTAAATCTATACCGCCGACGTATTCCTGCAGACCCGTGTCGTAAGCAGCGTAGTTGGCAGCCGCATCTTGCACGCCGCTCACAACCCCTGATGCCACATAGGCAGCCCCCGCTAAATCGGCATTTTCTTCCGCCGCAAGAAACTCCAGGAAGCGTGGGTCAGCAAAAAGCCCTTGTGCAACCATTGCTGCTTGGCTCAAGTCTTGCAAGCCTTCGCTTATCTGAGAAGAACCGCCCGCAAGAACGTTTCCGCTTTGTGCCAGCCCCTCAAGCCCCTCTTTGATGGTGGCAGAAGAACCCGAAAGCGTTGAAGCCCCTGCCGCAAGTTCTGCCGCGCCGCTTTCCAAGCCTGCTACTCCCGCATTCAGCTGCGCAACCCCGCCTGAAAATTCCTGTGCGCCTTGTGCAAGCGAAAAGGCACCGCCGCTTAGTTCGTTGATTCCCTGTTCAAGTTCGCCAAAAGAAGAAGTGAGGTCGTCGGTATTCGGAATATCGAAGGCCATACTGAAAGGCACTGCCGCAAAGCTGATGCCGTCCATTTCAAAGTCAAGAGCTTCCGCACGCGCAACAAAGGTGTTGTCCTTGCCTGGCAAAGCCGTAAACGTTACCTGAGTCGACGAACCCGCCAGCGCTATTTGCCCGTCGGGCGCTGCTACGCTGCGCGTCTTGTCTCCCGCAAACGTGAGGGATATCTGCATGAGGTAGTTCTCGAAAAAACTTTCATTAACGAAGCGGTTTTGCGTTGTGGTAAGGGTGATTTCCAGCTTGCCCGATTTCCCCGCAAGGTCTGCTGCTTCAATTTCTTTACCATCAAGCATATAGCTAATCTTGATATTCCACGGGAGTTTCTTTTCGCGCAAATTCCCTTGATAGGTAAACACGTCTTCATTAACATCAACGCTCGCACGCCCTTCTGCGTAGACAATCTCAGAGGTATTGGTGAGGTTTAGCACGCGCGCGTAATCGCCGAAATCTTCAAGCATGCCTGACCCGATAGGTTTCAAAACATTGACCACGAATATGTCTTTGGGCGAACCTGACATATCGAGGCGCACATACACAACTTCGCTTTTGGGAGTTTTGTTGAATCCGTCACTAGCTTCATCGCCGTATGCTCTTTGGGTTTCCCCCCTAAAACTTCCCATGCCGAAAAGCAGCAAAGCTATCAGCACGACAAACAGTGTGCTGGACAGTATGCCTGACAGTGTGCCCGACAGTGTGCCCGACAGTGTGCCTGACGATACACCACCTGCTATCTTTTCCCTAACCCTGTTCATGATAGCCCTTTCTCGGGAATCGTTTTATTGCGCTGTTTGTTGGGCCGTTCGTGCTTTGCTTTTTCCTGGAAAAAATTCGCGCGCCACGTTAAGCGCCCAATCGCCTTGTCGAAAAGAAGAAGCGCCGCTGGCAAGAAGGTCACCACCATCAAAAACGAAAGCAAGGCTCCCCTAAACAGCAACAAGCCTAAAACCGAAACGATGTTGTTCGTTGAGGTAATCCAAAGGGCAAACCCCGCCGAAGCAAGGATGCTTGCCGAAACAAGAATGCTGAAAAACGCATCGCCAAAGCTTTTCAACAATGCCACGTGCACGTTCATCGTTTGGCGATACGTACGATAGTTTTCGGTGAAAAGAATCGCATAGTCAACCGTTGCCCCCAGCTGAACGGTGTTGATAATCAAAAAGCCAATGAAGATAAGGGTCTCGTCCATGAAATACGGAATCGCCAAATTGATGAAAATGGCAGATTCAATCGTCGCGAGCAAGATAAGAGGAAGTACCGCCGATCTAAAAGCGATAATCAAGACAAGTAAAATCGCAAGCACGGCAATCAGGTTCGTTATTTTGTTGTCCTCGGTAACAACCAGCTTCATATCATAGAGCGTAGCGACCTGCCCTGTTGTCATTCCCGCCTCTCCGTAATAACTTTGCACCGCGCTGCGAATATCTTCGATTAATCCGAAAGCCTCATCACCTTCGGGCAAAATGTCGGCATACACGATAATGCGCGTATATTCGTTTGAATAGAATCGGTTGTTAATTGCATCGTCAAGAAAGCCCACGGGAATTTCAACTCCCACCTTGTTCGCATAAGAAACCACCGAACTTACCTTGGGGAGGGTTTCAATCTTTTCGACAAGGGCAGCTTCACGGGCGCTGTCTCCTCGCGGCACCAACACCACGCTGGGGATAACGTGTCCGAACTGTTCTTTGATGACTGCGGTATCGCGGGCAGAACGTGTTTCGCTTCCGACACTTGATTCCATCCCATAGGTGAACGTCGTGTGAGATTGAGCAAGAAAGCAAGGAACAATCACTACAAGAACCAGCAAAAACACGGGGATGCGGAAACGCGCAAAAGGCTTACCGATATTTTTGAAGCTGGGAACAAGGCGGCGATGTTGCGTTTTATCAATCAGCTTATATGCCATAAGCGTAAAGGCGGGCAAGAATATAACGACGCTTAAAAATGAAAACACGACACCCTTCATCAACGACAAGCCCAAATCGGCGCCGATGCCAAAACGCATGAAGATAAGCGCCGCAAAACCGAAAAAGGTAGTTGCCGCAGAAGCCGCGATAGCCACAAAACTCTTTTTCATGGCTTTGCGCATCGCTTCGGCAACATTTGATTCTGTTTCGCGGAAGCGCTGGAAGGCGTGCAGGAGGAAAATCGCATAATCGAGCGATACCGCCATTTGGAGGATGGGCGAAACCGTCATGGTGATGAAGCATATTTCGCCCATGATGATGCTCGTTCCGAAGTTCATAAGAATAGAAACTCCGATAGCTAACAAGAAGAAAAGGGGTTCGAGCCAAGACCGTGTTGAAAGAATGAGAACCAGAATAACAATCGGTATCAAAATCATCACTGCGTTGGTAGTTTCGTTTCCCGTCATGACCTCGGCTTCAGCAGTGCTGACCGCTTGCCCTGTTACGTGGTTATCAGGACCAATAAGCGCATATATTTCTTCAACCGCCGCAGGTTCTGCGCCTGAAGTAATGGCCACTTCAAACAAAGCGTTGCCTTCGTGATAATACTCCTCAACCAGTGTTTGATTAAGCATTTCAAGCGGGGTTGTGATGCTTGCCACATCATCAAGCCAGACAACCTCAGTCACATGTTCGATGGCTTGGAGTTTTTCCTTGTACGCAAGCGCTTCGGCAATATTGACGTTGCGCACCATAACGCGAGCATTGGGCACTCGTTCGTTGAATTGTTCGTCGATGACATCAAAGGCGCGTTTTGATTCAGTTGATTCAGGAAGATAGGCGGCTAAGTCATAGTTAACGCGGACAAATAAAATGAGTATCGCGCAAACGAGGGCAAGGGCGAAGGTCGCCCCCACAACGAGCTTGTTGTGCTCCGTAATAAAGGTGGTGAAACGCTCCACAGCTACCTCTCCGATTCCTTATCTTCGCATCATACCATACGTGCTTTCGCTGTCTTAATCCATGTACTATAATGCATCGAACTGATGACTTTATTGTTTGAGAAAAAACAGATGAAAGGATTCACTATGGCTTTATCAGAACCGTCTCTTGACCAATGGCTCAAAGAAGCAAAACTTGACCCACAAGCACAACAATGCGGCATGTTTCTCGCCCACAACGGCGTTGTGCGCATCACCCCAAAACAAAAAGTACGTGAAGGCATAGAAGCCTTGGGCGATGTTTCTGTGATAGAGTTTTCCTACGATGCCGACGGGGTTGATGCCGCCGTTGCTGAAGCACTCACGTGGCAAGGTGTTTATTATGTGCGGGTATGGCTCAATGAAGGCGTGCTCAAAGTGGGCGACTCCATCATGTACGTGCTGATAGGTGCCGACATTCGACCCAACTGTATCGACGCGTTGCAGAATTTGGTTGCCAAAATAAAGACCGAATTGGTCGTTGAAACGGAAATCTACGCCTAATTGAAACCATCTTCCGTTCGTCATTGCGGGCGCCGTCCCGTCGTTGTGAGCGCATCCCCGTCACTGCGGGCTTGACTCGCAATTTTCATGTAGCTGGTTGTTTTTGTAGGGCGCACCTGATGACGCGTTACTTGTGGTAGGGCTCTTTCTTGGAAATCTTGAAAGCACGATAGAGTTGTTCGAGCAAAACCACGCGCGCAAGATTGTGCGGCAAGGTAAGGGGTCCGAAAGAAAGTGTTTCATCGGCGCGCTCAATCACCGTTTCATGCACGCCTTCAGAACCGCCTATCACAAATACAAAATCGCTTGTGCCCTTGAGCGCAAAAGCATCTAGGTGGGCGGAAAGCTGTTCGCTTGAGCGTTCTTTACCTTTAATCGCAAGAAGAATCATATAACTTCGCGCGGGAATCGCTGTCAGAAGCGCTGTTGCTTCTTTTTGAAGTGCCCCCGACACTCCCCCCGCCTTTGCAGGATCAACATCCCCCACTTCTTTTATGGTGACGTTCGCATACGCACGCAAGCGCTTAAGGTATTCGGCGCAGGCATCAACCCAGAACTTTTCTTTCAATTTGCCAACCGCCAGAACCGTAATATTCACCGTCATTCACCAATTCAATCAAATCAGAGCGGGCAGAGATGCCAAGTTTCTGATAGATATTCTTCACATGAGACTTGACCGTATTTTCCGACACATAGAGTTTCTCCGATATTACAGGAACAGTAAAGCCCTGTGCAAGCAAAATGAACACATCGCCCTCGCGGGAAGTAAGACGGTGTAAATCGGCTATTTCATCGCAGCGCGCGGCAACGACTGTTTCGGGTTGCACGGCAATCGCTAACGCCTTTTCGTGTGATTCGGCTTCCAACTTGGTGAAGGATTTGTCTTTGAAGAGAAACAGTGCCGCCATCAGCAGCAGATACACCGCCACCAACGCCACCGTAGTAAGCGCAATATCGCTTTGCGCAATAGTGTCCACGTGGAGCATTCCGATAACTTCACCTATCAGATCTGCGGCGTCGGTAATGCTCAACGCTATCGGAAAGAGTAAAAACGGGGATAGTCTCGTTTCGCGGGATATGTTCGCTAACAAACACCACAGGATAATACCCGCAACCATGGCTCCTAACTGCACAAACGCATTGACGATTCCGCCTGCCGCATTCCAGATAAGCGGCAGCAATAAAAATCCTGCGGCTGCAACAGGAAGGGTGATGGAATAGACCTGCCCCATTTTCGGAGGACGCTTGATTACCAAAGCAGGGATAAGCAACAAAATTACAACGACAGCGCTCGAATACAGCGAGGTGTTTTGAAATGTCGTCAACGGAATTTCGTGTTGCCCTGATATTTGCAACATCAAGCCGCTCATGAAATAGAGAATTGCGGTTCCAAATATCGGATGCGAAACCTTGCGCAAGGTTTTCTTAAACATCGGACGAGAATATTCCCATTGCTGTTCGGGACGTGAATCCAGCGATTTTTTAACCAGGACGATTGACGCAATAAACATCGCCGCAGCAATCGGCAAGCCTGTTATCTGCGGTAAAAACGTTATGACGAAATAAATAACCAAACTTGCCGCATGGCATAAAACTATGTAGAAATACAGCAGCCGCAAGGGAAGCGTCGCTGAAAACCGCGCCCACAGCAAAATAGCTGCCGCCCCCGAAAAGCCAATAAGCACCCCTCCAAACGCAAGCCACGGAAGAAAATCATAAACGGAAGAAATGACCGCTGCAAATTGAAGAACCATGGCAAGAACAAGAAAGCCCATCAGCGCAAGCGCCCCAGTCACAATCGCTAAAGCAGTAAAAGAAATCTTTCGAAAAAGCGGCATACAGACTAAAAGCACCACAAAGGTGATGATGCGTGTTCCTATCACCGCAATCGAAAACATAGTCTGCATGCTGTACTCAAGTTCACCCGCAGAAGAAAGCGTGGTAGCCGAAGTAAGTGTCATGTGACTGAAAACAAGATAGAGTGCATACCCACTAAAAAAGAAAATCTCGCGCGCGTGTATGCCTTCAAACATATTAAGCAAGTATTTCATGCCTAGTATCACCCCTAGATACGGTTCCCCTACAATTATTTGATTCCAACCGTGCATAAGTATACTGCTTTAGGCTCATGTTTCTTATGAAAAATTGGCAACACGATTCTTTTGTTGACTAAATGTCATGCTTTAAGCCCTTATCTATCGCTCAAATTTTGCTTTTGGTTTACAAAAACAAGCCTTTTTGGAAAATTCTTCAATGAAAAAAGTTTTCTATTTTCGCAGGTCGGTATACGCAGCTCACCTTTTTCGGGTGGGATTTTCTTCTTCAAATTCTCAAATTTCACCCGTGTTTGGGTGATGAAAGAACTTTTTGCTTCACCTAACCTCATATGCAAGGCACGGCTTCGTCTACCACCTCAAGTCCGGGGTCGTGCCGTATCAAAGCTAAAGCTCTTCACGTGCGGGTAGCCTTTCTACCACCTCAAGTCCGAGGCTGCCTTTGTGAAGAGCTAGCTTTCTCGCAAGGCACGACCTTGACTTCCCCGTTACAAGCAAGGTCGTGCTATCACATCTCTTGAGTATCTGGAGGAAATTATGGAAAACAAAGGTTTGAGTCGTCGCGCGTTCATTGGTCTTGGCGCAAGTGCTGCCGTAGCAGCCAGCGCCGCCAGTCTCGTCGGTTGTACCCCAAGCGGTGCTTCTGAGAGCAACACTGCTTCAACAGTTTCATCGGAAGGAGCCCAAACAGGCAGTCCTTCAAGTTTTACTCCAAGTTTCATGACACCCCCCGCCATTCCCGACACCATCAAAGAAACACTTGACTGCGACGTTTTAGTCATCGGTCTTGGTCTTGCGGGCTGCGCTGCTGTCAAAGCAGCGACTGACGAAGGGGCACGCGTCATCGGGATTGACAAAGCTGCCGAACTAACCGCTGTTTCTATGGCGGGCGATTTCGGCGTAATTGATTCCCAAATCCAAAAAGATCTTGGCATCAAGTGGGCAGGCAAAGACCTTATCGTCAATCAACTTATGAAAGATATGTGCTATCGCCCAACCCCTGCTTTTTTGAATTACTGGTACGACCATTCTGGTGCCGACTTCGACTGGTTTGTCGAAGGTGCCGATTTCGAAGTGCTTACCAGCACTGCTGCTAACCAGCAAACCGATAAGCCTTTCTACATTCGTCCCAAGTGCTTCCCCGCGCTTGAAAGCTATGACCACACCACCGAATACTTCCCGTACTTCCACGGAACCATCACCACGAACCCGAATATGCAATGGGCACTTGATGCTGCTGCCAGCGCTGCCGAAGCTGGGGGCGCTCAGCTTAAATTTGCCACCTGGGGAGAACAGCTTATTGTTGAGGACGACAAGGTTGTCGGGGCTTATGTGCATGATGCTGACGGCAATTACACGCAGATAAACGCTTCTGCTGTGGTTATCACCACGGGCGATTTCGGCAACAATCACGAAATGCGCGACTACTACATACCGTGGGCAAGCGAATTTCCGTGCTACTACACCGTGACCGATGCTACGGGAAATCCCGCCGACACGGGTGACGGACACTTGATGGCAATGTGGGCAGGCGGACACATGGAGCTTGGCCCTCTTGCTCCGATGACCCACCACATGGGCGGAGCACTCGGCGTAAACAGCTATCTTCAGTTAAACATGGAGGGAAACCGTTTCATGAACGAAGATATCCCTGGACAACCTATCGCCAACCAACTCTCACGCCAGCCCGAATCAAACAACCCCGACATGCGGGCGCGCGGGCTTAAGTCCTGGCAGATATTCGATTCTGCCTGGCCCGAACAAATCGCGGCAATGCCTGATGGGCATGGTTACACAAACCACTTCGTACCCGATGAAGAAATAGACCAATACGAAACCGTCCTTGCTGGTTTTGGCCTTGGCTGGACAACGAAAGCTATGGTCGAAGAGCGCGTTGCTAACAGTGGCGGAGTTATTACCGAGAGCATCGAAGAACTGGCTGTTGGCATGGGACTTCCGCTTGAACAAGTACAAGCATCCATTGCCCGCTACAACGAACTTTGCAAAAAAGGCCATGACGAAGATTTCGGAAAAGACCCTCGTCGTCTTTTTGCTTTGGAAAACCCGCCGTTTTTCGCATGCCCCTTCACCAATGCAGGCATGCTTGTTGTCATGGGCGGCATTCAGGTAAATGGAAAACTTCAGCCTTTGAATGCCGACAACGAGCCTATCGAAGGTCTCTTTATTGGCGGCAATGCCCAGGGTGGTCGTTATCTCGTTGAATACCCCGTAACTGTTGCGGGCATTTCCTTGGCAACAGCCCTTACCTTCGGACGTCTGGCAGGGCTTAACGCTGCTGGTAGGAATATCGAAGCGTAGGCAACTTTGTCTTTTCGTCATTGTGAGACGCGAAGCGGCGAAGCAATCCAGGAAGCAGCAGAAAAGTAACAGGCTCGATTACTTCGTTTCGCTCGCAAAGACAAGCTCGCAAAGACAAGAAAAGAAAGCATCTCTCTGTTTGCGGCGGTCGGCACTTGTGTCGACCGCTTGCATTTTCAGCGCCGTGCAATAAACTTTGCTTTTTTTGTTAGCGCCGCAGCAACTACAAAGGCACCAACCCTTGCAATTTATATGAAGCACTCAAGGGCGATGGGTGTGCGCGTTTATACTGAAGGCTACAAAAAACTATCACTCAAAACGGGCAAGGATGAAACAAATATGGGCGTGCGACAAGCTGCTGCAAAAGGAATAAGCGCACTGAGCACTTGGGGATTGCGGCATGTCTTTCATCGTCCTGCAGAAAATTTCCCAGGGAAACTTGCGCTTTATGCTGACCCCCACATAATTTCAGGGCTTGCAAAAAATCTGCAAAAAGGCTCGGTTGTGGTGTGTGGGACGAACGGAAAAACTACCGTTAGCAACTTAATCGCTGACACGCTTGAAAAAGCGCACTTGAAGGTAATCTGTAATCGCGGCGGCGCCAATCTTGATTCGGGTATTGCGACTGCTTTGTTACAGGCAGGCAAAGCCGATTGGGGCATTTTCGAATGTGATGAACTGTGGGTAGCGAAAGTTTTGCCGCAGTTGAAGTCCGACTATCTCTTGCTTCTCAATTTGTTCCACGACCAACTTGACCGCGTGGGAGAAATTACGGCGATACAAGATGCCATCATTGCGGCTCTCAAATCTTCCCCGCAAACAACGTTTGTTTTCAACGCGGACGACCCCTTATGCGCCGCTATTGCAGCAAAAGTTCTCAACCCAACTATTGCCCTGGGACTTGCAAGTCCCGTGAACGAAACATCCCCTGTGGGCAGCGAAGCAGAGTTGTGCCAGATGTGTTCGGGGGCGCTCGATTACGTATTTCGTTCCTACGGGCAGCTGGGTTCTTACGCTTGTAGAGCCTGCGATTTCGGGCGTCCAAGCCTTGATTTCGCCGCTTTTGACATCAAGGTGAATGCGCAAGGACTTTCTTTCACGGTTTTGCGTGCTCAGGAAGAACAGGCGCAGGTCGTGGCTGCATATAGTGGCGCTTACATGGTTTACAATCTGCTTGCTGTTGTAAGCCAGTCTCTTTTGCTGGGCGCTTCGGCAAGGGATTTCCAAGAAGCGCTTGATGATTTCGACCCTCAAAACGGACGTTTGCAGCGTTTTGCTGTCGAAGGAAAACAGACATTGCTTAATCTGGCAAAAAACCCCGTAGGTTTCGACCAAAATCTTTCTTTGATTATGCAGGACACGGGCTCGGTTGCAGCAGCCTTTTTCGTAAACGACAAAGAGGGGGACGGGCACGACGTATCGTGGCTGTGGGATATTGATTTTGAAAAACTTGCAACTCACACAGACATGAGGGTGTTTGCGGGAGGGGCGCGCAAAAACGACGTGCAGCTGCGTCTGAAATACGCGGGAATTTCGGCAGAGTTGGTAGAGGGCGCTCACGATATCTTCGACCGCTTGGCGCAGCAAAGTTTTGCAGGGAGTGCCTATCTGATTGCTAACTACACCGCCTTGCCCCGCGTAAAAGAAGAATTGCTGCAACGTGCACAAAAAACAGATGCTGCCCAAGGTGGTGTTTTCAGCTCCGACCAAACCGCGACGGACGGCAGGGTTGATGCAGACACTTATGCAGAGACCCTTTCTCACGCAAGCTACGGCTCGGGCGTGAGAATCGTTCATCTTTTTTGCAACCTGCTCAACGACAAGGGTAATCTTATCTGCTTGAAAAAGCGTTGCGAATGGCGCGCTATTCCTGTTGAGGTTGTTTCGGTAACACGTGGTCAAAAGCTTGCTTTTGCCGAGGGCGACATCGTTCTTTTAGGAGATTGTTCGGGTCGTGAGCAGATGTTGGCGCTCGAAGAATTGCAGGGCATAAAAGAAGCACTCTGCGATTTCGTGGAAAACGACGGAGTTCTTCTTGCCACGGGCGGAAGTTTTCAACTTCTCGGGCACGAATGTTTAGTTGCCGATGAAAAAATAGCGGGACTTGGACTACTTGACATGGTGACGAAGCGCACTGATAGCAAAACAGAGCGCTTGGTGAGCGATGTCGTCCTTGAAACCGAACTCGCGATACAGCCCGTTGTCGGCTATGAAAATCATACGGAAAGAACGTTTCTTGGAAGCAAGGTGCGCCCATTTGGTCAGGTTATATCTTCGTTTGGCTTCGGAAACAACGAAACGGAAAAGCTGGACGGAGTGCTCTATAAAAACCTTGTCGGGTCATACGTGCAAGGACCTCTGTTAGCTAAAAATCCACAGATTGCTGACGTGCTCCTTAAAAGGGCGCTTCAACTAAGCGAATTGCCCGCCCTCGACGACACGGCTGAAAACGAAGCCAACGCCTTTATGCTCAAACGCCTCGGAATTAAATAGCGCTGACGAAAAGGGCAAGGATTGCGGGGCAGACCCGCAATGACGTGCTGGAAGCGGTTACACAAGAGTGTCAACCCGCAAATCAACGACTAGGTTGCTTCGTCGCTTAAGCTCCTCGCAATGACCAAGGGCGAAAAACGTACAAATGTTTCACGTGAAACATTTCCGTTAGAGCAGGGGAAAGATTGCGGGTCAGGCTCGCAATGACAAAAATGGGACGTGTTAGGTTATGCGCTCCCTCCTAACACAGGTTCGATAAAAGCGGTTCCTGGCGAAGGGGTCGAAGTTCTCTCTGAACACTGATTAGTAGCTTACTATGATTTCAGCAGTGAAGCGCACGAAGATTCGCAGAATCTGAGTAGCGAAACGGGTGAACTGAGACCCTTTCGCTAGTGACCGCGAAACTAAGATTGCGGGTCAAGCCCGCAATGACGGGGGGCTTGACACGGAGCGCAATGACGGGGATAGAAAATAATCAAGGTCCACAGCACATGATTCCTATTGCCTAGGGGTGGTAGGATCGCAATCGTTCACACATGCCATAGACCTTTTAGTAGTCTGCCGCTTCTTCCATCCCTAGGATACGACGGATAAGACAAGCCGACTGATGCCGCATAACACGGCAACTTTATGATACTATGCTTCGTTTTAGAAAAGCATGCAATCTTCAAAAAAATACAAGTTTTATTACAAAAAGTAGTTATATTATGCAGTATTTCGCAATAATTTGAGAGTTTTTCTCATAATTAGGTTTTTCAAAAAACCTCGCCCGACTGTGCCTCATCCGACAGCTTTTCGACCACCAGCTCAATTATGTCAACGCGAAGATTATCCATCTTTTCCACGGTAAACGTCGCCTTGATGCCCTCTTGTTCAACCGATGTCGTATCGCCTTCGTCAGGAATTTGGTCGAATAGTTCAAAAAGCAAGCCACCCGCTGTTTCAAAGCCTGTTTGTTCCAATTCGAAGCCGATAAGTTCATACAATTCATCAACGGGCATCGTGCCATCAACCCGATAGTGCCCCTCGCCCAGCTTTTTCACATCTTCGCTATCGTGCGTATATTCGTCCTCGAAGCGCCCTACGATTTCATCCATGACATCGCCCATCGTAACGATACCTGCCGTGCCGCCGTGTTCGTCAACGACAACACACATCTTCGTGCGCTTTTCCTGCAACACCTGCATGAGCCTATCAACCGTAAGCCCTGCAGGAACAGCAGGAATCATCCTGATATTAAGGTCTTGGGTGGTGGCTTCAGCGCTGAGTCCGTAGAGGTCTTTGATGTGCACCAGCCCGATGATGTCGTCTTTGTTTCCCCGTATTACGGGATAGCGCGTGTATTTGTACTGCCGCACCATCTTGAGATTTTCTTCAAGCTCGTCTTCGACATCAAAGCACACGAGTTCGGTACGGGGCGTCATAATCGCTTCAGCATCTTTATCGTCAAGGTCGAAAATGTTGCTCACGTATTCGCTTTGCTCAAGGTCAACGTAGCCGCTCTCGGCGCTCTGCTCAACAAGCAGCTTTAATTCCACGTCGGTATAGGCGTTGTCTTCCTTGGTTACATCATGCCCGAAAAGCTTCAGTACCCCGTTCGTTATCGTGTTGAAAAACCACATGATAGGATAGGTGATGCGGTAAAACCACACAAGCGGAGTCGCTGTGAAAAGAGCATAACGCTCGGTGCTAAAAATCGCCAGTGATTTAGGAATGAGTTCACCTACAACGATGTGCAGTGCCGTGATAACCGTGAAACCGATAGCTACCGCAATAGCCGATACCACCACATCGGGCATACCGAACAGGTCGAAAAAAGGATGGATAAGTTTTGAAACCGCTGGTTCGCCCAGCCAGCCGAGCGCCAAAGAAGCAAGGGTGATGCCCAGCTGGCACGCCGAAAGATACGCATTAACGTTTTCGGTGATGGTTCTTGCGTGAATTGCTCCCGCCTTCTTGGAGTCAATCGCCATTTCAATTTGGGATTTTCGAACCCTTACTAAGGAGAATTCCGCAACAACGAAAAACGCATTCATCAAGAGAAAAACTATTACCAGCGTCAAGCTCAGCGCGACAGACATGTAAGCAAACCTTTTCCTTCGGGGGACCTCTAGTCCTCTTCCTCTTCCTCTTCCTCTTCCTCTTCCTCTTCCTCTTCCTCTTCCTCTGCTTCTTCTTCCTCTGCTTCTGCTTCTTCTTCCTCTGCTTCTGCTTCTTCTTCCTCTGCTTCTGCTTCTGCTTCTGCTTCCTCAAGGGGAATAAACAAATCACACTTGCAGATGCCTTTGCCAACAAATTCATCACATGGACACAGTGTGGTATCGTCAACATTTACCCTACACGGACAGTGCCCTTCACGTTTTTGGAGTCCTTTGAGAATACCTGCCACATAATCCGTATCGGGATTAAGCCGAAAACCTTTCATAGGTGCTTCCTTCCTCTTAGTCCGTTTTACTCTACCCTATTTCGCAGCGTTTTTTGCACCTTTACGCGCTGCTTTTTCAGCCAAACGTTCGTAGCTGACGGTAAGCGTCAGAATGGTTCCTTCCGAAACAACATCACCTTCATCATCGAGCGCCACCACACGCCAGTAGTATTTTGCGCCTTCATGCCTTTCGAGTTCTGCAATTCCCCTGAGCGTGCCGCTTTTTCCACTTTTGCGGTGATTGACGTTGACGTTAACGCCAAAAACCGTTTCAACTTCCAAATTTGCATTTTTTTCAGCAGCGTAACTTGCGGCACTTTCAAGCAAGGCAATCGTTGCACCCCCATGCACAAAATTAAACGGCTGATAGAGGTCGGGGGTAATCGGCATGCTCATCTCAACGCGTGTTTTGCTTGCTTCGACGATTTCCATATTGAGAAGCTTCATAAGCCCGTTTATGGAAGATGCTTTTTCGTTCATCGCGCGCACGTTCCTTTTCTAAAAATAGTTTTCGTGTTCATTGTTTTGCTACAAAAAAGCCTAGTAGATGACCATCGCCATGCTTCCGCATGCTTCAAAAATGGTGCGGAAAATATCGGCGCTATATTGCACCTCGCCGTTTACGGGGTCAGCTATGAACACCTGATTGGTCTCGCGATCAAGTCCATAGAGCACTACGCAATGTTCACTTTTATACCAGCGCCAACCGTCGATTTCTAAATCGGTGAAATCAGGAAAAGAATTGTCGATAGTTGTCCAAACAACAACGGGATAACCTTTGTCGATATAGGTAATGAGTTCATCGAAGGCGACACCACTGATATTGAAGGCTCTTTTTACCGAACCTGTCTTGGTAAAAAAGTCGTTTGCCGCCTTCGTAAGCCCTGGTGGATATATCGTCATCCCATCAGCAGTGTAGGGGTCACCCACAAACGAATTGACGAAGTCGCCATCGGAATACGGCAGATACGATTTGGCAATAGTTGTTTTTTCCAATTCAAAACCCATGCTGCTCAAAACAATCGTGAGCGAAACGGCTTCGCATCCCGTAGGAAGTTCGGGATATTGACTGATAAACGAAATCTTTTGAGTATAGGATGCCAAAGGAAACGACGGGTCGAGAACAGAAAGGGTCGGGGGGTCTGGTTTCCATTGACCAAGAAACAAGGTGTGAGGAAGGGGGTTATCCAAAGAGTACGGCTTTTTGATAAACTCGGGAGAAGCAGAAAGGGGGGTAACCGAAAAAGGACTCATTGCAGCGATTTCTTTTTTCATGCCTTCTTGCCCAAGGTTACCTGGCATCGCAAAACCAACGATAGTAAGGAAGAAAATAATCGCCAGAATGGTTAGGGATTGTTTTCCTGCTTGATTCGGCTTTTCAGGTTCTGTCATGTTCGTATCACTCGTCGTCTAATTACTACTAAATCACTTGATATTCGCAACAACGTTGCAGCTAGCGAAGCATTTCCTCAAGAGCGTTCTTGAAGGCGTGCGTTGCTTCGTCAAGGCTTACTTTTACTTTTTCTTCTATGATGATACCATCTCTCGCGTCAACAACTTCGCCAATTACTGAATAGGGAACTTGCGCGGCAACGAGACGCTCAATGAATTCTTGAGCATTACTGTTGTCCACGCTGATGATAAAGCGCGCCTGCGTTTCGGCGAAAAGGCTTGCCGCAGGAGGCAAATCGTCGTCGAGAACAACCTGCGCACCAAGATTGCCTGCGATGGCGCACTTTGCGAGAGCAACCGCGGCTCCTCCTTCGCTGATGTCGTGCGCACTGGCAACAATACCATCGGCGACTGCCTGGCGCACAAGAGCGCTCGTGTCGCGCTCAAGTTCTAAATCACACGCAGGGCAGCTGCCACGCAGTTCATCAAAAAGAACGCTGAGGTATTCGCTTCCACCTAGTTCATCAGCAGTTTCTCCAACAAGAATGATGGTGTCGCCCACCTGCTTGAATGCGGGGGTCGCGTATTTTGTGTAGTCATCCATTACGCCCACAGTGCCAACGGCAGGGGTCGGATAAATTGCGTTGCCGAAACTTTCGTTGTAGAAACTCACGTTACCTGAAATAACTGGTATTTCGAAGAATTTGCACGCTTCGCTCATGCCGTCGATGGCACGCTCAAAAGTGTAGAACACTTCGGGCTTTTCGGGATTGCCGAAGTTGAGGCAATCCGTAAGCGCAGAGGGCGTTGCGCCCACACACGCAAGATTGCGCACGCTTTCGGCAACAGCAATCTTGGCACCCGTGTAAGGGTCAAGCCAGCAGTAGTGACCATTGCAATCAGTGGTCATGGCGATGCCGCGGGAACTTATTGCACCGCGCCCTGGGGCACCAACACGCACCACAGCACTGTCGGCTCCTGGTAAAAGCGCGGTTGAATTCTGTACTTGATGATCGTATTGCCGCCATACCCATTCGCGTGAACAGATATTGGAACTTGCCAACAGTGCCAGCAAATGAGCTGAAAGTGTTTCAACGTCATCGGGAAAATTCAAGGTATAGGGGTCGAAAGCCGCCACTTCGTCCAGATAAGACGGGCGTTTGCTTTCGGGGTAATACAACGGAGCATCTTCGGCAAGCTGAAGCGCAGGCATGTCGGCAACAATTTGACGGTCTGTCGGCAGACTGGTGTCGCGAACCACAAAACGCCCTGTGTCGGTGATTTGCCCGATAACGGAGCACTTTACGCCCCAGCGTTTGCAGGCCTCTTCAACATCGGCGACATCTTCGGGACGCACCACGGCAAGCATGCGTTCCTGGCTTTCGCTCACCATGATTTCGAAAGGCTTCATTTCGGTTTCGCGTTGAGGCACTTTTTGTACGTCAATTTCGATGCCAACGCCGCCGCGACTTGCCATTTCTGAAGCGCTTGAGGTCAAGCCTGCTGCACCCAAATCACCTAAGGCGACGAACTTTCCGCGCCCGAGCAGTTCAAGGCATACTTCGATAAGCAGTTTTTCTTCAAAGGGGTCGCCTACCTGTACGGCGGGACGTTTATTTTCCGCCGCTTCGTCAAATTCTTGCGAAGCGAGCACCGAAGCGCCACCAATGCCATCGCGCCCTGTGGAATTTCCGATGAGCACAACAGGGTTGCCAGGCCCACTACCCACGGCACGGGTCAAATCTTCTTCGCGCATCAAGCCCAGCGAAAAAGCGTTAATCAGGCAGTTTCCTTCGTATGCCTTGTCAAAGTATATTTCGCCACCAACGGTGGGAACACCAAGACAGTTACCATACCCGCCAATGCCCGCAACGGCTCCGTCCAAAAGATAGCGCTGGCGCGGCTTGTCAAGCGTGCCGAAACGCAGGGAATTCATTGAAGCGATGGGACGCGCGCCCATCGTAAAAATGTCGCGAATGATACCGCCCACACCAGTGGCCGCACCCTCGTAAGGTTCGATGGCGCTTGGGTGGTTGTGCGACTCCATCTTAAACGCAACCGCCCAGCCGTCCCCCACCGATATAACGCCCGCGTTTTCACCTGGTCCTTGCAAGACGTGTTCGCCTTCGCTTGAAAACTTGCGCAGCTGAGCGCGCGAGTGTTTATAGGAACAGTGTTCTGACCACATAAGTGAATAGATATACAATTCCGTAAGCGAGGGTCTGCGCCCTTGGGTTTTCACCACGTTTTCGTATTCTTCTGCAGAAAGCCCTAATTCGAGAGCCACACGAGCAGCCAGGTTCGAGTCAAGGGTTTCTACGTTATTGCATATCGGTTTTGCAATCTGTGCCATGGTCAACCAATCCGTTCTTGTTTATATTTTTTGCCGTGCAAGACAAGAGGTGTTTTAAGAGGTGTTTTTTGCGTCATCGTGATTTGTCCCTTTAGCTTACCTGAGCAACAATCGTCTCGAAAAAGGCTTGCCCTTGGGTGTTTCCTGAAACGCCGTCAACCACGCGTTCGGGGTGCGGCATCAATCCGAAAACATTGCCTGCACCATTGCAGATACCCGCAATATTTTCAAATGAACCATTCGGTGCACTGTCAGGCAAAAGAGAGCCATCTGCTTCACAGTAGCGCAGCACAATGCGGCGCTCCTCAAGCAGGCGCGCGTAATCGTCGGGTGTGCAGGTATAGTTGCCATCGTGATGAGAAATAGGGATGTCGAGCACAGTTTTTGGCTTGACATCAAGCCATTGGCAGATGGAATCTTGCACCTGTAAATGCGTGTTTTGACAGAGGAATTTCAGTTTCTTGTTGCGAATGAGCGCGCCTGGTAAAAGATGTGCTTCGGTCAACACTTGAAACCCGTTGCAAATCCCAATAACAGGGTTTCCCCTCTTCGCAAGGCGTACCACTTCGTTCATCACGGGCGAAAAACGCGCAATGGCTCCCGAGCGCAGATAATCGCCGTAAGAAAATCCACCTGGCAACACAATGGCATCGAAGCCATCCAAGTTTGATTCTTGGTGCCAGACGTATTCAGCTTCAAGCCCCATGTGGTTCAAGGCGTGAAGCGCGTCTTGTTCACAATTCGTGCCAGGGAAGCGAACAACTCCGAATTTCATATGCTGTCCTCTCGCCCCTTTAAGCCTTTATCTCGTAATCTTCAATAACAGGATTTGCCAAAAGCTTTTCACACATTTCGCTTACTTCAGCGTCACTGACCGTATCCTCAACATCGAGTTCAATGAATTTGCCGATACGCACCTGAGAGATTCCTTCGTATCCAAGATTCAAAAGTGCGTTTTTCGAAGTTTCACCCGCTGGGTCGAAAATGCCCTCTTTGGCTGTGACGAATATTTCGTAGCGTTTCATGTATGTCCCTTCGTTAATCGGTTCTTTATCTGCTCGGTCGAGGCACCTTTTGATTGCGCCCTCTCATTAGTTAGCTTCGTTGGCTTCGTTGGCTTAGCTAGCTTCGTTGGCTTCGTTGCATCTTTTTCCAGCTATTCTTTTTCCTTGCTTGCCTGAGACGGTTTAGCCGCATGGTTGGGCTTGCTCGGCTCGGCGTGCTTACCTGCAAAGCTTGGTGTGCCTGATTCGGCATGTTTGCCAATGGGGCTCGGTGCGCTCGTGTCGGCATGCTTGCCGATGTGGCTTGGCGTGCTTGGGTCGGCATGCTTGCCAACAGAGCTCGACTCACTTGGCTGGGCAGGTTTAGCAGCATGGCTCGGCTTGGCTGGCTGGGTCGTCTTGCTTGTTTGGGTCGCTTGGGCAGGTTTGCTTGACTGAGGCGCTTGGGCAGGTTTGCTTGACTTTGCCGCTTCAGCTGCCTTAGCCGCCCGCGCTGCCTTGTCGGCTTGAGCCGCCGCTTCAGCTGCCTTAGCCGCCCGCGCTGCCTTGTCAGCTTGAACAGCCTTGTCTTCTTTGCTTGCTCCAACTGCCTGAACAGTTTTGCTTGCTTGACTTGCTTTAGCCGCTTGAGATGCACGGGTTGCTTTGCTTGTCTTGCCTATTGTCGCAGCTGCCTTACCTGCTGCCGCCTTGTCTGCTGCGGTTTGTTTCGGCATCTGAATTGTTTTTTCGGGTTTGGTTGCCGCAGCTGCCTTTCCTGCCGCAACTGCGCCTGCCGCTTTGCTTGTCTTGCTTGCGGCGGCTGTCTTGCTTGCGACGGCTTCCCCCGCTGTCCTGACTGTCTTGCCCGCCTTGCCTGCCTTGCTTGTTGCAGCAGCTGCCTTGTTTGCCGCAGCTTGTCCTGGCGCTGGCGTTGCGCGCCCTGCTTTTCCTGCTGTAGCTGCACGGACAGGTTTGGTTGCCTTGTCGGCTTGAGCGTTGGTTGTCGCACGATTTGCCTGCGCAGCTTTATTTGCTTTGCGTGCCGCTTCCTTGTTCGCCGTTGAAGCCCGCGCTGCTGAATCTTTTAGGTTAAGGAAAGAAAGCAGCCCTTTCTTAGCAGGTTCACCTGCTTGGAGACGATCCTCTTTAGCTTTTTCAGCAGTCAACGCTTCGGTTTTCTTTGCCGCAAGCGCAGCCGCATGTTCCTTCTTTGCTTCAGCCCGTGCTTCCTTGCTTGTTTTATTCGCCATGCTTACTTGATATTCGCGGCGAATTTTGCGGACTTTCGTAAAATCAATGATAAGAGCACCGATGATGCCGATGTATCCCGCACCCAGAATGGTCATCACGATAGGTTCAGGAACACTGAAATACATACGCATAATAAAAGATGAAACGGTCGTAAGTATCGCAAAGCCCAGAAGTATCCACCAGATTTTCTTCCACTTTTTATATTCTTCTGAGGGTGGATTGTAATGCTGGCGCTCAAACGCTGCTTCCTCTTGGCGTTTTGCTCGCGCCGCTGCCTTTTTTTGCTGCGGGGTCTTTGTGGTGCTTTGCATCCTCACGCTTGCCGCAGCCTTCGATTTCGGTTTTGCCGTAGCCGCGCTTCTGCGTGTTTGCCCCTGCTTGCTGTCGTTTTGGTAGCGGTCGTTCATCGGATTTCGCTGACTCATATTTTTAGGCTCCCTCCTGGGTATTGCATGACCTTTTCGTATTGATTGGTCTCATAATACCGAATGTTTTCAATAGCGAATACCTTGTCTTAGTTATATCTAAAGATTTTCCCTGTAATTCTTTCATATGCCTGAATGTATTTTTCGCTCGTTTTCTCAATGATGTTTTGCGGCAAACGAGGGGGGTTACCCGTGCGGTCCCAATTCGCGTCCAGCCAATCGCGCACAAACTGCTTGTCAAAACTTGGTTGGTCGAGGCCTTCTTGGTAGGCATCTGCCGCCCAAAAGCGCGAAGAATCGGGGGTGAGCACTTCGTCGGCAAGGATAATTTTATCGTCCACAACGCCGAATTCAAACTTGGTATCGGCAATGATAATTCCCTGTTCGGCGGCATGGTCGCGGGCTTTGCGGTAAACCTCAAGAGAAAGTTCGGAAAGTTTGAGTGCCACACTTTCGCCCAGCAACTCGCCTGCTTTTTCGAAACTGATATTTTCGTCATGGTCGCCTATTTCGGCTTTTGTTGAAGGCGTGAAAATAGGCTTAGCAAGCTTTGAGGAATTGACCAAGCCTTCGGGAAGCGCAATGCCGCAAACCGTCCCTTGCTTTTCGTATTCCTTCAAGCCGCTGCCAGCAAGATAGCCGCGCACAATGCATTCCACAGGAAACATGGCAGCTTTTTTCACCAGCATGAAACGACCGCGCAGGTAATCCTCGTAGGGCTTGAATTGTTCAGGCAAATCGGCAACGTCGGCTGAAATCAAGTGATTGTCGACCACGCCTTCAAGCAGCTCAAACCAAAAACACGAAAGCTGCGTGAGTACCGTACCTTTGTGAGGGATATCGTCTTCTAAAACATAATCGAATGCTGAAATCCGATCAGATGCTACGAGTAAAAGACTTTCGCCTAAATCGTAGAGATCGCGTACTTTCCCCTGCGAATCGGGGGCAATGCCCATTTCTGCCATCTTGTTCCTTTCACCCTAGCTTTTCCCTACCCGAGCTTTCCCTACCCTGGCTTTCTCTACCCTAATTCCACTTAGGTTTCTTATCTCTACTCCGCGCCCGACTTTTTGCCGTTGCTTCGTTGTAGAGAGGAATATGTATCGTGAAGGTGGCGCCTTGATTGGGCTTTCCTTCAACTTGTACCCAACCGCCATGCCTGTCGACGATTTCTTTTACAACCGCCAGACCAACGCCGAGACCGCCGTGTTCGCGACTACGTCCTGCATCAGCCCGCCAAAAACGGGAGAACACCATTTTCGCTTCTTCGGGAGTCAGCCCGATGCCCGTGTCTTGCACGGCGATGGAAGCCATGAGTTCTCCTTGCTTGACGCGCACGCCGATGTGCCCGCCTTCAGGCGTATAGCGAACCGCATTTGAAATCAGGTTGGTTGTTGCCTGACTAATCATGTCGGCATCCCCGAAAATGTGTACATTTTTGTCCGCTTGGAATGTCATCGTAAGCCCCGAATCATCAACGAAGGCTTCGTGGGTAACAACGATTCCTGAAACAAGTTCTCCCACGTCAATCACTTCTTCGTTCAGGCGCGTATTGCGGTTTTCGAGCCGTGCAAGACGCAACAAAGCGTCCACCAAGCGAGCAAGGCGCTCCACTTCCGAATTCACGATTTCAAGTCGTTCGGTGTCTGCCGCAAATACGCCGTCGACTATCGCTTCAACGGTTGACTGTATCGCCATAAGCGGGGTACGCAATTCGTGAGCGACGTCGGTTGTCAGGCGGCGCTCCAGTTCACGGTCGTGCTCGACCGAGTCCGCCATTGCGTCAAAGGTTGCCCCCAGACGCGCAATTTCGTCATCACCCGTCAGTTCGGTGCGCGCAGAAAGGTTGCCATTTTTGATGGCTTGTGCCGTTTTCGTCATGCGATTGATGGGGTTCACCAAGTTGCGGGCGAACAAAAAGCCCAGGCACATGGCGAGAACGATTGCCAGTGCGCTGGCGAATATGATGGCTTGATAGGAATTTTTGCGGAATTGTTCGTCGGTTGCGCGCAGCAAGGTATCGGTTCCGTACACCCAAATACGAACGTATCCGACTGATTCTCCGTCAACAATGATGTCGGCGGTTTTTGTCTGAATGGGGGCTTTCGGTTCAAGCGAGGGCGATGTGTTGCCTTCGCTAAATTCCAAAACCGTTGAATCGTAAACGACGTTTTCCTTGTCGCCACCTTTTTGAACCACCTTCACGCCAATGCCGTTCGCGTACAAACTCGCGTAGCGCGCAGGAACCGACGAACTTCTCAAGTCGTTGGTCTTTCGGTATTCTTCCGCAATCTGCTCGGCTGTTTTGCTCGCAAGGATTTGAATGTTTTCGGTAGTATAGGTTCGGAAATGCTGTTCCCAAACGTAGGAAACGACTCCGATTGCCACCAAAGCGGTCATAGCGGCAATCAGCGCAAAGGATATGGTCAGTCTCCTAGAATAAGAAAGGCTTTTCCACTTGATTCGTTGGGACAGCCTTTCTTTCTGATTGATTATCGTCGTGTTCTGTTTATTGCTCACCGGTTATGATGCTTACCCTTTTCTTCTTTGTTGGAAAGCCCTAGGCTACTGATAGGCTACTGAGAAACCTTGGTTGGGTCTTCAAAACGATAGCCGACGCCATGAACCGTGTGGAGCCATTTCGGGCTGCGCGGATTGTCGCCGATTTTCGCACGAAGATTCTTCACGTGACTGTCGATGGTGCGCTCATAGCCTTCGAAATCATAGCCGAGCACCTTTTCCACCAATTCCATGCGGGAATACACCCGTCCAGGATAACGCGAAAGCGTGGTCAGCAGCTTGAATTCGCTTGCCGTCAAATCAATTTCTTCGCCATTGACTAACACCTTATGACCCGAAACGTCGATGGTTAATTCGCCAAATTCAAGAACTTCTCGCTGGGGCTCTGATTCCGCATGCGAGCGACGAAGCTGTACACGGGCGCGCGCGACCAGTTCACGAGGGCTGAAGGGCTTCACCAGATAGTCGTCAGCGCCGAGTTCAAGACCGATGATGCGGTCCTCCACTTCACCTTTTGCGGTCAACATGATAATGGGCACATCGGAATTGTCGCGAATCGCCCGACAAACACGCTCACCAGGAACGCGCGGGAGCATGAGATCGAGGATAACAAGGTCGAAGTGGTGCTTTGAAAACTCTTCGAGAGCTTCTTGCCCGTCTCCTACCGCCGTCACCCAATAATTCTCGCGCTCAAGATATGCCGTTACCGCATCTCGAATGGCTTTTTCATCTTCTACTAGCAATATGCGCCGAGTTTCGTTGCTCATGAATCTCTCCTCAGACTTAGTCTTGGTGGTGTTGCTTGCCGTCCTTGAATTAAGCAGCCTTGTCTTTAGGTCGTGCATTTGCATTTATTGTAGCAATTTTGCTTGTTTTCCCTTGGAACCACGCGTGAAATGACACAATAAACGTGCAAAGTAAAGCAAGGCGTTTGAGTGACATATGAAGCGTGTGTGAAGCTTTCGCCTTGAAGAGAAAGAACCGACCAGTGTCAAAGCATTCATCAAATGGAGAGATTCTTTTATCGCGGCGCCATTTCCTCTATGGTGCTGTGGGAGCAGGCGTGCTTGCAGCAAGCCTGCATCGCGGCTTTGAACCTGTTGAAGCTTTTGCCGATGATGAAGAAGTTGATTATCTGGTCGTTGACGAAGAATCGGTTTTCAATCTTGATCCCGACTGCACCGAAGTAGCGGCATCTGAACATATGCTGCAACTCGGCTACTACGAATTGCCTTACGGAACGCTTATCTGGGCAAGCGGAGACACGATTGCGGCGTGCCTGTTCCCCACCGAAACGTCAAAGCCCCTCACGAAAGCGGGTATTCTTTCCTTGGGAAGCGGGTATTATTGGACGCTTCTCGAAGCAGCGGTTGGTTCGCATGAGGGCTTTGAAATTTATGACATTCGCGCCACTGAACAGGGAATTATCTGGACTGAAGCAAACATTTTGTCCGATGTATGGCGCATCTATACGGCAACTTTCAACGGCGACGATATTGGAGAAGCCGCCAAGGTCGATGAGGGCGATGGCGATTGGGAAACGCCCACTATTGCCGTTGTCGGAAACTATGCGTTTTGGCAAGTGCTTCCACGCCTCAATGGCACGAAACTCACGGAAAGTTCGCTGCTCAAACGTGCACGCTTTGGAAGCAGCAACGTTGATATCATGTATGTTTCGGAAGGGCGCATGAGTTCGCCGCCCTATCCTTTGCGCGACAAAATAGTCATCACCCCGCGTACCAACACTGATGCCGTTCACCATCAGCTGACTCTTCTTGATGCTGAAACGGGCGAAACGAAAGATAAACTTATCCTGCCCTCGGGGATGAAGCCCCTTGAAGCGGGCTATGGCAACACGGGATTCACCTTTTCTTTTGATGGGATTTACAACTACGGAGGCGGCATCGCAAACCTAGGAACCTATGCGCCGAAAACTTCCAAAGCTATCGGCGACTATCAGGAAAAAGAGTGGTTTCATTTCAACAGATCTCCCACCGCAGCTCCTTGTTGGTGTAGAAATTATTTCATGGTGAAGTCAAAGCAGATGGTTTGCGGAATCATCTTGGGCGAAAAGAGTTTCTTTTCCTTCGAAGTTGAAAGCGGATCGGACAACTATGGTGACTATCTTGCTTCTGTCGGCATGAACGCCCTCGCAGTAACCTTTGCCAACATCAACTTAAAAGCAATCGACGGCACCGTTCGAAGGTGTTGTCTGGTTCGCGTCTGGGCTCCTTTATAAAAACTCCAGTTTTTCGAGGCGCTCAAAGACCACATCTATACGCGAAAGGAAATCCCGCGGGTCGAATATCTTGTCAAGCACCGCCGCATCAAGCTTGGCTTGGGGGTCTGCTTCAAGGCATTCCCGATAACTCGGACCTTCAACGGCATTTTGGATATCTTCCCAAACCCGCATGGCATTGCGCTGCACGATAGCATAGGCTTCTTCACGGCTTATTCCCGTATCTACCAGCGCTAACAGCACCTTCGATGAAAAGATGAGCCCGCGCGTACGATGCAAGTTGTGCTCCATTTTTGACGGATAGGTCAACAAGCCATCAAGCATCCACTGCATTTTAGAAAACATGTAATCAAGCGCTATGAAGCTGTCGGACAGAACCACCCGCTCCGCACCTGAATGAGAAATATCGCGCTCATACCACAAAGCGACGTTGTCGAAGGCGGTTTGTGCGTTGCTTTTCACCACGCGCGCCAAGCCACACATGCGCTCGGCGGTTATGGGGTTGCGCTTATGCGGCATGGCTGAAGATCCTTTTTGCCCCTTCGTGAAGGGTTCTTCTGCTTCAACGACATCGCTTTGCTGCATGAGACGAACCTGCATCGCAATAGATTCAAGCGTGGACGCCGCCACAGCAAGCGCTGCCATGACCTGGGCGTGTCTGTCGCGTGCGAGCACTTGTGTGGACAGGGGGTCGGCGCTCAAGCCCAGCTTTTCGCAGACAAAATTCTCGACGGCAGGTTCGATGCTTGAATACGTGCCCACCGCCCCTGAAATGGCACCAACCGCAGCAACGCTGCGCGCTTCTTCCATACGCGTCTGAGCACGCTTGAGCGCCCATGCCCAGGAACCGAACTTCATGCCGAAGGTCATTGGTTCGGCATGGATGCCGTGGGTGCGCCCGACACAAAGCGTATCCTGAAATTCAAAAGCGCGGCGCTTGCAGGTTTCACCCAACTGTATAATATCAGCTAGGATAATGTCGATTGCCTGGGTTACCTGGAAAGAAAGTGCCGTGTCGCCCAAATCAGACGAGGTCATTCCGTAATGTACCCAACGCGAAGGCTTTTCTTGCCCCGCAGGTACCAAAGCGTCTATGTGTTCTGCCATGCACGTGGTAAAGGCAATCACGTCATGGTTGGTTACTTTTTCGATTTCGTTGATGCGCTCAACCGAAAAATCGGCGTGGGCACGAATCCAAGCGGCATCTTCTTTCGTGATACCTGTCAAAGCCAGTTCTGCTTGCGCTTCGCATGCCAGCACCTCGATTTCTTTCCAAATCGAAAACTTGTTTTCCAAAGACCAGATAACACCCATTTCTTTGCGCGTATAACGATCTATCATCGTATCCCTTTCGTTCAAACGCCTCTTATAAACCTACAACAATCTGAAAGCGGCTCTCACCTTATCAAGAATGCTTTCATCTGCGACAACAACAACCGTATCTCCAGGGAAAAGCGGCGTGCGCGGGCTTACAACTTCAACCCCATCCTTTGATGAAACGGCTACGATAATGCTTTGCGCGGGCATAGTGACATCCCCCACAAGCACCCCGTTTTCGTTGTTATGATGCTTCATCTTCGGAACGGTAATTTCTGAGAGCAACACGTTGCCGTGGCGCAGCGACGAAGCAATGCTCACGCTTCCTAAAAGTGCTTCTTCTTCTATCAAGCTCGCAATCAAGGTGGTTGACGAAACGCACTCAATACCCACCTCGCGAAAGATTCTCAAATTCTTCGGATTATTCACGCGCGCGATACAGCGTGAAACGCCGAATATCCGCTGGGCAATTTCGCACGAAACCAGATTGGCATCGTCTTGACCCGTGGTCGCAACAAAAATGTCGGCGCGGCGAATTCCCGCATCTTCTTGATACCGAGAGTCGCAGCCATCCCCTTCTATCACCAGGTAGTTACCTGAAAGGGTCACTGCAAGGCGATCGGCAGTAGTTTGGTTTTTTTCGATAATGACCACGTCATTTTTACTTTTGAGTAAAACCGTGGCAAGATATTCGCCTATCTTTCCTCCACCTGCAATGACAATATTCATGCCTCCACCCCTAATCCTGAATATAGCGCGCAAACGAATCTATCAATTCGTGGCGAATGCAGACTAAAAGAGTGTCTCCGTGATAGAGCACAGAATCGCTCTTCGGGATAGAACTTGCCGACCCGTCCCCGCGCTCGAAAGCCACAATACGCACATCGTGGTCACGTTCCAAATCGGAAACGCGCACGGTTTTTTTATTCATCGCGTGTAAGTCGAGGGAGAAACGCAGTACCTCAAATTCGCCAAACGTTTCAACGTGGCTGCCATGCCCCACAACTATCTTTGAGAACATATCTTCTGCAGCAAGAGATGTTCCACACACATAGTCTATCCCCAGTTGCATATACGCTCGTTCGTGGTCTGAATTATCAAGGCGAGAAATCACGTGAGGTACTTCAAAAAGACGGCTCGCCACTTCGGCAATCATGAGGTTTGTGTTGTCGAAATTCGTAACTGCCGCTAAGACATCACATTCTTCGATGCCCGCCTTGAGAAGTGTTTCTTCGTCAAAACCAAGGCCTTGTACGGTTGACCCGTTAAAGCCGCGCCCCAGTTTCTCAAAAGGGTCTGCGTTACTGTCGACCACGCAAACGTTGTCCCCATTGTCAGAAAGCATGGTCGCGAGACGAGAGCCAACTCTCCCACAACCAACAACGATGACGTTACTCATCCGCTTCCTTTCGCTTATCGATACTCTTTTATCATTTTACAACGAAAAACGAGGCTTGCGCCTCGTTACTTGTCTCTCTATGAACAACGCTTCGTAAGATACCTATATTTGGCTCATGGCGTAAATGGTGTTGCGATACCAAGAATCAGCCGTGGGAGGGCAATATCTTTGTGCACCCGCAAACGTAATCATGGGACCGTAGCCGCCAGCTTTCAGCCCTCTTGCGTGGGTATCAATTCCCTCTTCCCAGCTTGAGAAGGCAATGTGCGGCCCCCAACCCCAAGCGTTATAGGAAACCGAGCAGGCCTGGCCTCGGGTGCTTTCGGTGTTAGAAATTGCCACAGAAAGACGTGGGTCTATCCCATAATTCCAGGCAGCTTCAGCAAAAGCACGCCCTTGCCCCGCCAGGGGGAATCCTGCCAGAAAAGCGTCGATGCGATTTCCCCAGTGATTCACAAATTCGTCGTGGCTTAAAGTCCAGTCAACCGCTTCAAGACCAGCTGCGGCAGCGTCGCCCGCAGAACGTGCCTGCAATTCTTCTAGTTCCTTCTTCTTTGCGGCTTCAGCAATACGACGAGCCTCTTCAGCTGCTTTTCTGTCGGCCTCTTCTTTTGCAAGCATCTGGTCGACAGCCTTGTCGATATTGCGATTCGCTGTTTTCGAAAGAAGCGAACCTTCGTCAATCGCAAATTCATCTTGTTCTATGGTGTCACGGGAAGAACCGTCCAGCGTATAGGTTTTATCCAAACCCAGCGTTGAAACCGTTGTGTCGCCAGCACCCGCAAAAACAACGTTCATGCCAAGACCCACCGCTAAGGCGGCTACGGCACAAACGAGGGTGCCCACAACGAAAACGAAGCCCCTGCGAGACTTTCTTGCCCTACTGTATCTATTGTTTACCAAACCAAAGTACCCTTTCACACACTATCAGGTCAAACAGAAGCCAAGCTAACCGCTAAAGCGGTGACAGCCTGCTAAATTATGGGGGAGGATTGCTGTCGAAAAGCACGGTATGTTGTTTTGACCTGACTTATTTTACCCCAGGATGCCTAAACTCACAATCATATGAAGAATACTCCACGCTTTGTTCTATAACCGCAGGGCATTTTGCTGCCTTTTGTTTGCTTTTGTTGAACCCTCTTTGTTGTGCATGAAGCCCGCCTTTGTCGCGCCCCTGTTCCGCATTTATCTCGTTTCTGTTCCTCTCCTGTTTCGCCTTGAATGCATCCGAAAGCGCTTCTTGGCACCTAACGAGGGACGATGAGAGAAGCAATAAAATAAACCAGCAAGGTAAGCGGCGGTGCTATCACCAGCAAAACAACGGCAAGAATACGAACAATGGTTGAATCGACTCCGAGGTATTGTGCGACACCCCCGCAAAGTCCTGAAATTCGCTTGTCGACAACGCTTCTTCTTAAGGGGGTGCTCAAGTCAAAAGAAAGGCCTTTGAGCTTCCCTGTTTTCGCAGCCAATACGAAAAATATTCCTGCACCTATTAAAAGAAGCGGCCAAACAATGAAGAAGAACGAGGAGAACATAGAGCGCAGGGGCTCCCACCATCCAAGGCTAAAAAGTTTCTCGAAAATCTTATAGATACCAAAGGCGATAAGCGCTACGCCAAAAATAATAGCAGCTTGGGTTGATTTGGGGCGGTTGGAAGGTTCAGGGCTCATGATGCTACCTCCAAGGATTTATTCCCCAGGTAAACCCTTGTCCACCTGGTAAAAGGAAATGAAGGGCATCCGTAGATCCTGGTATTGAAAACCATCCAAGCCCGACAACGCAAAACGCTACAAAGGTAAGGCCAGCGGCAAACGTAAATAGCGGCATCTTGAGCGCTCCGCCGAGCACAAAGAAGCCGCACATAATAATGAGCATCGGCCATAAATGGGTAAAGATTGGTCTGAGACTTGCAATGCTTACGACATCAAGGCTTATCAACAGCGCCGCAACCCCGAAGGAAAAGGTCATAAGCCCATTGACGAAATGCGTCATGCGATAGCCCTTTTTCCCTGGTATTACCATCTGCCCAATACCGCCTATCACCAGAATAAGGGGCCAAAACTGCCACCAACCGACTCCTGGAATGAACTGACCGAGCAGGGCTGTTACCCCAATAAAAAGCAAGATGAGGCCAACCCAAAAGGCTCCGCTTGCCATTCTTTTGTCGGTGTCGGGATTCGCTTGAACAACATCGGGACGTGCGGTCGCAACGGGGGTCGGTATGGAAGCCGCCGAAGCCGCATACGGTTGGTTCGCATCAAAAGGCTGCGGTGCCGCGTAATAGGGCGCTTGTGCAGGTGCAGGTGCAGGTGCGGGTGCGGGTGCTGCTTGAGGGACAGGCTCCACTACTTGTACTGCAGGTTCTGCTACTTGTACCGAGGGTTCTGCTACCCTCCCTGCTTGTGCCGCCGCCTGTGCTGCTGCTTGTGCTGCTGCTTGTGTTGCCACCTGTGCCGCCGCCTGTGCTGCTGCTTGTGCCGCAGATTCCGCCGCCTGAGTTGCGGGCATGGTTATTTCATCATCCGTTTTCACCTGATAGTAGGGAGTTTTTCCATACGTGTCAGAGTATGCTTCATGCGGATGAACCTCGACTGGCTCGCTTTCGCTTGGTGCCAAGGGAAGAATCACCCACAAAGCAATATAAGGAATAGCGAAAAGCCCTCCCGTTACCAGCGTGAGGATAACCGTAAGAACCTGTGCGATGATGGGGTCAATGCCAAAGTATTCCGAAATACCCGAACAAACACCACCAATGAGGCGTTTTTGGGAACGATAGAGTTTTTGTTCTGGATTCAAACCTTCTCCTTTTACGTGTTTCAAGCCGTATTTCTTGTCTGTCAACGGCTCCGGTAGGAAGAAGGCGCGGTGGCTCTATGCCGCCTAGGTGTCGGTTCCTGCTCTTTTCGCTTCTTTGCTTGCGCTGTCGCTTTTGCTGTCTGCACCTTGTGTGCCCTGTGCCCCTTCTTTTCCTTTCG
Organism: Eggerthellaceae bacterium; assembly: GCA_009782615.1. GTDB lineage: Bacteria > Actinomycetota > Coriobacteriia > Coriobacteriales > Eggerthellaceae > WRIS01. The sequence continues at coordinate 159,835 of WRIS01000002.1, read as the reverse complement.
GCTCACCTGCCTTTGCAGATGTCGGCGCATTTTCACGGCGCTCGTCAGCCAAAAGACGCTTCACTCGAATCTTCGATATGCGACGGCGACGCATAGCCTGAATTTTGAAGAAGAACCCGTCAACTTCAAATTCATCGCCCACCTGCAAAACAATGCCTGCCTCATCCATAAGCCAACCAGCAACCGTTTCGTAATCATCGGATATTTTTACTGGCAAGCCTAGCTCGAGGGCATCTTCGCAAGGATAGCGCCCATCAACCAGCCATTCGTCATCTGAAAGCTGAATGATATAGCTGTCGTCGGAATCGGTTTCGTCGACAATTTCGCCAACGATTTCCTCGATGATGTCTTCAATCGTAATTAAACCATCAGTGCCACCGTATTCATCAACGACGATAGCCATTTGTTGCCGATTTGTTTGCATTTCGGAGAGGAGTGGATACATATCCTTTGTTTCGGGAACGAAAAACGCCTCGAACATGTATTTGGCAACTGGGTCGTCCTCTTTGCCTTCCATGAGCGGTCCGACCAGATCCTTAAAGTGCGCGATGCCCACAATGCTGTCGTGGTTTTCATGGAAGATGGGCAGGCGCGAATAGCCTGTGCCACGCATGCGCTCAATCACCTGACGGACGGTTTCTGAGTCTTGCGCAAGAATCATGTCAACACGCGGGGTCATCACTTCGCGCACCGTCATGTCGCCCAAGTCGATGATTTCATGAATCATGCGCTTTTCGTCATCGAGCAGTTCGGGATTGTCGGTGACGATGTTTTTTATTTCTTCTTCGGAAACGCCCAGGCGCGTATTGTTGCCCTCTACACGAAAGATTCTTGCAAGTACGTGCGCGGAAGCCAGCGCTACGGCGGTAAGCGGAAGCATCAGCGTTCGTACAAGACTTAAGGGGGCGGCGACAGATTTTGCTGCTCGTTCAACGTCGGCAAGGGCGATTGCTTTCGGGAAAAGTTCGCCGAAAACAAGATAGAGATAGGCAGTTGCCAATACAACGATAATCGGTGCGAGTATAGGAGCAACCGCAGTAAGCCAATCAAGATTGAAAGCTTCAAACCATGCGGACAGCGGGGGCGAAAGGTTGAGTGCCGCTATGGCTGCAACACAAAAACCAACCAAGACGACGGATGCTTGAATTGCAGGAAGCACCTTGTCGGATGCGCTTACCAGGCGTTCTGCGCGCTTGGATTGCCTGTTTCCTTCCTCGGCTTCCTTTTCCAACAGCGCCCGTCTGGCTCGTAAGATTGCTTCTTCTGATGCCGCAAAAAGCCCATTGAGCAAAATGAGGGCGACAATAACGATGATGCTTGCTGTGGTGCTCATAGCGTGCGTGCCCCTCGTGCGGTTGCCTCTCGTGCGAGTGTTTCCAAAGTTCACACCATCCTAAATCACATAGAACACGATGGCGAAAAACTGACAAATTGTTCCCGCTAAAACGAACACGTGGAAAATTGAGTGCATATAGGGAACTTTTTTCAAGACGTAAAAGATGCATCCAACGGTGTAGCAAAAACCTCCCGCGAGCAAAAGCCAAAAGCCGCCAACAGGCAACAAAGAGACAAGGGTCGGTAAAAACCACACAACACACCAGCCTAAAAGCAGGTAGAGCACCGCCGATATCCAGCGCGGACGAAATACCCAAAACGCTTCGCAGGCAACACCTGCCAAGGCAAGCCCCCACACCAAGGCAGCAAGCCAAATTCCACCATTGTTCGCAAGGGTAATCAGGCAAAACGGGGTATATGAACCCGCAATAAACAGATAGATAAAACTGTGGTCGAGAACCTTGAAGACCCTTTTCGCCTTTTCAACCGCAAGGGCATGATAAAGCGTTGACATCAGGTATTCGAGCACCATGGTTATGCCATAGACGAGCGCGGCGAAAAGATGTATTCCGCCACCATGTTTTACCGCTAAAACGATAAGAATAACCAGCCCCGCGATGGCTAAAAGAGCGCCGATACCGTGACTCACCGAATTGGCGATTTCTTCCCCGAGGATATATTCGCGGGCGCTTCGCTTTTCGCGCGACTTTCCCTTTGATTTTCCTGCGACATCTTTTGTTGCAGTATTTGCCGCAGTATTGATTGCGCCGTTTATCGCGGTGTTCATAGTATTGTTCATCGTATTGCTTGCAGCGCCGTCCGATGCCTTGTTCATAGGGTCCACTCTGCCTTTGCCGTGTTGTCTATCACCTTGTTCGCGATGTTCACTCTACCCTATCGTGGCGCGGAATAAGCCAATTCAGCCATGTTCGGACATCTTCTTCATAAGCATCCATCAAGGATATTGTTGTCCCCCCAACGCCTGCCGCCGTTCTTGCGTTGATGGTAGCGACCTTTGCCGCACGCTGGAAAGGAGTCGTTCTCCCGTAGCCGTATTGTATCTTTTTGCGAGGAAAGCTGACGCTTTCACGAGAAAAGCCGCCGTTTGATATCTGCATGAAATTCCTGTTGAACGCAAAACTTGAACTGCGATACCACAGCACCGCATTGATGGCTTCCATCACAATGATAAAGGCGCACGTCACATAGAGCACCGTGGCGATAGTCTTGATGGCGGGAAGCGCCCCGTATACTTCAGGGCTGACGGTTGCCACAAGCACCAAGATGATGTGCGCGATAGCTACTGCGACAGCCGTCCAAAAGCCGCCGCCTTTGAGAATGCATCGACGAATAAGTGCACGGCGCAACGCCACCTTGGGAAGTTTGATGGTCTCAGTCGGCACATCGGCGAATTCAGGAACAAGTCCTGCGAGAATTTCGGGAACCTTGCTCATTTTCACGAAGGGGTGGATTATAAGCCCTTTTTGGATGTTGAGGTTGGTGGAGTTGTAGTTTGTGTTCTGCGAATTATCGACCTGGGCTTCAATTTTTCCTAGCGACAGTTCGCAATAGCCAATTAAGCGTCGAATAAAGCTTTGCTTGAGGATAACCGACTGTACTCGGTCGATGTCTACTCCGTGGAACTGGTGTTGCAAAAGACCGTATTCAACTTCGATACGATTTTGGCGGCGACGTGCCTTGAAGCCCCCATAAGAAACGCAGGTACCAATAAGCGAAGCCGCCCAGACTACGAAAATGACTACCACGAGCGGCACCACGATTGCCCAAACGACTTGACCAGTAAACGCTTTTACCAAAAGACTGAAGCCTTGTTCATAGAAACTGTCTCCAAAAAACAAGCTGAGCGCTTGGGCCGCAAAAGCAGCAAGTGAGCCTACCACCGCAAGAGCCACGAGCGCAAAACTCGTATTGTTTGAAAGACCCGTAAAGACAAGTTCCTTGTTTGAGAGACCGTATTCGTAACTGGCGGCTGCGGATTCAACGCGGGCACCTCCGAAAACGCCGCGCGCATCCGCCATTATGTTCGCGGGGGTGTCGAGTATGTTGTGGGCAGCGCCTGCTGGTGCTTGTGTGGCTTGCGCGGGGGTTTGCGTGCTTGCTTGTTGTGCGATGTGCGTGCTTGCTTGCTGCATGGGCGCTCCCGTTTGCGCACCTAAAAGATATTCCTTGCGCGCAAACATTTCCGAGCGTAACCATTCGGCATCAGCCTTGCGCACATAGGGTACGACTACCGCCTTATTGCTCGCACCACCAGCTGTGTCGATGTGCACCGTGCACACACCGAAAAGCCGCTGCGTAAGACTTGCCCGCTGATTCACCGACTGTACGCGCTGATAGGGGACGTGTACCTTCTTTTTGTTGAAGATGCCCGAATATAGGCTGAATTCTTCTGCCCCCAGTTCGTACCACAGATGTTTATAGGAAAGACGTTGTGTAAAAAACACCAGACCAACAATGAGCGCCAAGAGCAACACCGTGATGCCTCCCATAATAAGCATCTCGTTTGAACCTTGTCCCGTGACCAGTTCAGATATGCCATTCATGAGAGCAGCGAAACCATAGATGAGAAATACCACAATAAGGGTAAATATGGCACGTAGGCTCCCGAGCCAAATATAGGAGTGATGAACTTGATGGCGGGCAGTGGACTGCTGCTGCATGGGTGGTTGCATGGGTGGTTGCATGGGTGGTTGCATGGGTGGTTGCATGGGTGGTTGCCCTTCAGGCGGTGGATAGCCCTGATTGTTTTTCGATTGTTCGGTCATGGCTAAACGTCCTCTTGTGCAATGCGAGCAAGTTCGGCTGCTTTGTCGCGCAGCTGTTCGGCAATTTCATTCTCAAGACCAGGAATTTCATGTCCGCCCGCAGCTGTTGAAACTGTCACGCTCGAAAGCCCAAAGGCACGCAGAATCGGTCCTTGCCGCGTGTCGGTATTCTGAACTCGAATGAAAGGAATGATGTAGCGTTTGCGCCAGATGATGCCTTTCGCAATATCGAGAAAATCACTCGAGAGTTCATAGCGCCACCGCATATAACGAATCGGAGGCAAAATTACAAGCCACAAAATTAGGCATGCAAGGTAAAGAAGGGCACAAATGGAGGTTGCTACCAAGCCCCACGGCTCGCCTTCCAGCAGATACACCAAGGCAAAGCTGCCAATGAACGGCACAAACGCAACCGTAAGCCATATCGCGTCGTTAATACGCCAAACATTCTTGACTTTTGGACTCAGTTGATTCTGGGGGAGTTCTTTCATGGGCGCCTTCTCTCAAGTCGTATTAAATACTGCTATGATAGCAAAGAATCAGCAACAATCGAAAAGCCAAACAGAAGCGCCAATAAAAGCCTTTCTTTAGGCGCCCTTTCCTGTAAGATGGAGTCAAAGAATCAGTTTCTTGTTTGTTGAGAACTCGTAGCTTTTATTAGCGGAAAGCATGACCATGAAAAACGGGAACGCCGCATCGAAAGACCCGCATTTCTTGATTGCCTATTACACGGGCACGGGTAGCACTGCGCTGGTTGCCGAGTGTTTTTGCCAAGAACTTGAGAGTCGTGGGCTTTGTGGCACACTGCAAAATATCTCGCATGATGGAGCATCGCCAGCCGACCACGACCTCCTTGTTGTGATTTTTCCCGTACACGCTAGCAACGCGCCTAAAGCTATTTATGAATGGCTTGATGCTTTGCCGCTCGCTGAGCAACTACCTGCCGCTAAACAACAGCCCTCCGCCAAACAGATCCCCCCTACTAAACAACAGCCCTTCGTGGGTAAAACTCCCGCAGTGGTAATCTCAGTTTCGGGCGGCGGCGAGATTATTCCCAACACTGCAAGCAGAGTGAGCAGTATCAAGAGGCTCGAGAAAAAGGGCTACGCGGTTGTTCATGACGAGATGATTGTTATGCCGAGCAATTTTATTGTTGGAACTCATGAACTATTGGCTGCCAAGCTGTTTGAAGTTTTGCCAAACAAGGCCGAGCGAATAATAACAGGCGTTTTATCTGGCGCAACATTTCGTCCAAAACCTCTCCTTATTGACCGCTTTCTTTCACTCATTTGTGAACTAGAAAAGCCCGCTACCAGCTGGTTTGGAAAGGCCATCGTTGCTTCGGATACCTGCACAGGCTGCGGCCGCTGCGCAGAACATTGTCCAGCGAAAAACATAACCTTAGAAGAGGGCAAGCCAGCCTTTAGCAAGCACTGTCATGCGTGTTTGAGCTGCATTTACGGCTGCCCACAAAACGCCCTTGCAGCAAAGCGCTTCAAGTTCATCATTGTTAAAGAGGGCTATCGTCTCGAGCATTTTCAGCAAAAGCTTCCCCTTGCCGAGCCCGTTGACCTTGACGAACTTGCAAAAGGCTACGTCTGGAGCGGCGTAAAGAGGTATCTGCAAGAATAGCTGCACAGCATGCTGGAACCCAAACAGCACTATTGTAGTTTGGTGCGACCTCGAACAAGACGCTTTTTGATGGCTTCGGTGCTCATTCCTGTCTTGGTCGCGATGTCGGCAACACTGAAACAATCGTAGTAATAGAGGAGAAAAATCCTACGGTCAGTTTCTTCCATTTCGGACAGAGCCTTTCTTACCCGCATTCGTTCTTCTCGCTCACTCAGTGCCTCTTCGGATGAGGGTTCAAAAACACTAACCCAGTCGTCCTCAAAAGGTAGATCATCACGAAAGCCGCGCAGCTTGTTGATTGCTTTGTTGCGGGCAATTCTACCCAAGTAGGACTTAAGCTTCGGAGCAGTCGTTTTATCTACGTTTCGCCAAAAGGCATAAAATACGTCAGAAGCTACCTCTTCAACATCTTCGCGCGTCATGGAAGCGCCAATAATGTTGTAAACCACCGTACTTACGTAAGCTGCGTATTTGTCAATGATGCGCGCAAGAGCGCCTTCATCGCCCCGCTTGCATGCCAGAAGTAAAAATACGTCCAACGGGTTTCTCTCCTTCGATTCTGCCAATTCCTTCAGTTTCGTTTATGTTGCCGTTGATGACCATCACCAATAAGAACACATCTTTCTTGTCTTTGGGGACATAAAAATAAGAACTATTGCCAAAAATGCACGAATTGGGAGACTTCTCGCAGGGTAATTGCGCGTATTATGGTAGAAACGATGAAAGGGTGAAACGAATGGCGAAAAAGACTTACAACGAAAAACTAAACAGCCCTGGAGACCTCCCGAAAATTGAAGATTTATCCGACAAGCCCGAAGCTGTTGCTCGTTTTGGTGGCGCAAAGCTACTGGTCGCCGCGCCGATGCAGTACCACGAGGTAATGTCCAAGGTTCCCGAAGGCAAGATTGTCACAGCCGATCAAATACGCGAACACCTTGCCAAACAGGTCGGTGCCGATGCAACCTGCCCCCTGACGGCAGGAATCTTCATTAACATTTGTGCCCACGCTAGCGAAGAGCGTTCTGACAACAAAATACCGTGGTGGCGCACCCTCAAAGCAAAAGGCGAACTCAACGAAAAATACCCAGGAGGAATCGAAGAGCAGAAGGTTCATCTGGAAGTAGACGGGCACACCGTTATCCAAAAAGGGAAGCGCTACTTCGTCGAAAATTACGAAGAAGGCCTTTTTGAGTTGGATTAAGCTAGACTCTGCTCGCAGCAAGCCTAATCACGTTTGACTTCGCACCCACCACTGCACAAAACCAAAGTCGTTACGGAACACTAAAACCGCCAAGCTGTCAAACGGGGCTTAGGGCGCCCCACAACACAAACCAAAGGAGGAACAGGCAAAGCACCAGCGCTACCCAGAACAAAAGCCAGGGTAAACCTCGCTTAGAGTTTTTAGCATTTTCCCAAAGAGCAACTAAGGGAGACGGCTGTTTTGCATCTTTGCCCTGAGCAGCAAACGAGGTGTCCAGTGCCACGTTCATGGTTTCTCTGCCAAAGATGCCTACCACAAGGGCGACCACAACAAATACGCCTGTCAGCAGCACAAAAAGAATCGTGAATCCGTATTCACTTCCGAAAGAAGCATACAGCGCTGGGACAAGAAACGGAGCAATTAAAGTACCCACGCGTCCGAAAGAAGCCGCCCAACCAACTCCTAAGCCACGGATTTTGGTTGGGTAGAGCTCGGGTGTGTATGAATAGACGCAGCCCCACGCCCCCAGTGCAAAGAAGTACAGCAGACAACCTGCAGCAAGGATTTGCCCTTCATTTCCTGCTTGCCCAAAGAACCAGGCAGCAAAAGCAGTGCCTAGGAAAAATGCTGTAAGCACTGGCTTGCGTCCCAGCTTTTCTATTAGGTAAGCGGCAAGAAAATAGCCAGGTAGCTGGGCAAAGCACATAATCAAAACGAAGCCGAGACTTCTGGTAAGCGTAAAGCCTTGCTCAATCAAAAGGCTTGGTGTCCAAAGTACAAAGCCATAGTACCCCAGGTTGATACCAAACCACAGCACCCACAAAACAAGGGTCGAACGCAGATGTTCCCCCGAAAACAAACTTTTGAGCGAAGCAAGAAACGGCTCGCGTTTTTCGACAACGCTTTCAGCGGATGAAACATCCGAAACAGCAAGGTTTTTCTCAGTAACCACACCTGCCTGAAGCTCCATTGCACGAACAAGAGTGTCCGCTTCAGCATGCTTGCCTCGCATTTCAAGATAGCGCGGAGATTCTGGAACCGCAAAACGAAGCACCGCCGCAAATAGGGCAGGAACCGCACCGATGAAAAACGCGATGCGCCACCCAAAAACAGGAATGGCAAGATAAGCAACAAGGGCAGCGACTATCCAGCCCCACGCCCAAAAGCTCTCAAGGATAACCACGTTTCGACCCCGCGATTTGAGCGGAGAAAATTCGCTTACCAGCGTTGAGGCAACGGGCAATTCGCCACCCAAACCAAGCCCCGTGATAAACCGAAAAACAAGAAGCCACATATAATTGGGAGCCATACCGCACAAGGCGCTTCCCAGGCTAAAGATAAGCAACGTTGTTATCACAACGGTTCTGCGCCCCCAGCGATCAGCGGCAATCCCCGACAGTGCAGCCCCCAAAATCATACCAATGACTCCAGAACTGATGAGGAAAGTTTTTTCGGTAAGACCTATCGCCCAACTGGGGTCATCCCCGATTGCAGCAATAATTCCAGCAACCATCCCTTGATCCATGGCATCAAACATCCAGCCAATACCCGTGATGAGCAACACTCGTAACATGAGTGGGGTCATAGGAAGTGCGTCGATTCGTTTCGATATACTCATAATGTCCATTCAGTTTGTTTAGTTATATCCCTGCATAAAACCTCGGAAAGCCCTTGTCGACTTAGTTTTTGGCGAGGCATGTCTTTTTTACCCAGACTTTATTCGACTTCCACCACTTCAGAATCAAGCGAATTCTTGACAACGCTTTCGATACCGTTTTTGCAGCTTGCTTTCACCTTGTAGCCCTCGGATGCCAAAATAATTTCGCCGTTAGATGCCTTAAGACGAAAGCGGAATTCTCCTGCTTTGTCCAAAAAAATCTCAAACTTCGGGTTGGTGGCACTTCCGCCTGCCGTTTGGTCTTCGACTTTTGCCTTGGGCGCGAAATTGCGCACGCTTTCGATACCCTTTAGACAAGCCGCCTTAGTGGTATACACCTCGCTCACGCCAATTATTTCCCCGTTATTTGCAGTCAGATTGAATACGTACCCATTTTTTGATTTCGTTTCCTTTACCTTAAATTTGCCCATCTCCGCTACCTCCTGTTAGGGTTTGGCTTGCCCTCTTTCCTTTCACCACTGCAAGCCCCTTTTACAATAAGTGTCACTATATAACACGAGCGCAGCAATGCTACGCTCGTGCGCCTCTTTCGATAAAAATGATAAAACTGCTTGCGTTTATGCCGAAATACGTGGACCTATTTCAGGGAATCAGAGTGTTTCTTGAGTCTTTGTTTTGCCTCTTCCGACAATTGGTTGTATTCCACATCGGTAATAGCGCCTTCAAGCGTATAGAGGTGAACCAGACACACGCTGGGGTGTTTCAGCTTTAAGCGAAAGAAAGCTTCTTCGCTGCCAATTTCCTTTAATTCTTCCGCCGTTTTAATATCAACCGATTTTAGTTTGCTCTCTAGTTCTTTACCAATGTTTCGCAGCGATCTTAACTCGGTCATATATGCCTCCTACCAGACCAGACCAGACTATATCAGCCTAGCAACATTTTCCCCCTTAATCAAGGTCTCGTTTTATTGAAAACAAGAAATGGGGCATGTCAATCCCACGATAGTGTTTTATAAAGCCGTCAACCTTAGACATGCCTATTCGGGTGGCCACCTTTTGAGATGCAAGGTTGGTGTCACGAATGATTGCAAACACTTCTGGTGCATCAAGGATTGTGAACGCATAGTTTTTGCAAGCAAGAGCCGCTTCTGTCGCATAACCGCATCCCCAAACAGATTTTTGGAATAGGTATCCCACTTCCAAGACTTTTTCACCTTGGTAATCCTGCAAGGTAAGTCCGCATTGGCCAATCATCTCTTTGCTGCTTTTTAAGATAACCGCCCACAGGCCAAAGCCGAGTTTTTTGTAGTTCTGAAACTGCTTATCCAGCCATTCTTGCACTTCGGTATCGCTAAATGCACCTTCGTAGGCATACATGACCCGTTCATCCTGAAGTATTTTTCCTAATGCAGGAAAATCCGATTGCACCATTTCTCTCAGTTGAAGTCTGTCGGTCTCTAAAATCAAGTTCCCGTCCTTTGGAACAGGTTTCGCCCTTCGCCCTAGTAGAGCTGGTCAAGGGTGAAGGTATAGGTTTCTATCCCCACAACACGTCCCCCATCAAAAGCGTGAAAAAGCGCATCACCGTCTACCAATGTCAAGGTCAAAACATCGTTGTTTACCTCAAATTGATAAGAAGCTTTTATCGTGGAAAAATAGTATTCATTGTCAACCCACGACGGATCGCTGATTGCCAAATCGAATACAAGAGGATCATTGAGTCCTTTCGGCTCGAAGCTCCATGTTCCACTATGGAGAACCATTCCCATGCCTGCTTGGCTATAGCCAGTGCCGAAGTCAAAATCCATGCTTCCGTCCGAGCGAATGTAGAGATACCCCTTAATTGCTGCAGCATATTCTCCAGGCCAAAGCTCAGCGTACCAAACACCGCTGCAAAGCGTTGCGATGTCGTCGGCTCTCAGATCTATTTCTTTATCGTCTGACCCGTTTTTTCCGCCGCCGTTAAGTTCGGTGCGGGGCTTTTCGATGCTCGGTTTTCCCCGTTCAGAGTCTCCGATCACCATTATGCACGCCGAAAGATAAAGCGCGCAAAGTAGTGCGAGCAGCATGGCAAAAGTAAACTTAATTCGTGTTCTTGCTTTCATTTTTCCTCCCTTTATTTTCCCCTTTGCTGCTCATGATATCACCAAAACTCTTATGCTGAACGTTATGTTTTTTGCAGAAGGTCGTCTTAAAGCATTTCGTTGTGGGCACCATCAATCGCCAAAACTACTTGGTCGAGCACGCGCACGTTTCCAGGAGAGTTCGACATTATGGCAACAATATAGGGTCTGCCGTTAGCCCACACAATTCCAGCATCGTTGGCGGCGTGTACGCTCAGTCCAATCCAACCTGGCTTTGTGTTCATATAATAACGAGAGCCGAGGTTATAGTGGATTACCGAATTCAACGACGAGGTGTACCACGACTGAACCGTGGCCGCATTTGATACCCCGCTCGTAAAATATGTGTAGTTTCTTAACCACAGTTTTGCCAAATCTCTGCTCGAAAGGTTCGTGTAGTTTGAGTTGGCAATCGCCGTTGACACTCCTGCCTCACTGCACCATGTGCGCATAGGAGCTGCTCCAAAAGCGTTTCTGAGGGCATTGTAGCCTTCATTACTCGATACCCTGATGGTGGATTCCATCGTTGAACGCCAGCTTGACACCGATGAGGGCACCTTTGCTCCAAGACAGGCAACGTAGGGACCTTTGATGGTACTGGCACTGTAAAAAGGCTGATCGGCATTATAGGCAACCCCTTTTCCCGTAGTTATGTCAACCATAATAAAGCTCATGTTATAGCCTCGGGAAGTCACGGAATTAATTGCTGTCTGCAGTCGGTTTCGCGCACCCGTGCTAAGGGAAAAGCCGCCAAAAGTAGTAATACTTCGCGAACCACTTGCCGAATTCAAGGCAGAAAAAACCGATATAGTTTCTCTATACGCCCCTGCGGTTGACCCTGGCGCAGGTCCTCCTTTGGACACAATGACGACCCGAAAAGCCTCCAGGCGAAGAGAAATCTTTGTCGTTCCAGCGCTCGCCCCATTTTTCGCCCAACCAAGCCAACCAAGCCTTTCTGAATGGGCCTGATAATACACATCGAAATATTTACTCAAATCTCCGCTAAGGCGTATCTGAATGGCCTCAATGCGCTTGCTTTCTCCTTCGGTGCCCGCAATCGCTCCATCGCGCTTCCAGCCTTGCCAGCCAGTGTCTTGAATGTACGCCCGATATTCAATGCCACCCGAGACTCCACTTTCGACAGAAAGCTTGAACGCTTCCATCCGCAAAGATTGACCCGTAGTACCGACCACCTGCCGCCCCGAGACTTGAGAAAGCCAACCTTTTGAAGCAACACAGGCTTGAGCGGCGTAGGTAAGCTCTATGGTGTGGTTGTCGGTTGAGCCTGGAGCCTTGCCGCCCTTGGCGACTAAGCGAACTTGAGCGGCTTCCATGCGACAAGAAAAGCCTGTGATGCCTGCTGCTTCAGAGTTTTTTGCCCAACCAAGCCAGCCTATGTTTGCGGAATGGACGCGGTAGTAGACATCATAGATTTCTGCAAGTTGACCCGTGAGGCGCACCTGTACGGCTTCCATCTGGCGAGATTGCCCTGTGGTTCCAGCAACCGCTCCGCTTGAGCGCCAACCCTGCCAGCCAATACCTGAAACATGAGCACGGTATTCTATTGAACCTGAATAGTCAGCGTTTGCCACTTGTAAGCAGAGCGCCTCCATGCGGTAAGCTCTGCCTGTAGTACCCGTGGTCTTACCTTCAGCTACCCAGCCTTGCCAGCCTACGTTTTGCACGTGAGCACGTGCTATGAGGGATTGAGCAGGTTTTTTGAAAGCAGTAGTAACGGCAGAGGTCGGTCCTGTTTTGCCTTTTTCAACAAGACGTATTTCTATGGCTTCCATGCGCAGGCCATATCCTGAACTTCCCGCAGGCTCATCATTTTTCGCCCAGCCAAGCCAGCCGAAGTTTTGAACATGAACCCGATAATAGATATCGTAAGTTTCAGCTACTTGCCCTGTAAGGCGAATATATATCGCTTCAGTGCGCAGGGATTTTCCTGTGGTGCCGCTGGTCTTACCGTCTTTGACATAGCTTGATTCCCATCCTCTGTTTTGGATATGAGTGCGGTATTCCACCGAGCCTTTAAGTCCATCACCTTTGAGTTTGATGTTTAAGGCTTCAATGGAGCGAGATTTGCCTACCGTTCCTGCACGAGCGCCGTTTTCAACCCAGCCCTTCCAGCCTTCGAAAGCCACATGAGCTTGATATTCGATTGAATACCCTGCTGCAGTCGGGTTTACCTCGATGGCATCTTCGTCAACTGCTTCTTGCGATTCGTCACCGAGAGCGTCTTCATCGCCCACACCTTCAAGGGCTTCATCAAGGATTTCTTGTTCGTCGTTTTCTTGTTCGAGGCCTAAAACATCCCTGTCTTGTTCGATGGCTAATTCAAGATCGGGTTCTGGTGCAGCATTTTCATCTGCCCAGATAGGGGAAATCGGGACGGAGAACATCAAAGCAAGACAAAGTACTCCCGATAAAAACGCTTTCCTTCTACCCATCTTTCCCCCTCAACAGTCAGCCCTATAAGAAAGTACAAAAATGGTAGCATATTCAGGATAAACGAGAAACAGAGTTGAGCCATTTATCTTATAAAGGTTGCTTTTCTTTTCGTGCTTGGTATTTGTTTATACGCCTTATTAGATGGTGAATAGCTGGTGAACTGAGCTACAATTCATACTGCGAGAAAACCTTGCGCGGATGAAACGAACGAAATGAACCTCGCACGCAAGGAAAGCCAAAAGAAGGGACTTGAAAATGCAGTTAAGTAAAAAAGTGTGCCTTGGATTTCTCATCGCAACTTTAATGGTTTTAGGAATGGGCTTGCTTTCAGCTTGTTCGAACGCTGCAAACAGCGAAACGGACAAGAATAAAAAAACTTACACGGAAAGAGAAACTCTGGTTGTCGCCATGGAACTTGCCTACCCGCCTTTTGAAACAAAAGATGAAGCAGGCAACCCCGCTGGACTGAGTGTCGATTTTATCACCGCATTTGCGAATGCCTACAACTATGATGTTGTTATCGAAAATACTGCCTGGGACGGACTGATTCCATCCTTACAAACCGAATTGGCTGATTGTGTCATCAGCTCAATGACCATTACCGAAGAACGGGCCGAACAAGTTGATTTCAGCGACCCTTATGCCGTTGCACAGCTGGCTTTGCTGGTTAACAGCAATTCAGGGATAAACTCAATCGACGACCTCAACCAAGAAGGCAAGAGTATCGCCGTAAAAACAGGGTCAACAGGTGATGTTTACGCGACAAAGAATCTTCCCCTTGCGACGATTGTCCGCCTGGCCGACGAAAGCGCTTGCGTAACTGAAGTAGTGCAGGGCAAGGTTGATGCATTTATCTACGACCAGTTGACCATATATCGCAATCAGCTGAATAACCCCGAAACAACGGCAGCGGTATTTATCCCGTTCCAAGACCCCGAACACTGGGGCATCGCCGTCCGTAAGGGAAACAGCGTGCTTTTGGAAGAACTCAATGAGTACATTTTAATAAGCCAAATTGACGGAACCTTTGACAGATTGACTGGAAAGCATCTTCCCTCAGAAAAAGCTACCTTTGATGAATTGGGCTTTCGGTGGTTCTTTGATTTCAGATAATTGGCTTTCAGCTGATTGGCTTTCGGTTGATTAGCTTTATCTGAGCAACGTCATCGACAATGAGATGAATCCTCTCAAGAACATATTCAACCTTTTCCTTGCTCCAAAAAACAAGTCAGTGCCCCTTTTCAAGGGGGCACTGAACTACCTGTTGGTCTGCGTGCTCATCATCGTGGTTTTTTGGGCTTCACTTTCAGTACTCAACATAACTTTTAGCTTTGGCTTTGTGGATCTGTACGGAAAGCGAATCCTTGATGGGTTTATTCTTACTGTTCAATTATCCCTTGTCAGCCTAGTAATCAGCTTGTTGCTGGGAACCTTAGTTGCCGTTGGGCAGCGGTCGCGCATTCTGCCGATACGCTACCTGTGCGATGCGTATGTCAAGATAATTAGGGGCACGCCTCTAATCGTGCAAATCTATCTGTTCTTTTATATCATCGGCACGGCTTGGGGTATAAAGAACCGCTTTATCGCGGGCGTACTCATCCTTTCCATTTTTGAAGCCGCCTATATTGCCGAGATTATTCGTGGCAGTTTTCTTTCGCTTGACAAGACGCAACTGGAAGCAGCAAATTCGCTTGGCTTCACGCGCAGACAGACGCTGCGTTACGTAATTTTCCCCCAAATGATTGCGCGAACCCTTCCTGCACTCACAGGGCAATTCGCCAACGTGATTAAAGATTCGTCGCTGCTATCCATCATCGCAGTCATAGAAATGACGCAAACCATGCGAGAAATTAGCGCTACCACCTTCCAGCTTTTTGAAAGCTACATTTTGTTGGGCGCTCTCTACCTGTGTCTTACCTTGCCTATTACGTTTGTCAGCCACTTGTTTGAGAAAAGGTTCAATTATGCACGTAAGACTTGAGGGCATTGACATGAACTTTGGCGAGGTTGCCGTCTTAAAGCAGGTGAGCCTTTCCGACCGTATCGATAAACTTGCTATTATCGGTCCTTCGGGGGGCGGAAAAACCACCCTTCTGCGCATCATTGGGGGTCTGTTGGTGCCAAGCGGTGGTCGCCTTTTTTTGGACGAACAAGAGGTTGACTATGCGGAAAATAAACTGCCTGCGTACCGCGCGCAACTAGGCTACGTCTTTCAACAAGGTGGACTTTTCCACCACCTCAGCGCCCGCAAGAACATTGCGCTCCCCTTGCAGGTGGTGCATGGCACAAGCGAAGAAGAGGCGCTAGAACGTGCACAAGAATTACTGAATCGCTTTGGCTTGGGCAGCGAAGGTGACAAAATGCCTGCTCAACTATCTGGGGGGCAGCAACAGCGTGCCGCAATCGCGCGAGCCATCGCTGCTTCACCAAAACTGGTTTTGCTTGACGAACCAACCAGCGCACTTGACCCCGAATATACCAACGAAGTACTCGACGTCATAAACGACCTGGGAGAAACAGGGATACGCTTCATCATCGTCACCCACGAAATGGGCTTTGCGCGCCATGCGTGCGACAAGATAGCCTTCCTTTACGATGGCATGCTCTTGGAGTACGGTTCGAGTTCAGAATTGTTTGAAAATCCGACAAGCCCCGAATTACAGCGCTTCTTAGGAAAGCTTTTGGAGTGGCGTATATGATAGGTATACTCTTTGAATCCGACGAATGGTCGGACTATAAACTTGCCGCCGAACTTGAAAACAGAGGCTTTGCTGCTGCGTTAATCAACACCGAAGAGCCCGACAACGAAACGCAAATTCTTTCTTGTGATTTGCTGGTTAGCCGCGTGTTCGCCAGCGCTACTTTTCGCGACCACAGCTTTTCGCTTGAACGCATGCCTCACTTGCTCAATCTGATTAAACAGCAGGGCATTCCGCTTATCAATCCCGCTCAAGCACACTTTTACGAAACCGATAAGACAACTGCAACGAAAAAGTTGGAACAGGTCGGCTTGTCTGTTCCTTGTGTTTACGCGTGCGATAGCGCGCGGCTTCTTGAGGAAAACGACTTTTCCTACCCTTGCATAATCAAGCCGAACTGTGGCGGTCGAAGCACTTACACCGCCCTTGCGCAAAACCCTTCACAAGCGCGCAGCTTTCTTGACGGGGTGCCCAATTTAGTATTCGTTGTCGAAGAATATATCAGGCCTGAAAAGGGATTTCTTACGCGGGTGGAGATTGTCGGCTATGAGTGCGCTCTGATATTAAAGCGCAGCGTTGCAGAAAACGGACTTTCCTCTTACCATTTTGGCTCCACCTATACACCGTATCATGAGCCCAGCGACGCACTTCTCAAAGACTGCACCTTGGCAGCCCGCGAACTTTCTATTGAATTGGGGAGTTTCGACATTATTGAAAGTGGCACCCAACGCAGTTTCATTGATGCGAATGCGGTTTCAAACGTGTCTGAGGATTGCACTGAATTGTTCAATTTTGACCTGATGAGCGCCTACGCCGACTATGTCGCTGACAAGTATCAACAAGCTAAAACCTGCTCGCACTAATCACTGGGGTTCCATGGGTTCATATTTCGTTGTTTGGCTGTTCGCTCAAGAAAACGCTACTCCTGTTCTTCGCTCCATGCTTCCTTGAACTTCCCCAAAACAGCGGAAGCTCTTTTGCGGTCTTTTACAAACTGCCCGCTAAACATATCAACCGCAATGAGAAGCAGTATGCTGTATTCGTTTGCAGTAATAAAACTTGCCAAACTTTCAGGCATGAAGTTTGGATATGCGGCCACAACGTGCGAGAAAACCAATATCAAAACGTAGAACAAATACAGCGCCGCCTTAAAGGAAATAAAGCCTTCCAAGGTAAAGCTAAAAGCACGGCTTTCCTTAAGTTCGGCAAGCGCCTCTTTTGATTGCATTACCTTGTCATACATTTTGAAGTTTCCCTCATCCCACAACAAGGCAATAATGATGAGTGCAAGATTTCCGAAATATGCCAGCAGCAACGAATACCTAGAAAGCCACGTATAGACAAAAAACATGGCAAGCCCATAAAGACCTGTTGAGATTAGCAAAAATGCCGCATATTTGAATCCCTGCA
This sequence comes from Eggerthellaceae bacterium, assembly GCA_009782615.1. Taxonomy (GTDB): domain Bacteria; phylum Actinomycetota; class Coriobacteriia; order Coriobacteriales; family Eggerthellaceae; genus WRIS01. Next base: position 142,578 of record WRIS01000002.1, on the reverse strand, counting down.
TAAATCTCATTTTTGTTGTTCCTTTTTGTCTGTCCAGCATTTCGCTTTCCGCGGAATCGGGGATGCTGAATATCCGTACAGGTTTCTTTGACATAACGGCTCTCCTTTTCGTTATACGTTTCGGCTAATCCACAGCGCCGGACGAACGCCGTAGGGCACATCGGGAGAATCGTCGCCGTAATAATTAATCCTACCCTCATAATGAACTCCCGCAACGTTTTGAGGCTCATATCCCGGCGAACGCAACCACCATCCCCAGTTTCCTGTGACAATATCTATTTTTGCGCTGCGGTCTTTGTCTGACGAAAAATACTGTTCAGCTTCCTCAATAGAGAGCAAAAACACCCTGTCTTCAGTATCGGCACCACCTGGCGTACCAAACTGAGGATTACCATCATTTATCACCTGGGTAACAAGAACCCGCTGGCGCATTTCTTCAGGTAAGCTCTCGTAGAACTCAGAATTAAGCCACTGTCGCAGCGTTGATTGTTCCCACGTAATTTCCTCTGCCTGACTTTGCGCATACGGCGCAAAGTCAATGCATTTTTCAGTAATAAGCAAAACACGCTCATCTTCGATGGCAAGCACGCGCCAAACCAAATCCTCAGAACCTTCTGCAACATATCCGTTTACAAAACTCACTTCACCTAGACGAACCGTGTTGCCAGCGCGAACATTATCAAGAGAGGTTTTGGGAATAGCGCCCATCAGCACAAAGGCAAGAATTGCTGCTGCAAGCACCAGCACCACACCAGTAACAATTCCGATAATTTTTCTTCTTTTTTTGTCTATTTCATTTAAGGGGAAAGCTTTGCGTTTTTTGACAGTAGAAACAAGATATATGCCGCCCCCTATAAGCATGAGGACAGCAGCAATCATGGTGATAGCTGGGTGAACATAGAGAAACTTTACTTTTATCAATTCGCCGGTCATCAATCCATCAACACTAGCGGCTCCCAGCACAAGTGCTGCAATCAAGACAAGGAGCGGATTTGCGATACTTGGTTTCTTTTTTGGGGGATTTGCATAGCGTTCCTCTTTTAAATCAATAAAACCAAAAAGCAGCGAGCAAATCTTGCCTGTTTCATCAAAGCCAAACCAAACGGGATACACACCTTCGCCATAGCCCGTAGAAAAAAGAGGAATACGATAATCGGTTTTTGGTACATTCCATTCAAGGTTATAGATGTCTTCCGAATGTTCGTAAAAAACTTCCTTTCCGCTTTGACTGTAAAATTTCCTTGGTTCGCTTTTTGCTATCACGTCCTCAAAATAATCGAAGGTAGAAACAAAATCCTCTCCGGCTCCTGCTTCATAATCTGAAAGCGCACGCATAGCAACATCCCACGTTCGTACGTCGCAAATACACGCAGTTCCACTGGCGGCAAAAAGATAGGGTGGGTCGCTTGTTGCCTGTTCGTTTGCCTTTCTCTCCTTCGTCTTATCTTCAGCGTCTAAAAACATTTCACCGGTAAAAGATTCAGCTGTCTGAGCAGGCTCATAGTACGCGGCAGAAGCATCACTAAAACGTACCCGAACCGCAGCAATGCGAGCATCGGTGGTACAAGCGTCTTCGCCTTCAGGGAGGATGACCGCTGCCTCAACTTCATAGGTGCCCGGCGTTACACGATGTACAAAAGGCTGAGCGTCATCAAGAAAAACAAAGGGGTCGCAAGCAATAATCTCGCCCGTAGGTAGCGAGAGCTTGCCAAGCGACATTTTAACAAGTCTTTGACCTAGGGCTTTGTCGGTTGCAAAATAGTCGTTAAGTTCATCAGGTCTGCTTTCGCTATATTGCTCATTTTTTCCTTCGAGATTAAAAACCAGGTCGTTTGAACCATTTCGTATCTCTAAATTTGGTAGGCGCACCAAGCCGTCTGTTTCTCGAGCGGCGGTCATAAGAGCCTTTGTGACGCTTGCTTCAAGCTCTTCTGCGTCGAATGCTCCCTGTGGACTGAAGGGCTCATAGGTGTTGCTCGTTTTGTGCGAACTTTTAGCTTTATAGTCGCACTCTACAACGCTGACACAGCTTTCAATCCTATACATAATGCGGCCATAGAGGTACTCGTTGTTCCAAGACGCAGCTTTATAGAGGTGTTTCATTCCCGCAATGTAAGATGCGGTTTTCTTTTTGCCAAAAACGCGAATCGAAACATCCACGCCGCCCCTTAGTCGAACGCCATAAGTTTCGTCTCCTTTTTTATTCTGAATAGGAGCACTTATGTTTTCCGCAATAGTAGAAAACTGATCAAGAACCGCTCGTTTTGCCACTTCCCGCTCTGGGGCAAAAAGGAGCGCGCCGTACGTAGCCTTTGACATAACAAACTCCTACCGTAAGTTCGTTTGAAACTAGCCGTAATCTAAAAACTACTCGTATTTCTCGTAGCAAAAGCAGCTTGTCACGTGGTCGTTTATGACCCCGATTGCCTGCAAATAGGCATAAACAATCGTGGTGCCCACAAACTTGAACCCGCGCTTTTTCAAGTCTTTGCTGATGGTATCGCTCAGTGGACTTGAGCTAGGAATTTCTTCGAGAGCTTGCCATTGATTCTTCACGACCTCGCCTTTGGTGAAGCTCCAAATGTACGCATCCAGACTGCCGAATTCCTTTTGCACCTCTAAAGTGCGCTGAGCATTATTGATGATGGCGCGGATTTTCAGTCGATTACGCACGATTCCTGCGTCTTGCATCAGCTGCTCAAACTTAGCTTCATCGTAGCGCGTAATCGTTTCGATGTCGAAGTTGTCAAACGCCCTTTCGAAACCCTCCTGCTTGTAGAGAATCATCCGCCACGTCAACCCTGCCTGCATCAAATCCAAGCAAAGTTTCGCGAAAAGTTTTTGGTCGTCATGTTCGGGCTTTCCCCACACCCCATCGTGGTACTTCGCCATCTTTTCATCGTTTTCTGCCCACAAGCAACGTTGTCTTTCATTCATGCCCGACTCCTTTTGCAGTTTTCAGAAATTTTCTCCAAGCCTATATGCTGTCTTTGTATGCTGTATGCGCATAGCTTCACGGCGAGAAGGGTCGCTGCGCTCGGTACCACCGAGCAAGACAAGCTCCTTATGCTTGGCGCGGTCGTGAACGCGGTCGCCTAACATGATGTTTTCCATGCTTTGCAAACGCCCTTGTTCTTCCAGCGTTTCTCTTGAATTGCCCGCACAAGCAATAAACAAAACTTTGTCGAGAACCTTCATCGGCTTGATGCTTGAGTTGTCAGGAATGTTTGCCGAGTTGCTCTCAGCACCATAGGCGTATCCGTAACGCCACACTCTGCCAAACCAGCCGACCAGTTTGGCGGGAGCCTCTGTCCAAAAGACTGGGTAGATAAACACAAGTGCGTCGGAAGCATTAATGAGCGCTTGTTCCACCAACACATCATCAGTCAGTGGCAGCGTGTTGTCGTAATAGGCGTCGCGTAGGTATTCGGCTTCCGTCATATCGGTCTGAAAACCTTGTTGGTATAAATCGCTTATGGTGTGAGTCTTGCCTGAATCTTTGAGTCCGCTGATGAAAGCATCGCGAACCTCAGCGGTCAGCGAATCTTCACTGGGGTGGCAGTAAACAATATGCACATGACGGACGCTCATTGTTTCCCAATTCGTTTATGCAAACCCTAAAAGAATAATGACAAAATAAACGTACACACTGGCGATAACAAGAGTGCCTAAGGTTATCGGAACGCTTACTTTCAGAAAATCGATAAATGAGATAGGGTTTCCTTCCCGCGCTGCTATGTTGGCAACTATAAGATTTGCCGACGCAGCAATCAGCGTGCCGTTGCCCCCCAAACACGCACCCAAAGAAAGAGCCCACCAAAGAGGGGCGGTTTCAGAAGCCGACAACGACAGCTGAGAACTCATGTCTTGAACCAAGGGAATCGTGGTGGCCACCAAGGGAATGTTGTCAACAATAGACGATGCAATCCCAGCGCCCCAAAGCAAGATAAAGGTGGTTTGCGTAAGGTTGTTATTCGTTATGGCAAGCATTCCGCTCGCAAGTTGTTGAATAATGCCAACTTCAACCAAGCCACCAACAAGCACAAATAACCCTACGAAGAAAAAGATTGTTACCCACTCAACCGACTGAAACACCTTTTCTGCCTTATAGGACTTCGCGCCAAGAAGCATCAGAAGCGTGCCTCCCGCCAGCGCCACGACAGCCGGTTCGAGATGCAAAAGATTATGAAGAAAGAAGCCGAGCAGCGTGAGGGAAAAAACAACAACTGCCTTTTTGGCTAAGCCAAAATCACTAATGTAGTCACGCGGGTCTTCGTTCATCAGCAAATCTTTGTGCTCATCGTCAATCTTGAGATGCTTCGCGTAATAAAGACTGCAACACACAATTACCAACACCGCAAGAACAAGAACAACGGGAGTCAGGTGAATAAGAAAGTCGTTGAACGACAATCCTGCCGCGGTGCCAATCATGATGTTGGGGGGGTCACCAACTAAAGTAGCCGTACCACCAATATTGCAAAGAAGGATTTCGGTAATAAGAAAGGGTGTTGCCTTAAGGTGTAACCTGTTGGCAATAGCTATGGTTACCGGGGCAACAAGCAAGACCATGGTGACGTTATCAATAAAAGCAGCTCCTACTGCTGTCAATATAGCAAGCCTTATAAGAATTCTTTTTGGATTACCTTTGGCACTTTGAGCGGTTTTCAGTGCCAAGTATTCGAATATGCCGCTCTTACTTGAAAGACCTACCAGCATCATCATGCCAATAAGAAGGAAGATGGTTTCCCAGTGAACATGTTTTGTGAAGGCGGTTTGAAAATCAACAATACCGAAAACTATCATTAGGACGGCGCCCGACAGCGCAATAATCGATCGATCGATTTTTTCGGCAACAATAAAAGCATAGCAAGCAAGAAACAATGTTGCTGCTATAACGACCTGAAAACTAGCTACGGTTTGTACTACGCCCTCCGCCAAAACAGCCCTTTTCTATGATTCAAAATTTTCTTCGAGCCCTATTACCTTATCAAGAGAAAGAACGCAGGCAAAGCCATGGTGCGGTTCGTTAAATTCCATTTTTTCCGCAATGACCGCAAGGGCTTTTTCGGCTTTGTCCTCGCTGGTTACTATCAATACGATATCTTTTTCGGGATCAACGCTGATTCCCAACATAAGCCGAACAGAAGAGCCGTGACCAGGAAGAATGGTTGCCCCTGGAATCCCTTCATCATGAGCGATGTCTGCAACCTTTCCCGCTTTTCCTCTAGCCACAACAATCACAATGAGCTTGTAAGCATTACTCTCCATAAAGACCTTTCCTCTCTACGGTTTCTTAATTTCGTTTCCCTGTGTGTCAAAGAGAAACGCAAAGCCGATGGCTCGACTTTCTTGTACCTTGTAGCAATTTGAACCAGTCTATGTTCGACCATTATACACAGAAAGAAGCGGTTTGAAATAAGGGCAAAATCGAAAAGCCCTTTTGTCATTGCCTTTTTGTCATTGCCCTTTTAGCCTTCAGGCGTTTTTGACTTTTTCCATGCATAATACAAACCCATCACCTGTATGGTGATCAGCGGGGTCATTGCTACCATGGCTATAAGCCCAAAAGCGTCAACTGCCGTATTTCCGCCCAAAGCATGTGATGCCCCTATCGCCAACGGCAGCAAAAAGGCAGAGGTTAGAGGGCCGGAGGCCACACCGCCCGAATCAAATGCAATAGAGGTAAATATTTTCGGCGTGACAAAGGCAAGACCAACCGCAATAACATAGCCAGGCACTAAGATCCACCCTATGGGCAGGCTGGTAACCACACGCACCATGGACAAACCAACAGCAAGAGCTACTCCAACAGAAAGCGCCAGGTTCATTGCTTTTTGGGAAATAGCCCCTTTAGTGATATCCTCAACCTGCTTGTTGAGCACCACTATTGCTGGTTCGGCTCGTATAAGAAAATACCCGAAAATCATACCCACAATGACGAGTATCACTTTATGGTTCAGTCCTGCTAGGTAGTCTCCTAGCAGATTGCCAACAGGGAAGAAGCCCAACTGTGTCCCCGTAAGAAAAAGAACTAGTCCCAGATAGGTTGAAAGTATGCCGACAGAGATTCGAAGCATCTTTTCTTTTGGCGGCTTTATCACAAAAAGAGCCAGTGCGAAAAAAATGACGACAATAGGAGCAAGCGCCAAGAGCATTTCGGGCAAGAAGCGCAGGAGGGCAGTTGAGTAAGCAGACCTCAGCGCCGCACTGTCTGCGGCAGCCGTTGTGTAGACAACATATTCCGCAGTTCCACTGTCGGGTGTGTATATCAGACCTAAAATCATGACCGTAAGAATAGGGCCGATGGAGCAAATAGCAATTAAGCCGAAATTGTCGTCTTCACTACAATGATCCTTATGGCAAAACGCAATGCCAACGCCAAGCGCCATAATGAAAGGCACGGTCATGGAACCAGTAGTGGCGCCGCCCGCATCAAAGGCCAAGGGCAAGAAACTCTCTGGCACAAAAAGGGCAACGATAAAAATCAAGGAATAGCAAATCAAGAGTATATATTTAAAACTCATGTGAAGGACTTCACGCAAAAAGCCTATCGCCAAAAAAACGCCTATACCTACCGCAACCGAAACTATCAAAATTGAATTCGGAATGCCTGCTGCCAATTCTGCGAACACCAAAAGTCCTGGCTCGGTAATGGTAACAATAAAGCCCAGAACAAGTCCCATCAAAGCAAGGAGCCACATCTTCTTTTTGCCTGCAAAGAAAGAACCGAGAATATCCCCCATAGGTTTCATAGCGATATCGGCACCCAAAGTAAACAGCGTCACACCCACCAACAAAAACGCTGTGCCGAGGGCAAAGCTGACCACCACGTCAAGCGGCATAGGAACAAACGTAAACATGAGAACAAGAATAAGAACAGCAACCCAAACCACCGAGTTGAATGCTTCAAAAAATCTTTCTTTTAACGCCGAACTACTTCCAGCTATCTTGGTTCTGATACTCAAGCAATCTCCTTATTCCAGTCTCTACCAAGCAATTCCCGAATCAAGCACTAGGACACCGCGGTTTTGTTTCGCCACACATAAGAAAGGCGGAAGCCCCCTGTAAGGGAGACTTCCGCCCTGAAGCCTTAGCTTGAAACAGCTTTTGCTGCCAACCGAATTTATTTAATTTCGGAATATATTGCGCGTTCCCATGAAAGAAGTCAATAAGAAACTGCAGTAACCGCGGGTATTCCGCTCATTTTATTCACAATCAGAAGGCTTGGCTCACGTAAAGAGCAAAGACAGTATGAATGCTATGATTTTGTCACACTATTTCGTGCTGATTACAAGCTTTAATCCAAAAGAATCGATAACCTTGCAGACAGTATCAAATGATGGATTTCCTTCAGAGGAAAGCGCCTTATACAGCCCAGGGCGAGTTATTCCTGTGTCGCGCGACAAAGCAGACACCCCTCTCGCACGTGCAATATCGCCAAGCGCAGCCCTGAACAGCTGCGGGTCATCGTCTTCGAGAACGGCTTCAAGATATCCTGCCATCCGTTCGTCACTATCGAGATAATCCACAATATCCCAATCAAGTAATTCTCTTTTTGCCATAGTTGTCACCTTTTAGTCGCGAAGCTTCTTTAGCCAGGTGGCGAACTCGCATGTCATACGAACCTTCACGTTCTACCTCTTTCAAATGTAAACTATAGTTTTCATTTTGTCAAACAGCGCAGGTAGTGCTGCCTTCTGTTCTGTCTTTTCGAAATGTGTGGGATTGCTTAGGACGTATAACCGCCCCAACATTGACTTTTATAGAATAGCATAGTTCAAATTGAAATACAAACATTTGTTTGTATTTCAATAATAGGAAAGTTTTGCTTTTAGTAGTTGAGCCAATACTGCTTGAATTGACTAGCGAAGCCTTGCTTCTGGCTCTTACTCACAGACAAAAACCCCAATTCACCATAGGTGAACTGGGGTTTTTGGTGCGGGTGAAGGGACTTGAACCCCCATGAGCTTGCGCTCACATGGACCTGAACCATGCGCGTCTGCCAATTCCGCCACACCCGCACGTGTAAAGCGGACTCCCAAAACCTCAAAGGTTTCCGAGAGTGAGTGGAAATACTACACCAGATACTTCCCAGTGGCAAGAGCGCCCTGTGCCACAGCTTTGCAAAATGCGCTATCATAGGCACCACAGAAGCAGGGCTTTCTTGAACTAACGATGAGAGAAATCAGGTGCGCCCACCATGCAAGGTCAGATGATACTGAATCGCTATCGCCCCATTTCGGAAGCGGGGGCAGGCGGCTTTGCAACGGTTCAACTCGCCTGGGACACGCGCATACAACGACGCGTCGCCATAAAATGCATTCAGCTAGACGACAACAACCTCACCAACGCACACCCCGCAGACCCCGCTTTTCTAGAACACCAACACTACGCAGATGCTCATTCGCTCGAAAATGTCCCTGGGCTTGACGAGGCACGCACCGCCGCCCTCTTAAGCGACAACTCCATCGTGGGCGTTTACGATTTTGAGGTGCAAGGCAAGACTGCCTATCTCATTATGGAATACGTTGACGGACTCACCCTCACTGAACTCTTGCACGAATACAGCAACGACCTTTCGCTCAACGCAATTGCCGCAATATTTTCTTCCGTTGCACAAGCACTCAAAATTGCCCACGAAAACCAGGTGCTCCATCTGGACATAAAGCCTGACAATATCCTCATCAACCGCCAGGGTCAGGTAAAAGTAACCGACTTCGGGCTTTCGGCGCTTTCGAGTGCCCGCGGCTTTGGAACGGCAAGCGGCGGCACCATCGGATACATGCCCCCCGAACAGATGCGCCGAGAAAACCTCGACGCACGCTGCGACGAATGGGCACTTGCCAGCATCACCTACGAAATGCTCACGGGCAAAAACCCCTTCTTTGCGGATGACTTGTCTCTTGCCGAAGCCGCCATTGTTGATGCGGAATTGGTGCTCCCGTCGCTTTGCATCGATGGGCTATCAAGCGAAGCTGATGACGTTTTGTTCTATGCCCTCGACCCCGACCGTGAAGAGCGCTACGACAATGTTGTCGATTTCGCCGAAGAGATGGAGCGCTTTTTGGGAGATTCCGTCAAAGGGCAAAAGGAACTCGCGGTTCTTGTCGGGCAAGCGCGGGAAGACTTTGCAGACGAAGAAGACTACGTCGAACGCTTAAGCGTTCTTGACCGTTGGAGCAGCCGCGGCAAAAGCATATTTTCGCGGGTGTGGAGCGTGCTTAATGTGGGCATCATTGCCTTTATCGCCCTGGGACACATTCCTGCAATAGACGGATGGACAAGCCCCTTGTTCTGGGGAATCGGCGTTCTTTTAGTTCTTGCGGCAGCAATCAAGCCGCATCTCGGTGCGATACTTTCTCTTCTTGCCTTAACGATTGCGCTCTTTGCAAACAGTGCGCTTCTTTTGGCACTGGTGTTAGTTGCCTCAGCAATCCTCTGGTGGTTTTTTGTCGGCAGACGCGGAAACAACCAAGCAAACAGCGCCCTTTCTCCCGCCCTGTTCGGCACAGCTGGATTCAATCAGATAAGCCCTCTTCTCATTGGGTTTTTGCTCAACACTAAAGAGGCGCTCATAAACATCGCGTTTGCCCTCATCCTCAGTATTACCCTTGCAGGATTTGGCTCAAGCAGTCTTTTGGGATGGAACACCGAAGCGTTTTGGAGCACCAGCACCTCTGACATACAACAAACCGTTGGCACCTTGCTCACCTTGCCTGAAACCTGGTGCATCGTTATAAGCTGGCTTGCAGCCGCCCTCATAGTGCGATTGTTTTGTCTCAAAGGAAGTCGCCTTTTTGCTGCTTTTGGGGTATTGCTCGGCGACGCGCTTCTCGTCGGCGGACTGTGTTTGGGCGCGTGGTTTGCAAGCAGCTATGCCACCTTCATGCCCGATCCGCTCACGCTGGGCTTAACGATTGGCGCGGGCGTGCTGATGTTGGGCGTTTGTTTTCTTGGCGTTCCTGTTCGCGAAGAAAAAGAAACCCTAGCCCCACAATCTGAAGCTAAAGAGTCTTAATCCCGCAATTTTAGTCAAGTAGTCCTAGCCAAGCAGTTCGGCAATGTTTCCTAACAAGGGCTCGAAACTCACGCCACGGTCTTTGAAGTCGGGTTGCTTTGCTGAAACAATCATCGCGTCATAAACGAAATCACCCGCAAACACCACGGCATCGGCAAAGCTTTTCCCCGCCATAACGGCAGCCAACAAGCAAGAACAATACAGATCCCCCGTACCGTGCAGCATATAGGGAAGGTATTCGTTTTTCGCTTCGAAAAATTCGCAATCCTGTCCCGCCGCAAAATTGCGGATGATGCCGTCCCCGCGCTGGATACCTTTGAGGACAACTTGCTTGGCTCCCTTGGCAAGCAGAGCATCAACGATTCCTTTTGCCGTATCATCGTCGATATCAGAACCCGTCCATTCCGTTCCCAAAATAATAGCCGCCTCGGTGAGATTCGGCGTCAAGATGTCGGCACCACTCGCAAGGCCTGCCATCGCTTCGCACAACTCAGGCGTATAGGTTGGATACACCTTGCCGTGGTCTGCCATCACTGGGTCAACCACGCGCAAAGCCCGCGGGTACGTTTCATACGTTTCTTTGATGCGCTGAACTTGTTCGGGCGCGCCTAAAAAGCCTGAATAGATGGCATCGATGTCTACCCCGATGCCCTTCCAAGCATTCAGATAGTCCGTCAAAATCTCAGTCGTATCATGCATGTACCAACCAGGGAAAGCGGTGTGCGAAGAAAACAGACCCGTTGGCACGGGACAAACATCGCACCCAGCAGCAGAAAGCACGGGAATCGCTACTCCGAGAGAACACTTTCCGTATCCGCATAAATCATGAATTGCGGCGATGCGCGGAATATAGGCACCTTCGCGTTTATATAAGAACAAATTTTGAGCATCCATAGGGTTTATTTTTCCTTATCTTTCTTGCTGCCACTAGCGCTCTCGGCACTCTTGCCACCACTACCCGCGCTGTCGGCGCTCTTGCCACTGTCGGCAGCGTCGTCGGCATCACTTTCATCGCCATCATCAAAAAACGACCAATCGTCCTCGGTCGGCTGATGGTTTTTGTATTGCTTGCGAATGCGTCTTTCCATAATGACCGCCGCAATCAAACTGGCAACCAAGCCAAATGCCACCAGGCAACCAATGCCAGCATAGGTCTTGAAAAGAAACTCATATACAGCCATGAAATCCATGACGACCTTTCTCGCGGTACTATCCTTAATAAAAGTTCGGCGAAATCCGCACTCAACACTAGCAACTATACACTACAAAAAGCACGATAAAAAGCGCGCTTGCGCAAAACAACGTAAAGTATACTACGAGCGAACTCAGGTAGGGTATACTATCCCTATTACTCGTAGCGGCAGGTCACCTGTCACGCAAAGCCAAAAGAACCAAAGGAGCCTTTTCATGTTAGACATTCGTTTCGTTCGAGAAAACCAGGAACTGGTGGCAGAAGCCCTTAAGAACCGCGCTGCTTCATGGGACAGTTCTCGTTTTTCAGAACTGGACGAAACACGCAGAGCCGCCATCGCTGCCGAAGAAGCCTTGCAAGCACAGCGCAACGCCGCATCAAAAGCAATCGGTCAGATGTTTGGTGCAGGAAAAACCGCCGAAGCGGAAACTGCCAAAGAAGAGGTTCGCGCGATTAACGAAGAACTTGAACGTGCCGCGAAAAAGCGTGAAGAAATTGACGCAGCCTTAAACGAACTTTTGTTGAACACACCCAACCTTCCCGCCGAGACAACCCCCCTGGGCGCAAGCGAAGAAGATAATCCTGAAGTGCGGCGTTGGGGAACACCCCCTGTGTTTGACTTCGAGGCAAAAGCTCACTGGGACATCGGTCCTGAATTGGGAATCATTGATTTCGAGCGCGCGGTAAAACTTGCAAAAAGTCGCTTCATCCTTTTAGGCGGGCTGGGCGCACGCTTGGAGCGCGCACTCATCAACTTCATGGTTGATACCCACACCAGTCGCGGCTACAAAGAGTGGTGGTGTCCTTCCATGGCAAACACCGAAACCCTCACGGGAACAGGTCAGTTGCCAAAGTTTGAAGAGGATCTCTTCAAGACAACCGAAGGGCTCTATCTTATCCCCACCGCCGAAGTACAGCTGACAAACATCCACGCACAAGAAGTGCTCGAAGCCGCCGTGCTCCCTTTGAGTTATTGTGGCTTTACTTCGTGTTTCCGTGAAGAAGCGGGAAGCGCGGGGCGCGACACCCGCGGGCTCATTCGCGTGCACCAGTTCGACAAGGTGGAAATGGTTAAATACGCCAAACCCGAAGAAAGTTTCGACGATTTGGAATCCATGGTTGCCGACGCTGAAAACATCTTGCAGCTACTCGGTTTGCCGTATCGGGTGATTGCACTGTGCACAGGCGACATCGGTTTTTCTGCCGCAAAGACCTATGATTTGGAAGTGTGGCTGCCCTCTTATAACGGCTACAAAGAAATATCGTCGTGCTCAAACTGCACCGATTTCCAAGCGCGCCGCGCCAACATCAAATACCGCGACCCCGAAAACTTCAAGGGAAGCCGTCTTGTGCACACCTTAAACGGGTCGGGTCTTGCGGTGGGGCGTACCATGGCAGCCATTCTTGAGAACTATCAACAAGCCGACGGCTCGGTAAAAATTCCCGACGTGTTGGTTCCTTATATGGGAGGGGTAGCGGTCATCGAACCGAGTTAGCCTATGTCAGACCAACGAAGAACACCCGCCCGACGCTCCGTCAAAAATCCTGCTGTTGAACATCCCCCTTCCACGCGGCAAAACTTTGACGCGCACCCGTCGCAAAGAGGAGCAACGCCCACGCGAAGCGGAGCCGCACCACGGCGAGGCGACGTGGCACCCGCACAAAGAGGGACTGCATCTTCACAAAGGGAAGCTGCACCCGTGCACAAAGACCACGAACTTCGTGCGCGCGAGCATGCCCGTTCCACTTCAGGTTCTGCCTCAAGTTCTGCAGCAAGTTCTGCAGCAAGTTACAAATCGGCACAACCGACAAGGTCACCCCGAAGCCACTTGCGCATACCGCAATTCATCTTCTTGGTGCTTCTTCTTGCGATTGTTATAACCGCCTGTCTTTTCGGCTGGGATCGTTGGTTTCGCTTTAGCGACCATGAAGATTTCCACGGAACATGGATGATGACCAGCTTTGGAAGTGAAGCCGCAACGGTCGTTACCATCGACAGCAAAGCGATGGAGCTTGCTCCTGATGTTCACTACACCTATCACCTTAACACCTGGAAAAAAACGATTACCTATACCTTTGACGATTTAGAAGGATCAGGCATTTACCGTTTTTCTGCCGACCGCAATACGCTGATAATACTCGAAGGCGGGATCGGAAACTGGTTCCAAGATGCCAAGGTAGCACTGGGGCTTATCCCTGTCGGCGAAGGAGCAGACCCCAACAAGACAACTTCCCTTACGCGCATCGCTTCGTCCCTCCCCCCTGCTGCCGACGACGCAGATAGCGCAGGCAGCGCGGGCAACACGGGCGACACAAGTGACACGACTGCCGCAGGCGACAATCCAGAAAGCGGCAATGACTAGCGCAACGAGCAAGCCTCCCGCTCTGCACATTGACACCTTGGTGGTAAAAGCCGACCGCATCGTGTGTGAGCTTGCGCTCAACCCGAAATTATCCCTTTTCACAACGCCGCAATTCGCAAAAATCTTCGTTTCGCGTTTTCCTAATCTTGTGAATCACACCTGCAAAAATCCCCACGGAACAACATTTGGGGCAGCCATAAACTCAACAGCGCTTCCTCACCTTTTCGAACACCTCGTCATCGACCTGCAAGCGAAGGCGAGCACTTCCCCAGACGAAACCTTTGTCGGAACCAGCACCTGGACAGAAAAAGCACTCGGACGTGCCCGAGTCGAGGTGAGTTTTACCGATGATTTGAGCGCTTTACGGGCTTTTCGTGATGCAGCGCGCATTCTCAACGATGCTTTGCTAGAGTATGGAGACCTATTAGCTGCAAACGATAGAGTATAAGATGCCATCAGCACACATAACCTTTGATTTCACCAGCGACAAGGTCGCCGACCGCGTAACAAAGATGCGCTCCTCTGCAGTGCGCGACCTGTTTTCTGCCGCAACAAGTGCCGACGTTATCTCTCTTTCAGGCGGAATGCCCGATGTCTCCCTCCTTCCGCAAGCAGCCATCCAAAAAGCCGTCGAAGCAGCCTGCAACGACAAACGCACCCTTGCCCTCCAATACACATCAACCGACGGGCTTTTAGGCATGCGCGAAGTGGCGTGCGACATCGTGCGCGACCTGGGTGTGCGCTGTCGCCCTGACGACATCATTCTTACCACGGGAGCGCAAGAAGCGCTTGACCTCGTTGCAAAATCCTTCATCAATCCTGGCGACATCATCCTTGCCGAAGGGCCTACCTATCTCGGTGCCTTGCAGGCGTTTTCTGCTTACGAGCCCGACATCCACTGCGTTCCACTCGATAACGAAGGCTTGCGCATGGATTTGCTTGAAGAAGAATTGCGCCGTCTAGGTAAGGGCAGTGTGAAGTTTCTCTACACCATTCCGAATTTCCAGAACCCCGCAGGCGTCACCATGATTGCCGAGCGTCGCAAGCGCCTTCTTGAACTTGCCGAAGAATACGACTTTCTCGTCGTAGAGGACGACCCCTACGGGCGCCTTCGTTTTGAGGGCGGTCATATCCTGCCCCTTAAAGCCCTTTCCGACAAGGTCATCTATCTGGGCACGATTTCTAAGATTCTCGCACCTGGCTTGCGCACGGGCTGGATTGTAGCACCGAAGTGCATCCTTGCGCGCATCAACCTGGTAAAGCAAGGAACCGACTTGTGCGGAAGCGCTTTTAACATGATTGTTGTTGAGCATTATTTCCGCGACACCCCCTGGCAAAAGACGCTTCAGGGCTTTATTGAAACGTATCGAGAACGCCGCGATGCAATGCTTGAAGCCTTGCAAGAATTCTTCCCGCCTGAAGCCACGTGGACGCATCCCGAAGGCGGTCTGTTTATTTGGGTTACCCTTCCCGACTATGTTGACACGGGTTCCATTCTTTCGGTGGCGCTCGAAAACGGGGTGACCTATACCCCAGGAGATTCTTTCTACCCCAACGGAAGCGCAGGAAAGAACTGTATGCGTCTTGCCTTTTGTTTTGCGAGTCCCGAAAAAATCCATGAAGCAATTCGCCGCCTTGGCGCGGTTCTCAATGAACGCCTCGAATTGTATCGAACCTTCCTTGACGCAGGCGCTCTTCGCAGCCCTGCGGCAACCAAGAAGCAATAGAAACGGCTAGGCACACAATGCAACCAACGATGCAATTACCTGTTGAAAACCTGTGAGGAGCACAAAGCAGATGAAAGTAGCAGTGTTAATGGGTGGCAATTCCTTCGAACGAGGATTTAGTCTGGCAAGCGGGAAACAGGTGTGCAGCGCCTTGGAAGAGGCGGGGCATAAAGTTGTACCCCTCGACACCACCAAAGAACTGGTTCCTACGCTGCAAAGCGAAAGACCTGATGTGTGTTACAGCGCCCTTCACGGCAAGCATGGCGAGGACGGCACTATTCAAAGCCTGCTTGAACTGTTGGGGGTTCCCTTCGTTGGTTCTTCGGCGGCGGTTTGTCGCAAAACGTGGAACAAGGCGTTGCTGCCCACCATCATGACCGATTACCGTGCCTGCACCAAAGAAGCTCCTATCGCGGCCTGGCCTCAAGGCATCTGCATTGCACGCGATGCTTTCAAAGACATGGGCGCTGCCACTGCGCTGAATCTTATCGAAGAAAGGATTGACGGCGGTTTTCCTTTTGCCGTAAAGCCTGCTTGCGGCGGTTCTGCCATGGGCGTGCACAAAGTTGAAAAGATAGAAGACCTCGGCGAAGCCATCCTTGATGCTCTCAACTACGACGCTGAAGTCATTATCGAACAATGGATTAGCGGTACGGAAATGTCAGTGTCGGTTCTTGGGAAAGGCTTCGACGCCAAAGTTCTTCCGCCCGTTGAAATCGTTCCTGCTCATGGTCTTTACACAACCGAAGCCCGCATGTCCATGGATGCGGTTGAGTTTTTCTGCCCTGTGCGAGATTCGTCCCTTTCCGACGGTGCAACACAAGCTTTAGCGATTCGAGGCGAAATCGAACGCGCTGCCTTGGAGGTCTATCGAGCCTATGGCGTAAGCGACTTAGGACGGGTTGATCTTATCTGGGACGGCAGCTGCGCACGGGTGCTTGAAATCGACGTTTCGCCAGGCATGACCGAACTTTCACTTTTCCCTGCAGCTTGCGCGGCTTCGAATCTGACTCTTTCTGAAGTGTTCGACCAGCTTGTCAGCACCTACGCTTAGCGCCGCCGACCTTGTCCTTGTTACATCTCGGCAACCTTTTCGTGGATACCAAAGATTCTCTCTGCCCTTGTGCGGGGATACCCTATAATAAGGAAACAGCACGAAAGCACGTGCGTAAAACAAATTTTGTATTTCCATAGAGGAGGCCATCATGGGTAAAGGATTAGGTGCTTTTATTGTCGGCGGATTGGTTGGAGCAGCGGTTGCTCTTCTGTACGCTCCCCGTCCTGGCGACGAAACGCGCGCAATTGTTTCAGACAAACTCAACGAAAGCTGGGGTCAGGCACAAGACTTCGGCGTACAGGCTTCTGCCAATGTTCAGCAGATATATCGTGACGCAACGACAAAGGGTCAAGAAGTCTACAACACCGTTACCACCAAAGGGCAAGAAGTCGCTCAAACCGTTGCTGCCAAGGGGCAAGAGCTCTACGAAGTTGCTTCAACGAAAGTTCAAGAAACCGCAAGCAACGTAAAGCCAGTTTTCACTGAGAAAAATGACGAACTGCGCGAAAAGATTGAAGCGGCTCGCGCCCGCATCGCTTCTCAGGTTGCCAAAAATGCTGAAGGTAACGACGGCGCTTCTGAAGTTGCTGAAGCAGCGAGCAAAGCCGCTGATAAAGCTGAGTGAAAAACCTCGTTACAACAACTGAACTAGCGAATAATCGCGTCATTGGCGGAAAAAGGGGAACGCGGCGCATCGGCAAGGTGAACTCTTTTGTGTTTCACCCAACCGAGCGACGAGTCATTGGCTTCATCGTGAAGCGCCCCGATTTCCTTTGGATGTTTCGACGCAAAAATCTCTTCGTGTCCATCGAGGGCTATGAGCTTCTTGATGGACGCGTGTGTATTAACGGCACACGGGATGCTGCGGGCGACGCTGCCTATCGCGCGCTTGATGTCGATCCTGACGAATGTGTTTTGTGGGTAGGACTCCCTATTATGACTAACGGCGGACAAAGTTTCGGCTTTGTCGGCAATGTCACCTTCAATCGGATAACAGGAACGGTGCACAGCATCGAATCAGATGCGGGCATGACCTCAAACGTTCTTTTAGGCAAACGCGACATTCCTGCCAATCTTATAAAAGGTTTTCGCAAGGGTATGGGCACCGCACTCGCCTTCACGGGAAACGGTGCCTCCGAGCAACGCGGGGAAACCGAAGCTGTCTTGGGTGCGCTGCTTGTGTCTGACAAAGTATCAGAACTTGAAGCAGAAGGCGGGCTTGCCGAAAAAGCGGGTAGGGGTGCTGCCGTGGTTGCCGACAAAGCAGGCAAGAGTGCTGCGGTCGTTGCCGACAAAGCAGGCAAGGTCACGACACAGGTTTCGAAAGCGGCAAGCGTCGGTGCAAAAACAGCAGGAAAGGCTGTCAACGTTGGCGCCTATGCGACAGGAAAACAAATCGGAAAAACTAAGGGTATGTTTTCGGCGTTTAAGGATGAATACCAAAAAGCACGGCACGACGACTAGTGCTAAACAAATAACAACGATTGGCTGAGATGAACCCGCAATGAGCGATACCCAAAACTACAACGACGATGCCCTCCAAAAGGCAGACGACAAAACTCTTTCCAAACGCGTAAAAAACGCTGATATTTTCAAGTTCGCGGGCTTGATGCTTTTCTTCGTTTTGGTGGCTATCATAATCTTTTTCCTCAAGCCCTATTTTTCAGGGATTTTTGAACCTGGCGGGCTTAACCAAATACTTGCCGACATTCGGGGAGCGGGGGCGGCAGGGGTGCTTGTGTTGTTCGCTATGCAGTTTGTCACCCACATCGTTGTCTTTGTGCCTGGAGAAATCACCCAGTTCGCCGCTGGTATTTTGTATGGTCCGTGGCTTGGTGCCCTTATCATTCTTATTTGTTGCATCATTTCAAGTGCGTTTATCTTTATGCTCGTTCATAAGCTGGGCGCGCCTTTTGTACAAAGCGTGGTGCCGCCAAACTTCCTGGGGAAGTTCCGTGAATTTGAAAAGACGAGCAAGCTGAGCATCATCGTCTTTGTTCTGTTTTTGATTCCAGGGCTTCCGAAGGATTCTTTCACCTACCTTGTCCCCTTAACCGATATGCGTATGCGCGATTTTCTTTTGTTGTCGAATACGGGGCGCATCCCTGGCATCCTTGTCTCCACGTATGCCGCAAGTGGTTTTGTTGAGGGACGCATCTGGCAAAGTGTTGTCATCTTTGCGATTGCTGCTGCCATTGCTATCGCGGGACTTTTGTCTCGAGAAAAACTTATGGGAGCACTCGGAAAGCTCGGTACCCGCATCACAAAAAACGACAACCCCGATTCTTAAAAGTTCCTCAAGACTTATAAAAGTTCCTACCTAGTCGCAAATGTCACCAATAAATTCAGGATAGTTTCAAACCGTTTACGAAACTATAACGGAATAAAGCAGTCCTATTTTCAGTCGCTATCATGAGAGCACTTACTTAATATTGAAAGAGGTTTGCTATGGCTACGAAGAATACTGAAAACGCTCCTGAAGTTCCCATAACCCTTGAAGCTAGCCCCGTTGATGCTTCTGCACCCGTTTCAACTGGCGCTGCCGCTGAACCTGGCGAAGCTGCCGCCGTTGGCGAAGCGGCAACAGTCGGTGAAGCGGCGGGGGCTGCTGATGCTACCGCGCAAACAACGGCTCCTAATTGGACTCCTTATGAGCCCGAACAAACTCCTGTTCAGGGCGCTAATCCCTACTATCAGCCGACACCGCAACAACAACCGCAGCAACAAGCCTATAATGCCGCTTCGTCTGCCGCGGCGGGCTACCAAGCACAGCAAACGCCCTACCAAACCTATCAACCTAATGCCCAAGTTCCTCCCCAACAAGGCTACTATCCACAAAACCAAGTCCAACCTTCAATCGCCCACAAAGACCGTATTGCAGCAGGGCTCTTGGGTATTTTCCTCGGGTGGCTGGGGCTGCACAAGTTCTACCTTGGTTACAATACGCCAGGATTCATCATGGCTGCCGTCGCTATTCTCGGCAGTATTTTCACCTTCGGATTAGCCTGGGCGGTCATGGCGCTTATCGGATTTATCGAAGGCATCATGTACCTCATAAAGTCACAAGCGGAATTTGAACAAACCTACGTATTCAACAAGCGTGAATGGTTCTAGGTGCCCATAAAAGCAGCTTTCGAGAATTGTTCGGCAGCACAAGACCTTGATTCCCGAGTTTTGTATGAAATACGTCCGAGCACCTCTGCTTTCCATTACAATACAGGTCACGGTTCACAAAGCTGTGACCTGTTTTCATGCATAAGCCTTACAAAGGAGGAAGATATGCCGCGAATCACTCGTGACCAAGTAAGAGTACCGGCAGATGTTATGCCAGAATCACGGGAAGTCTACCTTGACAACTACCTGAAAGCCACGCGCAACACGGGTCGTCTCATGCTGTTTGCCTGCGACCAAAAAATTGAGCACTTAAACGATGACTTCTACGGTGACGGAATCGACTTCGCCGACGCCGAACCTGAGCATCTGTTCAAAATCGGCGACCAAGGCATCTGCGGCATTTTGGCAGGACAGCGCGGTCTTATCGCCCACTACGCAGCCGATTATCCCGAGATAAACTATCTCGTGAAGATGAATTCCAAAACCAATATCATTTCAACAAAGCAAGACGATCCCTATTCGCCACAGTTGTGCGACCTTGATGCCGTACTTGCCATGCGCGAAGCGGGCACAAACATCGTCGGTGTGGGATACACCATCTATCTTGGCTCCGAATACGAATCAACCATGATGGCAGAAGCAGGCGAACTTATCGCTCAGGCTCACGCAAACGGGCTTATCGTCGTACTGTGGATTTATCCTCGCGGCAAGGCGATTGAAGCAGAAAAAGACCCCGCTCTCATCGCGGGCGCTGCTGGTGTAGCGCTTTGTTTGGGCGCCGATTTCGTGAAGGTCAACCCGCCAAAAGCAGCCGAGGGCACCTCTGCCGAAGCACTGAAAATCGCTTCTCTTGCTTCAGGACGTTGCGGGTTGGTGTGTGCGGGTGGTTCTACCGTTGACGCGCAAACCTTCTTAAGCCAACTCTACGAACAAATTCACGTTGGCGGCGCGTGCGGAAATGCTACGGGGCGCAATATTCACCAGCGCTCTTTGGATGAAGCGGTGCGCTTGACTAAGGCGATATCAGCCATCACTTTGGCAGATGCCGACGTAGCAGAAGCGCTTGCAATCTTTAATGGTGAAAGGGATTTCGTTTTATAGAAGCCTGCCAAAGACGACCACAAAAACTAAAGGGGGCTGTTATGCAGACCCCTTTTTGTTTTATGGTGCCCGAGGCGAGAGTCGAACTCGCACGTCTTTCGACAACGGTTTTTGAGACCGCCACGTCTGCCATTCCGTCACTCGGGCGTGACTTGAGATTATAGCGGAAGCAGATACGCTCGCCAAGGAAAAATAAACGCGGGGTTATGTTTTGCCCCTTTAGTGTTCGTTGAAAGGATTATTCGGCACATGGAACAAGATGTTTTTGAAAGCAGCAGCAACGGAGAAGCGAGCATTTTCGCAAGCCTTCCCAACACCAGAGACTTAGGGGGCATGCGAACCGCAAACGGACAACGCATTGTTTCTCGAGCGCTTTTGCGCTCAGGGGCATTGACCTTGGTTTCTTCTCATGACAGCAGGCGGCTTCGCGATGATTACAAGCCGAAAACCATCATTGACCTACGCACAGAATCGGAGTATGCCGTTGACATTGATCCAAGCAAAGCCTTTCCCGATACACGCTACATCAACATTCCGCTTCTGAAAAAAAGAACCTTAGGTATTACAAAAAACGATAACGCAGGCATTGCCGATGTGATACGTGCGCTCGGCTCAAACGCACACGATTTGATGAAGGAAGTCTATCTCAAGCTGCTTTTAGACAAACACTCGCAGCAAGGGTTCGCCCAATTTTTTGAGGAACTTTTGGATGCCCGCGAAGGGGCGGTGCTATGGCACTGCGCCTTTGGGAAAGACCGTACAGGGCTTGCGACCGTTTTGCTCCTGCAGCTTCTTGATGTTCCTGAAAAAACTATTGTCAACGACTATCTTGCCACCAACAGATTTGCCCCGCCCCGCATCCAAGCAACCACACAAGAGTTTCCCCTGCAAGAACGAACAAAAGACGTGCTTGAAAGCATTCGTGTTTTCAACACCGTTGACGTGAGTTTTTTACAAGCAGGATTTGATGCGATTAGGGAAGAATATGGCAGCCTTGAGCGCTATATGCGCGAAGCGCTCGATGTTAGCCCCGACAAGAGGGATGCTCTGCGCAACAAATACCTCGTTGACTAACCGTTGCGTAAGGTGGGGTAGTTCCGCTATACTTCAAATTCGCGTTTCGCGAGAAGCGCATGCGCCAACGTGGCTCAGCTGGTAGAGCAACGCACTCGTAATGCGTAGGTCAGCGGTTCGAATCCGCTCGTTGGCTCCAGGAATTTAAGACAGGTCAGTCGCAGCATGCGGCTGACCTGTTTGCTTGCAGGTTGACACTCTTCCTCAGTTGCCTGGATTGCCGCGCCGCTTTGCGGCTCGCAATGACGAACTGTCGCTGTGTGCGGCTGACCTGTTTGCTTGCGAGGGTGGACTACCTGGTTCGGTTGCCCTTGCCGCGCGCTTGCATCCTGATAAGATGTGCCTTCAATTCCTTAAACGCACTGCGCGGATCAATTTCGTCAAGAGTCTCTATCAAAAGAGCGGTCGACGCATCATCAAGCGTTTCTTTTCTGTTCGCGATAAAGCTGGCACGGCTCTGAACGATAAACATGACTATTTCATCTTGGCTTGCGCGCTCTGCCACCATTTCGCCCACTACCTTGCTCTTGGCAGCAAACTGAATGAAGTCCTTGTTCATGAGCGTGTAGTTCAACTTACCGCGCTCATCGCTATAACGATCAACGATTGCCTGATATTCGGGCGAAAGCGTCATGTCGGTTTGCTCTGCGGGAGCTTCTTCCACAACATCAATTTCTTCGTTGATAATAACAGGAGCAACCTTAATCGAGCCGCGAGCGGAATAGGGCAAACTGTTGGTAAGCTCAAAGGCCTCATCAAACGCTTCTACGGGGAACAGTTCTTCGTCAACACGACCATAGGGAACCATGTCGCCCGTACGGCGGTCGATAGTACATACCGCACTGTGGTCTCCGTCACCACGCAGTATTTTGATGCCTGCTCCACCTGCAGAAAGTTTCTGCTTGTATGCAATAGCTGGTATCGTCGTTAGCTCAACTGCCTTTGTTCGAATGATATTTGGAACTGCCATAATTCAAACCTCCCGTTTTCTTAAAGAAACGCCTTACCCACCGTAGCGCTTTTCTTGCATTCTTCGATTTGACGACAAATTAAATGGTCGTGCAATTATAAACATATCCACCTAAAAAGATAAGCTTATTTTACAACCCGAGGAATTTCACCCAT
Source organism: Eggerthellaceae bacterium (assembly GCA_009782615.1). GTDB lineage: Bacteria > Actinomycetota > Coriobacteriia > Coriobacteriales > Eggerthellaceae > WRIS01. The sequence goes on along the minus strand of WRIS01000002.1, from coordinate 119,807 downwards.
TGCTCAACTTCGCTTCGGGCTTGCCTGCAGCCGATTTCGAAGTTGTTCTTCAGTTTGGTCATGTTGACTTCTCGCCTAATGGCGCTTTGGTCGTGTGCGTAAAACACGTACGCTTCGCCCGTTTTTTCGAGCTCAAGCAAGGTGTCGAGTTGTTCGTTGTAGCGCTGCGCCCACGTACTTACCGCCTCGCGCATTTGCGGCCATCGCCAGAAAAAGGTTTCGAACAGCCGACGATGTCCCACCCGTTTGCGAAAGCCCTTATGCTGGGTACACACGACGAAAAACTTTGAAAACCCGTCTTGTCGGGCGCGTGGCAACATAATTCCACCACCTTCGCCCGGTCCGCCATCATAATATCTCCCCTTTTCGTCACCTTCAAGCTTCATGGGAGGTGCCACTATGGGATAACTCAGCGTTGCCTTAAGTCGCTCTGTCAATTTTTCTTCGGTCGTAAAATCTTTTTGCGTCCAATAGACTGTCTCACCAGTGCTGCGATTGATGCCCTCAAAAGTCAGCTGTGCTGGATTTGCCTTGAATGTCTCAAAGTCAAACGGAGCCTTGCTCTCTGAGGGATAGCGATGCTTGATTGAGGGTGAAGCAAGAATGTCGTTTTCCAAAAGAAAGCGCTGGCTTTTCCGAAAAGGCATATCATCTGCGTATTCGGTAAATGTCAGACGTGAGCGTTCTTCGTCGCGCGACAGGTAGTTGATAGCGTTACTTGCTCCCGCCGAAAGCCCATAGACCGCGTCAAAGTATATTTTGTTCTCGAGCAAAACATTTACCAATGCCGAGGAATAAGAGTTCCTCAAGCCCCCGCCTTCAAAGATAAGCGCAACGTCTTTTACGTTGTTGCAAAGCGTCTCCATAGGTTCTTTTGTTGCCTTCTTTCCCCAATATTTCCGACTTCCAGCAGCTTGAAGCAGCTTTCTATCCGCATAATTATATACTTTTCTTGCAAAAATCAATCTAAATATCGTAAAAGGAAAATGACGATTGCGTAAAATATACCAAAATACCCTGCGTTTATGGCAAGATAACACATGGAAGAATTCCCGATAAACGCAACATAGAAGGAGCAGACATGGGTGTCTTCTCAAAATTTGAAGGACATGTGGAGAGCACTTTTGAAGGTGCTGCTGATAAAATATTCGATTCTCCCATTTCACCTGTCCAAATTGCAAAGAGAGCTGAAAAGCAAATGCGGCGCGAAAAGGTGGTCGGCGCTGGAAAACAATACGCCCCTACGCTCTACACCATATTAGTGAACGAAAGGGACGACCAGCGACTTTTCGGCTATTATCCAACCCTTGCAGGCGAAACCGAAACCTATCTTTGTGCCAAAGCGGTCGAAGAAGGACTCGCCATGGACGGGCAACCCCTGGTTCGCTTCATTGTTGACCGCGATTTGAAAAGCGGAAAGTTTGAAGTTGTCGCCGAATTGGTTGCTGAGCCCATTATCAAGCAACTCCGCACCGAGGAAATGGTTCGCTACGGTCTCGGAGAAAGTGTTGGCATCAAAGCCGCCGCAGGAGTTCCCAACACTGGTTTTCCCAGCAGGGAGTTTTCCGACAAAGATTTTCGCGATAACGAATTGTCTGACGACGATTTTTTCAGTACCGATTTTCCTGACCTTGGTTCTCCCCGCAGAACGCCTCCCCGCAACGCTTCTCCCAACCTCGGTTTTCCCCCGAGCGTTTCTGCGCGGAGTACTCCTCCCCACAGCGCCTCTCCCGACCTTGGTCTTTCCCCGAGCGTTTCTGCGCGGGGCGGGGTTGGCGCAAGTGTTCCCTCAAGCGCGCCTGTTCCAAGCGCGTCTGTTCCAAGGGCATCTGTTCGGAGTGCTCCTCCCTCAAGTATCCCCTCAAGCGCATCTTCTCCGAGCAGTTCCGTTCGAAGCGCTTATCCTAAAAGCAGCTTTCCCCGCACTGATTTTTCTTCGGACGTTTCGGATTTTTATGCTGTTGCGCCCGAAAACGATTTTTCTCAAAGCAAGGTTCCGCGCCATAGTGTTTCACCCGAAAGCGATTTTTCTTCGAGCGGCTCTGTCCAACACGACAGCGACGAATTTCCTTCTTTGCGGATAAATCGGGCGCGCCATTCAAGCGCCAACATGGTTCGAGAAATCAACCGTCGCAATTCAGAGCCTTTCGCGCGCCAAGAAACGCCTATAGGAAGCTTCGCCGCAAACGCTCTTGCAGAAGATCCCTCGCCCATACCGTTACCGACTGATATCCCGAAGTATTCGCCTGATCCTGAATATTCGCCTGAATTTGGACCTATGCCGAAGTCCAAAGCTAAGCCTAAGGCCGAAGCTGAAGAGGCTCCCGCGTCTGAATCTGCAGTTGAATCTAAACCTGAACCCGAAGCGACACCTGCAGCTGCAACTGAATCTAAGCCCGAATCAGAAGCGGTGGTGGCAACTACGCCTGCGCCTGAATCTGAATCGGCAGCAGGGATTACGCCAACCCCCACACCCGTACCAACGTCTAAGCCTCTGCCCGCAAAAACATCTGCGTCGGCAGCTGAATCGGCGACAACCCCTGAGGCGGAATCTGAACCTAAACCGTCAGCAACGCCTGAGTCCCTCGAATCCGAAGCAGCGCCCACGTCTAAACCCGAATCGACCCCCGCACATGCGGCAACACCTGCGCATGCGGCAGCACCTGCACACGCAGCAGCGCCCGCGCATGCGGCAGCGCCCACGTCAACACCGACTCCTGCACCAACGCCTTTGTTTGAAGGCGTGCCAAAAACGACTTCCTTTGTCGCGGGGTCGGGCAACGCAAGACCAATGCCGCAGACAGGCTTGGTGAAGGCGTGTTTGCTCGATGCTTCCAACAATCACGTACACGACTTAGCAACAGCGCGCCTGCTCCTTGGTCGCGAGGACGACAACGACATCGTTGTTGACGATATCAACGCAAGCCGCTATCACGCAGAGTTAAAGTATGAAAAACAAGGTGTTTGGGTAATTTCTGACCTGGGTTCCACCAACGGCACGCTGGTCAACGGCAGCGAAATGATACATCATACCCTTCGTGATGGCGACTACATCACCATTGGTATGACCAATTTCGTTTTCGTGCAAGTAGTGTAGACATGGATGGCTACTATCGTAAGGATGTCTCGTGATTGACGTCGTCTTATTAATTGGGCGTTTACTTTTTGTTGCCTTGCTCTACCTGTTTTTGTTCGCCATTATGAAAACAGGCATTGGTCTTGTACGCGGTCAACGAACGAAAGAACGCGCGTGGACTGTCATGGTTGAAAAAGGCCCAAAAGAACTACGGGGCGTACAAATTGTTGTCCACGGCCCTGTTATCATCGGAAGAAGTCCTGGGGCCGACATCGTTATCGGTGCGAGCTATGTTTCAGGGCGCCATGCGCGCTTTTCGCTCATGGGGCAAAACCTCTTCATCGAAGATCTTGGCTCAACAAACGGCACGCTGGTCAATGGCTATGCGGTTGACGAACCCGTACCACTCAAAAGCAACGACATCGTAAACGTTGGCGATGTCGCTATTCGCGTGAGGTACATCTAATGTCTGAGAAGCCCACGTATCGAAACGACCGCATCGTTCCGCTAGAAAAGCGGGCGAAAGCCAGTTTCGGAAGTCGCACTGACATCGGTTGCTTGCGCAGCACTAATGAAGACAGTTTAGTGGTTTCAGCTCCCCTATTTGCAGTGGCTGACGGCATGGGCGGTCATGACGCGGGCGAAATAGCTTCCGAAATTGCCATACGAACCTTGGTTGAACAGGCTCCTCGCCAATCCGACGCAGAAGCGCTTAGCAAGGCGGTTCTTGAGGCCAACCGCGCCGTTATGCAAGCTTCTCAAGACGGCATCGGCAAACCTGGGATGGGCACGACAATGACCGCAGCCGTTCTTGACGGCGAGCGCCTGGTGATTGCCCACGTAGGCGACTCTCGCGCCTATCTCTTACATCTGGGGAAACTCCAACAAATAACGCGCGACCATAGCCTTATGGCAGACATGATAGAAGCAGGGCAGCTAACCGCTGAAGAAGCGCGCACGCATCCCCACCGTTCCGTTATCACGCGCGCACTCGGAAGCGATTTGAACATGCTCGCTGACATTTACGAAATCGATATTGAACCAGGCGACCGCCTCGTGCTGTGTACTGACGGCTTGTCGGGAATGATTACCGACGAGGTAATCGAAAACGAACTGTTGCTGGAAGATGACCCGCAACTGTGTGCGAACAATCTTGTTGAAAAGGCGCTGAACGCGGGAGGGCACGACAACGTAACCGCCATTGTAGTTGAAACATCGGGAGCGCAAGAAGTCAGGGCTCAAAAAGCCGCGCGAAAAGCTCGGCTCTTCGTTGCCTTTACCGTCGTCGCCCTTGCCGCTGTGCTCTTTGCGACCGTCGGTGGCTTTCATTACTACACGCAAAATTCCTACTACCTGGCAGAAGCCGAAGGAAAAGTAGCCATCTATCGGGGCTTGCCTGGCTCGCTTTTTGGTATAAACATGTCTGAAGTGGAATCGATTTCCGATGTTGACATGCAAAAACTTCAAAAACTTAAACCTGGCGTAGCCAATCGTTTACAAGAGGGTTTTCCTGTTGACAGTTTGGAAGACGCAAGAAACATCATCGAGGAATATAAAAAAGAACTGAACGGTATTCCCTTGTCGGCAGAAAGTTCCTCGACGGGTGAACCAAATGCCGCCAAGCCAACAGGCAGTGATTCTGCATGAATCGGCGCAATATAGAACTCACCCTTCTTTGCATCGCAGCACCTATCGTCATCTTGATATTTGCGATGATGGCAATAAACTTAGGGCAAGAACTCAACGCGACTACCTTAGGGGTTCCTTTGGGCATCTTCGCAAGTTTCATTCTTGCGCATTTTGCCGCACGGAAGTTTTCTCCTGGAGCCGACCCAGCACTCTTGCCCATCGCATTTGTGCTTTCGGGCATCGGCATCGCTTTTGTAACGCGCCTAAAGCCCGCCCTTGCGCTACACCAGGTTATGTGGCTTTTCTTGGGCGTTATTTGCATGGTTTTGGTCATTGCGCTCATTCGAAATCTCGACAAGGTCGCAAACTACAAATATACCTTGATGATTGCTGGTATCGTCTTGTTGCTTTCCCCGCTTCTCCCCTTCATCGGACAAGAATTCTACGGGAGTCGTATCTGGCTGTCACTTGGTAATTTTTCCTTTCAGCCAGGTGAAATCGCGAAAATTGTCATCGTACTTTTCCTTGCTGGATACCTTGCGGCAAACCGTGAAATGCTTTCAATATTCACGGCAAAGGTGGGTCCTTTCCGCTTCCCTGATCTTCGCACCTTGCTCCCCTTGCTAGTTATGTGGGGCATCTCGTTGGTGATTGTTGTCTTTGAAAAAGACTTGGGCAGCGCGCTGGTGTTCTTCTTTATCTTTCTTGCCATCCTCTACGTTGCAACAGGAAAGAAGTTTTATCTTGTTGTCGGTCTGGGCTTGGCAATTCTCGGCGCCATGGCTGCCTGGATGATTTTTAGCCACGTGCAGGTTCGTGTTGACATCTGGCTTGACCCCTTCGACGACGCTGCTGGCAAAGGGTATCAAATCGTGCAATCCTTGTTCTCTATGGCAGATGGCGGGCTTTTTGGCGTCGGCATCGGTCGCGGGCTTGCAGAAAGCATCCCTGTTGTCGAAAGCGATTTTATCTTCGTAGCTATTGCTGAAGAAGCGGGCTTGTTGGGTGGCGCGGGCATTTTGCTCTTGTACCTATGCCTTACCATTCGCGGCTTCACCACCGCAGCACGCGCAAAAAGCGATGTGAGTTCTTTTATCGCCGTTGGTTTAATTGCCACCATCGTCTTGCAGGCGTTCATCATCGTAGGCGGCATCACGCGCCTCATTCCGCTGACAGGTCTTACTCTGCCCTTCATCAGTCAGGGCGGTTCTTCCCTTTTGGCAAGTTTTATTTCGATAGGCTTCCTCATGAAATGCGGCGACGAAGCAACTGGCGTCGGCGAAGAGCTGAAAACGAGCAACCTCAGCTTCAATCCCGACAGCGTTTTGGGGCGTATTGCGCTCGGCAAACGCCTCACGAACAACATGATAATTTTCTCGGTTCTCTTTGCACTTTTGGTCGGCAATCTCACCTGGATTATGATTATCAAAGCAGAAGGCGAGGACGGCTATCGCAATATGGAGGGCAACAACCACACCCTGGCACGCGAAGCAAAAACGGAACGAGGAACTATCACCACCTACGACGGGGTCACGCTGGCGCACAGCATCAGGCAAGACGACGGCTATTACCTGCGCGTGTATCCTTCGGGCAACTTAGCGAGTCATGTTGTTGGCTACTATTCCACCCAATACGGAAAAAGCGGAATAGAAGCGAAATACAACGACACGCTGCGAGGACAACAAAACTTTGCGCGCTGGATTGACGCGCTCAATTCTGCAGCTGGAATCAATCAGCCTGGAAACGATGTGCGCTTAACCATCAACTCAACGATTCAGCAAGCCGCTCAAGATGCTCTTGCTGGTTCTGTCGGGGCTTGTGTGGTTATCGACCCAAAAACAGGGGCGGTTCTTGCCCTAGCATCTTCGCCCACCTATGACGCAAGCGAGGCTATTTCGATTCTTGAGAGCGGCAACACCGAATCAAGCGAACTGTTCAACCGCGCAACTCAACCTTTGTATGCCCCTGGGTCAACCTTTAAGATGCTCACTCTTGCAACCGCGCTTGAAAACAATATCGCTGTCGAAGATGACATCTATTCTTCGCCTGGTGAAATGGATATAGGGAACGCTCCTGTCATCAACTACGACAAAACTTCTTTGGGAGATATCACCCTTGCACGCGCGACAGAGCTTTCTTCCAATACGGTGTTTGGGCAAGTGGGTGTTGAAATTGGTTCGGAGCTACTGGTTTCTTCTTCCGAAAGATTTGGATTCAATAAGCAGCTGGCTTTCGACCTTCCTCTTACCATGTCGCTTATGCCCGTTGCAGCCGAAATGACGACCTGGGAAACCGCTTGGTCGGCGGTGGGGCAGCCCGTAGGCGAGCACTCAAGTCCTGCAGGACCGCAAGCGACCGTTCTTCAGATGGCGCTTGTTGGGTGTGCGATTGCAAACGGAGGCACCATCCAAGCGCCCTATCTTGTTGACAGCATTTCCAACGCGCAAGGGGTAAGAAGTTTCCAAACTACGCCGACTCGATTCGGACAAGCAATGTCGGCAAGCACCGCCGACCGCACAAAAACGGTGCTTGAAGGCGTTGTCAACCAAGGAACTGGCACGCCTGCCGCAATTGGCGGTATTCAGGTTGCGGGCAAAACAGGTACTGCCGAAACAGGCAAAGAGCATGATGATAGCTGGTTTGTGGGCTTTGCGCCGTCGAACAATCCTAGCGTTGTTGTCGCAATCATCATCGAAGAAGGCACGGCAAATTACCAAGACGCTTCGGCAAAAGCGCAAAATGTGTTAAGAACAGCTTTAGAAGTACAAGGACTTCTCTAAATAAGGTATCCTATACATTACCGTATTTTGAGATGCCGTGACATGTAGCCAAAAGGAGCAAAAACGTGACAGGTAACATGATAGGTAGAGTATTCAATAACCGCTATAAACTGACTGACCGCATCGGTGTCGGTGGGATGGCGGAAGTTTATCACGCCTACGATGAAGTATTGGGGCGCGTGGTTGCGGTTAAGATTATGCTTCCGCAATATGCCGCTGACCCCAGCTTTACGCAGCGCTTCAAACAAGAAGCGGCGGCGGCGGCAAACCTGCAAAACCCCTATATCGTAAACGTGTATGATTGGGGACAAGACGAGGGCACCCACTTCATTGTTATGGAATACATTCGCGGAAGCGATTTGAAAACTGCCATCAAAGAGCGCGGGGCAATCAATCAGCGTAAAGTTGCAGAAATTGGTGCCCAGGTGTGTCAGGCTTTGAGCGCAGCACACGGGTTAGACATTATTCACCGCGATATCAAGCCGCAAAACATCATGGTTCAGCCTGACGGAAACGTCAAGGTCATGGATTTCGGCATAGCGCGGGCAAAAAATTCACTTATGACACAAACGCCGTCGGTCTTAGGAACGGCTCACTATATTTCTCCCGAACAGGCGCAGGGCAAAGAATTAAGTCCTGCAAGCGACATCTATTCTTTAGGCGTTGTTTTATACGAAGCGGCAACAGGTGTTTTGCCTTTTGACGGACCTGATGCGGTCAGTGTCGCCATGCAGCAGGTAAACGACTATCCTGTTTTGCCGCACGAGTATAATCCAAGCATCGACCCTGATTTCGAAGACATCATCATGATGGCTCTTTCAAAGAAGCCTTCCGAGCGCTTTTCTACCGCAAGCGACATGCGTCTTGCCCTGACCGACTTTTTAGCAGGGCGCCCCGTTGATTTGCAGGGCGGCTTTGCTCATGCCGAAACAGCTATGCTGGGCGGCATGCCGAGCGGTATCAAGCCTGGTGTTGCGGCAGGTATGGCGGGTGGCGTTTCTGACGGAACGGCGGTTATGTCTCCTTTGATGAAGCCCTCACCGCAAACGCCCGTGAACACCAGCTATCGTTCTTCACGCGGCGACCTTGATAATCGAGATGCGTCAAACAAGAAAACGCTCGGCATTGTTGCCGCGCTCGTCATTGCCTTGCTCGTGATAGGCGGCGGACTCTTTCTCTTTTTGAATTCAGGTCCGAAAAACGGCGTTCCTGTTCCTGACGTAAGCAAGTTTACCATTGAAGAAGCGACGCAAAAACTTAAAGATGCTGGTTTTGAAGTAGGCAGCATTGAAGAAGATTTCAGCGTAGACATTGAAGAAGGCAAGATTATGGGTCAGACGCCTAAGGCGGGCGACAAAGCTGAGCCAGGAACAAAGGTCAATTTGGTTGTGTCGAAGGGCGCACGTGATGTTACCGTTCCCGACCTTACCGATAAAACCGCCGACGAAGCCCGCGAAATGCTTGAAGAGCTCGGGTTGAAATGCGTAGCAGGAACCGCTGAGAGTTCCGACGAAGTACCTGCCAACCAAATTGCTCGTCAAGATCCTCCTGCAGGAACGACAGTCAAAGAAGGTTCCACGGTAACCTATTATCTTTCTCTTGGTAAAGGGAATGCCGCCGTGCCCTCTGTTATAGGCTTGTCGCGTGACGGGGCTATCAAGAAGCTGGAAGAAGAAGGCTTTAAGGTTGGTTCGATTGAAGAACGCTATGACGATAATGTTGCCGAAGGATTGGTCAGCGACCAAAGCCCGAAAGCGGGTTTGCGCCTTGAGACAGGTTCAACGGTTGATGTCGTTATTAGTAAGGGCGCTGATCCCGAAAAGAGCAAGACCACCGTTCCCAACGTCATCGGGAAATCGGAAAACGAAGCGCGCGCAGCTCTCGCTTCTGCTGAACTGGTTGCGGCTATCGAAAGCGTCTTTGACGACAGCGCACCATCAGGAAGGGTAATCAGCCAGTATCCCACCGATGGCTTGCGCGTAGACAAGGGTTCAACGGTTTCCATTGTGGTGAGCAAAGGGCCCGAGCCGTCCAGTGGCGGCGGAACGTAGGCGAACAGGTAGGTTAGCGTAAAGGGTCAGCAAGGCTTGTTGGGCAGTTAGACTACTGCTAGGATTGTTGGAATTGTTGGAATTGCTGGAATTGTTGGAATTGCTGGAAGCTTGACCCTTTTCTGAGCGCCTCCGTAGCTCAGGGGATAGAGCAATGGTTTCCTAAACCATGCGTCGGACGTTCGAATCGTCTCGGGGGCACCATGAATTTTTAAAGGGGCTTGTTTAGCCCCTTTTTTCTGCCCGTCTTTGCGAGAAGGCTCCGCACTCTTCAACCTGCGCATCAAGGACTAGATTGCCGCGCCGCTTCGCGGCTCGCAATAACGAAAACATCCCAGATTAGGTAAAGTCAGCGAGGAGCCCCCAGGTATTTAAGATTGCCCCGCTGCGCAGCCGAGCGTACTTCGTACGTGAGGGAAAGCGCGTAAGGAGGCAAGATTGAGTGCCTGGGGGCTTCGCAGCATCAAGTAGTTACGGAGCTGACAAGCTCCGTAACCTATAGTTCACTTAAGTCGATAAGTTCTTGGCGGCTGTGCACGTTTGCTTTCGCATAGATGCGCTGTAAGTGTGTTTCAACCGTACTTTTGGAAATGAAGAGTTCTTGCGCAATGCGCTCGCTTGTTCTTCCTTTGAGAACAAAAGGAAGTATTTCTGCCTCGCGCGCAGACAGTCCGTGTTGTTCGGCAAGTACTTGACAACGGTTTTCGAAGCTGTCGGTTTTCGTAACGATTTCAGAAAGGCTGCCAAAATCGCGTTCGGTGAACAAGAACAGGTAGGAAAACAAGACGAGCATTCCCGCAAACACCACCACGAAATACGGAGTAATCTGGTCGGGCTGGACTGAGTCGATGATGTTAGCAAGAAAGACGCCGATAAATTCGCCGCCAAACAAAGCCGCAAAGCCTTTTGAAAACGATGCCGTTGTGCTGGTGCCCGTGATGCTTGCCAACACCAAGAAAAGCGATATTAAAACAGCGCTGAGTCCCAAATAACCCGACAACACAATGGCTTCCCCTGAAACGCTCGATTCCACAAGAAAGGGTGCAGGAACCAAAAGAAAACCGAGCATCATAACAAAAATCGCAAGGCGATACGACTTGTTGAGCGCAGCTCCTTTACCAAAACCATCCGAAAGCAGCAACGACAGGCTCCCGATAGCAAACGCCGCAAGCAGCAAGAGTGCGATTTGATAGGCAGGCATTGCCGCCATGCCTGGGTCGGTGTTGAAGGTTTCCATAAAACCTGCCGCCATGCCGAACAAAGCGGTTCCCGCAATTATCTTCGCTGACAGAAGAGCGGTTTGCTGAACAGAATCGTCGGCAGCAGGTGCGACTTTCGCGCCAAGTCCCGCCGCACGCACCGACAACATGAGGGTAAACGCGCTCACAAACGGCAACAAGCGAAAAGCAAGGTCTGCCCGTGAAAGAGGAACAACCGAAACCACCAACCCAAAAAGCGCTGCGATGAGCGATGCAAGGAAAACTTCTGATACGGAAACTTTTGTCGGCGCTTCGCCAAAGGCTTGCCCCCAGGCAGAGAGCAGAAGTGCTGCGGGAAGCCCCACCAAAAAACATTCGACAAGCAGCCCAACGAGGTCATTTTCACCCACATAATAAGGAAGGAGCGAACCGACAGCCAACATGAGAGCGTAGAGCAGCAGCATCGGACGGGCGAACACCGCACGCTTAGCATTTTCGGAAAACAGGCGCAGGCACAGAAGGGTTATCACCATAAAAAGAAGGGTGCCCACAAGTTCGGCTCGCTCAAAGGTCACGCCGCCAAAATCAGACGCTCGGTTATAGCCCATATAAAAAAGGAAGAACACAAAGCCTTGATTGCAGGCAAAGCCAATTATACGCCGCGGGGACAGCTTGTCTGTTACGTGAGTGCCTTGCTCCAAACTGTCCTCCCGCTTCAAAAGAATTTTTGTTTCATCGTGCTGAATTCTTATGATAGCAGATTGGACTTTTCTTCTTCTTCGTCTTCAGCGATTTCGTCAACTACTTCTTCTTTGGTGGACTTGCTGTCCCCCAGTCCTTCGCGCAGGTTTTTGACGGTAGAACCCAGGGCAGAACCCAGCTTGGGAAGGTTTTTAGGTCCAAAGATGAGCAGTGCCACTGCCAAAATGATAAGAAGTTCGGGAAGTCCCATGCCAAGAATTTTCATGTGTTGTCCTCCAGACGGTTTGTTTTGTTGCTTGTTGCCTTATGCCGCATTTTGCTGTGCAGCAGTGTTGCAGCAGTATGCCGCCTTCGCCCGATTTTGCCTATCGTGAAAATTGCTGAATCGTTAGGTTTTGCGAAATTCGGCTGTCGCGCAAACTAAGTATTGTCTGCAAGAGCAGCGATGACCTTGTTGGCAGCATCGCTGATAGTAAGGCTGTCAACATCTACCGTCACATCGGCATAGCGCTCGTAAAGATGTTTGCGTTCTTGATAAAGTTCGCGCAAATCTTTTTTCGTGTCAGTCCTAAACACCACGCCGCGTTCATGAAGGTTGTCAATGCGTGCGAGCATTTCCTCATACGAGATATGAAGGTAGACGATAGTGGCAATTTTAGCTAGATGGAGCATTCCTTCATGCGAATACACCGCACTGCCCCCTGTTGCAATGAGGGTGTTTGAAACAGCGAGTTCTTGCAAGGTTTCGTTTTCGACATCTATGAAGCTTTGTGCGCCTTGGGTGTCAATTATGTGTTGCAAGGCATCGTTGCAGCGACGCTGAATGAGCAGGTCGGTATCGCAAAAATCATAGGTGAGCATTTTAGCCAGCACAATACCAAGCGTTGACTTGCCTGCCCCTGGCATCCCGATAAGAACGATGTTGCCCTTTTTCGGCGTGTCGTGCTTGGGCTCGCTTTTGGGGTCGCCTAGGGTGACCAGGTTGGTGTTTTGTTTGGTTTCGCGTTTCATTCAAGCCTGTCCTTTTGCCACCGCATCCATCCTTTTTTCAGTGGAAACGTTTCGCTTATTACAATAGCAAGGAAGATAAGGCAAAATCCCGTGACCAAACGAAGGGTCAACACTTCGCCATAGAGCAAAACCGAAAACAGGACTCCGAACACCGCTTCCATACTTAAGAAAAGCGATGCCTGGGAAGGCGGCACATACTTAAGCGAAAAGTTCTGGAACAAAAGCGCCAAGCATGAAGCAAACACAGTCAGGTAGGCCATGTTGAGAAGAAGCGAAGGGGTAAGCATGACTGAAAGGGGCGGAAGCGTTTCAAAAAGGGCGCCCGCAACAATACCGCACACGCCTGCCGCAAAGAACTGATAGACGCTCAGCACAATCACGTCGCAATCTTGCGCCCACCTAAAAACGAACACGATGTGCACGCCGAAAAGAAGGGCGCTGCCAATTGTCACCACCTCCCCAAATCCAAAGGTCAACGATTCTTGCAGCGACACCAGCGCCATGCCCGCAACGCAAACCAGCGCGGCGATGATGTTGTATTTTGTGGGGCGCTTTTGGATCACGACCCAGTATATGAAGGGAACCAACACCACATAACATGCTGTGAGAAAAGCGTTTTTGCCTGGAGTGGTGTAGATGAGCCCTATTGTTTGAACCCAAAAAGCAGCGAACAGCATGATGCCCAAAAGGCTACCGTAAATGAGGTGTTCGCGATTGAAAAAGGTGCGCATCTTTTTGTGGAACACCACGACAAGAATGAGTCCTGTTGCAATAAAACGAATGCCCAAAAGCCAGGACGGTGGAATGACCTCGACAGCATCTTTCATGGCGACAAAGCCAAACCCCCACATAACCGCAGCTAAAAGGAGTAAAACTTTACACCAATTCGCTATGTTGTTGATATGTCTGCCAAAGATAGTCATGAACGGGAATTATATCATGCTTGCTTGTTTTAACTGCGGTGTATTGCAAGTTGATGGGCGTCAAGGTATCATTGCAATTCGCTGCGTGTCATCTGCTTTACTGTTTTGTTTTGCGATGACATGCGCCTTGTCTAAGAACGGAGAGCTGACCGAGAGGCCGAAGGTGCTCGCCTGCTAAGCGAGTATACGCCAAAAGCGTATCTGGGGTTCGAATCCCCAGCTCTCCGCCAGAAAAAAAACGAGCAGGTACGATAGTGTATCTGCTTTCAGTCCTGCGTCATTGCGGGCTTGACCCGCAATCTTCGTCCTTTTCGTCCCGCGCTGACTTTATCGGCTATGAAAGGCTTAGACTCTCTTTTCGTCATTGCGAGCCGCGCAGCGGCGCGGCAATCCAGGCAACAACGGAAGAATGTCAACCAGCACATCAAAGACTAGATTGCTTCGTCCTTCGTTTTGCTCACTCCTCGCAAAGACGGACGGCTGTTATTTCGGTTCTGTGGACAAAACTCCGTAGCTGCACAAGGTGGTTGTTCGTGCCCACCAGCCTTGGCTTTGAGCCGCCGCCGAAATCTTACAAGCAGCGTCGAAGTTTTCGCAAAAGGCTATCGTCGTGGCTCCGCTTCCGCATAACAAAACACCTTTGGTGCCCGCCTGTTCTTCCAACCACAAGCGAATCTTTGTCAATTCGGGCAAAAGGGTTTCTGCGGCGGCGGCAAGATTGTTGAACAGCGGCACATCTTGTGCGCAAGACATGCGAGCAACCTCGTGCGCAAGATTTTCAGGAATCAGGAGCGGGTCTTTGTCAAAAAGCTGATAGGCAGCAGCGGTCGACACGCCCCCTTCGGGCTTGACCAGCACAACGGGGCTTTTCATGGGCGCGAGTAGTTTTTCGAAGCGCTCCCCCGCACCGCTCATGTGGGCGCACCCCCCATAGAGGAAGAAGCTAACATCGCTCCCTATTTCAGCTGCTGTTTCGAGGATTTCAGGAGCACAGGCTTTTGCCGACAATGCTTTCGCAGGCGCTTCGATGCCCCAAAACTTTGCAGCACCCACCAACGCAGCGGCAGCGTTTGAGGAACCTCCGCCAAGCCCTGCTTCAAACGGTATATGCTTTTCGGCACGAATACGAAAGGTTTCGTCACAATCGCGCCCCAGCTTATGTGCAAGCAAGCGGATTGCTTTGGTAACCAAGTTGTCCTCGGGTTCAATATTTAAAGAAGTGAGTCCCTCGCGCGCATAACAGGAAAGTTCAATGTGTAAGCCCCCCGCACTTTCAGGGAAGTAATCCATGTGTATGACATCGTGTAAGTTGAGGGTGTGCATGACCGTGTTTACTTCATGGTAGCCGTCTTTGCGCAAGGCGCCGATTCCCAAAAAGAGATTCACCTTGGAAGGCGAAACCAGTTTGAGCATGCCTTGCTTTTCGAAAGCAGCCAGCGGGTCGGCGACCACCATGCGGTCGAAATTTTCTGTCATTGCTTCTTCTTTCGCTTAGCGGAAAAAAACTCGCTGAGTAGGTTTGCGCATTCCTCTTGGCAAACACCTGCGCTCACTTCGAAAACGTGATTGAGGCGTTCATCGCTATGGACAGAATACAGCGTTCCTAACGCTCCTGCTTTCGGGTCGGGCGCGCCATAGACACAACGCTTGATACGTGACTGATGCATCAAGCCTGCGCACATGAGGCATGGTTCAAGAGTCACATACACCACGCAATCGGAAAGGCGCCACGCACCAAGCGTTTCGGCTGCCTTTTTCAGCGCGATGAATTCCGCGTGCCCTGCAGGGTCGTTCGTTGATTCCCGCAGATTGTGAGCGCTTGAAAGCACCTTGCCGTCGCAAACAACGACGGCGCCTATCGGCACTTCGTCGCACTTTTCGGCTTCGCGTGCCTGCATAAGCGCTAATTGCATGTATTCTTCATCTGTCATAGCATCTATTATATGCTATCCTTATGCGACGCTTAACGCACACCGAGTAAATGACGCTTTGCAGTCGGCTCGCGAAATGTTGGGCGCTGACATACGGAGGAATGGCCGAGTGGTTGAAGGCGGCAGTCTTGAAAACTGTTGTGCCGAAAGGTACCGTGGGTTCAAATCCTACTTCCTCCGCCATTATTAACAAAGTCGCCTAAAGGCGGCTTTTTTAATAATCGTGAGGTTTGGAGATTTTACTACCCAGGTTCATTAGCGCGGTAAAATCCTTACAGCGCTAACAAGGAGTGTCAACGAAGCAAGCGTAGCGAGTGGTTTATGCCGATTGCGGAATTGACACGACTTATTATGCACTTAAAAACTTTAGTTAAGTGCGCAACAAGGCTTGTCAAGACCAAAGAGCGAAGCATGTCTTTGCAAGCCTTACATCCTACTTCCTCCATCGGATAGTCATAATGGACTGCTATGGTTTTACTCTGGTTATAAAAGTTTTCAGGAAAGGGTAGTCATGGGATTATTTAAAAAGAAGAAAAAAGCAGATGCTGAAGACGATATGTGGTCTGCGCTTTCTAAGCATATTGACCAAATGACGCAACAGACCAATTTCGAATACGATTCTGCTTGGCCAATTGAAAAAAGATTAAAAGCGATTCACGAATACAACGATGAAACGAATCGAAAAAATCAACTTTATGAAATCGCCAAAAGCGATTCGGATTCCGATGTTCGCATGGCCGCTTTGAAAAAAGCTGTTGAATATGCAGCTTCTTCTGAGAGCCTCATCGAAGTTGCCGCAATAGACATCGATCCTAATATTCGTAAACACTCTCTTAAACAGGCAGCAATTGCAAGAAAGAGTGAAATCAAAATAGCCACTGCTTTTTTAGAAGCAGCTGGTTTTTCGCCAACGGCAGCGCAGAGCAAAGTAAGATCCGACTTTTTAGAACAAGAAGGAAAAATTAAGAAGTTGCTTCAAGACTCCCCATATACGGATGTGCGCAATTTTCAAGGATTTAGTTTTTGAGAAACAGACCTTACAAAAGCGTGTTCAAAAATGAACAAAGAGCGTTCAGTATAAGGAGATACATCATTGTGCCAAACGCCTAGGTTCCCAAATAATAACATTACGGGGAAATTGCTTTGAACGAAAGTCCTAAAGTGGTGCGCCGTGAGGGATTCGAACCCCCGACGTACTGATTCGTAGTCAGTCCCTCTATCCAGCTGAGGTAACGGCGCACGTTTCAATAGCTGAATCATTCTGACAGTACTGTTTGGAAAAGTCAAAGGTTTCCAAGAACTTCTGACAATACTTTTGGCAAGCTCCTGTGCCACAGGCTCACACAGCACCTTTACGCCCCGAAACCCCCATGCACGCATCTTTCTTGCTCAAAATGTTTGTGCGCTCATATAAATATGGTGCTTTTCTGCCCGTAGAGGCTTTGAATCGCTACAATATACCGACACATCGCTTCTCGGCGTTTCACATGTTATTTCCGCATTGCCGCACGAGAAGAATGGGGTTATCTCTTTCTACCAAGGAGGGTGTTATGGTCGACGAAAAGACGTTTGCCTTATATGAGCAGTTCGAAAAGGTGAACAGCGTTGCTCCTGAGTATTATTCACAATACGACGTAAAACGAGGGCTGCGCAATGCCGATGGCACAGGAGTTATTGCTGGCGTAACAAATATTTCCGACGTTCATGGATACGTGTTGCGCGACGGGAATAAATCTCCCGAAGAGGGCGTTTTGCGCTATCGCGGCTACAACATCTATGACCTTACGAGCGACCCTTCGCTTGAACACCGTTATAATTTCGAAGAAATCGTGTACCTGTTGCTTATGGGCGACCTTCCCACTTCTTCGCAGCTTGCGGATTTCATTGCCGCGCTTGACGCAAAACGCGAGCTTCCCGAGGGCTTTACTGCCAGCATGATTATGAAGGAAACGCCGCCCGATGTTATGAACCTACTTGCGCGTTCTATTCTGATGCTTTATGCGGGCGACGAAAATGCTGAAGATCGCAGTCCTGAACACGAAATACAAACGGCGATGATGCTGATTTCTCGCCTTCCGCGCATCATGGTTCTTGCCCATCACGCAATGCGAGCGAAATACCACGATGAGTCAATGGTCATGCACCGCTTCATCAAGGGACAAACAACGGCCGAAACCATTTTGTCTATGTTGCGCCTCGACCGTTCCTTTACGCCCGAAGAAGCGCGCATGCTTGATGTTATGTTGTGCCTTCATGCCGAACATGGCGGCGGCAACAATTCCACCTTTACCTGTCGCGTGCTTTCTTCTTCGGACACCGATGCCTATTCAGCTTATGCTGGTTCGCTTGGCTCTTTGAAGGGCTGGAAGCACGGGGGCGCAAACCATCAGGTGCTTGCGATGCAAAAGGAAGTGAAGGAAAAGGTTGCCAACTGGGAAAACGATGATGAAGTAGCGGCCTATCTCGCAAAACTTGTGAACAAGCAAGCGTTTGACAAGAGTGGGCTTATTTATGGCATGGGTCATGCGGTGTATACGCTTTCCGACCCGCGCGCCATTGTCTGTAAACAGTTTGCCGAAACCCTTGCAACAGGAACTGAATACGAAGCAGAATTTAACCTGCTTAAAGCCATTGAGCGCCTTGCGCCTGAGGTGATAGTGCGCGAAAAAGGTACGGGTAAGGAAATGTGTGCAAATATCGACATGTATTCAGGGTTTGTGTATTCGATGATGGGGATTCCCGAAAACCTCTTTACTCCGCTGTTCGCCTGTTCGCGTATGCCAGGGTGGGCGGCGCATCGTTTCGAAGAAATTGTTTCGGGCAAGCGCATCATTAGACCTGCGTATAAGCCCACGCAACTTGAGCAGCGCACTTACGTGCCGATAGAAAGTCGTTAGGGCGAAAAGAGCAAAGATTGTGGAGCCGAGCCCGCAATGACAGTTGGCCTGAGAGGAATCCTGGTACCCAAGATTGCCTCGCCGCACGGCTGAGCGTACTTCGTACGTGAGGGTAAGTGCACAAGGGGCAAGATTGGGTGCTAGGATTCCTCTCAAAGAAAAAGGGTCTCTTCTTTGAAGAGACCCTTTGGCATACATCATTGGTTAATTCTTGTGAACTTTAAATTTTCACCACATTACTTGCCTGAAGTTTGCCATTTTGACCGGTGGTAACTTCAAAAGAAACGGGCGTACCCTCTTCGAGGGTCTTGAATCCGTCCATCTTGATTTCCGAAAAATGAACGAAGAGATCTTCGCCATCAGCCTGGGATACGAATCCGTAGCCTTTTTCAGGATTAAACCACTTTACAGTTCCTTCCGCCATATTCTTCCTCTTTTCTCTTTCCCCCACAAAGGAAAGCAAAATCTTCGTGCTGCATGGCGGCAACACTTCACCCATACAACTTGGGCTTTGTATAACTGTACACCAAGAAGGGGGTTTTATGGAAATATTTTCCTTTATTCTTCCATAATTCTTTAACTTCATAAGGAAATTGTTGAAAAATAGCCTTTGAGAAGCTAAAAAATGACCTTTTTAGGATAGGTTTTCTTTATCTTCGGCACTTTCCAACAAAAAGATTTCTTCCCATTCCTCTTCGGTGAGTTCTTCCAAGCCGATTTCGAAGCCAAAAGACTGTGCCAAAGCACGCGCTTGAGCCTCCCTGAGGTCTGCGCGCGCATCGAGTTCGGCATCCCGAAGGTATGACGCTTCCAAAAGCAGGCTTTGCGCTATATATTCGGCAATCTTGGGGTCGGTTCCTGAAACATGGAGCACTCCTGCCATCGATTCGGGTGCAAGCGACAGCAATACGTCACCGTCCATGTCGGTCGCGTCCCCAATGGCTGCCTCAATCAGCTTTGCTGAGCCTTCAAAATCTTCTTCGCCCGCCGCTTTCAGCATGCTTCTGTTGATTGCACGGGTGAATTGAAGAATCATGCGCATGAGATAGTCTTGCTCAAACACGGGTTTCCTTCCGTCGTAGGGGTCGTAGGGGTCGTAGCTGTCGTAGCTGTCGCAAACGCCTTGGGGTCTTTTTAACCCTGTTCGGGTGCCGCCAACCCCAAATGGTCGTAGGCGCGCGCAGTTGCCTGCCTGCCCTTGGGCGTGCGCACAAGCAAACCTTGCTGCATGAGATAAGGTTCGTAAACGTCTTCGATAGTTTCAGGGTCTTCGCTTAAGGCAGATGCCAGAGTCGAAAGTCCCACAGGCTTTCCTGAAAACTGCACCGCCAGCAAAGAAAGAATTTTGTTGTCAAGAGAATCGAGCCCTAGGTGGTCAACTTCAAAAAAGTCGAGGGCTTCAACCACTACGTCTTCGGTAATGATGCCGCTTGACCGCACCTGCGCCCAGTCACGCACACGTTTGAGCAGGCGATTTGCTAAACGAGGGGTTCCTCTGCTTCGCCGTGCGATTTCCAGCGCACCATCTTTTTCTATTTCAACCTTCAAAATATCAGAAGCACGCGAAACGATTGCGGCAAGTTCTTCGAAGGTGTAGTAGTCGAGCCTGAAGGAAATGCCGAAACGGTCACGTAAAGGTCCTGTTAAAAGACCCGTGCGTGTTGTGGCGCCGATGAGCGTAAAGCGCGGCAAATCTATCCTGATTGAGCGGGCGGCAGGCCCTTTGCCCACCACGATATCAAGCGCAAAATCTTCGAGAGCAGGGTAGAGGATTTCTTCAACCATCCTGTTCAGGCGGTGAATTTCATCTATAAAAAGCACGTCGCCCTCTTCAAGGTTGGTAAGAATCGCCGCCAAATCGCCCGTGCGTTCAATCGCTGGGCCACTCGTAGTTTTGATATGCGTGCCCAGTTCATTGGCAACCACTGTCGCAAGCGTTGTTTTTCCAAGCCCAGGAGGCCCCGACAATAAGATGTGATCGATAACGTCGCTGCGCTGCTGAGCTGCTTCGATAAGGATTTCGAGGGCTTCTTTTATTTTGGCTTGCCCCAGGTAGTCGTTTAAGGTTTTCGGGCGCAGGCTTCGGTCAAAAGCCAGTTCGTCTTCGCTTAATGCAGGACTTACCGTGCGTTTTGCAGAAGCGTTTTCCGAAGAGCCATCTTCAGCCGCAAAGTTGCTTGCTTCGAAAATCATTCCTTCTATTTCTTGGTCGCGATTGTTCATCAAGCCCTTTCTTGCCCCTTGTTGCCTTTTGTTATGCGCCCAAGCGCTTCAAAGCATATTGTAACAGGGCTGCTTCACTTGTTTCATCAGAAGCGCCTTTAAGGGCAAGTTCGGTTTCTTCGGAAGTAAAACCCATTGACAGCAAGGCTTCGCGCGCCGCCTGAAACGCTGCTGGAGCAGATGCGGGCTTGTCATCAGAAGCACTTAACAAATCTTTTTCGAGCGACCCTTTTAGTTCCAGCACAATGCGAGAGGCGGTTTTTTTGCCTATTCCAGGGATGCGCGAAATTGCGGTGATGTCTTGAGCGGTGACAGCCGCCACCAAATCGGCGGGCTCAAAGACCGACAGCGCAGCAAGGGCAACCTTAGGTCCGACACCTGAAACGCTCGTTAAGCGAAGGAAGAGATTCTTTTCTTCAAGTGATAAAAAGCCATAGAGAGAAAGGGCGTCTTCGCGCACATAAAGATAGGTATACAGCGTTACTTCTGCCCCTAAATCGGGGAGTTTTGCTAAATCGCTCGTTGCCATGCCGAGCGCATAGCCGATTCCCCCTGTTTCGACATACACCGTATCGAAACTTTTGTGAGCCAAGGTTCCTTTGATGAAAGCAATCATGCTTGCTTCCTTTCTAAGCTGTCGTATGAAGTAAAGCAAATTGCTGCGGCGAGAGCGTCTGCCGCGTGGTCGGGTTCGGGCAAAGCGTCAAGTGAAAGCAGCTTTGCCACCATGTATTGCACCTGTTCTTTTTCGGCCGTACCAGTACCGACTATCGCCAATTTTATCTGGCGCGGGGAAAATTCTTCGACCGTAAGGTTTTCAGCAGCACAGGCAACCAGTGCTGCCCCGCGCGCCTGCCCTGTTGCAAAGGCGCTTTTTGCGTTTGCGCCGAACCAGACGGTTTCGATGCCAACACAGGTAGGCTGAAAGCGCGCGATTACCGCAGCGATTTGGTCGTGAATTTTTTTCATGCGCTGCGCAAGGTCTTGTTCGGCTTGCGTAGTAATGCAGCCGAACGCAACACAGCTTAAGCGCGAGCCTTGCTGAGCAACAATGCCCCAGCCCGTATTGGCAAGACCAGGGTCGATTCCTAAAATGATGCGTTGTGTCGACACAAACTTCCCTTCTTGCTACGTTTGATTTTCGATTGATGCTCATGTCCAACAAACACTTGTTCGCTATAATAGCACAGCTTTTCGAAGTGTGTTGGCAAAAATAGATTTTTGGAAATTCGGCATACAACCAACAGATTTTTTGCTGCGCCGACAACTAAGAGCAACTCAGTTGATATACAATTCTTTTTTAAATTATTTTCACAAGAAGCATCTTTGCAAAAGTTGTCGAAAGGCGCACAAATTTTGTTGCCAAAAAACAAAACGCTCTTAGGTCTTTGTCCGGGGTAGTGAACTAGGGGTGGTTGGAATACACTACCTTCTTTGCGGGTGGCCGCCCGGTGCACGGACAAAAGACCTAAAAACGTTTTGTTGATCGCCTATCAAAAAAGACAAACCATAGAGTCATTGATTCTGTTGCTGTTCGTTAATTCCACCTCTGTTAATTCCACCTCGAATTTTCCAGTAGTCTATTTTACCTTGTTTTGTACATTTTTTCCTCAAATAAATATAACAATATTGAAAACTTTATGGTGGTTTGATTACGGATATTCCGTTTTGTTATTTATTCGTCCAAAAAACGACGGGTACGCGGGTGCCCTGTGCGGGTGCGCAGACGTTGCGCTTCTTCGCGGCGGTCTTGCACGCTTGCCGTTTCTTTTTTAAGAGCACGATAAGACTTCAGGCGGCTTTCTGCCACATCCGCCCGTTCAACCGCTGCACGAACGGCACAACCCGGCTCGCTTTCGTGCTTGCAATCCCGAAAGCGACAATCCCGCGCGAGTTCTTCAATATCAAAGAAGGCGGTTTCTATCCCAAAATCGGCATCCCAAAGACCGAGTCCGCGAACGCCAGGCATGTCGATAATGTATCCACCTTCGGGAATTTGTATCATCTCACGGCTGACGGTTGTATGCCTGCCCTTGCCGTCAACGCTTCGCACGTCTGCGGTTTTTTGAACCTCAAATCCCACTAAAAGGTTGATGAGGCTTGACTTCCCCACGCCGCTTTTGCCAATCATGACCGCTATTTCACCTGCGGGGACAAGGGAACGAACCGCTTCTATACTTTGCGCATCTTCAGTGGAAATCACCAACACTTCTTCGTTTGTGACTAAAGATTGCACCTGTTCAAAAACGACGGCTTGTTCTTCTTCGGTCGCAGCAAGATCGGCTTTGGTGAGGATGACCGAAACCGCAACTCCTGTTTCGTGGGCAAGCACCAATTCCCTTTCAAGCCTGCGAATGTTTATGTCGTTGAGGGGCTGTGCTATCAAAACGCGATCGAAATTTGCAGCAAGAACTTGTGAGAGAGCCTGTTCGGTTGGGTCTTTGCGAACAAGCTGCGTTTCGCGGGGAAGAATCTCTTTGATGATTGCTTTGTCGTGGCTTTCTGAAAGTTCGAGTGCCACCCAATCTCCCACAACCGCCCGCAACGTCGCTTCCTTCACCAGCGCAACCGAATGTTCGCAGCGATACGTTTTTTTGTCCTCTGCAAGCACCAACGGGTACCCTCTGTCGAGTTTGACTACCTGACCTTTGTGCATATTAGCGCCGTCTTTCACGAATGCGGTAATAGAAAAGCAGCAAGACGAAACCTATCGCAACAGCAACGCCGCCAGGAATGAAGATGTTTTTGCTGAAGCTTTCCTTAGTCTGCCTTCCTTGGTCAAAAACAGAAATCGATTCTGCATGAAGGTCTCTGATGCCGTTGTGTTCGGGACAGATGAGGTGAAAAACACCCTTTACGCGAAGGCTTGTTCCTTTTATGCCGTAGCGCCCGAGATTTTCGATTTTTTCGGCATCCTCCATCGTCATGTATACCGAAATTGCGGCGTTGGATTTTTTGTCGGTTGAGCTGATAAGAATCCAGCAATGTTCTTTGTCAAATCCCGTAACTATCTTGTCTCCCACCGCTTCCCCGACAATTTGCACTATGTTGCCGTCAGCGTCTTCGGCTGCACCCAAATCAGCGATATTGGTGTCGTTGAGAACGAGGTTTTCAGAAGCGCTCGGGGAGACTTCCGCAGATTCTTCCTCCGTATTTTCTGTGGCGCTGTTCGTTGTGTTTTCTGTTGTGCTTTCCGTGGCGCTGTCCTCTTTTACGCTGCCCTCTAGGAAATCTGCCGCCATCGCCATCGGAACAAGTATCGCTGCAAAAACCAACGCTGCCGCGAGCGCCGCAAGAACAAACAAGGGCAGAGAGGTTTTTCGGCTTGAATTAGTGCGCGTGATGTTAGGTGTTTTTTTCATCAGCGAGACTTTTCTGTATTCGTGCGACGCTTGGGACGAAACGACACAATCACTTCAACGAAAAGGGCGAGCAAGGTCACAAACTCAAGACGCCCTGCCCACATTTCGAGAATGTAGACAATTTCGAGAGTAGGCGGCATTTCTGCCTTGATAATACCCAGCGACAAGCCGCCGTTGCTTGCCATTGCAATCGATTCGAAAATGGCAGGCACCGCTTCGTAACCGTGAGCGATGCCAACCATGGTGCCCACAACATACGTGACCACAAATAGCGCAAACACTGTCATCGCTTCCTTGGTAATCTGCGGCGAAATAAGCCTACGTCCGACATGGTGGTAGTCCACAACAATGCGCGCCGAATCGGGCGCGAGCGTTTCTTTGATGGTGGCGATAATGGATTTCCCGATGATGCCTATGCGGCGCAACTTGATGCCTCCTGTTGTAGAGCCTGCGCTGCCCCCAACCGCCATAAGCAGCGCCAGCGAAAGAAAAGCTCCCGACGAAAACGCAGTTGCAAGTTGGTTCGCCGAAACGTTTTGAAAGCCCGTCGTTGAAAAGGCGGCAACAATCATGAAAAGACCGCGCCGCAACATTGCAACAAGCCCCGAGAAATTCATGCTCACCACAAAAGAAGCTGCAAAAACAACGGCTATCACAGAAATCCAGAGAAGCGCTGTTCGAATTTCGATATCGCGGAAAAAGAAGTTTGTGCGCCCCTTCCAAATCTCAGCATGGAGAGCAAAACTGATGGAGCCCAATATCATGAGCACCATGAGAACAAGTTCGATGGTGTAGGAATGGTAGTACAAGATACTATCGCTCATGGGCGAAAAGCCCCCAGTCATAAAGCCCGATATTGCAAGCCAAAAACCTTGGAGCAGTGCCCGCAGCGGCTCCATTCCCAAAACGAGACAGCAGACGGCAAGAACCAGTGTTGCTATCGAAATCACGAAGAGGGCGATTTTTGAGATGAGTCGTGTTGTTTGGGCAATGTTGGGGACAACGTGTTCGCTGCGTCCTTCAGATGAATACAGATTTGCTCCGCCGCGTTGTTTGCCGAAAAGCCCGAAGGAAAGTGCAACTACGATAAGTCCCAGCCCTCCGAAAAAGTGCATGATGAAACGCCACATGTTGTCGGCATAGGAAAGGTGGTCGAGGTCTTGGATGACCGTTGCGCCTGTGGTTGTGAGCCCCGAAACTCCGTCAAACAAGGCATCCAGATAGTTTGCATAATGCCCCGAAAGGAAAAGCGGAATGGACGCAACAAAGGCAAGAACAATCCAAGAAAGCCCTGTCACCGCAAGGGCTTGTTGACGGTTGAGGCGGCGAGGATTAACCACGAGCAAACGTAAAAGACAACCCGCAATCAAAGCGATTCCAATAGTCAGTAGATAATGAGAAGCGGGCACCCATTCACGACAAGCAAGACCAGTAAGAAGCGGGACAAGAAGCGTGAAGGAAAAGAACAGCAAGAGCACGCCAAGGTAGTGCCCAATAACACGCACATCATAGAAAGTAAATCGCTGCCACATGCCGATGTGTCCTTGTCTAGTTTCTTGTATTCGACAACATCACGACAGCTGTCTCGCGATGAACCAAACTAAGACAAGCAGCGTACCCAAGAACAAAAGGAAGCTCATCGTACTCACCAAAGCAACGCCCATTCCAAGAATCGGCGTTTTTATGCTTCGCTTGATGTGTCTTTGCGGTTTCTGCATGTTCGTATTTTAGTACAATGTGGCAAAACGCGCAGGGCGCAACCTTTTTTGGCGGGTAAATTAAAGTACTTTAGCTATATACTTCCCTACGCTGTCAAGGTCGATGATGATTTTTGCGCCGTCTTGAACTTCTCCAGCAACCAATTTTTCTGCCACCGAGTCAATTACAACACGCTGAATCAAGCGCTTGAGTGGGCGTGCTCCGAAAACAGGGTCATAGCCATCAATGCTTAAGTGTTCCACCGCAGCAGGGGTGACCTCAAGTTCGATGTGTCGCTCGGCAAGACGTGCACGCACCGCTTCAAGCTGCAAATCAACGATAGGCTCAATGCTTGTCATGTTAAGCGAATTGAAGGTAACAATGTCATCAATTCGATTGAGAAATTCAGGACGGAAAGTTGCTCGCAGAGCGCCCTCAATCGCCATTTGTTGGGATTTTTCATCGTCTCTTTCAGTGAATTCTCGAATGAACTGGCTACCCACATTGCTTGTCATAATAATGATTGCGTTTTTGAAACTAACTTGCCGCCCCTGCCCGTCGGTCAAACGTCCGTCATCGAGCACTTGGAGCAAGATATTAAAAACATCAGGGTGCGCCTTTTCGATTTCGTCAAGCAACACGATTGAATAGGGTTTGCGGCGTACCGCTTCGGTCAGCTGTCCGCCTTCGTCATAGCCAACGTATCCAGGAGGCGCCCCGATGAGACGCTGCACAGAAAACTTTTCCATATATTCACTCATGTCGATACGCACCATTGCCTTTTCGCTGTCGAAAAGGCATTCGGCAAGCGCCTTTGCAAGTTCGGTTTTGCCAACACCCGTTGGACCTAGGAACAAAAAGCTACCGATTGGTTTGTTTGGGTCGCTCAAGCCCGCGCGGCTGCGACGGATGGCTCCCGCAACAGCGCCCACCGCTTCATCTTGGCCAACAACGCGTTCGCGCAACTTGTCTTCGAGATTAACGAGTTTTGCGATTTCGCCCTGCATCATTTTTGATACAGGAATACCCGTCCAAGCAGACACCACTTCGGCGATTTCTTCTGAAGTAACTTCCTCTTTCAAGAGTGCTCCGCTTTGTTGTTTTTCGTTGAGCAGGTTTTCTGCTGCTTGTAGTTTCGCAAGGAGTTCAGGAATGCGCGCATAGCGCAGCTCTGAAGCACGCGGAAGGTCGCCCTCACGTGTTGCCCGCTCTTCTTCAAGCTGAACCGAATCGAGTTCTGCTTTAAGGCTTTGCACGTTAACGATAACGTCCTTTTCGTTTTGCCATTCCGCCTTTTGTGCATCGAGCTTTTCTTGAGCCGACGCAATGTCTTGGCGAAGCACCTCAAGCCTTTCTTTGCTCGAAGCGTCCTCTTCTTTCATGAGCGCTTGTTCTTCAATTTGCATTTGGGTTAAACGGCGTTCGGCACCATCAATTTCTTCAGGCATGCTGTCGATTTCAATACGCAACCGACTGGCGGCTTCATCCATAAGGTCGATTGCCTTGTCGGGCAAAAAGCGGTCAGCAATGTAGCGATTCGAGAGTTCTGCCGCGGCAACAATCGCAGAATCGGTGACGCGCACACCGTGGTGAATCTCGTATTTTTCTTTCAGTCCTCGAAGAATCGCAATGGTGTCCTCTACACTAGGCTCACCAACAAGCACAGGTTGAAAACGGCGTTCAAGCGCAGCATCTTTTTCAATGTATTTGCGATATTCGTCAAGCGTTGTTGCACCAATAGCGTGAAGTTCGCCGCGCGCAAGAGCGGGCTTGAGCATATTGCCCGCATCCATTGAACTATCACCCGTAGAGCCCGCACCGACAATAGTGTGAAGCTCGTCTATAAACAACAGTATCTGCCCGTCGCTGTCCTTCACTTCGCGCAAAACCGCTTTCAAACGATCTTCAAATTCGCCTCGGTATTTTGCACCTGCAATCATGGATGCCATGTCAAGCGCCACAAGATCACGGTCTTTGAGTGAAGAAGGAACATCTCCCGCAACAATGCGCTGGGCAAGCCCTTCAACAATCGCGGTCTTTCCTGTTCCTGGCTCCCCAATGAGCACTGGATTATTCTTTGTGCGGCGAGAAAGTACTTGGATGGTGCGACGAATTTCTTCAGAACGCCCGATAACTGGATCGAGTTTTCCCTCGCGTGCCATCTGAGTAAGGTTTTGTCCGTATTGCTCGAGCGCTTCGAATTGTACTTTCGAATCAGCGTCGGTTACGCGCGTTGCTCCGCGCAGTTCTTCGTAGGCTGCTTCAATATTTTTGCGCGTAATGCCCGCAACGCTGAGCACCTTTCCTGCTGCGCCTTTATCTTCCGAAAGCGCAATAAGCAAGTGTTCGCTTGTTGCATAACTGTCGCCAAGCGCTTCGGCAATTTTAACGGCATTGTCAATCATTTTCATGAACGCTTGGCTTGGTTGTGCGCCAAACTGCCCACTCACTTTTGGAGCCTTTTTCAGTTCTTCATCAACATTGCCGAGCACCTGCGAAAGGTCGCCCCCAATGCGTTTTATTATGGCGCTGAGATTGTTTTCATCTGCCGTTAAAAGCGCCTTCAATAAATGAATCGGCTCTACGGTGGAAGCCTCTTCGCCAGCAGCAATAAAGACCGCCTGCTGAATGGCTTCTTGCGCCGTGAGCGCCAGTTTATCGAGTCTCATAAATCTTCCTCCTATAACCTTCGAAGGCTTCCTGGCACTTCAGCTCGCACAAGCGCCGTAATGTTTTCACGTGTTTCTAATTCATGCACACGATCTGCCAAGCGGCGAACGCGTTTATGGAGATCGTCAAGTTCGGTGTCGCGGTCGTCAAGGCGCCCTTGCAGATCAAGAATACGAATCACTCCTGCCAGGTTTATGCCTTCTTTAGTAAGTTCGTTGATAAGCTCAAGGTGGTCTATGTCGGCTTGCGAATACATGCGCGTGTTTCCACTAGTACGTTGCGGAGTTACCAATCCTTTTTGCTCGTAAATGCGTAGCGTTTGAGGATGGACTCCTGCTAATTCCGCAGCAACACTAATCATGTAAACGGGTCTGTTTCTGTCAGTCATCTCTTATCTCCAGCCCTTACCATCGCTTCATTTCTTCTGTCGTTGCAGCTTGAAAATCTTCAAGCGCCTTGCGTTGTTTTTCGTTGAGGTCTTGGGGGACTACTACGTTAATTTTAATGAGCAAATTTCCCGACCCTGATTTTTTCCCGCTTACGTGCGGCGCTCCTTTTCCTTTTACTGTAAGGACGGTTCCGCTTTGCGTTCCTGCGGGAATCTTCACACGCACCTTGGTGTTATCGGGAGCGGGAACGACCACTGAAGCACCGAGGCTTGCCTCAATAAGGGACACGGGAAGTTCAATTGAAACATCGGCGCCTTTGCGGGTATACAATTCATGTGAATCTATTTTTGTGGTGATAAGCAAATCGCCCGCTTCGCCCCCGTGAGCACCGAGCCCGCCCTTGCCTTTGAAGCGAAGACGTCCGCCATCCACCGCCCCTGCAGGAACCTTTATCGTCAATGTTTCTTTTTCAGCCTTGCCTGGAACGCGAATGCTGACACGCTTTTCTGCTCCTGCAAACGCTTCCTCAAAGCTGACTTGCAAGGCTACCTTCATGTCTTGACCGCGCTGAGAACGCGGCTGCGGACGAGAAGCAAAGCCTCCAAAATCGAAATCCCAGCCGCCGCCAAAGCCGCCTTCGTCATTTCGAAGCCGCTCCAAAATTTCAGCCCAACTACCAAAGCCTCCCGCAAAAGGATTTGCGTCTGCTTCTCCCCATCCTTGAGGAATGCGGGCACCACCCGTAGAACCATATTGGTCATAGAGCTTTCGTTTCTTTTCATCAGAAAGCACTTCGTAGGCTTCGTTGATTTCTTTGAATTTCGCTTCGTCACCGCCTGCATCAGGATGATGGGTGCGGGCAAGTTTGCGAAAAGCTTTCTTTATTTCTGTTGCGTCCGCGCTGCGTGGAACGCCGAGCGTTTTGTAGTAATCAGGTGTGTACGACACGCGCCCCACCGCCTTTCTTTACAAGAGTGTTTTGTCTATCATCAAATATTTATTTTCTTAAAACAAACGGGCTTACTTCTTGTTCGCCCGTCTGTCATTTCCTCGTCTTTTTTACTCGCTCGAATCTTTGGGGGCTTTTCGTTTCGAGCCGCCCGTTGCCACGTTCACCATGGCACAGCGAAGCACTTTGTTGCCCATCTTGTATCCTTTTTGAAACACCTCAACAACGGTTTCGTCGGGGACACTTTTATCCTCATGAGTGGCAACAGCCTGGCATTCAAGCGCGTGGAACGCTTCGCCTTTGGGGTTGATAATCTCAACTCCCTCTTTTTCCAAGGCATCAATCAGCTTGCCTTGGACGGCTTGGATTCCACCAAGCAAGCCTGCTTCACCGTTTTTCTCGGCATAGTCTATGGTTCTTTCAAAATCATCAATTACAGGAAGCAGATGCTCTACCAGTTTTTCGGTTGCACTCGCCCGTTCGCTTGCTCGCTGTTCTGAAATGCGGCGCCGATAGGTGTCCCATTCGGCATGAAGGCGCATGAACTTGTCCTTCCATTCCTGCATTTCAGCTTGCGCTTGCAAAACCATTTCTTCAGAAGATGGCTCTACTTCTACTGCGTCCGTTGTTGGCATGGTTGCTTTGTTGTTTGCAAAGCCCTCTTCGCTTGTGAGGTTCTCGCTCACAGGCGAATCAATTGATTCGCCTGTTGCGCAAGAGTCTTTTATATCGGCAGCTTCATCGGTAAGGTTTGAAGCGTCTGCCTTCAAGGGTTGGGAGTTTTTCGTGACCGTGTCCTCGTTCGACCAAGCCATGATTATTTCCCTTCTTTGTCGTCTTCGATAACTTCGTAGTCGGCTTCGATAGGCTCATCTGCTGAAGGACTTTCTGCGTCGGCGACTTCATCGCCTTCGGGTCCTTCTGTTGAATAAGCAACCTCTGCCAGCTTATATCCTGCAGTTTGTAATTTTTCCATAGCCGCCTTGATTGCGTCGATGTCCTCGGTCGAAAGTGCTGCTCTCATTTCGCTGAGAGCCTCTTCGGTAAGTGTCTTTGTTTCCTCGGTAACCTTGTCTCCCAAATCAGAAAGCGTTTGCTCGGTTGCTGTCAAAAGAGAATCAGCGTTGTTGCGAATCTCAACTTCTTCACGACGCTTTGCGTCTTCTTCTGCGTGCGTTTCTGCATCTTTGACCATGCGATCGACTTCGTCATCGGAAAGCGCTGTCGAGCCTGAAATGGTAATCTGTTGCTGCTTACCCGTGCCCAAATCCTTCGCCGATACGTTCACGATTCCGTTTGCGTCAATATCGAAGGTTACTTCGATTTGCGGAACGCCGCGTCGCGCTGCAGGAATACCCGCGAGCTGGAACTTGCCAAGCGTTTTGTTGCCTGAAGCCATTTCGCGCTCCCCTTGAAGAACATGAACTTCAACAGAAGTTTGATTGTCTGCCGCCGTTGAATATATCTCGGTTTTGCGCGTAGGAATGGTTGTGTTGCGCTCAATCATCTTCGTCATAACGCCGCCCAAGGTTTCAACACCCAAGGAAAGCGGAGTCACGTCAAGCAAGAGAATGCCCTCAACATCGCCCGAAAGCACGCCACCTTGAACTGCCGCGCCCATGGCAACAACTTCATCAGGGTTCACTGACATGTTGGGGTCTTTCCCCGTAAGTTTCTTCACGAGTTCTTGCACGGCGGGCATACGCGTTGAGCCACCCACGAGAATAACCTCGTGAACGTCACCCGTTTTCAGTCCCGCGTCTTTCAAGGCTTGCTCCACAGGCTTCTTGCAGCGGTCGAGCAAATCTTTGGTGATGCGCTCAAATTCCGCACGCGTTAACGTGTAGTCCAAGTGCTTTGGACCCGATGCGTCTGCCGTAATGAAGGGCAGGTTGATATTGGTTTGGCTGGTTGAAGAAAGTTCAATTTTCGCCTTTTCTGCTGCTTCCTTCAAGCGCTGAAGCGCCATTTTGTCTTTGCGAAGGTCAATGCTGTTGTCGGCCTTGAACTTGTCGGCGAGCCAGTCGATGACACGCTGGTCCCAGTCGTCGCCGCCGAGATGGTTGTCGCCCGAAGTAGAGCATACTTCAAACACGCCGTCGCCCAACTCGAGGATGGACACGTCAAAGGTGCCGCCGCCCAAGTCGAACACGAGAATCTTTTGATCCTTGTTGGTTTTATCGAGTCCGTAAGCAAGGGCTGCCGCCGTCGGCTCGTTGATGATGCGCAAAACTTCAAGCCCAGCAATTTTGCCAGCGTCTTTCGTTGCTTGGCGCTGAGCATCGTTAAAGTACGCAGGAACCGTGATGACCGCTTGGCTTATTGGTGTACCCAACTGTTTTTCAGCGTCGCTCTTGAGTTTTTGAAGAATCATCGCCGAAATTTCTTCGGGGGTATATTCTTTGTCCTCAATGTTGACAACCGCGCGCCCGTCTTTGCCCTTCTTCACTTTGTAGCCGATGGTTTTTTGTTCTTCTTTGGTCTCTTCGAACTGGCGCCCGATGAAACGCTTCACCGACGAAACGGTGTTCTCAGGATTGGTAACTGCTTGGTTTTTCGCAGCTTTTCCTACCACACGTTCGCCGTCTTTGCGAAAGCCCTCTACGGAAGGAGTTGTGCGGTCTCCCTCTGCGTTCACGAGAATTTCTGGTTCTGCACCCTCCATAACTGCCATTGCAGAATTGGTGGTTCCTAAGTCAATGCCGATTATCTTTGCCATGGTAATGCTTCCTTTCGGTTAGTTAATTCTTTCACTGTGTTGCTTAGTTTTTGTTTCTTCGCCACTTGTTTTTCTGTTTGTTTGCTTAGTTGCTTGGTCTGTTTCTCCAATATATTAAAGCGTAATATAAAATCTGAGTGTCTTATTGTCAAGTTTATTGACTAGAATACTTTCAGAATTCCTTAAGCGTTACTTTTATGTTACTTTGCGGCGTATAGGGCATAGGAATCGTGTGCGACATAAAAAATTCCGAGGCGCTCAACGACTCGAATCGTTTGTGCGTCTCGGAATCTATACAAGCGCCTAAGGAGTCTTATCTAAGAAGCCTTAGGCTCTATCTTGTTTTGAGATGAACGTTAGTCCTCGATAACCTCAGGGATGGCTCCCATGGGGCACTCTTCGACACAATCGCCACATGCGATACACGCATCTTCGTTGACAACCTCTACAATCCCACCAACAACTTCCAATACTTCTTGAGGACAAGCGTCCACGCAAATACCGCAACCGATACATTCATCAGCTTCGATGACCGGATGAGCCATAATAAAACTTCCTTTCGTAGAGAGCCTGAATATTTGGAACTACCCAAAATCCACCTGTGCGCAAGATACCATTCCTTGGCACAAATGCAAGTAGGAATTTTGAATTTCTTAAATTCGGCTGTTTTTCAAGAGCGGCGGCAGCCGTTTTTTCTCCGCCTTTGCGGGCGTTGTAGCTGCCGAAAAGCCTCAGCGAAACCTTTAGCAAATGCGCGGCAACTGCTCTCCCACCAGCATGTCAAGAATTCTTGTTGAACCAAACGTGGTTTTCAGAAACACTTTTGGGCCACGCTGTTCTTGGGCTTGGGTGATTTCGCCGATTATTGCCCCGTCTGTGCCATAGCAATTCTTTTTCATTGCCGCAAGAGCCGCCTGTGCTTCTTCAGGTGCCACCACGCACACCACCTTCCCTTCGTTGGCAACCTGATACACGTCAAAGCCGAGCATTTCACACGCTCCCAAAACCGCCTGTTTCACAGGAACTGCCTCTTCTTCTATGGTGATGTCAACCTGGGACTGAGCTGCAAGTTCGTTGAGGGTTGATGCAAGTCCTCCTCGCGTAGGGTCGCGAAAACAGCGCACCGAAGGTGCTGCTTTGAGCACGTCAGCAATCAGATGATTTAGGGGAGCAGCATCGCTTTGGAGGTCGGCTTCGAAAGCAAGGGATTCCCGACAGCTCATGATGGTAATGCCGTGGTCTCCCAACGTGCCGCTTACCAGCACTTTATCCCCCGCTTTGCAGTGAGCCCCCGACAAGGATTTCCCTTGTTCAAGAATGCCAATGCCGCTTGTGTTGATAAAAACCCCGTCGCCTGAGCCACGATTCACCACCTTGGTGTCACCCGTTACGATACGCACCCCCGCTTCTTTTGCAGCAAGAGCCATCGAAGCGCAAATACGCTGCAGGCTTTCTATGGGGAAACCCTCTTCTAAAATGAAGCCGCAACTCAGATAGAGGGGTTTGGCACCGCTCGTTGCAACATCATTGACCGTGCCACACACCGCCAGCTTCCCGATGTCTCCCCCAGGAAAGAAATGGGGCGTAACTACAAAGCTGTCGGTAGAAAAAGCCAGCCGCTCGCCGTTGGCGGGTGCGGGCAAAATCGCCGCATCGTCGCCTTGTAGCAATTCTTCTCCCCCGTAGGCTTCGAAAAATACTTCGTCGATTATTCTTTTCATCATGGAACCGCCGCTTCCATGACCAAGTAAAACTACTGAATCCATACGCTTCCTTACCTAAAATGACCTTTTGTCTGCGCAACGCCGCACAACCCGACTTGTACGCCAACCCGACGCAAGCCCGCACAACTCCGTGCGGCTCTGCGCAACGCCGCACGCCCTGCGCGACCTTGCGCGGCTCTATATGTGCTGAGAGATTGTCGTCAGTGAAAGCCGTCCGTTTTTCACGCCCTTAGTTCCTAAAATGAGATTTGCTATTTCTTGTACAAGCCCCGTTTCTCCCCGCAGCACGATGACCTCAAGGCAGGTGTGCTGGTCAAGATGAACGTGGGTTGAACAGGTGATATGGTCAAAATACTCATGTTGGATGGTGTGGAGTTTTTCTTGAAGGTCACTTGCGTGGTGGTTAAAAACAATAGTCAACACGCCCATCACTCCAACGCCTGGTGTTGCGCAATCTTCCTCAACTAAAGCGTCGCGCACTAAATCGCGAATTACCTCGCTTCGGTTCTTGGCAAGCCCGCGGCGTGCGACAAGATGATCAAACCTCACCAAAAGCTCTTCGGGCATCGCCACCGAAAAGCGCATTAAGTCGTTACTCATGAGCCTAGACTAAACTAACGACTACGTTGCTCGCCTCAACAGAATCTTTGTCGAGCGCGTCTTGCGCATCGCTTAACTGCGCGCGCACTTCATCAAGCAAGCCTTGTATCCCGCGCAAAACTTCCGCGGTCCTCGCGTATTCAGCCCCTTCGGCTACATGATAGAGCTTGTGCGTCCATCTGCGATTAAGCGCAGCCTGGTCATCCATTTGTTCCAGCATCATCTTGAGCTGGCTCACGTTCACTCCGTTCGTACACATACCTTGTCCTTCCCGAATGTCTTTTCCTTAAAAACAAGGGCGCTGTCGTTGCCTTCAGGGGCCTTGCCTTTCTTTTTTTGTGGCGGATGTCTTTCTCTTCGTTTCTTGTTATTATGATTGTTTATAAGCCCTGCGTGCGCCAAGTTCAAGGAGCGGTGTGAAAAACTCTCTAAAAAGTAACATGTATGAAAGAGGCCTCGAAGGAACGTGGGAAATTTTCGGGGATTATCTTAGCGGAGCCTATGAAGCACTGCTTTGCGTGGTGAGCCACTCCCCTTTAAGCGAAACGGCACGCGCGGCTCTGCAAAACTCTTTTGCTCAGCGCGGATACGGCGCGGCGGCAGGAACCTTTTTGACCATCTGCGGCAATGAACCCGCTTCGGGCTTACCCGCCCTGACCGAAAAGGAACTTTTCGCCGCAATAGAGGGGCTTGACCCGCTTTTGTTGGTCGTTGCCGACACGCCGTCTATGCAGCTGTGCTCCGCTGCTTACCGCCAAGAAATCCTACCTAATCAACGAGGGCGGTTATTTGGACGAGAAATGCGCAGCTTTGCTTCTTTTGAAACTATGCTGGAAGATTCAAAGAACAAACAAGCCGCCTGGGCGCTTTTGAAAAGCCTCCCAAAATTTGATGCTTAGTTCATCGGAGCTGAAGCCTTGCAGCCAAAAGTGTGGTGCGCAATGCTTCTATTCGGCGTTTTTGACTATGTGCTTTGCTGCATCTAAGAGTTCTTCAACTTCTGCAACTGTTGCTGCTTCCGCATAGATGCGCACGAGCGGTTCTGTTCCTGAAGGACGCATCATAACCCAAGCGTCCCCTTCAAGATAACACTTAACGCCGTCGCGTCGGTCGATGTCGACAACCGCCTTCCCGCAAATCTTTTCCGCTGAAAGATTCGAAATGGTGTTGGTACAAAACAACGTCATTTCTTTTTCAGAAAGACGCAAACCGCGCCGCGAAAATTCCAGCTTTCCAATTTTGTCGAACATGTCGTCAACCAAAACACGTAAGTTCATCTTTCGCAGCGCCATGGTTTCGGTAAGCAGCAGCGCCATAAGAAGCCCATCGCGTTCCTTAACATGGGTAGGGATGCCGATGCCGCCGCTTTCTTCGCCGCCTATCATGACATCGCCCTTTTTCATTTCGCCGTAAATCCACTTGAAGCCAACCGCGGTCAGTGTGAGATCAAGTCCTAATCGCCGACACTGGCGGGCAAGCATCGCCGAAGCAGTTATCGTGCTCACCACACGTCCGCGCTTGCCCTTGTTTTCGACAAGGTGGGAAACGAGCAGCGCCAAAATGCGATGCGGGTTCACAAAGTTTCCTTTGTCGTCAAGGGCGGCAATGCGGTCAGCGTCACCATCGGTGATAAATCCTGCATCAAAACCCAACTCTTGAACGCGCGCAATGCCTCGGTCAATCCAGGGTTGGATGGGTTCGGGATGAAGTCCGTCGAAGGTGGGGTCATCGGCATTGTTGATTTCGTCAACCTCGACCCCCAAATCTTCAAGCAGTTGTGCAAGATGTTTCCGTCCTGCACCATAAAGCGGGTCAACCACAACACGAAGATGCGCCGCGCGAATCGCTTCGGTATCAACACAGTTTTTGAGAGCCGCAAGATAGGGGCTCACGAAATCAACTTCTTCAAAATCACCGCGTGTTGCAGGCGCGTCAAGTCCGAGCAAAGATTCAACGCGGTCACTAAATTCTTTTGGAGAAGCCCCTCCGTCAACCATGCGCAGCTTCACGCCCAGATATTCTGCTGGGTTGTGGCTGCTGGTGAGCATAATGCCGCCAATAGCTGTGGGGTCTTGGGCAACCGAAAAACAAAGAGCAGGTGTCGGACAGTAATCCTGTGAAAGCTTTACCTTAAACCCGCAAGCGGCAACCACTTCAGCGGCTATTTGGGCATAGCGATGAGCGTCTTTTCGGCAATCATGACCAATAATTATCGTTGAACACGACTGATGCGCCACGTCTTCTTTTTGCTTTTCCTTGAAAGCTTCTGCAGCCGCGACGCACACGCGAATCAGGTTTTCTTCCGTGAAGTCCTCCCCGATGATGGCTCGCCACCCGTCGGTTCCAAAATGAATTGCTTCTCCCATATTGTCCGTAGCCTTTCGCGTGGTTTTTGAAATTTCTTGTACCCTGTTTATTTCTTGACCCCTGTTTCACCGTACAAACAGGGGTCGTTGTTTTAGCATGCTATTCACTTGAAGGCTTCAGACAACAAGCCTATTCTTCGCCTTCACCGCCAGGGCCGACGTCAACGTCGCCTCCTGGTGGAGGTTCCTCGTAGGGCACGCTTGTCCCTGGGTCCTCGTAATAAGGATCGTAGTACGGTTCGGGTTGCGTATTGGTCACACCCGTGCCACTTGAAGGATAATAGGCGTTAGTCGCAACGATACCCGACGGGTCTTTTCCTGTCGAAACCAGCATCATCATTTCTTGAAGCGCCGCCGCATCAACAATTACGTAAGACACTTCATCTATCATGGCAGGAGCTGACGGAACCGTAACAGAATACGTTTGCACTTCAGGATGGGTTCTCAGTTGTCGCGCAAGGCTTACCAAATCTTCTACCTTCATGTCGGTTGTAAGACAGGCGGTAGCAGCTTCGATTGCGCCAATCATTTCAATCATGGGCAAAGAGATTACTCTTTTAAACAAGGCCTCAATCAAAAGACGCTGGTTTGAAACGCGCGAGAAATCACCGTCGGCAAAATGACGGCTCCGCGCAAAGGTCAACGCCGCTTCACCATAGAGCCACTGGGGTCCTTCCCCAATAATCGCTGGGCCCGCGTCGGGGTCGTCGATTAGTTCGGGAACATCCACTTCAACGCCGCCAAGCGCATCAACAAGGTCAACAAATTCCTCAAAATTGATTTCGGCATAGTGGGCTATGTCAACGCCGCAAAGCTTACTTGCTTCGCGAATGGTTCCTGCTGCGCCTTCGTAATTATAGACCGCGTTGAATTTCATGTTCCCGTAGCCACTAACCGTGGTTAATGTATCGCGCATGATGGAAACCATCGTGATAGTTCCTTCTCCCGCATCAACGCGGATAAGAATGTTAGTGTCTGAACGTGCGCCACCCTCATCTTCGTCCTCGCGCGCGTCAGAGCCGATTAAAAGCATATAGAAGGGTTCGGCATAATCTTGCACGGGAACCAACACGTCGGCAAGAGCCCTCAGTTCCTCGTCGGTTTTCGTGCCGAGCAGCCGATTGTTGATGTCATTCACATAAAGCGCAAACGCTGTACCGCCGCCAATGAGGGCCACAACGAGTGCACAAATGACCCCAATCATGATTTTCTTTTTACGCTGAGCACCTTCGTTTTTCTTGTAATAATGAGGATTGTTGCGAGAATACTGACTCACCGAACTGGAAGCAGAGCGTCTGTTGCCCGAAGCTAGCCTTTCCGAATAGCTTGAAGGGTTGTATTGCCCGCGCTCGGCGGCAAACGCATAGCGATTTTCGTGATGGTGGCGTTCATATGAAAAGGATTGGGCTGCTTTTTTCGAAGCAATCCGTCCTGAATGCGAAGGCGTAGACTGGATATATCGTACGTCTTTTCTTTTAGCCCGAGAACCTGAAAGACTCGGACGATTTCGTGGTGTCATGTAAAACTCCTTGAGGGCGAAAAACTTGGGGGATTCTCCTCAAGCGTTTCTGCGGCAACACGCCTGATAACAGTGCTGCCAACCCCTTTTTCCTGTAAGCTCACGTGTGTCTTTTGTGCTGTCACAAACTATCATAAGCCGTTTTCATAAATATTCGTGTCGAAGTATTCTACCACCGAAAACCGAAACCACATAAAATAGGCACTTCGAAGCAATGCCCTACACATATCAAAACACCCCGAGTGAATTCGTGGAGCGGGTGACGGGACTCGAACCCGCGCGTGAAAGCTTGGGAAGCTTTTGCCTTACCACTTGGCCACACCCGCATATCCATTGCAAGCAGAAAGGCTCATTTTACGCGACACGGCCGCCCCCTGCTTGGAACAATACAGTATAGCGAAGAACGCCTTAAAATCAAGGTCTTGCAAGAGGATACTGCGAGGATTTGAGAGGGCGAAGGCGAGCTGCATGCAGGAACGAACGACACGCAAAAAGGGCGACCAATCGGTCGCCCTTTTATACTTACACCTAGTAAAACAGGCAAAACTTGTTTGCTTATTTTTTGGCTGCTCCAATACGACAAATTGTCGTACCGCAGTCGGGACACGTTCCTTTAGTAATCGGCTTGCCGTTTTTTGTCGTGCTTTCGGCGGGGTCTTTCATTACCTTTTTTGCCTTGCATTTCACACAATAAGCTTCGATGGTCATAGTCCAGGACACCTCTCTGTTCGTCTACTCAGGAGAAGAGATTCCAATCTACCAACTCCATGAACAACAGTCACCAACGCTGTTGTCTATCCCTGTATTATACTTCAATACTTAAATTATCTGCGTAAACACAAATTTTTCTAAATATTCTTTAATAATTCCACGACAAACTCAACATTTTTCCGAAGAATCGACTCTTCTATGTTTTCGATAACGTCGTCTCCTTGTGAAAAATAGGCAGGTTTTGGTCCGTCCATACCCACGATGCTGATTGCTGGCATTCCCTTTTTCGTCGCAAGCGTTGTAGCGCTGTCTGACCACAGAAGCGTTGAGGATTCAACTCTGATTCCAATGGCTTGTGCTGCCTTGGTAACATAGCGTTTCATACGCGACGAAGCGCCCTCTTTGCCCTGCTTTCCTTCTGCCGTAAGATAGCTCAGATCCCCTGCACCAAGCGCCCTTAGGTTGATGATAATCGAGCCGCGCAGGTCTT
This sequence comes from Eggerthellaceae bacterium, assembly GCA_009782615.1. Classification (GTDB taxonomy): domain Bacteria; phylum Actinomycetota; class Coriobacteriia; order Coriobacteriales; family Eggerthellaceae; genus WRIS01. The sequence continues at coordinate 80,188 of WRIS01000002.1, read as the reverse complement.
GTTCGTGTTCGGCGAGAAACGCTCTCATGCCGCCGCAATTAGCCAGTTCAGAGCCAAGAGCAACAAACCATATCTCGGTGTCGAGATGGGGGTTGTGGAAATCCTCAATCTGCTGCATTTCGTCTACGCCATATTCAACGGGCCACCCACCCTGCGGTTCGAAGTTTCCTGAATTATTCGGCGCGTATGCGGCGTTCGGTGTAGATGCAGGATTCGGCACGGATGCGAGATTCGTTGCAAAGTTTCCCGAATTGTTCGGTGCGGATGCAGGATTCGGCACGGATGCGAGATTCGGTGCAAAGTTGCCCGAATTGTTCGGTGCGTATGCGGCATAGGGGTCGGCTGCTTCCTCGAAACGCCCGCTTGAAAAAGCACCGCCTTCCCAATCGTCATAATCGCCGCCATTGTCAGCGCGTCTCCTGCTGCTTCGCACTGGGCGCTGAGAGCGCTGTTGGGAACGCTGCGAAGAGCGTTGCTGCGTTCTGCCCCGTGTTGCGCCTTGCGGTTCTTCTTGGAAGCTTTCCCATCCACCACGGGAAGCCCCTACCGATTGCGCGTCAAAATCATCTTCAACATCAAGCCAGCGTTGAGGGCTGCCTTCATATTCTCTGCCTTTGTTACGCCCCAGTTTGCCGAAAATGCGCTGCGTACGTGACTTTGGCATGTCGACATAGCCATCCCCCGCAAAAGCGCCCGTTTCCGTGAAGCCTTCTTCGTAGACGGAATCGTCCGCATCATCAATATAGATGTCATCAGGGTGGGTGTTTCTGATGAGCTCATCGCTTATCGGCGCAAACGTCCCCGTGGCACCCGCAGGTGCTGTTTGTAACGGGCCGCTTAAGGACGGCAGCGAATTGCGCAAGTCGAAACGGTGTTGGTTCTGCGCTCCGAACGCAGCAGGGTCGCTTCCTTCATAGGCATAGGCGGCGCTTTCCAAAGGTGCTTCTGACTGCCCTAAATCAATCGAGGGCAACAGGCTCAAAAGTCCGTGTGCAGCTTTTTGGGAAGAGTCCCCCGCATCCGCCAAGGGAGCGTGCTGCTTGAGCATTTCTGCTACGGGGGTCAAGTTGCTTGCTGAAACACCGATGTCGGGAAGGATAATTTTGTTTCTTGTTGTCGCTGTTTCTTCGTTTTGTTCTTCATCTGCCGACTGCGGGAAGGGCACCGAGCCAGTCTCGGTAAGCGAAAGTGCGGGAATAACGCTTGCAAGTGCATTTTGTCCCGCCGCTTGAATCTCTTGAATGCTGGCGCCTTCGGGCAAGCCGTGTGCGGAGCCCCCTCTGAGATCATCCACGTTAATGGGGGAAATTTCTCGCGTGGAACCCAAATCCCCGCGGTTATAAAACTCCTCGAGTTCGGCGTCTGCGCGCAGGCCTTCAGATTCAACACCTTCATAAAATGCGGAATCTGCGGCAATTTGTGGCGCGGACACTTCAAGGATTTCTTCACGTATCTTTTGCAGGCGCTCTTCGGTTTCGGCATTAACAACGCTGTTTGCTCTTTTGAAGTGCGACGCGCTTTCGCTGACTGCCGCATCAAGAGCATCTGCATAACGAGAGCGCTGTACCTTGGGCGCTCCTTCATCTTTTGGCTTCTTCGCGTTTTCCTGTGCTTTTTTGAACCAGTCAGGTACGGCAGAGGGAGCTTCGAGGGCAGAGGTGCTTGCTGCAGCTTCGTTGCCTGCGGTATGCGAAGCGCTTAGCGTTGCGTCTGCGCTGTCGACAGCACCTGCAACATTTACGGCACTTGCGACATTTGCGGCGCCGTAGTCGGCTGCGCTGCCCGCAGCACTTGCGACATCATCGTCGTTGTAGCCGTATTCACCGTAGTCGCCGTAAGCGCCATAATCGTCATCGCTCACAGCAGCGCTACCTGCTGCTTCCCATGCGCCCGCCGCAACAACATTGCCTGCAGCGCCAATCGCGCCAGCTACTTGTCCGCCAACGGCCTCTCCTGCTTGAACAACAGCTTGGGCGGCGCCTTGGGCAACGTTGCTTGTTCCGCCCCACATGTTTTCGCTCACACCGCCTGCTTCGCGCAAACTGGCCGCTTCACGCAAAGCGCCCGCTTCGGCCTCGAGCCACGCCGCGTCTACGGGCGCCACTTCGCCTGAAGCACTGGTGACCCGCACCAGATTGTCGGCAACCGAGTTGTTTTCCCGTGCTTCAACGGGGCGCCCCGTCATAGCAGCGATTGCCGCCTTTGCCGACATCAGCCGTTCTTCTTCGGTGTGAGGAGCCTGTTCAGGAGCCTTCACCTGACCTGCCGCATAAACGATTTGCGCCCCTTCGGGCACAAGTCCTGCGGCGCGCGCGGATTCTTCTCCGTGAATCGTGGCAGCACGGGGCAGCTGACCCGACAGCCCACTTGCATATATCCGCCCATTTGCAACCCTGCGAGCAACCTCAAGAAGCACCGCAACACCTGATGCGTTACAATTTGCCGCTTCGTTGTAAGCCGCGAATTTGTGTAAGAGCGCCAAAACAATCGGGAGCAGCACAAAGAAAAGAGCGATGCCCACAATAATGTTAAGGAAAACTGCCAAAATGCCAACGGCGTGCAGGAAGAAGAGGTAGCGTACCAGCAAGAAAAGCGGAATGAAAATCATCGCATAAAGAGCGAGTTTTTGCAGAAGCGGCAAGACGCTGATAAGCGGCGAATTGAGTTCAAAACGAACCTTGCCGCTGTCGTAGTTTGCGAGCAGCACTATCTTGCGGCGGCGAGCGCCGCTTCCATCGGGAGAATAGCCTGGCTCATAGCGCGCAACAACATTTTGGCTAACCCCTCGGGCAAACATCTTTGAAAGAATAGGACGGTCGAAGGTTTCGAGCGCAAAAAGTGCCGCCATGATAGCTGTAACCAACAAAGACGGTATAGCGAGGATGGCGGGGAAAAACATCGCGGGAATGGTTATCGCCAAGGTGAAGAGAGCACATATCGCCTTGGGAGTTTCTTCGTTTGCTTCGCTGTTGAAGTCTTCAATAACCGCAGCAAGACCTGCGTCTTTTTGGAGAACCTCCGTAATATAGAGGGCAGCTTGCTGTTCCTCTTCGGTTCCTGCAGGACGCGGTCCAATCTCTTGTGATAAAAACCCGATATGGTCAAGTAGTTCCGGCATTTGTCTGCCTTTCGCTCTTAATCAGCTCGTTCATTGTCAAATGTCCTGATGGCATTCGTAGCAAAAGTATACGCTATTTGGCTCAGCTTCCCAAATAATCACGCAGAAAAGCATCAGCCATGCTTGCTTTTAGGCGTACATCGGCATACGTGTCCCGCAAATTTTCGGTGTTTGTCTGATGCGCCAAGGCGATTGGCTCGGTGGGAACATTCGGCAAATCCCTTGCCAACTGCGCCGCTTCGTCGTCTGCTTTGTTATACGCCGCGTTTTGAGCTTCTGCAGTTGGTCTGTCTTGCGCAAGTATGGCGTCGTTTGACGCAATAGCGCACTGCATGGCTTCCACACGCTTGTTCACATAATTTATCTGCAATTCAAGATCGGGTGCGATTGAAGAAGAGGCAAGTTCGTTGAGCATATACGCCACTTCGTACAACAAATCGAGGGCTTCTTCAGATTTTGCCTTTGACGCAAGGACGTTTTCGTTGGTTGAGTCGGTTACGAGGGCCGCCGCTTCGCGCGCAATCGAATCTGCCTTGAGTAAGCGATCCCACGCCTGAGCCATATAGGGAGTCGCTTCTTCTAAGGCAAGATCTGCTTGGAGCAAAACCGTGCCCAAGTCCAGCATTTCACGCCGCGCCTCAATCGCAGAAATTGCCTGGTCGGCTGCTTCTTTGTCAGAAGATGTTCGCATGTTTGCGCTCGCCTGCTGGGCGAGGGCTTCTGCATCATCAAGGGTCGTATAGGTTTCGGGGACAAGGTCGAGCACTTTGCTTATCGCTTCGGTGTCAGCCGTGCCCGCTGGAGCGTTGACCAGTTCGTCGAGGGTCACCACCACTTCATCGGCTTCTTTAATGCGCCCAAGCGACTGGTCGAGAAACGACACCTGCCGCTGGTGGTTGGTCAGTTCGGTGTAGACGAACAACCCACCCGCGGCAAGAAGCCCCGCGCCCATGACCAGACTAAATACGGTCACGAGGGCTTGTTGCTTTCTGCGGCTTTGCTTTCTGCGCGTTATTTCATCTTCAGGAGAACTGTACGGCAGCCCTGAAAAGGTAGCGTGGGAAACGCTTCCCCCTTCAAGCGTTGGCGCCATGCTTGCACTGCTTACGCCTGGGGTCGCAATGATGGTTTCCCCGCTTGCAAGAGGAAGGATGTCGTCTTTTGTGGGAGTTGTGATTTTCTTCTTGCGGACAACGCCCGCAGAAATTGCGAACAGCGGAATCTTTCCAAACCCAGGGTCAAGTTCTTTGTCGGGTTTTCCGATTCCCGCGTCGGCACGATTCTTCGCCGCATCAAGAACACTAAACGAGAGTTCGTTTGATGTCCCTGCGGTGTTGCGCTTAATGTGCGTAGCGTGAGACAATTTTGCTTGTTTCTTACTCATGGGGCTATTTTACTGCATTGGGGAATTTTCGTCGGAATCTGCAAGCAAATCCTGCGCGATTGCAGCAGTTGAACATATCTTGACCGTTTTGCTTGGCATGGATTTCAGGAAGGTTTTGCCGTAGCCTTTCGTAAGAAGCCGCCGATCAGCAAGGATAACGCAGCCCGTGTCGTTGGCACAACGTATCAGGCGCCCCGCCGCCTGCTTTGTTTCGAGCACCGCGGCGGGAAGCACATAGCGAAGCCAGGCTTGGGGGTCGTGAAGCGCTCGTTCACAAGAAAGCGGGTCGGTCGGTTTTGCGAAAGGAAGTTTGGGGATTATCACGCCTTTGAGCGTTGAGCCTGGTGCGTCAAAGCCCTCCCAAAAGCTTTTCAGCGCAAAGAGGGACAGGTGTTCATCAGCACGAAAATCGTCGCTTAAACCCTTTGAGGATACGCCCCATTTTTGGCAAACCAAGCGCAGTCCTTCTGCTTTCAAAAGCGGCTGTACGGCCTCAAAGCACTTTTCCATTTCGCGACGATTGGTGAACAGGGTCAGCAGCGAGCCTTGTTGAGCGAGATGAGCCTGAATAAGCAATTGTTGCACAGCCTGAAGATAGGCAGGGTCGTTTGGCTCGGGAATATCGTCGGGAACATACACGGTCATTTGTTTATCGAAGTCATAACTTGAAGCAAGCTGGCAGGTGTTTGCTTGGGAAAATTCCGTGCTGTTGAGCCCTAGGGCATTTTCAAACGACGTGAACGAATCGGCAACCGTCAAGGTCGCAGAGGTGAAAACTACCGCATGCGTGTTGGCAAACAGAGTTTCGCCGAGACGCTCTCCTACGTTGACCAGGAGTGCTTGGAGTTTTTCTGCCACCTTATCTTGCTTGGTAGACAGCGTTGCTGCATAGGCGTATTGCGCAGAACCTGAGAACAGGATAGTTTCTGTGGCTTGCAGCATTTCTTTGAGTCCCATAACGATAGTTGCGATTTCGCGCTGTATTTCTGCGACCTTGTCTGCGCCCTCAAGAATGCCCACCACTTCTTGCCCTGTGCTAATCAGTTTTTCGATGCGATCGCAAAAAACGCGCCCAAACGAGGCAAGCGTGGCGAAGGTTTCGCTTGCCCGTATCTCGTCGTTGATCCACAGCTCAACAATTTCATAGCCTTTATTCCGCTTGCTCGGGCTGAAAAACGACAGGTCTTTAATATGGTGCACGAACTCTACTGCTGCTTCGTCGAAGTCCTTTGCGGCCTTGCGCGCTTTTGTTAGCTGCGAAAACAACAGGGTGCTGTTTTCAACGGCATCACTTGCCCGACGCTCTGCGCGGACAAAGGGGTTTTGGAAGGCGTCTTCTGAGGACAGCCTTTTGCTCAGTCGCAGCACTTCTTCACCAGAAACTTCAAGGGAAAAGGCCTTGCGCGCTTCTGCTTCGGCGCCGTGCGCTTCGTCAATCACCCAGTAGCGCACGGGTGGCAATAACCCGCCATCTGCAGCTATGTCGCAGAAAAGAAGGCTGTGATTCGTCACGATGATATCCGCAGCTTCGGCTCGCCTTCTTGCGCCGTGAACGAAACAAAGGGTTCCGTAAAAAGGACATTTTCTGCGCAGGCAGTCGGTGCTTTTCGTGGTTATGACATAGCGCGGCAGGGCTCGGTAGTCGATTTTCAGCACGTCGATGTCGTCGTATTCGCTTTGTTCGATAAAGGAAAGCAGTGCGGCAAGGCTCGGTGCTTGTGAGAGCATTTTGCCCGCGACCAGCCGACTCTTTAGTTCTCCTTGAGCAAGGCGATCGATTTTGCGCAAGCACGGATAGTGAGTGAAGCCTTTGAGCGAGGCGAACGAAAGCGGTTGGGTTGCGGTTGAAGGTGAGGTTGCGGTTGCGGTTGCGGTTGCGGTTGGAGATGAGGCTGAGGGTGAGGTTGAAGATGTGCCCAGCGCCGTTGCGATAAGCGGTAGTTCCTTATAAATAAGCTGGTCAAGCAAGGTGTTTGTCTTAGTTGCAACGCCGATAGCGATGTTGTTTTTTTGTGCGATAAGGGCTGCGGGGAACAGATACGCCATCGACTTTCCGACCCCCGTTCCCGCTTCGATGGCAAGATTGGTCGAAGTCGCAAACGCCTGGCGCACCTTTTCTGCCATTGCCACTTGTTCTTCGCGACATTCATAGTCTTGGTAAAGACCCCCGACCATCCCTTGGGAGCCAAAGGCTGCTGCCAATTCTTCGGCATCGGGGAATACCAGTTCTTTTTGAGGGTTTGCTGCGATGGCGTCCGCATCGGGCTTCGCCTCAAGAGACAGTTCCCGAATTCGGTGATGGCGAAGGTTGCGCAAACTGAACTCCTCTGAAGTGGTTGCAGTTGTGGCGGGGGCGTTTGCAGGCGCTTCAGTTGCGGGCGATGCGGTTGCGGGCGCTTCAGTTGCGGCGAGGGCGTTTGCGGCAAAATGCTTGAACACCTTAATTGCGGGCCACTCCCCTTCTTCGGCAAGACTTGCGATTTTTCGCACGAGCGAATGCGGCATCGCGTCAATAGCCGCGAGCAAAATGCGATATATCGAACAGAGCGCTTCAACATCGGCATCAGCGCGATGCGTTGAAATCGGCGCCCCAAAGGCGTGAACCAGGTCTATAAGACGATGTGATTTCAGGCGGGGCAAAGCAATGCGAGCCAAATCCAGAGAATCAATCCACGTGTTTTGGAGCAGGGGCGCACCGAATAAATCTTTAGTCACAAAGCCGCGGTCGAAATCGGCGTTGTGCGCAACAATGTCTGAATCCCCCACAAAGTCAACCAGACTAACAATCGCGTCGGCAGGACTGGGAGCATCTGCCACATCTTTATCCGCGATGCCCGTCAGATGCGTAATTTCTTCGGGAATGGGCTGGTTCGGGTTAACGAAGGTGACAAACCATTCGCTTATCTTCCCTTTTTTCATGCGCGCCGCAGCAATCTGGATTAGTTCATCATGGTTGAGAGAAAAGCCCGTTGTTTCCGTATCCAGAACAACAACATCTTTGTCAAGTTCGCCAAATTCGGTTGTTTGCGCTGTTTGCACGAGCGCGCCGTAGCGTTCCTTCAGCGCAGAACAGGTACCTTCTGCAAGGAAATCATAGATCGCATTGTTTTGTGACGTTGTTTGTTTTTTCATAAAACTCAGCCTATCATCTATTATAGGAACACACAAACATTGGCGTTTTGTTGTGCTGATTTTTTGTTACGTTTTGTTGTGCTGATTTTTTGTTACGTTTTGTTGTGCGTTTTGTAGTGTGCGCTTTGTGGCGTTTGTGCCGTGCGCTTTGTGGCGTTTTGTGCCGTGCGCTTGTGCCGTGTGCTTTGTGCTGCGTTTGTTATAAGGAGATGGTCGTGAGCGATATATATTTTGGAACCTATGCTCGATTTGCGACTGCGTCGAAAAAGGATGCAGGCCGCCTGCTCGGCTCGGACAGCCTTGTTGGCGATGTGTTTGAAATAGAATTTCAAACCGAAGAAGGACAGCGTCTTGCTTGGCTCAAAAATCGCTTCGGCGCTCTGGTGGGGTTTTTCGACGCATCCGTCTCTCGACGTTTGAGCCTTTTTGAAGCACGCGGCTGGAAGCTGCAGACGCTCCTTTCTTTCGTGGCATATAGCGAAAGTGCTGAAGGCGGCTATTATTGGGGCGAAGCGGTGCTTTTGTGCTACGACCCCGCCTCCGAAGAAGGTAGCGACGCGTTCGATGCCTTTACAGCAAAGGTAGCCGATTGTATGTCCGAAGGCGTGCGTCCCGATGTCGAGTTGGGCGAAGCAGAAATCGCAAAAGTCCTTGACAGTAAGGGAGACTGGCTTCCGACGAAGCGGGTTTCTCTACCCGAGAAAAAACAAGGCACTGCCATCATAAAAGCACGGCGCAATCTGTCGGAAAAAATCATTAACTACGCACGCAACAACAACAAAGGATGTTCCTTATTAAGTTGGGTGGCGCTTCTTGCACTCGTTGCAGGCATTATTTTCGGACTGAAGTCCTGCGGCGTTTTTTAGGCTCCCGATACTCTCTCTGCTTTTTCAAGAGCGTAGCGCACTAAAAGCGTGCACAACGCGGGAAATTCAATGTTTGCCGCACGAGCAGCGTCGGGAAGAAGCGATGTTTCGGTCATCCCTGGTATGGTGTTCGTCTCAAGAATCCAGATTTCGCCGTCCTCATCAATGATGAAATCACTGCGCGAAACCCCTGAACAGCCTAGGATTTTGTGCGCCTTAACGGCAGTTTCTTGAAGTTGGTTGGTGGTATGTTCATCCAGGGGCGCTGGACACACGTGCCGTGAGCCGCCGGGAGCGTATTTCGATTCGAAGTCGTAAAACTCATGTATCGGTATGATTTCAACCACGGGCAAAGCGTAGGGTTCTTCGTTGCCAAGCACCGCAACGGTTACTTCCCTTCCTGAAATACACGCTTCAACCAACACGTTTTTGTCAAGCGCAAGAGCCGCTTGCAACGCTTCGTCAAGCGCTTGAGGGGTATCTACAATAAACACGCCGAGGGCACTTCCCTCGGTTGCGGGCTTCACCACGCAGCGCGACCCCACTTCTTCAAGAATCTCTTGCGCGGCTTTTTGTGACGAGCGCGAAAGCGTGAGTGATTTTGGCGTTTGGATGGCGGCTTGTTCGTAGAAGGCTTTTGCCTTTGTTTTGTCGATGGAAAGTGCGCTTGCCCAAACATCTGACCCAATATAGGGAAGCCCCAAAATCTCCAACAAACCTTGGATGGTGCCGTCTTCTCCGTATTTTCCGTGAAGCGCGATGAAAGCAACGTCGAAATCACCGTCAATCAGCGCCTTGAGGTCTTTTTTATCAGCAGGGTCAAGAACCACCACAGAAAACCCTGCCGTCTCCAAGGCTCTTTTGGCACTTTCTCCCGAAGCCAGCGAAACTTCTCGTTCGCCACTTATTCCCCCCGTGAGAAGGGCAACCTTGTAGTTCTTGGGTTCAAAAGGAGCAGCCATTGACTGTTTCTCCGTTCTCTGTGGTTTCTCAGTATGGTTTCTTGTTCGGTTTCTTGTTCGATTTCTTCTTGGCGGTTCGCAAGCAGTATAACAAAGCTCCCCTCTTTGGAAAACCACCGAAAAAATCGCCTTGCAAAAATGCGTGATGCCCTCATGTTTGCACGCTATAATGAACGCCATGGAAAACGAAATCAAAGCATATTCGCTTGAAGGACTCGCCGAACTAATGCGCGAGCTTGGTGAGCCGCGTTTTCGTGGGGACCAAGTCGCTCAGTGGCTCTATGCTCATGGTGCAACCGACTATGCCGAAATGACAAATTTGTCGCTTTCCCTAAGAGAGCGCCTTGCCGAAAAGCATCCTTTGCACAACGCGCGTGTCATCAACCGACAGGTGTCTCACGATGGTTCGCGCAAATACGTGCTGGAATTCGCCGACGGTGCGCGGGTTGAAACCGTTGCGATACCCACCTACGCAAACGGAAGTGGCGCCGGTGATGGTGGTGGCGCTGGTGGCGGGAGTGGCGCTGGTGGTGGTGTTGGTGGCGGAGTCGGTGCGGGCGGTTCAGTCGAGGGAGTTGTGGCCGACGAAGCAGCGCCCGCGCGTCTCACCGTATGCTTTTCGACCCAGGTTGGCTGTGCGCTTTCCTGTGCGTTTTGCGCAACGGGGCAAGAGGGCTTCACGCGCAACTTGCTTCCTGGTGAAATCGTCGAACAGGTTCTCCTTGCCCAAAAAGACTTCGGCATACGCACGAACAACCTTGTTGCCATGGGGCAAGGAGAGCCTTTTCTCAATTACGAAAACACCCTTGCCGCCCTGCGCATTTTTAATCATCCGAAAGGGCTTAAGGTTGGGGCGCGCCATATCACGATATCTACCTGCGGAATCATATCGGGCATTCAAAAGCTCTCTCAAGAACGCGAACAGTTCACCTTGGCAGTTTCGCTCCACAGCGCCGAACAAAATCTTCGCAACCGCCTCATGCCAAACCTTTCAAGCGAACCACTTTCTTCTCTCAAAGAAGCGCTTCTGGACTATGTTGCGCGCACCAATCGAAGGGTCACGCTGGAATACCTCATGATAAAAGGCGTTACCGACACGCCCGAGGCCTTTGATGCGCTTGTTCGCTTTTGCGCGGGGCTGTTGTGCCACGTCAACCTGCTCCCCATTAACGCTCTTGCCCCACAAGATGCCGCCAACACCGATTCGCCCGACTTCGCTTTTCGCCCTGCCGCCCCTCAAACCACTCAGGAGTGGCTGCAAAAGTTCGAACAGGCGCGAATTCCCGCAAGTTTGCGACACTCTAAAGGCGCTGACATCAAAGGTGCCTGCGGGCAGCTAAAAAATACCCTGTGATTTCCTCACAGGGTATTAAAGCGCTGCTTTATTGGGCTGCCGAAAAGACGAAGTGCCAAATCAGCGAATCGGAGAACCCCTTACTTCTTTTCAGAGGGGCTGATAATACCGAACAGACGTTCTAAGTCTTCTTCATCTTTGAACTCTATTTCTATCTTGTTCTTCCCTTGAACCGTTTTGACGCGAACCCCCGTTTGAAGTGTCTCGCGCAACGAGCGCGCCACCGTCTTGAACGAAAGCGGCATCACAGGACGGGCGCTGGAATTTTGATTGTTTTGCATTCCTGCGAACAGACGCGCAATTGTTTCTGCTTCGCGCACCGAAATCTTTTCGTTGATCAGACGCTCGGTCAGTTTTTGGCGCCCTTCTTTCGTCGGAATCGACAGTATTGCTCGAGCGTGCCCCGCAGATATCTTCTCTTCGAACAAAAGCTGCTGCGCCTCTTCGGGAAGTTCCAGCAAGCGCAAAGCGTTTGCAACGGTTGAGCGCCCTTTCGACAGCGTTTCAGCTGCTTCCGATTGGCTCAAGCCACAGCGTTCTATCAGGCGGCGAATTCCGTATGCTTCTTCAATCGGATTCAAGTCCGAGCGCTGAAGATTTTCGATAAGCGCCAATTCGAGAGCCTTGTCATCGTCGGCCTCCTTGACTCTGACGGGTATCATTTTCATTCCGAGCATTTTGCACGCTTGCCAGCGCCGCTCTCCTGCAATAATTTGATAGTTCTTCCCTATTTGGCGCACCAACACGGGCTGAAGCAGACCGTTTCGCTCGATAGAAGCCGCCAATTCTTCTATTTCTTCCTTTTTGAAGTTTGTACGCGGCTGGTCAGGGTTCGGCTGAACCGAAGCCAGAGGAACCTCATCGGGAACGCGCTCTTTCACGCTTCTTATCACCACGTGATCATCCTCTTCAAAGCGCGGCTTACTTACTTCAGGCTTAGGCGCTTCTTTGGGGGCGCTATCTTTTGTTGGCGCTGTGCTTCGAGATGCTCCTGCTGTTTCTGCCTTTTTTTCGTCCGTGAGCACCTCTTTTTCGGACGCTTTTGGCTCTGTCACCTGCGCTTTTGGTTGTGGTGCACTTTCTTTTGCCGTCTCATCAGGCAAAACTTCTTCTATGCTTCCCGAAATCAGCGAATTTAATCCGCGACCAAGGCCGCTCTTGGTTGTCTTAGCCACGAGAGATCACTTCCTTTGCAAGTTCAATATACGATTGCGCGCCTTTGCCGTTTGGGTCGTATTCAGTAATAGGTTGCCCAAAGCTGGGCGCCTCGGATAATTTCACCGAGCGCGGAATTACGGTGTCGAACACGCCTTTCCCAAAGTAGCCGCGCACTTCATCTGCAACCTGGCGAGAAAGCGTGGTTCGTCCATCGTGCATCGTTAGGAGCACCCCAAAGGTCTCTAGGCTCGGATTAAGGACACTTTTGACTCGTTTCATTGAATCAAGGAGTTTTGTCACTCCCTCAAGGGCATAGAACTCACACTGAATAGGAATGAGCAACTTGTCTGCTGCAACCAACGCATTAACGGTAAGTAACCCCAGCGATGGCGGGCAGTCGATAAAGACATAGTCGTATTTTCCCCTCAAACACCCAATGATGTCCTTCAGACGATTTTCGCGAGCCATTTCGGAAACGAGTTCCACTTCAGCACCAGCAAGATTAATCGTCGCAGGTACGAGATCGAGGCCTTCGCATACGTCAGGAATAATGACCTCTTCCAAAGGCACACCGTTCAACAAAGCATCATAAATGCAATGTTCAACCTGACTTTTTTCGATTCCGAGCCCACTTGAAGAATTTCCTTGCGGGTCAAGATCGACCAGAAGAACTTGCTTTTTCATCTCGCCGAGGGCAGCTGCAAGGTTGATTGCCGTAGTGGACTTTCCAACGCCGCCCTTTTGGTTAATGATTGCAAGCACCTTTGTTTGACCAATGGCGTGCTTAACTGGCTTTTTCTTACTGTAAGGTTTGATTTTTCGTGGTGATACTTCTTGAATCACGTGGTTGACCTCGCGTTCGACAACTTCGACATCCTCAACATCGGTTTCGAAGAACCCCTCGTCAACAACGGACTGATTTGGCTGTTCTGTGTTCTCGATTTCTTCTAAAGCGATAGTCTCTTCTGCCTTTTTGTCTCGTTTCAGACCATCAAATATACCCACAGAAGCCTCCTTTCACGAAGCTATAGGTAACTGCTGCCAGTATACACGAATTTTTATCCCCACAAAGAGAATTCCGCTAATATCGACAATGTTTCACGTGAAACATTCTTGGCGACACAAAATATTCGGAAAACACGCACCCTTAAGGAACACCAAAACAAAGTATTCTTGTTGCGCTTTACCAGAAATGTTTCACGTGAAACATTTCTTCATTCTGAGAGCGGTGTTAGAAAAATACCTAACCAGCGTTCAGTCCACGTCAAATCCATGCTCGATTGGCACCTAATTCATGCTTAATCGGTGTTCCGTCGGCGCTCAATCCGCGCCTAATCCCTGTTCAATCAGTGTTCAAATAATGCCTAATCAATGCAAGATTTTTATACAATTTTCGTATCCTTTTTGCCTACAAATCTCGTGTATTATAGCCGCCCCTAAGAAAGGAGAAAAATGGGTCTTCCACGAAACAACGCTTTGGTAAAAAACGCTCAGGAACTACGAACGAATATGACGCCCGCAGAAAGGCGTCTTTGGTTTGGTTTCTTGAGAGAATATCCTCTTTTATTCAGATCACAAAAGATTGTTGGTCCTTATATTGTTGATTTTTTCTGCAACAAAGTACGACTTTCGATTGAGCTTGACGGTTCCCAACATTATGAAGAGCCCCACATAAAACGGGATCGTCTGCGAACAAACTATCTGGAAATGCTGGAAATACAAGAGCTTCGTTTTCCGAATTCTTATGTTTGGGAAAATTTTGAAGGTGTTTGCGAAGTGATTCATGAAGCAGCGCAGGGGCGTCGAAACGACCTTGTCTCTCTTTCGCTTTCGACGCTGCGTAAAAAGCGCTGAGAGGCTGTCCTATGCCCTGTAGGGGCGCTTCTGAGCCATTCCTTCTCGTCTTGGAAGCGCTACTTCAGGCTGTTTATACTTTTCATACACAAGAATTTGTCTTTTTGTGACGTTATCGCTCAAGAAAAAGCTCCTGTTTGAAACAAGGCGCATTCCCAGCTTTTCTTCAAGGGCTTTTGCAACCGCCAGCTCTTCTTCGCTTTGTTGCGCCTTGTAGCAAATCAACCGTCCCGACTGTTGAAGAAGCGGAGAGGATAGTTCTAAGAGCGCAGCGAGCGACGAAAGCGCTCGCGCAGACACCACGGCAAATTCTTCTCGTCTTGCTTGAGCAAGCGCTTCAATTCGCCCGCCATACGTGCGAACGTTTGAAGAAATTCCCAGTTCAACAAGCATTTTGTCAAGAACTTTCGTTTTCTTTTGAACCGAATCGACAAGAAGCGTATCGCGCTCCGAAACAATCGCAAGAGGAATGCCTGGGTATCCTGCGCCTGTTCCAATATCCACATAAAGCCCCTTCGGAGCGTTGCTTAATTCCGAAAATCCTGCAAGGGCGTCTTCAATATGCAGAAGCAAGCCTTCTTCAAAAGAAGTAATGCTTGTGAGGTTGATTTTTTTATTTGCCTCGAGAACAAGAGCAAGATGCTTTTCGAGCAATTCCCTCTTTTCGGGGGAAAAGCTTTCAAGATGGCAAGAGTTTATCGGAAAAGACGGGTCATGCATGGGGTTGTTTTCTGAGAGAGTCCTCGAGGTTGGTGGGTTAGTGGGTTAGTGGGTTAGTGGGTTAGCTAGTGGGCGGGCAGGTGAGTTTCTGGGTGAAGTGTTTCACGTGAAACATTGCGGGCAAAACAACAGGGAACTTTTGTGGCGGGGGACAAAAATAAGGGGAATGTTTCACGTGAAACATTCCCCTTAAAACACTTATTGGGGAATAACCACCACGTGTCGCGCGCTTCCTTCGCCCTCTGAGGCAGTCTCAACACGTTCGTCGTTGCGTAGAGCAATATGCACAAGACGGCGCTCATAAGGCGTCATTGGGCGCAGTTTTACGCTTCGGCTTTGAAGTGCAGCTCTGTTCGCAGCAGACCGAGCGATTGATTCAAGCTTTTGTCGCTGTCGGTTCTTGTATCCTTCAACATCGACAACGATGGGGTAGCGAAAGCCCATTTTTCTCACGGTAACAGCGGCAACAAGGGTTTGTAGCGCATCAAGAGTTTTTCCGTGGCGTCCAATCAAAACAGCAAGATCGTCTCCAGTTATGTCAAGAATCAGCTCACCTTCGTCGCCCTCGTATTCGTCGATAGTCACTTCGCCGACGTTCAAATACCCGAGAATGTCTTGAAGGATGGCTATTGCAGTATCGGCAACCGCATCAAGTTCTTCGTCAGAAAGGTCTTCTTGGAGGCTATCACCTTCGCCGTCGACTCCTGCGGCAGCGTTTTCAACGGCGCCCTCGTCGTTTGCGGCATCGCTTTCATCAGCATCGGCGCTTTCGTCAGCATCGGCATTCGCGTCGCCTTCGCCTTCGTTGACCTCGGCAGCGTCGCTTTCGGGCGCTTCACCAGCGTTGAGGTCTTCTGCTTCAACTTCTTCGCTTGCCTCGTCTTGCGATTCTTCTTCCAAAAGATTCTGTTCAACTTCTGCAGCCATAGGAACTCCTTTTTTTAATTGGCTTTTCTGTCCTTATCCTAACGACCTCACAAAAGGTCGCAGTCTACCACTGATAGCTCGCCTCGTTATTTGGTTTTCTTTGTCGGGCGCGGCTTCTTTGCTTTGCGGGTAACTTCTACCTCAACAGGCTTTTCTTCGATTTCGAGTTCAGCTTCCGCATCGCGCTTTCTCATGATGCTCATAGACGTTTGCGTCTGTGCAATACCAATCAGGCCCGATGCACTCCAGAAAAGAAGAACGCCTGTTGGGAAGTTCCAGCTAATGAAAATCATAAAGACGCTCATGACGCCACCCATAATAAGGGTTTGTTTTCGTTGTGGGTTGTTTTTATTGCCTCTTTGTTGAAGCATCATAGGAACAAAAGTTGAGCCAGCAAAAACCACCATGAGCACCAGATAGGGAACAAATGTTCCAAAACTTATATCAAAGGCATCCGAAGGGGTTCTCGCTAAGTCGGGCACGATATTGTAAAACGAATATACCGTTCCATGAGTTCTTTCTGCCAGCTCTCGCAAAACCTGGAAGAGGGCGATAAAGATAGGCATCTGCAACAACATGGGCAAGCAGCCCGCAAGAGGGTTAAACTTTGCCTCAGCTTGAAGTTTTTGCATTTCTTCTTGCATGCGAGCTGGTTCGTCTTTGTACTTCTTTTGAATCTCTTGGATGAGCGGCTGTACTTTTTGCATTTGAAACGTTGATTTTGTCTGTTTGTGCATAAGCGGCGTAATGATAAGCCTAAAAATCACCGTAACAATGATGATGGCAAGCCCCCAGTCGCCACACACGTTATAGAAAGACTCGATGACCCAGCCAATCCAGTCCTTAAATGAATTCCACATATACTATTCCCTTCCTCTATACCAAAGAAAGCCCCGCTTAAAGACCCGTTTATGGAACAGGGTCATACCCGTGGGGTCCTCCTGGACGACACCGAAGAATCCTTTTAGTCGTGAGCCAAAAACCCTTCAAAAAGCCGTACTTTTGAAAAGCGATAAGCCCATACTCTGAACATGTCGGGATAAACCTACAGCTTGCTGGCAACACAGGTGAAAGAACTGCCTTATAAAACATGATGAGCAGAACTGCTATCTTGCAAGGCAGGTTTTTCACCAGTTTTAGTAACGCTTCCAACTTTGCCGCCTTATAAATCTATTGCGAACTCGCCTCATCAAAAACCTCGGCGAGCAATGCATTACACGTAGAAAGAACTTTACTATAAGAAACTTCGTTTGTTTGCGACTTTGCAATAAATATCACATCATAATCGCGCCAGGGACCGCCCGCCTCTTTACACACAGCCCTCATGCGGCGTTTCGCCCTGTTGCGCCAAACCGCATTTCCCAATTTTTTTCCCGCAATAAAAGCAACACGACCCGATTGGTCGTGTTGAAGATTTCTTTTTTTTACTATGAGGGTGATAAAAGGAGCGCTAAAACGCCTCCCGTGTACAAAAAGATACGAGATTTCCGTGCCGGATTTAATAGTTTCCAACACAAATCTCCACTACACGCAGAGGCGCTTGCGTCCTTTAGCGCGGCGCGTAGACAAAACGGCACGACCGCCTCTTGTCGACATACGTGAACGAAAACCGTGACACTTCGCCCGCTTCCGAGTATTCGGCTGATAGGTGCGCTTCATGTTCTTTCCCTTCTTGCTTAAAGTGTAACTTCCAAATTATATACCTCGAAAAAAGGATGTCAATGGTTCTTTTTGTGTAAGAGAATCCGTACGAGAACCCGCGCAGAACTTTGGGGTGCTTTTTGCAGGTTTCTTTAAAGGGTTTTGTGCAGCTTTGCCCTGTTTTTCAAACCGCTCGCCCCACAAATCTTAAGGACAGCAAAACGGGGAAAGTAGCAAAAAAAGAATATCTACGCCGTTTTGTATTGTGGAAAAAGTGGAAAACTTACTTTTCGCTCATGGCGCAGTGTGGAAATCCTAAACGAAATAAAATGTCAAGGAAAAATTAACAGAAATTTCCCTTTCTATATGTTTTTCAAAAAAACATTACTTAATTTTTTAATGCCTATTTTATCTGGTCTTTTGATGAGAATTTGATATTCTTCAAACAAATGTACCGCTTTGTCTGGTCATCTCAATGAAGCTCGTTTTTTATCCGATAAAGCCCTCGGTTTTCATCGGGAGAAATGCTTTTTTGCTAAAAATTTCAAGAAATATCAACAATTGGTGGTGCTGTTTGGGGCCGCTTTTCTTATAAATATTTCACTCTTCTAGTTTTTTCCCCATTTTCTGAATTAAATGGGGAAAACTATGAAACTTCTTGTTCAAGCCCCTTTCTCTTTCTTTTCACGTGCGATAAGTCTTTAATGCATCCTGGAATTTTCGACATTATTCCCCAATTTAACCAACTTGCGCTTACTTTCTATCTGAATTATGATGAAAAGCATTGAAAGTGCTGCACAACGAATTGAAAACAAGGACGATTTTGCCCGACTCAACACACAGCGATTCTCAAATTATGCAAGACAAGGTGTCTCGCCTTGGCGAGTTCGACTACTCGTTTGTCGGCGCCGCGGCGCGCATCGCTTACTATGATGATTTTCGAAGTGCGCCAAGAATTACCGAAGTTGCCCCCGCGCAGACAACAGAATTTATAGAGTCCCTTACAACTAAGGTTTATGAACAAGCAAAGCTTGGTGGGGGATCCATTCCCTACACGGTTATTCGGGAAGTAACTGAAAACTTTATCCATGCTCAATTCAGTGAAATAGTCGTTACTATTCTCAACAAAGGCGACACTATTAGGTTTTCTGATCAAGGACCAGGTATTCCCGAAAAGGAAAAAGCTCAACTTCCTGGTTTCACTTCAGCTGTTGAGCCTATGAAGCGCTATATCCGCGGTGTCGGTTCAGGGCTTCCTTTAGTCAAAGATTATCTCGACTTTTCAAAAGGGACTATCTCTATTGAAGACAACCTTGACACAGGTGCCGTTGTTACGATAAATCTTGTGAACCAAAAATCGACACCGCCCACTACTCAAATTCCCAAAGCTTTTATGCCACCGCTTACTTCGCGCGAAAAGGAGTTCTTGTTGTTCTTCCACCAAGAAGGAGCGCTTGGTGTTACTGACCTTGTAAAACTTTCTGGTGCTGCACAATCAAGTACGTATGTTGCGCTCACAAAACTTGAAGAATATGGCTTGATTGAAAAAACTTATAACCAAAAAAGGATGCTCACCGAAACTGGCTTTAAGATTGCTGAAGCCTTCGAATAAAACCTTAAGCAGCCCCCAAACAACACCTAAAATAATACCTAAGCAAGAATAGCGAAATATTTTATATTAAAAATTTGCGGATATATAATGCTTTCTTGAAGCTGCCAAACATGAGAAACCCTCAATGCACAACAATCAGTAAATTACTCGGATTGCACGTGTTATTCATTCAAAGTTAAAAATCCGTTGAATTTTGACCGATTGGTTTGCTCGCGGCGCGCAACCAATCAGTCCGATTGTAGAGGAAAAACTATGGATGCTGAAAAATTAAATTCATCATGGGAAGATGTTTGTAGGCAAATTAAAAGCTACGATCATATCGACTCCACTCAAGTTGATGCTTTTTTTTCTCGACTTCATCCACAAGCAATGAGCGATGGATTCTTAATGCTTAGTGCCGACAATGATTTTATAAAAACCTGGATAGAGCGCCACTACACCGATTTCATTAAACAAGCCTTAAGCGACTTGTATCAAAATCCTTATCTGGTAAATATTGAGGTTGACGCTTCAGCAGCACTTGCTTCAAGCGACACCACTCTAAACAATGAAGAACAAACAGGGTCGCTTTCCTCGTCACCTGAAGGTATTCTTCCTTCTTTTAAAAAAGACAGCCGTTTAAAAAGCGAAAGTCCCTCACAAAAACAAGAACTTAAAAAAGAACCAAAACAAGACCTTCCAAAACTTTCTGCGAAAACCCTTGAAAATACTTTTACTAAAAAACCCGAACAAGAAGTGGGTGTGTTTCATCCTTTATCATCGTTGACGTTTGAAAACTTTGTCATTGGGGATTCGAACAGAATGGCTTATTCTATGGCGGTTTCGGTTGCTGAAATACCAGGGAAGGTGCATCAAAATCCTTTCTTTATTTATGGAAAAAGCGGGTTGGGAAAAACTCACCTTCTTCGCGCTATTCAAAACTACCTCTACGAAACCCTCCCTGAATTAAAAACAGTATATGTTGAAGCAGCAGAGCTTCTTAATGATTACACCGAAGCAATCGTTGCCCACGATAAAGAAAAATCAAGCTATAAGAAATTTAAAACTCGCTACGAAGAAGCAGATGTTTTACTTATTGATGATGTTCAATCCCTTCAAGGAAAAAAACAAACCCTCGAAATTGTATTTCAAATATTTAATAAACTTATTACTTTAGGAAAACAAGTTGTTCTTTCTGCAGATCGAGCACCAAAAAACATAGACATTGATGAACGTTATATAACACGTTTTAATTCAGGGGTTACCCTTGATATTCAGCCTCCTGAAATTGAAACAAAACTTGGAATTGTAAAAAGTTTTATTAAAGAATATAAAGAAAGCGAAGGGAATTCTTCTTTCGAGATACCCGAAGAGGTCAAAATTTATATTGCTGAGAGTTCTAGTTCTAATATTAGAGAGTTAAAAAGCGCGGTTACAAAAGTAATATCTCAGATGATTTTCTTTAACCAACCCTATATAAGCCTTGAGGAAGTGAGCCGCCTTTTAGATAATCATTTTTCAGGGGGTGCCTCAAAAAGACTTGCGGTGAGTGATATACAAACAGAAGTCGAAAATTACTATAAAATCAGCCACGCTGATCTGGTTGGCAAAAAAAGAACGCGTAATATTATTTATGCCCGCCAAATAGGAATATATCTTTGCCGACAAATGCTT
Organism: Eggerthellaceae bacterium; assembly: GCA_009782615.1. Taxonomy (GTDB): domain Bacteria; phylum Actinomycetota; class Coriobacteriia; order Coriobacteriales; family Eggerthellaceae; genus WRIS01. The sequence continues at coordinate 59,807 of WRIS01000002.1, read as the reverse complement.
GATATTCCCTACAATGATATTGGAAAGAAATTTAATCGCGACCACAGCACGGTTATGTATTCGGTAGCTAATGTTGAAGAGAAATTAAAAGAAAGTCGTGGATTACGTGAAGAACTTGAGAATTTAAGACGATTAATCCGAGATTCTTAAAAAAGAAAAGTTTTTGAAAGCTGACTGATATCTTGGTAATAACTACTAAAAATTCTTTAGTGATAATTTAAGTAATAATTAGTATTAAAAAAGATATGAAATGATTGCTTATAAAAGTAGGAAATAAAAATAAGACCAATCTGGCTCAATACGAGTTATCCACAAATCCACCGTGTTTATTATTACTATTATTTTAAAAATACTTATTAAAAGAAATTTAAGTAAGAAATAAATAAATAACCGAGATGACTAAAAATTAAAGAAAATTTTTTTACCACAACCTTATGTAAGGTGTTAGTTTCCTATAAGATGAAATCGGTATAAGAAATTAATGAAAGGGTATAAAATGAAATTCAGTATTAACCAATCCGAATTACAAAATGCCATTTCTGTTGTATATAAAGGTATTTCAACTCGTTCAACCCTTCCTATTCTTTCGGGTATTCTTTTATCTGCACAAGGTGATGTTTTAATGCTTCATGCAACTGATTTAGAATTATCCGTTCAATATAAAGTAAATACCTTAATTGAAGAAGAAGGGCAGGTTGTTGTACCTGGCAAGCTTTTCTTAGAAATTGTAAAAAGCCTCCCCGATGCTGCTGTATCTCTTGAATTATTCGAACAACAACTCACGGTGGTTTGTGACAATTCTTCTTTTTCTATCAAAACCCTCAACGCGCAAGATTTTCCCGCCTTTCCTACGGTTGAAGCTCAACAAACAATAAAAATTCCTTTCGCCATTTTTTCAAGCATGGTTAAAAAAGTTGCGCGCGTTGTTTCAAAAGATGAAAGTAGGCCAATTTTAACAGGCATTCTTTTAACCCGCGAAGAAAATCATCTTAAAATGGTTGCAACAGATTCATATCGTCTTGCAATAGTTGACACCGACACAGAACAATATCAAGACGAAATGTTTGAAGCGGTTATATCGGGTAGTTTTTTACAAGACATAGCAAGTCTCCCTAAAACAGAGGATGATGTTTCGCTCGCTCTATCAGAAAATCAAATTGTAGTTCAATACCAAAATACTATTTTTGTTAATCGTCGCCTTGAGGGAACATTCCCTAACTATCAACAACTTTTGCCTGAAGCTTATACCACGAGAGTAAGCCTTAATAACGCAGAATTTATTTCTGTGGTTAAAAGGATTTCTCTTATTGATACAAAAACAACTCCTATTAAATTCGACATCAACATAGATTCTCAAACTCTACAAATTTCAAGTGCGGCGCAAGATATTGGAAGCGCTCAAGGGATTTTACCGTGCGAAATAATTGGAGAAAACAACCAAATTGCTTTCAACTATGCCTATATTTTAGATGGATTAAGTAGTGTCGAAGAAAGTAAACTATTTTTAGAAATTCAAAATTCAACAAAACCAGGGATTTTTAAAACCGAAACTGCTGAAAAATTCCTCTACCTTATTATGCCAGTAAGGATTTAATAAACCGCAAAAGCGAGTCAAGCCACTATGAGTCTTTTTATCCAAAGCATAAGATTTAGTGGATTTAGAAATTATTCTCAATTTGAGTTGTCTCACCTTGAGAATCTCACTATATTTCTCGGGCCAAACGCTGTGGGAAAAACAAACATCGTCGAAGCAATTCAGTTGCTTACCTCGCTTACTTCGCTGCGCAACGCAACGGCTGACCAATTAATTCCTTGGGACGGCGAAGAAGCGTTTATTGAAGTGATAGAAAAAGGGGATAATCGAGAACTAAAAGTCAGTCTACATATTTTTGAAAACAAAAAAACCTATAAAATAAACGATAAGAACAAGAAAGTAAAAGAGGTAAGAGGACTTCTTCCTTCAGTGGTTTTTTCTCCCGACGACCTTTGTTTAGTAAAAGGCTCGCAAAGTATTAAAAGATCAGCGATAGATGCTATCGGGGTACAATTAAGCGCCAACTACCAAATCATAAAAAAAGATTATGAAAAGCTTCTTCGTCATAAAAATCGCCTTTTAAAAGAAGAACAATCCGAAGCGCTCCTTCAAAGCGTCAATGAACTTTTAGTGATAAACGGCGCGCAATTCCAAAACTACCGCTACGCGCTTTTCCAAAAAATGGTGCCGCTTATCAAAGAGCATTACCAAAACATTACCGAACAAAAAGAAGAGCTGGTTTGTTCCTATGTTCCTTATTGGGAAAAATCAAATCCTGAAACTTGTAGCGACACACCCGTTTCAAAAAATGAAACTCAAGAGCGTTTTATACAAACACTACGTGCGAAAAAAGGGGAGGAAAAAGTGCGAAAAACTTCCCTAGTTGGTCCCCACATAGACAAAATAGAGTTTTTTATCGACGGGAAAAATGCGGGAATCTACGGAAGCCAGGGTCAGCAGCGTTCTTTGGTCCTTGCTTTTAAATTGGCAGAGCTGGGAGTTATTCAAGAAATCACCCAACAAAACCCCGTGTTGTTGCTTGATGACGTGATGAGTGAGCTTGACGAAACACGAAGAACAGCGCTTCTGAATCATATTTCCGCTGATACACAGACCTTTATTACCACAACCACCCTTGAATATTTCCCTCAAGACATCATCAAACAAGCAACGGTGGTGCGCTTGCCGCTGTTACCTGGCAAAAAGACCTCTTAAGGATATTATGAAAAAACTCTCCAAAAATATAGCGGAGTTCTATGACGAAGCGGGAAAAAAAGACCCTCTTGCAAAAATTGCGCAAAGGGCTGCTCACGTGCGCAGTATGTGGGCTGCGTGTGTGGAAGGCGTCGTGCTGCAACACACGAATTCAATTTACATCATAAAAGAAGGGGAGACCAAGCAGCTTATCGTCTATGTTGACGACAGCATCACTGCAGCAGAACTTAATGCACGCAGAGAACTTATCAAAATGAAATTCCTTCAAAAATTCCAAGAAGATATCGACGAATTCAAAATCTTAATATCACGTGGCAACTATAAGAAAAACTACCCCTTCAAAGAAAACAAAGCGCCCACTACTAAAGACACCGCAAGGTCAGTGCCCCTTGACGAAGAAGAAAAGCAGCACGTTTTAGAACTGGTTTCGTTGATTGAAAACCCAAAGCTGCGAAAAAGTGTTTTCGAGGCAATGGTGGCTGATTTGGAATGGAAAAAAGGCAGCGAAAGTCTCGGGTAAAAACCCGCGCAAAAACCCGCCTAAAATCCCGCGCGAACACCACCCAAAGAGGAGCATTTTTACCGCTGTCAAAAATCAGCCGAAAACCCGCCAAAACCTTTTTGCGTACCGAAAAAGTAAAAAATGTGAAAAAATAGTGAGCATGCAACATATTGTGTCTAATAGCCGCTCTTAATAACCTTAAACACAATAAAAAGTGTTTCCATCATAAACTCTTGTGGTACAATTCTTAAGTTGAACTTTTTCTTAAATTTACAACACTCAATAAGGCAACGCAGTTAAAAAGGAGCAGTTAGTGGCACAAGCTAAACCTGAGCAATACAGCGGTTCAGACATCCAAGTTTTAGAAGGACTTGAAGCCGTCCGCAAAAGACCCGGTATGTATATTGGATCAACCGGTCCTCGCGGTTTGCACCACCTTGTTTATGAGGTTGTCGACAATGCGGTCGACGAAGCACTTGCAGGGGCGTGCGACAAAATCGAAGTTTGGATTCACGAAGACAATTCGGTCACGGTAGATGACAACGGTCGCGGTATTCCCATTGACAAACATCCCAAAGAAAAAATCCCTACGGTAGAAGTGGTGCTCACTATTCTTCACGCAGGCGGAAAATTTGGCGGCGAGGGCTATAAGGTATCAGGCGGATTGCACGGCGTGGGTGTTTCTGTCGTGAACGCGCTTTCTTCGCGCGTTGATGTTCGCGTTAAGCGTGATGGGGAAGAGCACTCCATATCGTTTGAGCGGGGAAAAACGAAAGAAAAACTCCAACGCGTCGGAAAAGCAAAAGGAACAGGCACCAAAATAACCTTTTGGCCAGATCCTGAGGTTTTCACTGAAACGCTTGTTTTTGAGTACGAAACGCTTGCAAACCGCTTCAGGGAAATGGCGTTTCTCAACAAAAATCTGAAAATTATTCTCTATGATGAACGTGAACTAGACGAAACAGGAGCGGCGAAAAAAGAAACTTTTCAATATGCTGGCGGAATCCAAGACTTCGTGAAGTGGCTTAACACGGGTAAAGAAACCTTAAACAAGCCAATTTATTTTGAAGCAAAAAACGAAGACGGGGATGTGGAAGTTGCCATGCAGTGGTCGACTTCGTATTCGACCAATTCGGTGCTTGCCTTTGCAAACAATATCAATACCCAAGAAGGCGGCACGCATCTCGACGGTTTCAAACAGGCTGTTACGCGCACCATCAACGACTACGCGCGCAACAAAGGCTTCCTTAAAGAAAAAGACAGCAATCTTTCGGGTGACGATACCCGCGAAGGTCTTGCTGCCATTATTTCGGTCAAGTTGCACGACCCTCAATTTGAGGGACAAACAAAAACGAAGCTGGGCAACACCGAAATCCGCTCGCTTGTACAAACTGCGGTGACCCAAGGACTGGCAGAGTTTCTTGAAGAAAACCCCAAACCTGCCAAGCGCATCATCGACAAAGCGTCCCAAGCACTCAAAGCGCGCGAGGCGGCTCGAAGGGCACGCGAAATGTCGCGCAAGGCAGGTGCGCTCGATTCGTTTTCGCTCCCTGGTAAACTTGCCGATTGTTCCAGCAAGGATGCTTCGCTTTCAGAAATCTTCATTGTCGAGGGCGATTCAGCGGGCGGTTCTGCAAAACAGGCGCGTGATAGAAAGTTTCAAGCCATCCTTCCATTGCGCGGCAAAATTCTCAATGTAGAGCGTGCGGGACTGCATCGAGCACTTTCGTCTGAGAGCATTTCTTCGCTGATTACCGCAATTGGCACAAACATTGGGGAAGATTTTGACGCAGAACAAGCTCGCTACCACCGCATCATCATCATGACTGATGCCGACGTTGACGGCGCGCATATTCGCACGCTGTTGCTCACGTTTTTCTATCGCTATATGCCCGAACTCATTAACCTGGGCTATATCTATATTGCTCAGCCGCCGCTCTATGGTTTGAAAAAGAAGAATTCGCGTTCAATAAAAATTGACAAGTATCTCTTCAATGAAGCGGCACTGAAAAAAGAAATGGCAGCACTCGAAGATCCCGACAAATACGACCTTCAGCGCTACAAAGGTCTTGGTGAAATGGATCCGCAGCAACTTTGGGAAACCACCATGGAGCCAAGCACGCGAACCCTTCTTCAGGTAAGTATCGAAAACGCATCTGAAGCGGAACGGGTAGTAAGCGAACTTATGGGAGACCAGGTCGAGCCGCGCAAATTGTTTATTCAAAAGCGGGCAAAAGAAGTACGCTATCTCGACATTTAACCGAAATTCAAGGTTTTAATATAAAGGAGCCAAAACGTGGCAAAAGAGAACGAACTCGATATAAACGAACTTGAAAACACCACTGTCTTACCAGCAGAACTCGAAAAGGAAATGCAATCGTCTTTCCTTGAGTACGCGATGAGCGTTATCGTATCGCGCGCCCTTCCTGATGTGCGCGACGGACTCAAACCCGTTCATCGGCGTATTCTTTTTGCGATGAATGAAAGCGGAATCACGCCGAACCGTCCTCATTCAAAATCTGCTCGCACCGTTGGTGACGTTATCGGTAAGTACCACCCCCATGGGGATGCGGCAGTCTATGACACCATGGTGCGTATGGCGCAATCGTTTTCCATGCGTGTGCCGCTTGTTGATGGACACGGAAACTTCGGTTCAATTGACGGCGACAACCCTGCCGCCATGCGCTACACCGAATCTCGTCTTGACAAAGCTGCGATGGAACTGATGCGTGACCTCGACAAGGAAACGGTTGATTTCCAGCCGAACTACGATGAACGCCTGGAAGAACCAAAGGTTTTGCCAGCACGTTTCCCCAATTTGTTAGTCAATGGTTCTTCGGGTATCGCGGTAGGTATGGCAACCAACATACCACCCCACAATCTGGGGGAGACCATAGATGCCGCTTGTATGCTGCTTGAAAACCCCGATGCAACAACGGCGGACTTGATGAAGGTTTTGCCTGGACCCGATTTTCCTACAGGCGGCACCATCATGGGAAAAAGCGGCATTGTGGATGCCTACGAAACAGGGCGCGGGTCAATCACTGTTCGTGCGAAAAGTTCAATCCGTGAAGAAAAAAACGGGCGGAGCGCAATCGTTATTTCAGAAATTCCCTATCAGGTAAACCGTAAAAAACTCTTAGAGAAACTCGACGAACTTGCACGCGAGAAAAAACTACCTGAAATATCGGGCGTTCATGATGGTGCCGACCGCAACGGTATAGATATCATCATTGATTTGAAAGCCAGCGCAATTCCTCAAGTGGTTCTCAATAAGCTCTATAAACACACCATGTTGCAGGTAAATTTCGGTGTCATCATGTTGGCGCTGGTCAACGGCGTTCCTAAGGTGCTCCCGCTCAAAGAAACCCTGTATCACTATTTGCAGCATCAAGAAGAAGTTGTCGTGCGCCGCACGCGCTATGACCTTGCAAAAGCAGAAGAGCGGGCACACGTTCTTGAGGGCTATGTTATTGCGTTGGACAACATAGACGAAGTGATTCACATTATTCGTTCTTCGCAAAACGACACCGAAGCCGCCGAACGTTTGATGGAGCGCTTCGCGCTGACGAAAAAACAAACGGACGCGATTCTTGAAATGCGCCTGCGCCGCCTAACCAGCCTTGAGCGTAACAAGATTGAAGATGAATTGCGCGAGCTTCGCGGGAAAATCGACTTTTATCGCCGCGTCCTTTCCGATGATGCTCTCGTGCGCGAAATTATCAAGGAAGAATTGCTTGAGATAAAGGCGAAATACAACAATCCTCGTCGCACGCGTCTTTCTGAAGCAGCCAAGGATTTGGATGTCGAGGATTTGATTGCCGAAGAGGACATGGTTGTGACGGTAACGAAAACGGGCTATGTTAAACGCCTTCCGATAAGCACCTATCGCCAACAAAAACGCGGCGGCAAGGGCATGCAGGGGGTCAACCTCAAAGACAGCGACTTTGTCGAACATCTTTTCATCGCATCAACCCATGCCTATATGTTGTTCTTTAGCACCAAAGGTAAAGTGTATCGCCTGAAAGTGTATGAATTGCCCGAAGCGTCACGCCATGCACGCGGAACGGCAATCGTTAATTTGTTGCAACTTGAAAAGGACGAAACAATTTCGGCGGTTATTGCAACAAAAGACTTCCCCGAAGAAGAATATCTCATGTTTGCTACCGAACAAGGCATGGTCAAAAAGACTTCAATGAGCCTGTATGACCGCACGCGCCGCGACGGGCTTATCGCTATCAACCTGAAAGACAACGACAACTTAATTTCAGTGAAGCGCGTGGCAAAAGGGCAAAAGGTCATGATGGTTTCTTCTGCGGGCAAGGCGATTACGTGGGACGAAGAAGAAGCGCGTGCGATGGGGCGCGACACCATGGGAGTGCGCGGCATGACGGTACCTGCAGGTGCGCGCGTGCTCGGCATGGAAATTGCAAAAGCAGGAACTGAGCTGTTTGTTATTACGGAACGAGGCTACGGGAAACGCACCCCTGCAGAAGATTATCCCATTCACCACCGCGGTGGACAAGGCGTTTTCACCATCACGATGACAGACAAAAAAGGCTTGTTGGCGGCGATGAAAATCGTTCATGCAACTGACGAGCTCATGATAATTTCAGAAGAAGGTGTGGTGGTGCGTACCCCCGCTTCGGGTGTTTCGCAACTCGGTCGCTCAACTCAAGGCGTGCGCGTTATGAACGTTGCCGACAACGACAAAGTAACGGCACTTGCGTTGGTGAGCAGTGGCAAGAAAAAACGCAAAGCCCAAGAAAATGGGGCAGAGCAATCAGATGACATGGAAGAAAGCCAACTCGATCTTTTGGATGACGACGAAGAAGAAGGCGGCGAAGATTTCGAAAACGCTGAAAACGGCGAAGCGGGCGACGACATTGGCGAAGGTAGCGCGAGTGACAGCGCTGAGGAAGACAGCGCTGAGGAAGCCAGCGCAAGCGAATAGTTTCGCTACCCTTCGAAGTCTTCAGGGGCGAGACTTTCGACAAAACTGCGAAACTCAGCAAGTTCCGTTTCAGGGCTAAGGTGTTTTTTGATTACGTAGGGAAACGACGCTCGGTCAAGTACGCCCTCGTCTATAAATATGGGAGCTTCCTGGCGAAGGGCAAGGGCAAGCGCGTCGCTTGGGCGAGCGTCAAGTTCGACCGTGCGGTCGTGTTGGCGCAAAATAAGTTTTGCGAAAAAGGTTGAGTCGTCAACATCGTGAATAAGCACGTGTTCAATGCGGGCGTCAAGATTGGTCAGCGCATCCAAGAATAAATCATGGGTCATGGGCCGTGCAAACCGAGCCTTTTCTAAAGCAATGCCCATCTGTGTGGCTTCGTTAACCCCAATCCAAATAGGCACAATGCGAAACATGTCGCCTTGGGGGGTTTCGTCTATTGGCTGCAAAACGACAATGGAGGGCGCAGGCGCGGTTGCGACGATGAGAGTTTGGATACGAACGGGAACCATGGCACCTTCTTGTGTTGTCGAGGTAAAAACAGTCTCTTCATTGTATCTGAACTCGCACAGAAAATGACCCCAATAAATAATTCTTGACCTTGCTGGGCAAACAGTATAAAGTATTCGGGCGCAATTTTGCGGGCCTATAGCTCAGTTGGTTAGAGCGCACGCCTGATAAGCGTGAGGTCAGTGGTTCAAATCCACTTAGGCCCACCACGAAAATCCGCAATACGGGGCATTAGCTCAGCTGGGAGAGCGCGGGCTTTGCAAGCCTGAGGTCAGGGGTTCGATCCCCCTATGCTCCACCATTTATTCGTTACGCCGACTTGCCAGTCGGCGTAACTGTTTTATTGCTGTTTGCCCATCCTGTGAGCGCCTAAGACAAAACACGCGCTTCGTGCTATTTTGGTAGCCGATGGTGATGGACAGATGAACAGGAACACGCAAAGGACCCCATGAACAGAATTGAAGCATTACGTATTCTTGGGCTTGATGGAGATGCTTCAAATGAAGACATCAAAACAGCCTACAAGGAAATGGCGCAGATATTGCACCCTGACCGTTTTGCGTCAAGTAGAAAATTGCAAGACAAGGCAACCGAGCAGTTCAAAAATCTCCAAGAAGCCTACGATTTACTTACGAGCGGAAAGCTGGGAAAGGCAAGCTCTTCGAAGGGCTCTTCAACAAGAGCCGCTTACGGACAAAATTATTCGACAGCGCGCGAACTAGAAGCGCGATTGGCAGGAATTGCTGCGGCAAAAACACAGCTGGTTGCCCAAAAAGACACTATGCTCGACGAGCGCCGCAACGGACTTATCATGATTGTTTTAGGCGTTGCGCTTTGTTTGGTGTTCAGAAGAATGCCGCTTACGCTTGCGCTGGGCTCAACTGGTGCTGTTTGGGGAATCGTGAAAACGATAGCAACTCTTTCAACGTTGAAAAACTTGGATGAACATATTGGAAAACTGAGCAAGGAACAAAAACAACTTGCTCGCGAACTAGAAGATTTGGAACAATGAAACAAACAGACATTCGAAATGTGGCGATTATCGCCCATGTTGACCACGGAAAAACAACGCTGGTCGACCGCCTTTTATACACCGCAGGGGTGTTTCGCGAAAATCAACAAGTCGAAGAGCGGGTCCTCGACTCCAACGACCAGGAACGCGAACGCGGCATCACGATTTTGGCGAAGAACATTTCCGTTCGCTACAAGGATGTGAAAATCAACGTAATCGACACGCCTGGTCACTCCGATTTTGGGGGAGAGGTTGAACGCGTGCTCAACATGGCAGACGGCGCTCTTCTTATCGTGGATGCCTTCGAAGGCCCCATGCCCCAAACGCGTTTCGTATTGCGCCACGCGCTCGGACTGGGACTGCGCATCATTGTGGTCATCAACAAAATAGACCGTCCTGGTGCGCGCCCCGAAGAAGTGGTTGATGAAGTGTTTGACCTCATGGTTGAACTGGAAGCCTCCGACGAACAGCTCGATTTCCCCATTGTTTATGCAAGCGCGGTTAACGGCTATGCGCGCTTTGAGCCAAATGACGACAACAACAACATGCTGCCGTTGCTCGAAACCATTCTCGAGAACGTGCCTGCTCCCGACTGCGACCCGCAAGGTCCCGTCGCGCTGCAAATCTGCACCATCGACCACTCAAGTTTTGTCGGACGCATCGGGGTGGGCCGCCTGTTTTCGGGAACCATTCACAAAACTGAACCAGTGTTGGTTATTAAAAACGACGGCACACGCTACAATGCCGCTCTCAAAGAAGTATTCACGTTTGAAGAGCTTGGCAAGAAAAAGCAAACCGAAGCTCATGCGGGAGACATCGTTGCGGTTGTCGGGATTGATGACGCGGACATCGGCGACATGATCACGAGCAGGGAAAACCCCGTGCGGCTTGACCCGATTGAGGTGGAAGAGCCGACCATGGCGGTGGTCTTTGAGGCATCAACAAGCCCCTTGGTAGGACGCGAAGGAGACATCGTTGGTGCTCGACAACTTAAAGAGCGTCTGATGCGCGAAGCCGAAAGCAACATTTCTATGCGTATTACTGAACTTGAGGACAAAAGTGGTGTTGAAGTGGCAGGACGCGGCGTGCTTCACTTGTCGGTGCTTATGGAAACCATGCGCCGCGAAGGTTTTGAATTCCAGGTTGGGCGCCCTCGGGTGATTATCAAAAAAGACGAACAGGGCAACAAGCTTGAGCCTATCGAAGAAGCTACGGTGGATGTTCCGAGTGAATATGCTGGCAAGGCAATTGAAGCTTTTGGAAGTGCTGGCGGGGAAATGACCGACATGTTCCAACGCGGCGAACAAACGCATCTGGTGTTTCGCATTCCTTCGCGAGGAACCATGGGGCTGAGAACCCGCCTTTTGAATGCGACGCGCGGAGAGGCGAATATGTTTCACCATTTTTCTGACTACGGAACCTATCGCGGTGATTTGACTGGGAGAAAAAACGGCTCAATGATATCGATGTCAACGGAAAAAAGCGTTGCGTATGCTCTTGACACTCTCCAAGAGCGCGGCCGCTTGTTTGTTGGCCCTGGCGTTGATTGTTACGAAGGCATGATTGTGGGTGAGTCTGCAAAAGAGGGCGACATGGTGGTCAATATTGCGAAAACCAAACACCTCGGAAATCAGCGGGCATCTGGTTCTGACAAAGCAATCCAGCTCACACCGCCGCTTACCTTCACGCTTGAAGAAGCGCTCGAATATATCGAAGACGATGAATTGCTTGAAGTTACGCCGCAAAGCATTCGTTTGCGCAAGCGCATCCTTTCGGCAACAGAGCGAAAAAAAGCGAACAAGAACTAGTTCGCAAAAAAAGAATGTGAACTGAAAGTGGGCTTATTGTGCAAGTTGCACAGGCGAAAATTGCGTATGAGAGAATAGCAAGGTTAAACAACAAAATTTCTCAGCAAGTTGGTAAGGTTTAAGGAAAGGTCATATGAAAGCGATGAAAGTGTTAAAGACCCTCGTGGTGTTCGGTCTTGTTTCGGTGGGATTGTTTTTGTTAGCTGCCTGTACGGATACGAACGGTAAAGGGGATGGGCTTACCGGGGGCATTGCTGCCACCGTTAACGGTGTCGAAATATTAGAAGACGACATCACCAAGGAAATTCAAAACTATAGAACAGCCTACGAATTGCTTGACGAAGACGCGTGGGGTGAATACCTGGTGATGTATGGAACAGATCCCGCAGGCGTTCGTGAGGACATTCTTGATCGACGCATCGAAGAAGAATTAACCAGACAAGCAATCGAAGAAAAAGAAATCAAGATTGATGTTGCCGAAGTTGACGAGCGCGCAGACAGAATGCGGGTTTATTACGAAACTGAAGAGGACTGGAATGCTGCTTTGGAAGGGGCGGGCTTAACCGAAGAAAGCTATCGTGCTGGGATTGAGCTGTCGCTGCAAAAGATTAAATTACGGGAAACAGTTGCCCCGTTGGGTGCTCCTGAAGACGCCGATGCAGACGAAGTCTTAAACTACATCAAGTTGTATATAGAATCTTTTGACGGTGCAAAGCGCTCCGCGCACATTCTTTTTGAAAGCGATGATGAAAAAGCTGCTCAAGAAATACTTGATAAGATCAACGCAGGTGAGCTCGACTTTGCCCAAGCTGCAAAAGAAAATTCAAAAGATACCTCTGCGGAAAACGGCGGCGATGTTGGTTGGGACAGGCTCGCCACGTTTGTTGAAGCCTACCAAGGTGCTCTCGACGAACTTGAGCTTAACCAAGTAAGTGGGCTGGTTGCCAGCGAATACGGCATCCATATCATCAAGTGTACGGAAGTCTTTGCGGCTCCTGAGGAAATAACCGAAGAAAGCCAGGTCCCGCAAGAATATGTTGAAGCAATAAGAAACATGATTCAGGGCATGAACCAAGAAGACACTTATGCCGCATGGTATGAGGCCTTTAGAGAAGCAGCCGACATCGAAATCAATGCCATGCCCGAAAAGGTTCCTTATAACCTCGACATAGAAAAATACGCTGTTGAACACGAAGGCGATGAGGGGTTTGACCTTGAGGACTACCTCAACATGACGGGTGAAGATTGGTCAAGCGAACAAGAAGGCAGCGAAGAAGGCGAAGGGGAAAACCCTGAAGCTGCTGAAGGCGCACCTAATTCATAAAAAGTTTTTGCAATTTGATTGGCATGGTACGCCGCCCTTTGTTGGGCGGCGTATTTTTTTCAAGCCACAGCAAACAAAAAAGCAGATACCCATAAGTACCTGCTTGTTTTTTCTGGCGGAGGAGGAGGGATTCGCCAGCCACTTCGCTTGTGCTCGTGTCTGGATACGTCGTGCTGTGCACTCCTTAGAAAACAGTCCACTGGACTGTTTTCCCCTCGCGGGTTCGAATCCCATTCAAGTAGCAACAAAAAAGCAGATACCCATAAGTACCTGCTTGTTTTTTCTGGCGGAGGAGGAGGGATTCGAACCCTCGTCACCGGGATTGCCGGTGAAACGGTTTTCGAGACCGCCGCATTCAACCACTCTGCCACCCCTCCGCATGGGGTGTTTAGGAAGTCTTAGTTTTAGGTGCTCTTAAATTTTCAACTGGCGGAGAGATGGGGATTCGAACCCCAGATACGCTTCTGACGTATACACGATTTCCAATCGTGCTCCTTCGACCAGCTCGGACATCTCTCCGTTAGGCGTGCGTCTTTTTATTTCTGAATCTTGAAACAACGCAGCGGATACGTAGTATACAACAGCAGGATTGCCCTCACAAGCACCGATAGTTGTCTCAAAGAAAGAACGCTTTTCCCTTGAAATGGGGCAAGGATTGCGGCTTGCTTTTTGAAACGAAAGCGGGTAATCTTGGCGCAAGGGGAACTATAGGGAGGAAACAAAATGAAAAACACTAAAAAATTGGTGACAGCTTTGGCATTGACGTTTGCGCTTTTGGGGCTTGCGGGTTGCAACATGTTGGGCGGTGAAAATGGCGGCGAAGGCGTTCCACCAGACCCCAAAGAAGCTGCGTATGTCGAGGTCATTCCATTTATCTATGAAGAAACAGGGAATTTTTCAGAAGGTTTGGTTTCGGTTATGCTTGATGGCAAATGGGGCTTTATTGACGAGACGGGTGCTGAGGTAATTCCCTTCATTTATGATGCGGCATTCGATTTTTCCGAAGGCTTAGCAGCTGTTAAGCTTGATGGCAGAGCAGGCTATGTCGACAAAACAGGTGCTGAAGTCATTCCTTTTATCTATGAAGGCGCAAGCGATTTTTCCGAAGGCTTGGCAGCGGTGTCCTATCCTGATATTCCCAGCCTGGATCCGCATATAGTTTTCATCAACAAAACGGGCGAGGTAATTACCCCGCGCTATTATAGTGCCGAACCCTTCACAGAAGGTCTTGCGGTGGTGCAACATGGCATGATGAACTATGTCTACATTGACACAAGTGGCACCGAAGTCATATCGATTGAGGGAACCAATCGCGGCAAGCCATTTTCGAACGGATTGGCGCTGATATACCATTTCGAAGACAAATATTTTATCGATAAAACAGGCGCTGTGGTTATTGACCTGGAGAGCATTGACGGGGTAAGCACCTTTATAGGGAGCACCGAATCCTTTTCTGATGGACTGGCGCTGGTAGACACTCACAACATCCCCGAGAAGGGGAACAGGAATAGGGGCTATATTGATACCACGGGAACCTTAGTCTTTACCACCGAAGGTTTTGCTCAAGGCTTTTCAGAAGGGCTTGCGGTCGTGGGCTTTTTAAGGGGCATGGGCTATATTGACCTTACGGGCGAGGTGGTTATTGAGGGCAAATACGATTGGGCACATGATTTTTCGGACGGATTTGCTGCGGTGGAGCTTGACGGAAAAATGGGCTTCATCAACAAAGAAGGCGAAGAAGTGGTGCCGTTTGTCTACGACATCCCCGTACTGAGTCTTGGAGAATTTGAAGATGAGTTAAGCTGGGTTGACGAGGACGGCTTTGCGATGTATTACAAAAAAGTTTCCGAAGGCATGGCGGCAGTGCAACTTGGCGGCAAGTGGGGCTTCATCAAACTGCTAAAATAAGAAAATACCGTAAAAAGTGCCGTGCTCGCGCTTGTACGATGGAGCGCAACCAAGAAACGAAAGGTCGATGATGGCAGACAGAATAGTTGAAGGCAATGCAACCGAGGTTCCCGAAATTCCTGAGACCCTCGAAAAAGTTTTAGTGTTCGCCCTTGAAGAAGCGAAAGAAAAAATGTTACAAGGAGCCGACTTGATTCCGTTTACCGCCTTGGTGGTGAAGGAAAATCTCTTTTTAGAAACACATCCAGGGGATAGTGCCGAAGAATGTTTTGAGGGCGCAAAGCGTACGGTCGAAGGCGCGCGCGGAGCAGATGCGTATGCGTTTTGTTATGACGGATTTGTGGACACCGATGCGGGAACGGTTGATGCGGTTATCGCTGAGGGGGGCATTCCAGGACAAGACAAAGGTGCGGCAATCGGCTATCTGTATTCTCTCGAGGGCGAAAAACTGAACTTCGAGAGCGACCCTGCCTATATCGGAGAGGCACCCAACTTCATGGAGGGGCT
Organism: Eggerthellaceae bacterium; assembly: GCA_009782615.1. Lineage (GTDB taxonomy): Bacteria > Actinomycetota > Coriobacteriia > Coriobacteriales > Eggerthellaceae > WRIS01. The sequence continues at coordinate 44,536 of WRIS01000002.1, read as the reverse complement.
CAAAGACGCGGAAAGCTACACCGAAAACGACATTGAAGAGAAGTACCTTGACGACGAATTCGACAAGACCTCCGATGCCGAGGAAAAGGTTTCCGAATAACGTAATGCCAAGAGGAGCGGGGCATAAACTACCAGGTTAGAGCCGCAAACCTCCTTTGTTTCTAAAATCAAGTAGAGGCCTTGTGCAGATTTGCGCAAGGCCTCTACTTGATTTATGTATCATCGCCATACAATTCCTGTTTCATTTTTGTCTAAACGGCAGCAACTTTTCGTTAGATTTTCGTCTAATCCGTATACAAAAACTACTCAATATACGGGAGATAGTTCATGGATTTCTGCAAGGTTTTTGTCATGGAACTGCCAACTTTGGTCGCTATGATGGGTTTAAGCAAAGGAAACGGTCGTGGACTTAGGTTCGAGATGTTTACGGGGCAAGTTTGTGGACAACAAAGGAAATCCTTGCGTTGCAGGAAAGCTATGCTAGAATATTCAGGCTAATCCTGCTTCGGGTTTTGCCTTCATATAAGTCCCGAAGCCGTACAGTCCAGAGGAGGTGAGCTATGAAGGCTTACGAATTATTGTGTTTTGTCTCTCCGTCAATCGACGAAGAATCCCGTGCTGCAGCCATGAAGCGCATTGAGACCACCATTGCCGAGGGCGAGGGTGTTATTGACAATGCCGAAGATTGGGGAAAGCGCAAACTCGCTTTTGAAATTGATGGGTTATCTGAAGGAGACTATATCCTGATTGATTTTCATGCTGCCGCAGAAAGCATTGCTGAACTCAATCGTGTTTTGCGCATCACCGATGCGATAGTCCGCCATATGATTGTAAGACGCTACGACCGTGACTAAATTGACAACTAAGAGCATAAGTGAAAACAAGGATGTTTCGAAGCGTCCAGATTTGAGATGAGGAATTCAAATGAGCATTAATCGTGTGATTGTCAGCGGCAATTTAACCCGTGATTCTGAATTGCGGTCCACGGCAAGTGGCTTGCCTGTGCTCGGTTTTGGTGTGGCAGTGAATGACCGCCGAAAGAACCAACAAACAGGCGAATGGGAAGATTACCCGAACTTTATTGACTGCACCATGTTTGGTGCGCGCGCAGAAAGTCTGTCGCGCTTTTTAGGGAAAGGCGCCAAGGTTGCTATTGAAGGCAAACTTCGTTGGAGCCAGTGGGAACGCGATGGGCAAAAACGCTCAAAAATTGAAGTGATTGTTGATGAAATTGAATTTATGTCAAGCCGCGGGGACGGCTCGACGGGCAACTATGCTGCACCAGCGAATGTCTCCAATGCGCCTGATGTTGATGTTTCGTCTTCGGTCTATGACGAAGACATTCCGTTTTAAGATACGAAAGAGGTAAAACATGTCCGATTACGCTAAGCAGCCTCGTCGCAAGTACTGCCAATTCTGTAAAGAAGATACTCAGTACCTCGACTACAAAGATACACAGATGCTGCGTAAATATGTAACTGACCGGGGCAAAATAAAGCCGCGTCGGGTAACTGGCGCCTGCGTTCAGCACCAAAGCGATATCGCTTCTGCGGTGAAGCGCGCGCGCGAGATGGCTTTGATGCCCTATACGGTTCCTGCCGTTAGTGGTCGCGGCGACCGTCGCAGCCGCTAGGCAGAAGGAGGTATGCATGAAAGTAATATTGTTGCAGGAATTGAAAGGCAGGGGCGGCGAAGGCGATGTCGTCGAGGTCGCAAAAGGCTTTGCCAACAATTTCTTGTTTCCGAAAAAAATTGCGGTTGAAGCTACTAAGGGAAACTTAAAGCAGCTTGAGATGCGCAAGCACAATATCGCAAAACGCGAGGCGTCTCGTTTAGATGACGCAGAAAAAGTAAAGGCAGTGCTTGAGGGCGTTGTGGTAAAAATCGTCGCGAAAGTTGGCGAAGAAGGACAGCTTTTCGGCTCGGTTACTTCACAGATGATTTCTGAAGGACTCTTAGAAGCTGCTGGTCTTGAAGTCGACAAGAAGCGCATCGACCTTAAGGCTCCTATTAAAACCGCTGGCGAACACGAGGTCTTCATATCCTTGTACCGCGATATCAAGACTTCAGTCAAGATATTCGTAGGCGACGAAAACGCAGAACCTCCCAGTGAAGAAGCCGCCGCCGAGGAAACGGCTGCAAAAGCAGCTGTTGCAAAAGAAGCGGTTGCTGAAACCGAAGTTGCCGAACCAGCTGAAACCGCCGAAGGAATTGTTGCTGATGCTGCTGCAGAAGCTGCCGCTTCGGTCGAAGCGGCTATGGAAGAGGTTATCTCAACGGCGAAAGAAGCACTCGAAGCAGAAGCTGTTGAAGTCAGCGAAGCTGTAAGCGAAGCACAAGAAGCCGCAGTCGAAGCTGTTGAAGCTGTTGCTGAGGATGCCGAAACAAAAGAATAAAAAATAGTTCTCCACAGCTCCGTGCTGTGGAAACTGTGGAAAACCCCCTTTGTGCTGATGGCAAAAGAAGGGGGTTTTCTTTATCTTGTGGATAAATATTATCGGGATTTTATGGTGAAAAAAAGTATGTGAACTGCGGTTTTGTATGCGGTAAGATAGTCTATGACAAGAGACGAATCGAAAAGAAACCAAGGAAAACGCATGCCGCTACAATCAACAGATACGAACACCAACGTTGACTTTTCTCAAACAGGCAATCCCTCAAGCAAGAAGGATAAAACGCTTCCTCAAAATATCGAAGCGGAAGAATCGGTGCTTGCTGCTTGCATGCTCAATCAAGACGCGGTGGTCGAAATCGCAACGAAACTCGTTTCCGCAAACTTCTATCGCCCCGCACACAAACTTATCTTTGACGGCATCCTCGACCTGTATTCTCGCCATATCCCTGTCGACCAAATCTCTCTTGCCGACAATCTGAAAGCGTCAGGACAGCTTGAAGCGGTGGGAGGCAAAAGCTATCTGGTAGAACTGGCGGACAACACCTTTGCGCTTACCAACTGGCGCAATCACGCTGACATCGTCAAAAGAAACTCAATTTTGCGCGACCTTGTTCACGCATCGGTTGAAATCAACGCGCTTGCCTATGACGCGCCCGATAATTTAGCCGTTGTGGTAGAAGAAGCAGAAAAAACGCTTTTCGAGGTCACCGAAAAACGAGTCTCGTCGGATTTCCAAAAGATTGACGATCTTACGATAGCGGCCTACGAAGAACTCAAAGAACTATCTGAGAGAAAAAGCCATATGGCAGGAGTTGCAACGGGCTTTGCTGATATCGACAATTTGTTCCACGGCTTGCGCGGCGGGGATTTAATTATTTTGGCTGCGCGACCTGGCGTCGGCAAAACTTCGTTTGCTATGAACCTTGCGGTTAATGCCGCAAAAGCAAACACAACCGTGGCATTCCTTTCGTTGGAAATGAGTTCGTCGCAGCTGGTGCAGCGTGTGTTGTGTTCCGAAGCGCGCGTCAATCTTTCAAAGGTGCGAAGCGGACATATCGGCAAAAACGATTGGGAGTTTCTTGTTTCCGCTTCAGAAACACTTTCAAAACTGGATCTTTATATTGATGACACGCCCTCGCTTTCTATTCTGGAGTTGCGCGCAAAGGCGCGCCGCCAGCTTCGCGGCAAAGAAAGCGGGCTTATCATTGTTGATTACTTGCAGCTGATGCAGCCGCCCCAAGGAAGACGCGACATCAACCGCACGGTTGAGGTGGGCGAAATATCCCGCGGTCTTAAAGTGTTGGCAAAAGAAATGAACATGCCCGTGCTTGCTCTGTCCCAGCTTTCTCGCCAGGTTGAAATGCGCAAAACAAAGCGCCCCATGCTTTCAGACTTGAGAGAGTCAGGCTCAATCGAACAAGACGCCGACATTGTTATGTTTATTGACCGCAGCATGGACGAAATGGAAGCAGAGGCAGACGGCAGACCTAGCTGGGGAACAGCCGACCTTATTGTTGCAAAACATCGAAACGGTCCTACGAAAGAAATCAAGCTAGCATACTTGCCAGAACACACCCTCTTTATGAGTCATGTTGATGAATCTCGTGCATCTGGCTTTGCGTAAGCACCAAAAGAGCGTTTTAGCGCTACACTGATATTATGGCGAAACAAGTAACATTCATTCATGCTGCCGACCTTCATTTAGGGGCGCCCTTCCGAGGGCTTCGAGCGCTTTCGCAAACGTGGGCAAACAGACTGCTTTCGGCAATTTCGGAAAGCTATGACCGCGTTATTGAAGCGGCGCTCAAAAACGAAGTCGACTTCGTCATTATTGCGGGAGATATTTTCGATACAGCGCAGGCATCCTACGTAGACCACCTGCATTTTTTTGAAGGACTTAAGCGGCTCAACGATGCTGGGATTGCGGCATATCTTTGTACGGGAAACCATGACCCGTATACTTCTTGGCAACATGAATATTTCGCGCTCCCCGCAAATACGACCATGTTTCCAGCGGACAAGCCAGGTTTCGCCATTTTCGAGAAAAACGGTGAAGTACTTGCGCTGATAGGCGGGCGCGGTTATTACAACCACGCTTGGTCGCTCAATGAGGATATCGCGCAAGGTATTACGCGCCAAGCTGCGCAAAAAGCAACGGGCACAACAGCGCCTTTCAACATAGGGGTTATTCACACAGGGCTTCATCTTGATGTGCAAAAAGCCCCCACCGACCCCTCCAAACTTCTTCGCGCAGGAATGGATTACTGGGCGCTAGGGCACATCCATTTGCGCTACGCAAATTCTTCCGAAAACCCGCAACTTGTTTTTCCAGGATGTATTCAAGGACGCGACATCAAAGAAACGGGGCAGCGCGGTGTTTATCGGGTCACTCTCACCGAAGGAAAGCCAAACCGTCTCGAATTTATTCCCACGTCGAGCGTGGTGTGGCAACGCATGAGCATTGATGTTTCTGAATGCAAAAGGCTTGCAGAAATCAACAACAAAATTGTGCGGGAGTTGTTCAGTGAAAATGCGAAAACGCACTGTGAAGAAATGTGCGTGCGCATCACTTTGACGGGGGCTAGCGATTTATATCAAGCGCTCGAAAAACCAGGGGTTCTCCAAGACATGCGCAAAGCACTCAACGAAGCCTACCCCGTGTTTTTTTGTGATGCCTTAATCAACAAAACTGTGCAACCTTTTGACAAAGAAGCACTGTTGAAAGAAAAACTTTTCCCCGCGGTTTTCCTGCGCATATCGGCGGCGTTTAAGGACGACCACGAAAAGAATCTGGAATATTTGCAAGACGAATTCATAAAGAAAAACCTGCAGCTTCCTCATGCATGTGAAAAAGAGGTTCCAGACCTCGTTGAAGAAGCAGAAAACTTAGTGCTCAGCTTGTTGGGTAGGGGGGATTCTTGATGAAAAAGAAGCTCAGCCCTTTATTTTTGAAGTATATAAAAATTGTCAGCTTTGGCGCTTTTTCGAACAAAGTAATAGGTCCGTTTACTTCAGGAGCGAATGTTGTTTACGCAAAAAACGAAGGTGGAAAAACAACGCTCAACGCACTGGTGAGCGGTGTTCTTTTTGGCTGGGAAGATGCCCGCGGCGGGCGCAACACCTATAAACCAAACAACGCTCAACGATGCGGCTCGCTCTTTTTTGAGGATGAAAAAACCCAAGAAGAATACGAGCTCTTTCGCGCCAAGAATGCCGAAGGAATTCAAGGGCAAACGGCTCTTCTCGACGACATCGACAAAGAAACATTTTCAACTATGTTTGCCTTAACAAGTGATGAACTGCGCGACCTGCGAAACACGACGGATGTGACCGCAAAGCTGCTTACGGCAGGGTCGGGAACGAACGCTTCTCCATCTCGGGCTCTTGCCGAAATCAATAAACGCATTGCGGAATATACTTCTCGTGCAGCGGTGCACGAACATTCGGTTGTGCAGCTTATTGCGCGACAAGAAGAACTACGAAACGCTATGACCGAAGCGGCTGAAGAAGCAGAACAATTCAAGTTGCAAGACAAGGAATTTCACGAACTGAGCCCTGAAAGGGAAGAAATTCAAGCACGCCTGCAAAGCCTGAGCGCAGAACTCGAAACGCTTGCCACAAGTCGCGTTATATTGGAAAAACTGGAACACGAACAAGAAAAGAATCTTGAGCAAATTGACAGGATACTCGAAGAAAAGCAAGCCCTTGACAGAGAAAATCGCGGCTTCAAGAAAGCAGAAAACAAAGGGATTTCCGACCTGGAAACAATGCAAGAATTTGCGATTCGTGACAGAATTGACAGCCTGCTTGAGGAAAGCAATAAACTTGAGCAAAGTACCTATCTTGCACGGGAAGACTATGTCTCATCGAAGGCTGCTTTCGAAGCATTGTCTGAAGGAGACGTTATTCGAGAAACAGAAAAAAAAGCGCGAGCACAGCGCCAGGTTCATCTCGTTGCGACCATTGTCTTGCCCGTGGTTTTTGCGCTTGTTGGGGTTTTGGTTTTCATTTATGGAAGAGAAATAAACTCCTTGTCTTTTACGGCGCTCGGTGTTTTCGTAATATTGTTTGCACTTCTTTTGGCAGGCACGGCGCTTCTTATGTTGTTCAGGCCAAACAAAAGCGACGAAGCCCTGCTTCAGCGAAAACAAGATGCCCAGTGGGTCATGCTCCAAGACGGCAAAAGACTTGAAGCTTGTGAAGAAGAACGACTCAAGCAGGAACAAAAGGTGTTCGACTATTTAGGTGGCGTTGGGCTGGAAGAAGCGCACGGTTCTCTTAAGCGAGCGCGCGCAATGCTTGACGAAATGAAAGACACGCGAACCAAAAAAGGCGTCTTATCCCAAAAGAAACAAGCACTTTCGGCTCAGCTTGGGGCGCTCGAAGAAAAGGTGCTTGAGAGCAAAAATCAAAGAGAAAACATGCTTGCGAACCTATCCTTTGAAAGCACGACACCCCTCAGTGAAATCGACCGAGTGATTGCCAAGAAAAATCAACAACGGATTGCACTTGAAGAAACAAGAGACAGTATAAATCGCCGCTATGGCGAATTAAAACAAGAACTTTCTCAAGCAAAAAAAATGAGACGCTTCGACGAACTTAAGCTTGAATACCAACAAGTTCGCACCCAGCAAAAAGACAGCTTAAGGGATTGTGCGTGTTTGCTTTTGGCGAAGCGCACCCTTGAAAATGCAATCAGTTCTTGGGAATCAAAAAGCCAACCTGAAGTCTATAAGCAAGCAAGTAGGTTGCTTGAAATAATGACGGGCGGGAAGTGGGTAAAGGTTCGCATGTCGCCTGAAGGAAACCTTCAAATAGTTGACGGTGCAAAAACCGCCCGTGAACCTGTGCATCTTTCTTTGGCAACCTGCCAACAGCTCTATTTAAGTCTGCGCATTGCCCTTCTCATGACAGCAGAAAACGTAGGCCTTGCACTCCCTGTTTTGGCAGACGATATTTTGGTGAATTTCGATGTTGAGCGCAGTCGGGGTGCAGTTGATGCTTTGCTTGAATTGGCAACACGAAGGCAGGTTATTTTGTTTACCTGCCATGAGGAAATTGTAAGGCTTTTGCAGTCGCGTGATTCGCACATAAACACGCTCGAACTGTAATATAATTGAACTTCATTGGGTAAGGAAAGCCACATCGAGAAAGGACGGTTATGCCCAGCACCGTTATCGTTGGAGCACAATGGGGAGACGAGGGTAAAGGTAAAGTTACCGATTTAATCACAAGCGACTACGATTTTGTGGTACGCTTTCAAGGAGGAAACAATGCCGGTCACACCGTAAAGCACGGAGAAAGAACGCTGGCGCTTCATTTGATGCCTTCGGGTATCATGGACGAAGTGGCGATACCTGTTATCGGCAACGGGGTAGTAATAGACCCTGGTGTGCTTGTTGAAGAAATGGAAATGCTTGAAACAGAAGGTATTTCTTGCAAGAACCTCAAAATATCGTGCGATGCCCATGTCATCATGCCCTACCATAAAGATTTTGACGGTGCCGATGAAAAGCGCCTTGGCGAAAACAAAATTGGCACGACAAAGCGAGGCATTGGTCCGTGCTATCAAGACAAGGCGGCGCGCAAGGGTATCCGAATCCAAGATCTTCTTGATGAAAAAATTTTCCGCTTGAAAATTGAAGCGGCGCTTTCCCAGAAAAACCCTATTCTTGAAAAAATTTACGGTCTTGCTCCTTATACGGTTGACCAAATTTGTGAAGAATACCTGCCGTATGCAAGAATCTTAAAACCATTCATGACCGAAAGCGCCCAACTGCTCAACACGGCTCTTCGAGAGGGAAAGAATATCCTTTTTGAAGGAGCGCAAGGCACGCTTCTCGACATTGATCACGGAACCTATCCCTACGTCACTTCGTCATCGTGTTGTGCTGGTGGGGCAGCTATTGGAGCTGGGGTTGGACCAACAGCGATCAACAAAGTGCTCGGCATCCAGAAGGCATACATTACGCGCGTGGGCGGTGGACCTTTCCCCACTGAGCAGCGTTATATTGAGGACGGGGGAAGCCCCGAAGAATCTATAATCGGAAATCTTTTCTGTACGGAAGGGCACGAATTTGGCACGACAACGGGCAGAAAACGCCGTTGCGGTTGGTTCGATGCAGTTATTGCTCGCTATGCTGCAGAGGTTAATGGGCTGACCGATGTTGCTCTTACCAAGCTCGATGTGCTTTCTGCTTTTGAAACAATAAAGGTTTGTACTGCTTACGAATGTGAAGGAAAAATCTACGACTATTTTCCTATGCAGCAAAGCGTTCTTTTTCATGCAAAACCAATTTATGAGGAACTTCCTGGGTGGAAAGGCACAGACATCAGCACCTGTCGCAGTTTTGAAGAATTGCCTGAAAACGCACAAAAATATGTTGAGTACATCGAAGAAATAGCGGGTGTTCATATCAGCATTATCGGTGTTGGTCAGGATAGGCAGCAGACTATCGTTCGTGGGTGGACGAGCAAATAGTTAATTGAATAACTTGCGCGCAAAAACAAAATTTTGCGCAAAGTCTTTGAGAAAAAGGGAAGACCGATAAAGGAATGAAGGAGGAATCTTCCGTGAATATTTTGGTCTTAGGCGGTGGCGGTCGTGAACATGCGCTTGCGTGGGCGCTTGCGAAATCGCCGAAATGTGAACAACTTTTTGTGGCTCCAGGAAATGGAGGCACGGCAAAAATCGCTCAGAACATACCCCATCTTTCACCAGAAGATGGCAACGCTGTTGTTGGTTTTGCGCGCGACCATGCAGTTGATTTAGTGGTTGTAGGTCCTGAGGCTCTTCTTGTGGCAGGGGTGGCAGACGCTGTTCGCCAAGCTGGAATTTTATGCTTTGGACCCGATATGCAAGGCGCTCAACTTGAGGGCAGCAAAACCTATTCCAAGCAGTTTATGGATGCCAACAACATTCCCACGGCGCGCTATGAAAGCTTCACAGAGCTTGCACCTGCGCTGTCATTTGCAGAAGAACTTGGGGCTCCTCTTGTTGTTAAGGCAGACGGACTTGCGGCAGGCAAAGGTGTCATCATTGCACAAACCGACGAAGAAGCAAAAGAGGCAATCAAAAGCTGCTTTGAAGGTGCGTTTGGCGAAGCAGGAAACACTGTTCTGGTAGAAGAATTTTTGACAGGCCCCGAATGTTCCCTGCTTGCTTTTGTTGCGCAAGGAAAAGCGTTTTTCATGGAGCCAGCACAAGACCACAAGCGCGCCTTTGACGGAGACACTGGTCCTAACACGGGGGGTATGGGCGTCTATTCTCCCGTGCCGATTGTTTCAGAAGAAGAACAGGCAGCCATGCAAAAAATCATGCAAACAGCTGCCGCAGCAACCGCAAAAGAACCTTTCATAAACGACTATCGCGGTGTGCTTTATGGAGGATTTATGCTGACTGCGAACGGTCCTTCGGTACTCGAATTCAACGTACGCTTCGGAGACCCCGAAACTCAAGTAATACTACCACGCCTGGAAAGTGATTTTGTTGATGCGACTCACGCCATAGCTTGCGGAAAGCCTGAAGACGTTCATTTAACCTGGTCTGACGAATGGGCAGTATGCGTCGTCTTGGCAAGCAAGGGCTACCCTGGTGCCTACGAAACAGGCAAGGTTATCTTGGGTGTTGATGAAGCCGAAGCCTTGCCAGGCGTTGTTGTTTTTCATGCGGGAACAAGCCATAACACTGACGGCGAATTAGTAAGCGCGGGCGGTCGTGTACTTAACGTGGTTGCTCTGGGAGAAAGTTTTGAAGAAGCACGCGAGCGCGCTTACGAAGCGTGCGCCTGTATCAATTTTGAAGGAAAGCAATATCGCAGCGATATTGGAAGGCGTGCCGCATTGGGACGCAGTGCTTGGGAATAAACATGCTCTCAGAAAACCTGCTTGCTCTTGCCGTTAAACAAGGAACAAAAAAGTATTTTAAGATAAAAAGAACAAAAGAAATGTTTGTTCCTGCCCCCACTGCGGGGAAAGATTATATGCTGTATATGCATATTCCTTTTTGCGAGAAACTATGTCCCTACTGTTCGTTTCATCGTTTCATTTTTTGCGCCGAACACGCCGAGCCCTACTTCAAAAGTCTTCGAGCCGAAATGCTCCTTTTGAAAGAGAGGGGCTATGATTTTGAGAGCCTCTATGTCGGCGGCGGCACACCAACTGTCATGATTGACGAACTCTGTGAAACCATTGATTTGGCACGAAATCTTTTTTCGATTACAGAAGTTTCAAGTGAAACAAACCCGAACCACTTAACGCCCGAATATTTGGACAAACTGAAAGGTCGGGTGCAGCGCTTGTCGGTCGGTGTGCAAAGTTTTAACGATGACTTACTCAAGCAAATGGATCGTTTTGAAAAGTATGGAAGCGGAAAGGAAATCTTCGAGCGCATCAAATACGCGAATACTCTTTTCCCCGTGCTTAACGTTGACATGATATTCAATTTTCCCGCACAAACCGAAGAACTTCTGAAAAACGATTTAGAAATGATTATCGAAAGTGGCGCGAGTCAAACAACCTTCTATCCTTTGATGGTCTCTCCTGCAGTAGAACTTTCCTTGAGAGAGTCTGTTGGAAAGGTTGACTATGCGCGGGAGCAGAATTTTTACCAAATTATTTGTGATACACTGGCAGAAAAAACGAGCGAAACTGAGCCGTGTTTTCGCTATGGGAGCGCGTGGACCTTCAATAGACAACAACAAAATACGATTGACGAATACGTGGTTGACTATGAAGAATATCCTGCCATCGGAAGCGGGGGCATCACCTATTTAGAAGACAGCCTTTACGTGAATACGTTTTCGCTCAAGGACTACCATAAAGCAATTGGGCAAGGCCGCATGTCTCTTATGGGAAAGGCTCGATTTTCTCGCGTTGACCGTATGCGCTATCGCTTTATGATGCAACTTTTTGGCTTGCGGCTCGACAAAGAACAATTCAAGGCAGATTTTGGACGCAGTGTTGAGCGCGCCCTCCCGTTTGAAATGGCGTTCATGCGTCTGGCGGGAGCCTTTGCGACAGACGACAATCAAGAACTTACTCTCACGGCGAAAGGGCGCTACCTTATGGTTGTAATGATGCGCCAATTCTTTATCGGAGTGAACACGCTTCGTGACCAAGCAAGAAATGCTCTTGATGATGACGAACAGCAGCTGCTCTTTGGGTAGCTTTCTTTTAATAGGGGTGCTCGGTTTTGTTTTAGGCGGCTTCGTTGCATGGCTTGAACACCGTTGGAGCAAGAATGGTTCAGCGCAAGTGTTGTGGTTGCGCATAGTTCTCTGTGGGGTTTTGGTCGCGATTGTTTCTGTTTTGTTGGTCCTCGAATTCGGTTTTAGTGTTCAGGCGTATACCTATATAGTCCTTACGGGGCTATTGGGTGCCGCCGTGCTCACCGACCTTGACTCAGCAACCATTCCCAACAAATTTATTGTGGCAGGTATCGCACTTTGGCTGGCAACTGTTTGGTTTATCCCCGTTTCTCGTAGGCCTTTTGGCATTGGATGCCTGCTAGAACCCTTTTTCGAACAAGGCTTTGTTGCCGTTGCGCTTGATGGCTTGTTGGGCGCGGTTGTGGTTGCGGGAAGTGTTTTGATGGCAGCGGTTGTCTATGAACAGGTTACGAGCAAGCTGGCTTTAGGCGGAGGAGATATCAAGCTTTTGTTTGTTGCGGGGCTTTTCCTCGGGTTTTTCGGAAGCATCTTCAATCTTTTTCTTGCGTGCGTGGCAGGACTTGTCTTTGCTTTTGTGCTGCGTGTTCGGGCAAAGCAGCGCAACAAGAAGAAAGCCGTAGGTCAAAAACCACCCCACACCTTTCCTTTTGGTCCAGCGATTGCGTTTTCTACCATAGCCACCTTGCTGGCGGGCTTTTCGGTGCTTGGCTGGTATTTCGGGTAAGAAAGAAAAAGATAAGAAAACAAAAAGGGACCTGCATCCTACAAGCCCCTCAATGAGTAAGTGGTGGTCGGAGGCGGACTTGAACCGTCGACACGCGGATTTTCAGTCCGCTGCTCTACCAACTGAGCTACCCGACCAGGTTTCGCGCTGCTTTGCAAGTTTTCTGCAATACATCCTGCAGTTATTATGGGGTCACCTTGCGGCTGCCTTGTGATTACCTTGTTTGAAGCGCAAATGGATATTGTAGCGGTGTACCCCAACAAGGTCAACACTTGCTACAATCGACACAACAACTAATAATAGGATAGGTAAAACACGGCAACGACGCCACGCCAAAGAACGAAATGAAGGAGCCCACTATGAGCGAACAAACACCTCTTGTTGGAATTATCATGGGGTCGGAAAGCGACATGCCCGCCATGGAGCCCTGCATGGCGCAACTTGACGAATTTGTCATCCCCTTCGAGGTAAAGGTGGCAAGTGCGCATCGCAAGCCAACGGAAGTTCATGATTGGGCGACAAGTGCTGTTGACCGAGGCATTCGCGTGATTATTGCAGCAGCAGGAAAAGCGGCGCACCTCGGCGGCGTGGTTGCTGCCTATACGCCCCTTCCAGTGATTACCGTGCCCATGAAAACAAGTGACCTGGGCGGACTTGACTCGCTGCTGTCTATGGTGCAAATGCCCTCAGGCGTTCCTGTTGCCTGTGTGGCTATTAATGGTGCAAAAAATGCTGCCATACTTGCCGTTCAAATATTGGGAACGGGCTCAGAAGATGCGCGAAACAAGATAGTCGACATGAAACAAGGCATGGCGCAGGCATAAATTTCGCCTAAATTTCTCGGGCTCATAGCAGCCCCGCACCAATTTCGTGCCAGCCTCTTGACCCAAGCCTCTTCACTCCAGCGCTTTGTTGTGGTAATGTAGCGTCCGCTACCAAGACAAGGAGCTGATATGGTAATTAAGATAATCATTGTAATAGCCTTCGCCGCTATCGCCGTTGGTATCGGCATTTACAGCCGTCGCCACGCAACTACGGTGAGCGGATTTGTTTTGGGCGGACGCAACGTCGGTCCTTGGCTTTCGGCGTTTGCGTACGGAACTTCGTACTTTTCGGCGGTAATCTTCGTTGGATACGCTGGTCAGTTTGGTTGGAAGTATGGTATTGCAGCAACCTGGATTGGGCTGGGCAACGCCATCATTGGAAGCCTTCTTGCCTGGTGGATTCTTGGATCGCGCACGCGCGAAATGACGCATCGCCTGAAAGCGACGACTATGCCAGAATTCTTCGGCAAACGTTATAACAGCAAAGGCTTGCGCATCGCATCTGCTGCTATTATCTTTACTTTCTTGATTCCCTACACAGCCAGCGTCTACAACGGGCTTTCGCGCCTGTTCGGCATGGCGTTTGGTATCCCCTATGAATATTGCGTCATCGGCATGGCGGTTCTCACCTGCATTTATGTGGTTGTCGGCGGCTATATGGCAACGGTCACCAACGATTTCATCCAAGGGCTTGTCATGTTGGTTGGCATTGTTGCGGTTATCGCTGCGGTGCTGGGTAACAACGGAGGGTTTAGCGAAGCCATCGTAAACCTTTCCATGATTTCTTCGGAAACAACAGAAATGGCAGGTCCTTTTGTGAGTTTCTTTGGGCCTGATTTGTTCAACTTGCTGGGTGTTTTGATTCTTACGAGCCTGGGAGCCTGGGCTCTTCCGCAAATGGTACAGAAATTCTACGCCATAAAATCTGGGCCCGCCATCAAGCAGGGCGCCATCATTTCAACTGTATTCGCTCTCGTTATTGCAGGAGGTAGTTATTTCCTCGGCGGTTTCGGACGGCTCTACGGCGGTTCAATCGAAATGACTCCAGCAGGAACGCCGATATTTGACAGCATTATTCCCACCATGATTTCAGGCTTGCCCGACATCTTGATTGGTATTGTTGTTGTGCTCGTCTTGTCGGCTTCTATGTCGACCCTTTCCTCTTTGGTGCTGACTTCTTCTTCAACGCTGACGCTTGACCTCATCAAAGACAACATCGTGAAAAACATGAATGAAAAACGCCAGATTTTATCCATGCGCGTACTGCTTGTTTTGTTCGTGGCCATTTCGGCTGGTATCGCCCTTGTTCAATACAACTCTTCGATTACCTTCATCGCGCAGCTGATGGGTATATCGTGGGGCGCGCTTGCTGGTTCGTTCTTGGGTCCCTTCTTCTGGGGGCTTTACAGTGGACGCATTTCGAAGGCGGCTGTTTGGACAAGCTTTATCGTCGCCGTGGGACTTACCGTATCAAACCTCTTCATCGGCTTTATCGCATCCCCGATTAACTGCGGTGCGCTTGCCATGATTTTGTCGCTGGTGCTCGTTCCGCTGGTGAGTCTGGTAACGCCGAAGGTTCCGTTCTCGGTTTTACCGCCGCATCAAGAAGGCGCGATTGACCGCGAATACGACAAACTAATCGAAAACGAAGCCCAAGAGGCCAGCGAATAGACGTAAAAGGTGCAAAGGTGAAATGAGGGGTGCGCAATAGCGCCCCTCTTCATTTATAAAAGCGAACAAGTTATGCTGATTTGCTAATTTAGCGCTATACTGAAACGCATTGGGGTGCGGATGGTGGCGCATCGCTCGTGGCACTATGTCGCAGCTTTGGGTCTCACCGCACGGAGTCGGTTCAGGTAAGGGGATGCGACATGGAAGGTTTTGACCCTATCAGCATCGGTTTGTTGTCTATTGTCCCGCCAATCTTAGCGCTTGGTCTGGCGCTTATCACCAAAGAAGTGTATTCTTCGCTGACTATCGGTGTTTTCGCGGGAATGATAATCTATCAGTTTTCGCTCAACGGCGCGGGGTTTTCCCAGCTGGTCGACAGCTTTACCATGGTGCCGCAAATGATGGCGGAGCAAATCACGGGAAACGGAGCCTTGCTTTTGTTCCTTGCGCTTTTAGGCGCGCTTGTGGTGGTGATTGCCTCGGCAGGCGGCTCACGAGCGTACGGTGAATGGGTGTCACAGCACATCAAAAGCGCGCGCATGGCAACGGTGTTGACGGCGGCGCTGGGAATCATCATCTTTGTGGACGACTATTTCAACTGCCTTACGGTTGGCGCAGTCATGCGCCCCGTGACCGACCGCTTCAGCATCAGCCGCGAAAAACTTGCTTGGCTGATTGACTCAACAGCCGCCCCTATCTGCATCATTGCCCCAGTCTCTTCGTGGGCGGTGGCGGTCGGTGGCTATTTGGGAGAAGGCGGCTTTACCACCTTCATCGCATCCATTCCCTATAACTTTTATGCCTTGCTCACCTTGGGTTTCGTGTTCTTCATGTGCTTTGCCAAGCTTGATTTCGGTCCCATGAAAACGGCTGAGGAACAAGCGCATCTTTCCATGGCGGACAAACAGCGCATTCCCGACAAAGAAAGCGCACTCGAAACGGTTTCTACAGCGCGCGTCTACGACGAATCCGACCCAGATGCCATTCCGCCTGACACCAATATCCCTGTTCAGGTTGCGGAAGAAGCAGACATTGAGGCTGCGGCGCAGCATTCAATCGAAGACTACAAAGGCATCAACATTTCTGATAAAGGTAAGGTTTTTGACCTGATTATCCCGATAGTCTTGCTCATTATTTTTGCGATTATCGGAATGATGTATTCAGGCGGTTTTTTCGCGGGAGTCAGCTTTTCCGAAGCCATCGGCGAAGACCCGATTTTCGGTTTGAATATCGGCGTGTCGGTCGCACTTCTGGCGGCGGCGCTCATGTTTATTCCGCGCAAGTTGATGAAGCTGGAAGGTTTTGTGGGAGGGCTTTCGGAAGGCGTGCGCTCGATGATTGGCGCCATCATGATTCTTGTGCTCGCGTGGAGTTTGGGTGGGGCGTGCCGTTATCTTTTGGGAACTGGTGAATACGTGAGCGGCTTTTTGACGAGCATCGGTGCGAGCATGACGTATCTGCCTGCAATCTTGTTTGTGGTTGCGGCACTGATTGCGTTTGCTCTTGGAACTTCTTGGGGAACGATAGCGCTCGTGATGCCTATTGTTGTCGGGCTTTTTGCGCCGAGTGACCCCCTCTTTTTGGTGGCGGTTGGAGCGACCTTGGGTGGTGCGGTGTACGGTGACCACATATCCCCGATTTCGGATACGACCATTCTTTCTTCAGCGGGTGCCCAGTGCAATCACTTGCGCCACGTAGCCACGCAGCTACCGTACGCCACGCTTGTTATGGTGATGTGTTTGATTGGTTATGTTGTCTGCGCGTTTGTGGGTAATCCCTGGGTTCCGCTGCTGATTTCGGCGTTCTTGATTGTGGTAGCGGCGTTTGTTCTCTCAAAGACAAGCATCAAGTTGCCTAAGAAAAAAGCTGTCCACTAAACAACGACACCAACACCGAGAACTTGCATGACTAGCAAGATTACGGTCAAAATGGTGACAACGATAACCGTAAGCCACAAAAGTCCGAGCGAGCCTGCCTTGCTGCGATATTCGTGCATGATGCGTTTGTCGGCGGAAATAAGCGCCATGAACACCAATAATACGGGCAAGATAACGCCGTTTACGAACTGTGCTGTGAGCATGACCCCCAATAAGTTGATGTTGGGAATAAGGTCAACGCCGACCGAAAACAAGATAACGAAGGTCAAGATTCCCTTGAAAAGCGGAGCTTCTTTCCAGGTGAAAGAAACGCCTGCCTCCCAACCGAAAGCTTCGCAAATAACGAAAGAGGTGGTCAGCGGCAACACACATGCTGCCAAAAACGAAGCAGCAATAAGCCCTATGGCGAAAAGCGCGCGCGCATACTGCCCAGCGAAAGGTTCAAGTGCCTGTGCTGCATCGGCGGCACTTTCGATAGCAATACCATGAGGATAAAGCACGGTTGCGGTGGTGATAACGATGAACCAGGCAACAAGGCAAGCGGCGATAACGCCAGAATACACATCAACCTTTTGTGAGAAAAGCCCTTTAATGCCTTCGCCTTTTTCCACCACATTGCTTTGGTTGAAAAACATCATCCACGGCGCAATGGTGGTACCAATCATGGCAATGACAAGCGATATGAAATTGATATTTCCTATCACATGAGGCACTACGGTGTTGATGGCGGCTTCTTGCCAGTTCGGCTCTGCCATGAACGCCGCAATTACGTAGGTGACGAACACCAGGGAAAGGACTAGAAAAATCTTTTCGATGCGCTTGTAGCTGCCACTTACTACCAAAAACCAAACAGCAGCAGCGGCAATCGGTAAGGAAATATACTTTGACACTCCAAACATTTCCATGCCTGAAGCAATGCCAGCAAATTCCGAAAACGTGGTTGCCACATTGCCGATAAGTAGCGCAAGCATGGCAAAAGCGGTCAAGCGTATTCCGAAGCGCTCACGAATAAGTGCCGCAAAACCCTTGCCCGTAACCGCACCCATACGTGCGGCGGTCAGCTGAACAACAATCAGCAACACGCACATAACGGGAACAACCCACAAGGTGGTGAACCCAAATTCAGCACCAACAACTGAATAGGTCGAAATGCCGCCAGCGTCGTTGCCTGCCATAGCGGTGACAACGCCTGGTCCGAGCGCTGCAAGGAACAACCAGAGTTTACTTTTCTTCTTGGAGGGGGCCTGAAGCACGCCTTCGGCAACACCCTCGCCAGTGCCCCCAACGCTCAAATCGGCGGAACCGACAGCACCTGCCCCTTCAGCGGAGGTTTTATCCGCACTATTTTTAGGCTTGATAACCATGTTTATCACCTCAAGACTATCCCGCAGAACTCAAAGGATGATAGCCAATAACTTGGAACAAAACCGCCGTGTAAACAAAAAGGAAAATTAATGCTGCCAAAACAAGGCCGATGGTTACCAAAACACGCTTTTTAGTCTTTTCGGCACTGGCATCCTCTTCGATAACGTCGTAGGCATCGTCAACCGTAACAATGCCCAACAACGTGCCCGATTCATCAACAACGGGCATAGCGGGCAGGTCATATTTGAAAACGTCAGCCGCAACGTCTTCTTCGGTTTCGGTAGGAAGCACCGAAATCAAATCGGTATACATAATGTCTTTCACGGGTGTTGAGGCGTTCACCAGCACCAGCGTGCGCAGCGAAACCACGCCGACTAGCTTGCCGTAATCGTCCAACACGTAAACATAGTGAACGGTGGGGAAGTCTTCGTCGAGTTCCCGTAAGGCCTCAATTGTTTCTGCCACGGTTTTCGTTTCGGCGACGGCAACGTATTGCGTGGTCATCATGCCGCCTGCGGTGCCTTCCTTAAACCCAAGAAGCCCGCGAATCGCCGTCGCGTCTTCAACACCCATCAAGCGCAGCAAGGTTTCGGCTTTTTCATACGACAGGTCACGCACGATATCGGCAGCGTCGTCAGGATCCATGTTCCCCAGCAAAACAGAAGCCTGGGTTTCATCGAGATCTTCGATGATGTCTGCTTGGAACTCATCTTCCATTTCCGAAATAGCATCCGTTGCGCGCGCGTCATCTAAGTGCGCAAACACGCTTGCCCGCTGCTGAGGGTCAAGTTGTTCAAGGATGTCTGCCACATCTGCTGGATGCAGTTCGTTTAAGCGTTTGTGGGTAACGGAAAGCTGAACCTTGGAAAGGTCACGGTCAAGTAAGTCCATGTAGTTCCAGGCGATAATTTGCTCGTCGATTTTCTTTCCGAAAAGCTTTGCCGCTGCAACAACGCTTCGTTCGAAGCGACGCGAAATTCCGCGCATGATGCCGCGAAAGCCCACTTCGGCACCGAGCAAGCGCAGTTGTTTGCCTGAAACGGAAAGCTTAAGGTCGTTTACGCGCACAACCTTCATTCCTTGCGTATCGACAATCTGACGGTTCAGCAAATCGCGTGCGAGCAAAACTTCGTCAGGTTGTAGATAGCTAAAGCGAATATTGTGGCCTTCGGTTCCAAGATTAATGCCGTCCTCGTCAAAACTTTCGACATATTTGCGCCACGAAACCATGAATGGTGTCTTGTCGGGCCCCTTAAAAGCCAGACTGGTAATGCGGGGAAACACTTCGCCTGTCGAAATAGCCAGGTCAGAAATCTTTCCAATCTTTGTGCCCGTCGAATCAATAACAGGTTCTCCGAGCATTTGTGAGAGATAAAGCATAGGCACCCCCTTGTCGTTTTCGGTCGATACTTACAGTCGCCAAAACCACAGGACAGCGTTGCGCGTATATGCACCACAAGCCTCGTTTGGAAAACTATGTCAATACCGATGATGTGTCGCAGCCATCCTTCGACTGCCGACAAGGGAAGCCGAAGGACTAATTACTGTGAGGTTTCGGTTTTCGAACCTTCAAGTAACGTCCTTTCTTTCGAACAATAAAAGAGCGCAACGAAACACGTTGCTGTTGGATGAAGTAAACGCCGCAGATGCAGGCGTACCTTCAGCCCTCAAAGATAGTAGGCGATTTTTTTGCGAGCGTCAACGCTTAGGCGGGTTTATTTTTAGACAGGGGCGCGACCCAAGGGCTACAAAGGCTATGCTTCGCAAGGACGGAAATTATGTGTGTACTGTGAAAAAAGTGACCACTCACGTTTCAAAATCGAAAAAAAATAGCGATTGTGCTGCCAATACAGCGATTTATATGTAATAATTTCTCTAATTTGGAGAATTCATGAGAAACGACAGGGGTAGGTCGTTTCGATGTTTTCGGGGTATAGATGGCAAGAGGGCTTACTTCTCTGTCCCCGAAATACGGCATTTTCTCGGGGCAAGCAGGCAGGTAGCCCCTATTCCCATCTTCTCATTTAGGTAACGGGCTTTGTCATATTCGACAAAGCAAAAGAGATTATCGGTTTTTGGTAGACCGATGTAGGACGAGAAGTTAAAGGTGGCAAAGATGAGAACTATTTCATCCCAGGGCTTGCATAGCAAATCTGCACGACTTTCCTTTGCACGCGAAAGAATTCTGTTGGCGATGTTCACCTGTCTGTTGACGGTGTTTTTCGCGGCACCCTCAATGTTTGGTTTGTCAGAAGGCGGGCTTATCAACGCCTTTGCTTCGGAAAATCCCGATGGCTTGACAAGCATTGCGGTGAGCGCCAAAGCGCCTGCGGCGTTTGAAATGGCAGCACCTGCCGCATCGGAAGGCATTGCTGCGAAAACCGCAGTTGCTTTCGAACTTCTTGCAGGAGGAATCTCCTCTTCTGACATCGCGATTATGCCACTAGAGGCTGCAGATCCCCCAGAAAGCCCATCACGAGGCTGGGAAAATGTTTGGGATATTGTTGGCGACCTGATGCAGGACGCTGAATATCTAGATTTCGTTGGCGCGGAAAGCACAAATAATCATATTGAACTCGACTATCTCTATTGGGATGAAGACGAAAAAATCCTCTACTTCCTTTTTTGGGCAGACCACAAAAACGGACATTTAAGTAGCGTAAAGATAGATGGAGCCCATGATGCCACAAAGGCGTGGGACAACTATGGTTCCAACAACGCGCCCTACTATTCAGTATGGGTGCTCGATGAATATACGGGCGGTCTTCCAGAGACCATTGGTCTGCATGCTCAGGGAGCTAACGACGGTGTTGGTTTTTCTGTTCGCTGGGGTGGATCCACGGACCGTCCTCCGCTGGAGCCAGTCAAAGCCTATGTTTCTGTTGAAAAAGAAGGTGCTCATGATGGAGACGGGGTCTTTCGTGTAGACGACACCATCACCTGGACGATTACTGTTGAAAACACTGGACACAACCCTTTCAGCAAAGTTATCTTAACAGACGAAATTGACGGAGGCACGTGGTCTCATGAGGGCGGACTTGATCCAAAGGATTTTTCTCTTGCGTATGGCGCTACGGAAGTCTTCACCTACACAACCGTGATTACGGCGGACGATGTTGCTGCTAAGGTTGTAGACAATATCGTGCATGTTGCTGCTTACGGAACAACGCCAGAAAACGATTTTGACTACGATGCCCTTGACACTGCTGAGGCAAGTGTGGCAAGCGAAGAGGCTTCCTATGAAGTTACTTATGAGGTGACGGGCGACGCTCCAGCAACCTTTAGCCCTTCCCCCCTGCCTGAACCCGAAAGCTACCAAGAGGGTGAAACGGTGACGGTTGCAGCCGATCTTATTTCGACCGAGGTCACCAATTCTGACGGCGTAAAAGGTACGTGGGTGTTCAATGGTTGGGAGACTGAAGACGCAACTGTTGAAGACGGTGAATTCGAAATGCCCGAAAATGATGTAGCGTTCGTAGGAACTTGGGTCTTTACTCCAGCAATTGATCCTGAAGAAGCAGACGTTGCTGCGTATACGATTGCTTACTACGATGAAGAAACAGGAGAACTCCTTGAGACCATAACAGAAGAAACCGATGTTGTTGGCGCGAACGCAGAAGCCGAGATCAAGACTTTCCCTGGCTACACCTTTAACGCCGACAATCCCAACAATATATTAAGCGGCTCCGTTGCTGAGGACGGCTCTTTAGAATTAAAGCTTTACTATACTCCCGACGAGGGCGATGACCCTGTTGACCCTGGCGACGAGGGCGATGACCCCGTTGACCCAGGTGACGAAGGTGACGACCCTGTTGACCCAGGCGACGAAGGCGATGACCCTGTTGACCCAGGCGACGAAGGTGACGACCCTGTTGACCCTGGCGACGAAGGCGATGACCCCGTTGACCCTGGCGACGAGGGCGACGACCCTGTTGACCCTGGCGACGAAGGCGACGACCCTGTTGACCCAGGCGATGAGGGCGATGACCCTGTTGACCCAGGCGACGAGGGCGATGACCCCGTTGACCCAGGCGACGAAGGCGACGACCCTGTTGAGGGAGACGAAGGTGATGACCCTGTTGACCCTGGCGACGAAGGTGATGACCCCGTTGAGGGAGACGATCCTATCGACGGCGAAGAAGAACCTGCCGACGGCGACAAGCCTGCTGACAAAGAACCTGGCGACGCGGCAGATGCCGACGGCGACGAAGAAGCTGCAGCACCGAGCAAGACTCCAAAAACGGGCGACTCGGGCTTGTCCTCCACGATGGCCTTACTGCTGGGAATGGCGAGCCTGATGCTTATGGCAATGTCTCTTTTGCAGCGCCGCTCTAACGTTTACGGGCGTGCTCTCCACGCAAGAACAAGGTAGCAGCGTCTCGCACAAAAGACACCGAGCCAACAAGTATTAACCACTAAAAGGATGCGCAAAGAAAACCGCGCATCCTTTTTTATTGTCTAATAATCATCGCGAGCGGGGGAATTCATCCAGTCCTGATAAAAAGCCTCAAAGCTACCCGCAAGAATTGCCTCGCGAGCGCGTCGCATCAAATCAAGCAAGAAGAAAAGGTTATGCAACGAAAGCAAAATCCCGCCGAGCATTTCGTTGGACTTCACCAAATGGCGGATATACGCCCGCGAATAGTGGGCGCATACAGGGCAGCTGCACTGTTCGTCAAGCGGACTGAAGTCGCGCGTGTATTGGGCGTTGCGTATATTCATGCGCCCCGTTGAAGAAAACGCCGTGCCCATGCGCGCGGTTCGTGTCGGCAAAACGCAATCGAACATGTCAACGCCATCGCGCACGGCGCGCAGCAGCGTGGTGGGGTTGCCGACCCCCATAAGGTAGCGCGGCTTAGTTGCAGGAAGGGAGGCGGCAACTTGTCCTAAGGTTTCAAACATGATGTCGTGCTCTTCTCCTACCGAATAGCCACCAATCCCAAAACCCGCAAAATCCTTGTGCCCTGCCGCCGCGCTCTCTTCGCCGATTTCACGCAAGCACTTCACCGACTCAAGGCGCAAATCAAGATGCATGCCACCTTGAACGATGCCGAACAAGGCTTGGTCGCTGCGTGTGTGAGCAACCAAACAGCGCTTTGCCCAGTGTGCAGAAAGCTCCATGGCGCGCTCGACAAACTCACGTGTGGCAGGATAGGGAGCACACTGGTCGAGCTGCATGACGATATCGGCACCGAGCCGCTGCTGGATGTCCATATTGTCCTCAGGTGTCCAGCGCTGTTTACTGCCGTCATAAATCGAGCGAAACGCTACACCGTCGTCATCAAGCGTCAAGGTGTCTGCCAGCGAAAAAATTTGGAAACCGCCCGAGTCGGTCAGGATGGGACCGTCCCAGTTCATAAAGCGATGTAAGCCGCCCGCGGCTTCAACAACGTCGGTTCCAGGACGAAGGAATAAATGATAGGTATTAGCCAGAATCACCTGAGCGTCCAGTTCGTGCAGCTGGTCGGGCAAAACGCCCTTTACCGTTGCGTGTGTTCCCACAGGCATAAAAAGCGGCGTTTGGACTTCGCCATGCGCGGTCGCAAATCGCCCTGCTCGGGCACTGCCGCTTGTTTTTTCGAGGGTGAAGTCAAAAAGAGCCATGGTCTTAAGAACCGATGCCCGATAAATCGCCACCCGCTAAGCCGCCCATGCTCATGGTTGGTCCCCCCACCGCGGCAGAATCAATGTCTGGGATACCCTGTTCTGCAAGAATCTGTGCCACTTCAGATTTGCCTAAGGCGGCAAAGTGAGCCGCTAAGCCAACAAGCCCCGTATTGAAATCAGTGGCAGGATTTTCGCAAGGCGGAAGCGCGCTCACCCAAGCGAGAAAATCTTCAAATGAGCCATGTTTTACTTGTTCAATATCAAAATCATTAGGGTTTAGCAGAAGGTCGGTTATCAGGTATGCGTCAATGTTTGTCTGCAAGCACGCAAGGTCCTCTTCGGTGTTGTTTCCAACTAACAAAACCTCACCAGAATTCACCGTCGCGCTCACAAGCCCTGACGCTTGCAGATTTTCCAAAAAGTAGCCAAGATGCGGTTTTACCGAAGTAGAATTTTCAAAATGTGTGATGCGCTGAAATACCGAAGGGTTGATACCCGCCCACCCAAGGCGCTTTTCAACGGCAGTCAGCGGAAACATCGGCATAGTGGTCAGAACAAGGGGATAGCCCTTTTTCTGCAAAATCTCAATCGCCTGCACCGCAAAGGGGTTTGCCACCACGTCTTTCCCGAGTGTGTCAAATTCATTGGCATAAAAACTTTCAAACAAGGGAATCCACACCTCACGACTCTCATCGATTTGCCCAAAGAAGGTGTCCCAAAAAACAGCGGCGTTGCTGCGCCTGCCTGCATGGTTCGACATCGCTTCTATTCCAGCAAAAAGCGCCGCGGTAAAACGCTGCTCATCAAGACCGTGCGACGCAACAAAGCGGGTAAGGAGCGCAAAATAGCTGCGCATGAACGTGCTTGTATCCATGGACAAAAGCGTGCCGTCCAAATCGAAGAAAATCGCCCGATATTGGGAAGAAGTCTGATTCATGTATTTCACCTCTCGTGTCGACGCAATACTATGCCTTTGGTAGTATAAAGCAGTTTAGAAAGGGCGTTTGGTTTCCTATGAAATTACTACTTCATGCTTGTTGCGGACCGTGCTCGCTTGAGCCAGTGCGTCTTCTTGTGCAAGAGGGGCACGACATCACTATTGCCTATATGAATTCAAACATCCACCCCGAACAAGAATACGCCCTGCGCCGCGATACGCTGCTTGCTTGGGCAAACGAAGAAGGCATTCCTGTTGTGGAAGGGGTGTATGACCCCGCTCTTTGGGGCGCAGCAATAAGCCCGATTGTTGAAGCCCCCGACTACGACCGCAGCGAGCGCTGCCGTGCGTGCTATCATCTGCGTTTCGAAGAAGCGGCGCGCTACGCAAAAGAACACGGATTTGAGGGAATCGCAACCACGCTTTCGGTGAGTCCGTATCAGTTCACAGAAGTAATTGCCGAAGAACTGCAAGACAGGGCACGCGCCTATGGTTTGGAAGTGGTGTTCAGAGATTTTCGCCCCCTGTATCAAGAAGCAACACGGCGTAGCCGCAGCTTAGGTATGTATCGACAGAATTTCTGCGGATGTCGCCTTTCACAAGATGAAGCGGCAGAAGAGCGCGAAGAACGCAAACGCGCCCGCAAAGCAGCAAAGGTAGCTAGTCCCGCGCCCAAGGAAGCAAGCACAAAGGCAGGCGCAAAAGCAAGCAAAGCAAGCAAAGCACCCGCTCCTGCATCAGGGGAAACAGCCATGTTCCTCAAAACAAGCGACTTCGACTATGTGCTCCCCGAAGAAAAAATCGCCCAAGAACCCGCGCGGGTGCGCGATGAATGCAAACTGCTTGTCATGAACCGCGAAAGCGGTGCGCTTGAAGATAAAATTTTCAGCGACATCTATGACTATATCCAACCAGGCGATGTGCTTGTGGCAAACGAAACACGTGTTATGCCTGCGCGTCTTTTCGGCACCAAGCACAAAACTAAAGGCAGTGCCGAACTCTTGCTCTTGCGCGAAGTTTTTGCCAAGCCCGCCACGGTGCCCACCACTGCACCAGATGCCTCACCCAATACAACCGCCTTATGGGAAGCGCTCGTTCGACCTGGCAAGCGTCTAAAACCAGGTGCGCGTATTGATTTTTGCGACGCGCAGGGAAAGGTGGTCTTACAAGCTGAAATCATCGATTGGGCGCGAGAGGCGCTCGAAGGTGAAAAGAACGCAAACGCCAACCCTGCCAACCTCACCAACCCTACCAATCCCGCCAATCTCACCGACCCCACCAACAAGGGCGAGCGTCTCGTAAGACTCTCTACCCCAAGCTGTAAAACCCTTGATGAAGCACTTCATCAGGTCGGACACACCCCGCTTCCTCCCTACATCAAAAACTATCACGGCGACGAAGAGCTGTACCAAACCGTTTTTTCCACGCAGGAAAAATCCGCCGCAGCACCAACCGCAGGACTTCATTTCACGCCCGAACTCATCGAGCGCATCAAAGCAAAAGGCGCCTACTTTGAAACGGTTGAACTTGAGGTGGGGCTTGATACCTTCCGCATTGTCGAAGAAGAAAATCCTGCGGCGCATCGCATCCATACCGAGTTTTACACGGTGCCTGACCGCGTGGTCGATGCAGTTACTGAAGCACACGAGCGGGGAAGCCGCGTGATTGCGGTAGGAACCACCAGCGTGCGCAGCTTAGAAAGTGCGTGGGATGCGCAATCGAGCACCTTGTGCGCCTGTCAGCACGAAGCAACGGCGCTCTATCTGCTCCCAGGCTCGCCCTTCAACGTGGTTGACGCGCTCATTACGAATTTCCACGTTCCGCGCTCGACCCTCATGATGTTAGTTTCTGCCTTTTCAACACGGGAAAACATCATGAACGCCTACCAGCATGCCCTCGAAACCGACTATCGCTTTCTTTCCTTTGGCGATGCCATGTTTATTGTCTAGCCACCCTCGCCACCCACCCCGCCACCACCCACCCCGCCGCCACCACCCCTGCCCGCACCCCGCCCGCCGCCCTCGCCACCACTGCGCTACGCCTCATCCCCCGATAAGCTCTGACTTTTCCTCTTAATTTGTGAATTCTAGCCCCAACTTGCCCTAAGATATCGTGTTTTTGGCTGTTCAAAACGAAGAGTTGTGGCACAATATGAAGGTTAGGTAAAAAGCAAGCCTTCCTACGACAAAAAGGCAAGGTAGAGAAAAGGATGATGCTTCGTCATGGTTGCTAAGCAAACGAAGAAAAAAACTCTTTTAGAGAGCGATAGACGCAATATTTGGCTGTTGGTGCTCGTTGCGTTTTTAGCAGTTGGCTCAATCTTTATGTTTGTGCCGCCCACAGAAAAAATCAATCAAGGACTCGATATCCAGGGCGGGCTTTCGGTCGTTCTTGCGGCAAAAGGAACCGATGGCGCTCAGGTCACTTCCGACGAAATGGAAAAGAGCCGTGCGATTATCGAAAGCCGCGTGAATGCGCTCGGCGCGTCAGAAACAGTTGTGCAGGTACAAGGCACCAACCAGATTCTCGTTCAAATCCCTGGCTTGTCCGACACTGAACAAGCGCTTGCCACCATCGGCAAGACGGGTAAACTCGAATTTGCCCGCCTTGATTCCTTTACCGACGAAGACGTTCGACAACAAATTGACTCGGGCGACATCTACGCGCAAGGCTATGTTACCGATGAATTCGGCACTCGACTCCCCACAGGAGAAACCGCATCGCTTACGGTTGAGGACGGAACCTATACGCCCCTTATTACAGGTGCGCACATATCAACGGTTTCTGTGGGGAAAGCCAACGAAACAGGAACCAGCTATTCGGTAAGCCTTTCTCTCAACAACGCAGGTTCGCAAGCTTTTGCGGCTGCCACAAGAGAACTTGCCCCCACAAAAGGAAAGATTGTCATCGTTCTTGACAACGAAATTCAAAGCGCACCAGCAGTACAGGGCGTTATTCCGAATGGGCAAGTCTCCATTACGGGTAACTACACGCTTGCGCAGGCACAATCGCTTCAAACCATTCTCGAAAGCGGTTCTCTGCCCGTTAGTTTTGAATATTCGCAAAGCCAGGTGGTAGGCCCCACGCTTGGTCAGGGCGCGCTTCGCTCAGGCGCTCTTGCCGCTGCCCTCGGTCTTTTGCTGGTTATGCTCTATCTTCTCTTCTTCTATCGAGGTTTGGGCTTTATTGCGGCGGCTGCCATGGTGGTGTTCGCCGTATTGTATTTGGGCATTTTAGCAACGCTTTCTGCCCTCGGGCTTTTCAGTCTTTCGCTTGCGGGTATCGCGGGCATTGTGCTTACTATTGGTATGGCGGCAGACTCTTCCATTCTCACCATTGAGCGATTCAAGGAAGAAATCCGCATGGGACGCTCGGTTCGGGCTGCTTCCATCACGGGTGTGCGCCACGCAATTCAAACCTCAATCGACGCCGACCTGGTAACCATGGTGTCGGCGCTGGCACTCTTTTTCTTGGCAAGCGCTTCGGTTAAGGGCTTTGGTATGACGCTTGCGCTCGGTATTATGTGCGACATTCTCATGATGCTGGTGTTCAAGGCGCCGCTCATTCGCCTGTTGGCTCCGCGCTCTATTTCCAAACACCCCGCTTTTTGGGGCACCAAAGAAAGCCTTGTGGCTTCAGGCGTATATCAGCAAGATAGCGAAGGTGTCGCAGAAACCGTAGAAACGTTTGAAAGGGAAAAGGAAACAGCCAAAACCAAGGAAACAGCCAAAACCAAAGTCAAGGCGACTTCGGCTCTTACAGCCAAACAGGCTGCGGTGTCGGTTCCTGGCAAGGATGCGCAAGAGCCTAAGTTGCGCGGGCGCTTCATTAAAAAAGACATTAACTTCTTAGGCTATCGCAAAATTTTCTTAAGCATCGCCGCAGTTCTCGTTGTGGCTTCGTTTGCGATAGCGGGCATCAAGGGCATGAACTTCGGCATTGAATTTGTGGGAGGCACTTCGGTTACCTTCCACGGCACCGAAAATGTTCAACTTGACGACATGCGTGCGGCGTTTGCCGAAGCGGGCGAACCCGATGCGGTTATCCAAACAACCTATGCCGACGGCGACAACGGCTTTTTGGTGCGCACCACTACCATGAGCGCCGAAACAGCTGCTGCAAGTGCGCGACAGGTGGCAGACAAGTTTGGTCTTTCAACCGATAATTTCGAAGTAACGACGATAGGCCCCGACTGGGGAACAAGCGTGGTGCGGGCATCCCTTATCGCGTTTTTGGTTTCGATAATTGTCATCATCATCTATATCGCGTTTCGCTTTGAATACAAAATGGGCATCACCGCCATTGTGTCGGTGCTCCACGTGCTCATCTTGATTATGGGCATCTACACCTTGTTTGGGCGAGAAATCAGCCCGAACACGATTGCTGCCTTGCTCACTATCTTGGGCTATTCCCTCTACGACAGCGTGGTGGTGTTCCATCGCATCGCTGACAACATGAAGGATTCCGACATCAAGTGTACCTTTATGAGCATGGCGAACCATTCCATCAATCAGGTGTTTATCCGCTCGCTTAACACCGTGCTTTCGTCGCTTATCCCCGTTGTTGCCATGTTGCTCTTTGGCGGAGAAACCTTGCGCGACTTTGCCTTTGCCATGACGGTGGGGCTTGTGTGTGGTGCGTATTCGTCCATCGCTATCGCAGCACCGCTTTATTCGATGTGGAAAACACGCGAACCGCAGTTTGCGAAACTGGCTAAGAAGTACGGGCCCGAAATCGTTCGTTTTGAATTTGCGCGCCCGAACCTGTCGGGAGTACAACCTGCGTTTGCAGGCATGTCGGGTGCAAAAAACGCCGCAGTCAGTATTGCCGCGCAGGACAACAAAGCAGGAGTCGCAGACAAAGAAGGCGCAAGCGGGCAGGGAACAAAGCACAAAAGCAACCACCACTACCGCCGCAAGAAAGACTAACGCACTCTGTCATTGCGAGGAACGCAGTGACGAAGCAACCTAGTCGTTGATAGGCAGGTTGAAGATTGCGGGTCAAGCCCGCAATGACGAAGGTGACGAAAACAGGAAAGGGAATGTGATATGAGGCAAGGAAGCGCCCCTCACTTTTGCCCTCCGATTGAAGAGGGTCTTGTGTTCACCTTCGAGGACGAAGAAGGCTCTTTAGTCAACCTCGAATTCTTGGGGTTGATTATCCACAAGAAAAGAAAGTACGGCTTCTTCTTTCCTGTGACCGAGGATATTCCCGCTGGTTCTTCAGGCGAGGTCTTGCTTTTGGAAGTAACCGAAGTCGACGAAGAGGGGCAGCCAACATCTTTTGAACTGGTTGAAGATGAAGCTATTGCCCAAGAGGTGTACGACGATTTTCGTCAGGCCACTAAAAGTCTCTACGATTTCGGAGGGTAATTTAGAAGGGCCGTAATAAAGCCGTAAGAAATCTGTAACAAGCCTGTAAAAAGAGCGCACTTGCTATTTATTTTGACGGGTGCTAGAATAATCTCACTAGACGGGTGGGTTTTCATTTGTAACGGTTATGCGATTAAGCAATAAGTCGGCTTTGTCGCGTGCGTTTGTTTAATGCGTTTAACGGGCCTAAGCGTTTAGTTTGCAAAGCTTCAAAGGGGATAGCTTTGCGGGTGGATTTTGGATATTAAAAATTAAATAGGATAGAGGCAACGACCTAGCTAGGGATAGCGGTCAGGGGATGGACTTGTTGCGGGTATGCGATGCATACAAAAGCAAAAGTCTGTATTGGTTGGATATTTGGATGGGTGGAACTTCCAAATACCGCAGGTTGTAGGAGGCTCTTCATGAGTGTGTCGCCGAAACTACAAACTAATAGTATTTTTGCATGCTTACCTTATGGGGCAGCAGAACTTGTCGTTGAGAAGGAATCTTCTTTCTCAACGAACAAGTCTGCTGCCTCTTTTTCATTTTGTTCTTTGGTCCGTCCCGTTGTCGACGCCTTTTTAAAAGAGGCAAAAAAGTTGCAACGGACGCTTTGAGGTAAGTTAGGAAGGGGTGTGTATATGTTTAATAAAAAAGGAGAAAAACGAGGAATGCGCGCTTTTGTGCAGGTAATCGTTGCGGCACTGCTAGTGGCGTCTTGGCCAGGCTTGCTTTCGATCGGCCCGTCAGGTGCCTATGGTGCAGAATCGGGCGATATCATTAGCTTTGAGATGGTCAACCCTGTCTATACCGCATGGGTAGAACTGGGAACTTCTCGAGATGCGCTGGATTTACCCGAAACACTGCGGGCAGTATGTGAACTTCCGAAGCCCGAAAAGGCTGACGAAGCCGCCGCAAAAGCCGCCGCAAACGGCGAGCTTATTGCTGCCAGTGAAACCTTTGTCTCGGTCACGGTCGCCGTAAACGCTCAAGGCGAAGGCGAAACCGTCAAGGTTGATAAAAGCGCTCAAGAGGGCTTTGTGCAAACCGCACCCGTGCCCGACGAAGACGAAAACTTCGATTATTACTGGTACGGTTATGTTGCTCCGCGCGGCGAAGAAGAACTGCGCGCCGCAGACGAATTGGTCATTTATACCATCTATTATGCTGACGAAACGCGAGCCTACCGCGTCCATGGTACTTACAATGGCGCAGACGAAGGTTTCTACGCATGCGACAAACAGGGCACCATCTTTGGTGTTGTGTTAGATGTTCCTGTTACGTGGAAGGGCAGTTATAAGGCAAGCCAAGAAGGAACCTATTCCTTTACCGCGCAGATGAAGGGCTTCAAATTTGATGGGGAAGTCCCCTTTGCCGAGGTAACCGTTCTTGACGAGGACTTAAGCCCCCACGAGCATGATGGGGATTGCGACCACGAAGACGAAAACATCTTGGGCGACGAAGCGCAAGCGCAAGAACAACCGAATGCGCCTGAGCAAGAAAGCACTCTTGGGCCACTGGCTGTTGAATGCACATGCGAAAACGGACTGCACGATGCAGCAAACGCTGAATGCCCCGAATACAATTCCGAAGCAACCTTTGCTCTTGATGAAGGTATTGAAGTTGAATACGCACAATCCTTGGGCGAAGAAAATCTTATCGCGCCCATGGAAGCTGAATTGGGCGAAGGCATATCTATTATGCCGATGGGCATTGGCATCAACGGCGGCGGTACGAACGACATTGCTCAGGATGACTGGATGCTCACACGTGCGCCTACGGTTGGCAACGGAGACTACTACAATTCGCAATACAGCAACAACGTCCGTCTCCCAGCTTCCTGGATTAATTATGTGAATACCATCTGGCATAACAAGGGCGTAAACAAATTCGACTGGACAGATCCAGCTGACACAGGCGCTCACATGTATAACGGGGTTCGCTGGGCTTGGAAGGGCACGGTTGGAAATGGAAACAATGGTGCAGCAAACAAGAACAACAACAACACCACTATCACGCCAACAACCGACCCTCTCTGTATTCCAACCTACACGGGAACCAACCCGAGGGTGTATACGGTTTATTCTGGCGAGCAGCTGAGATGGGTTTTGTCGGAAACCACAAACACCAGCACAACTGCTATGACCGTTCAACTGGGTGCGAATATCGATTTGAACGGCAACAACTTCAACTGGGGACTGGTCCAGCGCACCATTGCTGGCACGGTTACCCTGACCAGTACACCCGGCAACCATTTTACTATCTATAACATGGGCATCCTCCAGACCACCTTTGGCAATGCTGCGGGAACACCTGCCGCTGGTGGCGACAGCGTTGGGCTGTACAACTCGGGCAGAAATTCAACCGACTCTGGAGTAGACGATGCGACACGAAACTTTCAGCGTTTCTCAATGGAAACCTGCAAAGTTGTTGCGGGGCAATCACTGGGCTACGTAGGCTCGGATGGTGTTATGAGGATTGCGGGTTCTTCTGTTCTTGGCCAGCACTCAGCGCAGCGGGGAACCGTGAGCGATGTGCATGTGCTGAAGTCTTTGGTCTTTGGTGTGCGTCAGGATTACCCAAACCAGCAAGGACCCATAAATGGTTCCCAGGGTTCAGGGTCAACCCTCGGTACCCAGTTGTTCATGACTGGCATCTCGAATGATTCCACCGTATCGAACTCATCGACCATTAGCAACTGTTCTGTGGAGGGCGGTTTTGTCTACGGGCGCGAACACGTCGTCAGCTTTATGCGCGGAATAAGAAACGGCACCGTGAGCAATTGCTATGCGGTGGATAACCTCATTTGCGGCACAGCACAACATTCGGCAGCCTTCATGTCTTGTGGAACGAGGGGCACCAGCGCTACCGTCACGAACTGCTTTTCTTCAGCAGAGATGTATGGTGGCTTGCAGGTCTCAGGTTTTATTGCCTTTTACGACCCAAATAACATTACCGACTGCTATTCAACGGGCAAGCTGGAAGGCTATCAGTATCTCGGCGGCTTTTATACAGCGGCAAATTCGGGTAACGGCGTTGCCATTGAGCGTTGCTATTCCACAACGCTGGTTGGCCTGCGTACCAACCCTGCTTGCCAAGGTGGTTTTTATGCGGACATGTATAACGGGCAGGCTGCTGGTGCAACGGCACAAACAAGAACAGGCCACATGTTGAGGAACGTCTATGCGGCGGGCGAAGTTGGCAACTACGACGTAAACCTCAACGCTCCTGCCAGCGTAGGCGGCTTTGCTTCTATGAAGCACGACCTAAGCAGAATTGTGAGCAATACGGCTAATGGCTCTGATGCTCTCAGCGTGAGAATTCAGTATTGCTACTACGACAAACAAACCACCGCCATGCGTGAATGGACGGTTGGAACAGATAAAAACTACATGGCACAGTCGTTCACCGACACGAACGTGAGCTCCGCCTACAACGGTGTGCGCGGGGTCTTGACCTCCAGCACCATCAAAGCGGGAACAGGGCTTGCGAGCGGTAGCTATGGAACTATAAGCGATCTTGGTTTTAGGGGCTTTAGTAATAACACGCTGTGGAGCTATCAACCGCAGCACTACCCGCAACTCAGGTCGCATGCCGCCCCCACAACAGGTGACGGCTGGTTGGCAAAAGAACTTGCCACAGTAGAAGCCTGGTCTAAGGCGTCCACCGCAACCGTGTTCTTGGATACCTGGAAAGAAGGCTATGAATGGGATAGTAATGGTGTGCGCACCCCGGAAAAAACAACCTGGAACTCACGTCCCGGTGGAACCAACCATGAAGGTGGCATCTACACCTATGACACCGTGCGCGACATCATCACCGATTTTCCGGTTACTAAGATTGCTGCCAACGACACAGCTTGGACGAAGCAAATTCCAGGTGGCGCACCTTCTTGGGTGTCGGGTTGGCATGGCGGCTTTCAAACCACCGACCACATTTTTATTAACGACGACATCGGACACGTAAGCATCGAACATCCTGGTCTTGACTGGTATGACGTAAGCGAATTTGTCGCGGGCAAAAAAGGACATCGCCCCTTACGCCTGATTTCGTATATGAGTGTGGATGCAGGCGAAGACCAGACCATCATGTCGGGAGATACCTACAACCACCGCCTGGATGTCGAATTGGCGATGATGGATAACTTAAAAGACAACATGGTTGTGGGGATTGACGATGCTGAAATTTGGTCTGAGTCACTCGACATGGGTTATCCCAGCGAAAGTCCGATGCTCACTCCAACGTATCCGTTGGTAGCAAACCCAAGTGCTCATACGACGGATTACTATTTCGCTCCAACCGACGTAACGCACTTTACCGCCAGTCAGGGTGCGTGGGTAAATACCGACATCTGGCGCGCAAAGAAAGACCCCACGGGTGAATTCTATGTGGACAAAGATGGCAACGCGCTCACCGAGGACTACGACCCGATATACGGCGATATACAGCTCGTGCCTCAATACCTTATTGGGGTGGTGGGACCTGCAACCAATAACGACACCACGCTTGACGAACAAATGTGGAACGGCGAAAAGCCCCTTTACAGCGGCATGGCCAGTGAAAATAAATATATCGTTACCTACTACTGGGTATTGGCAGACGGGCGCTATCGCGTTGACGAAAAGGTCATCACCATCAAGCCAGGCGAATACGATTTGAATGTAAACGTGTTCAATTCACGCACCAATGCCCCGACCGACACGGTATTAGAACCAATGGCAGCTCCCGATGATGAAGATGTACGGGGATACACCTATACGGGAACTACGGCGCAACACGCCGAAGCACTCGAAAACACTCAAGCCACCAATATGGCAGGAGCCTGGAAGAAGGCAAACGAGGGCGTTAAGGTCAAGAAAATTGAGCTCATCATGCGCGAACTCGATGGCTCAGTTGCGGGTACAGCTGAAATAAGTGGGGCGAACCTTGTTGAAGGAGCCGAAATAGAAATTCCGCTCGACTATTACTTCTTCGAGGAACTTCCTGATACCAATTCAGGCATCATCCACACCGTTATGCACCATGCATCCGCCACGGTTACCTATATTGTGAAGAAGGATGACCAGGGTGGTTACTACCTGCACTTTAACAAGATGATAAATCCGCCGACGGGAGAAGCTGGGTATGTACAGCTTCACAAGGATGATTCGAACATCGAAACAGACAAGGAAACCTACGTCAACGATATCGGGCATCACATCACCATTAACTTGTACGTTGATGAGATTAACGAGATTTTGATTGAGAAGAACTTAACCGAACCCGCAAAAACTGATGAAACTTTCGTGTTCAAAGTTGAATATTGCGGCAACGACGAAGAGCCAGGTGCTGTGGAGCGCACGATGTATGCGGTTGTTACGATTGAGGCAGGCGAAACCTATGGATACGCCACGTTCGTAGACATGCCTTACGGCTTCTACACCGTGACCGAACTTGAGTCCAACTGGACCTACACTTTGGTAGCCGAACGCCTCGAGTCTGACCATGTTTCCGAAGCACTCATTGACGAACAGAATCAAAGCGTGACGCTTTGGGCGGAAGACTCAAGCGCACTGTATACCTATTGGAATACGCGCGAGGACACACCGTGGGTCTTTGCCAAGAACACGATTACTAATTACATGCCCTCGATTGACGAATACTAAGAAAAGCAAGGAGGTGTAAAGCCAGATGTTGAAAAGACAAGAACAACTTTCATTTGAACAAGCTTCGTTTGAGCAGCTCGAGCGGTCCGCATGG
This sequence comes from Eggerthellaceae bacterium, assembly GCA_009782615.1. Classification (GTDB taxonomy): domain Bacteria; phylum Actinomycetota; class Coriobacteriia; order Coriobacteriales; family Eggerthellaceae; genus WRIS01. Next base: position 8,873 of record WRIS01000002.1, on the reverse strand, counting down.
ACAAAAGATCGGGGTCAAAGGCGCCCAAGCGTGAGCAAAACGAAGCGCCCCCGTATTGCCCTTATCTTGCTACCCCTGCTCGCCGTACTCGGACTGAGCACGATGGCTTATCTTTATGCGTTGACTAACGCCGAGATAAACGTATTTGGCATCGGAAAGACAAGCGTTGAAATCGAAGAACGTTTTACGGGATGGGACACCAAGCAAGTACAGCTCGCTATGGGTACTGGTTCCGATTACGTTCCTGGAGTTGCTCGCGCCCTGATAGTGCCCTACATCACGGATGCAAATGGCAACTACATTGCTTGTGATTTGGCTGATTTCAGCTTGCCGATTGACAATAAGATGGACTTAGGCGATGTCATACTCGAATTTGCGAGCGACTGGGCAACCAACTGGACTTATGGCGACGATGGCTATTTCTACTATAACCATGTGCTCTACCCCACAACCGCGAACGGAGCAAACAAGACAAGCGTCTTGTTGACCAAGGTTTCTTTGAGCGAAGCGGCACTTGAAAAGTACGGCGAAGACGCTCAAATAAACATCGAAGTATTGGCCGACATCTTGCAAGCAGAAGGCAACGCTCCAAGCGAATGGGGCTTAAGCGCCGACATGACAACTGGCACAGTTGTGAAACTTTAAGGAAAGGAGGGGTAAGAAATGAAAACAAAAAAACGCACAACCCTGATTTTACTCTCCTTGGCATTTGCCGTTGTCGCCCTCAGTGCCCTGGCAATCACCGTTGCCGCTTTGGGGTCTACGACAAGCGCACAGTCCAACATGTTTTCTCCTACAGAAAACATCACGGCACGCTTGAGCGAACCCAACTGGGAAGCGGCAGAGGGCATCAAATTGGTACCAGGCAAAACCGTGAAGAAGGACCCGATGGTTACGAATACGTCTGAAATTGATGAATACGTAGCAATTCGTTTGACCTTCATCCACGAAAACGGAAGCGTTATGGACTCTGCTACGGCAACTGAACTTTTGAAGTGGCTTGAAATCGACTGGTCAAATCAATGGGTATTGATAGACGGTGCGCTTGAGCCGAACGTGAATCACCCGCTTGTGTTTTACTACACCGAAATCGTGAGCCCAGGACAAACGAGCATACCGCTTTTCAACGAAGTATACGTTTGCAATAAATACGACACACCAGCGCTGAGTGAAGAAGCACTTGATTTTCTGGTGGGACTCGGGCAGTTCAAGATAAAGGTTGAAGGTGCTGCGATACAAACGCAAAGCTTTGCAAGCGCAGCAGATGCGGGACGCGCTCTCAGCGGGCTTTTCCCAGCATAGACAAGGGCTACAAAGCTTATATGAGCCAAAAGAAATCGGCTTGAGGCTTTTATAGATAGAAGTTAGATAGAAGTAGAAGTAGAAAGTAGTTTTAGGAGGCTGAAAATGATGCAAGACAAGACAAAGAAAAAACGGTTGGTTATAACCCTTTCGGTTGTGCTCGTAGCGCTGGTTGCTCTTGGCGCCACCCTGGCATACCTGTCAGCAATGACCGACCAGAAGGAAAATGCGTTTTCCTTCGCAGAAAACATCAAGGGCAAGATTGATGAGCCGAACTGGAAACCTGAAGAAGCAGAGAACTTGACACCAGGCAAAGAAGTAGCGAAAGACCCCATGATTACCAATGTAAGCGACAATGGGGTAGATGAATACGCCGCTATTCGTCTGAACTTTACCGACGGTCATGGCGCTCTTCTCTCCGATGATCCTGGCGACGCTAACTATGTAGGACGCCTGCTGCGCCTGCTCGACATCAGCTGGAACACCGCCGATTGGGAACTGGCTGACGTTGCTATGGACGGCAAGGTTGAGCAAGTGTGGGTTTACAAAGAAATGCTTGCTGCAGGAGAAGTTTCAACACCGCTGTTTAATTCGGTCACGATTAAGCCCGCCTTTACTACCGCTGACCTTGCTGCAGACCCCACGCTTGATTGGGAAACGGAATACGCTTGGTTGGCAAGCATTGCTATGGATCACACCGATTCATGCTATGTGTACGGAGCCTGTGAGTGCGACCCCACCTATCGCCATCATGTGAATTGCGCAATCTATGGCGAAGATGGTGCGGAACTGATTGCCGAGGGCGGCACGCTCGACGATGTTAAGTGCGACTGCGTACCCGTGGAAATTCACGCATCAGGCTGCCCCGCAAACATCGCTTCGCTGAAGCCCAACTGCGGACACACGGGTGAAGGCATTGACGGATTCCAAATTATCGTTCGCGGCGCGGTTGTACAAGCTGGTGTTGATGGGATGACTGCGTATAACGCACCTGCCACCATTGAAGCACTTCTCGCTTTGTTTGAAGCCAACAAATACGTTGCGGCGTAGAAATTAAGCAAGAAAAAGACTTGAGAAAGGACTGAACGACCATGACTAAGAAGAAAAAATATATCATTGCACTATCGGCAGTATTAGCTCTTACGCTGGCAGCGGGACTGACATTCGCCTACCTGTTCACCAAGACCGACGAACTGACCAACATGTTTACCTTCGGAGACAACATCAAGGCAGAAATTAGCGAGCCAAACTGGGTGCCAGAAGATGCTGAAAATCTGACTCCTGGCAAGGTAGTGGACAAAGACCCGCAAATCACCAATACGTCTGAAAATGACATCAGTGAATGGGTTGCAATTCATCTGACCTTTACGGATGGAAAAAATGCACCGCTCGGTGATGCCGATTTAGCACGCCTGCTTACCTTAATCGAGATTGACTGGAATACGGCTGACTGGGCAATCGCAGATGCTGGTATGACTGATGCGGTCGAGCAGGTTTGGGTATACAAGTACGAATTGGTGCCTGGCGACGACACCGCCCCTCTCTTTGAGACGGTGACCATCAAAGACAGCGTTACTTCTGATGATTTGGCTTGGCTGAAGAACGAATTGGAAGGTTTCAACATTGTACTAATCGGTGGAGCGGTACAATACGATGCGTTCGATACGCTTGCTGATGCCACGGTGGCTCTGCTCGATTTGTTAATCTAGAAAAATTTTTCAAGGACTGAAGAGGAATGTTGATGAAAGTTATTAAAAACATATTGTTTTGGGTGGCTACGATAAGTTTGGTGATTGCAATCGCTTTGGTTGCGCTCACCAGGCTTGGTGGGGTGGAGTTTCGCGCGGTTGCAACAGGCTCCATGACCCCTGAAATCCCCGTGGGTTCCTTGGTGGTTGTTGTCCCAACAGCGGCTGAGAATATCCAAATAGGTGACGATATCACCTTCGTAACAAAAGGCGACATTGTTGTTACCCATCGGGTGGTAGCCATTGACCGGGAAAAGAATGAATTTACTACTTGGGGTATTGCGAATGCAAGAAGTGCCGTTGACGCACCTTCGCGCTACGAAAATATCATCGGAGTCGTAAAGCTTCATATTCCTGGTGCGGGAATGCTGCTTGTTTGGCTGTCCACTCTCCAAGCTAAGATTTTGGTAGCAACGGGCATTGTTGCGCTGTACCTGCTCTATTGCATTGTGAGAATAGTGGGCAGAAAAGATGAGCCAATCAACGCTAACGAGAACAACAAACCTTCATCAGATGCATGAGCATGATACGTATAACAAGGAGAAATACCATGAGAGAATTTTTTGCCAATAAAAAAGCACTGAGCCTTACCGCGCTAGCGGTGGCATTAGTGGCTGCTTTGGCGTATGCTTCAACGTTGGCATTTTTCACCGACTATGATGAAGTGGAAAATGTGTTCACCATGGGAAACATTAAAATTGGGATTGAAGAACCTAACTGGGAAGACGGAGACGGGCTTGACCTCGTGCCGGGGAGCGTTCGGGAAAAAGACCCGACCGTGACCGCCCATGAAGGACAAAGCTACATGCGGGTTCGCATGGAATTGGTTGACGGTGCCAACGGCGCTTTGATAACCGATGCCGAGCGCATCAACCTTATTTTGAGCACGCTGTTCTTTGATAAGGCGTACGGAAGCGCCAACCCCACCATTGCCGTTAACGACGTGTATTCCACGCAGCAGTTAGAAGCGCTTGTTTCTGCGGGCAAGATTTATGCCGAATACAACAAAGATGATTTTGTCTTTGCAGGAAATGAAGCTGGCAAGCCAGGAGTGCGCTACTACAACTACAAGGAAATCTTCGATGCGGCCGTTCCTGATATTGCGGTGCTTTTCACCAATGTAGTGATTCCTAAAGAGTGGAGCAATGAAGAAATTTGTACCCTGCATGGCTCTAGCTATGAAGTGTTGCCCAATGGCACGGTTGAAATAACGGCGCCAGGCAGCGGATACAAGATTATCTTGAAGGCGGAAGCCATACAGGCAGCCGAAATGCCTAACGCAGCCACTGCGTTTGCAGCACTCAACGAAGCCACGGGTGTAGTTTTGGCTTAGTGATTGTAAGAATTACGAGATTCGTATAAGAGTTCGCAGAAGGGCTCGGGCAGCATGAGTGTGAGTATAAATATAGTAGGTATGACTGTTCGAGCCTAAGCGAGTACCTGTTTGAGAGATTTTAGATGAGGAGGTGATTGGTGGATGTATAAGTTCAAAGTTCATTTTGTAGTAGCAGCGTTGGCGATACTGTTCGTGGTTTCAGGCATAGGGACAACCTTTGCCGCAGTGAAGTATATCGGCGAATCTGTTCATGTCATCGATACGGCGGGCGTAAATGCGCGCATCGTTGAAGAATATGTTGGCGCCAAGGATGTTTTTCCTGGTGCCACGGTAGACAAGGTTGTCAACGTGCAAAATACGGGCACGAGCGATGCTGTTGTGCGCGTTAAGATTGAGAAGAGCTGGGGAGAGCCGCTCCAAGGAACGAATCAAGCGCTCGCTCCTCTTCCCACCGACAATATCACCATAGTGTATAACGATGAATACTGGCGCTATGATGCCAACGATGGTTACTTCTATTACCTGGGCGTTTTGAAGCCAGGGGAAAGCACTCTTGAGCCGTTGTTTAGGTCCTTTAGTATTGCCAGTGATATCGGCAATGAATATCAGGGGCTTGAAGCCTTTATTACGGTGAAGATGGAATGTGTTCAAGCCGCAGGAGATGGTCCTTCTCTTTGGGGCAAGACGCTTGAGTATCTCGGTGCACCGACGTATGTGTCTGACCCAGGTACGCCGATAGTTGCGCGTTCGACCTTTACGGGAGGGGAACCTAACTTTGTTTTCCATCCTGAAAACAGCGATTTGTTCGCCAATTTCAAGAACCTCGTACCAGGAGAAACCAGGTCACAAACTATTGAAGTTGCCAATGCGTTTGACCGCGAAGTAGAAATATTCTTGCGTGCCGAAAACATCGAACAGATAAGCAATGACCCCGAAACGCTGGCGCGCATTAACAAACTTTTGCAAGAATACGTTTCTATTATTGTTACCGATGAAAGCGGCAGGGTTATCTACGACGGTCCGATATGGGGCAACCCGTATGGCGATGCGTCCAATCCTGAATCGATGCGCTATGACATCAGTTTGGGTATGTTTGCGCCCGAAGAATTGAAGAGGCTCAACGTTCAGATGAGGGTTGATCCTTCGATGGGCAATGAATATCAAGACCTTCTTGGATTGATAAAGTGGATTTGGACGGCAGAATTGGCCGACGATCCGCCACCACCGCCCCCGCCTGAGGAACCACCTCCTCCGCCAGAGGAGCAGCCGCCACCCGAGGAACCATCTGCGGTTGAACCTCCCGTAGTTGAACCTCCTGCGAAAGTCTCGCCAAAGACTCCGCCGCCGACGGTGGCTCCGAAAACTGGCGACACAACCACGATTTGGCTTTGGGGCTGCTTGATGGCTGTGAGTGGATTGACACTGGGGCTTGTGCTGTTGTTTCAAAAGCGGCGCAAAAATGAAGAACCAACGCTTTAGACTCGTTGCGCGAAAGAAAGACTAACGTTGTAGGCTTTGCGAGAAAAAAGCGAGGTGAAATGACTCGGTTCCCCGATAGCGGGGGACCGAGTTTTTTGTTATGCGGCTATTCGTCGCAGTGCTCCTCGCAATGACAACTCGCAATTTTTAACGCCGCACCAACCTATGGCGACTCGAAGCCACCCAGGCGGCGGCTCCCGACCCTCACGTTGATAAGCCCGTCCTTCAAGAATTGATTTTTGTGCAAGTACGCTTTACAATATAAGCACAAATATCAAATCAAGGAGTATGTTCTATGTCGCTACCAAACAGCCTTCAATCAGTCTTGGAACAAAACGATGGAACAATTACTACCGCCCAAGCAAATAAAGTCGGCGTTTCAAACGAACGCTTGCGCTTACTCGCAAAGGCGGGCGAATTGGAACGACCCTCGTTTGGGGTTTATGCTTTGCCCAATGAATTTCAAGATAGAATGCATATCCTTCAATTACGCCGCTCGAAAATTATCTATTCGCACGAAACGGCTCTGTTTTTACATGATCTTACCGACCGCGACCCTACTACTTATGTCGTCACCGTGCCAACGGGCTATAACGCCACACGATTGCGAAAAGACGGATTACGGGTGTTTAGCGTCAAGCCTGAACTGCACGAAGTTGGAGTAACGCAACTTCCTACGATGTTCGGACACAGTATTGCCGCCTATGATTTGGAACGAACAATTTGCGATTGTCTGCGCAGTCGAAACCACATGGACATCGCAGTAGTGACCGATGCAATCAAGCGCTACGCCAGGCGACGCGACAAAAACCTGAACACACTTATGCAGATGGCAGAAGTTTTTAATGTCACAAAGCTGTTAAAAAGTTATATGGAGGTGCTCTTGTGAAAACAGCAACCCAAATCAAAGCTCTTGTGCGAAACCGTGCAAAAGCTAAAAACGTGGAAGCCGAAACAATTCTGCGGAGTTTTATGATGGAACGTTTCTTGGAGAGAGTCTCAGTCTCAGACTATAAGGACAACTTCATTCTCAAAGGTGGCATGCTTATTGCTGCAATAGTTGGTATTGAAACTCGAACCACCATGGACGTGGACGCCACAATAAAAGGCAACGCGCTCAGTCAAGCCGAAGCAGCTACTTTCGTTGAAAATGTATTGAATGTCTCTGTTGATGACGGCGTTTCTTTTGCTGTTCGCAGCATCGAGGAAATACGAGATGACGTGGACTATCCTGGCTTTAGAATTTCAATAGAAGCCGTTCTCGAAAAAACACGCCAAATGCTTAAGGTTGATATAACAGCGGGGGATTTTGTTACGCCAAGAGAAACCGAATATAGGCTTCCGCTGATGTTTGAGGATAGAACAATTAGCATCATGGCTTATAACTTGGAAACGATTTTGGCAGAGAAACTTGAAGCCATTATTTCCCGTGGCGCTACAACTACTCGAATGAGAGATTTTTACGATATCTATATCTTAACGACTACACAAGTATTTGACGAAGCCACGTTTTACGCAGCGTTAAAAAAGACAGCCGAGAAGCGAGGCACGATTCTGCAAATGGCGAATCTCCAATCTGTCATTCAAGTAATTGAAGAAAACTCCCTTTTGAAAGACCACTGGCAGCGATATAAAAAGAGATTTGCTTATGCCAGTAACGTTTCGTGGGAAATGACTATTGAGGCGCTCCGAAAACTGTCTCAAAACCTTCCAGAATTTCCAACATAAAAAATCAGGGTGGGAGCCGCCGCCCGAAAGCCTTCAACAAAGCAACGGTAGGTGCGGCGTTAAAGATTGCGGGCTCTGACCCGCAATCTTCAAGCCCGCAATCTGCAACCGTGCATCAACCCAACATCGGCGATTATGTGCCGCAATGAGAAAAAGGGCAATGTGAGGCAAAGATTGTGGGGGAATGGTGCAGGAAGCATTTCCCGACAAGGTTTATGGGTTTTTGCCTTCTGAGCAGGCACGTCAAATCACTTCTGCATACTTTTATGAAGTTTACTGGGCTTTTATGCAGACTTTCTTATGTTTTTGGCTTGTTATTCATTTTAATGGCTGCTAGAATATGCATACTAGATGGGTAGGTTTTCGCAGATAATGGCTCAGAAATAAGCGAAGAGGCTTTGTAGAAACGCTTCATCGCTGCTCCTTTCTCGAATCAAATATTGCTGAAACTCCGTTAGAAAAAACAATCAAATAGGCTAGAGATACCGAACAGGCTAGAGGTAGTGGTTGGGGAGCACAGGCTTTCCGCTCTACCTTTATTTTATAGGTACGCAGAAAAACTCGAAGTCCCCAAAAGGTAGCTTATTTGGATCGCTCAGGCCTTCCAAGTAACACAAGTTATTGGGGGCTTTTTTCATGGGCGCGTTACCAAAGCCACAAACAAATAATAATTTTGCGTGTTCGCATTTTGGTGCGGCAGGATTTTTTGCGGGAAAGAAGCCCTCTTTCACGGCGAACAAACCTGTCGTTTTTTGTTTTTTACCCTGTCATTATGCCAATTCCCTTTAGGGAAATGAGGGAACTGGCAAAAACTGCAAGAGGTGCTTTGAGGTAAGTTAGAAAGGAGTGTGTATATGTTCGCTCGAAAAAGAGAAAAGCGAGGAATACGCGCTTGTGTGCAATTAGCCGTTGCGTTAACGCTGGTGATTTCTTGGCCTGGATTGCTGCCGAACAGCTTGACAGGTGCTTATGCTGCGGATTCAACTACTATCATCGGCTTTGAGAGAAAGATTAACCCCGTCTATACCGAAGGGGTTGAATACGGAACCGCACGCGATGCGCTAGGTCTTCCGAAAACATTGCGAGCGGTATGCGAAATTGCCGAAATCTCTCAAGTAGGCTTTGTGCAAACCGCACCTGTGCCTGACAAAGAAGATAACTTTGACTATTACTGGTATGGATACGTTGCCCCGCGCGGCGAAGCTAATCTGCGCTTTAGTGGTGAACTGGTCATCTATACCATTTACTATGCCGACGGAACCCAGGCTTTTCGGGTGCAC
>WRIS01000001.1 GCA_009782615.1 Eggerthellaceae bacterium | reverse complement strand
CTAGGTTGGCAGGGCTGGGTAGCTGAAGGTACAACAACAGGTACCACAGGCAGGGGTTATCGCATGGAGGCGCTTTGCCTACAAGTGGCAAACGCTGACTATTCAGGTTCAATTGAATATCGTGCTCACGTTTCAGGTATTGGCTGGCAGGGATGGAAATCAAGCGGAGCCACCGCAGGAACCACAGGGCAATCCCGTCAGATGGAAGCTCTACAGATGCGCCTCACGGGTGAGCTTGCCAAAAAATATGACCTGTACTATCGCGTCCATTGTGCAAACTTCGGGTGGCTCGGCTGGGCGAAAAACTCTGAAGTAGCTGGCATCACAGGCTTTTCTTGTCGTATGGAAGCTGCTCAGGTGCGCTTAGTTGCCAAGGGCAGCAAGGCTCCTGGTTCTACGACTAATCCTTCGGTTGAGTTGACCTATACCTCCCAAGGACACGTTGCTTCAAAAGGCTGGCTTGCTCAAGGCTCAGGGCGGCGCGTAGTGGGAAGCACCGGGCAGGGTTTGCGTATGGAAGCCTTCAAGCTTTCTGTTAAAAGCAATATCTCAGGCGGTATTGAATACCGCGCCCATGTGCAAAATGTCGGCTGGCAAGGCTGGAAGCGTGATGGGGCACTTGCGGGCACCGAGGGTCAATCCAAGCGCGTTGAGGCGGTGGGCATTCGCCTGACAGGAGACCTATCAAAATACTTCGATGTGTATTACCGTGCCCATGTTTCCAATATCGGATGGATGGGCTGGGCTAAAAACGGCGCAAATGCGGGCACGGCCGAATCTTCCCTTGCGCTTGAAGCTTTTGAAATCACGATTGTTGCTAAAGGCGCACCTGCTCCAGGGAGCACCTCAGGGGCGTTTACGACGAAGCCTTTCCGCATACGAAACCTTAACCCCGCTAAACCGATGATAGCGTTGACCTTTGATGATGGCCCAGGGTCGAACACTACCCGCTTGTTGAATATTCTTGACAAACATGGCGCTCGTGCGACGTTTTTCGTGGTAGGAACTAACGTGAGTCAGTATCCGGGAGTTTTGCGTGATGCCTATAATCGCGGGCATGAAATTGCGGGGCATTCTATGAACCATCAAGACTATACCTCGTTAGGTGCAGGAGCAATTCAAAACGACATAACCCGCATCAATCAGGCTATTAAGAATGCCACGGGCGGTGCACCCCCAGCGTTTTATCGGGCACCTTACGGCGCAATAAATCAAAATGTAACCAGCGCATCTGCGGGAGTGGGGTATTCCTTAATTCAGTGGAATATCGACCCTCAAGATTGGTTGCACCGAGATTCCAACGCGGTTTACAACAATGTGATGGGTGCTGCCAGACCAGGTGCCATTGTGGTATTGCATGACGTTCATCCCACTACGGTCACGGCAATGGAACGGGTGGTTCCTGATTTGATGCTCAGGGGCTATCAGGTCGTAACGGTGTCGGAATTGTTGTACTATTCGAAAACTTCCTTGGTTCCTGGGCGGGTCTATAACTCAGGATAGGATCTGCTCCTGCCTTTGCGATTTGGGATAACGGGATACTTTGTAGGGGCGAACTGTGTTCGCCAGTTGCTTTTGCGAATCGCGCAGCGATGAAGCAATTCAGTCGTTGATGTGCAGGTTGAAATTCTCACGTCGTTGCTCGGATTGCTACCCAACGTTCTCCATAGGATGCTCAAAGAAATTGAATAAAGAGCGGAACGGTTCTGTGTATAGCAAGATACTTTATGCAAATGATACTCTCTAGATGGCAAAACCGAGCACTTTTGTTTACGTCATATACCCTTTCAACTAAAATACCCCAGATATGTAAACGGTCAAGGTAAGTAGAGGGTACCCATGACTATAATCCCGCAAGGGGGAACGAGGTGGTAGGCGTGAGCCGTGCAAAAAGCCGTGCAAAAATATGTCCAAAGAATTTTTTAATGAGCAAGGTTTCAAGAGTTTTGTTAAGTTTTACCTTAGCTTTGCTCCTAGTTCCTGTACTTCCCTTGAGTGCTTTTGCCGATGAACTATCGGAGGGCAATTCTTCTCTTAACCCAGAAAACAACTCTTCCAATCAAGAAGCAGAACTCCTAGAAAACGAAGAAGACAATATCGCTTTGTCTGAACTGAATGATGCAGCTGAACCTGAAGCAGGGCTCAACGAAGAAGAGTTCACCGAAGAAGAGCAGCCAGAAGAGGACATCAGTCTGCTGGCCACCACTTCTGTCTCAAATGCCACGGCACTTCGCAATGCGGTCAAAAATGCACCGAACAACACTGCGCATACTATCAAGCTGACTGCAAATATCAGTTTAGGCACAACAACACTGGATATTCCTAAAGGCAAGAATATCACGCTTGTCAGTGGACACACGGGCTCGACGCCTTATACTCTCACAAATACTAGTGTAGACAAGACACTTCTTTATATTGCGCCGGGAGCCAATCTCACGCTTGACGGTGTGACAATTACGGGAAGCAAAGGCTCTTGGGCCTCCGCGGAAAGTGCGGTGAACAATGCAGGTACTCTTACGCTGAAAAGCGGCAAGATTGCTGGCTCTGGTAAAAACGGGGTGATAAACTACGGAAGTTTCACTATGTTGGGAGGAACCATTTCGGGCAACAGCTTATTCGGGGTATCAAGTGTTTCTGGCACCTTTAATATGTCGGGTGGCACCATTTCAGATAACGCGGGAACTGGTGTGCGAAATGATGAGAAGGCTACCTTTACCATGTCGGGCGGAAGTAAAATTTCAAATAACAAGTCGGGTGGGGTGTTCAATTATGGTGTTTTCAATATGAAAAATGGCACCATATCGGGGAATACTTCTAGCGGTAATGGCGGTGGCGTGAACAACCTCGGCAAGTTCAACATGTCTGGGGGTACCATATCGGGAAACAACGTTTCGCGTTACGGCAGTGATGCGTTCGGCGGTGGTGTATATTGCGGTTACAATAATACTTCTTTTACCATGTCTGGCGGTACCATATCGGGCAATACAGCTGATCTCGGCGGCGGAGCATACTGCGACAGATCCAGCTACGATAGCTTTTCCTCAGCCTTCACGATGACGGGTGGCACCATATCGGGGAACACTGCCAAAAAAGATGGCGGCGGCGTGTGGATTGGTGATTACAAAAAGCTGACAGTGGGGAAAAACGCCACCTTCTCAAAGAACAAGGCACAGGCAGCGTATAGCCGTGCTTCTAAGGATGACGCGACTTACAAGGCACAAATTGCTTGCACCAAATGGACAAGCCCTTTCACTCAAGGCTACAACAATTATGATATTGCTTACACAAGTGGTACAAAAGTTGTTGCCCCAAAGATTACCACCACCTCTCTTGCAGATGGCGCTATAGGTAAAGCCTACAGCAAAAAATTGGCAGCAACAAGCGGAGTTGCGGTTACGTGGACTATCTCTTCAGGAAGTTTGCCCAAGGGATTAAAACTTGCAAGTGATGGTACTATTTCGGGCACCCCTACCGCGGTGGGGACTTCAACCTTTACGGTTAAGGCGACCAATATGGCAGGAAGCGCCACCAAACAACTTTCTATCAAAGTGGTCACTGTTCCTCTGAAACCAACTATTACGACTACCTCGCTTGCGGGCGGCACGGTGGGCAAGGCTTATAGTCAAAAGTTGGCAGCAACGGGGGATGCCACTATCAAATGGAGCCTTTCTTCAGGCAGCCTACCCAAGGGGCTCAAGCTTGCAGAAAACGGCACGATTTCAGGAACACCGACAGCTGCGGGTACGGTTACCTTTACGGTGAAGGCTACCAACAGTGTTGGGAGTGCTACCAAGCAACTCTCTATTAAAATTGCCGCCGCAACAAAACCAACTATTACCACAACCTCGCTTGCGGGAGGTAGTATGGGTAAGGCTTACAGCCAGAAGCTGACAGCTTCAGGGGACACTCCCATTACCTGGGAAGTGTCTGCGGGTGCCTTGCCGAAGGGATTGAAGCTTGCCAGCAACGGTACTATTTCAGGAACACCTACGGTTGCGGGTACTGCTACCTTTACGGTGAAAGCTACTAATGCGGGTGGGAATGCCACCAAGCAACTCTCTATCAAGATTGCTGCCGTAGCAAAACCTGCTATTACCACTACCTCACTTGCGGGTGGCACCATCGCTAAGGCTTACAGTCAGAAGCTTGCCGCAACAGGGGAGACCCCTATTACGTGGGAAGTGTCTGCAGGAAGTCTACCAAAGGGACTGAAGCTTGCCAGCAACGGTACTATTTCGGGTACGCCTACGGCTGCAGGTACGTCAACCTTTACGGTTAAGGCAACGAATGCGGGCGGAAGCGTTACTAAGGAACTTTCCATCAAGATTGCTCGAGGAACGGTGTCAGTGGCGTGTTCCACCCATGTACAAAGTGTTGGCTGGCAAGCAGCGGCAAAAGATGGTGCAATTTCGGGTACTAGTGGGCGGTCTCTTCGTTTGGAGGGACTCAAAGTCAACCTCACCAACACAACCGGCTATGCGGGAGGAATCAGCTATTCAACTCACATCCAAAGCATTGGTTGGCAAAAAGCAGCCGAGGTTACAACCACCGGCACCTCAGCAACGCAGGCTAAAGGGACGCTTTCCGGTACTGAGGGGCGAGCGCTTCGCCTAGAAGCTATGACCATGACCTTAACGGGAGACTTGGCTAAGCACTACGATATCTATTACCGTGTTCATGCCCAAAACGTTGGCTGGATGGGATGGGCTAAAAACGGAGAGCCGGCAGGAACGGCAGGACACGGTTTTCGCCTTGAAGCCTTACAAGTAGTACTTGTTGCCAAAAACGCCGCTGCTCCCGCTAACACGTATAAGAACGCTACGACGCCAGCCGGTACCCCTCGCATGATTGACCCGAAACCTGCAGCCGGTACAACGCTGGGTTACTCGGCAACGGTACATATTCAAAGTGTAGGAGACAAGAGTTATTCTTCTGCTACGAATTCGACCATTCTTGGCACTTCTGGCAAAGGACTTCGCTTAGAGGCCATGACCTTAAAACTTAAGAACGCCCCTTATTCAGGTTCGATTAAGTATGAAACCCACATCCAAAGTATTGGCTGGCAAGCTGCCAAGACCAATGGGGCGCTATCGGGTACTTCAGGACAAGGGCTTCGCTTAGAGGCCTTGCGCATATCGCTCACCGGAGACATGGGTAAAAACTACGACATTTACTACCGTACCCACATCCAAAACATCGGCTGGACAGGTTGGGCTAAAAACGGTCAGAGTTGCGGTAGTGCAGGATATGGCTACCGCATGGAAGCCATGCAGATAGTCATTGTTCCTAAGGGCAGCGTTGCTCCAGGAATCAATAGTAGTTACTTTTACCAGAAGTAGTAGTAGTTCTCTTCTCGTGGGTGTCTGCACATCTCGTGGGTGTCTGCCGCAAGGTGGGCACCCACGCTTTATGTAGCCAGCAGGGGCGAAAATGCGCAATGACCTGCGACAACCTGCAACTCAACGACTAGGTTGCCGCGTCGTTCGCTGCGCTCACTCCTCGCAATGACGACGAGGGTCGTATGTCTCCGTATAATGACGGAAAACTCGCACAACGACGGAAAATCGAGCCTTTTTGTTTACACCACGCCACTTTTCAACTAAGATGTCTACAAATACGAGACGGTTGCAGGTAAGCGAGGCATGCCCGCAACCATGATCCCGCAAGGGGGAAACGAGGTGGTAGGCGTGAAGCGTGCAAGCATATTTCAGGGGGGGGGGCTCACTGAGAAGCTTTTAAAGGTTTTGGTAAGTTTTACCCTCGCACTACTCCTTGTTCCGCTACTCCCTTTAAGCGTTTTTGCCGACGAACTATCTGGCGACAACCCATCTGAAGGCAATCCTTCTCTTAATTCCGAAAATACTGATATAGAAGCAGAGATAAAGCTTCTTGAAGGCACTAATGACGATATTCTCTTGTCTGAGGCAGAGCCCGCCATCAGCCTTGCTGCAGCAAACCCCGAAAGTGATTTTGTGTTTTCGGTATCTGATGGCTCAAGCGGCTATGGAGCGTATGTCTATGGGCTCACGGATTGGGGTCTGAAAAATGTTGTTGTTCCCGCAACGCTCGGCGGGAAAAGTGTTGTTGATATTTCTCTTTACGCCCCAACCTTTAACACGCATGAACTGGAAGGACTTGACGTAAGCAGATGTGTTGCCCTAAAGAAGCTTGCTTGTCCTGGTTACCAACTCACCATTCTTGATGTAAGCAAAAACGTAAACCTAGAGGAGCTTTATTGCGGCGACAACCAACTCAAATCTCTTGACGTGAGCAAAAATGTAAAACTAAGGGGTCTTGGGTGCCAATTCAACCAGCTTGCCACTCTTGATGTAAGCAAAAACGTAAACCTAGAGGAGCTTCCTTGCGACGGCAACCAACTCAAATCTCTTGACGTGAGCAAAAATGTAAAACTAAGGGCTCTTGGGTGCCAATTCAACCAGCTTGCCACTCTTGACGTGAGCAAAAACGTAAACCTAGCGTATCTTTTTTGCGACGACAACCAACTCAAATCTCTTGACGTGAGCAAAAACGTAAACCTAGCGTATCTTAATTGCTCATCCAACCAACTCACCATTCTTGATGTAAGCAAAAACGTAAACCTAGAGGAGCTTTATTGCGACGACAACCAACTCAAATCTCTTGATGTAAGCAAAAACGTAAACCTAGCGTATCTTAATTGCTCATCCAACCAACTCACCATTCTTGATGTAAGCAAAAACGTAAACCTAGCGTATCTTAATTGCGGCGACAACCTCATTACCGATACGAGTAAGCTAACGGCTTGGCTTGCTCAATACGGTCATTATGGGATAGTATTGCCGCAAAAGACTTCATCTGCGCCCGTAGCTCCTGCTATTACGACTACCTCTCTTGCAGGGGGTACGGTTGGTGTGAGTTACAGTCAAAAGTTAGCAGCATCAGGCACCACGCCCATCACGTGGACGGTCTCAACGGGGGCTCTGCCCAAGGGACTTGAGCTTAAGCCTGATGGCACTATCTCAGGAAAACCCACTACTGCGGGAACGGTTACTTTTACGGTGAAAGCGGCGAACTCGGCAGGGAGTGTTACTAAACAACTCTCCATCAAGATTGTTGCTGCTCCAGTAAAACCAGCTATTACGACTAGCTCTCTGGCAGATGCTACGGTTGGGAAGTCTTACAGTCAAAAGTTAGCGGCAACGGGGGATGCAACTATCACATGGACACTTTCTTCGGGAGCTCTGCCCAAGGGTTTGACCCTTGCCAGCAACGGAACCATTTCGGGTACTCCGACTGCGGCAGGTACGGCAACCTTTACCGTCAAGGCAGCAAATTCAGCGGGCAGCGTTACCAAGCAGCTTTCTATCAAGGTGGTTGCTGCGAGCACCACCACGGCAACAAAGCCCGCTATTACGACAACCTCTCTTGCAGGGGGCACGATTGCTAAAGCGTATAGTCAGAAGTTAGCTGCGACAGGAACCGCTCCCATTACCTGGACACTTTCAAGTGGGTCGCTGCCTAAGGGACTCAAGCTGGCAACTGATGGCACCATTTCAGGAACGCCTACGGCTGCAGGTACTTCAACCTTTACGGTAAAAGCAACGAATGCGGGCGGAAGCGTTACTAAGGAACTTTCCATCAAAATTGCTCGAGGTACGGTATCAGTTGCCTATTCCACCCATGTACAAAGTGTTGGCTGGCAAGCAGCGGCTAAAGATGGCGCAGTTTCGGGTACTAGTGGGCGGTCTCTTCGTTTGGAGGGACTCAAAGTCAACCTCACCAACACAACTGGCTATGCGGGAGGCATTAGTTATTCAACCCACATACAAAGTATTGGTTGGCAAAAGGCAGCTGCGGTTACGACCACCGGTACCTCAGCCACTCAAGCAAAAGGAACGCTTTCCGGTACGGAAGGGCGGGCGCTTCGCTTAGAAGCTATGACCATGACCTTAACGGGAGACTTGGCTAAGCACTACGATATCTATTACCGTGTTCATGCCCAAAACGTCGGCTGGATGGGATGGGCGAAAAACGGTGAGCCGGCAGGAACGGCAGGACACGGTTTTCGCCTTGAAGCCTTACAAGTAGTATTAGTTGCTAAAAACGCCGCTGCTCCAGCAAACGCCTATAAAAACGTTACCACGGCTGCGGGTACTCCTCGCATGATTGACCCCAAACCTGCCGCTGGTACAACTCTTGGGTATTCGGCAACGGTACATATTCAAAGTGTGGGAGATAAGAGTTATTCTTCTGCTACGAATTCGACCATTTTAGGTACTTCGGGCAAAGGACTTCGCTTAGAAGCCATGACCCTGAAACTCAAGAACGCCCCTTATTCGGGCTCTATCAAATACGAAACTCACATCCAAAGTATTGGTTGGCAAGCAGCAAAGACCGATGGGGGTAAATCGGGAACCAGTGGGCGAGGGCTTCGCTTGGAAGCATTGCGGATATCGCTCACCGGAGACATGGGAAAAAACTGCGATATCTACTATCGTACCCACATCCAAAACAAAGGCTGGACAGGTTGGGCGAAAAATGGTCAGTCTTGCGGTAGTGCAGGGTATGGGTATCGCATGGAAGCTATGCAGATAGTCATTGTCTACAAAGGAGAAGTAGCACCCGGACTTAACAGCAACTATTTCTACCAGAAGAAGAAGTAAAAGCTGTCGGCGTGGGTGCCTGCTGACAAGGCGGGCCCCCACGATTGCGTGCGGCTAAGATTGCGGGTCAAGCCCGCAATGACCGAAATGCGTAATGACCTGCGACAACCTGCAACTCAACGACTAGGTTGCCGCGTCATTCGCTGCGCTCACTCCTCGCAATGACGACGGGGTGGTGTTTCCCCGCGATGTTGCGGGCGGTGGTACGCGTCCTTGTCTGCGGCAAAGGGAGAGCCTGAACCCGCCGCCTGAATGGTTTCGACCACGTGTTGGTTGGTGCGGCGCTTATTCCCCGCAGTGGCGGGAATGCGAAATGATGGCGGGGGCGGCGTTTGTTGCGGGTGTCGCAAGGATGAAAACGTTCACGATGACGAAGGCTTGTCTTGGTGAGAATTATGTTAGAATACGAAAACTAATGGAAGGGTTTTGCGTGATTGAAAAGGGCAGGTCGGTGGCTTATGTTTTCAAAATTGGGTAGGGTGGTTTTCAGTTTAGTTTTGTGTCTTTCGCTGATACCTTTGGTAGGGGTGACTGCTTGGGCGGATGAAGATGGAAAGATTGCGGACCAAGTCCGCAATGACGATGTCGTTGGCAATGAAGGGGAAGAGATTGCGGATCAAGTCCGCAATGACGAGGATGCTCGCGGTGACGAGGTCGTTGGCGATGAAGGCGAGGACGCCCGCAATGACGAAAGTAATGAAGACGCTCTCGGTGACGAAAGTGACGAAGCAGCCAACTCAGACGCTATTGAGGTAAGCCCGACGGCAGCGGGGTATTCAGTCGAATATCGAGCACATGTTGCTAAGGAAGGTTGGAAGAGTTGGGTTGCCGACGGCAAACTTGCAGGCACTACGGGTAAATCCCGTTCTATAGAGGCTCTCGAAATCAAACTCAAAGGTTCAGGCCTTAAAGGTTCGGTAGAATATCGCACCCACGTTCAAAGCAAAGGCTGGGAACCAAGCTATACCAACAACGGCAAAACAAGCGGGACTACGGGCAGGGGTCTGCGCACCGAAGCGATAAACATTCGCCTCACCGGGGAAGTGGAACAAGCCTACGACATCTATTACCGCGTACACGTTCAAGGCTTTGGCTGGCTTGGCTGGGCGAAAAACGGTGAGCGTGCTGGAAGTTCAGGGTATAGCTATCGCATGGAAGCTCTAGAGATACGTCTTGTTGAAAAAGGGAAAGCAGAACCGACCTCAACCGTTGCCACGGCTTTCAAGAAGCCGGATCAATCCCTCATAGCGCGTTCTCACGTGCAAAATGTGGGTTGGCAAGGCTGGGTAACCGAGGGCAAGACTACGGGCACTATCGGTAGGGGGTATCGTATGGAGGCGCTGTGCCTCCAAGTTGCCAATACTGACTATTCTGGCTCTATTGAATATCGTGCCCACGTTTCTAGTGTCGGCTGGCAAGGCTGGAAAGCAAACGGTGGCATAGCAGGAACCACGGGACAAGCCCGCCAGGTAGAAGCTGTGCAGGTGCGCCTGACCGGTGAACTTGCAGAAATCTATGATGTTTATTATCGCGCACATTCTGCAAACACAGGATGGCTTGGATGGGCGAAAAACGGCGAGGTAGCCGGCATCACGGGTGTTTCTTGTCGCATGGAAGCCATGCAGGTACGCTTAGTTGATAAGGGCGGCAAGGCTCCCGGTTCCACCGATAATCACACCCTAGAGTTAGCCTATACTTCACAAGGTCATTCTTCCGGAAAAGGCTGGCTTTCTCAGGGCAGCGGACGGCGCGTAGTGGGAACCACGGGGCAAGGTCGCGCTCTTGAAGCCTTTAAGCTCAGTGTTTCGGGCAGCCTTTCCGGTGGCATTGAATACAACGCATTCGTCAAAGGCATTGGCTGGCAAGGCTGGAAGCATGATGGGGCGATTGTAGGCACCGAAGGGCAAAGCAGGCGCATAGAAGCTATCCGCATCCGTCTTACGGGCGATTTAGCGAACTATTTTGAGGTGTGCTACCGTGCGCATTCGACGAATTGGGGTTGGCTTGGTTGGGCAAGAAGTGGAGCAAATGCAGGCACCTATACCGTGGGATATGCGCTCGAAGCCTTCGAGATAGCGGTTGTTGTTAAAGGAGCGCCTGCACCTGGGTCAACGAGTCATGCGTATACCAACAAATCACCCATTCCGCCTACTCATGCGGCAATGAACAACAGAGTTGCCAACATTTCGAGTCCGACAAATTGGCTGATAGCCATTGATAGCAGCAATTGTTTGGTTGGCGTTTACTATGGGTCGAAGGGCAACTGGACGAATAAATACATGTGGCTGTGTTCTCCTGGGGCAAGAGCGACCCCCACGGTAAAAGGGCTTTACTCAATTGGGAGCAGGGGATATGTGTTCGGATCAGGCTTTTCTTGTTATTATTGGACGCAGTTTTATGGCGATTACCTGTTCCATTCGGTGCTTTACTATCCTGGTACGCGAACCATCATGGAAGGCGTAATGGGGGTTCCGGCATCGCATGGTTGCGTGCGTCTTGATATCAACAATGCGAAATGGATATATGACAACATACCCTCGCGAACAACGGTTGTGTCGTATTAGGAACGAGGTTTGGCATAGTGAGTGCGGGCGAAACTACACTGACATAAGATAGGCGAAACCGCGCTAACAAGGACTTGAGGAAGGGAACATTATGAAAATGCGGCTGGGTAGGGCGGTTGTCAATTTCGTTCTGTGTTTTTCGTTGATGCCTTTGACAGGAGTGGCTGCTTGGGCGGATGAAGGTGGTGCGGTTGCGGGACAAGCCCGTGATGACGAGGGTGTTCGCAATGACGAGGATGCTCGCGGTGACGAGGTCGTTGGTGATGAAGGGGAAAAGATTGCGGATCAAGTCCGCAATGACGATGACGCCCGCAATGACGAGGGTCTTCACAATGACGAAAGTGACGAAGGTGCTCTCGAGATAAGCCCGACGGCTGCAGGTTATTCAGTCGAGTATCGAGCACATGTTGCTAAGGAAGGTTGGAAGAACTGGACACAAGACGGCAAATCTGCAGGTACTACGGGTAAATCTCGTTCCATAGAGGCTCTCGAAATCAAACTTAAGGGTGATGGGCTTAAAGGCTCGGTAGAATATCGCACTCATGTTCAAGCCAAAGGCTGGCTTGACTACACCAAAGATGGCAAAACAAGCGGCACTACTGGCAAGGCGCTACGCACCGAAGCGATTAACATTCGCCTTACCGGGGAAGCGAAAGAAGCTTACGATATCTATTATCGCGTTCATGTTCAAGGCTTTGGCTGGCTGGGCTGGGCGAAAAACGATGAGCCTGCAGGAAGTGCGGGATATGGCTATCGCATGGAAGCCATAGAAATACGTCTTATTGAAAAGGGTAAAGCAGCGCCGACCTCTGCCGTTGATGTTGCCTTCAAGAAAGCCCCCCAAGCCTTGGTTGCGCGTTCTCACATACAAAACGTAGGCTGGCAAGGCTGGGTAGCGGATGGCAAGACCACCGGCACCACAGGTAGAGGCTATCGCATGGAGGCACTGTGCCTACAAGTAGCCAACGCTGATTATTCCGGTTCAATTGAATACCGGGCTCACGTTTCAGGTATTGGTTGGCAAGGCTGGAAATCAAATGGCATTGTTGCCGGTACTACCGGACAATCCCGTCAGATGGAAGCGGTGCAGGTGCGCCTCACGGGTGAACTTGCAGAAATCTACGATGTTTACTATCGCGTACATTCCGCAAGCATAGGATGGCTTGGCTGGGCAAAGAATTCTGAGGTAGCCGGCATCACCGGCTTTTCTTGCCGCATGGAAGCCATGCAGGTACGCTTAGTTGCCAAGGGCGGCAAGGCTCCCGGCTCCACCGACAATCCTTCGGTGGAATTAAGCTACACTTCCCAAGGACATGTTGCCTCAAAAGGCTGGCTTTCTCAAGGCAGTGGGCGGCGGGTGGTGGGAACCACGGGGCAAGGTCGTGCTCTGGAAGCTTTCAAGCTCAGTGTATTAAGCAACATTTCGGGTGGCATCGAATACAACGCATTCGTAAAAGGCACCGGCTGGCAAGGCTGGAAGAAAAATGGAGCACTTGCTGGCACCGAGGGTCAGGGCAAGCGCACAGAAGCTATCCGTATTCGCCTTACGGGCGACCTTTCGAACTACTTCGATGTGTATTATCGCGCCCATGTTGCAGGTCTTGGCTGGATGGGCTGGGCTCGCAATGGCGCAAATGCGGGCACGGGGAAACTCGGGCGTGCCCTTGAAGCGTTTGAAATCGTGATTGTTGCTAAAAGTGCTGCCGCTCCTGGGTCAATGGCGCGCGCCTATACAGAATTTACCACGGGTGATGCGTGGCTAGACGACCAGCTTGCCCGCATTGTTGCTGCACGCGGCAACGACCTTCGTTCGTGTTTTAACTACGTTGTGGGCTTCCCCTATAGGAGCGGCTCGTTGTATCCGACGGGGAACTGGGCGGTGCCTTTCGCCAAGGACATGCTCCAAAACAAAAGCGGCAACTGCTATCGCTTCGCGGCGCTCTTTTGTTGTCTGGCGCAGCAGTTGGGCTATGATGCGAAGGTGGTGTCGGGCTGGGTTCCCAGCGCTTCGGGCGGGCGTGCTCCGCATGGATGGGTTGAGATTCGCATGAATGGGCAAACCTACGTGTGTGACCCCGATTTGGCGCACGAGATTCCAGGGCGAAATTGGTATATGTTCACGTATGGAAGCGCTCCCACCAACTACGGCAGATGGTAGGGAAGCGAAAAACGAAAACGGGAACGGAAGGCTAAAGGTGAAAGACAGGAATCGGAAGGCGAAAGACTAAGCTTTGATATTTAGTTCGTTGACGTTTCTCTGTGTGTTTTTGCCCGTAGTATTTCTGGGCTATCTCGCCATTTCTTCAACGAGGGCAAAAAATGTGCTGCTCATCGTTGCGAGTTTGTTGTTCTATGCCTATGGCGAACCCCTCTATATTGCTTTGATGCTGGTTTCGTCAGTCATGAATTATGCGTTCGGAAGGGTCATCGGGGCGCAAACGCAGGCTCAGGTGCAAGGCAAGGCGCAGGCGCAGGCGCAGGTGCAAGACAACCCACCAAGCAAGGCGAAACTCGCGCTTGTCGGAGCCATCGCTGCCAACCTCGCTTTTCTGGCGGTGTTCAAATATGCAGGTCTGTTTGTCGAGACTGCCGATACTTTATTGGGACTTTCGCTCACCATCCCCTTGATTGCCCTGCCCATTGGGATTTCCTTTTACACCTTCCAGGCAATGAGTTACGTGATTGACATTTATCGCGGCGAAGTTCAGGCGTCGAAGAATTATTTCAAGGTGCTGCTTTATATCAGCTTCTTCCCGCAGCTTATGGCAGGCCCTATCATCAAGTACCACGACGTGGACAAACAGCTCGATGCGCGCGTGGTGAGTGTTGGGGGTATCGCTTGCGGGCTTCGCCGTTTTTCGATTGGCCTGGGCAAAAAGGTGCTTATTGCCAACACTATGGCGGTGGTGGTCGATTCGATTTACGGCGCGCCGCTCGGGGATGTGAACGTGGCGGTTGCCTGGATTGGTGCTCTGGCTTATATCATGCAAATCTATTTCGACTTTTCGGGCTATTCCGATATGGCAATCGGTTTGGCGCAGATGTTCGGATTTCGCTATAAAGAAAATTTCAATTACCCCTACATTTCATCGTCTATTCAAGAATTTTGGCGGCGTTGGCACATTTCGCTTTCGACGTGGTTTAAGGAATACCTCTACATTCCTTTAGGAGGCAATCGGAAAGGGAAGCTGCGTTCTGCTTTGAATAAAGTTGTCGTGTTTTTCTTTTGCGGGCTTTGGCACGGCGCAAGTTGGACTTTTGTTCTCTGGGGCTTTTTTCACGGGCTGTTTTTACTCGTGGAGGAATACCTGCCTGTCAAAAAGCTGCCCAAGGCTGTTGGCGTGGTGTATGCTCTTTTAGTCGTGAGCGTCGGGTTTGTGATTTTCAGAGCGAACAGCCTTGATCAGGCGGGGTATTTTATCGTGCAGATGCTCAGCGGTTTTCATTTCGAAGATGCGTGTGTGAGCCTTGCGCTGCAGCAGTTAACCCCGCTTTTCATCTTCACCTTTGGTGTTGCTGTTTTTGCCTGCGCGCCGTGGAAGTTGTGGCTCGGTAGTTTTTCTGAGCGGTTCGACGAAACATTGCGTTCTTTTTTGGCGGTTGCGAGTTTTGTCGCGGCGATTCTTGTGTTGTTGGTTTGTGTACTCACTTTATCGGGGGGCGGCTACAACCCCTTTATTTATTTCAGGTTCTAGGAAGGGGGCTGACGTGGACGTGCGCGCAAGGACAATCGGACTTATAGGCTATGTTGCAGCTTTCTTTGTAATCTGTTTGCTGCCTTTTGTCGGGATGCTTTGGGCAAAGGAACAACCCCTGTCAAGCACCACTGAAGCAGCCGTGTTACCTGAACTGACGCATGACGACGGCTCGCTCAACTTAGAATACCTTTCTCAAGCCAGCAGCTATTTCGAAGAAAATTTCGCGTATCGAAATTTTGCTATTGATGCAAACGCGCGTCTCAAGGTGTCGCTTTTCGCCACTTCGCCCACCGACCAAGTTATTGTGGGCACCAATGGGTGGCTCTACTACGCAGAAGAGCTGGACGATTACCGAGGACTTAGCGCCATGACACCGCGCAAGGCTAAAAACATCGCGCACAACCTTTCTTTGATGCAGGGATATTCTCGCGCAAGGGGCTCTGAGTTTGTTTTCGTGGTAGCGCCCAACAAAAGTAGTCTTTATCCTGGGTATATGCCTTACTACTATCTGGGACAGCAAAACGAAAACAGGCAGCTTTTGCAAGCGTGTCTTGAGGAAAAGGGTGTTTCCTACCTTGATTTGTTTGGGCTGTTTGTGGCCGAGGACGAAGAACTATATTGCTTAACTGACAGCCACTGGAACAATGTCGGGGCGCTTAAGGTCGCCAACGCTTTGCTGGATGCTTGCGACAAAGCAGAAGCAGTCGTTGAATCGAGTTTTACCGACGATGCTTTTGTGGGCGATATTGAACGTATGCTCTATCCGAAAACTGCCCGACCCGAACCGTTGCTTGTTTTTTCAACGGGGGATTGGCATGGGGACAACGATGCTTCGTCGGTTGAAGACGCTTTCATCAAAACTGTCGCAGACAGTGGGGCGGCGAGGGCTGACGCGGGCACGGCGGCGGGCACCACAACGAGCGGCGACACGTTGCTCATGTTCAGGGATTCTTTTGGAAACAGCCTGATTCCTTTGATGGCGCCCGAATTTGAAACAGCCTACTTTTCGAAATATGTGCCTTACGACTTTACCCAAATCGAAACCCTTAAACCCACGCACACGATAGTGGAGCGCGCCGAGCGCCACGTTGGGCTTTTGGCAGAAGCTCCTGCCGTCTTGTTGGCACCAAGCTTGACTATTTCTCCTGTTCGTACCCTGGAAAGCAACACTTCGATTGAAGTTTTTGAAGACGGAAATCTTGTTGTTATCCAAGGATGGGTTGATGAATCGTGCATCGGTGAAGATGACGAAATTTTCATTGAGATACGTTCGGCTCAATCCAGTGTAGGCTACGTTCCGTTTCGTATTAGCAACGAAACGGCAGATAAGAAGGCAAAGACGGGGACAATAACCTACTGCGATTATGGGTTTAAGGCATATTTCTTGCCTGATGCCTTGGGAAAGGGCGAACATAGCATTACAGTACTGGTATCGCAACTTGAAACAGGCGAGGTCGTTGCCGTAGCAAGCATGATGCTTGAACGATAAAAGGAAGGTTAGCAGGAGGTTTCGATGCAAAAAGGCAAGATAAGGGCAAGCGCGATAGTGGCTTTAACGCTCCTTATGGCTGTGGGGTTGAGTAATGCCGTCGGAAATACTTGGGGCGAACAATCGGTAGCTTTTGCACTAGCAACGCTTGACGGACAAGAAATCAACTGGGCGGCAGATGGGGCAAAAGCCGCCGCACAAGGTGCTGCCGCTGAAGCCGAAGCCGCTGCTACGCAAGCCGTGCAAGCTGCCCAAGCCGCCGCCGAAGCTGAAGCGCGAGCTGTTGCCGAAGCTGAAGCTGCTGCTCAGGCTGCCGCTGAAGCCGAAGCTGCCGCGCAAGCCGCCGCTGAAGCTGAAGCCGCTGCGGCTGCTGCTTGGCAATACAACTACGGTGGTTCTTCGGGGGGATATACGGGCGGACAAAGCGAGGATCAGTGTGTGGGAGACATTATTCTCAACTGATTCGCGGTGCTTCTAATGCCCTTCCACGGCAGCCCTAATGGCAGCCCTAATGGCAGCCCGACAGCGCCTCTGATGCATTTGTGTTGTCATTTTGAACGAGAAATGAGGGTATAAGGGCATCAAAGTGGGTTTTTATGCTTGTTTCGTCTATAATAAATTGCGTAGGAAAAAATGTGGTGCATGAACAACAAGCCGTTGCGGTCTGTTGTGCAAAATGAGGAAGTACTATTTCGCAGGAGAACATACAATGTTGACTATTCATCAACCAAAGATAAGACACGCTCGCAACAAGAGCCGCTTATACAGTGAAATTGAAATTGATGACGAACAAAAAATACTGTGGTTTGAAGTTGATTCGGAATACGAAAAGTATCTTTGCTCAGAACGCTCAGACGCCTTTTTGGTTTCTGCACTGCCTTATGCAATGCGCAAAGGTCACGATATTACCTGTTCAGCACCTATTACGGATGAACTGCTCTACAACATAAGCCAACACCTTATCCCGGCGCTCAGCAAGTACGGCAAGAAGGTCTATCACACGCTTATCGTGGGTACGCCCTCAGCAGAACCGATTGAAAATTTCGGGGCGGTCGGCACGGGAATGTCTGGTGGGGTGGGGTCGTTCCATGCGGTTCTCAACCACTGGCGCCCCTACGGTTTGATGCCGAAACTTACCCATCTTTGCATCAATAACACAGGGTCGTTCAATACCGATTACGCGCAACACAACATTCCTAAGGCGCGCGAAGACGCGATTGCTCTCGCGCAAAAAGTTGCTGATTCTCTGAAACTTCCTCTTATTATAACGGATTCAAATATTTGCGAAGTGTTCGACTTCGATGACTACAGCCATGTCCATACCTACAATTCTGCTTTTGCCATTTTGGCTTTGCAAAAACTTTGGGGAACCTATTTCTATTCATCGGCAAGCAGAGATTACGCCGCTTTTTCTCTCGAAGAACACGAAGCGAAAGATTGTGCTTTCTACGATTTGCTTACCTTGAATTGCCTGAGTACGCGCCGCCTGCGTCTTTATTCCGAAGGTGCCGTGCGTGACAGGGTGGAAAAGACTGCTGCTATTGCCGACTTTCCTATTGCCCAGAAGTACCTGCATGTTTGCACAGACAAAGGGCAGAACTGCGGCTTGTGTGACCAGTGTCGCCAAACCATGATAACTCTAGATACCCTTGACAGGCTCGATCCGTTCAAGACTTTCCCGATTGATTACTATCGGGCTCATACGGGGGAATACCTGCTTTGGTTGGCAAAAAAGAAGCTTGAAAAGGATCCCGAAACGCAATTGCTTTACACCCAAGTTCAAAAAGGGAAGCACGCTAAAGATTTCAAGAAGGCTTTAACAAGGCTTGACAAAAACGCTCAGGTGCCCGAAGTACACGCGCAGTGCGTGTGTATTATGGATGCAAAAACGGGGCAGGTTTTGTTGGAAAAGAACGCCGATGTCAAGGAAATCCCTGCGGGTATCACCAAGATTCTCACCTGTATGGTAGCGCTCGAAAAAGGACTTTTGACCGAGGTGGTAACGATGCCCAAGGTGGCTCCAAAAGGGAATTCTAGTGGAGTAAAGCCGGGCGAACAGATGCTTTTGAAAGATATGCTCTATGGCATGATGCTTCTTAAATCTAGCAATGATCTTGCCGAAGCGGTTGCCTTGAACATTTCAGGTTCAACCACGGTTTTTGTCAATGAAATGAATGCTTTGGCGCAGCGCATTGGTATGAAGTCGTCCCATTTTTCTTCACCTACAGGAATCATGCATGTAAGCCACTATGCTTCGGCGCGCGATATTGCCCTTTTGGTGCGCTACGCCTTAGGCAATTCGGTATTTCGTCAAATTTTTGCAACCCCAACATATACCTGCAACAGTTCAACGAGTGGACATACCTTTGAAAGCAACAATGCGCTTATACACCAAAAGAAGGGGTACCGAAATAGAAAATACGAATCTTGTTTAGGTGGTCAAGCTGGCTCAACATCGGGGCGCTATTCTTTTGCCTCTGTTGCGAGAAAACAGGGGCAAGAGCACATCGTGGTGCAATTGGCGATTACTGACAATTACGGAACAGACGAAGGTTTGGTGTATCGTTTTGTAGATGCTGTGGCATTACACGAATGGGCATTTCGGTAAAGCGGTGCTGTGATTTAGGGAAGAAGAGATCTCCAAAGATAAAAAGATAAAAATACGGTTTTTCTGAACGGAGGACTCTTGTGGATTTTATTGAAGAAATTAAAAAAAACGTCAACGGGCGCAGCATCGTGATTTGGGGAATAAGCGGGATGGCGTTGAAGTGCTACTATGTTTTGCAGCATAACAAGCTTTCTCCACTTATGCTTATGTCTGACAGATGTAAAGAAACTCCGGTAATAAAAGGTATTGAAGTGAACGGTCGAAAAGTGCTTGATAAGAACAAAGTTTTTGTAATTGCACTAAACAAGAAGGTGGTCGTTGATGTTTTGAGGTCAAAAGGTTTTGAAGAACACAAAGATTTTATCGTAAAAACTGACGGTTTTCTTAAATATGACTGCCTGTGGGATGGAGTGTTTGTTGGGAGGTTTACAACTCAAAGTAATACTTTTGCGAATTGCCTGGGGATTCATTCTCGACACAACTGTATTTCTTCTATTGGGCGATATTGTGTTTTCAATGAAAGAGCCTATATGAACGGAAACCATCAATCGACAGGCATGACAATGTCGCAATATTTTATGAGATACGTAGACTCTATAGCGAATCCGAACGAGACCAAGAACCTCAATGATTACTTAGAGCCATATAACCGCATAACAATAGGCAACGATGTCTGGATTGGCGCAGGTGCCTTCATCAATACGAGTAAGGTTAAATCAATCGGCGATGGTGCCATTATTGGTGCAAATGCAGTTATAAACGAAGACGTGCCTCCCTATGCGGTTGTTTTGGGAACGCCTGGAAGGGTAAAAAAATATCGTTTCGAGGAAAAACAAATCGAAACACTTCTGCGTGTTCAATGGTGGAATTGGGATGACGAAATGATTAAAAAAAATGCAGATTGCTTTAAAGATGTTAATTTATTTTTTGAACGCTTCAGTTAAATATCGAAATACTAATTGAATCAAGAGAGATGCAATCGATGAATGCAATATATGAAACACTTTCTTTTCTTGAAAAAAGAAAACTTGATTCAGCGGTTAAGCTGACTTTTTCCGGAGACCTTATTTTGTTAGAAGATGGGGTAAGAAATGCTTGGAATGGTTCCGGCTACGATTTTTCTTCCGCTTTTGAGTATTCTTCAAAATATATTTCTGAGGCAGATCTAGCAGTCGGCGTTTTTGAGGGTCCTTGCGCAGGAGGGGAGTATTCTACCAGTAATTATGGTGATGGAAAACCGCTGCGTTTGAATTTTCCGGACAGTTTTGCAAAAGCAGTTTCAAATGCTGGTTTTGATTTGGTTACAACAGCAAACAATCACCTGCTCGATAAGGGTTCTCGTGGCGCGTTGCGTACTTTGGATATTCTTGACTCTGTGGGGCTTTCTCATATTGGTTCATATCGGTCGCAAGCAGAAAAAGATACGGTCACTATTAAGGAAATCGCAGGTATAAAATTCGCCTTTTTAGCGTATACGGCAGGGTGTAATCTGGGGGTTAGGAAAAGAATACGCGGTGGCGATCTGGCCTATCTCACATCATTTTTAGATGCCCCCTCAAGTGACGAATTTGATTCATATAAGGAAATGGTTTTTAGGGATTTCGAGCGCGCTAAAGCGGAGAATCCTGATGTGATTATTGTTCTTCCTCACATGGGAACCCAGTTTTCACATTCTTCAAATGAGTACCAAGAAATCTGGTATAAGATCTTTGCTGATGCTGGGGCGCATATCGTTGTCGCTAATCATTCTCATGCTGTTCAGCCTGTGGAATTCAGAATGGGTATGCTCATTATGAGTTGTCTTGGGAATTTTACGAATTCCTATGTTAAACATGATGGTGATGCTTCTGCTCTCGTAGAGGTTTATTTTGATAAGCTTGAAAAATCTGCATTTGGGGTCGGCATTATTCCAATGTATACACAGATTCCTATTGGTAAAACGCCCCGTGCATTGCCGATATATGACATTATGACCGACCCCGAACTCAGCGCTCAAATTGGGACTTATGAATTCGAGCGGATTAAGCAGGTTTATGGAATAGTGACTGAAGTTATGCTGGGGCATAAGCTGCCAATTGATATGGTGACTTCAAGGCACTATAAAACGGAAAAAGGTTTTTCCCAAGACATAACGCCGCTTTGTTCCCAGATAAAAAGATTCGACGATTCAGTGATAGTACGGTTTTTGACAGAAGCAAAAGCAGTTTGTTTTGTTGGTGATAGTGTTACAGGAGGTTCAAGGAATGGGGGTACCGGATGGTACCGTCCGCTTAGTGCTCATTTTGAAAATATGGTCTCTTATGAAAAGGCGTGGGATGGAGGCACCGTGCAAACATTACTTGACCATATTGATGAAATTTCTGGTGTTGGCGCCGAGACATATGTAGTGGCTATTGGAACCAATGATGTAAGATACAGAAATATGGGTACTTGTGCCATGACCGCCAAAGAGTATATAGAAAAAATACTTGCTTTTACCAACGAAATTTTAGAAAAAGCACCCGGTTCAAGGTTTTTGTTTATTGCCCCTTGGATGGCGTTATCAAATGATCCATATAACAAATGTGACCTCAGTAGCAAAACTAAAGCAATTGCCGTACGCGACGCCTTGCTTGCAGAGTACAGTGGAGCATTGGAAGAATTTTGTTTGAGAGAAAAACATCTCTATTTGAATCCAAATCCCCACATAAGGCAAGTATTATCATTAAATTCGACGAAAAAATATCTGGTTGATCATATTCATCCTGGAAGACTATACGGTGTCGGGTTGTATTCTGAAGCAGCTGTGCTTGCTGGGCTGTAAGTATTTTATGCTCATGAAGAGACAGCGATATTCATGAATGAGTGCTTTCTACGTGGTAGAGTTTCTGTTTTTTGCACATGCCTCATGAAATACTCGATATTGGCCAAGTATTTTTCCGGCTTATTGTTTATCATATAGCCGCTTTTAAGAATGGCACATATTGCCGTGATATCCAAAACGTCGACACAAGTAAACTGGGGAGTTAGGTAGTCTTTGAGAAGAGAGAGTTCTGTGCAAGCCAGGACAAAGATAGTGTCATTGCCTTTTTCCCGTAATGCCTCCAGGAGTCTTGTTGTCTTCAAAACTTCGTTTTCAATGTTTGCACCAGATTTTATCGCACCAATTATTCCCATTATCGTTTTTTGACTATCCTGGTCAGGGTAGATGATATTGTTACGTTGTTTCCCCTGTCCGAAAATATCTGAAAGAATCAATCCACTTGTTCCCAGAACACAAATCGGTCTATCGGGGTAGGTTTCTTCCAGGTAGTTTGCTGTCTCTTCAATGGTGTCAATAAATCTACCAGAAAAAGGCGTTTCGCCACCCAACATTCTTCTGATGAAATAGTGTGACGTATTGCATGCTGTAACAGCAACAGGAACCTTAAGTTGTTCAAGTATAAGAAAGTCCTTTGCAAGCGCCTCGGCAACGCCAGCTTGGCTCTTCAGTATCGAAGCTGTGCGTTCGGGAATTCTTGCGTCATTGAGCACTATGATATTGATATGCTCCTGATCACATGTTGCGAGAGTGTAGTCGACTATCCTGTCGAAAGCGGCAACAGTTGCCTTTGAGCCCATGCCACCAATTATTCCTAAATCATACATGCGCTGTTTCCCTGTAACAAAAGGCTTTTTTCAAAGCGGCTCGGTCAATTTTTCCTGTTCCTGTCCTTGGCATAACATCGATTGGTGTTATTTGTGCGGGAACCATATAGTCTTGCAGCGTACGCTTCAGTTCGTCTTTCAGCGTCTTTTTTTCAATTGAACCAACATAGAACAACACGAGCTTTTGTGCCGCCTCATCAAGTACGCAAGCACAAAGGTCTACTTCCGCCAGCGTCATTGCCTGTAGTTCAATTTCGCCAAGTTCGATTCTGTGTCCTGCGAGCTTTACTTGAAAGTCTTTGCGCCCTACAAACATATACTCGTCACGTTCGTTGAGGTAAGCAAAGTCGCCCGTTTTATAGATTGTCTCTCTGTATGCTTTGTTTAGCGGGTTTTGAACAAACACAGCAGCTGTTTTTTCAGGGTCGTTATAATACCCGTGCGATACCTTCGCCCCTCGAACACACAGTTCGCCCACTTCGCCATATTTCGTTTCGGTAGCATCTTCGCTCAGCAGTAAGATTTCGTTGTTCTCATACGGTGTTCCAATCGGCAAAGGCTCGTCGTCAGCAAAATCACGGTCGACGACATAGTGCAGACATGTTCCTGTTGTCTCCGTAGGTCCAAACAGGTTAGCGAATGTTGCTTTTGGCAGCGCTCGCCGCCATGTGTTTAGGACGTTATTAGACATTACTTCACCTGCAAAGAGGCACTTTTGCAGGTGCTCGGGTTTCGATTTTTTCAATATGCCGCTTTTCGCAATGATGCTGTATGAGGTTGGCATCATGTAAACGGCATTGCACTCATGCCTGTTAAGGAAGCCCACGGTCTTTGCAGCAAACATCAAGTCGACTTTTGAGATTATCCAATCGGTGCAGCCGTTTAGTAAGGTTTGATAAATATAGAGTATGGAGCCATCAAAAATGAAAGGTACGCTCTGTCCAAAAACTGTTTCTTCGTTAAAACCGAACTTCTCAGCCACCTGGATGGTGTAGTCAATTACATTGCCATTACTTATCGCAATGCCTTTCGGGGTTCCCGTAGAGCCACTGGTAAAAGGGATATACAGCAGATCCGTGCTGATGCGCTTTTCATGAACCCGTACCAAAACAGTTTCATCTATTGGAGTGTTCGAAACGTCTTTATAGAGAAAGATGCTGCCCTCTTTCATCCCGCTTTCGAGCATTAGCTGCCTGTGCTTGGAATCGGTGATGCAGGCGGCCGGTTGCAGGGTGTCGAGAATCTTGCGAATACGCTTTAGCGGCATATCAACATCCAGTGGTGTATACGGACAGTTTGCATACGCTGCTCCAAGCATTGCCGCTACGCATTGAGGAGTCTTATCCAAAGCAACCACCACTGGCTGTTTGTTTATGCCCTCATTTGCCAAAAACGTACCCATTGCGCGTGAAGCTTCGCGCAGCTGGGAGAAGGCCAGCGTACCTGCCTTGTCCTCACCAAAGGCAATCTTGTCAGGTAGCCTTTTTGCCGTGGCATCAAGCCATTGTGTCACGGACTTCAGTATTGGCATGTATTACCCCTCCGCTTGATAGCGCCGAACAAGCTCCCAGAGGGCTTTGGGGGATGCGAAGTTTTCTGGCAATATATCATCTGGGTCGAAATCGACCTCGAAGACCTGTTCTAGCCCCGCGACAAGATTCATAATGTCAAGGCTGTCGATGACTCCATCTTCAACAAGGTCGGCATCGGGGTTATCAAAGATTTCTTCGTTTACCTTATTCAAAAGGTCAATAAACTTCTGATCCATTATTTCTCGCTCCTTAATCCTAGTATATCCTTTGCTCGTATCGGATCCGGCTTGTATGGTAGTATCTGGGCACCGTCTATCTGCTCTTTCACTATCTTGATAAAGGTGTCTATCGGCTCGTTAGGATGTACGGCAAAATCCAAAAAGTCATAGTCCCACCATCTGAGTGCAAGCAACTGTTCAATGATCCTGTCGTCGAAGCGGTACTTGATAATTTTGGCAGGCACTCCTGCAACTATTGCGTAAGGGGGCACATCTTTGGTCACGAGTGCCCCGGTGCCGATGCACGACCCATCACCGATGCTTATACCCGGCTTCAGTGCTACATGAGAGCCAATCCACACATCGTTGCCGATTTTTACGGTCTGGCAAACATCGTCATCACCCAATGCTATGGCAGGCGGCTTTTCGATCCCTTTTTCTTTTGCTCTTTCCTTAATATGCTTTGTTTCGTGGCGGAAGCTAGGGAATGAATAAACGAAGCTGCTGGTAGTATATTTATCCATAAGGTGATTGCCCTGAAAAATTCGCACGTTGTCTGCTATCGAACAATAGCGCCCAATTTGAACTTGCTGTACGTTGTTCCTGTCGGCATCTCCACCAAGCTCTGAACGCGAGTAGCTGAAAGAGCCCATATTGAATAGCACATTTCCTGCCATAAAGGTAGTATAGGGACATACCTCAAGATCATCTGCAAAAACTAGCGTGTCACCAATTTTGATACTGATATCGCGGTGATATCTGCTGCTTAACATCAAGACATTTCGCGAGGACAATAAATCGAGAATAGCTTGATTAACGCTAATCTTGTAAAGCATTTACTCGCCCTCGTTTCATATCAGCTGACCTGACTCAACTTCAAGGGGGATTACTTTTGCACGACCCTTGACAGGCATAATTTTAATATTTCCAGCATCAACCTGCACCGATTTGATACTTATTTCGCCCTCTTTACCCGTGTGAGCTTCAAGCACGGTCACATAATTTGCCGATGTACCCTTCTGGGTGTAGGTGAGATTCATCGCTTGCAAAGGCTTTTTAAAGTTAGAGATAACTGAGCCGCGTAAGTTGTCATAATCGCTGATATCCGTTGTGCCCGTGAACTTTTCAAGCTCACTGCTGTCGCCATGTTGCGTAATTGACAGAAACTCTTGGGCATCTTTTTCAAGTAAGAAGTTTTGTCCATAAACATGTTCTGTTTCAGATTTGGCAGAATCAAGCAGTACTATGATATTGGGTTTGAGCCACAAAAAAGCACGGCGCAATTCCACATCTGGATACAGCCGATGTGACATCCCAATCAAGACATAATCTGTATGTTCTGAAGCTGCATCGATTGTGGTGAAATCATTATATTCGGGAATGACGTAATCGCCGTCGTCGCAAATCAACGCCGAGTGCGCTAGCGCAGAACGGGAGTAATCTGCAAGATTACCTGCACCGCCGCCCGCTTCCGCAACAAGCAGGTGCCCATCATAGAAAAAGGTAAATGAAAGTAAATCGCAGTGCTTAAAAGCCGAATGGCACGGATTGCCGCTGTTGATGGTGATATAGGTTCCATCTTCATCAAGTATTGTAAAGTTTGATGTTGGTAAAATGAGGTTTCCCCCTAGACGCTCTAACTCGGCGTTCCCTCCGGCAGTATGTCCAAGATTTGGTATTTGTCCATTGGGGCGTATGAGATGTTTGGTAACGCTTTCAATCTTTTCTGCATGCCGCTTGATTTTCTTGATTTTTGGATTTTCGGGAAATTCATTCGCGGTCATAAATTCGATAAACTCATTAATCTGCGTTCGTAGAACGTGCTGGGTGCGTGATTGTTGATAGATACATACCCCATTCTTGTCAAAGTAATAATTATTGAGCGCGGCGAAACCATCAAGTTCTGCCTCATAGGTTTTGTCGAAGAAGTTTGTACTATTCTTGAAATACTGCGTTGCATGAAGCAAGGCAAGAAGAACGCGATACTGTTCTAGCGAGCCAGTGCTTATGGGCAACTGCGTGCCGAGAAGAATGCTGAGCGTATTGACTACTTGGCCAGTAACGCCATCAGGCACGTTTTTGCCACCGAGCACGTTTGCCCAATCAAGGAAGAAGTGCATTCGCCGCACCGCTGTCCACCAGGTATTATATGTCTTTGCCACTTTTGCAACTGTATCAATTTGATAGAAGAACTGGCGCGTGCTTTTATCGAGCAATCCCCATGCGTCTTGGTTGCCTTCATTTTTGTAAAAACTAAGCAAGGTTCGCTGGAACAAAAAGGATGCAGCGTAATCGCCGTTTGCGGCGATAGCCGCGCCCCAAAATATGTCAAGTGGACCAAGATAGTTGGCTTTGTCTCGCCCCCCCCTCTGCCACCAATGATATCCTTGTGCCCCATAAACAAAGGTGCGAAGCTGTGTGTCGCGATTGTTGCTGCCGTACCCCTCAATATTAGCGCTGCAGTAATTCGGCGTTGTTTCATCAAGTGTGTTTATTTCTGCTTCGATGGCTTTCTTCATATTTTGAATTTCTCTGTCTACCCTTTGTAGATCCGTTAGCTCCTCTTGATCTTTGCTTATTGGTAATCCAAGCGCAGATGAAAGCTGTTGTTTCAAGATATCTGGGAATAGCCAATGTATTGCCCAGTGGGAGGAAAAGTTGAACAATTTATGTGTGTATGGTATCTTCGCATCATTGAGGGCTGCAAGGAATTGGGGGCCATGTTCCTTTCGCACCCAGTTTCCTTCGCCTTCGCCCCAAGATATGAAAAAATGCTTGTTATAGCCATCTATCCCTGCTTTTTTTATGACATCAGATAGAAGAGAATTACAAAATTCATAATCCTCTTTGCTCGTGCCCCCTGCAGTGAATTTCACACCTTCCTTGGTCTTAAATGCATACGCTGGGGAACCTGAGATAACATCATAGTCATACTTCAGTCCATAATATGCACTGCACCACCCACCCATACTTGACCCGATAGCGATAACGCGAGTGCTGCCCGTTTCTTCTTTGGCTTTATTGATTAACTCAATAACCGTACGTTCAACCTTGAAATCACGACTGACGCAAACCATTCGTCCAAGGCTACTCGCCTCCTCTTCGGTACCTCCTTTAAGAAAGAGTCCGTTAACATTGAAAGAAGCAACAGCGTTGAGGTAGGAATATCCAAGATGTGGTAGAGCATTTTCGTGCCACCCACCTGCCCCTGGAAAGGCAACAACAAGAACATCAGAAGCGACGGTGGCTTTGCGAAGTATGTAGCGTAGATTGATTTCACCTTGATGAACGGAGTCACGCATTATTTTATCCTTTGAATCACTTCGAGTTTTTAAAAACTCGATCCTTCAAGTCTTATACTATTTGCACAAAACCCTTTGTTTTCGCACTCACATCACCTTCAACTGGCGAAACATATTTCATGTACGAAACAATTCCTCATTATTGTATCAATAAAACTGCCTGCGTTTGCATATTTAGCTGATATAATCCTCTAATTTTGCATTTAGAAATTGGCAACACGGGTTCAGATGATTTTGGGGCTATAATAGTAAAGGAGAAAGAGGTTGCAGCCTAAGGAAAGGTGCTAACAAAAGTAAGGCAACTCCTAAGCGGTTATGCTGGTAGGCGCAGTAGGGCTATCCTTTAGTTGGCAGGGGCAGAAGAATTTAGGAGAAGCGACATACTATGTTGAAAAAAATAAAAAGTATTATTTTTAAACACTGGAAAGAGCGCGAAAAACTAGATGAGTTCTACAAGTACGATAATGGTACAAAAAAAATGTTGCGAGAAGGGGACACTGAGCTAACGCAGGAACAAATAGAAGAAATCAACTCGTTTTGGCATAAGTATAAATTTATGTACGAGATTGACTATTCGGCTCATAAATTAATTACCAGTCGTTCCGGGCGCTTCAACGCAAAGTATCTTCCGAGAGCATTTTATCGGCTCTGTGTGCGGCCTCACTTCCAAGACCCCCTTTATCTTGTTTCGTTTAAAAACAAAAACTATACGGACACCATTCTGTCAATGCTAAAGCAGCCCCAATGTGTAGTCAGAAGAATTCGTGGTTTTTATTTTGATGCCAACTTTCAGCAAATTGATATAAGTAGCGCTGCAGAACTATGTCGGAAATTTTTTCAAGAGAAAAACGATTCGGAACTTATTGTGAAATCCTCTGTCGGTGGTGGCGGTAAAGGGATCTCTTTTATTAGCAAAAACGACAGCGACGACAAGATTAAAGATCTTTTCGCAGAATATACGACAGACTTCATTGTGCAACAAATTGTCAAGCAGCATGCTACTCTTGCAAAAATATCATCCAGGTCGGTAAATACTATTAGAATTAATTCGATAATCTACAATAAGCAGGTTGTGATTCTTTCTTCGTTTTTACGAATGGGACATGACGGCATTAGGGTCGATAATGTTTCTGGCGGTGGTATTGCGTGTTCGATAAAAGATGATGGAACTCTCGCTGATGTTGCTTTTAATCATGACTATGACAGGGTGTATGAACATATAAGTGGTTTCAAATTTGCAGATTACAAAATTGTTGGTTATGAAAAGGCGGTTGCCCTAGTAAAAAAGGCTCACCTCATTGTTCCGCAGCTGGGATTGCTTGCTTGGGATTTTGCTATTGACGAAGCGGGAGATCCGGTATTTCTTGAGTACAATATGTCTGTTGATACTCCTTTTGCCCAATGTGTTAGCGGGCCGCTGTTGGGTGATTTAACTGAGCCAATACTCGACGAACTATTAGAAAAGCACTATAAGGAAAGGGCAAATTTTACCTACGACTATGAAGAATACTACGATCATGTAAAAATTATCAACTATGTAGGATTAAAGAAGCACGTAAAAATTCCAGAAAAAATAAGAAATAAACCAGTAACCTCAATTGCTCGAGAGGCTTTTATTCGCACCAAAATAGTATCGGTAAAAATGCCTAATACTATTAAGACTATGGGAAGAGGGTGTTTTGCCTTTTGTCCGAACTTGCAGAAAGTAATCTTGTCAAGCGAAATAAATGTCATTCCGAGATCGGCTTTTAAATCGTGTCGGCAATTGGAATATGTTTACATTCCCGAAACTGTTCGCTTGTTTGGAAATTACGCATTCTTAGGAACCAATAATCTTATAATTCATACCAAAAAGGGCTCTCCTGCCTATGTATATGCAGAAAAAAGGAATATAAAACTCAGTGACACAGAATACTAAAGCTATAAAGAAATTACAGCTTTAATACATTGGGCAGTAGTGATTCTTAAGGAGCTTTTTTCTTAATCTTGTCGCCGAGGGCATTTTCAATGCGCGCTTCGGCTTCTGCCAAACGTTTATTTTTCGAACCTTCGCCTTCAAAGGTCATTGCAGTGGGAACAACCGTGTAATTGACGGTATCTGTTTCGAAATCCATCACACGACAAGGGTAGTACTTCTCACTTTCGATGCGCGCTCTTCCCCTGAGGTCTTTTCCGAGCACCAATTCGGTGATAAGCGTATCGCGGGTAGCGGGAAGATGGACACTAACGTCGGAAATCAAGCTTCCTGCTGAATAGAAAACCGGCACTTGGCGCTTGTCGGTGGTCGTAATAATGTCGTAGGGTTGAATGCGGTGGGGCTGTGAACCGAAGATATAGTTTGCCCCGGCATTTGCAACCTGCTCTGCGAAATTAACTTGTCGTTCTGTAACGCTGTGAGAATACTTCTTGCCCCAATGGCAAAATGCGATAACGAAATCGGCTCCTTCTGCTTTTGCGTTGCTGATGTCTTGGGCAATTTGTTGGGCTTCAGCTTCTTCC
This sequence comes from Eggerthellaceae bacterium, assembly GCA_009782615.1. Lineage (GTDB taxonomy): Bacteria > Actinomycetota > Coriobacteriia > Coriobacteriales > Eggerthellaceae > WRIS01. The sequence continues at coordinate 495,532 of WRIS01000001.1, read as the reverse complement.
GGGCTTAAATAGCTAAAGAGTGTTTCTCTGCCAACTTTGGTGAAGTTGGTTTTCCGTATCTGCTGGCGTGCTATATCTTGACCTGCCACAAAGGCAATACGAATGCCGTTTATTTCTACCAAAAGATAGCGCTTATCTTTCTTGCTTGCAAAAGCTCCCGTGTGCATCAGTTGATGCTTGTTTTGCATATCAAGAGTTTCGAACAGCCCCTGGACACCGCCGTCATAGATATGATTTTGGGCGTTTATTACCGCATCAAACGAAGCTTTTTTTAGAGCGTATAAATACGATTCTGGTGCATTAAGATGAGCCACATTGTTGACGTATTCTACCTCATGGGTAAAGGGCGCAGAAGGGGATACTATTGCTTCAAGGTTTGCGATTGCAAAATCTGATTGTGCCAGGATATCTTTGATAAAAAGAAAGCTCGCATCGAATGAATAGCCTTCCTCCGCTGCCGCTTCGTTTTGTTGTTGTGCTCTGCACATAAGATCTCCCGTCAGCATAATGACGGCTTTGTTTTTCGCGGTCTTATTTTTGTTCACATATCTACCCGTTTTGTAGGCAAAGCGAGAAAGGCTCATTTCATCTTTTTCGCTAACGAGGGGAAATCTGTTCATCTTTTCATAGGCGGGGGGGCGCATCTCAAATTTTTCTGCGCATTCTTGCAAATCTTGTTCGGTGTAAAACGGCGCTCGTTCGCTGAAAGTTGCTTGCTCGTCTTCGAGGGGAACAAGATGGCTTACCAGCGGCGGCGGGGTTTCTGCTACATGGCGACATGAAAGATCATTGTGAACAGCATAGACAGCAGCAAAGGATGATTCTTCGCAAAGAAAACCCGTTTGGGTGCTGAAGGCGTTATCGGCTATTTTTTTGGTGATAAGGGGTAATTTGATTTCTTTAAGATTTTCACACCCCCGAAAAGCTTCCTCTTTTATTTCTTTGAGGGAATTGTGGATATAAACCGTGCTCAGTGCCGTGCAGTTTTTGAAAACACCCTTGCCGATGAGGTTGACTTTGTAAGGGATTCTGATTCTTTCTAAAGAAGAACAGCCTTCAAAAGCGTTGTCGCCGATATAGGTAATTTGAGCGGGGAATTCGTTTTCTTTTAGGCTTCTATCGGTAACCATGACCGAGTTGATGGCTCTTTTACCGTAGTAGTAAAAACCCGTAAGTTGCGTGCAGTCTTTGAAGGCATCTGAACATATTCTATCCAGTCCATAGGGCAGCCCAACATGTTCTAATTCTTCGCATCCGCAAAACAGTTCCGCATTCAAAACGGTGATATTTTCAGGAATCTCAATTTCTTTGAGAGCATCACAATTGCGGAAGGCTCCGCGGTAAATGGTGGTAAGAGATTTCGGCAATTTTAGCGATTCGAGGGCAATACAGTTCGAAAAACAGAAAGATGAAATTGTCGAAAGTCCATTGTCGATGATGACCTCAGTCAAGTTTTCACAATGCGAAAAGGCTTCTTTTTTCAAGGTTGTTACCGAAGCCGGTATGGTAATTTTCGCAATAATTCTGTTATTGTAAAAGGCGCGTTCTCCAATTGATGTGACGTTATAGTCAAGGGCTTCCGGTATGGTGATTACTTCTTCAGAACCGGTATATTCAACGATTTCTGCTTTATAACCGTTAACAATAAATTTGAAGCCATCAATTTCTTTGAACTTTTTCACTCTTATCCTCCGTCATCACGATTGCATTTCCCACACGTGCACTTATCTTATTGCGGCTGCCTTATTGATCGGAATACTCTAGCTGTTCTTCTTCTGCTTCTTCTCTTGCTTCATATTCTGGTTCGTCTGAATAGCTGGTTTCTTGCGGCTCTTCAAGCCAAGGTCTGTCAGGCAAATTGAAAAGCCTCATAGGTCGTTTTATATGATACTTGTATTTTACTTTTTTTCTTTCAAGTTTATACAAAAGATATTCAATGGTTTTGGTAGAAAAAACTTCAATTTTTGGGTAATCCGGAAACCTGTTGATTTCAGGAAGCTTGATGCCCTCTTCAGTTATCGCAATATCGAATCCGAAGTATTCGAGGAAGGGGACAGCTTGAGCCATATCGAGAACCAGTTGTTTTGTTACTTCCCAATTAGGAAGGTGCCCTTCGATTGTCGCCCCCGTATCGGGGTGGTATTCGCACGGGAGAATTTGGTTGTTTTCGATGCTTTTTGCGTTATAGTAGCGTCCCGTGTCGATATCGATTTGCGCGTACATGCCACCAGCGCTCATGTTGTCCACCACGCCAGTTCTGCTGGATCCAATGCGCATATAAGCATTACCAATTTCGGGCGTTTTGCCATCCTTTTTAAAAACAATCATGCGGATGGTGTTTACCGCACCATCATATATTCTTTTAAGATCTGGATGCATTTGGATATATTCGGTAACAAGGTATTGGTTTTCAATGTCTTTGAGAAGTGCTGCGACTTGTCCTTTGCTGACCTCATCAGAATTCAGATAGTACTTGTTGTTTACATGGGAAAACTTAAAAAATCCTTCGCCGTGAGAGCCTTCATCGGGCTTGAGCGCGAGCACTTTTTTTTCACCAACAAGTTCAAAGATGTCTTCAAGTTTGCCCGAATAGCCCTTCGGGCAATCCATCATGGGTATGATGCGGTTTTGTCCATGCTTATTAACGATGTGAAAGTAGTAGTCGGGAAAATATTTCTTATAGTCGGGGAGGATATATTTGACCGTGATTTTATCTTCAAGGCCAATCCTGCTTTTGGTGTTGATATGGCGCAGCCACAAGTATTCGAGATCCGCTATATAGTTTGTCCTGTTTTGCTTGGTAATGCCGTATTGTTTGATTCGGTAGGAAAGAAATCCGTTTTTATACGCCCATAATTTTTCTTTCAACGTGGCATCTTTGTTGGTCCAAAAATCGTTAGTAACAAGCGAAATCCAGCGAACCCCAAGATAGGGGAAAAGCCCTGGAGGAAAGAGCATGCGAGTAAACCTGCGCCTGATTCTTAAGGCTATTCGATGGGAAATATGCCCCAGTTTTTTTCCGAATCCTTTGCGGCTTTTTTTCTTTTCTTCAAGCTTTGCGAGCAAGTAAGAAGTGGAAAGCTCGCTGAAGGTGTAGGAATCTTTATATTCTGGATTTGCGGTTAGTCGGATAATTTTGAAGCCGCCTTCAACAACAACAAGGGTGATACCCATAAATTCAATCTCAGGGGTGAAAAGACAGAGCTGTCTTATTGTTTTTTTCATCTTTTGGTAATGGGGAATGGTTTTCGCTAATCCCTCATAGGGATATTGACCAGTGTCCGCGTCAAATCTAATGAGGCGAGTTTTTCGGGAAGAAAACTCTTTGCTGGGAGAGCCGATGTCTTGAGGCTGCTTGCACAAAACGAAGGCATCGCTAATGAGGGGAGTCTTGCCTGTTTCATTGAGTACAATCAGCTGCACATTTATTATATGGTCAGAAGAAGATTCTAGGTGTTCGAAAATTCGCAATACTCCCGATTTGCGAAACGTGAGAAAATCTTGTAGGTCTTGAGTACTTGTTGTTCTGTTGTTGATACGGCAAATGTCGCCGTCGTAGAACATTTCGTAAGTTTTTCCATACGCCTTTCCCGACATTCTTCTTATTACAACTCCACCTTTGTCTTTGATAAGTTGTAAAACATTTTCGGCGTTTTCGCCGTAGCCTTCGGGGCAGTCGGGCAGGGGAATGAATTGGCGCTGTCCGTCTCTGTTTCCTATTTGGTAATAGCATTCGGCAAAGTATTGAGCAAAGGGAGCAAACACATGCTTTCTCAGGATGAAATTATTGAGCCATTTATTGTAAGTGCCGTTAATCGGCATGATGTAGCGGTAGTCTTTTTCGGATATTAAGTTGCCGGATTTTATCTGCGCCGCGCCCAGCCTTTTTACCTGTGAAGGTAAATACCCGCGGCGATAAGCCTGGCGTTTTTCGTGCAATGTTGCACTCTTATTTTTGGTCAAATCAGCATAGACTCTATGCGTCCATTCCAGTGCTTGAATCTGGGAAAACCCTTGTAAAACCAAGCGGAAGGCGAGTACTTTCAGGAAGAACTCACGGGTTTTTTCTCGATTTCTTTGCCGTTTCTTTTCCTTCTTTTTGCGCTTGATTGCTACTTTTTTTTGCTTGAGGATTTTGTTGAATTGCTGGTAATCTGCGGGCGTATTGAAATCTTGGGTGGAGTCTGTGAGCACAATAAAGTTTTCAGCAACGATTCTTTTGCCGAAGGAAAGGGCAGAAAACGATTGATAGAGTTGCCAATCGCCGCACTCATCAAGTGCGTCTTCGGCATAGAGATTCTTAACCTTGTCGATGTGGGCTTTTGCTAAGTCTGCATCGTTTATCTTGAGGGCAAAAATTCGCTTGCGGGATCCAAAAAACAAAAGATCGTCTGTGCGAATGGTGGCAATTTTTCGGATGGCTGCACGGGTGTAATAGGTGTCACCGCACAGAAAACAGGTATCGTTTTCAATGAGTTCATAGGTAAAGCGATCGATTTCAAAACTATCTTCTAAGGGGCGGTAAAGGTGCGCTCCTTCGGTTTCAAGCGAAGCATTTTTGCCAGTGATAACAATGGTGCTTTCGGGGTCGTAGTCTTGGATAAGGCGCACGGTTCTTTGCAGAAGTGTTTCGCCTTTGACCTCAAGCAATTGCTTGGGTGTGTTGCGATAATTTCCCCACGCTGCATCAGCGCCGTTTGCCATAATGATGAACTTCACTGGGCATCCTTAGCTTTTGCGGGGACCTTCGTCTTGGGCTTTGGTTCGGCAACTTTCGCAGGAGTTGAGTCGGCTTTCGGGGCATCCTTAGCTTTTGCAACCTGTTCTTCAGCATCCTTTTTCTCCAAAGAAAGCTTTTCTGCAACAAGCGCCGCTATCTTTTGCGTTGAGGTTCCCAATTCTGGCGGAAGGTAGTCAGATCGGTAGCGGTCGAGTGCTTTTTGCGGGTACTTTTTCTTGGTCAAAGAGTTCATGAGTTTTTCCGCATCGTGGAAAACGCAGCTTTTCATGACAACAGGCAAATCGATATTGATGCCGTTGTTTTTCGAATATTCTTCGTAGTCGTAGAGGTAATAGTATGTTTTGATATTGAGCACGGCGGCTTCGATTGCGATTGCAGAATAATCGGTAATGAGGTAATCGCTTGCCGCCAAGAGCGAAATTGTTTTGAAGCCTTTGCAGGTAAGTATCGCATCGTTTTCAACACGGTTTTTTTGGTTAGGATGTGAGCGCACAATGAGTGCATAACGGTCAAAATCAATCAACTTGATAAGTTCTTCAGTATAGCGTTTGTGGTCAAGACCCTTGCGATAGGTGGGGGCGTACAGGATAATTTTTTTGCCTTCAAGTTCTTTATACTTGCTGAAAAAGTTCGCCCGCTTTTCTTCCTGCGTGGCAATAAGATGGTCGATGCGGGGAAGCCCCACATTCACCAAAACATCTTCGCTGACCCCAAAAGATTCGCAATAATATTTGTTCCACGCGCGCCCTCCAGCAATGATGTAGTCGTAGTTAGCATGCATGTTCAAATGCTTTGCCAACCCAGCACTTCTCCCGTAACTGCCGTCAAGAGTTTGAAAGCCTGATTTCTTTATCTTTCCCAGCGCGTGCCACATTTGGATAACGGTCAAATCTTTCTTGTGTTTCAGGATAGAAACCACTGGCCAATAGGCGTCTAAAATGCACACCTTTGATGTGGCAAGATGATACATGCTGCGAAGGCTTGCAAGGGCAAAGCGGGGCAAATCTCGCGCACGCGAAAACCGACAACAAATGGTGATGATTTTTATATCGGGAACCGTGGAGCGCAGTTCCTTTTGCAAATCTTCGAAATCTTCACTCGGTCTGTTTGCTTGCCTGCTGGCAAACAGCACCTTATGGGAATTCGTTGGCAGCCGCTTTAACAGCAGATATATGAAAGCGAGAATCGCCTTTAGTATATTGATCGCGATAGACATCACGAACGACTTACCACCTTTTACCGGGAGAGTTCTTGTTGTGGTTGATTATAGATTATTTCGTGTCAAATGTGATTCCAAAAAGGCTGGGATTCTTATTGGCTTGCCACAATCGTGCCGCAATCGTGGCACAACCTTGCCGCTAGCTTCCAAAAAGGCTAGGATTGCCGTCATAGCGTGATATTGTCTTCAAATAGTCTTCGGGTTCGTTGAAATCTATGGTGTTATCGCTGAAAAGAACGTAGTTTTCACCAATTGTCTTTCCTTCGAAGGGCAGGCCTTGCATCGATTGGTACACCTGCCATCCAGTGCACTTCGCTATTTCGCCTTGTAAGAATAGGTTTCGTACACGCATGACATGTTCACTGAAAAGGGCGCTGTCACCCATTTTAATGGCCACTATTGAATCGTGATTTCCGAAGAAAAGCACATCCTCAACGGCGGTTTCTATGATGCATGTAAGGGCTTCTTCGGTGTAGTAGGTGTCGCCATAAAGGAAGCACGCCCCATCGGCAATGAGTTCTTGGGTGAATCGGTCCACTTCCAACACGTTATTGAGCGGTTCGTGGCGGTGCGCACCCTCAAATTCGTAATTCGGGTCGTGCGAGGTGACGGTAACGCTGCATTGTGGGTCAAGGTCGTGCAAAAGGCGAATGGTGCGCTTGATGATAGGCTCACCTGCCAATTCGATGAAATGTTTGGGAATGCCCAGGTAGTTGTGCCACCGGTCAGTTTTCCCATCTGCCATGATGATGTAGTTCATCCCCGCTTGTCCCACCTGTCTCCTACACCCGTTTATCCCTCATGTCCGTACTGTTTGCTACCCGCGGAGCGTATTTTTTGCACCCGCGCACACGTGCACCCGCGCACACGTTTTCTACCCAAAACTCGCGTATCCCTATTCTATCGCTTGATGATGCCATGGTAGCGGTAAAAATCGCCCAGTTTTTGGTTTCGTTGCCCTCCCCAAAGCTGAATGATGTTCACCCCTGAAGAACTGTTGGCTTCAATCACGCATATTTCATGCGGCATTTTGAGAACGTCCCAGGCAATAAAATGCAGGTAGGGGAGCCTGTTTGCCAGCTGTACCACCTGTTCTTTTATGTTGTTCCAATCTGGGATGACCACGCCTTCAATTTGGTTGTGGGAATCGGGGTGTTTCGCATAGGTGTGCAGGTTGTGGAGCGAACGGGCGCGGGAAAGTTCGCCAGTTTCTAAGTCTATCTTGGCGACAAGGCCGCCTTGGCTGCTGTTGTCCACTGGGATCGTTTTTTCGGTTCCGATGCGCTGAACTGCGAAGAAAAGCTCGAATTCTTTCGTTTCGGGAGATCTCAAGGTGATAAGCCTGATGGTGTTCGTTGTCTTTGAAAACAACTTGGCTGCATAAGCGTCTTGTTCTACCGCTTCGCTCATATACCAATCTCGGCGGCTTTTTAGGACTGCTATGAGGGCTTCTTCTGAACACGGTTCTGAGTTGAGATATATTTGCTCGATTGGTTCGCTTGACCCGTCGGCTTTGGCATCCTTGTTGGGTGCAGCCTTGCTTGCAGCTTTCGAACTTGCGGCTGCTTTTGCTGCAACGACTGCATCGGCGGCGGCTTGCGCGGCGGCGCGGCGGGAGTCGATCTCGGTGGCTTCAGTTGCTTCGGTTGTTTCCTTGTCGGGTTCGGGGGCTTTGGCATGCTTGGTATTTTCAAGATGCTTGGCGTGCTCGGTATGCTCATCGGTTTCATCGTGCTTGGCATGCTTAGCGTGCGTGGTTGCTTTGGGGTCTCCAACACTTTCGACACGGTAGGAAAGCAAGGTAACATCGGTGCCTTTTCCTCGGTCGAGAGGCTTAATGAAAACGCGTTCCTTGCTTTTGAGCATCTCGATGACTTCGGGGTAGTCAACTATTTTGCCTTGCGGCCCCATGAGGTGTTTTCCGTTTCGCAGCATATAGTTTTCGGGCACCCGAATGTATTGTTTAAGCATTTCAGAAGCGACTATCTTGTTATTCAGCAAAAAACTGAAAGGTTCGTTGATGTAGCGAGAACGATACCAATCCCATTCGGAAAGATATTCGCGCTTATCGTTGTGATCGAAATCGTACAGTATCCACTGGTCAGCCAAAAAGCCGCCGAAAATGTTTGCGCGCAACTTCTTGTTCCAGGCACAGTTGTGGTGGTTTTTCGCGAAAAGGATGCGCCAGAAATATATGACAAAAAGTCGCGCTTTTCTGTCCACGATTTTAGTAAAACGACTCAGCCACATGATTTCCCTCACCTCGCAGGGTTAATGGCACAATTGTACCATAGCGGAAACGGGGAAGCGATTTTCGGCAATCTTGCCACAAACTCGTACGAACTTTTGGCAATCCTGCCACAAATACCGACGAACTTTTGGCAGGATTGTTACCGCCTTGCTAAAGCGCATTGTTGCGTTTACTTGCATTTTGCTGTATTTATCGGTTTTTTCTTTCCGTACCTAGTAATCTAGCGGTAAAATGGCTAGTCGGGTTACGAACAGATTGAACGAATTGAAACAACAAAGCTAGGGAGCTTACTATATCTATCCTTAAAGACATTTGGCTGTGGCGCAAGCAGATTGTTCGGCTTGCCTTATTTGACCTTGTGAAAAAGTCACGTGGTGCCGTCTTAAGCTGGTTTTGGCTGTTTGGTAGGCACTTAATCTTTATCTTCATTTTTTGGTTTGCGTTAGATATCGGGCTTCGTGCTGGTAGGGACATGGATCCGCCCTTCTTCTTGTGGCTACTTTTCGGTCTGATTCCCTGGTTTTTTATGCGCGAGATGCTCAGTTCAGGCTCAAGCACCTTTCGTCGCTATTCGTATCTCGTCAACAAAATGAAATTCCCGTTAAGCGGCATCCCTATGATTTTCAATATTTCAACGCTGGTTGTTCATTTGGGGATGAACGTAGTGCTTTTCGCCATCTACTTTTTTATGGGCATGCCGCTTGATTTATATTTGCTTCAGATACCTTTTATCATTGTGGTTATGTTCGTTTTCTTTTATATGTATTCGCTGATGACCTCTTTGCTAACCGCCTTGAGTAAAGACTTTGCCAACTTAGTAAGAGCGATGGTAACGCCTTTGTTTTGGATGTCGGGGGTTATTTTTAACGTAGCGAACATTGAAATTCAATGGGTTAAGAACGTCCTTTTGTTCAATCCTATCACCTTCTTTGTTACTGCGTTTAGGGATGCACTGTATTACAAGGTGTGGGTGTGGCAAGATTTTCGCGCACTGACATGCTTCATACTTGTCTTTCTGGTAACCGTGATGGTCATGTATATTTTGTACCGGCACCTAGCGAAGGAGGTGCCCGATGCCCTTTGATAACAACAAGACAAACCGCGGGCGCCGTGAGAATCCTTCACCTTCGGGAAGCTATAAGCCACTAAACCCTCTATATCGCCAACAGCCTCAACCCTCGCAGCGCCAACCACAGCAGTCGGGAAGACCGCTGCAACAACAGCCACAACAACGACCTCCTGTGTCCGGACAGCAACAGCCTATGAGGCAACAGCAACCTGCAAGACCACAGCAGTTGCCTGCAGCAAGGCAATCACAGCGACAGGTGTCTATACCAAGAAAGCCACAACAACCACAACGGCAACCACAGCCTCCACAACGCCAACAACAGCAACAACCACCAAGGTTCCCGCAGCAACAGTCACCCGCAAGGTCGCCACAGCGGCAGCAACAACCACCAACTGTATCGAGGGTGCTGCAGCGAAGCGCACCAAGGCCACCCCAACAATCGCCCACAACAAGGTCGCTCCAAGGACTGCCAGCAATAGAACAACCATCGCAAAAACCTGCAGCAAGGCGACCCTTTCAACAGCAGTCACCTGTAGGGGAAAGGGCAAGCGGTTCCGAACAAAAGCCTGCAGCAAGACGGCCCTTCCAGCAGCAACCACCGCTCGCAGCGCAGCCTTCTCGTCAGCAACCACCTGCAGAAAAGAAGCGCTCTCTTTCGCAGTTGCCCAGCACTAAGCAACCGCCTCACCAGCAGCCAAGCTCAACAAAGAGGCCCTCTCATCAGCAAACACCTACAGAAAAACGGTCGCAGCAAGCGTCTCAACCCAAGCACTCGCTTTCGCAGTTGCCAACCATCAAAGAACCGCCTCATCAGCAGCCGCCCACAACAAAAAAACCTGCCCACCAACAACAACCAGCTGCACCAAAAAAGCCTGCACACCAACAACCGACACTACCAAAGCTACCTCTACAAAAATCAGCCACGGTAAAGAAGGCTCAAGAAACGACTCAAGAAGATGCTTCGTTCCAGAAGATCCAAAAAGCATCTCCCAAAGAATTTTCAGACAATCCTATCATCGAATTTGAAAACGTTACCAAAACCTATCACTTGTATAAAGACGAGCGTTCTCAGTTTGTCGGTCTGTTTGGGTGGAAGAAGGATGATACCTATTTCGGTTCGGTCAATGCCAACGACGGCCTTTCTTTCCAGATAAATAAGGGCGAAGCGGTTGCGTTTTTGGGGCAAAATGGTGCTGGAAAATCAACCGCACTCAAAATTATCACTGGCGTCTCGTTCCCTACGGCAGGCAAAGCCACCGTGAAGGGCAAGGTAAGCGCGCTCCTTGAGCTCAATGCTGGCTTTGATTCACAGTTAACGGGCAGGGAAAACATTAGCCTGCGCGGGCAAGCGCTTGGTTTGAGTCGGGAAGAAATTAAAGAACTTGAACCGGGAATTATCGAATTCGCCGAACTGGGCGTTTATATCGATCAGCCCATTCGTACCTATTCAAGTGGCATGAAATCACGTCTTGGCTTTGCCTTCGCTGTTTCTATCAACCCGGAAATCTTTGTGGTTGACGAAGCGCTTTCCGTGGGCGATAAACGCTTCAAACAAAAGTGCGTCAAGCGTATTCGAGAAATTATGATGGATCAAGATACTACTGTGCTCTTTGTGACTCACGCCACGGGAGTAGCAAAAGAGTTTTGTACTAGGGGCATTGTCCTAGACCAAGGAGAAATGGTCTATGACGGTCCTATTGAAGCTGCAATAGCCTATTACGAAACATATTGCGGTCTTGCAGCGGCAGCAAAACCAGCGTACAAGGTTGAAAATAAATAGACTGGCTTATTTATTGTTCATCCCAATAACTAATATCTCCCTTGAAAAATAATCATTGCAGTTTTTCGGCAATTCAAGAGATTCGAAGAAAAAATAGATACCTATCTGCTAATATACAAAATGCTGTACTGAGGTAGGCGTAGTTGGGCTCAATAGCATATAAGGTTCTTACGGTTTTTAAGCTATAAGGCAGGAAAGCAAAGATGGATATTGAAGATTTATCTAGTGAAATGCAAGAAAAACTACAGCTAATCTTAGCTGATAGCGTGAAGGTAGTTAGTTTCGATATATTCGAAACCTTGCTACTGCGCCCCGTTACCCATCCAAATAATATCCGGCAGCTAGTGGGAAAGATTGCGGGAGTTGCTAATTTTCAGGATAAGCGACGTTTGGCAGAAAGCAACACGCGCTTTGGTCTGGGCTACCCAACCGAGGAGTGCACCCTTTCTGAAGTCTATGCTACCTATAAGAAATTCTTCAATTGTCCAAAAGACGAAGCTGAACGCCTGATGCAGACTGAAATGGAAGTAGAACTTTCCTTGCTATACCCACGCAAGACAGTTCAATTTTTCTACAACGAAGCAAAAAAGGCAGGAAAAGAAATTGTTATTACCGCCGACACAAACTTACCAGCTGATTTTATAGAAAAAGCCCTTGTGAAAAATGGATATACAGGTTATTCGCGCTTATATCTTTCATGTGAATATGGTCGAATGAAAAAAACTGGAAACTTGTATGGTTGTCTCATCAGTGATTTTTTTGAACGCAGCATTGATGCTCAAGAAATTGTACACATTGGCGACGATTCTCTTCTTGATGTAGAAAAAGCACAAGAAGCGGGTATTCAGGCGGTATACATACGAAGCGCGTTAAACACGTTCATTCGATTTCCAGAGCTAAAAAAGTATTACGGAAAAAGAGGTTCTCTCAACAATCAATTTTTTATTGGCCTTGTAGCGAATGTCATGTTCGATGACCCCTATCGCCCCTTTTTGAAGGCTTCTCGTTATAACGGTGAACCTGAATTGCTTGGTTATTTACTTGCACCATTTTTGATTTCTTTTCTGCTTTGGATGGCGCAGGAAATTAAACAAGGCAATATAGGGCAGTTTACTTTTCTTGATCGTAGAGGATACTTGCTGCAAAAAATGTATAAAATTCTAAAGCTCGAATTTACAGAGCCTGAAATTGCCTCTTTCGCCTTATCGCACTCTACTCAGATAGCGCACTACATACAGGAAGAAACAGGTCTGTTTGATTTTTTGAAAGACAACCCTTTTAATGAAAATACGGGCCTAGCAGATTTTATAATTGAACGCTTGTTTGCGAACAACGAAGAAGAAATTAACGAGGCTTTAAATATATTTGCTCGTAAGGGATATTTCAATTCAAATACACCGGTTGGAAGCCTGGATAGCATTGCGTATTTTCTCTATGAGCTAGAGCCGTGTTTCAAAGCCAACCTAAAAAAGAGAATAGAGCTTTGTAGCGAAAACATTCAAAGTAATATAGATCCTTCAAAAAATCTGGGCATTTTCGATGTTGAGAACAAGGGAAGCGTGAGTAAGTTCTTAAACGAACAGTATGGGTTAGCAAGCACGTATTATCATATGTTTTCTGTGCAAACGGCAGAGTTGGATAACGAGGAATTTGAAAGTGTAACATCGAAATGCTTTATTTCTGAAAGTCCATCTGCTTCAAAGTCTTTTTTGATTAAAGGAAGAACAGGCGCAACTTATTCGGTGCGAGACTTGTTTTTCGAAGACATGGTTTGTGAACCTTTGCCGCGCATCAAACAAACAAAGCAGGATGACTTAAGCGGCACCATTTCTGAAGAAAGTGCTGCTGAAGAAGCTGAGCCACTTTTTTTGATGCAGGGTAGCGTGATTGAATTTACCCAATTATTTGCTGATTTACTTGGGGGGTATTTACCATATTTAGAATTTGATGGCTTTAGTTTGTATAACAGCATTGCAGATTTGTTGGATGCTCCCAATAAAACAGATGCGCGATTATTTAGCAACTTTAGCTACTCTGATGCTGGGTTTTCGCAAGACAGAAAAAGTCTTTATATGGTGTGGTACAAAAAACACTTTCCAAAAGCCTCTTTTGAAAGTATCCAAGAACAAGCGCTTCAAAAAAATGATGGACTTTCTTTTAAGAGGCGATTTAAGAGAAGAGTTCGTATTCTTACTGAAAAATTACACATTTATGAGCAGGCTCGATATGCGTACAGGCAAAGTCGTAAGCTGTATTATTCCGTGGCAAAATCAGAGAGCAATCGGGTATTGGATGATATTCGTGCCCAGGTAAACGAAGGCTTGCAAAAACTTCATGAAGACACCCTGATTGTTCGTAGTAATAATATACTGTTAGTGGAGGGAACGCATCCGGCTGCGTATAAAGCTGTAAGTGACATAAGCGAGGCAATGCCAGATTACAACTGGGTGTATCTTACTGCCCGCCGTCCACAAAAAAAGCTTTCTTTCGCTGTATACTCGATTCCTACCCCTCTTGAAAGGGGTCAATTTCCAAAAAACTCAGCTTTAAGCTATACTGGTGAGTTTCTTGAACAAGCGCGCAATGACGAAAAAATTGGTAAAGTCGTTTTGGAGCGCTTTCGTCAATCTTATCCGAAAATGGGAAGCGGGTATCCAGAATTCTTTGCTTGTGAGGTGGTACGCTATTATGAGGAGGCGCTGCAGCGCTTTGCTCCGCAGTTGGTAGTAGTATGGAATCGTAATCAAGGGAAGAGCGCTATCATTGACGCAATTGCCCACAGTATGAATATTCCGACAGTATACATGGAGTCGGGTGAGCTTCCCGGTACGCTTGCTATTGATGAAGAAGGGCTTTTTGGGGAGAGCAAGGTTGCTTGTAATCCCAAAGAATTTCTAACATTGCCAATCACATGGGGGGAAAGAGAAAATGCAAAAGAGGTAATAGGATATTGCCATGAATCTGGGATAAACCGATATGCGCAAAAGCAAGAAGCGGGTTTCTTTAGTGCTTTAAAACAAATTGATCAGAGGAAGCCGACTATTTTTTTTGCAGGTGACTTTGATGTTGAAAACGGTGTTTATCCACGAAGCGAGCACTCGCAAAAGTTCTATTCTCCTATATTTGATTCCTCAGATCAAACAATAGAGTATCTGGCAAAACTTGCCAAACAGAACAATTGGAACCTTATATACAAACCGCACCCCCATGTGGTGAAGTCGGGTGTCGCTGCAAAAAAGTATCCTAAAAATGTAATTTGTATTGACGAGGGCGACATAAACAAATTGGTAGACTATGCAGATCTAACAATAGTCCTAACCACTAGTCTTGCCTATACGGCACTCATTAGGGGAAAGCCTGCACTTTCGCTTGGATATACAACGCTGAAAGATAAGGGTTGTTCGTATGAGGCATTTGTTTTGGAGACCATAGAGCCGACTGTAAAGGCGGCTCTTGAACAGGGGTTTACCGAAGAGCAAAGAGAAGCCTTTGTTAGACATACTGCCCAAATGAATAAATACTACCTGTTTGATAATCAAAGCAATCGCCCTTTGCGCTATGGACGAACTGTGGAGGAAGCCGTGCAGTACTTAAAAGAGATAATGAATAAGAAAGAGAAGAAGTTATGAAAATAGTAGGGGTCATTCCTGCGCGTTATGCGAGTACACGACTTCCTGGGAAGCCTCTTGCTAATATTTGCGGGAAACCAATGGTTTGGTGGGTATATAACCGCGTAAAGGAGGTTGCAGAACTGACTGAGGTGTTTGTTGCTGTCGACGATGAGTGCGTGGCGGACGAGATCGAAGCTTTTGGTATCAAATGTATAATGACAAAGAAAAACCATCCAGAACATATAAGCAGAATACATGAAGTTTCCGACATGGTTGATGCTGATTTTTATATTTGCGTAAACGGCGACGAGCCACTTATTGATCCGCGTGCAATTCGCCGTCTGATTCCCTCGGAAGCCGTTGTCGATTTGCCATATTTTCAAGGAGCAACCCGAGTCCTCACCAATCCTGCGGAAACAATTGACAACGGAAACATAAAACTTGCATTGACGAATGAAGGAACCTGTGTGTATTTGTCGAGAACTCCAGTGCCCTACCCGCAAGGAAGCTTAGCTTTCCGCTACATGAAATACGTTGGTATCGAATGTTTCAATAAAGCTGCGCTAGATTTCTTTGTTGACACCCCAAGAGGCGAGCTTGAAACAGTAGAAGACATTGACCATCTTCGTTTTGTGGAAAACGGGATCCCTATAAGATTTACCGAAGTTGATTCAACGTCTATTTCGGTCGATACGCAGAAAGACCTAGAGTTCGTTCGAACAATAATCGAAGATCGTATAGCAAAAGGAGAGATAAAACTATGAAGATTAGCGTTCTAGATTGTACCCTTCGCGATGGCGGATATGTAAACGATTTTCGCTTTGGTGTGAATCGTATTCAAACGATACAAGAAAAACTTTGCGACACAAATATAGAGATGCTTGAATGTGGGTTTCTGCGCACAGGAAAGAAAGATCCCAATCTTTCGCTCTACGGAGGTGTAGAGCAAATAAAACTTCCTAAAGACCGTGAGGGAAAAATGTTTTTGGCAATGATTGAATATGGGGGAATAAGCGTTGAAGAAATTGTCCCCCGTCAGCCAGACTTTATTGACGGTATTCGCCTCTCTTTTCATAATTCAGAATGGGAGAAAACCAAACAAGCAGCGCTCAACCTCATGGAAAAGGGCTATAAAGTATTTATTCAACCTATAGGAACCGTATCCTACACCGATGAAGAATTGCTTGCTCTTATTAAAGAAGTAAACACTTTGAAGCCTTTTGCTTTTTACCTTGTTGACACCTTAGGCTCAATGTATAAAAACGATCTTTTGCGTATGTTCTTCTTGGTGGAGAACAATCTTGAAAAAGATATATGCCTTGGTTTTCATTCCCACAATAATCTACAGTTATCTTTCGCAAACGCTATGATATTGCTCGAACTACATACCGACAGGCACATCATTATTGATTCATCGGCTTTTGGTATGGGGCGCGGTGCTGGCAACCTGAATACTGAGCTCATAACTCATTTTATCAACAGCAATATTGAAAAACGGTACAACCTAGTTCCTTTACTTGAACTTATTGATGATATTATCCTGCCCATCTATAAGTACGATACCTGGGGTTTTTCAGAACCATATTATTTATCAGCAATTATGGGTGTTCACCCCAATTATGCTTCCTATCTTATTGAAAAACAGTCAATTGGAATGACGAAGATTTTTGAATTGCTGGACAGTCTTCCTAAGGCTGACAAGCATTTATTCAAGAAGCAAAACATTGAAGACATCTATCACGCTGAAATGAGCCATAACGTTGAGGACGAAAAAGCCGTTAAAGAACTGGCTGCCAAACTTGACGAAAGAGACGTGCTCATATTAGCACCGGGCAATAGCGTTGCTAGGCAGATAGGTTGCATTACTGAGCATATTGAAAACACGAACCCTTTTGTAATCTCAATCAATTTTATTCCGGAAGGCATTACCCCCGATTTGGTTTTTGTGAGTAATCGAAAGCGTTTTGAACACCTAGCACAAGAAGGTTTTCCTATTGTGGTTACTTCAAACATAACAAGCAAAGGCATGAAGGGCGTTTATGTGATTAACTACGATTCCCTTCTCCAGGAAAACATTGATTCGAGTGGTGCAATGGCTCTCCGTTTCTTGATGAGGCTTGGAGTAAAGCACGCTGCTCTTGCTGGGTATGACGGCTTTACGGGGGGCGAGGATCATTACAGCGATAGCCTTGATAACTATCTTGCCACAGAAACGGTAACAGCTCTCAATAGCATTATGAGCAAACAGCTTTCAGAAATCGGCAAAGCGGTTTCCTTGAAATTTATTACCCCTTCGGTATATGAGGTAAATTAGTATGATTGACCATATTATTTTTGATGTGGATGGAACCTTGACCGATGGGGGTATAACTATCTCCAGCAACGGAGTTGAATCAAAACAGTTTCAAGCTAAGGACGGTTTGCTTGTTCGGGTGTTACCAAAGCTGGGTTTCACTACCATGATTCTTACGGGAAGAAATTCGGAATTGACTGCCATTCGTGCTAAGGATCTTGCTATTTCCGTCGTTTTTCAGGGAGTTAATAACAAAATAGAAGTGTTGGAACAATATTTCTTGGAGCACGGGCTTACGGGTGCAAACTTTGCCTATATTGGAGACGACCTGAACGATTATGAGGCAATGCAAATGTGCGCTTTCAAAGCGTGTCCTGCTGATGCAACAAGAGAAATTCGCAGGATTTGCGACTATATTTCACCGATAAAGGCAGGTCATGGAGCAGTGCGGGATATCTGTGAGCATCTTTTGTATGAACAAAATCAATATGATGATATGCTGGCTTTATTCGGATGCGAGACTCTAGAAAAAATATAGACAGGATTCGTGATGAGATACTTAACGGTAAGGCAAATAGCAGAATTCATTGATGGAGAATTTGTTGGTGATGAGGAGATTCTTTCGAAAGAAGTATTTGAAATAAAGAATAGTCAAGTGGAAATAAGCGAAGGGGATTTCTATTTTCCCAATTCAAGAAAATTCAAAGAAAACCAAAAGAAAGAAGTGTTGATAAGGAGATATAAAACTGCGCAAAACGCGAAGTGTCTTTGCTGTGTTGTTGAAAAATCTCTGATAGATGAAGTTGATCCACCCTATATAGCGGTAGAAAGATTATGGGAAGCAGAGATAGAGTTTTTTTCCGCACTGCGCCCTCACATAAAAGAGCCCATTATAACTATAGGGGGAAGCGTTGGGAAAACAAGCACAAAAGACATGGTTAATTCGGTGCTATCTCAGCAATTCAAAATAGTAAAAACCGAGGATTTTCATAATGTTTCGGCATTTTACCACTTAGCATTCTATGAAATGTATAAAGGTGGCTATGACGTTCTTGTTTTGGAAACTGCCATTGAAGGGGAACGTACTCATAGGAGAGACCGGGGGGTTG
The DNA here is from genome assembly GCA_009782615.1 of Eggerthellaceae bacterium. Taxonomy (GTDB): domain Bacteria; phylum Actinomycetota; class Coriobacteriia; order Coriobacteriales; family Eggerthellaceae; genus WRIS01. The sequence goes on along the minus strand of WRIS01000001.1, from coordinate 477,459 downwards.
AGCCCGACATTGTTGCACTTACCAATATCGGCGAACCTCATCTTAGCAAATATAAAACGTTGGAAAATATATTTGCAATAAAATCAAAGATGCTGGAATACATGCGTCCAACGGGTATCGCTTTTTTATGGGCGCATGATGACATGTTACAAAAAGCAACAATAAAAAAACCGCGAACAATAGAATGGCTGGGGGGGGGGTCGTCTGTGCGAAACCATGTAAGCAACATTCGCTCTTCAGGACTAGAAGGCACCACCTGTGATATTTCTTATAAGCAAATACAGATACCTGACATTTATATTCCTGTACCAGGAAAGCATCTTGTCCAAGCTGCTTTAATTGCTACTGCGATAGGAATTGAGTTTGGGTTGACTCCTGAAGAAATTAAAGCGGGAATAAGTTTTTTTGAAGCATCGCGCTTTAGGTCAAAAGTATATAATTCTGATTTTCTAACCGTTTTTGAGGATTGCTATAACTCAAGCCCTTCATCGACCAAGGCCGCTTTAGACGTATTAGCAGAATGCAAACAGAGGAAAGTCTTTATTTTTGGAACCATGCATCATCTTGGTGATAATGAAGCCCAATATCATGAAGAAATTGGGGAATATATTGTTCAAAAAAATATTGATTTAGTTATCTATATAGGAAAATATCAAGAAGAAGTGCGGAGAGGCATAAACCTTGGAGCCGAGAAGAAAAATCAACAAAATAAATGCAAATTCGCACCTTTCGATGTTAATGTTGATGATGATTTCAACTCCTATTATGATCTTAGTGACTTATGTAACGCCCTACCCTCGCTAATACAAAAAGACGACGTTGTGTTAACGAAAGCATCGCTGCGCGCTAAATTTGATCGTATTACTCCTGTGCTGCTGGAATTAGGTGAGAAGAGTACAACAATCCCTGAAAGCAATCAGGGGTTGTAAACAAAAAAGCAAGACTTGATTGTCATGAAAACTACCATTCGCTTAATCCATCGTGATACCTTAAGTTGCGAGCCGATATTGCGCCGAATGCCCAATGGCGATTTGCTGTGCGTTTCCCAGGTGGGCGATGTGGCAGAACCAGCCCCTCTTAACCGTATTCGCAGCTTTCGCAGCACTGATGATGGACTTACTTGGTCAAAATCTGCATGCATTTATCCTGAAACTGGTCAGGCGGTGTATGCCACTGAATTTAACGTGGTTGATGGAATTGCTCGGGTTTACGGACAAACGCACAGTGGTCGTTTCTTGAATATGGGTTGCTTTGTGATGGAAAGTGATGATAATGGTCATACTTGGCACAACGCAGGTATTCCACCCTTCTTTCCTGCTTTTACTTTTTTTCGAGGTTTGCTTGAGCTGAGGGATGGTACGCAATTGTTGCCTTATCAACACATGCCTGTAAGTGAACAGGAAAACATGCGCCTAGTAACTGCAAGCCACGGTATAAGCGACTACAAAAAGCAACGAGCGGTGTGGGACGCAGACATCTGCGCCATTCAGAACGGTGTAGTGTTGACTGCCCCAGGTGGCTTTGCTCCGGAGTTATGTCCTGGGCCAGAAATTCCTATTAAGGGTGATACGGGGCGCAGATGGGCTTGGTCAGAACCCACGCTCATCGAACTTTCAGATGGTCGTGTGGTGATGCTTTTGCGAGTAGATAAAAGCGGCTGCTTGTGGCGCAGCGATTCTTTCGATGGTGGAAAAACGTGGACTAAAGCCGAGCCTACCGATATTCCTAATCCGGACAACAAACCGAAGTTGCTTGCTTTTCCGGATGGACGAATCGGGTTGATTCATACTCCCAATGGTAATCCGGGTTTTTCGAACCGCTATCCATTGGCGCTCTGGATTTCTCATGACGATATGCTCAGTTGGGAAGAAAAACATGTACTCACCGATTTTCCGGGAATATACTGCTACCCAGACGGTTTTGTGGAGGGAAATAAACTCTATTTCACCATTGAAATCAACCGCCATGAAATCCTGTTCTTCCTTTGTGAAGACATATAATCTCATGTCGGGGGTGTTGTAGCTTTGGTTATAGCGGTTGCCCCTTGAAAACTTATTGTGCGCTATCCGCATCCACCACCCAGTCGCTTATTTGCGGAACCGACTTACCGTAGGCTTCCCAGGGGGCTCGAACATTTACGCATTGTTCACACAGCGCTACTTTTTTTCCAAGTCTGACAAGTATTTCATCACCGGTAATCTCGTTCTCGTAAATGTCAATCAAACCTTCGGTTGGAAAATGCATACCAAAATGGGCGTTGAGCGTGTTTACATGCATCAGCATAGGGCATTTTGCTAGTTTCCCATTGCGCAAATTAACACAAAACCCCGCACTCGGGCACTCATAAGAAAAATCTGCATTATCGAGACGCAACGCAAATGGTTTAAAAAAGGTGGTAACAACTCTATTTGTTTTAAAATTATATGTTATGCCGTTTGCTTCAAAAAATGCTTTAATTTCATCTTTCTTTTCTGAAGTTGGAGGATAGTTTGACACATCGACAGTAACCTCATTGTTTCGAATGCTTTCTACGGTTGCTCGATTCATTGTGGGCACAAGTAAGCCATTTGTTACCAGACGCAAATCGGTATTGGGAAAGCTTTTTCGCGCAACAGGAAGAAACTTGTGAGCCTTCGGGTTGAGCAAAGGCTCTCCTCCCATAAGCCGTATTTTACCAACATCAGAAAACAAGGACGCTAAACGAGACAGATCCTTTTTGAACGCCCTAAGGCTGGGGTGTGGAGCATTTTTTTGAAAAAGCGGCGAGTAGTGACTGCACGACCTGCAATTCAAATTGCATCGGTCAGAAAGGTGCATTTCTAGGTAGAACAAAGAAGGACGTTTTGGGTCAGCAGCACGAAAGCTCACGTTACTTAAAACCTTCCTAAATCGCGAGTATAAACTTTTTCACGCGCATCATCAAGTTCTGGAGATGTGCGATTGCAAACGATAAGATCACAGCGCTTTTTGAATTCTTCAAGATTGGTGATTAGTTCGCAAGCAAAACCGCTTTCCTCGGAAAGAAGCGGCTCATAAACCAGCACGGTGATTCCTTTTTTGATTAAGAGCTCCACGATTTCAATACTTGAGCTGTTTCTCAAGTTATCAGAATCTTCTTTTGCGGCGAGACGATAGATGCCTACACAGGAAGGGTTACGACCAGCTATGCTCTCAGCAATAAAATCCATGCGGGTTTGATTTGCTGCAACAATAGCTTCAATAAGATTCTGCGGAACACCGTAATAATTTGCAAGAAGCTGTTTAACATCTTTTGGCAAGCAGGAACCGCCGTAACCAAATGAAGGGTTGTTGTAATAGGTGCCAATGCGGGGGTCAAGTCCAACCCCTTGAACAATCTGCCGCGCATCAAGCGCGTGCGATTCGGCGTAGGTATCAAGTTCATTAAAAAAAGAAATGCGGAGTGCGAGATAGGTATTTGAGAAAAGCTTGATTGCCTCAGCTTCTGAAGAGCCAATAAGAAGCATTGGAATAGAAGGATGATCTTCCTTATGGCGGGTGTTATAATAGCGGGCGCTATCTTCAAGTAACAAGGAAAACTGTTCAGCTCTTTTATGGAGTGCGAGGGAATTGTCTGCAGTTCCCACCACAATTCGGGTCGGATAAAGATTGTCATAGAGCCCATAACCTTCGCGTAGGAATTCGGGTGAAAAAAGAAACTGTGATTGCAAGTATCGTGCGGCAATGTTTTTGGTAAACCCGATAGGCAGCGTTGATTTTATAACCATACAAGCTGCAGGATTATAGGCCACGGCGGCTTCTAGGGCAGTTTCAAGAAGAGAGGTATCGAAGCAGTTGGTGCCCTCATCGTAGTTTGTGGGAAGAGCGAAGATAATGAAATCGGCTTCATCGAACACGAACCGAAAATCAAGAGAGGCGGTAAGGTCAAGTTGCTCTGTTTCAAGAAAGCTGGCAAGAAAATTATCTGCAAGGTAGGAAGACCGCGCGTTGATAGCATCCACCTTGCTTGCAAGAACGTCAAGAGCGCGAACTCTATTATTTTGGCTTAAGAGGCAGGCAAGCGAAAGGCCAACATAGCCCAAGCCAACAACAGCAATATTCATGTATCGAAGCTCCTTACGCCTAGATCCATTCGCCCACATCCTGTTTTGAGCGTTCCCAAGGATGTCCGAAAGTGCGATCCTTTGTTCTGCAGTAGCGACAAAAGGGTTTCGGGGTACTTAAGAAAGCAAGTAGAACCCGGTAGTCCTTAACGCGATAAATATCTAGATAGTCGCCTTCTTCAAGATTCAAGGATGTTCCAAACTTTTGATTAAAGAGGTCTATATTGGGAGCTATGGTGCAGGGGTAAATTTTACCTTCCATAACAAAAGGGCAGGTATTAACATGATAGCAATTCCAAAAACTTTGCTTAGGATCTTGTAAGCCCTCAATGTCAAGGGGTGCTTTACATGATGTTTTTTGAGCGGTACCAGTATTACCCTTGAATTGAAATTTCACCTGCCAAGCATTTGCTGTTTCAAGCATTTTATCATGGTCGAGATTCAGGGGGTATTTTGTTACCACAATAGTGATGTCGTGTTTTTTGCAGATATTCCAAAATTCGTCAGTTTGTTTCAGCAACAAAAGCCCGTTGCTTACTACTTGAATGATTGTTTCAGGAAAGGCTTTACGTGCTACAGGTAAGATTTCAGGTAAATTGGGATGAAGCAGTGGCTCACCGCCCATAATGCCAATGCGCCCTACCTTGCCTTTTGTGAGTAACGACATTTGTTGTAAATCGCTTTTGATATCTTCCAAAGCAACAAAGCGCTCCTGGGCAAGCGGAGCAAAATGGTCGCAACCAATACAATTAAGGTTGCAGTGGTCGAGGATATTTAAGACAAAATACGATAAGTAGGGCTGCTGCTGAATGCGAAGTGCCTTTTTTTCAACTAGTTGGAGCTGGGTATTCAGTTTCTTGACGTGCTTTTTCATGCCTGAGTTTATTGACTGCACTTCTGCTGCCACTTCGTCTATTCGCTTTTCAATATTTTGCATGTGAGACACCATTTCGCTTGCTTGTTCTTTGTGCGTTGTTAGGCTTTCAGATAGTTGGCTTTCTAATGCCTCAATTCTTGCTAACAAAGATTCATATTTTCTCATTAAATCCCCTTGTATGCACAGTATTCTTCGTAAGACAAGTCAAGAACAAGCAGCATTTCTCTGTAGGCGTAATGCAGTTCGGGATAATAGTATTCTAGAGCTTGTCGAGTATCTTCAAAGCGGACAACATCTAGCGCTTGGAAAACCTCAGATTTCAAAGCTGTCCAGACTATTTGATGAGTATCTGTACCCTTGAAGCTGTTGAGGGTACCAATGCTCTGGAGTAGCGCAGTGTTGACAAACGCATGTTTGAATTGGTCGTAGACGTTGCGGACAACAAACTCTTCTTTAATCGCCTTTCGGGCATGATAGAAGTCAAGAGGGAACAAATATTTTGTGCCTTGCAAACTAGTCTTATTGTTGGTTCTGTAAAGGATTAATGGCTCTTTTATTGTGCAGATGTGCCGCGCAAGCACCAAAGCAATATAGGCAAAAAATATGTCATTTGATCGCTCAATCTCTTGAAAAATGATTTCATTATTGTTAATGAAATCGCGATTAAATAGTTTATTCCAGACGTAGCCACCTAAAGCATAGAAAATATCTTTTTGCATAGAGGATGAATCGAAGACACGCAGTGTAGGCAAGAATTTTTCTTTTAGAAAGGGCTTTGTTGTATTTGTCTGCTGTGTTTCATTGTCGTATCTATGTGCATCGCAAACACATATGTCTGCTTGGGTGGCAAGCGATTCCAGAAGCATTTTTTCTAACAGGGTTTTGTAAAAAATATCATCAGAGTCAAGAAAGGAAAGATAGGTTCCTCGGGCAACTTTTAGCCCCACATTTCTGGCAGCGCCAGCCCCAGCATTTTTTTGCGAGATTACCGTTATGCGGGGATCGTCTCCTGCGTAATTATTGAGTATTTCAAGCGATCCGTCGGTTGAGCCGTCATTGACGCAAATCACTTCGATGTTTTTGAAGGTTTGCCCAAGAATGCTGTCCAAGCACGCTTTCAAATAGGGCTCGCTGTTGTATACGGGAACAATAACGGAAACCGTGGGCATCCTATAGGAGGTCACTTCTTCAGGGGAAGCAAAGAAACTTGTATAGTATTGACCAGGGTTTTCAATAATCATGTGCAAGTGTTTATGTTGGAGATCGGAAAAGCGAGAAAGATTAAGCTCTCCGGATTGTTGTGCACTTCCAAAGTCTTTTGATAAAACATGAATGAATTTTTCTTTAAGGTTATTGGGCAACAAGTTTAGTAAGTGAGCGCTTATGGTGTAACGTCTGTGCCAAAAAACATCTGAGAACTCTTCAACTAAGCCTGGTTGCGACTGTAGGATATTCCAAATATGGTCGTATTCTTCGGCTCGATCAAAAGTAACCAGGTTGTTTCGCGAAGAACCAGGTCTATCTTGGCGGTAACAATAGAAGTGATCTTTGAGTAGGAAAACGCGCTTCGCGTACATGAAAGTCTGGAACCAAAACCCGAAGTCCTGATTCACACAGCCGGGATTTTCGCGGTGAACGATGGTATTTTCCTCAACAAAACTTCGCTTGAGAAGCCCAACACAATTCGACATATATACGTAGAACAATCTTTTTTCACCCCGTGGATTGAGCACTTTGTTGTAGAGATCGGGATGCTTTGTAAGGACGTCTTTTTTCTTTGGGGGAGCTTTTTCACCAGAGAACACCCTAAAGTAGTTGGCTTTGATGATATCAACGTTACGGCATCGCGCCGCCCGGTAGAGTTTTTCATAGGCACTGGTGGTGATGTAGTCATCCGAATCAAGGAAAGCGATATATTCCCCGGTAGCATGAGCTATTCCTATATTCAGGGCATGCCCGTACCCCTTATTTGGCTGGTCAATAATGCGTATTCTTGGATCCACTGCTGCATAGCTTTGAAGGATAGTAAGGGAAGCATCGGTTGAGCCATCGTTAACGCAAATGATTTCTATATCGCGAAGAGTTTGTTTAACGGCGCTATTTAAGCATTGTTGCAGGTATTCTGCGGTGTTATACACAGGAACAATGACTGATACCAAGGGGCGTTTATGCTCACTAAATATTTCTTGGATTTCCGGACATGCTTCGATAACAGTAGCGATTTGGGCATCTTTATCAAGAGCACTAGCGGGGCCAATCGCGCTGTCATCTATGCCTAGTTTTTTTTCAGGATTCACGTAACAAGGGGCACTTTCGATAATTCCCTTATCATTGGGCTCAACAGAAATTACTCGTATCTTTCTTTTAGCTCGCAGTGCCATCACCCAAAGCCAGGTGTCGCCTACATCAGGGGCAATAGAACAGCTCAATTCTTCATTGAGGACATCTGCATGAAGCGAATGGGGCGGATACAGCACCCCTGCATCGGTGATGGGGAAGTTGAAAACAGAGGCTTCTTCGGTTTGGACACCTTTTATCCACTTGCGCATAGGCGCTACTTTTTCATCCTCAAACATGACGCGATACGCTCGATGGCAGATGATGTCTTGCCTGCCATCGTGTGCCGAGACCAACGCTTCAAGCCAGTTTTGTTCGTAGTAAACGTTGTCATTTGCAATCACGATGATGTCGTTGGGGTATTTTTTCAGTGCCGGGATAATTTTTTTGTAGCCTTTGATGTCGGAACACCACGCAATGCTTAATCCGTGCTCCTTGAGATCAAGCACTTTTTGAGGAACGTCTTCTTCTTTGTTGGGGAATTGTTCATCGGCAAGCCAAAGGATAAGCTTGTGGGGTTTGAGGGCTTGATTCAAGAGTGAGTATAGGCAATAGTGAATGTCGTAGAGATTATCGGGGCAAGAGGTAAGCGAAACAACGATACGGGGCTCCTGTGTCCCAGAAGGTTCTTCTTGAATGCCGATCATTTTGAAGTTTTCGATTTTACTTGCAATGCGTTCTTTGTTAATAGAGCGAATCCCGTTGTGCAGTACCCGCTTTTTAAACTGTGCCTGGTTAGCGTTTATGGTTGTAGTTAAACTGGTTTTAGTTTGAGCGATTTTTTCATCAAGGGCTTTCAGCTGTGCACTGTCATTCTGCTCCTTGAGCCCCTTATCAAGCAGGTATAATTCCTCGCTTAATGCTGCTAGCTTTTTGTTTTCCTGCTGAGCTTGGCATTCAAGCTGTTCTTGATGAACGTCCAGCGCTTCGGTCATGCTTTCTTTGCTTTGGGCAAGTTCACTTTCGAGTGCGGCAAGCTTTTCACCTAAGCTTTTAAGCTCTTTGTCTTTTTGCTGGGACTGGTATGTTAAATCGCGAGAGCGCAAATACGCCGAAAAACGGGAGAGGCCTTTGACAGGTTTACCGAACACAACAAAATGGTGCTTGTTTTTGATTTTCTGTACGCGAATAATACGTTGGCGAAGCGATTGTTTGCTCAAAGATATCCCAATCTCTCCAGTTGATTGATATTTTAGGAATTATACCACATGGGATTTCCGTGGGATTTGGCTACGAATCTGAGAATTTCCCTAAGAACGGGCAAACGGTTCTCTATAATAATCGGACATATTCTAGTAGAAAAGAACAGCTGGTTTGGTAAAAACTGGTTTGCAGACAAGTTCAGCGCAAATGAGGAATGCAATGACAAAAAATGTGGGAATCATTTTTGCGGGTGGGGTAGGAAGCAGGATGGGGGAATCTTCGCTCCCCAAACAATTTATTGAAGTAAGCAATAAGCCCATTTTGGTCTGGACGCTTGATTGCTTCGAAAAACACCCCTTAATCGACGAAATCTATCTGGCGTGCAAAGAAGAATGGATAGAACACACCCAACGCCTTCTTGAGCAGTACAAGATTGAAAAGGTAAAAGCAATTGTTCCTGGGGGGAATACCGCCCAGCACTCCATCTATAATGCGCTGACAGAAGCACGCCTGCATAACACTGAAGATACTCTCGTGCTTATTCATGATGGTGTGCGCCCCTTTGTCACCGACATCCTTATTACCAACTTAGTTGAAACTGCCTTGGAAAAAGGCAACGCCATAACGTCTACGCCCTGCCAAGAAACCATCATTGTGAGCGAAGACGGAATCAACACAGAAGAAGTACCCCTAAGAAGACACACCTTTTCTGTTCAGGCTCCCCAAACTTTCTTTATTGATGATGTGATGAGCGCCTACGAAGAAGTGCGCAAGACCAACCCTGATTTCACGGATATCGTTGATGCGTGCACCCTTTTTGATGTTTTGGGAAGGGAAGTTAATCTTGTTCGCGGCAATGTCGGCAACATTAAAATCACCAACCCTGAAGATGTCTATATTTTAGAAGGACTTTTTGGCTATCGAAAGACCAAAGAACTTTTGGGGCTCCCCCTACTCGATGCCCAACAAGCCATTCCGCCTTCGCAGGGTAATCAGGATAGTTAGTCCTACACGGGAAAGAAATCAGAAAGAATGTGTTGTGCATCAGATAATCGTTGAAGATATCGAAGAACTTATCAGCCGAGATGGGCTTGATTTATCGTTGTTCAAAAACTCAACGGTGCTGGTTACTGGAGGAAATTCCCTCATTGGGAAATACTTGGTCTGGCTTTTTTGCTATTTGAACGATTCATGCAATTTCAATATTGCCCTTTATGTACTCGTGCGCAATCTTGAAAAAGCTCAAGCGACTTTTGAGGAATACGTGCACAAGGATTATTTCGCCTTCCTTCATCAAGATATCTGTGAGCCTATTAGGCACGGCGGTGGCGAAGGCGAAGGCGGCGGAGCCACTTTAGCTACAGCTCCAGGTACAGCCCTGGGTACAGCCCTGGGTACAGCCCCAGAAAAGATTGACTACATCTTCCACTTGGCAGCTTCAGCAAGCGCGCGCCTGATAAGCCAAGATCCTGCATCAATCGTTCGAGCAAACGCTTTAGGCACCATCAACGTGTTGGACTTTGCCCGCCGCGCAGGAGCGAAAAACGTTGTTTTCGCTTCCACCCGAGAAATATACGGCAAGCTTCCTGAAGGTATCACCCGCATCAAAGAAACCGACATGGGCATTCTTGACCCTACCCATCCCCGCAATTCCTATCCTGAAAGCAAACGGCTTGCCGAAGCCCTTTTTGTTGCCTTTGAAAAACAATACGGCGTTCCTTTCACTATTTTGCGCATTGCGCATACCTATGGACCAGGGATGGAAATCGAAAATGACGGGCGTATCATGGCTGACATTTTGGGCGCGGTCGTTCGTGGGGAAAACATTGTGCTGAACAGCGACGGGTCTGCAAGGCGGGGTTTTTGCTACATCACCGACTGCATAGACGGCATCGTGCGAGCGATGTTTTCCGAGGTCAACTCAAGGGTGTTTAATCTTGCAAACGAAACAGAACCCTACCCGATTTCTGAAGTTTCCCGTATGGTGCTCGACAGCTTTCCCGCATACGGCTTAGAACTTAAACTTGCCCCTGCGCAAGAGGACGCCTTCAGGGGTGGCTATAACTCGATTCCGCTTGTGCAACTTGATACTGTACGGCTTGAATCTTTGGGATGGAAACCGCTGGTAGGTTTGTTGGACGGCATGAAACGAACTGTGCTATCCTTTAAATAAACAAAAATAAAAGTTTCGATTCCCGCCGGAAGGGGGGGGGGCGTGTTTGCCCTAAGCATAAAAGCGGCTTGTGTGATTTTGCGCGTTATTTACTTCTTTATGAAGCTCGCGCCGACAAAAAACAAGATTGTCTTCGTAAGCAGGCAAAGTAACGTGCCGTCCATAGATTTTAGATTGTTGCAGGCAGAACTTGAAAAAGCTTTGCCCGACTTTTCCTTTGTGGTGAAATGCAAAACATTTACTGAAAATCCGAAGGGATTTTTGAACTATTTTCCCGTACTGCTTTCCCAGATGTCTCATATGGCAACAGCAAAACTGGTTATTCTTGATTCCTATTGCCTTCCAGTGAGTGTATTGAATCACAAGCGTGACTTAAAAGTGCTGCAAATAGGGCACGCTATCGGGCTGATGAAAAAGGCTGGTCATGCAGCTATCGGGGTCGAAGAAGGGCGAAGCGCAAAACTTGCGAAGGCGTTTTCTATGCATCGCGGCTACACGCACGTTTTGGTGAGTTCTCCCGCGTGCGAAGAAGCTATTTTGCAGGTTTTTGGATATGCGCCTGATTCGGGCGTAAAGGGTCAAAAGCCGCTTCAAGGAATACTGACTGGCGCGCTTCCGCGTGTTGATTATTCACAAGACGAAAAAATTCGGACAAGGATGGCTACAAAGATATACCAAACCTATCCATTCTTGGAAAATAAAAAAGTTATTGTGTATGCGCCAACATCCAGGAAAAATAGTACCGATTTCCCCCAAAAGGTTAAAGAACTTATAGAGGCGGTCAGCGAAGCAAACAAGAAGCGTGATGAATTTGCCTTGGTGTTAAAGCTTCATCAAAAATATCGCAATCGCTGGGAAAGTAAGATTGCTACCATAAACCAAAGCCAAGCAGGTGATTTTGATATTCAGGACACCTGTGTTTTGTTTGACAAAAAGTTTTCTTCGATAGAGATGGGAATGATTGCCCACGCTTGTGTGAGTGATTATTCTTCGCTGGTATATGAATTTATAGCCATGCAAAAGCCGACGTATTTCTTTGCTTTTGACCTTGATGAATATGAAAAAGAACGGGGAATTTTTATTGATTACCGCCGCGAAGTGCCTGGTAAGGTCTACGCTAAAGCAAAAAGCCTCGTTTCTGCTATTGCCCAAGAAGAATATTCTCCCCAAGAACAACGTGCTTTTCTAGAGAAATATGTTTCATACACGCAAGGCAGCAACACGCATGACCTTGCAGCGCGTATAATAGGCGTTATTGAAAACATTTAAGGTAGAAAAGAATTTCAAAAGTAAGCGCAAAGGATTAGATGTGAAACATGCTCAAAGCCCGTATCATCACGGGACTCATCAGGTCTCTTCGGCAAAGGGATTTGAAAAATCGAAGGCCGAACGAGAAAAAGCTCGCCAACGCAAAAAGATTCTCACCGGGGTTGGCATAGCCTTGGTGGTGCTTATCGCCGGCGCGGCGCTCTACTTGATGTCCTACCTTAACCAACTGAACAATAGGTTTGAACTAGAAGAAGATCTTTCGCCGGTATTGGTTGAAACACCTGCTAATGAGCCCTTTTATGTATTAGTGTTAGGCTCCGACTCTCGCGAAGGAACGGCAAATGCGGATCATCCCACGTACGGCGAAGGCGAAGAACGTTCTGACACCATGATGTTAGTGCGTGTTGACGCGTCCAAAAAACTTATGACCATGCTGAGCATTCCGCGCGACACGCCTTATACGTTGCCTGATGATTCGGTAATAAAAATTAACGAAGTATACAATATGGGCGGTGCCAGCGCTTCGATTCAGGCGGTATCAGAACTTACCGGGGTCTCAATCGCCCATTACGCGGAAATTCATTTTTCCGAGCTTCAAAAACTGGTTGATGATTTGGGCGGAGTAGAGGTGACTGTGCCGGTTGACATCACGGTCAAAGATGCTCTAACGGGTGAAGAAATAAGCTTAGAAGCAGGCAAGCAGGTTCTCAACGGGCAGCAAGCCCAAGCCTTTGCTCGTGCGCGCCATGAATACACCGAAGGCGAAGATGTAACGCGCCAAGATAACGTTCGGGTGTTGGGTGTGGCAATTTTAAAGAAGATTCTTGACAAGCCATCGCATCAAATGCCTGAAGCGCTGCTTGGGCTTGCCGAATGCACGCGAACCGACTTGCGCTCAGGCGAGCTTCTTTCCCTGGCGCTTACCTTTGCCAATGGTGCTGATAAACCAAAGGTGTACACTGGTACCGGACCGTATAGTGGAGCCCTCAATAAAGATGGCTTGTGGATGTGCTATGAAAACCCCGAAGGCTGGGCGGCTATCATGAAGATTGTTGATGCCGGGAAAAATCCGTCGAAAGTAGACGTAGAGGACACCGCAATTATTCCGAAAGCAAAAAAGAAGTCGAGCAAGAAATAAGCTAGCTAAGGAAGGTTTTTTGATGAGCGGCTCTGAGACGGGTTCTAATAATTATTTGAAAGGGAGAAGCGCCTATACCAGAGGGATGAATGCTTTTCCGAATGGAAGAAGAGCCTATACGAGTGCTCCAGTTAAAGCCGCGCTCGCTACGAAGGCTACGGCTGTGAAAACTGCGCCTACGAAGGCTACGCCCACGCACCCTGCCCCCACGAAAGCTACAACCTCTGCGAAAATTGCCGCTGCCACAAGCAGTACGATTCGAAGCGTAGACCTTAAAAAAGCTGTCGCGAGCGCTCATGACACGGCAAGCAGCCATCATGCCGCAAGCGTTCACCACAACGCAAGCGGCCACCACAACGCAAGCGGCCACCACAGCGAAAGTGGCCACGGCCACGGCGCATCTGGCCACGGGCATGGTGGAAGCGACCATGCTGCTGGCGGGCATGGTGCAGGCAGCCACGCTGCAGGCAAAAGCGCAGGCAGCCATGGCGCACCCAGCCACGCTGCAGGCGGTGGGCATGGTGCAGGCAATGCAACGCGGGGCAACAAAGGCGCAGCTCCTATTGGGAAAGCGGCTACAGCGCCTATCGTGAAAGCCTCTACAACTCCTACCGTGAAACCCGCCACCGCTTACGCCACAACTTCTGCCACGAAAGGCTCGTCGCGGCGCAAGGGGGCTGCAATTTTTCTGGCGATTGTCGCCGTACTGGCGTGTTTGGCGCTTGCCTTCTTTTTATTTGTCCGCCACCAAAACAACCTAAGCGTAGCTCCAGTTTCTTCGGATGTTGCCATAATGAAACAACTACCCGAACAAGAAAAGCCGGTAGTCATCACCAAAAAAGAAAAAGAACCTTTTTATGCGCTGGTAATTGGTAACGATTCTCGCGTGGGTACCCGAGAAATCACCAGCCCGAACTATTCTGACGGCAAAGGGCGCTCAGACACCATGATGTTGCTCTACGTTAACCCTCAAACCTATCAGATAACCATTGTTTCCGTTCCGCGCGATACGGCAGCTACGATAAACGGCATGCCGGGCAAGAAAATCAACGATGCCTATTATCAAAACGGTATGGCTGGGGCAGTTGAGGCGGTTGAGGCACTCACGGGCGTGAGCATTAAATACCACTTCGACATGGGCTTTGTCCAGTTCGAGAAATTTGTTGATGCCCTGGGCGGCGTTACCGCACACGTTCCGATGAATATGTCCTTAAAGGGAATCGTGAGCGGCGACGACATTTCCCTTTCTGCAGGCACGCACTTGCTTGATGGGCAGGAAACCTTGGTGTTAGCTCGCATGCGCAAAGATTATCCTGGCGATGAAGACGCTTCCCGCCAAATACAGGATCGCCAGATTCTGGCAGTCATTATGCTCCAAATTGCGAAAAATGCAGGTTTGGTTGACCACGGGGTGGAAGCACTCTACGCTCATGCGGATACCAACTGGGAAAGGGACGCTTTCATCGAAACCCTTGCCGACTTCGTAGATAATGCCGACAAAATTGCTATTATTTCAGGATCAGGACCTTATAAGGGTGGCATTCATGCAGAATACGGTGGTCTTTGGCTTGCTTATCGCGATGAAATCCTTTGGAAAGAGATAATTCAACTGGTAGAACAGGGCGGTGACCCCAACACTTTAGTTGAATTACCTAATCTTTAAGCCGAAATTGAGCGAAAATGAAAAGCGTAAAACGCACGGGAGAAAAATTAACACGCATTTGAGCATATCTGAGCATGCCTTACTATATAATGAGACCTGTTTTTTCAATTCTTGAGGATATACGCATAAGGGTAAACTTTGGTTGAGACGTATCAAGTTTTAATAATATTTGCGGTGGCGTTCTTGGTCACGTATTTTATGGTTCCCGCTTCCAAGCGCATTGCCAGAAAGATTGGTGCGGTGGACTACCCTGGAAATCGCCGTCTGAATTCTACTCCTGTTCCTCGGTGCGGGGGCATTGCTCTTTACACGGGCTTTATGGCGGCGTGCGCTACTATCGCCCTCGGCGTTGCGTTCTTCAACTGGGAAATTGTCGACATTGCTGCTTTGAAGGAAATCAATCTAGTTTTGTTGTTTGGCGGGATAAGCTTCATGTTCATCGTAGGGCTTATCGACGATATTTCTCAACTGTCGCCTTTTGTGAAATTCAGCGGACAGGTAGTTGCGGCAACTATCGTGGCCATATCAGGGATTTCAATCGAACTGGTGCGCACACCTTTTGGGGATGGCTTTATCGAACTCGGTCTCTTTGACTATCCTATTACCGTTTTGTACTTGGTTATTTTTGTCAATATTACCAATCTTATCGATGGTCTTGACGGTCTCGCTACAGGTATTGTGGCAATTGTTGCCTTTGGGCTTTTGTACCTTATCACGGCACGAGGCGGTGCTATCTATGCGATGCCAGGCATTATCTTGGTTGCTGTCTGCCTGGCGTTTTTACGCTTTAACTTTTCCCCCGCTTCCATCTTCATGGGCGATTCGGGTTCGCTGTTTTTGGGGCTTTTAGTGGGCATCATTTCCCTTGCGGGTCTCGTGCGCACCCAAAGCGTGATGGTCATGTTGGTGCCGCTGGTTATGGCGGGTATCCCGCTGGTTGATACCCTTTCGGCAATTGTTCGCCGCCTGCGCGCAAAGCAACCCATCCAACAAGCCGATTCAGGGCACTTGCACCACCGCCTCTTAGATGCGGGATGGTCTCAGCGAAAGTCGGTGTTGGTGTTGTACCTGTGCTCCGCGGTATTGGCTGTGATCGGCTGCTTCTTTGGCGGAAACATGACTGCTGTGGTTTGGAAGTGGGTTATCGTCGGCGCGCTCGCCGCGATTCTCTTCCTGGTCATTTGGCGCCTAGGCTTGTTTAGCCCAGTCTTGAAGCACTACTTCGATAAAAAGGGCGAACGCGGACCGCGCAAGCCGAAAGAAGAAACAAGTGTTTTGGACGAAGAACTTACGAGCGATAACTAATTAACCAATCGAAGCGACAGCCAGCCCGCGCGATGATAGCTAACTAACTAGCGGTAGCCAGAGTGACAGCTAATTAACGGTAGCCGTCAGGATTGTTTGATTGCCAGCGCCAGCTGTCTTCGCACATGCGCACCAAGTCGAAGCTAGCTTCCCAACCAAGAACGCGCAAAGCCTTTTCACACGACGCATAACTAACAGCAATGTCGCCTGCTCGCCGTGGCTGGACGCGATAGGGGATAGGTTTGCCGCAAGCCTGTTCGTAGGCTTTGATAACCTCTAAGACGCTTGAACCTGTGCCAGTGCCCAGATTGAACACTTCAACACAAGCCTTATCCGTGTTTGCCATCCACTCAAGCGCCTTTACGTGACCGCGCGCTAAATCGACCACGTGGATATAATCCCTAACCCCCGTGCCGTCTGTGGTGGGGTAATCGTCCCCAAACACGCCGACATGCTCACGCTTGCCGACAGCAACTTGGGCAACATAAGGAACAAGATTGTTGGGGATGCCTTTCGGATCTTCCCCAATTAAGCCACTGACGTGTGCGCCGATGGGGTTAAAGTAGCGAAGCAACACAATACAGCCGTGAGGGTCGCTTGCGTGCAGGTCGAAAAGCACCTGTTCTATCATGCTTTTGGTGTGCCCATAGGGGTTGGTGGGCGTGCCCTTTGGGCAGTCCTCGGAAAGGGGAATGGTTTCAGGATCGCCATAGACGGTTGCACTGCTGGAAAAAACTAAGTTGTTGACCTGGTGTTCGCGTGCCACCTTGCAAAGCACAAGGGTGCCAGCGAAGTTGTTCCAATAATACTCCAAGGGTTTTTCGGTGCTTTCACCAACCGCCTTGTATCCCGCGAAATGAATGATTGCATCGATGGTGTGTTGCGTGAATATATGGTTGAGCAGCGCTTCATCTAAGATAGAGCCTTCAAAAAAGATAAGTTGCTCGGGCTCACAGGCGGTGATTTTTCTGACACGTTCAAGACAAACGGCACTCGAATTGCTTAAATCGTCTAAAACGACAACCTTATAGCCTCCGTTCAAAAGCTCAACGCAGGTGTGGCTTCCAATATATCCTGCACCCCCAGTTACGAGGATGCAGGTTTCAGCAGTTGGTTTTCCAAGATTGGACAAAGTCACCACAGCTCCTAATACGCAGCCGCAGCCACTACATCTTGCATTGCGGTGCCATACGAGGTGATTCCTATAGCAATGACCACGATAGTCATGATAATGGCAAGCAGTCCGAGTATCCCCACAACAATCAAAGCGATAAAGGCTGACTTCTTCTTGCTGTCGAGTTCTTCAAGAGGCGCGTTTCTGTCGAAAGATCCCTTGTACATGATTGCCAGTATCAAAGGAATCACCGCAAGAAAGCCAGCTCCGAAGAAAAATTCAACAACAGAAAGAATGATGAAAAGGGTCGATTTGTCGTTGTGCAGCGCCGCGCCACCTTGTTGATAAGGTGCTCCGCCCATCCCGTAGGGCTGTTGTGGAGCGTAAGGGTTTGGCGGCATCGGCGGCATCGCTTGCTGATAAGGCTGCTGTGCCTGCGCAGGATAAGGCTGCACTGGCTGCCCAGGTACCTGCACTTCAGGCTGCACTTGCACAGGCACTTGACCTGACGGTTGAATCGGTGGCTGCGGGTTTTGTTCATTGCTTCCCATGTGTTTTCCTTTCACGCGCTTTTGTAAACATCATTATTAAACATCATCTTGCACATCAACGACTAGGTTGCTTCGTCCCTCGCTGCGCTCACTCCTCGCAATGACAGAAGGGCACCGCAATCTTTCCCTCGTCCGTCATTCCTAAGTGCCCTCATTATCTTCGACAAAGACCCCTTTTTGACTCAAAACGGCAACAAAGGTCTTGAAAAATATCTTGGTATCAAGCAAGAAGGAAAGGTTGCGCACGTAAAAGACATCGAGCGCTAAGCGGTCGTGCCATCCGAGAGAATTGCGCCCGTATACGGCGGCGTGACCCGTGATACCTGGCTTCACCAAGAGTTTTTCGGCTTCGTCGCCTTGATAAAGTTCTGTTTCCCGCTCTAAGTCGGGGCGAGGCCCCACCACGCTCATCGTGCCCAATAACACATTGATGAACTGGGGAAGCTCATCAATACTGGTCTTTCTCAAAAATTGCCCCACCCGCGTCATACGGGGGTCGTCTAAGCCATTGTATGTGGACCCATCAGGCATAACCAAATCAGGCGAATCGATTTTCATGGAACGGAATTTATACATGGTGAATATTTTACCGTTTTTGCCGACACGCGCGGCATTGTAAAACACGGGGCCTCTGTCTTCAAAATAAATGAAAGGGGCAAGAAAAACGGTAGCCAGCAATACAAAGGGGAGTGCCAACAGCCCTAAAATAAGGTCGAAAAATCGTTTTAAGAAGCGCTGATACATTAAGGCATTTCCCTTTCGGTTTCTGTCAGGGCTGCTTGCAAACGTTCAACGACGAAAGCAACATCGTCGTCAGAAAGTAAGGTGTGCAGCGGCAAGGTGATTTCGTTTTCGTATTGCGCGTGCGCGTGGGGAAAGTTAGCAATGTCAAAGCCGAGGTTTTTGTAGGCAGAAAGCAGCGGCAAGGGCTTGTAGTGAACGTTCGTGGCGACGCCGTCGTCTGCCATACGCTCAATGACCCGATTGCGAAACGCTTCGCTTTTGTTAGTCAGGCGCACGAGCATCAGGTGACAAGACGATTCGTTTTTTTTATCGCGATGGGCAAGCGTGGTTACCGGCAGCTTGCTCAGTCCTGCTTCGTAGCACTCAACCAGCGCTTGGCGGCGCTTGAGAAGGGCGGGGTAGCGCTTAAGCTGGGCTAGGCCAAGCGCAGCTTGGATGTCGGTCATGTTGCACTTCCATCCTGGAAAGGCGATGTCGTATTCCCAGCTTGCTACGTGTGTCTTGGCAAGCGCGTCCTTTGTTTGTCCGTGTAGGGATAGCAGCATAAGGTGGTTATAGAAAGCGTCGGAATCAAAGGGGGGTGCGCTGGGTATTGGTGTAGGAACACACCAGGTGAGCGCCCCACCTTCCGTTGTTGTTACATTCTTTACCGCATGAAACGAAAACGCCGTGAAGTCGGCGACTGAACCAGCACTGCGTCCGTGATAGCGTGCTCCCAACGAATGAGCCGCATCGGCAAGCACAATTACGCGGTCAAAGCAGGATTGGACAGCCCCCGCGGGGCGCCACAGGTTTCGCTTTGAGGCAAGTACGTCGAAAAGACGGTCGTAATCGCACATGCGCCCTGCGATATCAACAGGAATGACCACCTTGGTTTTTTCGGTAATCAGTTCGGCTAATGCGGCGTAGTCCATCTCGAAGGAATCGGGCGCGGTGTCGCACAGCACCGGGGTTGCCCCCACGTGGCAGATGACCGAACACGACGCAGAATAGGTATAGGCGCTCGTGATAACTTCATCGCCTTCACCAATGCCTAAGGCGCGCAAGGCGCACTCGAGGGCGGCGGTGGCAGAATTGAAGCACGCGGCGCTGTCCGATTCGGCATAGGCGGCAATTTCGCGTTCGAATTCCTTGGTTTTCGGCCCGGTGGTAATCCATCCGCTGCGCAGCGCGTCGCCTACCGCCTGAATTTCTGCATCGGTGATATCAGGAGGAGAAAAAGAGATGTGTCGTTTTGCTTCCACAGCCTACCTTCTTTAAGGGTTCTCGCGGCTTTGCTAGAGCAGCGTTTTTATCAGGTCGGAAATCTTTTGGTACGAACGGGGCTGGTCAAATTCCTTTTCGGCAATCGCGCGTCCTTTCGACCCCATCATCTTGCGCTGGCTTTTTCGGTGGCACAAGTCAGTGATAGCTTGTGCTAAGGCTTGCGGATTTTCGGCCTCCACATTGATGCCGAAGCCGTCCTTGTTCACCTTGTTGCAAAATTCCTTGCTGCTCCCCGTATTGATTATAGGGCTGCCACTTGCCAGATAGTCGCCGATTTTCCCCACGATGCTTTGCGCAGCATCCTTTTTCAAGGAATTGACGACGATGTCGGAAAGGGAAAGATAGGCTGCCATCTGTGGAAATTCCACGTAGCCACAGAAATCAACGGGGGCATCTAATTCGTGGGTGAGCGCTTCTAAGCTGCCGCGCTCAGGTCCGTCGCCCAAGATTTTTACTCGCAGAAACGCAAGTTCGGATTTCTGCGCTGCTTGGTTTCTGATGATTGCGGCGGCTTTGACGAGGGTGTGCAGGTCATAGCTTGCCCCGAGGGTGCCAGCGTAGGTTACCCAAAATTCTGCCGACGGTTTATCAATTTCGCCAAGGTAGCGCGCCGCGCCCGCGTCAAATTCAGCGAGTTTGTTGCCAACGTAGACTGTCGCGCGCGGATAAGGTTCTGCGCGGTCAAGGGCAGGGCGTGCTGTGTATTCGTCAGAGGTGCCGATGGCTCCCGAAAGCAGCTGATAGGTTACGCGCGCATCGGCGGCAAAAGAAGTCGTGGCAGAAATAATCGGCATGGCAATTTTTTTCAGCAGGCGATTTTTGATGGTGATACTCATGGCTTCGGGCCACAAATCGTTGATGTCGGCGACGAAGGGAATATTGTTTTCAACCGCGAATTCGGCGCACACCCGCGCAACGTCGTTCGGCGGGATTTCTGCATAAATAAGGTCATAGGGACCAGCAATGGTATCAAACAGCCGACGCAGATTTTTTGCCGCCTGCGCGTGACTTTTGATGCGCGTCAAATCGAGATTTTTGGAATAGCCAGGCTCTTCAATGAAGAGAATCCGATAGGGAAGCCCTTGATAGCACTCCTGGGTGGTGTCTCGGTGCGCTTTGTCCCAGTGCTGGAAGTTGGTAGTGATTAAATCAACCCTGAATCCCTGTTCAACAAGCATTTCTGCGATGGTACGAAAGCGGGTGTAGCCGCGGGTTTCCCCGCCGAGCTTCACGCCCATGGTCACGACAGCGATATGCTGCTGTTTATGGAAGTGATTATGTCGTTTATTATTTGCATCCATCCAAACCATTATAGCAACCCTTATGCGCGCCGTGATGGTTCTTTTGTGCAGAAATTCAGCTGAAATTCAGGTATTGCGCTTCACGGAGTTTACCAGTAGAATAACGTTCGCTGTTTAACACGGGGTGTTAGCTCAGTTGGTTAGAGCGCTGGCCTGTCAAGCCAGAGGTCGCGAGTTCAAGTCTCGTACATCCCGCCATTTTAATGTGTCGCGCCGCTTGCCCAAGCGGCGTTTTTTGTTTGCGGACAGGCAGGTGGACGGGAGACGCTACCGTCCCCCGTCCATAAATATCTCTTTGAAAAGTCTTAACTTTTTCTTTCTTTCATGTTTGGTTTTGCCTGCAAAAATTAAAAGCAAGCACCTGCAGAAGGGAAGCAATCGATGGACTATCAAAAAAGGCAACAACTCTACGGCGCGCAAAGACGACAAGCACAACGGCAAGCGCAAGCATCATCATTGCAACCGCCCCGACCCCCAACTCCACCGCAAGCACCTCGACCCCCCAAGCCACCACAGCGCAAGTACTTGGCGCGAGCAACGCTTACTCTTCTTGCGCTTCTTGTGGCGGGTGGCATTATCTGGCTGCAAGCACCTTGGGAAAACGCAATAGGTGGGGCTTCGCTGTTCGGACACAAGATAGTAAAACCCGCCTATGCTCTAACACCGACCGACGTGTCGAAACTCACCGAAACAATCGATGTTGCAGATATTTGGGACACGCACTATCTGGTGTTGGTGAATCGCGACCATTCGATCACGAGTCAGCCCAGCAGCGCTTTGGCGCAAGGGCTTATCGCGTCAGAGTTGTATTCTGTGAGCAATACCGTAGAAACTTTATACGACGAAGACATCTTGTTGCACGGGCGAGCCTTGAGTGCGCTTGAGGAACTGATGCATGCAGCGCACAATGCGGGCTTTGACACTTTGCGCGTGAGCAGCGGTTATCGTACCTTCGACATGCAGGAGCAGCTCTACCTTGAGACACCCGATAAATCCCTTGTCCAAAAGCCGAATCACAGCGAACATCAAACAGGCTTGGCGGTTGACATTGCGGTGTTAAACCTCACCCAAGATGACATGAATTTTTCCCCCGCAGCAAAATGGCTGGTCGAAAACTCCTGGAAATACGGGTTGGTGTTGCGCTACGCACCAGACAAGCAAGCCTTGACCCACATATCAGGCGAGCCGTGGCATTTCCGCTTTATCGGCAGGCCGCACGCCTGGTATTGCTGGCAAAACAACCTCTGCCTTGAGGAATATCTGGATTTCTTAGAAGAAAGTGGCGGCTATTCAACCACCCTTGATGGCATGAACTACACCGTCGTATACGAAAAGGCGGAAAATGGGCGCCTGGCTGTTCCTCCAGATTCGAATTTCATCATATCGAGTGATAATATGGGCGGATACATTGTTACAACGTGGGAGTAATCGCATGGACAACAAAGACTACACCATTCTGATTTGCGACGACGATGCCGATATCACCGCGGCGCTGCGCATCTACCTTGCTCAAGAGGGCTATCAGATAATCTGTGCGGAAAATGGGCTCGAGGCTGTGCGCATGCTTGATAAACATGTTGTTCATCTGGTCTTGCTTGACGTGATGATGCCGATAATGGACGGCATTCAGGCGGCAGTGAAGATTCGCGAATCAAGCAACGTTCCTATTTTGTTTCTCAGCGCGAAAAGCGAAGACACCGACCGCATACTCGGGCTGCACATGGGCGGGGACGACTACATCACTAAACCCTTCAATCCCGTAGAACTTATGGCGCGCATCAAAGCGGCTCTTCGCCGCTATGCCCGTCTCGGCGGAATGGGCGCAGGGGTGGGGCAAGCAGCGACCGCGCAAGCAACAACAGCGTCAGCGGCGGCCTCGCCGACCGCGCAAGCAACAACAGCGACCGCGTCAGCGGCAGCGGCGCTGTCAGCAGCGACCTCAACATCAGCAAACCCCGAAGGCGCACCCGAGGGGTCGGAAAATATCTATCAAACGGGCGACCTGGTACTTGATGACAACCGCAAACAGGTGATGTTTGACGGCGAAGAGGTATCGTTGACCGCACTTGAATACAACATCTTAAAACTGTTGATGGCAAACATGGATCGCGTGTACACCTCCGCACAAATATATGAAGCGGTGTGGGACGAACCAGCGCTCCAAGTTCCAAAAACGGTATCCGTTCACATTCGGCATATCCGAGAAAAAATTGAGATTAACCCGAAAGACCCGCGCTATCTCAAAGTAATTTATGGGTTGGGTTATAAGGTGGTGAAATTGGCATGAGCAAAAAAGACAGGGACAACACGACAAACACGACAAACACGACAAACACGACAAACACGACGGTGAATGAAAGTGGTGTAAAACCTCTTATGAAAGATTTCTTTACCTCACGGATAACCAAGACTATCTTGCTCATAGTTGCCTATATTTCGGCGGTGTCTATTGTTGTTGACATGAGCGCGAGTTTTCGAGCTTACATGGGTGGCGTTTGGCACATAGGGTTCTTCTATGCCCTTCTCCTCTTTACCTTTTGCATCGTATGGTATTTTGTTGCGGTTTGGCGCACGCCGCCCGAAAAGCAGGTGCAGTTTTGGCGCGGAGATTTTCTTACGCTTATAATTCTGAGCGTCTGCCTTGCCCTTTCTTGCCTGTATTTTGCTTTCAGTCGTGCCCTTGACTACTACTACGCTCTGTTCGCGCCGCACGCCTATACAGCGTTGAATTCTCCTTGGCTTTTGTTCTACACGGGCTTTTGCTATTTTGTTGTCATGCTCACTTTGACGGTGGTGCTTGTGCGGCTCAAAGAAAAGCAGTCTAGGGCAGAAGGTACGTGGAGGCGCTTTTTCAAACTTTATCCGATAGCGAATCCTTTTGGTTTTGCTGTGGCGGGCATCCTGGGCGCTAACCTGTTCATCCTGTTTTTCATCTGCCCTATTCTTGGCGGCAATCTAAATCTAGCAATCCTTCTCATGGTGTTGGCAAGCGTTGTGGTGTTGGCGCTTGACTATTGCTGTCAGGTGATTTTGTCGCTTGCAGGCGAGTACGAAAAAGCCAATGCCGAAAAAATTCAGGCAGAACGCTTCAAAGCCGAACTCATCACCAACGTGTCCCACGATATTCGTACGCCCTTGACTTCCCTTATCAACTACGTGGATTTACTCAAAGGTTTGCCAGTTGAAACCCCTGAATTTGGCGAATATGTGGGCGTGCTTGAGAAGAAGTCGGGGCGCTTAAAGACCCTGGTGGATGATTTGATGGAAGCATCAAAGGCAACCACGGGCAATGTGAATGTTGAAATGAAGGCGGTCAATCTGAGTGAAATCGCAGGTCAAATTGCAGGGGAGTTCGATCAACCGTTTGCCGAACGCGGACTGACCCTCGTGTTTCCCCAAGCCGACCAAGCGGTTTTTGTGCAAGCCGACAGTAGGCATCTGTGGCGTGTTTTGGAAAACCTTTTCGGCAACGTGGTGAAGTACGCGCTACCGCAAACGCGGGTGTTTGCCGATATTCTTTTGGTTGAGGGCGACAATATCCGTTTCACCTTGAAGAATACCTCACGTGAGCCTCTTGATGTGTCGGGGGAGTCCCTCACCGAGCAGTTCATTCGGGGCGACCGCGCCCGAAAGACCGAAGGCAGTGGGCTGGGGCTCTATATCGCAAAAAGTCTTATGGAACTCATGGGTGGGGATTTGACTATTCGCACCACAGGCGACCTCTTCGAAGCCAACCTAAAATTCAGCTAGTTTTTTGTCGTTGCGAGGAATCGCCGCACCAACCGTTGCGTAGTCGGCATCGTTTCGGCGGCGGCTCCAGCTCATCCATCCTTG
Source organism: Eggerthellaceae bacterium (assembly GCA_009782615.1). GTDB lineage: Bacteria > Actinomycetota > Coriobacteriia > Coriobacteriales > Eggerthellaceae > WRIS01. The sequence goes on along the minus strand of WRIS01000001.1, from coordinate 452,662 downwards.
TAGGGAACAGCACTACCGCTCCGATTTGCCATTTTGCTACCCACGAGTACGACATTGATTGCGACGCCTAATACTCACACCTGTCCACAGACGGGCGCTGTTTATGCGATATGAAAGTTTGTGACGAGGAGCATCAGAAGCACGCACGCTGCTACAATGGCTAAATGCAAAAATCAGAAGGACATATCATCATCCCGAGTGGTGTTAACGTATGGACGCATGAGTACCAGACGGCTCAGTCGCTTGCCGATGCTGGATATACGGTAAAGTTTGTCCCCACAAGCAATATCATTGGAGAAAAGACGCATGATGTAACACTCGATGGCGTTCGCTTTGAGTTCAAGGCTCCCACATCAGCAAAGATGGCTGCTGTAGAGAGGAACCTGAAAAAGGCTATTTCCCAATGCGATAGAATCGTGTTTGACTCCAGAAGGATGAAGCATGTGCATGACAAGTCAATTGAGCGCGAACTGTCTCGGCAACTCTATAAATCGTCAGCAATCAAGCAGATAGTATTTATCAATCGTTACGGAACCGTGATTGACATCAAGCCTGCTGCACTGTAGGATAATAAGCATTGAAGCGCTGGGACGGAGCAGGATGCACCTACCCCTGGCGCTTCCTTGCGTCTGGGTTGCTTTTATATGAGCAAAAGCCGCCTCGATGCTGGGTATCAAGGTGTCTCCAACCGACTCGTTGTCGAATTGGCCATATCTTCTGTCCGCTATTTTATTTCGAGGATTTTCGAGAAAATCAGGCGGATTTCCGCTAATATATTTCATAGGATATAAAGGGCAAAACTTTGTCGCTTCGCCGTTTTTCATGCGAATCGTCCTGTGCCAAAAAGTAGAGATTTTAGCACGTAGCACCATCAGGGGTTTTGTACTTTATGAGGACTAGAGGAAAAGAAGGAGCTACGCCGTATGAGTACCTTGAGGAAAAGCGGGGCTTTTGTATTCGCGTTGGTAGTAGTGTTAACCGTTGCTCTCTCGTTGCCTGTGTGGGCAATCGCCAATGAACTTGTGGACGGGGCATCTTTGCTTGAAGTCGAGGACCTTGCAAGTCCCGATGAAGTTGCAGAAGCAGATGTTGAAGGTGTTGAAGCGGACGAAATGAACGCGGGCGATACCGTAGCACCCGAGGAAGCGCTTCTTGCGGCAGAAGAAATCGCGCTTACTCCTTTAGCAAACCCTGAAAGCGATTTTGACTATGAAATAGCAGAGGGAATAATGAGTTGGTATTTTGGCTATGGTGCCTATGTCAAACAGTATATAGGTACTTCCAAAAACGTTGTTGTTCCCGCAACCCTTGGTGGGGAAGAGGTTATATACATTAACTTCTATGATCAGGGCTTAGAAACACTCGACGTCAGCGCCTGCACCGCTTTAGAGTCTTTCAATTGTGCTTCCAACAAACTTTCGACTCTCGATGTGAGCAAGAACGCGAATTTGCAGCAGTTGTTTTGCTGGGGCAACCGTCTCACCAGTCTTGATGTAAGCCAAAACACCAAACTAAAAGACTTTGATTGTTCTGCCAATCAGATCACCGCTTTCGATGTGAGCAAGAATGCGGATTTGCGGTCGCTGTACTGCCATGCCAACCGACTCACCGCTCTTGACGTAAGCAACAACGTAAACCTAACGTATCTTAATTGCTCTCAAAACCAACTCAAAGTTCTTGATGTAAGCAAGAATTCAGGGCTATACTCTCTGGATTGCTCCTACAATAATCTTACCGCGCTTGACATAAGCAAAAACACGAGTCTGACTATCTTATGGTGTCAGCTAAGCTATATTGCCGATACTGCAACCCTTGAAGCATGGCTTGCGCAAGCTGGTCATACTGGGCAAGTATTGCCGCAAAACGCTTCTCCAGGTGCCCCAGGCGCGCCTGCTGAAGAAGGCAAGAGCCTTCCCCAAACGGGGGATGCCACCAATGCTCTCGTCAAGGCTCTCTTAGGGATCCTTGCTATAAGTGGTGCAATGGTAGCGTTTGCGAATCGTCGCGTGCGCGCGCCATTGCGGGCTTGACCCGCAATCTTTCCTTTGCAACAACGTGGGAGCATCAACCCACACATCAACGACTAGGTTGTTTCGTCACTGCGTTTCTTGCAACGACGGAGGGTAAAAAGCGTACAAATGTTTCACGTGAAACATTTCTGAAAAAGCAACACGAAGATTGCGGGTCAAGCCCGCAATGAGAACAACTCTCGGATTGCCATACCCCTTCGCTCGCCGCGCTTGGCAAATCGTCGAACTTTACGCGCGCTAAACCGTTGTGTTGCATTTCGACTGAAAACTCGCATAAACTGTTGTGTTCTTGTAGGTTCCTTTCATAATTGACTCCACTATGAGATAATTCTGAACTGGTATGTGCAGTTTTGTCTGCACAAGAGATTCGAAGAATCTTGCGAGCTGCATCTGCGGATATGATGAGCCGTGCCGAACGGAAAAAGATGGAGGATATGATTCGTGAAAACAACTGTCGAAGAACTAAAGGACAACGAGGTAAAAATAGCGATTACGATTGATGCAAAAGAAATTGATGAACGCATCAAAAAAACCTATAAAGACTTCGCTTACCGATACAATTTCCCAGGATTTCGGCGTGGAAAAGCACCTCGTCCGGTTATCGACAACGCCTTGGGCGCCGAGACCATTCTCGCAACCGTTACCGACGATGTCATCAAAGAAACCTATCCTCTTGCCATTGACGAAAGTGGCATTATCCCTATTTCGCAACCCGAATTCGAGGATCAGGAATCTTTGGTTGAAGCGGGCAAGCCCTTCAGCTTCGTCGCCAAATTCACGAAAAAGCCTAACTTTGAATTGAGCAGCTATGACCCAATCGAAGTTGAACTTCCGAGTGAAGGCGCAACTGATGAAGAAATCAACCTACAAATCGACAGCCTTCGCGAGCACTATTTTGAATTCGAAGATGCCGCCCCGAGCAAAAAACTTGAGGAAAAAGGCGTTGCCGATATTTCGCTGATAGCAACTGACGAACAGGGCGCAGCAATCGATTCCCTTAGTTCTGAATCGCGCTTGTACGTTTTGGGTTCGGGGCTGTTCCCCGCAGAATTCGACGAACACCTCGTCGGGCTGAAAAAAGGGCAAAAAGCAGACTTCGACCTTGACTTCAAAGACGGTCTTGTAGCAGGTTTGCCTTCGGTTGCAGGTCAGCACGACAAAGTGCATTTTGTGGTCGAGGTACACGCCGTCAAAGAAAAGGTATTGCCTGAAGTGACGGAAGAATGGGCAACGACAACCTGCGGTTTCGAAAGCCTTGAGGACCTCAAAACGCGCATTGCTGATTCAATCGTGAATTCCAAACAAGAAGCCTTGCCGCGCATGAAAGAAAATCAGGCTCTTGACGAATTGGCAAGCCGCCTTAAGGGCGACATTCCTGAATCGATGGTTGAAGCAAACGAAGGCGATTTGCTTCAGAACTTCTTCCAGCAATTACAGGCACAAGGCATGACCATGGATGCCTATTTGGCGCAAGTGGGTTTGAGCATGGAACAATTCAGAGACGACGTGAAAACCCAAGCCTTTGAGGTCGTGAAGCAAGATTTGGCGCTGGATGCTTGGGCGCAACAGAAGAAGATGGAGATAAGCGAAGCAGATCTCACGCAAGAGTTCGCGAACAGCGGAGTTGAAAACCCCAAGAAGCTCGAAGCCGAATGGCGTGCAAGCGGGAGGCTCCACACTTTGCGCGAGGGAATGTTGCGCTCCCGCGCGATTGCCGATGTGCTTGAGAGCGCCGTCGTAACCGAAAAATCAGACGCAGCTAAAAAGCCTGCCGCAGCCAAAAAGCCTGCCGAAAGCAAAAAGCCTGCCGCAGCGAAAAAATCCGACACACCCGAAAAAACCGCCAAAAGCAAAGAGGGCAAACAATAAAGGTTCTACCAAACACACAGCATGCTTAACCGCAGCAGAAACGAGGAAACATGACTCACGAAACCATCCAATCAGCGTTGATTCCCTACGTTATCGAACAATCCCCGCGGGGCGAGCGTAGCTATGATATTTATTCGCGCCTCTTAAATGAACGGATTATCTTTTTAGGCGAAGCGGTTGATGACCACGTAGCAAATTCGGTGGTAGCACAGCTGCTGCACTTGGAAAGCGCTGATCCCGACAAGGATATTTCGCTCTACATCAATTCTCCTGGGGGTTCAGTCACGGCGGGTCTTGCGATTCTTGACACGATGAACTTCATCAAGTGCGATGTATCTACCATCTGCCTGGGGCAATGCGCTTCAATGGGCGCCGTGCTTTTGGCAGGCGGCGCAAAAGGGAAAAGGCTTGCTTTGCCCAATTCGATGATACTCATTCATCAGCCTTCGGGCGGGGCGCAAGGTCAGCAGACCGAGATTGCCATTGTTGCCGATTTCATGTTCAAAACGCGCAAGCGCCTCAACAATATTTTGGCAGAGGCAACGGGTCAATCGCTTGAAAAGATTCAAGAGGACACCGAACGCGACCATTACATGACCGCCGACGAAGCACTTGCTTATGGCATCATCGACAAAATTGCATCCGCTCGACCGGGCGCAACACAAAACAAGAAGAGCAAATAATGTCTGATAATCGCAAAAACAATCCCTGGGAAACCGACGACGGTTCAGCGAGAATATCCTGCACCTTCTGCGGCAAAGCGCCTCATCAAGTTGCGGCGCTGATTTCAGGACCTAACGACATCTATATCTGTGATGAATGTATTTCTGTTTGTGCCGAAGCCATGATTCAGGATTTGGGCTTTGACCCGACGAGACCCCCTTCGAGGACTTCGTCGACTCCTTCGCACGCCGCGCACGGTGCACAGCACAAAAGGGAAGGAAGGGCGCCTATTTCGGGTGGTTCTGCTGCATCAGCAGGTTCTACCACGTCAGCCGCCACGTCAGCCGCCCCTGCCGAAAGCCCCGAATCAATTCTTGAGAATCTTCCTACCCCGCGCGAACTCTATGAAAAACTCTCCGAACACGTAGTTGGTCAAGAAGATGCAAAACGCGCGCTTTCGGTGGCGGTATATAACCACTACAAGCGCATCAGTATGGGTTTTGACCTCAAAGAAAACGATGTTGAACTGGCAAAAAGCAATATCATGTTGCTGGGACCGACGGGTACGGGCAAAACGCTGCTCGCCCAAACCCTTGCCCGTTCTTTGCGGGTGCCCTTCGCGATTGCGGATGCCACCACGCTGACCGAAGCAGGGTATGTCGGCGAAGATGTCGAAAATATCCTTCTCAAGCTTATCACGGCAGCGGATTTGGACATTCCCCGTTCTGAACTGGGAATTATCTATATTGATGAAATCGACAAAATCGCGCGCAAGGCAGAAAACCTTTCTATCACGCGCGACGTGTCGGGCGAGGGCGTACAGCAGGCTTTGCTGAAAATCGTCGAAGGCACACAAGCAAGCGTTCCGCCGCAAGGGGGGCGCAAGCATCCGCAGCAAGAACTTCTTCACATTGATACGACAAACATCCTGTTCATCTTGGGCGGCGCTTTTGTCGGGCTTGCTGATATTGTGGCGCAGCGCGTAGGCAAAAGCGGGCTGGGCTTCAATTCGGAACTTCCCGAATCCAAAAAGCACGCCGAAGCGGAGCTTTTGGCGAAGGTCTTGCCTGAAGATTTGAACAAATACGGTATGATTCCCGAATTTGTGGGGCGCATTCCCGTTGTTACGGCGCTTTCCGAACTTTCCGAAGATAACCTGGTCATGATACTTACCGAGCCGAAAAATGCTTTGGTGAAACAATACAAGCGCCTGTTTGAATTCGAAGACGCGGAATTGATTTTCGAAAGAGACGCCCTGCGCGCCATCGCTCGTGAATCGGTCGAACACGGCACGGGTGCTAGAGGATTGCGCTCCATCTGCGAGCGCGTTCTTCAGGATGTGATGTATGACCTGCCCGAACAAGAAAACGCCACAAAGGTGGTTTTGCGCGAAAGCGACATAACGGGCGAAACGAAACCTAAAATTACAAGCCAAGAAACAGCGAAAGCTTCAAAGGCTTCACGGAAACAGAGTGCATAAGGGTATATAGGGCAAAAGACATGGACAATAACACGGACAATAACACGGGCACCACCGCGGACGCCACCGCGGACGCCACCGCGGACAATAACGCGGACACCAACACGGACAACAACACGGACGCCACCGCGGACGCCATCGCGGACAATAACAAAACCGAACAGGAAAAAAAGATAGATTTTGATTTTAGCGCTCATGAAGTGCCGTATTTCGACGCATGGATGAAAGAACACGCTTTTGTGCGCTCGGCAGGTTGGGGCAAACACGCGCAAGACACCTACACCATCGTTATTCCTCCTCCCAATATCACGGGCGTGCTTCACATGGGGCATGCTCTCAACAACACCATCCAGGATGCGTGTATCCGCCGCGCCCGTATGCAGGGTTTCCAAACCCGCTGGGTGTTGGGCACCGATCACGCGGGCATCGCAACCCAGACAAGGGTTGACAGAGCGCTTGCTGAAAAGGGAATATCGCGCCTTGCCATCGGACGCGAAGCCTTTATCGAGGCTTGCTATGAATGGTATGGCGAATATGGCTCGACCATCGTCAACCAGCTCAAAGCTATGGGTGCATCGTGCGATTACGAGGACGAACACTTCACGCTTGAGCCAGGATACGTGAGTGCTGTGCGCAAGGTTTTTGTCGATTGGTATCACGACGAACTGATTTTCCGCGGAAAGCGCATCGTAAACTGGTGTCCGCATTGCACGACTGCCATTGCTGACGACGAAGTTGACTACATTGATGAAAAGGGAAAACTTTGGTTTTTGCGCTATCCTTTGACCGAACCTGTTGAGGGGATGGACTACATCGTTGTGGCAACCACGCGCCCTGAAACCATGCTGGGTGACAGCGGGGTGGCAGTATCTCCCAAAGACAAGCGCCTCAAGCACCTGGTGGGAAAAACCGTCATGTTGCCGCTTGTCAATCGGGAAGTTCCTATCGTGTCCGACTTTGTGGTCGACCCTGACTTTGGTACGGGGTTGGTAAAGGTAACGCCTGCTCATGATGCAAACGATTATGCGATTGGAGAACGGGCGGGGCTTGAAAAGATAAACATTTTTGACGAAACGGCGCACGTGGTGGAAGGCTTCGGAGATTTTAGCGGCTTAAGCCGTGACGAAGCGCGCAAAGCGGTGCTTGCTCGCTTTGAAGAATTGGGCTTGCTTGACCATATCGAAGAACACCCCCACAGCGTGATGACCTGTTATCGCTGCTACACCAAACTCGAACCCTGGCTTTCTGAACAATGGTTTGTTTCGGTTGAGCGTTTGAAAGCGGCGGCAGCACAGGTGGTAGAAGAAGGTCGCGTGACGTTTTTCCCCACGCGCTGGAAGCAAGTCTATCTTGATTGGATGGAAAACCTCAAAGATTGGTGCATTTCGCGCCAACTGTGGTGGGGGCATCGCATTCCCATCTTTTACTGTGATGCGTGCGGCTTCGAAGATGCGAGCATGGACGACCTGAGTGTGTGTCCTGTTTGCGGCAAAGTGCTTCGCCAAGATGAAGACGTGCTCGACACCTGGTTTTCGTCGCAGCTGTGGCCTTTTGTGACGATGGGCTGGTCAGATGGGGGCACGGAAGCGCCCGAATTGAAGCTTGCCTATCCCACACAGGTGCTTTCTACCGCTCGTGACATCATGGGGCTTTGGGTTGCGCGCATGGTGATGGCGTCAATGTATTTTTGCAACGAAGTTCCCTTCAAACATGTCATCATCCACCCAACCGTTATGGGTTCTGACGGCAAGCCGATGAGCAAATCGCGCGGCAATGGGGTCGACCCCGTGCGTTTGATGCAAGACTACGGAGCTGATGGAATGCGGTTCGGGTTGCTTATGCAGGTGACTGGCTCGCAAGACTTGAAATTCAACGAAAAGAAGCTGGAAAGCAGCCGCAATTTCGCGAACAAGATTCGCAACGCCGCTCGTTTCGTCGGGATGCATTTGGAAGGCTATGTTCCTGGTCCTCCGCAGGCAACAACGCCCGTTGACCGTTGGATATTTTCGCGCCTTGCGGGACTGATTGCGCGTGTTGATCGGGCATTTGACAACTATGAATTTGGGGAAATAACCCGTGAGCTCTACACGTTTTTCTGGAGTGAATTTTGCGATTGGTACATAGAATTTTCGAAGGGACGCCTGGCGGGGGATGCCCGCGACCGCGAGATTTGTCAGCGCAACCTAGTCTTTGTGCTTGAAACGGCGCTCAAACTTCTTCACCCGATTATGCCCTTTATCACCGAAGAGATATACCGCGAACTTCCCGCTGAAAAAGATGCGCCGTATTTGATTGGAGCGCACTGGCCCGATGCGCAAGCGTACGCTCAATATATCGACCCGCGCTCAGAACGGGCGCTCATCATGGTGACTGAAGTCGTTTCCGCTGTTCGTTCGGCTCGTGCGCGCTATGGTATTTCGCCGAAAACGCCTCTTTCGATTGCGATAAAGGCAACGGATGAGGATTGCGCCTTGCTTGAAGAACAGCGAGGACTGCTAAACGACATGGCGAACCTTGCGACTTTGACGGTCGCGCCCGACGCGGAAAAGCCGTCCGAGTCAAGTGTTGCTCACGTGGCGGGGGTAGAAGTTTTCATCGCCTTAGCAGGGCTTGTTGATTTCGAAGCTGAACGCGCCCGCCTGATAAACGAACAACAAAAAACTGCTGTCGACATGAAAAAACTTGAAGCGAAACTTTCCAATGAGGGCTTTTTGAGCAAGGCGGCACCCGACATTGTCGAAAAAGACCGCGCGCGTTTCGAAGAACTCCAAAACAAGTTTGTGAGCGTCTCCGCGCGTCTTGAGGAAATTGGGTAAGTTTAGCGTTATGAAAGACCAACTTTGATACAATAGTTGACTGTTTTGAAAATATCTCTTTTGAAGAGCGTTTATGCAGGCAGCGAAAGACTGCTTGACAGGGGAAAAAGAAAACGAGGAAACCATGAGCGAACTTTTATCACAGTTATGGACACCTGAACTGCAAACAGCCTTACAGCTTGTTGTCGGTGTGTTAGTGGTACTCTACGTCCTTTCAATTGTCTGGGTGGTACGTGACGCCTATCTACGCGGATCGTTTTGGTTCATCTGGGCGGCGGTTGCGCTGGTGCCGTTGGTTGGCGTTATCGCATACTGTCTTTTGCGCCCGCCCTTGCTTCAAATTGACCGCGACGAACAGGAACTGGAAATTGCCCTTAAGCAGCGCGAACTGATGAAATATGGCGAATGTGCTAACTGCGGTTTTCCCGTTGAAAGCGATTACGCTATTTGCCCGAACTGCCACACACAGCTCAAAAACCTCTGCGGTGGCTGCAACAAGGCGCTCGATCCTGCTTGGACGGTATGCCCCTATTGCACAACACCCTTAGGTTCTCCGTCGCCAAGGCGCTCAAGCACTGCCGCAGCATCCGTGCGCACTCGTTCGACGTCGACTTCGTCTTCGGCTCAAGGCGCGCAATCATCGTCAACGTCGCAGGCGGGTCAAAGCGCCCAAGCTTCGCAGTCGTCTTCGACTTCTTCATCAGTCTCACAGCGCTCCGCCGCAAGACAGGCTCGGGCTCGTACGGCAGCGAGCAGGGATGAAAGCACCACAGGCGACGAAGAATAAGCTGAATAAGGCAAATACCATGGAAATTGTTTTACCTGACGGCTCGATAAAAGAAGTAGGGCAAACGGCGTGTGTCGCCGATGTTGCCGCCTCAATCGGCGCTGGTCTTGCGAAGGCGGCGCTGGCAGGCGTCGTTAACGGCATACCCGTTGATTTGACTTATGAGGTTAAACAAGGAGATACGGTTGCTATTCTGACGAATAGAAGTGCCGAAGCACTTGATTTGTTGCGTCATTCGGCTGCCCATATTATGGCAAGCGCCCTCGAAGATCTCTACCCTGGTGTGGAATTTGGGGTTGGGCCTGCTATCGAAAACGGGTTTTACTACGACATTAAACTCGACAAAAACATCGGTATCGAAGATCTTGAAAAAATAGAAGCGCGTATGGCAGAAATAGTTGACGCAGGCTTGCCCTTCACTCGACAGGTGCTCACGCGCGCTGAAGCCCTCGATTTCTTCGCTTCAAAAGGGCAAACCTTAAAGTGCGAACTGATTGAAGAATTGCCCGAAGGCGAAACCATCACGGCTTACGGTACGGGTAGTTTTACCGACTTGTGTCGAGGCCCCCACCTTGGTGACACTTCCAAGCTTGCTGCTTTCAAGTTGACCAAACTCGCTGGAGCCTACTGGAAGGGCGATTCTGAGCGCCCCATGCTTCAGCGCATTTACGGCACGGCGTTTTTCAACAAGAAGGATTTAGAAGAATATCTGCACAACCTCGCAGAAGCCGAAAAGCGCGACCACCGAAAACTCGGGCGCGAACTGGATTTGTATATGATGGATCCTGTTGCGGGTGTGGGCTTGCCGCTCTACCTTCCCAAAGGCGCGCGCGTCATTCGCACCATGCAAGAATGGTTGCGCCGCGATTTATACGCACGCGGTTATGAAGAGGTCATCACCCCGCATATCTATAATGCTGATGTTTGGAAAACTTCGGGTCATTATGATTTTTACCACGAGAACATGTATTTCTTCCAGATTAACGAAGGCGACGACGAACAGCCGCGTTTTTCCGAATATGCCGTAAAGCCGATGAATTGTCCAGGGCACGTGCTTTTGTATAAAAACGACATTCACTCGTATCGCGATTTACCCTTGCGCTATTTTGAGTTTGGAACGGTCTATCGCCACGAAATGAGCGGGGTAGTCCACGGCCTTTTGCGCGCGCGGGGCTTCACGCAAGACGACGCCCATGTATTTTGCCGCCGTGACCAGGTGGTTGACGAAGTTGTTGCTATACTCGATTTGGTTGACCACATCATGTCGACCTTTGGCTTTGACTACACGGCAGAAATTTCAACGCGTCCTGAAAAAAGCATCGGCACCGATGACATGTGGGAATACGCCACGCAATCCTTGATAGATGCGTGTGCGCGTCATAAGCTGGAACACGAAATAAACGAAGGTGATGGTGCTTTCTACGGACCGAAAATTGACATCAAGGTGAAAGATGCTATCGGACGCACCTGGCAATGCTCAACGGTGCAGGTCGATTTCAATTTCCCCGAACGCTTTGATTTGACGTATCGAACCGATGAAAACACCGAAGCACGTCCGTGGATGTTGCATCGTGCCATCTTTGGTTCAATCGAGCGTTTCTTGGGGATTCTTATTGAACATTACGCGGGTGCGCTGCCTTTGTGGCTGGCTCCCGTGCAGGTGGCTGTATTGCCGCTGGCAGATCGCCATGCGGATGCTTGCAAAGAATTGGTCGAGCGCATTGTTGCGGTCGGCGGGCGGGTGGAGTTGTTCGATCAAAACGAACCGATGCGCGTAAAGATTGCCAAGGCGCAGAGCAAAAAGATTCCCTATATGCTGGTGTTGGGTGACAAGGAAATAGAAACGCAGAGCGTTTCTGTGCGCGAACGCCACGAAGGCGATTTGGGGTGTTGGGAAGTCCAAAAGTTTCTTGGTGTAATTGCTGCGGCAAAACTCTAAGACCTGTCATTGCGATAAGCGCCGCTCCAACCGACCCTTAGCCGAAAGCGCTCAGGCGGCGGGTTCTGACTTTGCCATTGATTTACGACCCCCTCCTGTCATTGCGAGGAGCATCGCGACGAAGCAACCTAGTCGTTGATATGCAGGTTGAAGGGTTTTAGGTTAGTGCTTGACCCGCAATCTTGATTGCGCGGTCACTGCCGAAGGGGTCTCGATTCACCCGTTTCGCTACTCAGATTCTGCGAATCTTCGTGCGCTTCACTGCTGAAATCATAGTAAGGTACTAATTGGTGTTCAGAGAGAATCCCGACCCCTTCGACAGCAACCGCTCGCAGTAAAAGCCTGACACTCACTCTTGCGCGCATTGTTCAGAGAGAATTTCGACCCCTTCGACAGTAACCGCTCGCAGGGCGGGTATTTCCCCCTAGGCAAAATCAACTATATGTTCTATAATTGTTGTACGTACAACATAAAACGTTTTAGCAATACGTACGAAATACTCGCTTGGAGCAAGCATGGACGCAATGGTGACAGCCCGCATGCCGCAGGGCAAAAAAGAGGTAGGAAATCTTATCCTTCATGAACTGGGAACCAACCCTTCTCAAGTCATCAATGAAGTATACGACTACGTGATAGCGCACAAGCAACTTCCTGCTTACAGCAAACCCGCATCTCTTTCAAAGCGCGACATAGAAAAGGCATTTGCGTTTATTGACAGCATTCCTGTGCAGGTTTCGGCTAACTTTGTCACGTTGACTGATGACGAAATAAAGCAGCAACGCCTCATCGATAGGGGATTAGTGCCAGAAGGCTATTTCGAATGAGGCTGATGCTGGACACTAATGTCGCGCTTGATTTTATGCTTGCGCGCCACCCGCACTTTACCAGCGCCCGTAACCTTATGATGCTTGGGTATGTTCAAGAAATCGAACTTTGGATGAGCGGGGCTCAAATAAACGATTTGCTCTATGTGCTCACCAAAGGGGGGAAGCCGACTCACAATGATGCCGCCAAGCAAGCGCTGAAAAAGTTGCGCCGATGTGTACAGGTTTATCGGGTGGGTGAACAAGAAATTGACGCAGCCTTAGAATCTACTTGGGAAGATTTGGAGGATGCGTGCCTTTACCAGGCAGCGCTTAATCTAAAAGCCGATTTCATCATTACCAGAAACAGCCAAGATTTTTCGCGCTCTTCTATACGGGCGCTTTCGGCGGATGCCTTCTTTGAACATTTAGCAGAAAGTGAAGGACTCGCCTACGAAATAGCGGAATTTCCACAAGGCTGAAAATTAGTGTTCAGAGAGAATCTCGACCCCTTCGACAGCAACCGCTCGCAGGGCGGGTATTTACCCCTGTAAACGAAACGTCATGTGCACAACACATACGCAGTGGTACAATCATGAACGATAGAAGAAACACGAAGCGGGCGGGTGACACCAGGGCGACACTATGGGCGACGTCATGGGCGACATCAAAAACCCTTCCGCATGAGCCTACAGAGGTATCTAAGGAGGCAGTTATGACTGAGGTATTGGCATCAGGAGATTTTCAGAGCAAGGTGCTCGAGGCAGAAAATACGGTACTCGTTGATTTTTTCGCATTGTGGTGCGGGCCGTGTAGCCGCATTGCTCCAGTTGTTGATGAACTTTCTGCGGAATTGGCAGGAAAAGTTGATGTTTACAAAGTTGACATCGACAAAAGCCCTGATGTTGCCAGGAAGTATGGCGTAATGAGCGTGCCGACCTTCATGGTATTCAAAGGTGGGGAAATCACCAATCAAATGTTGGGCGGCTATCCCAAGGAGAAAATTCTCGAGCTGCTTGACTAGGTTCGATTTTCAAACTTTGAGAATCGCCCGAAAAAAAGATAGTGTTATAAAAGGAAATGTTAATGCAAGAAAAATTGCAAAAGATAATTGCGGTCTACGAAGAACTTGAAATAAGGCTGGGCGACCCAGCAGTTCTTGCCAACCAAAAAGAATATAACCGCCTTGCGAAAGAATTTTCGAACCAAGGTCCTCTTGCCGCAAAGGCGCGGCAATATGTGCGTGCCCTTGAAGATTTGAAAGCGGCAAAGGAAATGCTTGCTGACGCGGATATGAAAGAATTTGCCCAAGAAGAAATTGCTGGTATCGAAAAGGGTCTTCCTTTGTTGGAAGAAGACATCAAATTCATGCTCATTCCCGTTGACCCTGCCGATGAAAAAGACATCATTGTTGAAATCCGTGCAGGAGCAGGCGGTGATGAAGCGGCGATTTTTGCAGGCGACCTGTATCGCATGTATCTGCGTTTCGCTGATGAACAGGGTTGGAAGGCTGAAACGCTGGACATTTCTGCTTCTGAAGCGGGCGGGTACAAGGAAATCCAGTTCAAAGTCAAGGGTGACAAGGTTTATTCGGTTATGAAGTTCGAAAGTGGTGTGCATCGCGTGCAGCGCGTTCCAAAAACCGAAAGCCAAGGGCGTATCCACACTTCAACCGCGACGGTTGCCGTTTTGCCCGAAGCTGATGAAGTGGAAGTTGACATAAACCAAAACGACCTGCGCGTCGACGTGTATCGTGCAGGAGGCCCAGGCGGGCAGTGCGTGAATACCACCGATTCGGCGGTGCGTATCACGCATCTTCCGAGCGGGCTGGTCGTGCAGTCGCAAGACCAGAAAAGCCAGCTTCAGAACAAGGTTGCTGCGCTGAGCGTGTTGCGTGCACGTCTCTTTGAAAAAATGCTGGCTGAACAGCAAGAAGCCGAAGGTGAACAGCGACGCAGTCAGATTGGCACGGGGGATCGTTCTGAAAAGATTCGCACCTATAACGGTCCTCAAGACCGCGTGACCGACCATCGCATTGGGTATAACGGTACCTACAACGGTGTGTTGCTTGGTGCGGGTGGCAACGGGCTTGCGGAATTGGTGGTGGCACTTCAAGCGGCTGATCGAGCGGCAAAACTCGAAAAGGCTGTATAGGGGTGCCCGACACCTGGACTATACGTTCAGCCCTGGAATGGACGCAGGGCTATTTGGAGCGCAAGGGGGATGAAAACCCCCGTCTTGCTGCCCAGTGGCTTTTGAGCAAAGCCACCTCTCTTTCTCGCATTGAACTCTACGCTCACTTCGACAAACCCTTAAGCGCTGACGAACGCGAAGTGCTGCGCGAGATTGTCGCTCGGCGCGGTAGCGGAGAGCCACTACAATATATCATGGGCGAAGTGGGCTTTCGCCACCTTATGATACAGGTGCGCCCTGGTGTCTTGATTCCGCGCCCTGAAACCGAAGTCCTAGTGAGCGAAGCGCTGGCTATCCTTTCTTCCAAGCAGCCCGAAAGCGATTCGAAAAACTCTTCTTCGCCCCAAGCAGACCCCGTGTTGGTTGCCGACATTGGCACGGGGAGCGGTTGTATTGCAGCTTCAATTGCTCACGAATACCCCGCCGCACAGGTTTTTGCGGGCGATATTTCCCCTGAAGCGGTTGAACTTGCTCGTGAAAACGTGGAAAGGCTCGGTCTTTTAGAACGAGTCAGTGTTTTTGAGGGGAATTTAACCTCAGCTATTCCTGAAGAGTATCAGGGGAAGTTCAGCCTGCTAATTTCAAACCCTCCCTACATTCCGCGCGCGGTGTTGGAAAGCCTTTCTTCAGAAGTGGTAGATTTCGAGCCGCGTCTTGCGCTGGACGGGGGAAACGATGGACTCGAGGTCTTTCGTGCGTTGCTCGCCGAAGCCTATGAGATTCTTGCGCCCGATGGCGCGGCTGTTTTCGAGCTCCATGAAACGTGCCTGGAACAGGCGGCAGCCCTGGCTGAAGAGGCAGGCTTTGCGGCAACGAGAATTGTGCGTGACCTTGCGCAGCGCCCTCGGGTGTTGATTGCTTTTATGCCAAGCAGTCCCTATCTTGCCTGATTGTGCGTTATCATAGAGAGCACATCGTATCAGCGAGAGGATGGGACGGGTACAACCGTGAGCGAAATAAACACTTTTGACGAGATTGACGAAAACCTTGCCGTAGCTTCTAAGGCGCTTGGCAATCTTGGTGGACGCCGCCCCGAAATAGCCTTGATTCTCGGTTCAGGTCTGGGGAAACTTGCAGACGAACTTGAAGATGCCACGTGCATTCCCTATACTTCGATTCCGCATATGAAAACAAGCACGACGCAAAGCCACGTGGGACAATTTGTGTGCGGGAGGTTTGCGGGCAAAGAGATTATAGTCATGCAGGGACGCCTTCACGGTTATGAGGGCAACACCTCATCAGAGGTCGCTTTTCCGATACGGCTGCTGGCACGTTTGGGAGTCAAGACCTTAATTGTGACGAATGCCGCAGGCGCTATCAACGAAGCTTATGAGGTAGGGGATTTTTGCATCATTTCTGATCACATCAACTTTACGGGGCGAAATCCTATTGTGGGCGTTGGCTCGACTCAAGACTTTGACCGCTTCTTTTCGATGACTGCAGCTTATGACCCTCACTATCGTGAAGTGGCACATGCGATTGCTTTGCAGGAAAAGGTGCAGGTACACGAAGGGGTTTACGTGGGTGTACTCGGCCCGAGCTTTGAGACACCCGCAGAAATCAAGGCGTTTCGTAGCTGGGGGGCAGATGTGGTTGGCATGTCGACGGTTGAAGAAGTGATTGCTGCTCGGCATATGAAAATGCGGGTCTTGGGAATATCGCTCATAGCGAATATGGCAGCAGGCATTGGTGGCGCGTCTCCCGATGGGGAAGAAGTTTTAGATGTTGCCCGCCGCCAGCAAGATGGTTTTTCTCGCTTCCTCAAAGGAATCCTTCCAAAACTCTAGTGGATAGGGGACGGCACTGTCGTTGCGAGGAGTGAGCTCAGCAAATGACAAAGCGGTCAAACTATTTGAAATATTGCTTGACACGTTCTTTGTCGGCACTCTAGAATGTGCGTTAAGCATTGCGTTTACTTGTCATCTTCTTTGAAGCAGAACTTTGCTCTAAGCAAAGTAAGAAATCTGTGCGATGAATCCTTGTTTGAGGAAGGAGATGGGCATGTCACTAACACTCGATTCAATCATTAAAGATATTAAAAAAGACCCTGCGGCCGTTGAGCTTATCGATAAGATTATCCCTGGTTTTGCTACGAATCCCCAGATGAAACTTGTGGGGGGAATGACCTTTAAGAAGCTTGCGAAAATTCAACCAGCAAAAGTTACTCCAGAGAAACTAGAAGCGATAGAACAAGCACTCAGCTCTTTGGGCTAGGGCTTTCGTTTCGGGAACTAAGAGACTTATAGTTGCCAAGAAAATTTGTTTTAAACCGTGATAGCACTGATGCGCTTTGTTGTTGAAGCTGTTTTCGGAGCTATCACGGGTAATGGCTTGTTTTGACTTGAGGACTCGTGGCGTTGATGAGCACGAGTGAGAAGTATGTTGCAATTGGAGGATTGTGAACTACCTGGAAAGCAAAACTATTCCGCCTGCTATTCCATCGCGTATCGTGCCGTGGAACAACCTTCAGGAACGCTTGCGCGAAGGCTTGAACCGCAAGCTTACGCTTGTGGTGTCAGTTGCTGGGTCAGGGAAAACTACCTGTTTGAATCACTTTTTCCATGCTGCGGTCAGCTTTGGGCACCATGCGATATGGCTTTCGCTGGACTCACGCGACAACAATTACTCACAGTTTTGGGATTCGCTTTTTAGCGCATTGGAAAAACTTGAATTGGGGTTGAACACTGAAGGATATCCCGAATCAAAAGACAGGGGAACTGATAAAAGCTGGCTTATTGAAGCGCTTGACCGAATAGCGGGCGCTCCTTTTGAGATATATCTTGTTTTGGATAACTATCAAGAAATTACTTCGCCTACAATTCATGACGACCTCATGTTTTGGATAGAGCACATGCCTGATAACATGCATATAGCGATTGCAAGCCGCCTTATTCCACCCTTGCCCCTATCGCGTCTGCGCGGGCAAAACCAGCTTGTTGAGATTCGCTCCGAGCATCTGTTTCTCGACCTTTACACAACCACTAAATTCTTACGTGAGATAAAGGGAATTAATGCTTCTGATGAGGATATTCATAGTCTTTACGAGTTAACGTGTGGCTGGATAGGGGGGCTTCAGTTGGCATCAGGCGCTTTGCAAAGCTTGGGCGACACGCCTTCTGCTCCGCTTACCCCCGTGCTCACGAATCGCTATATTAAGGATTATCTTATTGAAGAAGTGTTCAGCCAACAAGAGCAGCATATCAGAGATTTTCTCTTAAAAACGTCAATACTGAACCGTCTAACGGAAGAACTTTGCGTTGAGGTAACGGGCTGCAAAGAGCACGAGCATGTTTTGGATGTACTCGTGCGAGCGGGTCTTTTTATTACGCCACTTGATGAGCGAGGCGAATACTTTTGCTACCATCCGCTTTTTGCAAAGGTCTTGCGACAGCATTTGAATTTAGTTACGCCTGAAGAAATACCGCTGCTTTATACGCGTGCAAGCGAATGGTTTGAGCGAAAAGGATTTCTTGACGATGCTATCGAATACGCTCTTGCCGCCGAGGATGATGATCGGGTAATCAGGTTGTTTGAGCGTTCTATGTTTGAAGTCTTCGATAAGATAGAAGGTCAATTCTTTGTTCTTGATGAATCGCGGCAGCGTGGCTGGCTCAGTTCCCTTTCCGAAGAACGCTTCAGTGAAAGTACGCCTTTTCTGCTGTTGAATGCATGGAGCAATTTTGTGGCGAGTCGGCCTCGGGAAAGCAACCTTTATTTAACGAAGGTGCGCCAAAGCCTTACCGATTTGCAAAGCGAGGACAGCTCTTCGGTGCTCCCAGCACACCTTGAAGAAATACTTTCCGCCATAGAAGCGGGCAACGCCAACATGGATGGAGACTATTATCACGCGATAGAGTTGTCCCAAAACGCACTGAGCGATTTTCACGGAGGGAGCGTTTGGTTCAGGGTAACCCTTCTTTGTCTTTTAGGGGAAGCGCTGGCTAGTGTGGGCGATATTGATGAGTCCATGCGCTCTTACAATCGCGCCAAAGCAGTGAGCGTTGCTTTTGGAGGCAATCAACTGGAGCAGTTCTGTTCTTATGAGATAGGAAAGCTCTATTTCCAGCAAGGTCAGCTCGATCTTGCTCTGGAAACATGGAAAAAAGCCTTGCCCTCTTTAGGGGGAGACAAGAAATTCGAATTGTATTCGGTGGGACTTCTCTACGTTGGCTTGGGTAGGCTAAACGTGTTTCGTGGGAATCTTGAAGATGCGACTGAATACCTTAAGCAAGCGCAATCGCTGTTGCTCAAATCTAAGAATCTTTTCTGTCATCTTGAGCTACAAATCGCTTTTGCCTATCTGTACAAAGTGCAAGGAAATTCGTTTAAGGCTTATAACACCATTGCCGCTGCTTCGGAATTGGCACTTTCTTCATATTCGGATATTGCTCCTCGCTACTCTGCTTGGGAAACTTTTATCTGTCATGCAAAAATAGCGCTTTCAAATGGTGACCCAGCTACGGCTCAAGCGGCTCTTGCAAAGCTGGACAGGCATCTTTCCCCCAACAACAGCTACTACAAAATGCAAGCAGAACTTATTCGCGCATCAATTCTTTATATGCAGTTTCGAAACGAGGAAGCGCTCAAAGCTCTTGCTCTTGTTTCTTACAATGCCCAAAAAGCGGGCTATTATGGCATATCTCAAGAAGTCATGGTTGTACGCGCAGCCTGCTTGTATGATTTGGGGAAGATTGATGTAGCGGTGATTGAGCTTACGCTTGCGCTTGATGCGGCTGATCGGGGCGATTACGTGCTTCCCTTTATGCTGGGAACACCAGCAATCGAAGAGTTGTTATATCGGATACTTTATGAGCGGGGAGGGAAAGCGGCGCTTTCGGTTAAAAGGCGCACCCTTTGTAGGGACTTGCTCAGCATTCGAAAATTACAGCGGGCAGATAAGGGAAGCCAGACGAAAAGGGTAACAGCAAGCCTGTCCAAACGTGAAGTTGAGATTTTGAAACTTCTCGAACAGGGGTTGAACAAACAAGAAATTGCCGATAGTCTTCACATTTCCTTTAATACGGTAAAAACCCACGTGAAGAATATATACAAGAAGCTTGAAGTGCACAATCGTGCGGCTGCAGCACAAATTTCACCAGATTTTCTTGAGTGAAGGTGCATGAAATAGCTTCGCAAGGCCGCATCTTCGCAAGGCCGCATCTTCGCAAGGTCACAGCTTCGCAAGGCTGTGTCTTCGCAAGGTCACATCGAACGCTTATTCCAAATCGAACGCTTATGCTGAAGGGGAAACACCCTTCACTACCCAATAAATCACCCTCTTGAATCACCCTGTGGGTAATAGAGATTTTAACCATCAAAATCTAGAATTTACCTAACGTCATTCGGTGATAAGGGAGGGCATGGTGAGCGGACATTCTTCAAATGATGCGCTTGATCCCCGTATGAGCTTTTTGGTGGATTTTCTCAAACGCAAAAACCTCAAAGGCATGATACTTCTTTCCAACAAATTTACCCCGCGGCTCATGGGGGGTTTTTTGCCGAAATTGAGCGACAAGCAGCAGAAAGCTTTCAATAAAGTTATGCCGAAGGAGGGGCAAAAGAAAATCTATTTCCAACTTCTTGGAAGCCCTACTCCTCCTATTGTCGTTCATCTCGCTCAGCCCTTGTTTGTTGATGTCATGAGCGAAGATGAGGTGAAGGCGGCAGGCTTCAAAGGAATCAAACTTCAGGTTGATGATCTCCCAGGGATTATGGCAAGTGTCAGTGGGTCGGGAGACATTTTTGGCGCACTGAAGGGGTTGAAGGGACAGACCTCTTCAGTGCTCAGCATGATGTCGATTTTTTCGCCCTTTGTTTCACTTGGGCCTGCTGAAATTAAGGATTTGCAAGTTCGGGCAAAGAAGCACTTTAAGCCAATACTGGATATGATGCCTCGCTGATAACGAGCAACTTCCTTTTCTAGTCGGCGCTTTTCACGCCCGAGAGAAAGGAAGTCAAGATATTTGAGCATAGTATCTCAGAGGTTTGGGTGCTGTGTTTTCAGTAGAAGGGAGGTTGTTTTACCACGTGATGCTGACAAGTAAAACAATGTTGAGAAGCAAAAGTTTATAGCCTTAAAAAGGAGGTTAGTATGGCAGAGAATTACGATGTTGTTATTGTTGGAGCAGGACCAGCTGGAACGCTTGCGGCAAAGCATGCTGCACAAGGTGGCTGTAAAGTCGTCATACTTGAGCGCGCGGCTATTCCTGGTCAAAAGAACATGTCGGGAAGCTATTTCTTCAAGAGCTGGATGGAAGAGTGCTGGCCTGGCTTTGTCAATCAAGATTTTCTTGATGGTCATATCAAATTGGGAGGCGTTCAGTTTGCCTGGACTCCTGACAACGACTACAAGTTCTACGGCATGATTGTCCAGCCTGGTGCTGAGACGATGTATGAAATGCAGACGGTATTTCGCAACGAGACCGACCCGTGGGTTGCAGAACAAGCGGTAAAAGCAGGTGCTGAGTTAGTCTGCGCTACCGTAAGCGATGCCATTTGGGATGGAGATCGCGTTGTTGGTGTTAAAACTGACAAGGGCGATTTCCTTGCTCCTATCGTCATGGACTGTTCGGGTCTCCATGCCATTCTCGGCAAGAGAACCGGGCTTACCAACTGGGGACCTGATAAGGTCATGTTGGGGCTGAAGTATATCTTCAAGGGTGATCCTGAAGAGCTGCGCAGACTCATGAACACCTATTTCGATGATGAGGGCAATGAAGTCGATTATGGCGCCTTCCCCATTTTTGCAGGTAACAGACCTGAGTTCTGGGGCGCTCATTGTGTGTGCGAGCCAGGGCGCGACGGCACTATCAATCTTATCATCTATCAATGCCTCGCAGAGATGATAGAGAACAAAACCAATATTCACCAACGTGCGCAGTGGATGCTCAATATGCCACCGTACAAAAACATTCTCGATGCGTCAGATTTCGTTTATTGCAACTTCCATTGTCTTGCTTCAGGCGACTTGGTGGGCTACACCAAGAAAAGCTATATGAAGGGCCTTATGATTATGGGCGACGCGGGCGGATTTGCCCAGCCGCTGGATAATTTCGGCGCTAACTGCGCGCAGGCTCAAGGCATTATTGCTGGTAAGCTTGCTGCCGAAATGACAAAGGCAAAGGATTTCTCGGAAGAGAAGTTCGCTGAATTTGAAGAGCGTTGGAAGGAAACCTGGCTCCCTGAAGACAACGTGCCTGAGATTAATCGGGTAATGAGGGAAGGCAGCATTGACGTTGTCATCGATTGTATGGACGAAGCCATGAACCTCTTCTTCCAGAAGAAGTTCGAGAACTATTCCTATCCTGCCATCATTGGCTCTATGTTGCCGAAGTTCTTGCCAGTAATAGGCGAGGTTCCCGTAATAGCGGGCGCCATGACGGGAATTTTGAGGACAGGTGTCAAAAAAGCTACCGACATGATGGCTCTTCTTGCTTCCGATGATTAGGAACAAGGTCAATCAGCCAAATGACTATGAGAATAGGAGTTTAATATGAGTGTATTGGGCGCAAAGGATTATTACAGAGGAAATCCCGGTTTGCTTCATGGTGAAAAATTCTGCGGCAAAAAGATTCGCGATTATCTGGATGGCAAATTCGAGATGATTCCAAAAAGCAAAGAGCATATCTTTGTTGATCAAGATAAATGTATTGGGGAAGCGTGTGCGATATGCTATACGCTTTGCCCAGGTGGTGCCTTTGAGATGGAAGACGGCAAGGCAACGTGGAAGCATGGCATGACCAACTGCATGGAATGTGGCGTTTGCCAATATGTCTGCACCGTTGATGCTATCGACTGGGCGTATCCTGAAGCTGGAACAGGCATTGTTCTTAAGTGGAGTTAAGTGTTTCGCGTAAACACGGTGCGTTAATCTAAGGTAGTGAAAAACCGATCCTTCTTGCTATCCCGAACAGGCAGGGGATCGGTTTTTCTTATGGCAAATGATTGTGAATGGTTGCGCGATGACAAGTCCCGATAAGTTTTTTACTATCAACAAAATGAAGATGCACTATGTCGACCAAGGGCAGGGTACCCCGATTGTGATGCTGCATGGAAACCCAACGTGGTCTTTCTTTTATCGCAACTTGATACGTGATTTGTCAAAGACTCACAGAGTAATTGCGCCTGACCATATCGGTATGGGCTTTTCCGATAAGCCCCAAGATGTCGTTTTGGATCTTGCCTTTCATATTGAAAATCTTACGGGTCTTTTGGAGTATCTGAATTTGGAAAACATTATTCTTGTCGTTCATGATTGGGGAGGTCCCATTGGCTTTGGCTACGCGGTGACTCATCTTGAAAAGATAAGTAAGATTGTGGTTTTAAATTCGGCAGCATTCTTTGACTTGAATATGCCGAAAAGGATTGCACTTGCTCGGGGCGTGTTTGGAAAGTTTTTGATTCAGCGCCTGAACCTGTTTGCTCGAGCAGCAACGCATA
Organism: Eggerthellaceae bacterium; assembly: GCA_009782615.1. Taxonomy (GTDB): domain Bacteria; phylum Actinomycetota; class Coriobacteriia; order Coriobacteriales; family Eggerthellaceae; genus WRIS01. Next base: position 429,643 of record WRIS01000001.1, on the reverse strand, counting down.
TGACCACCATCAAAAAACTTCCTAAGGAAGCAAAACAAGGCTACTTGCTGCCTTACGATTCTTACCAAAACCGCAGGGGCATCTATGCGTTTCTTAGAGATGTTCCCCTGGAGTCAGACCATCGAACAAGAGCCTTGCTTGATTCGATAGAGGGCAAGCTTCACAAAATCAAGTCAGATATCTTGATTCTTTGGGCAAAGGAAGATTTTTGTTTCACCGAGCATTTTCTCAACCGCTGGAAAGGTTTCTTTCCCCAAGCGAAAACGCAGGTTTTTGAAAATGCTGGGCATTACATTTTGGAAGATGCTTTTGAGGAAGTTCTTGAAGAAATAAAGGAATTCGTCCAATGAACACCGCTTCATTACTCGAAAAACAAGCACGTCAGCTTCCTGAGAAAACGGCAGTCGTCTTTCGGGGCGAAAGGGTAAGCTTCAAAGAGTTAGATGAAACAATAAACCGCTTTGCTCACTATTTTGTAAAACAAGGAATTTCATCGGGCATGAAGGTCTTGCTTTTTATACAGCCTTCCGTTGAGCTTCCTGCAACGACGTTTGCGCTTTTCAAAATCGGCGCGATTCCCGTTTTTATCGACCCAGGGATGGGAGTGAAAAATCTTGTGAGGGCGGTTTCGGAAGTGGTTCCGCAAGCTATGATTGGACTACCTCTTGTCCGCATCCTTTCGCGTGTGTTTCGCAAAAGCTTTAGCAGCGTCCATACAAAACTGAGTTGTGTGACTTTGCGCGACGAAGCAAAGAACGAAAGCGTTGATTTTGAAAAATATGAGGCTCCTGAAAATGAAATGGCAGCGATTTTATTCACCTCAGGGGGAACGGGCAAACCCAAAGGAGTTGTCTACACTCACAAGATTTTCATGACGCAAACAAGGCTTTTGCAAGAGATGTTTTCACTGACCTCAGACGATATTGACTGTCCCTGCTTCCCGCTCTTTTCGTTTTTTACGCTTGCCATGGGTATGACCTCTTGTATCCCTGAAATGGATTCGGCTCATCCGTCAAAAACCGATCCGAAAACCCTTGTTGCGGGCATGATTGAAAACCACACCACCTTTGCGGCGGGTTCTCCTGCTATTTGGACGAAGGTTGCCGATTATTGTAATGCGCGTGACATCACGCTTCCTTACCTAAAATATCTGGTTATGTTTGGCGCTCCCGTTGCCCAAGACATGCATGAAAAATGGCAAAAGATTTTGCCGAACGGAACTACCTATACGCCTTATGGCGCAACGGAGGCATTGCCTATTTCAAATATTTCAGGGAAGGAAATTTTGGAGACTACGGCTGAAAAGACTCTTGTCGGAGCTGGTGTTTGTGTGGGTAAAGCAGTCCCTTCGGTTGAGGTTAAGATTTTCAACGAGGATGAAATAATAGTTTCGGGAGACGTTGTTACGAAGAAGTATTACCACGAAGAAGAGGCCACGCAAGCAAGTAAGCTTTTTTTCGAGGAGAAGCTCTGGCACAAAGTTGGTGATGTGGGACAGATAGACGAAGAGGGGCGCATATGGTTTTGGGGACGCAAGAGCCATGTTGTTGACGTGGGGAAGAAAAAGATGTATCCCGTGCCCTGCGAGAGTGTTTTTAATCAGCACCCTCAGGTGAAACGAAGTGCGCTTGTGGGACCTTGTATCAAGGGTCGGATTACCCCTTCTTTAGTGGTTGAATTGAAAAGCGGCTCCCCAAAGCTAACGAAAGGCTTGCTGAGAGAACTCCAAAAAATACGGGATAGCTACGAACACACTTTGCCGATTGAGTGCTTCTATCTGAAAAAGTCTTTCCCCGTTGACGTGAGGCACAATATCAAAATCGATAGGCTCGAACTCACAAGATGGGTGGAGGAAAAAGAAGAGCAAAAAGGAAAAACACACCTGACGTCTTGACAACAAGGAAACTTGCTTGATAATAAAATGCTATGAGCTTCAGTATTCTACATTCTATGACCATGAACATGCCCAAGCCTGGGTATGTTGGCATATCTGCCAACGCTCAGGCGTAATTTTCATGCGGACTCGTCTATAATAGAGTCTGCGATTCGGCAATTCCACCATGGTAATTTTTTCCAAGTACGAGGTAATCGATTAGCGATGATACAAATCAATCATCTGTCAAAAACTTTTGAAGGTGCTACCGTTCATCATGCGTTGCGTGATGTTTCTCTCACGATTGAAGACGGCGATATCTACGGTATCATCGGGGCTTCGGGCGCGGGCAAGTCAACCTTGGTGCGCTGTATCAACCTTCTTGAACGCCCCACCGCAGGGCAGCTTTTTATCAACGGGGTTGATGTGGTGAACCTGCGGGGAAAACCCTTACTTGAGCTGCGCAGAAGTATTGGAATGATATTTCAAGATTTCAGCTTGTTTCAGCAACGCAGCGTTTTGCACAATGTTACGTTCCCCTTAGAATTGCGCCACGACAACAAACAACACCGTGTTGCGCGCGCACGAGAACTGCTGGAAATCGTGGGGCTTGCCGACAAAGAAACAAGCTATCCTGCGCAACTTTCAGGCGGGCAGCAGCAGCGTGTTGCTATTGCGCGCGCGCTCGCAAACGAGCCAACCATTATGTTGTGCGATGAGGCAACCAGCGCACTTGACACCCGCACTACCACGTCAATTTTGAAGCTTTTAAAAAACATCAATCAGGAATTCGGCGTGACGATGGTTGTTATCACCCATTCGCTGTCGGTCGCTCACAAGATTTGCAACAAGATTGCCGTTATCGATGAAGGGCGTATCGTGGAATCGGGCTCAACGGCAGACGTGTTTGCCCACCCGCAATCGCCCATAACGAAAGAATTGCTTGCAAGCGACACCTTAAGTGTGGGGGCGTAATGGAAGCGATACAGGGATTTTTGAGTCAATACGGAAGTCTTCTTGCTCAAGGGGTTTGGGACACGCTTGTCATGACAGGGGTGTCAACCTTTTTTGCCTACGTGATTGGCATTCCCATCGGGGTGCTGGTGGTTTTGACCTCACCAACGGGCTTGCGTCCTTTGCGCGTGGCGAACACTGTGCTTGGTTGGATTGTCAATATCGGACGCTCGATTCCCTTCATTATTTTGTTGGTGGCGCTCATTCCCTTCACCCGCTGGATTGTGGGGACATCTCTGGGCGTGCCAGGTGCGGTGGTTCCTTTGGTAGTTGCCGCCGCTCCTTTTGTGGGGCGGATGGTTGAGCAAAGCCTTGCCGAGGTCGACAGTGGGCTTATCGAAGCCGCCATGAGTTCGGGTGCCTCAACATCTCAGATTGTGTTCAAGGTGTTTTTGAGAGAAAGCCTTCCTTCGCTGGTGCGCGGCGCTTCCATTACCTTCATTACGCTTTTCGGCTATGCCGCGATGGCAGGTACTGTTGGCGCAGGTGGGCTGGGAGATATTGCCATACGCTATGGATATCAGCGCTTCCAAGGAGACATTATGGTGGTTGCGGTTATTCTCTGCATTGTGCTCGTGCAAATTATCCAAAGTATCGGCGACATTGTCGCGCGCAAGATTGACAAGAGAAATTAAAGAAGCAGACGAATAAAGGGCTACCTAAACAGAAAGATAGCAATAGTAAACGAAAAAGATAGAAAAACTGACTCACATCATCTGCGTTGATAGTAAGAAACAAGGGAAAAGAAAGAAAGAAAGGAAAAGGATTATGAAAAGAAAGATTGGTTTGATAGGAGCACTTCTTTTGGCAGGCGCTTTGTGCTTCTCACTGGTGGGCTGCACTTCGGGGTCGAATGGGGGCTCAGGTTCTTATACGATTGCGGTTCCGTCTGACACCACCAACGAAGCACGAGCGTTGTTATTGTTAGAAGCCCAAGGGCTCATCAAGTTGCGCGAGGGTACTGGATTGACCGCAACGAAAAACGACATTGTTGAAAACCCCTACAACATCGAGATTATTGAAGCTGAAGCAGCCGCTTTGCCGCGTACCTTAGAAGATGTTGACTTTGCCGTCATCAACGGCAACTACGCCCTGAGCGCTGGACTCGACACGACTACGGTTCTTGCGGGCGAAGACCCCGCTTCGGATGCGGCGAATGAATACGCCAACCTTATTGCCGTTCGGGCAGAAGACATGGGTGCCGAAAAGACGCGGGTGCTTATTGAAGTGCTGCAAGGTGCGGAAGTGAAGAACTACATCAACGAAACCTATGCTGGCGCCGTGGTCTTTGTCGAGATTCCCTCAGTACTCGTTTTAGACAGGAAAGACCCTGCCAACACCGTTATTCGCGTTGGTGCCTCCCCTGCTCCTCATGCAGAAATTCTCGAGTTCGCCAAGCCGCTGATAGAAGCACAAGGTTACACGCTTGAGATTATCGAGTTTTCCGATTATGTACAGCCCAACGTTGCTTTGAGCGAGGGCGATTTGGACGCGAACTACTTCCAACATTTCCCCTATCTTGAGGATTACAATAAGGAAAACAAAACCACGCTTGCTTCTGCGGGCAAGATTCATTTCGAGCCTTTGTGCATCTATCCTGGGAAACTTTCCAGTTTGGATGACATTAAGAAGTAAGAGCGCGAAGTAACAACGCGAAGTAACAACGCGAAACGGGAAAAGTAACAACGCGAAACGGGAAAAGCAGCAACACGTGTTTGCCGATTGTTGGGAGTAAGGATAAGCCGATGACGAAAAAGATTGCGGTGCTCGATGGTAATTCCTTGATGCATCGCGCCTTTCACGCAGTACCGCCCACGATGAATGCTCCTGACGGAACACCGACGCATGCGGTATTCGGCTTTTTGTCCATGCTTCTTAAATTTATCGACATCGCACAACCCGATGCAATCGTCTGTGCTTTTGACGCTGGGCGCCCCCAATTTCGGATGGAGGCGCTCGAGCGTTATAAGGCGCAACGTCCTCCCATGGACGACAGCCTGCGGGTGCAGTTTCCGCTGATTGAAGACATTTTGCACTCCATGGACATTCCCGTTATCAAGATTGACGGCTGGGAGGGCGATGACATCTTAGGAACCATCGCCGCCCGCAATGAAGCCTTAGGTTTTGAAAGCTTGCTGGTAACGGGCGACAAAGACGCTTATCAGTTGGCAAGCGATTTGACCCAGATTGTGACCACGAAAAAGGGCATTACCGACATTGCCTTATACGGGCCTGACGAAGTGGTTGAGCGCTACGGCATCAAACCTTCTCAGGTTCCTGATTTCTTGGGGCTTAAGGGGGACAGTTCCGATAACATTCCTGGCGTGCCTGGCATCGGCGAAAAAACTGCGGCGAAACTGCTGCAAGATTTTGAATCGCTTGAGGGCTTGTACGAAAACCTCGACAAGCTCAAAGGCAAGCAGCTTGAAAACGTGCGGGACAATAAGGAAGCGGCTTTTGTGAGTCGTGAAGTTGCGACCATTGTGTGCGACCTTGATTTTCCACTCGATTTGGAAGCGCTGGTGTTTCCGAGTTTTTCCGAAGAAGCCGTCAGCGTTGCCTTCGGAAAACTGCGCTTAAATGCGCATTTGGCAAAGACCTTGAGCCTCATCGGTAAGGAAAAGAAGGGCGCGCAAGCAAAATTGGCGTGGGAGCCGCTCATAAAAGACCCTGCACAAGCCGAAGCTTTAGTGGGTGACGCCCTTGCGGCTCATCAACGCGTGGGGCTTGTGTTTGAGGAAAATGCTCAGGCATCTCTTTTTGATGCATCTTTATTTTTGGTGGTCAACACCGAAAAGGGGAGTGCGTATTTCGAGGGAGAATCCGCGCGTCAAATGTTCGCCCGCATCGTGGCTGAAGGTGCTTTTGCTGCCGTTGACGTGAAGACTTTATTGCGTCACGTGTATCCTGCTGACACCGCGCAGGCAGCGCTCATACAAGACACTGACCTGTTTGCCCTGGATGCCTTCGATTTAGGGCTTGCAGGATATATCCTTGATTCATCGGCAAACACCTATTCGGTTGAAGCGCTGATGGAGCGCCACTGCGAAAGCATCCTTCCCGAAGCGAGCGATGATATAAGTCGCCTTGCGCTCTTCGCCGCCGCCGCGCGGTTTTTGGTTGACCCCTTAACCGAAGCGCTCGCCCAAGACGGCGTTGAAGAAGCCTATCGCAGCATTGACGCGCCGCTCATTGCCGTACTTGCGCTCATCGAGCGCACGGGGGTGGCAATCGATGTTGACCGCTTGGCTGTTTTAGGGGAACAAACGGCAGAAAAGCTGGAAGCGCTTCGCACGCGGATATATGAAAGCGCGGGTGAGGAGTTCAACATTGATTCTCCCAAGCAGCTTGCGCATATCCTCTTTGAACGCTTAGGCTTGACGCCGCGCAAAAAGATTCAAACGGGCTTTTCAACCAACGCCGCTGTGTTGAAGGAACTTGCCGCCGAACACGAACTCCCTGACATGATTTTGTCGTATCGCGAAATGGCGAAGATAAAGTCAACCTATATTGACGCACTTCCTCGCATGCGCAGAAGTGATGGGCGGGTGCACACCAGCTTCAATGAAATGGTGACGACAACGGGGCGGCTTTCTTCTTCTGACCCGAATCTGCAAAATATTCCCGTACGCACCGATTTCGGACGCCAAATTCGTGAATGTTTCGTGCCGCTTAGCGCAGGAGAAAAGTTCCTTTCTGCCGATTATTCGCAGATAGAATTGCGTTTGCTGGCGCATCTTTCCCAAGACGCAGGCTTGATTGAAGCCTTCAAATCGGGTACCGATTTTCATGCGGGCACGGCATCACGCGTTTTTGATTTGCCGCTTTCAGAAATAACACCTGAACTGCGAAGCCGTGCGAAAGCGGTCAACTTCGGTATTGTTTACGGGCAACAGGCTTTTGGGCTTTCCCAAAACTTAGGCATAGCCTTTGGTGAAGCAAAAGACATAATCGACCGTTATTTTCTGGCATACCCTGAGGTGCGCAGCTATCTTGACCGCACTATCAGCGACGCTAAGGAAAGCGGCTTTGCCCTTACCATGTTTGGACGCAAGCGCCATGTGCCTGAATTGCGCGGCAACGGCGCGCAGCGAGGCTTCGGGGAGCGCATCGCCATGAATCACCCGATGCAGGGAAGTGCTGCTGATATTATCAAACTTGCGATGATAGAAGTGCAGCGCCGACTGATGGAAGAGGGCTTTGCGGCGAAACTCATGTTGCAGGTGCACGACGAATTAGATTTTTCGGTGCCTGAAGCTGAAATTGAAGCGCTTTGCGCCATGGTGAAAGAAACGATGGAGGGCATCGTGGAATTGGCGGTTCCTTTAGTGGTGGATGTTTCCTTCGGCGATACGTGGGCGGAGGCTCACTAAATTTTCACAGCATTAGACCGTGTGTAGACTGCTTGCAGAAGGGGATTGCCTTCGATTTTCTTTGATTTCGAGGTGCTGAAACCTTATTTTCACCCCTGAAATTATGGGATACGTGAGGTTTTTGGAAAATTTTCTAAAAAATCGCTTTTGTTGCCCATCAATTTATTGACTTGCCGTGTGGGCGCTGATAAGATGACTCTTTGCGTTTTATCACATTTCAAGGAGAAACCAATCATGTACGCAATTGTAAGAACAGGCGGAAAACAGTATAAAGTTGCTGCTGGCGATATCATCGCCGTTGAGAAACTTGATGTTGAAGAGGGCGGAAAAGTTGAACTCGAAGCTATTTGTATTGTTGACGGCACAAAAATAGAAGCCGACCCCCAAAAAGCCGCAAAAACCAAGGTCGAAGCAGTAGTGCTCGAGCAATTCAAGGGCGAAAAGCAACTCGTCTTTAAGTTCAAGAAGCGCAAGAACTACAAAAAGCTGCGCGGGCATCGTCAAAACCTCACGCGCCTTCAAATAGCTGCTGTGGGCACTTCAAAAGCAGAAACGAAAGTAGCGCCGAAAGCAAGCGTAGCCCAAAAACCTGCTGCAAAGGCGGCTCCTGCAAAAGCAAGTGCTGCGAAGGCTGAAAAGGTTGAAGCGGCATCGGTCGCTACGGAAAAGGTAGCAAGCACTGCTAAACCTGCGGTAAAACCTGCCGCAAAGGCTGCTGCAAAACCTGCTGCTGAAAAGGCCGCTGCTGCAACGAAGAAACCCGCTGCAAGTGCGGCTGCTAAACCTGCGGCTGCAGCGAAAGCTGCTCCTGCAAAGGCAGCAACTGCAAGCAAAACCGCAGCGAAACCTGCTGCTGAAAAGGCTGCCGCTGCAAAACCAGCTGCAAAGAAACCTGCGGCGAAACCAGCTGCAAAAGCTGAAACTGCTGCTAAACCTGCTGCGGCAAAGAAACCCGCCGCGAGCAAGGCTCCTGCTAAATCGGCAGCGAGTGATAAGAAATCTGAAGAATAGTGAGAGAGGGATAGACTAATGGCACATAAGAAAGGTCTTGGCTCCACTCGCAACGGTCGCGATTCAAACGCTCAACGTTTAGGTGTCAAGCGTTTTGGTGGAGAAGTGGTCACGACAGGAAATATCATCGTTCGTCAACGCGGCACGCATTTTCACCCGGGTGAAAATGTCGGACGCGGCAAAGACGACACCTTGTTTGCGCTTTGCGATGGCATCGTGGAATTTACGCGCGGCAATCGTCGGAAAGTTCATGTGCGCCCTGGTGCATAACGTATGAGCATTTAACTGATTCACTTAATCTGTGAATGCCTCCTGTACTATTATGGCAGGAGGCATATTTTTTAGGAAAGAACGGCGTAACCAAAAATGTTTATCGACAAGGTGAGAATACACGTAAAGGGCGGCGATGGCGGTGCAGGCTGCATGTCGTTTCGCCGTGAAGCTCATGTTCCGAAGGGCGGTCCTGATGGGGGCGACGGCGGTCATGGGGGAGACGTCATTGTCGAAGCTGACGGCAGCCTGTCCTCGCTCATTGAATACCGCTTCAAGCATCACTTCAAGGCAACGCGGGGCACGCACGGCAAAGGCGCAAAGATGCACGGCGCGCGCGGGGATAATCTCATCTTGAAAGTGCCGTTGGGCACCATTGTGCACTTCTTTGACGAAGAAACCCAAGAAACAGGCGAATTGATTGCAGATTTGACCCGCGATGGCGAACAAGTTGTTGTGGCAGGCGGCGGTATCGGGGGGCGTGGCAACACTCACTTTGTTACCTCAACCCGCCGCGCTCCTGCGTTTGCCGAATTAGGCGAACCAGCATACGAGGGCTGGATAGAACTCGAAATGAAACTCATGGCAGATGCGGCGTTAGTGGGCGTTCCTTCTGCAGGCAAATCTTCGCTCATTGCGCGCATTTCGGCGGCTCGTCCAAAAATTGCCGATTATCCCTTCACCACGCTCGTTCCGAATCTCGGAGTGGTGCGCAGTGGGGATTTGAGTTTTGTCGCGGCTGATATTCCTGGGCTCATTGAAGGCGCGCACGTTGGAAAAGGCTTAGGGTATGAATTCTTGCGCCACATTGAACGCACGGCGCTTATCGTGCATATCATAGATTTGACTGGCGGATACGAAGGGCGTGACCCGCTGGAAGATTACGAAATAATCAATTCAGAACTGCAACTGTATTCTGAAGACCTTGCAAAGCGTCCTCGTATTATCGTTGCGAACAAGATTGACGTTGCAGGAACCGAAGATGCGCGCAAGCGGCTTGCTGAGCGCGTAAAGGCGGATTCAATTGCGGTGGCGGGAGATGAATATTCGTCCAGTTTGATTGACCCGAAGCTCTACTGCATTTCGGCGCTTACGGGCCAGGGCGTTGACGGACTCAAAGCCGCCATAGCGACCAAGGTTCAAGCCTTACGTGAAGAAGTTCGCGTACGTGAAGAAGCTTCGCCGCAATATGATTTTGTATGGGAACATCGCCGCCAAGCGCGCGACAAGGTTTTCGATATTGTAAAACTTACCGACGGGGTCTTTAGGGTTGAAGGCAAGCAAGTTGAACGGATGGTTATTCAAACTGACTGGGAAAACGAAGAAGCGATTGCATTTTTGCAGCACCGCTTAAAGCGCATCGGCGTGGAAGTCGCCCTGGAAGCGGCGGGCGCAAAAGACGGGGATGAGATTCGCATCGTGGGGCGTTCCTTTGAATTTGAATCGGCGCATGTGTCCGAAGATATCTTCAAAGAACTCGACATTTAAGCGCACGTGGTGTAGCAAATAGATATAATCGACAGGGCTAGATTTTAACGATGAGGCATGTGGTGACAAAAAAGATTGTAATAAAAATCGGATCATCGACCTTAACCACAAAAGAGGGCAAGGTCGATTATGCTTTTCTGCGTAATCTTGCAACTCAGGTAGTCGAGGTAAAAAAAGCAGGCTACCAGCCCATCATTGTGACCTCAGCGGCGATTGCGTGCGGCCTTGAGGCGCTGGGAATAACCGAGCGCCCCGCCGACATGCCGAGCCTTCAGGCAGCAGCGTCGGTTGGGCAAAATGCCTTAACAAGTGCCTATGCTGAAGCGTTTGCGCCCTATAACATCATCACTTCAACGGTTTTACTCACGCGCCGTGAAACCGCCGACCGCAAATCATATCTTCATGCACGCGATACCTTGTTGCGTTTGCTTGAACTGGATGTTATCCCTATCGTCAATGAAAACGACACGGTGAGTGTCGAACAAATTCGCTTTGGCGATAACGACACCCTTGCCGCTTTGGTTGCCTGTCTTATTCAGGCGGATTTGATGGTGGTACTCTCAGATATCGAGGGGCTTTTCGACAAGAACCCGCATTTCTATGATGATGCCCGCCTGATTCCGCACGTTGAATTTATCAGCGAAGAATTGATAGGTTACGCGCAAGGAGCAGGGACAACGGTTGGTTCGGGCGGCATGGTTACGAAAATTACGGCAGCACGGGTGCTCATGGTGGCAGGAATCGAAATGGTTATCTGCAACGGGCGCCGAGAAAACGTGTTGGTTGATGTCGTGAACGGCAACGAACAGGGAACCCGTTTCCAAGCGCGCGAAATACCTCATGACATCACCCCGAAAAAGCTCTGGATTGCGCTGGGGGATGCTGCAAAAGGAACGCTTACGGTTGACACTGGTGCCAAAACGGCGCTTATCGCTCAGGGAAGTTCGCTTTTATGCGTGGGCATCGCAAGCGTGGAAGGCAGTTTTGAGGCTGACGACATTGTTGACATCAAGGATTGCACGGGCCATTTGTTCGCGCGTGGCAAAGTGGCAACATCTGCCGATGAATTGCAGCGCGTCTGCGGTCTTTCTAACCAGGATAAACCCTCTGAACGCACGGGGGATAACGCTTCAAGTAAGCCGATTATTCACCGTGATGATTTAGTCATGTTCGAATAAAATAGGTATAAGCCAAGATAAGCCAAGATAAGCTGAGATAAACCGAGACAAGGACGACAAGACAAAGGAGCCAAGGTATGAGTGAGTCTTCAACACAAAGTGTGCGTGAAATTGCGCTTGCAGCCAAACGTGCTGCTATGAAACTTGCGACCACTTCAGCAGAAGAGCGCAATCATGCGCTCAGAGCCATGGCAGATGCCTTGCGGCAATCCACGTCTGCCATTGTTTCGGCAAACGAACAAGACATGGAACGCGAACGGGCGGCAGGCATGAAGGAAAGCCTGCTTGACCGCTTAATGTTGGACGAATCGCGTATCGAAGGAATGGCTTGCGCCCTCGAAGATTTAGCGACACTTCCCGACCCGCTTGGTGTTGTTCAGCAACAACGCACTTTGTATAACGGCATCGAACTCACGCGCGTAAGCGTGCCGCTTGGCGTGGTTGCCATGGTGTATGAGGCTCGCCCGAACGTGACGGCTGATGCTGGGGGTATTTGCATCAAAACAGGAAATGCTGTGGTGTTGCGTGGTGGGTCAGCGGCGCTTCTTTCAAATAATCTCATCGCCGACGTTCTTTTAGAAGCGGCGATTGCAGCAGGTATGCCCGATGACTGCATTGCGGCCATCAAAACGAGTGACAGAGCAGCAACTGATGAACTCATGAGCCTGCATGGCATTGTGGATGTGCTGATTCCCCGCGGTGGAGCAGGGCTTATTAACCATTGTGTCGAACACTCTAAGGTTCCTGTCATCGAAACAGGTACGGGTAACTGCCACGTTTATGTGGAGGCTTCGGCTGATTTTGACAGCGCACGGGCAATTATTATCAATTCCAAATGTCGGCGCACGGGGGTTTGCAACGCTGCCGAAACTCTGCTCGTGGACGCTGCGATAGCAGATGAATTCTTGCCGCTTATTATGGCTGACCTTGCCGCACAGGGCGTGGTCATGCATGTTGATACCCAAGCACTCTCGATTGCCCAAGCTGCGGGCATTGTAGAGGTTGACCTGGCAACAGAAAAAGATTGGGAGACCGAATACCTTGCGTCAGAAATTGCTATCAAGTGCGTGTCGGGGGTTGAAGAAGCCATTACCCACATCAACACCTACGGCACCAAGCACTCAGAAGCAATAGTCACCACAAGCGATACCGCAGCAGAGAATTTCTTGGCGGCAGTTGACGCAACTTCGGTCTACGCCAACGCGGCAACGTCGTTTACCGACGGGGGTCAATTCGGGCTGGGTGCAGAAATCGGCATCTCAACCCAGAAGCTTCATGCACGTGGGCCGTTTGCCCTTGAGGCACTGACTTCGTATAAGTATGTCCTTCGCGGTAGTGGGCAGGTGCGTGATTAAGTGACCCATATTTGTGAACGCTTCGATTCTTTGGGCTTCGATAACCCTGAGCGCACCTATCGTTTAGGCATCATGGGCGGCACCTTCGACCCTATTCACATAGGGCATCTTGCCTGTGCCGAACAAATCCGCGAAAAATTCGGGCTGGATGCGATTGTTTTCATCCCAGCGGGCGTTCCTGTCTACAAGAAGCATCTCGACATTACCCCTGCGCATCATCGTTTCGAGATGTGTCGTTTAGCGTGTGAGAGCAATCCGTTTTTTGATGCGTCATCTCTTGAAATCGACCGTGCGGGGGACACCTATACCGTTGACACCCTTCGTGATTTGCGGGCGTATTATCCCGAAAACGTTGAATTGTACTTCATCACGGGTGCCGACGCAGTTTTCAGTATCATCAAATGGCGCGAAAGTTCAGCAATCGCTTCGCTTGCCCATTTAATAGCAGCAACGCGGCCTGGCTATGTGGTTTCCGACGAACAAAAAGCTGATTTGTTGCTTCATTCGGATTTTTCCATCACCTATGCCGAAGTAACCGCTCTTGCCATATCGTCTTCCGATTTGCGCGCACGCGTGGGGGAGGGCAAATCGCTTCGCTATCTGGTGATGCAGCGTGTTTTTGACTACATTGAACGCGAGGGTTTGTACCAAGGAGTTGCACATGAGTGAGTATAGTCTGACGGAAGAGTTTTTCCAAAGTACCAAAGCGAGGCTGAAAGAACGGGCTTCTGATTTTCGCTTCAAACATGCACTGAGCGTTGCCGAAACAGCCGAGGTGATTGCGCGTGCTTACGGAGTCGACGAACGAAAGGCGCGGCTTGCTGGTCTTATCCACGATTGGGACAAGGATTATTCCAACACCGAAATACGTCTGCGTGCAACAGAATTGGGTGTTGCATCAGATGCTGAATTGGTGGAATCCATGCCGCACATGCTTCACGGAATGACAGGAGCGGTGGCGCTCAAACAGGAATTCCCTGAAATCGGAGATGATATTTTACAAGCAGTAGCTTCTCATACTTCGGGAGCGCTTGACATGAGCGATCTTGACAAGGTGCTCTACATTGCTGACGTTATCGAACCCGAACGACAAGGGCGTACAAGAACGGGTTTGAGCGAGGGTATAGGGCTGGTAAGCCTTGACGAATTATTTTTTAGAACCTATCAACAGGTGTTCAAACATTTGGTTGAACGGGGCTCTCGAATACACCCCGACACCATCAAAGTGTGGAACCATTCTATAATGAAGATGCAACAAGGCTAGACGAAAGGGATTCTGTGACCAAGGAAATGGATTCAAGACAGCGGGCGTTAGTTGCGGCTCAGGCGGCTGATGCAAAGAAGGCAACCGATATCATGGTGCAAGAAGTTCGTGAACTGGTTTCGGTAACGGATTATTTCGTTATTGCGACTGCTGCCAACAATCGGCAGGTGCAAGCCATCGTTGATGAAATAGAAGAAAAGGAACGCGAACTTGCAGGAGTCAAACCGCTTCATCGTGAAGGAACGAGCGATGGGTTGTGGGCGCTGCTTGATTACGGCGATTTTGTCGTTCATGTTTTTCAACCCGAAACCAGGGACTACTATCGTCTTGAAGCATTATGGAACGACGCTCCTGTTATCGACCTTGCAAAAGAGGCAGGACTAACCGAAGTCGAATATTCCGACCGCATCGCGAAACTCATGGGAAAGTAAACACTGCCAACCCGCACTGTGGACAGGGGGCGGTACAATTTTGTCCCAGTTTTGAGATCAAGATAGAACCACTGATCCCCTGTCCCTATTGGAACGGTACTCTCTTTTATTACTAGTCGTTAAGGAACTGACTTGTCACTAGCCTCCTAGAAGGAGATTGGATGCCGTTAAGACCTTTTGGCTTATCCGGTTACATGCTTCTGTGTACTCGGCGGCTTCTTCTGGCGTCAGGCTGTTTGTATCCCATGCTTCCACTTTCTCGCTCCATTGAGCCGATTCTTCTGCCAACTTGGCATAGTCGCTCAGGAGAGCAGGATCGGTTGGGTTTTCTTTATATTTCTCAACGAACACCAGATAGGCATCTGCCCAAGACTCATAGTCCTTTATAAGCTGACGCCAAGAGTAATCGCTGGAATCTGAAGGCTGAGCTGAAGATTCTGTCTCCCCAGCTTGTTGGTCGGTAGCGGGAGGATTGTTGGTGTCAGCAGGCTTTTCAGAGTTCGACGAACATCCTGCTAAAAGCATCGTCCAAAATAGGCATAATGCAACGATGATGCTAATGGCCGCTAAGGGTGTCCGGGAACCCGTCTCTCTTCTGAAATTGTTTGTTGTCTCGATAGTGGCGGTTTTTCTTTTCATTGTTTCTCTCCAATCGTCATACTAATGAGTGATGGATGGAATACCCTCGCGAAAAAAACATGCCATAGGAAGAAGGGCATACATCCATTAGTCGCCAAACTACAAAGATCAATAACGTCTTTGAAGGATGATGCCCTTCTGCATACGTTATTGATCAGCCCGTTAGGACCTTTGTAATTTGGCGAATAAAAGTTTATCAGATTTCTGTATCTATTGCTCACCAAATAAAGTTTTGTGTGTTAGGTGAATGGTGGTGGGTAAGTTCTCCCTGTTGATGGGTGGCAGCCTCTTTTAAGAGGCGATTAACGAACTTCCTTGAACAGGCTACGTGTGGACAGGGGACGGTACTATGTCCACTTTGTTTCTCTGTCATTGTGAACTCGGTAATTTCTAAAGGGGACACAGTACCGTCCCCTGTCCATCCATCCATACATTTTAGAAGAACTTATAAGATAGAAATTGATAGAAATTGATAGAAATTGTTATATAATGTTATAATCATAATTGTTTTATAGAAAGGAGCCTGAGATGCCAGCGGTACAAATAGCAACAAGAATAGACGAACAGGAAAGTAAGCGCTTTAGAGAAATAACCAAGGCTCTAGGAACAACGCCTTCAGACGCGCTCAGAATGTTTGTTGCTCAGTTCAATGCAGAAGGAGGCTTTCCCTACGAAACAAAGGTGAAGAATTTTTCCTTAGAAGCATTTGATACCGAGGATGAAGCAACCGCTTTTGCCACACGCCTATCCAGAAAGACCATCAATGAAACGCGGTGAGGTTTGGACGTTACGAGATGATGGATACGCCAGCAAGGCAAGACCCGTTGTTGTCGTTCAGGCAGATAGCGTTGCTGGTTTTGATTCGGTCGTTTTGTGCTTATTTACAACGTTTAAGTCTGATGACGCTATGACAAGGGTATTTATATCTGCAGGTCAAAAAAACGGACTGCGAAAAGACAGCTATGTAATGACGGAGAAAATCCTTACTGTTAGCAAAAAAGAGCTTTGTGAAAAAGTAGGTGTCTTAACAAGCGAACAAATGCGGGCCATCTCAAGACAACTTGCGAAAATACTTGATATCGGAAAAGATGATACCGAATAGCCAAATCGGGATTATCAACAACGTCCTCGAAACCGACATCCGACTTCTAGAGTCTTTGCTCCAAACGATGATACTTTGCGGAATAAAACCTACCCGCTTACCGTGAACTACTATGGTGTTATTTGTGGTGGTGAAGAAGAGGAGATAGGCGGGCTTTTCTTAGACTGGATGCTTTCTGTTGAAGGACAGCGCTGCATCAAGCAAGCGGGCTACATCCCCCTTTTCGACGTCGATTAAGCTTGTGGACAGGACACAGTACCGTCCCCTGTCCACTAGTAGGCGGGCAGCCCAAAGGCGGGGGTTGCGGTTTTTACCGCACGATATATAGCTTGTTGCATGGCGCGCACCGCGATTGCGGCCACCACGTCGGGCGCCGCTTCAATGTCGCCCGATGCAAGGGTGAAGACAGCATCTCCATCTTGCGACGTGTGTACGGGAGATATGGCACGTGCATAGGCATCGTGAGTGGTTGATGAAACCTTTGTTGCTTGGGCTTTGGTGAGTTTTGCGTTGGTGACAATGATGCCAAGTGTGGTATTTTGAGGCGCACTGGCCGCCGCTTCGCCCGCTTTTTGAGCCTGTTCAGCAGCGTGCAAAAGAGCATCAAAGCCATCAACGACAGCATCGTTTTCGCCGCGACATCCCGCAATTATGTTTCCGTCTTCTCCGATAATATTGCCGAGTGCATTAAGGGCAACCAGCGCACCCACAATCACCTCTCCCGATTGCAGCACTTCGATACCAAACCCCGCTTTCATAGCGCGGGCAGCACCGAGCAACTTTCCAACACTAGCCCCTGTCCCAGCACCAACATTTCCCTCGCCAAAAGTCGTGCCCCCAAACGCTGCTTCTGTAGCAGCAACGCCCATTGTTTTGTCGGGGTGGCAGTTTTCGCCCACCAAAAGGTCGAACAAGCAAGCCCCCACCACGATAGGCACCACCACTCCTTCAAGGTGAAAGCCGATATCGCGCGCAGCTAATGCGTCCATAACGCCGCAACTTGCTTCAAGTCCGAAGGCAGAGCCTCCCGCCAACACAACCGCATGGATGTTCTCAATCATGTTTTCGGGTCGTAAAAGGTCGGTCTCGCGCGTGGCAGGAGCGCCTCCGCGCACGTCAACGCCACACGTTGCCCCCTGTGGCGCAATGACTACGGTAGCGCCTGTGCCTGCTTCGGTGTTTTGTGCATGTCCAAAGCGAAAAGCCGACAATGCTTCTAAGTTGCTCTTTGTAAGCATGGGGGTGCTCCTAACTCTTTTCAAAAAAGCTGACAATTTCAACGTGATAGGTCTGAGGGAACAAATCAACAGGCTGCACGTGTACCAGCCCATATCCGTACTCTTTGAAGCGTGCAACATCGCGGGCCCAGGTGGCAGGGTCGCAACTGACGTAGGCGATGCGTTTCGGCTGCGCTTTCGCAATGCCGCCGAGTGCTTCAGGCGCAAGCCCTGAGCGGGGAGGGTCGACCACAACTGCGTCGAGTTCCCCTAAATCCGCGAGTTCTCGCGCGCTGTCCCCCCCAACTACTTCGATGGCTACCTGATTGCGCTCGGCGTTGCGCCGCAAATCCTTCACGCTTGTTGAGGCAGCTTCAACGGCAATAACGTCAAAGCCCGCTTCAGCAAGGGCAACGGAAAAAGTGCCGCCGCCTGCATACAGATCGGCAACAAGTGCACCACGCCCAAGCGCGCCACGCCCAAGCCCGTCACGCCCAAGTCCGTCGCCTCCAAGCCCCGCCAAAACCTCTTCAACCAGCACTTCTGCTTGTGCGGTGTTTACCTGGAAAAAGGAAGGAGCGCTTGTCGCAAAGATAAAGTCGTTCAGCTGTTCTTCCCAAAAGCCTTTTCCGCCAAGGCTTTCGACCCCTTTGATTTTGCGTGCCTTGCCCGATTCCGCCATAACGCGCACGATACTCGTGGTCTTTAAGCTGCTTTCCAGCAGTTGAGCGACGTGGGCGCGCGGAAAAGCACTCGGCGGCGTCCAGAGGGCAACTTCCAAATCGTGCGTACGCAGGCTAGCCCGCACCCCAACCCGATAAATGCCTAAGTTGTTGCTTCCTTGAGCGTAACGCAAGGCTCCTCGCAAGGCTTTCAAACTCGCAGAAATCGGCTTGTGCGCAATCAAACAAGAGTCAGGGCTTACTAAGTCATGTGAACCTTCTGTGTGAAAACCAAGATTAAATCCACTTTCCTCATCCCAAGTGGCACCAAATTCAAGTTTATTGCGATAACCCACTTCGCGCTTGCTTGCCTTACAAGGCGCAACAAGCCCGTTTGCCTCTTCTTCCTCAAATCCTGCACTGTGCACAAGAGCCGACACAACCGAGGCACGCTTCGCTTCAAGTTGGGCATCGTAGCGGATATGTTGCCAGGGGCAGCCCCCGCAACTTTCCCCATAAGGGCAGGTGGGAGCCGTACGCACAGGAGAAGCCTCCACCAGCGACACGATGTGTCCGCGACAATAATTCCCCTTGTCCTCATCGATTGAAATCAGCACTACATCACCTGGCGCACTCGCGGGCACAAAGACAGTTTTACCCTCTTTGGTATGCCCAATTCCTGCATTTGAGTAGCTTAAGCGCTTGATGAGAATCTGTTCTTCCATGAAAACCTGTGAATTCCTTGCGTATACCTTTATAGTTTCTTCCCATAATAGCGTATAATTGTCTCAGTTGTGCCCTTGTAGCTCAGGGGATAGAGCGTCTGCCTCCGGAGCAGAAGGTCGCAAGTTCGATTCTTGTCAAGGGCACCAGACGCGTTTGGCAACGAACAGACGCGTGAGGCAACGAAGAGGCGCGGCGCGTTTGCGCATGCGAAGGTAGACGAAAGTCATGACGAAGGCCATGACGAAGGTAGACGAAACGGTAGTGAAAAGGAGCGCGTGCATGGCACAATATACGCCAAGTTATCAGCCAGGTGGGGAAGAAGTCGCAATAATCAAGACTTCCAAAGGCGCAATCAAAGTGGCGCTTGCGGGCAAAGATGCCCCTATCCACGTGGCAAACTTTGTTGAATTGGCAAACAAGGGCTTTTACGAGGATTTGAAGTTTCACCGCTATGTCCCAGGCTTCGTCATTCAGGGCGGGTGCCCCAACACACGCAAATTCACGCCCGAAGAAGTTATCGAAAAAGCGAAAAACCCCTGTGCTGGCTTAGGCACAGGCAATCCTGGTTATACTATCAAAGAGGAATATTCCACGAATCCGAATAATAAGCACTTGGACGGCGCGCTTGCGATGGCGCGTTCCCAAGACCCTAATTCTGCAGGTTCGCAGTTTTACCTTTGCTTAGGGTCGCAATCAATGCTTGATGACGGTTATACTGTTTTTGGGCAGACCACAGAAGGCTTTGATGTTATTCGTTCTCTTCGTGTAGGGGATGTCATTGAAGGCATCGAAATAGAAAATGTAAACGACTAAGTTTTGTCCACGGAATGTCCATTGAAGAAATATCGGTCAAACAAAGGAATAATATGAACAACGAGATATTTCAAGAAGCCCGCCTTGCGTATGACGCAAAAGATTACACCACCGCACTTGCCATCTTCACCGAATGTTTGCAAGATACTTACGACCCTCCCGCTGCGGGCGAAGTGGGTCTTTTGTATCATCAAATCGGAAATTGTCTGATAAAGCTCCAGGATTACAATGAAGCGATTAACGCCTACACGCAATCCACCAACGACGCTTACTATGACGCATCAGGTATTGTGAATTACAATCTTGGTATGGCGTATGCGGCACTCCATGATTATGAAAATGCGATTCTTTATTTTGAAGCTGCGGTAGCAGATGCCCGCTACGATACGCCCTTCAAAGCCTATTCTGCCATGGGAAATGCTCTTCTCAAGCTTGGCAAATCAGGCGAAGCGGGAGTTGCCTTTAGACAGGCGGCGCTTGACGAAAGAAACCCCGACCCCACCAAGGCGCTTTTGAACCTGGGCATTTGCTTCATGGCGCTCAATCGCCCCCAAGATGCGATTGCTTCTTACGAAAGCGCTCTGCCGTTTGGCATGGATGCTCCAACCAAGAACAAACTGTTCGCAAATCTGGGGCAAGCCTATGTTTCAGCAGGTCAAATGCAGCAAGCGGTGACGGCTTTCGAAACTGCTCTTGCGGATAAAACCTATCATCTTAACGATTCTGCAAGCGTGGATTACCAGCTTGCGGTTGCGGCTCTTGCAAGTGGTACCACCCCTCAGGGCACGGGCGCGATTGCGCCTTTAGGCAATGACATGTCGGGGCTTGATGTTATCGCTGACGAATCCGCCAACTATGCTGACGATGGTTCCTATGGCTACGCTCAAGACGACCAATACTACTATCCTGAAACCTACGGGGTGCAGGATGGTTATGCATCGGGCGACGACAGGTTCTTTAACGCTAGTGACGAAGAACTGGAACAGTGGTCAAAGGGAGTCGCTCGCCAGCAGCGCAAGCACCGCAATGTAGGGCTTAAGGTTGCGGTGGGCGTCATTGTCTTTTTGCTCTTAGGGCTTGCTGCCATTGCCTTTGCCTACACGCAAGGATACGGCTACCCGTCCCAAGAATCGGTTATTGAAGAATTGTTCGCCGACCCGAAAGCGGCAGCGAACAGCCTTTTTGTTGATTCAGGTGCCGAAGTGGACGATATGGTCAACATAATCGTGACCGACCGTTCGGCTCGGATTGACGGCATGAACAAATCGATGAGCGAAACGACCGCATACGTTACGGCGCGTACTCCCCAAGGTGGCGACGCACAGTATAAGGTTGTTTTAGTGCGCGATATGCTCGGGTGGAAGGTTTCCCACGTTGAACTTTATTATGCAAGCCAGATGTCTTCTGAAGGTGGTGGTTCTTTGTCAGCCAGCGATGGAGGCATGACTCAAGACACCACGCCTTTGTCGGGCACGCCTGATACCCAACCCGATACTCAGCCCGACCAACAACCACAGACGGAACAACAACCAGAACCACAACCAGAAGATGATGATGAGGACGCCTAAAAGTTTTTAGCGTCGCAAAATTTGTAAACGCTGCAAAAGCAAAAGCTACAAACGTCGCAAAATCTGCGCTCTGAGTGTTTGTGCGACGAACAAGTTAAAGGGCACACTTTGTGCGCCACCAGAAAGGATATACCTATGGCAGTTGAGAAAACCTATCTTATGATTAAACCCGACGGGGTAAGAAATAGACATATCGGTGAGATCATCAATCGCTTCGAACGCGCGGGGCTTTCCCTCGAGCGCTTAGAACTCGGTCTTGTAACTGATGAACAGGCAAAGGCAAACTATGCCGAACACGAAGGCAAGCCTTTCTACGCGGGGCTTATCAGCTATATCACTTCGGGTACGGTGGTAAAGATGGTTGTCTCAGGCGAAGGCGCTGTTTCTAAATGTCGCCAACTCATGGGTGCCACTGACCCGAGTTCAGCAGCCCCCGGCACAATTCGTGGTGACTTTGGTCTCATTATGGATGAAAATGTTATTCATGGCTCCGATTCAACGGAATCTGCCGCACGTGAGATAGGGATATTCTTTTCATAAGAACGTACGGTATCTTCCTTTTTGAATCGGGACACAAGGGTTTTAAGACACATCAAGAAGAGGAGAGGATATCGTGCTATATCGCGTAATCGATGCGGCGGAACTTCCTGTACTCGTCCAAGCCTTCATGGAGTCATACGAAGTGGTGGCTCCCGTTAAGCGGGATGGGGTTCACGTTTTCGATATTATTGAAGACCCAGCAGAAATTGACGTCAACTATACCATGACGATTATTTCACCGAAGAAATACTTCTTGCCTTCGAAGGAAACTTTGCTTGAATTCGATGTAGCCTGCAACGAAGTGACTGATTATACGGTGGAAATTACCCCGCGGGTTATTTTCGGGGCACACGCCTGCGACATCAATGCAATTAACCGCCTTGATTTGGTGTTTAAGGACGGGCCGTATCCTGATCCTTACTATGTTGCTCGGCGCAACGCAACACTTATCGTCGGCATCAGCTGCACGCCCAACGAGAACTGTTTTTGTCACTTGTGGAACAGCGACGAAGCGCGCTTCGGCTATGATTTGTTCCTGCAAAACATTGGCGATAAGTACCTGGTGAGCATTTCAAGCGTTGAAGCGGCTAACATCTTGGAAGCTGCCTGTAATCCACAGGTGGCAACTGATGAGGATCGCATCGCATTTCGCAGCGCCACGCGCCAGCGTCAAGAAAGCTTCAATCGCGAAATCCCCGACATTCAAGAAGTCGCCATGCTTATGGACGCCTTCCACAAAGACCCGTTTTGGGAGGAACTGGGCGGACGTTGTCTTGGCTGTACTGCCTGTTCAGCAACGTGTCCAACCTGTTATTGCTTCGATATTTATGACGTGTTAGACCCCGACGGCAAAACGGGCAAACGCGAACGTGCTTGGGATTCGTGCACGGCACCCCAGTTCGCGCTCGTTGCGGGCGGACACAACTTCCGCGAAAATTCGCGGGGGCGGGTTCGCCATCGCATGTATCACAAACTCAACGGATTTTTAGCCAATCACAATCACATGCTTTGTGTGGGGTGCGGCAGGTGTGTTGTTTCTTGCAAAGCGAACATCAATCCTATCGAGGTATTGAAATTCTTCAAAGAGAAAGGTGCCGAAAATGCCGAATAGCTGTGCTGCTTCCACGGTGCATGTGGCACCCTCTGTGGATTTCGCCACTCCGCTAACGGGTGAGCAGATGATGCTTGCGAACCCGTATCGCCCCTGGTCGGCGAGGATTACTTCCATCACCGAAGTAACCGCAACAGAAAAACTTTTCGAGATGCGCTTAACTGACGAGCGCATCCGCGATGCGTTCCATCACAGTCCTGGTCAATTTGTTGAAGTGAGCCTTTTCGGCATCGGCGAAGCGCCGTTTTCGATTTCGAGTTCGCCGTCTAAACAGGGCTTCATCGAACTGTGCGTGCGCCGAACTGGTGAATTTACTAAGGCGCTCCATGAAATGCAATGCGGTGACATTGTGGGTTTGCGTGGACCTTTTGGACGGGGATTCCCCTTTGAGGACATGAAGGGGCACGACATCTTGTTGGTTGCGGGCGGTTTGGGCATTGCGCCGCTGCGAGCACTTATCAACAATATTCACGACGAACGTTCGGAATTTGGTAAGGTCACTATTATCTATGGTGCGAAAACTCCTGCTGAGATAATGTTTCGCGACCAATTCGAGATGTGGCAACATCGCAAGGATTTTGACTTATATCTTACCGTGGATATTCCTGATGAAACTTGGGATGGGGAAGTTGGCTTGGTAACAAAGCCCTTCGAACATCTTGAAATTGACGCGCGCAACACCTTCGGGGCATTGTGCGGGCCCCCGATTATGTATCGTTTTGTCATCGACGAAATGCGTAAAAAAGGCATCAGTTATGACCATATCTATGTGAGTTTTGAGCGCCACATGAAGTGCGGTATGGGCAAATGCGGACATTGCCAGATAGGTCATCAATACGTTTGCATTGATGGACCAGTTTTCAATTATTGGGAAGCTAAGAATATTCAGGGGTCGATGTAATATGGGTGCCACTAATTCAGCAGCTGCCGCTACCTGTGAGGCAGTTCCTCAATCTCAAATACCCCGCGTGGTTGTTATCGGCTTGGCAAGCTGTTTTGGTTGCCAGCTTCAAATCACGAACAATGAAAAACATCTGCTTGATGTGCTCGGACAGTTTGACCTGAACTATTGGCAGTTGGTGTCAAGCACTCCGATGCCTGATGATTTTGATGTCGCCATCATAGAAGGCGCTATCGTAAACGAAGAGTCCTTGAAGTTGGTGGAAGAGATTCGCGAAAAGGCGAAGATAGTTATCACCATCGGGGCGTGCGCAAACACGGCAGGTATTCCTGGTATCGCGGCAAAGCACTACGATTCTCGTTCGGAATACGTCTATGATGATTTCCCCGCCGCAGGTGGCAAGGCAATTTCTCCGCGCAGTGTTCCCAGCGTTATCGACGTTGACTATCGCGTGCCTTGTTGTCCTATTGACCCCTTCGAATTTCTCGAAGTGCTCGGCAAAGCCTTGTATGGTTCGAATCGCCCCCTGACAGAAAAGACGATGTGCGGGGATTGCAAGCGCAACGAAACAGGCTGTTTTTACCAGCAACAAAAACTGTGCCTTGGCTTGGTCACTCGTGCTGGATGTGGGGCACGTTGCGTGAACCTCGGACGCGCGTGTAACGGGTGTCGCGGGCTTTCTCCTGAAGCAAATCTTGAATCAGCACGCGAAGCCGTTGTTCGCTATGGGCTTAATGTCGAAGATTTTGATTCGGCTTTAGAGTTGTTTAACCAGACCAATCCTGCGTTGCAAGGAAAGGAATAGTATTGTCATGACAAATACTGCTTTGCATATCGACCATCTTGCCCGCATTGAAGGGCACGGAAATATCCATGTTGTCGTCAAGGACGGCGTTGTCGAAACCGTTGAGATGAACGTCGTCGAACCCGCGCGCCTCTTTGAGAGCATGGTGTGTGGGCGCGATTATACGGAAGTTACCTATATTTCATCCCGCATTTGCGGAATTTGTTCGGCAAGCCATGTGGTAACTGACCTGCGCGCTATTGAAAAGATATTTGATGTTCGCCCCACCGAACGCACAAAGGCTATCCGTGAATTGCTCGTGTACGGTTCCTACCTGCAAAATCACGCAACGCACCTGTTTGTGCTTGCGGCACCCGATTATCTGGGAACCCCCGACGTCTTTCCTTTAGCCGAACTTGACCCCGAACTGCTCAATTCGGCGCTGGGAATAAAAGCGCTCGGAAATGAATTGTGCACGCGGGTAGGGGGGCGCTCCATTCATCCGATTACGGCGGTGGTGGGCGGTTTTACCAACGAAATAAGTGCTGAAGAATACCTTGAACTGGCGAACAAAATGGAAGAAATGCTTCCCTTTATGGTCAAGACAGTTGATCTCTTTAACAGTTTCCCCGTGCCTGACATGAAGTCTGAAGGTGATTTATTGGCAATGGTTGAGGACGGCTATTATCCGATAATTACCTCGGATAATGCGCGTTTCCTTCATGCGGGTGAAACGTTTGACGTTGACGATATCCACGATTATATCGAAGAATATCTGGTTGACCATTCTGCGGCACTGCTCGCGCGGGTCAAGAAAACCTCAAGTCCGTATATGACCTCGGCTCTTGCACGTGTTAATGCTTCTTGGAAACACTTAAGCTCCAGTGCGAAAGTTGTTGCCGCAAAGGCAGGTTTGCGTCCGCCTGAGCTCAATCCCTTCAAGAACAATGTTGCCCAAGCGGTCGAATTGGTTGACGCGCTTGAGCGTTGTGCGGGTATTTGTCGCAAACTTGCTGATGGGGAATACGAAGGCTCAAGTGCTCCGATAGCCTATGAAGTGAAGGCGGGGCGCGCAGTTGGCTATACGGAAGCTCCTCGTGGTGCGCTGTTTCATGATTTGACGATTGATGAAGCGGGCAAGGTAGTAGAAGCTTCTATTTTGACGCCGACGGCGCAAAACGTCGCCAACATCGAGGCTGACATACGCCAACTGGCAGAAAAGCTGGTGGGAGAAGGGGTTTCAGAGGACAAGTTGAAGCTTGAGGTTGAAAAACTTGTTCGCTCCTACGACCCGTGTCTGTCCTGTTCAGTTCATTAAGTTACGTCATTGCGGGCCTGACCCGCAATCTTCAATCGTACATTGACCTGCACATCTTCGACTAGATTGCTTCGTTGTTCGCTACGCTCACTCCTCGCAAAGACGGGCGGGGAGTCGTATGCCCCTTGCAACAGTCTAAAGATTGCAGGTCTTGACCCGCTACGACAAAAGCGTTCCATGATGACGAAACCTTCCTCGTCAATGACGGCATTTCCCCAAGGTGTACCCCGTGTGAATTTTCCTCATGCTTTTTATCCCCTGTGATAAAATATCAGTTTGTATGTTTAAGAAATAAAGGGGTTAGCCTTATATGTCGATACTCGATAGGTTCTCAGCTGCTTCAGGTCAAATGTCATCCGACATGGCTATTGACCTTGGTACGGCAAATACGCTGGTAGCCATTTCAGGCGGAGGCATCGTTATTAACGAACCTTCCGTTGTAGCCATAGAAAAAAGTACTCATCGTGTTTTAGCTGTTGGGCACGAAGCGAAGAACATGATTAACCATACGCCTGAAGCTTTTTCGGCTGAACACCCCTTAAGAGACGGCGTTATCGCTGATTATGATGTCACCGAAGCAATGCTGTCTGCATTCATTAATCGGGCAGCGCCGCGCCGTTATCCTTGGCAGCCCAAGCCGCGTATCGTTATCTGTATCCCGTGCGGGGCGACCTCGGTTGAAAAACGTGCGGTGTTTGAAGCGGCGATTCAAGCAGGTGCTCGCCAGGCATATCTTATCGAGGAACCGATGGCAGCGGCAATGGGCGCCGACCTTCCCGTGACCGAGCCCACGGGTTCTATGGTTGTCGACATCGGAGGTGGCACTACCGAAGTTGCGGTCATATCCTTAGGCGGCATCGTAACTTCCTCTTCGCTGCGCCTTGCGGGAAACCGTATGGACGAATCAATCGCTATGTATCTGCGCGACCTTTTAGGTATTAAAATCGGCGAACGTACTGCTGAAGTTATCAAGATAAAGATAGGTTCTGTGCTTCCTTTCGAGGACGGCAGAGAACGTGACATGGCGATATCGGGGCAAGACGTTGTCACCGAACAGCCCAAAGAAGTCATCATCCAATCTGAAGATGTCCGTGCAGCACTGCGGATTCCCGTTGATGAAATGGTGGTTCACATCAAGGAAACCTTCAAAAAGACGAACCCCGACCTGGCAAGCGACATTATTCAAAACGGTATACTCCTGACTGGTGGCGGTGGCTTGCTGGCAGGGCTTGACCGTTATCTGACTGAAAAGCTTGAAATACCGGTATGGACGAGCGACACATCTCTTACCAACGTGGTTATGGGATGTCTGAAGGTGCTTGAAACTCCTACCGCGTTGAAACAGGTCTTAATGCGTTCTAAGTAAGGTAGCTGTTTTTCATGGCGCCGAAACTACAACAAACTCTCACCAGTGCTTCAAGCCGCATTCTTCTTGTGGCGCTGCTCGTAATTTCTCTTGCCTTGGTGTCGATTTATTTTCGCGAAGGCGAAGAAGGCCCGCTCCACCAAGCCCAAAGCAGTGCTTCAGGTATGGTGCGCCCCTTAAAATTTGTTGGTGCGACGCTTGGATCGGCGACCGATGCCGCGGGAACGGCAATCGAAAATGTTTCAGCGTCAGAA
Organism: Eggerthellaceae bacterium; assembly: GCA_009782615.1. Taxonomy (GTDB): domain Bacteria; phylum Actinomycetota; class Coriobacteriia; order Coriobacteriales; family Eggerthellaceae; genus WRIS01. The sequence goes on along the minus strand of WRIS01000001.1, from coordinate 402,385 downwards.
ACCACCCTTGAGGCACTTCGGGCGCAAAACCAAGAACTGCGAAAGCAAATTGTCGAATTAGAAGAATATCGCCAAGAAGCCATTTATCTTGAAGAGTTGCTCAGGCTCAAGAACTACTACGACCTCGACATCGTTTCTGCTCGCGTCACGGGGCGCAGCTTCAATGCCTGGGAAAAGGTGATAACCATCAATCGCGGCTCGCGCGACGGCGTTATCACGGGGCTTCCCGTTATGGGTCAGTCAGGAGTTATCGGTCAGGTCATAGCGGTACGGGCAACCAGTGCTGACGTGCGTTTGTTGCAAGACCCTCAAAGCGGGGTTGCCGTGCTTATTCAATCGAACCGAGCCGAAGGCATCGTCAAGGGTGCTTTGGACGGCCTTTTGTACCTGGAAAACCTTGACGTGGATGCCACGGTTCAGGTGGGTGATGTCATTATCACGTCAGGGCTTGGCGGCAGCTATTTTAGGGGACTTACCTTAGGGACGGTTGTGAAAATCGAGGAAAACCAAGGCGGTTCAACTCGAAAAATCGTCGTTGCCCCCAACGCCACAACGCGTTCTTTGGAAGAAGTATCCGTGGTGTTAAGCATGAATTCAGAAGGGGATGCGACCGAACCAGTGGCGCCTCCCAAGAAAGACGACGAAGAAGCTGGCGATGATGAATAAAGCATCAAAGCATCTAAAAAGCGAGGTGAAAAGCTATGGAACGTGATTCGCTTATGATGGTGATTGGCGCGTTTCTTGCAATCATCTTACAAATTGTTCTTGCTCCGAATATCGCTATTTTTCAGGCAACGGTGAATTTTTGCATGCTGTATGTCTTAATCGTTGCACTGACGCGTCCGAGCAATAATTCGACCTTGGTAATCGCTTTTTTCTTCGGTATCATCTACGATTTGTTGGGGCATTCTCCCGTAGGAGCCATGGCATTCTTGTTCGTCATCGCGGCCTTTGCCGTTTCAAAAGTCTTTGAAGCGCTCGACAACGACACCTTGTTCATACCCCTTGCCATCCTGATTGTCGCCGTGTTCCTTCTCGAGTTGCTCTACGCTATCTTCATGCTTTCCTTCGGCGTGGTCGAAAGTTCGCAAGTTGCCTTCCTGCAGCGCGCCTTGCCGTGTGCCCTCTACAACACCGTGGTGGGGCTTTTGGTGTTAATCCTTATGGGGAAAGTCTTTACCGATTCAACGCGTTCGTCTGCTTCTTCGCGCACACGCGATTCAATGCATGTGTCCATGACCTCAAACAAAAATTTGGGGAAAGTGCGCACCAAGCACCGTTTTTAGGAGCAGCACGTGTTAACCGCTGTCATTGCCATTGCTGTAACACTTGTTCTTTGTGTTGTCGGAATACTTGTTTACTTCACCTTGCGAAGCAAGAAAAAATCTTCGTATGTGGGCGGAAAACATACGGTGACATCCATCGACAGCATAGACATATCATCCTCGCTTTCTGAAGCAAAGCGTTGGGGTGGCTCAGACGCTAAAGTTGGCAATCCTGAAGGTTTGGCGATGGGCATGGTGGAACGTCTGCGTTCCCGCTTTATGGCAATGGGTGTTTTTGCCGCCGCTATCTTTGGGGCGCTCGGCATCAGGCTTTGGGGGATGCAGGTGCTCATGAGCGAAGATTACGCCCGCCAAGCACGGGAAAACCTCTATACCACCGTTTCGACCATAGCGCCGCGTGGCTTTATCTTTGATGCCAACGGCGTTCCTTTGGTGAAGAATCGTACCTCGCTTACGGTTTTGGCAGATGCTGAAGTTGCCAACGACCGCGTTCTCGTGCAACGTCTTTCGGCACTGCTTGGTGTTCCTCATAACATCGTGCGAGAGCGCATCCGCGACACCAGTTCGGGAGCGCAAGCTCAGCGGGTGGTTGCTGGTGACGTAAAGCTGCGCGATGTTGCCTTCATAGCCGAACACTCAAGTGCTTTTCCTGGGGTCAGCACCCAAACGCGTTCCATTCGAGAATACCCCTGGGGCGCTTTGGCGGCACACGTGTTGGGCTATGCAGGCGTTGCTTCTGAAGAAGATTTGAAAAATCCTCCCGAGGGCATGGAAATTAAAATGGGAGACATCGTCGGGAAAAGCGGCGTTGAGGCAAGTTATGACCGCATACTTTCAGGAGACCATGGGCAGCGAACCGTGGTGGCGGATGTGTATGGCACCGTGCGCGAAGTGGTGAGCGAAACCGAACCCACCAAGGGAAACGACATCTACCTCACCATTTGTTCGCAAGTGCAACAAGTTGCCGACAAAGCCTTGGCTCGTATGCTCGCACCCGAAGACGGTATCATCGGCACGGGAAGGGGCATCACGGCATCACTGGTGTGCATTGACGTGCGTGACGGGGGTATTGTGGCGCTTTCCAACTATCCAACCTATGCTCCTGAAAATTTTATCGGTGGAATGCCCGAGGAACTCTATAAAGTGATCAATGCAAAAGAAGCCTATAATCCGCTTCTCAATCGGGCGATTGGCGGACAATACCCAGCTGCGTCAACCTTTAAGGCGTTCACGGGGCTTGCCGCCCTCAACCATGGCTTTGCTGACGCTAAAAAGAAATGGAACTGCGAGGGTTGGTGGAAAGGCTTTGAAGGACCTGGTCAAGGCTGCTGGAATCTGCACGGGCACGGGGAACTCGATTTTCGAACGGGTGTTGTGGTTTCGTGTGACGTAGTGTTCTACGAAATTGCGAAGAGTTTTTACGAAGCGCGCGGAAAACTGGGCGATACCGCCATGCAAGATTTCATCAAGCGCTTTGGTTTTTCCAGCAAAACGGGGGTTGATTTGGGCGGAGAGGCATCTGGGCAACTTCCGACCCCCGAATGGAAGGCAGAACACTTCCACGATGTTCCTGAAGAGGCGATGTGGGTTCCAGGTGACCTTTCAAATATGGCTATCGGGCAGGGGCTTGTTGAAGTCACGCCGCTTCAAATGGCGATGGGTTATGCTGCCGTGGCAACGGGTAAGCGCATTAAGCCCCACGTGCTCAAAGAAATAAAGAATTCCGAAGGTGAAACCGTGGTAAAGCTCAAACTTGAAGAACTCGATAAGCTCAATATCAAGGAAGAGCACCTTAAAATCATGCGCGACGCCTTGCACGGGGTTGCGCTTGAAGACTACAACGTTTCAGGAACGTTTTGGGAATACGGAATTGGAGATGCAGGAGCAAAGACGGGTACCGCTGAGCGCGACGGCAGGCCTGACACGGGTTGGTTCGCCTGTTATGCGCCTTTTGAAAACCCCAAGTATGTGGTGGCGGCAGTGGTTGAAGAAGGTGGGGCAGGAGCGCTTTCGGCATGCCCGCTGTGTGCCGAAGTTTTGAGCGCGGCACTAAGTTATGATGAAGGAACCCTCGAAGATGCGCTCGTTCCAATTCCTGGTTCGACAGGTAAATCACTCAGTGATGAAGAACTGAAAGCACGCCAAGGCACAGGCGCAGGAAGAACGGACTAGAAAGGTCTTATGCCGCGTACACACGAAATACAGTCAATCAAGGCTCCTTCGCGGGCAGGTATTAAGACGCCTGGGCCTCTTCAGCGCTTTGGCTTCATCAACTTTCCCTTGATATTAGCTGTGGTGCTTTTGGTGGGCTATGGTTTGGTGGTGATGTGGTCGGCGATATATTTCGATGACGATTACAGTTTCAATCGCCAACTTTTCGGTGTGATGCTTGGCTCAATTGCTATGGTTGCAATCTGGTTTTTCGATTACCGAAAACTTTCAAGTTATATGATTATCTTTTTGGTGATAAGTGTCGTGTTGATTTTGTCGCCGCGCCTGCCCTTTATTGGGGTAACGCTTCTGGGTGCAAAACGCTGGATTTCTCTGTTCGGCTTGCAAGTACAGCCAGCTGAAGTTGCAAAAATCACGGTAATTCTTCTTGCGGCAAGCTTGGTTGCCCGCTATGGAGGAAAGCTGGATGATTCGCGGGAATACTTAAAAGCACTCGGCATCCTTTTCATCCCGTTCATCTGCGTGGTGGCGCAGCCCGACTTGGGCACTGGCTTGGTGTATTTTGCCATATCGGCGGTTGCTTTGATTGTGGGAGGAGCGCGTCCGAAATATCTTTTGCTAACCTTGCTGGCATTAATCGTTGCTGTTGTCATCTTGTTTGCTTTAGATGAGCTTATCAAAGGGTCATTGGGGGACTACAAACTCATCAAACCCTATCAGAGGGAACGGCTTTTCGTTTTCGTCGACCAAAGTTATTCGCAGTCAGATGAGGGCTACAACTTAAACCAAGCAAAGATTGCCATTGGTTCGGGGGGCTTGTTCGGCAAGGGGCTTATGCAAGGTACTCAGTCAAGTCTGGGCTTTTTGCCTGAAGCACCTACGGATTTTATCTTCTGCATGCTTGCTGAACAACTCGGGTTTTTAGGTGTTTTGGCGCTCTTCGGGCTTTATATCACCCTCGTTTTGATATGCTTTCGTATTGCAGGGCGAACCTCAGACCTTTTCGGCATATTGATAGTGATGTGTATTGTGGGGATGTGGCTGTTTCACATTCTTCAGAATATTGGAATGACCTGCGGATTAATGCCGATTACAGGCATTCCGTTGCCGTTTATGAGTTATGGGTCGTCGTTCATGATCTTAAATTTTGTGTTACTGGGTTTTATTGGTTCGGTGTGGGCGCATAACAACCGCTAGAATCGGCGAGCCAGTGAGATGAACAGAAAGGTTTAGCATGCAGATTCCCATAGACATCAAGGCGATAGTCAATGAAGCGACCGATGTCGACCAGGCACGCAATACGCCTATATCCGTTTGTGTCTATCTCGACACCACCGCCCCCGCTGACCTTCAAGCCTTCGTGCGTCAAGCATTTGCTGCCACGTCCCCTCATGCACGGGTGATGTTGGCGCCTTTCCCTGAATTTGCGCCGTCAGCAAGTCACGGAGCCGATATCGCGGTTATTGTTGCTGGGTTTGACGAGCGCATTTCCGAATACGCTGCTGCGGTGCGCGCCGCTGGGGTGCCTGCCATGGTTCTTACGACGATGCCTCACATTGTGAGCGAACAGGCGGCAAAGAGCACCTTCCCGCTGCTGGAATGCGACCTTTTGAGTCCTTCAATTCCGCGCTCATCAAAAGCTTTGGCAGAGCGTGCGGGCACGTTTGCCGAACCCCAAGACTTAAGCGAAGAAAATGTTTCTTCGTTGATACGCAAGATGGGGGAATGGATTATTGCAACCTGCCCCGAAAAGAAACTTGCTTTCGCCATGGCGTTTCCGTTTGTGCGCCGCACCTTATCACTTGAAGCGGTAAAGGCAACCGCTCTTCAAAATGCAGGTGTTGGACTGGTGTTGTTTATTCCTGGTGCCGATATGCCCGTGATGACCTTAAACCAAGCAAAGATGCTCTTACAAATTGCGGCGGCATACGGTCAGCCTATGAGTGCTGAGCGCGCCAAGGAATTGGCGGTGGTGGTCGGCGGCGGTTTTGTGTTTCGTTCGGTCGCTCGCCAGGTCATGTCATTTGTTCCCGCTCTCGGTTGGGCGGTCAAAGCAGGAATCGGATACAGCGGCACCTTTGCGATGGGCAAGGCTGCTATCGAATATTTCGAAGGTGGCGGCAACATCCGCGGGCTAGGCGAGGTTGTTAATAAGGCGCGCGAAAAAGTGGTTCAGGCTGCTGCGGCAGCTTCCGACCAGCCGAAACTCAATGCGGCGGTAAAAAACGTACGCGACCACGCAGGTGCCGCGGGCGAAATTATTGTCGGGCGTCTGAAAAAAGACCGTGACTAAAGGCTCAAAGTGACCAACCTTTGGCTGCGTCTTGCGGCGCTTCTTCGAAACACTCAGCGCCCTTCGCGCTACCTCAACCATGAATGGGCATGCACGTATAAGCCTGAAGCGGCGTATCGTTTCTGCATGGTGTATCCCGACACCTATGAACTGGGGCAGGCAAACCAAGCGCTGCGCATCTTGTGCAATGCCGTTAATCGCCAAGAGGGCATGGCGGCAGAACGGGCGTTTTTGCCCGCCCATGATTTTTGCGACACTATGCGCGCGGAAGGCTTGCCGCTTTTTTCTCTTGAAAGTTGTGCGCCCCTTGCTGAATTTGATGCGATAGGCATCACTATTTCTCATGAATTGGCGGCAACGAATATCCTTGAAACCCTCGACCTTGCGGGAATTGAGCTTCATAGCGCAAAGCGCACGGACGCCGCCCCGCTTGTTATCGGCGGGGGGCCGTGCACCTTCAACCCCGAACCCTTCTGGTCGTTTTTCGATGTGTTCGTGATTGGGGAGGGCGAAGATGTTTTAGGCGAGGTACTCCAATGTCATCGCACAATGAAGGACGCGGGGGCGCCCCGTGGCGAAATATTACACGCGATAGCCCAGATTGCGGGTTGCTATGTGCCAGCACTTTATCGTTGGTGCGACGAAGAAGAAGCGCAACGGTGCGGTTCGTGGATTGAACCTCTTGGCGAGGGTATTCCGCGCGTCATAGAAAAGCGTGTTTTTGAGGGCTTTGCAACAAGTTCGGCGTGGGAGCCGTGTATCGTGCCCTTTGCCGAAACGGTGCATGACCGCCTTAATGTTGAAATACTGCGCGGATGCAGTCGCGGGTGTCGTTTTTGCCAGGCAGGTATGGTGAGCCGTCCCGTGCGGGAACGCAGTGCGGACAATATCGTTTCTGCTGTGGTAGAAGGGCTTGCCCAAACGGGCTACGATGAAGTAAGTCTGACCTCGCTTTCCTCAACCGACCATTCACAAATTGCCCTGGTGCTTGAGCGGCTTAACCGCGAATACCAAGACAAGGGTATCCGCATATCGATTCCCTCACAGCGCATGGATGCGTTCGGGGTTTCTATGGCGGGTTTGGTGGCAGGGCAAAAGCGCGGAGGGCTGACCTTTGCGCCCGAAGCAGGAACGCAGCGTTTGCGTGATGCTATCAACAAAAACGTTACCGAAGAAGATATTTTTGCTGCGGTTGATGCGGCCTTTTCTGCAGGTTGGCGCCATTGCAAGCTCTACTTCATGATAGGGCTTCCCGATGAAACCGACGAAGATGTCGCAGGAATCGCAGATCTTGCCGAGCGCATCTACGACCGCGCAAAAGCAGCGCTTTTGCCGCAGATGCGAGGCGCTTTGAAAATAACGGTATCGTGTGCCTTGTTTGTGCCTAAGCCCTTGACGCCTTTTCAGTGGGACGGGCAAATTTCTAGCGAAGAAGCGCTTCGCCGTGTGAATTTGGTGCGCTCATCTTTGCGTTCTCGGGCTATAACTGTTCATTGGCACGACCCTGCAACCAGTTTGCTTGAAGCCTTTCTCAGTCGGGGTGGCAGGGAATGCGCGGACGTGATAGAGCAGGCTTGGATAAATGGCGCGCGCTTTGATGCGTGGACGGAATGTTTCAACAAAGATGCCTGGGACAAGGGTGCCGCTTCGCTTGGGATTGACGTGGCTTGTGCTGCCGAGCACACCTATGAATTGAATTATGTATTGCCGTATACCCATATCAGCGCTGGTGTTACGCAAGATTTTTTGCGCGCAGAACGCAACCGTGCCGAAAATGGTGACGTGACCTGTGACTGTTCTTGTGCCGCCTGCACGGACTGTGGTGTGTGCACTGATATGAACTTGAAAATAGAGCTTGCGGAGGTGCGCCATGCCTGAGCATCCTCATTTTCACCTGCGGGTTTTCTTCCAAAAAAAAGGACGGCTTGCCCTGCTTTCGCATCTTGAATTGGCGCGCGCTTTAGAGCGCACGGTTCGCCGTGCCGCGCTTCCTTATGCGGTGTCGGCGGGCTTTTCCCCGCACATGAAGATAGCATTCGGTTCGGCTCTGCCCGTGGGAGTCGGTGGGGATGAAGAATGTTTTGATGTGCAGCTGACCTCTTATGTTGCACCCGAAAAAGTGCTTGAGGCACTTGCACGCGTCAGTGTGGGCGACTTGATGGTGTCAGCGGTTTATCCCATCGGCAATAAGGTGCCAGCGGCTTCGGTTGCCTACCCGCTTTCTGTTTATGAGGCGAAGTTTTTCTGTGCGCCGCGCCGAGCGCTGTTACCCCCTGAAACCATCACGGTGGTGCGCAAATCAAAGGAAAAGGAATTGGTGGTGGCAGACTTTCTTGAAGGGGATATGCTTTGGGAGGACGCAACGCTTACCTTTAGCTTATGGTCAAAACCGACAGGGTCTTTGCGTGTTGACCTTTTGGTGGAATCGATTGCCAAGCAAGATGAAACTTTAGAACTTATTTCGCTTACCCGCATCCACCAACATGCTCTTTTGAATTTGCTGTAACGCAACATGATGCGCCCCACAATGCGCAGTCCGGCGCAGCGCCCACGCATCCCACAATGCGCCGCACAATGCACCGCACAACGCGGGCGGCTTTTCGCATGAAGATACCGTGCCGTTTCCCTATTCACCTCACACCTTGGCAAGCATACAGGCGCGCCGAGTGCTAGAATACACGCACGAGATAAAGGCGGCTCTTTTGCGGTGCAGCGCGTGGGCGAAAAGGTGGGCACAGCATAAGGGCATCTTTCAAAGCTATTAACGCACACAACAGATAGGAAGGCTTTCATGGGTAGGATATACAATTTTTCAGCAGGACCAGCTGTTTTGCCTGAAGAAGTGCTGCAAGAAGCTGCGGCTGAGATGCTTGATTATCGCGGCTGTGGTATGTCAGTCATGGAAATGAGCCATCGTTCAAAGACCTATATTGAAATCATCGAGACCGCCGAAGCCGATTTACGGGAACTGATTGGCATTCCCGAAAATTACAAGGTGCTTTTCTTGCAAGGCGGTGCGTCGCAACAGTTCGCTGCTGTGCCGATGAACCTCATGAAGAATCGGGTGGCAGACTACATCGTTACGGGTGCTTGGGCAAAAAAAGCGTATAAAGAAGCGCAACTCTTTGGAGATGCGCGCGCCATTGCCTCAAGCGAAGACGAGACCTTCACCTATATTCCTGATTGTTCCGATTTAGCGATTTCTGATGATGCCGACTACGTCTACATCTGTGAGAACAACACGATTTACGGCACGAAATTCGCTGAACTTCCCAACACAAAGGGAAAGATTTTGGTGGCAGACGTTTCTTCGTGCTTCCTTTCCGAACCCGTTGACATTACGCGCTACGGCGTTATGTATGGCGGTGCGCAGAAAAACATCGGGCCTGCGGGTGTGGTAATCAGCATTATCCGCGAGGACTTGATTACCGATGAGGTGTTGCCAGGTACGCCGACTATGCTGAAGTGGAAAACGCAGGCAGATGAAAAATCGCTTTACAACACACCTCCCGCGTACGGTATCTATATCTGCGGCAAGGTGTTCAAGTGGATAAAAGACCAAGGCGGGCTTGAAGTTATGGGCAAACGCAACGAAGAAAAGGCAGCGCTGCTCTACGACTTCCTTGACCAAAGTGCGCTTTTCAAAGGGACGGTGCGTGTTCAAGACCGCTCGCTTATGAATGTTCCCTTCGTAACGGGCAATCCTGATTTGGATGCTCAGTTTGTTGCAGAAGCGAAGGCAGCGGGCTTTGAAAACCTCAAAGGACACCGCAGCGTTGGCGGCATGAGGGCAAGCATCTACAACGCTATGCCGCATGCAGGTGTTGAAAAACTGGTTGAGTTCATGGCGAAATTCGAGCAGGTCAACAAATAAGCGAAATGATAACCTGATAGACAAATTGGTGTACGAACTAAGGTATTAAGAAAAAAAGATAGAAAGAAAGATAGATAGAAAGATAGAATCGATTTTTAAGGGGGCAAAAGGTATGGCAAAGGTGTTGATTTCTGAAAAACTTGCTGATGAGGGCATTGCAATATTAAAAGACAAGGGGCATGACGTTGACGTGTTGCTCGACTTGACTCCCGAAGAACTTGTTGCGACCATTCCTGCCTATGACGCGCTTATCGTGCGCAGCGCCACGCAAGCAACGCGTGAGGTGATTGAAGCAGGCACGAATCTTCGGGTTATCGGGCGTGCTGGAGTTGGTATTGACAACGTAGACGTTGAAGCGGCAACCGAAAAAGGCATCATCGTCTGTAACGCACCTTTTTCCAATATCGTTTCCGCCGCAGAACAAACCCTGTGTCTTATGCTTGCCTGTGCTCGCAAAACGGCAATGGCGAATGCGTCGATGCATGAGGGCAAATGGGAACGCTCGAAATTCACGGGTACGGAACTCTACGAAAAAACCCTTGCCATCTTTGGCTTGGGGCGCATCGGTGGTTTGGTGGCCGAACGTGCGCGGGCTTTCGGGATGAAGCTGGTGGGTTATGACCCCTACTGTTCCCCTGAGCGTGCAGAGGAAATGGGTGTTAAGCTCTACGACACCGTTGACGAAATTGTGCCGCTTGCTGATTTTATTACGGTACATCTGCCCAAGACAAAAGACACCATCGGCATGTTTGGACCTGACCAATATGCCGCTATGAAAGACGGGGTCATCCTTGTCAACACGGCTCGCGGGGGCATCTACAATATGGAATCGCTCGCAGATTTTATCGCTGCAGGAAAGATTGGTGCGGCAGGAATCGATGTGTACGAAAAAGAACCGTGCACGCAAAGCCCGCTGCATGAATTTGAAAACGTCACCTTAACGCCGCATCTGGGCGCTTCGACAAAAGAAGCCCAAACGCGCGCAGGCACCCAAATTGCCGAATATGTTGCGGCAGGCTTGGACGGCTCGATTGTTGCTACTGCCGTTAATATGGCACCCGTTCCTCCCGAGGTCATGGACGCAGTTGGTCCTTATGTGCCAGCATGTCAGATGATGGGTTCGCTTCTCTCGCAAATCGGCGGGGACAAATTGCCGAAACTTCTCAAAATTACTGCTGCAGGAACGCTGGCGAACGCTGATTTGTCTATCCTTTCTGCAGGGGCTTTGAGCGGTATCCTTTCAAACAAGGGAGCCTCTTCGGTAACGCCCGTTAACGCAGATGCACTCGCTCAGCGCTACGGGATCGAAGTGAAAACAGGCTCAAAGACCGATGCCGCAGAATATGCTTCTACGATAACGCTTAACGCCGACGGGCTTGAAACGGCGTGCACGCTTGCGGGTTCTGCCCAAGCCCCGCGTATCGTTTCCTTGCTCGGCTATCGTATGGAAGTGGAGCCTACGGCTAATTCGCTCATCCTTGAATATGTTGATTCTCCTGGCAAAATCGGGACTATTGGCACCGTTCTTGGCAATGAGGGCATCAACATCACCACGATGCAGGTTGGCATGAAACCCAAAGGAAAGAATGCCTTGATTTTCATGAATATCGAAGGTGATGTGACCGAAGGAATTCTCGCACGCCTGCGCTCAGCACTTGAACTGAAAAACCTCTGGCTCATCAGGCTGTAACAGCAGGCTTTAATGCCAGGCTGTGATATGTGGTTGTGCCGTCGGATTGTGACCCGAGCTTGTGAAGGGCTAGGCTGTGACGCGAAAAGTCGCCATATTTGATACCACTTTGCGTGACGGGGAACAATCCCCAGGCGCGTCAATGAACGCTGAAGAAAAGCTGGTTGTTGCGCGCCAGTTGCTTCGCTTGAATGTCGATGTTATCGAAGCGGGTTTCCCCATTTCAAGCCCAGGAGATTTTGAAAGTGTGCGCCGCGTTGCTGAACTTGCGAAAGACAAGGCGATTGTCTGTGCGCTGACCCGCGCTCTTGAAAAGGATATCGACGCGGCAGCAGAAGCGCTTAAATACGCCAAACGCCCCCGCATTCACACAGGCATTGGGGTATCGGCGAGCCACTTGAAAGACAAGCTGGGCATCACTGAAGATGAATGTATCGAACGAGCCGTTCATTGTGTGCGCTACGCCAAGCGCTTTGTCGACGATGTCCAGTTTTATGCCGAAGATGCGGGTCGCGCAGAAAACGCCTTTCTTGCACGCGTGATACAAGCCGTTATAGGCGCGGGTGCCACCGTGATAAATATTCCTGACACAACGGGCTATTCGCTCCCTGATGAATTTGGCGGGCGCATCAAGTATCTTGTCGATACGGTTTCAGGTATTGAAAGCGTGACGATTGCGGTGCATTGCCACAACGATTTAGGCATGGCAACCGCCCTTGCTTTGGCAGGGGTAAAACAGGGCGCCACCCAGGTTGAGTGCACTATCAATGGTTTGGGCGAGCGGGCTGGCAACACCGCTTTAGAAGAAGTGGTCATGGCGATAAAGGTGCACGAAGAAGAACTCGATGCGCATACCACCATCAACACGCGTGAATTCATCAAGGCAAGCCGCCTTGTTTCGTCGATTACGGGGCTTGCGGTGCAGGCGAACAAGGCAATCGTTGGTGCGAATGCTTTTGTTCACTCTTCGGGCATCCATCAAGACGGCGTGTTAAAGAAGCGAGAAACGTATGAGATTATCGACCCTGAAGAGGTAGGTGTTGGCACAAGCAGATTCGTGCTGAGCGCGCGCAGCGGTCATGCGGCGCTCAAGCATCGGATTCAAGAATTGGGTTGGGAATTGCCCTCAGAGGTGCTCGATGATGTCTATCAGGCATTTTTGGTGCTTGCCGACAAGAAAAAAGAAGTTTACGACGAAGATTTAGAAAGTCTCATCAACGAATACGACCGCAATGTGCGTGCTATCTGGGTGCTCGAAAGCGTACAGATAAGCTGCGGGTTCCCGTTAACACCGACCGCGACGGTTACGCTTAAAAATGCAGAAGGGGTTGTGGCTAGTGCGTGCGAGCAGGGTACTGGGCCGATTGATGCGGTATACAAAGCGGTCAACAGTATTGTGGGGGTTGAAAATGACCTTACCGAATTTTCGGTTCAGTCGATGACACGTGGAATTGATGCGCTGGGGGAAGTGACCATCCGCCTAACTTCTTCAGCGGGAGAAACTTTCACGGGACGCGGATCCGATGGGGATATTGTTGTATCGGCAACCAAGGCCTACTTAAATGCGCTGAACCGTCTCTTGGCTGAATAGGGCAAAGGACAAAAACGGCGCGAAGGGCACAAGCGGTGCGAAGGAAGGGGAGTGGAGTGATAAAAAAATACTACCCTTACTTTGTGTGCGGCGGTTTTTCAATAGTTTTCGCGGTGTTCGCCTACTTTGTGGTGCAGAGCAAAACAACCTCTTTTGACAGCTTAGTCTATGGCGTACTCACTTCATATATGCACCCTGTCATCACGTGGATTTTCATAGGGATAACCAATTTAGGCGGCTTTGTTGCTCTTATTGCTTTGGCGATAGCGCTCCCTTTGCTAGTTTTTAAGAAGAAGGAACTCATCGTGGTGCTGTTGTCTGAGCTGGCGGTAGTTTCCCTTATCAACCTCCTTGTCAAAGAGGTGTTTTCTCGCGCGCGACCGCAAGGCCTCATGCTGGTACAAGAGATGGGTTACAGTTTCCCCAGTGGTCACGCCATGGCTTCGATGGCGTTTTACGGATTGGTAATATATCTTGTTTGGCGCATGTCTTATAAGCGAAGCACCAAGATTGTCGTTACGCTTGGGCTGGGTATGCTTGTCCTTCTTATCTGTGCGAGCAGGGTTTATCTTGGCGTGCATTATGCGAGCGATGTGCTTGCGGGCTTGAGCATCTCTCTTGCTTTGCTTATGGTGCTCATTGTTTTTTACCCCAAACTCGAATGGCGATTTTCCTTGTTCTTGCACTCTTGACCTGCGTTTAGCCCTTCCGTCATTGCGGCTTGACCTGCAATCCTAATATCGCGGTCACTGGCGAAGGGGTCTCAGCTCACCCGTTTCGCTACTCAGATTCTGCGAATCTTCGTGCGCTCCACTGCTGAAATCATAGTAAGCTACTAACTTGTGTTCAGAGAGAACTTCGACCCCTTTGCCAGTGACCGCCAGTGTCAGGGGACGAGTGTCAGGGGGACGTATAACTTGACACATCCCATTTCATCGTTGCGGCCTTGACCTGCAATTCTTCTATCGCTCTTCCAGAAATGTTTCACGTGAAACATTTGTACGTTTTTACCATTCGTTATTGCAGTTGACCAGCACTTTCGTCATTGCGAGGAATGAGTACCGTGTCAGGGGGACGTATAACTTGACACGCCCCATTTCGTCATTGCGGGGAATGAGCGTAGCGAATGACGTGGCAACTTAGACGATGATGTGCAGGTTGAAGGGTTTTAGGTTGTTGCCTGGATTGCTTCGGCTTGCGCCTCGCAATGAAAAAAGGAGGTCATTGAACGATTTTCGATAATAAGGAAAAATTTCCTCATTCTCTCTTTACTAATAGAACAATGTTATGTTACGATGCTTGCATGATAGAAGCGTAACATTGTTTTGTTATATGGACGAGGAAAGGAGACGTAATGGAACAAGACCTCATTTCCAAGAAGGAACTTCTTGAGTTGACGGACATATCATACGGTCAACTCTACCGATGGAAGCGCGAACGCTTGCTTCCTGAAGACTGGTTTATTAAGCAGGCTTCCTATACGGGGCAAGAAACATTTTTCCCCCGTGCCCAAATGCTTGAGCGCATCAACGCCATCAAGGAACTCAAAGACACTCATTCGCTTGAAATGATAGCAAGTATCGTCACCCCGCAAAAAGGTAACGCTGTGGCGCTCAGCGAACTGAAAGAGGTTGTCAAAAGCGATAAGGATTATCTGAACGCCCTTGTTGAGAGGCTTGCTCAAGAAAATCTTGCAGAAACTCAAGCAGATTTACCTGCGGTGTCTGCGACAACGCCCACGGAAAAGTACCTCAGCTTTAGCGAAGTGGTTTTTATTGCAGCGCTGGGAACTCTCGTTGAAAAGGGACTGCTCCTCGGGTCTGTGGCAATAAATCTGGCACTTGAGTCCCGCGTCCTTGCGGCTCAGTGGACAGGAGACGTTATGGGTTGTGCGGTCATCATGGTTCCCGAAGCGCAAGCATCAGCGGGCAACACCTTAGTTGCAAGCTGGCATCTTGTTTTGTTCAAGCAAGGCGACCCACCGATTTTCTCCAAGCAAATTATCACGGTGGCTTTGCTGCCTCTTGAAGAAACTTCGGCCCTTATTAAGCGCACCCTTCAAAAGCGCCAGGAAAATATCCAAAACTCTTAAGGAGACAATCATGAATGAGAACAGAGAAAGCAAAAAGGAATTCAAAGAAGCCAGAACAGCGGCAAAAGTAGAACGTAAAGTGCAGCGCAAAAACATGAAGAAGCGCGGCAAAGGCGCTGGGGGGATTGGCAGTGTCGAGTTGCACGAGGGCAGCTACTACGTAGAGGGCATCACCAATATCTTTGGCGGCGAATTCAAGGAAATGTATATTGAGGGCATCTGCAACAATAAAGGCGCCATCAAGGCGGAAAAACTCGATGTCGAAGGCATTTTCAACTGCGAGGGCGCCATCGAAGCCGATGATTTTTATTGTGCGGGTACGGCAAATATCAACGGCGATGTACGTTCAAAGAGCATGAATGTTGAAGGTATTGCCGACATTAAAGGCAAGCTTGAAACCACAAGTATTATCTGTGAGGGCGTTATCCATGTTGCCGAAGAAGTGTCGGCGGATAGCATCAAGGCACGCGGTGCGCTTGTTGCCCGTGAAATCGTAGGCGATGAAGTGAAGATATTTTCTGAAGTGCGTCGGGGGCTGTTGTTCATATGGCGAAAGAAACTTGGCGTTATTGACCTTATTGAAGCAACGCAGATTGAATTGCATCGCGTGAGGGCAAAAGTGGTCAGCGGTCAAAACATTCGCATCGGACCTAAATGCGAAATCGAAAAAGTTGATTGCAGCGGCACGCTTTTTATTGATCCCACGGCGCGGGTAGGAGAAATTACTGGAACGCATGAGCGTGCCTTAAGCTAGATCTTCCTCTTGTGGGCGCATGCAGCGCTTCGTTAGTAGTCGGAGCGCTGCATGTTGATGTAGTTCAAGAGTTCGGAGCGCTTATGTATCCGCGTCTTTTCGTAGATATGTCGAATATGGGTGTTCGCGGTATGGGGCGATATCACAAGTTTCTTGGCGATGGAATCGGCCGTTCTGCCCGAAGCGATAAGGAACAATATTTCCGATTCGCGTTCCGACAAACTGAATTCTTTCGTGATTTCATTGCAGATGCGTTTCAAATCGTCTCCACTCAAGGGTTCTGAAGTGAGGGCTGCGATATTGTATTCCTGCTTAACGAGCGCAATCAGCAAGGCAAGAAGAATGGCGATAAACACCAGACAAGTTTCAGGCGTGATAGCTTGGGCAAGGGCAGGGTTGAGTTCGTAGAAAATTGCTAAGGAATTACCTGCTAAAATGCCCGCTCGAATAAATCCTGCGCTAAAACTGAATGCCCAAACGGGAGGGATATATCCCTTTGAGGTTAGGATGCCGAAATACATAATCAGGAAAATTTCGAACACCGACGAAACAGCAAGCGCCATAATGAACGAAGGAAAATAATAGCTTGTTTCGGCAAGGAAGAGGGCAAAGGCAATAACCTCAACCACCAAAAGCCAGGGATAGAGCTTGAAGATGTTGATGCGATTAGCGGCTGCAATACAAATCGTCGAAATCGCAAGAATAAGGATAGCGCCACCCACAATACCAACCGTGAAGCTCTCTTCAGTCGTGGGCAGTATTTCCCACGGGATAATGGCTGCGAGAAAATAACACGCAGTGCTTGCGGCAAAGGAAATAATGCACACCACGATAAGGTTTCTGAATCCCTCTTTTGCAGTGTTTTTTGGAAGTAGGGGCGGATACGTTACCTTTTGCGTTTTTTGCTCTTTCGTCACATACAAAAGCAACGCGCCTGAGACCAAGGGAAGCAGGGCAACAAAGACCGATGATACAAGCGGCGGCAAAAACGACGCAATCGCGATGGTAGAGATAAGGGTCAGCCCGAAAACCATGCCGATATGCTTGATAGAGAAATTAGCCTTGATTGATGCGTAGCGTTCCCCCCAAAGAATCCACATCACAGCTTCGGTTATCCCTAAGAAGAAGGGGAGCGAAAAAGTGATGGCTCGTATCGAAAAAGCCTGAGGAACAACGAGAAAAACGAGGGTAGCCACGCCCGTGAGAAGAGGCGCAGCCCAATAAAGCCACCGATAATCAGAAAGGTGGCGCTTTCGCCCGAGTAATTTTGCAATTACGAAAAGCGCACATACGGTCGCCGCGAGATTAATAAGCCATGCATAGGTGACGCTGTCGTCGAGAAGGGGCACGTGGAAAAATGCGCGCGGAACGAACCAAAGACAATAGTGCCATGCGAGCAAAAGGGCAAAACCAAGGTACTTCAAGGGCTTTTTGGTCAGGCTTTCTTGAGCGGAGCCGTTAGATGCGTATTGTGTTGTTGCTGCCCCCATGGTTTTATAACTCCTCGCTCTCAAGTCCTGTGCTTCACTTGCTCAACATTTTACTGTATCGACCCCCAAAAACGTATCCCTAAAAAGTAAGTAAGAACAGGTATGGAGCCGAAAGAGGGGCGACATATTCTTTTGTTTGGGCGCTTGTGCTGCTCAGAATGTGTTTTCTTGGTTGGATTTATTCATGCAGCGAATAAGCCCTGCTTGACAGTTTGTAGGGGGGGGGGTATTGTTTGCCCAGATAGAGGCAGTAACGGATTCTGGTTATTAAAAGGTGGTAGGCAAGGCGGCGTTCAAGATGGTTTTGATAGCGACCTTGGAGTTGCGCTTACCTCAGAAAAACAAAAGGAAGTGCTAAGCATGGAAGCTATGACTCCGAACGTGGAAACTATGAGTCCGAACAACTTCGGAATGCCTTATCCACCAAAAATTGTGTGTCCGCAGTGTAATAGTCCTTATGTCAGCATTGTTCCTATGATTGTGCAAAGACCGCTGGGTGTAGCAAACGCATTGATTGTTGTCCCTCTTATCTTCATCCCGATTTTGGGCTGGGTTGTTCTTTTTCTCGTAATCTTTGCGAATCGCAGCGTATCCATTCGTCAGTCCGTGTGCCAACATTGCGGCACAGCCGTCTATCTAGATCCCGCCCCGAAGCCAAATCCTATTGGGAAAATATTGTGGCTGGCATTTCTTGGCTTTGCTTTGATGGCTATGATTGTTTCTATAATAGCTGCTTCAGCAGGTTCTTGATGGGGAAGCTCTCCTATTATGTTTAGTTTGACAAAATGGCACTACGAATCTTGAGGTGAAAAAGTGGTAGACATAATCGAATGTTTAAGCTTCTTGCAACACCCAAAGCGGAAGCCAGAGGCTTTTAATCGGCTTGGGGCGATAATCTTTATGGTGACGCTTGCCGCGGCGCTGCTTGTGCTGCTTGCAGGATGTGGCAATTACGGAATCGAGCCGCCAACGCAGCCACAACCTCAGCCACAGCCGAGCGTGCCGCCCACTGGTGAGGAAGAACCCGTCGTAAATCCCGAGGAATGGGAAGAAGCCTATTCAGTGTTGATTAATGCCTTCATGGATTATGAAAACAGCGGCTTTCAGGTCTTTGACGAAGAACTCCTCGGCGGAACTATGCTGACCAGTGATTACCGCTTCAATGGATCAATGGCAGGCATTGGCTTTGAACTATGACTATGAAAATTGACTACATGAAGCGCGTTGCCTCAAAAGACTATCAGTTCTATGATTTTTACAGTCCTTCTTATCGATTTGCTCAAAGAGAAGGGTCTGTTCCTGATTCTAGTGTGCCTTGGCAAGGTGCTGGGTCTTTACCGCATTGTGCAGCGGTGATGTATTTTGATCCTATTACAAAGGTGGTCGAATCAACGGTAAGTGATGCGCACAATTTAGTTCCCTATCCAGCAGAACAGCTAATACCTGGTAGAGATTTTGTCCTTAATGCAGAAAATCCATTCCTTTAAATCTCGCAAGGCACCAGTAGTAAAAGTAAATGCTTTTGTCATTTAGAGTCCAGCCATCAGAGCATCAAATTCATCAACCGTTGCCGTGGCGGCAAATTTTCCTGCGTCGGCATCTTTTATGGACTCCAAAAGCGCTCGGGTGTTTCGTTCCCCATAAAACGGATCCGCATTAATTTCAAACGGGATTCTTTTTTCGCGAATCACGGTTCGAGCGAACATGTTGAACATGCCCGAAGCACTGAGACCAACTTCAAGGCAAAAGGAATCAAAATCATTTTTGACCTGTTCGTCCATTTTGAAGGTAACTAATTTTGTGCTCATGTGGCCTCCTTTAGGTATATAAAAACATTATATAAGTATATATAATAATAAACAATACCTAATGCATCGAATGGCGCAAGATCGCGTTAAAAAGTAAGTACCCCCTCGCATGTTTTTAAGTATTCCTGATTTCACTGTGATTTGGCGATGTCGCGTCTTTGCTCCTGCGCGCACAATACCCCCAACATGTTCTTTCCTTCCGTAATGTTTTGAGAAGGAGAGAAGAAGAATCCAAAACGGAAAAGGAGTATCGATGGCAAAGATGATTTCGAACACAAGGGGGCTGTCATGGTAAGTTTGGCAAGAAAAGACATGAAGTTTTCCGATTTATCAAAAGCACGGCGTATTTTCCTTCTGTGCTTGGTAAGCGCGGGAAGTTCTATTATTTATACTCCCGCTTATTTGAAGGGCGTTTTCTACGACCCCTTGATGCAGGCTCTTGGCTGCACAAATGCTGATTTGGGCGGATTGCTTGCGGCGTATTCTATCGTTGCGATGGTGTGCTATCTTCCCGCTGGTGTTCTCGCTGATAAAATCCGCGTGCGCACCTTGTCGTGGGTTGGCATGGTGACCACCGCCGTGTTTACGTTTTGGTATGCGGCTTTGCCTTCGTTGACCTTGCTCTACTGTATCTTTATTGGTATGGGCTTTACGACCATCCTTATTTGGTGGGGAACCCGCTACAAGCTGGTTCGTTTGATTAGCTCGGAAGATTCTTACCCTTCACAAATAGGCATGAGCTATTCCATCTATGGTGTTGCTGGCTTGATTGTTGGGCTTATCAACACCGCCATTGTTTCTTCGGTTGCCAGTGCCACACAATCGATGAGCATACTGCTTATCTTTTTAGGCTGCCTCATTTTGGTGTTGGGCATTCTGTCTTTCTTCCTCATTCCAAATTTTGAGGGAGAAATTCAAAAAGATGCGAAGATGTTCAGCTTGAGCGAAGCGGCAAAAGCATTCAAGAACCCTGGTGTTATCTGGGCTGCGGTTGCAATGTTTTTCATCTATGCGGTTTATCAAGGAGTCACCTATACCACTCCGTTCATGACGGCGTGTTTTTCCGCACCAATCGCGCTGGTTTCGATTGTTGGACTTATCCGCACCTACGGAATTGGCTTGCTTGCAGGGCCTGCCGCAGGCGGTCTAGCAAAAATCATGAAATCGCCCTCAAAAGCAATCATGTGCTTTTTGGTAGCGTCCATCGTAGTGCTTGCGGCGTTTCTCATGCTTCCGCGCAATGAAGCGATGGTTGTTGCCGTTGCCACCTTGGTCGTTTTGGTCGGCTTCATTTCTTATGGCTGCTTTAGCATCGGGTCTTCCACCTTGACTGAAGCAAAGGTTCCGCTGCCTATCTTTGGCGCTGCAACTGGCATCTTGTCGGTCGTGGGCTTTTTGCCCGACACCTTCTTGCATACCTGGTTTGGTTCAATGATTGACGCAAAGGGTGTTGATGCCTACAACACGATTTTCATGGTGTTAATCGGATTTGCGGCTCTCGGACTTTTTGCTGCGTGGCAGGTGCGCCGTGCAGGTTTGCACGCGCAGGCTCAAAGAGAAAACGAAGCTGCAGATGAATTAGTGCAAGAGGACTAGTTAAACAAGCAACAAGAACGAACAAGTAACAAGAACGAACAAGCAATAAGAACGAACAACAAGAACGAACGAACAATACTAAAAAAGATAAGAGGAGGAACAATGGATTTCAAACTTTCAGACGAGCAACAACTTTTTGTGGAGAACATGAGTGAACTGATGCAGCGTGAAAACTGGGAAGCATATTTTTCAGAGTGTGACGAAAAGCACCAATACCCCCTTCGCTGGACCGAGGCATTATGCGAACTTGGTTTCGACCAGATAATGCTTCCCGAAGAGCATGGTGGACTTGAACTGGGTCTTGTTACTTTGATGGCAATTTATGAAGAATTAGGACGCCACGGTGCACCGACTTACGTTTTGTATCAGCTGCCTGGCTTTGAGACTATTTTGCGCGAAGGCACGCAAGAGCAAATCGACAAGGTTATGGCGTATGTGGGCACAGGAAAGCAGATTTGGAATTCTGCGTGTACTGAGCCTGGTGCTGGTTCTGACGTGGGCGGTCTTCAAACCACGTATCAGCGCCGCGACGGCAAGGTCTACCTTAACGGGCACAAGACCTTTATCACCTCTTCTGCAGGGGTTCCTTTCCTGGTCATCATGGCACGCGATGCGGACAACTACGACACGTTCTCGGAATTTTTTGTGGACATGAGCCTTCCTGGTATCAAACTTGAGCCGCTTGAGAAGCTGGGTCTGCGCATGGATAGCTGTTGTGAGGTTTATCTCGACAACGTGGAACTCGAGGAAAAGGATTTCTTTGGCACCGAAGGAAACGGCTTTAAGCGCGGCATCGGCGACTTTGATTTCGAGCGCTTCTTGGTGGGTGCGTGTGACTACGGAACCGCTCTGTGCGCCTATGAGGATGCGGTCAAATACGCGAATCAGCGCGAACAATTCGGCAAACCCGTTGGGCGCTTCCAGTTAAACCAACTCAAGATTTGTGAGATGACTATCAAAATTGATGCCATGAAAAACATGCTCTACGAAACTGCGTGCGCCTATGACGCGGGTGAAATGACTTCGGCTCAAGCAGCGATGTGCAAGTACTACTGCGCGAACGCTTCGTTTGCTGTTGTTGACGATGCCATGCAGATACTTGCGGGCGTTGCGGTTGCGGGCGACCATCGCATTCAGCGCATCTGGCGCGATTTGCGCGTTGACAGAATTTCGGGCGGCACCGATGAAATGATGATCCTCACCGTTGCGAAGGGCATCTTAAGGCAATACAGCGCCTAGAAAGAAAAGGAGTGGGCAATGACGATAGAAACAAACAAACCAGCATTTGGTGTTCTTGATGGTGTCAAAATCGTCTATTCAGCAGTTGAACTTGCTGCACCAAAAGCGTGTGACCTTATGGCGGATTGGGGTGCGGATGTTACCTGGCTTGAGAACACGGGCGCAGGCGACACGATTCGCGATACCCCTTGGATTAAGCAGGCAGAACGCCGCAATCAACGCAGCGTTTCCCTTAACTATTTTTCAGAAGAGGGCAAAGAAATTCTCTTCAAGATGATAAAAGATGCCGACATTTTCATCGAAGCAAGCAAAGGCGGCACCTATGCGAAAAAGGGCGTGACCGATGAAGTGCTTTGGGAGCATAATCCCAAACTCGTTATCGTACATGTTTCAGGATTTGGGCAAGAGGGCGAGCCGGCTATGGTGAACCGCGCCGCCTATGATTTGACGGTCATGGCGTATAGCGGCTACATGTGCCAAAACGGCACACAAGAACAGCCCATGAACCCAGGTCCTTATGCGGGTGACTATTTCAACACGCTGATGATTGCGTCATCGACCCTGGCGGCGCTCTATCGTGCGCAAAAAACAGGCAAAGGTGAAAGCATCGATTTGGCGATGTATGAAACCCTGCTTTCAATCGGGCAATACTATTTGGTTGATTATCTGAATGCCGACGTTATCTGGCCGCGTCCGGGTGCACGCAACCAAAATCTGTGCGCCATCGGCGAATATAAGTGCAAGGACGGCTTTATTGGATTGTGTGTCTATGGCGTTGATCAGAATAAATATCTGCTGGAAAGCATTGGCTTGGGGCACCTGTGGGGAAGCGAAGAAATTCCTGAGGACTGCAGCGCGCTCTGGCTTTCTAACCCTCACGCCAAAGAAATCGAGCGTAAGTTGGAAGCCTATTGTGAGGCAAACAACCGACGCGACATCGAGGCTGACTTTGCTGCGCATCGCATAGCCGCACAAATTGTGATGGAATTCCCCGACTTGGTTGAAGAAGAGCACTTGAAGGCTCGCAAAGTATGGCTTGATTGGGAAACTGAGGACGGCTCAACGTTCCACGGGCTGAATGTGTTTCCGCGCTTCAAGAACAATCCTGGTCAGGTGTGGCGCCCCATGCCGAGGCTGGGGCAAGACAGCGCTGATGTGCTTTCGAAATTGGGGTATAGCGAAGATGAAATTGCTGCGCTCGCCGAAAATGGGGTCGTGAAGCTGGGGTAAATGATTTGGTGTTAGAGGGTTGAGAAGGAAAGGGAAAGGGAGGTTTTGAGATGACTGATATTGTGGGAACTGAAACCTTGCAAAGCGTGTGGGAGCACCTTGCTCTTAGTCGCACAACCCACCCTTTCCTCATCTTCCAAGACCAGCACGGCGAAGTTTTCGAGTTCACTTACGGTGCTTTCAATGACGAGATAAACAAAACAGCGAACCTCTTTCTCGAACTGGGCGTTTCTGCGGGCGAAATGGTTGCGCTTCACATGCACACCTGTCCCGAATTCATGATGTGCCTTTTTGGGCTTGCAAAAATCGGCGCGGTTGCCGTGCCCTTAAACGAACAAAACTTACAAGAAGAATGCAGATACGTACTCGATAAATGCTCCGTTACCTGCGCCGTTGTTGAAGAGTGCTTTATAGATTGTTATCAAGATATCGCAAAAGATTCACGCTATCTTCCCAAAGGTATCATTGGCGCGCGCCTAGGCTCTCCGAGAAACAACATACGGGACTTCAAAGCATTGAAAGCTGCCCAGCCGCGTGAACTGAGTGAGGTGCGCACGGTTTCTTCTGATGATATTGCAGAAATCATCTTCACTTCAGGAACAACTTCTTGCCCTAAGGGAGTCATTCTCACCCACGCCAACATGGTGTTTTCGGGGCTTTACGGAAACTGGGAAGCAAACATGAGGGCAGATGATCGTCTGCTCACGACCATGCCTGCTTGCCATTCCAACTTTCAACTTGCCGCGCTCACGCCTGTGTTGACGGCGGGCGCGACGCTTATTGTTGTTGAGAAGTATTCAGCGCGTAAGTTTTGGGAGCAGGTTTGTTCGTATCGGGCAACGCTTACTCAAGCGGTTGCCATGATGGTTCGCACCCTGCTTATGCAGCCAATTTCACCTGATGAAAAAAACCACTGTCTGCGCGAAGTTCTCTATTTTCTGCCCCTTACCGCAGAAGAAAAAGAAGCCTTTGAAAAGCGTTTTGCCCTGCGCATCATGAACACCTATGGTTCGACCGAATCAGTCACCTGGGTTATTACCGACCCGCCGAACGGGCAACGTAAGTGGCCTGCGGTTGGGCGCGTTGGACTTTCGTATGAGGCAAAGATAGTTGATGAACAGGGCGCAGAAGTTCCTCACGGGGAAATAGGGGAAATTTGGGTGAAGGGCGTTGTCGGGCGCACCATCATGAAGGGCTATTTTGATGATGAAGCCGAAACCGCGCGGGTGCTGGATGAAGAAGGTTGGCTTCGCACCGATGATAAGGGCTATCAAGATGAATCGGGTTGGTTTTATTTTGTCGACCGAAGCGCCAACATGATAAAGCGTGCGGGTGAAAACATTTCAACAACTGAACTTGAAAGTATTCTTGTGCGTCATCCGCTTATCGCAGAAGCTGCCGTTATCGGTATTCCTGACCCTATTCGCGACCAGGCAGTTAAAGCTTTTGTTTTACCAAAGACGGGCGCTTCCTTAAGTGAAGACACGGTGTTGGCGTTTTGCAAAGAACATATGGCTTCGTTTAAGGTTCCCTCGGTGATAGAGATAGTGGAGTTTCTCCCGCGAACCTGCAGCTTAAAGATAGAGAAGAAGTTATTGAAATAACTATTCAAAAAGAACGAAAAGAAAAGAAAGAAAGACAAGAAAGGAAGTATTACCATGGCAATCAGTACCGAAATCGTCGGCAAGGAGTTTGGACCTTTTGTACGCGAGTACACCTTCAAGGATCTTGAGATTTGCGCTCTTGGCTGCAATGCGGCATTCGACGGCAAGACCGATCTTGAATACGTCAACGAAAAAGATGCCCACAACCCCGATCTCAAAGTGCTCCCCATTTTCGGCGTGCCTTTGACGGTTCACGAAGAAATGACGCAAACGCTTGACTATGGCTACAACTACGCAGGTTCGCTGCACTACGGGTTTGAAATTAAACTCCACGCGCCGTTTAAAATGGCTGACCGCATCGAAACCTTCGTTACCCAAGACGCGCTTTTTGATCGCGGCGAGGGCAGGGGTTGCCTTTCTAAGCAGACGGGCAAATCGTACAGTTCTGATGGCACCCATCTGTGCACGGTTGAGACCTGGGATGTGTGCATTTATGACGGTGGTTGGGGCGGCGAAGCACCGCCGAAGGATATCGTTGAGATGCCCGAACGCGAGCCTGATGCACAGGTTGCCGAAATGATGCCGTTTAACATGCCGTTGATTTATCGCTTGATGGGGGATTGGCACCAGCAGCACATCGATTGGGACTATACTGAACAAACGGGGCTTGACCGTCCTATCGCTCATGCCATCAGCTATGCGGGTATCGTTATGCGCCATGCGATTGCGACCTATTTCCCTGGTGAGCCTGAGCGCATGACGCGCTTTAAGACGCGCGTTACGTCTCCGCTGATTCCAGGCACGCATCTTGTTACCAAGATGTGGAAGGTTGCCGATAAAGAAATTCGCTTCCAACTGGCAGATGCCGACGCAGACGAAACAGGTGCAAAGCCGCATCTCAACTGGGGAATTATCGAATGGGAATAGTTTTTAGGAAGTAGTTTCCTCCCACCCGTAATTTCGAGAAAGGGGCATGTCATGGCAACAAAGACTATGGATGATGTGAAAATGACGCGCTTCTTGAAAAAGATTACTCTCTTTTCAAGTGGCGGCTCCTTTCTTGACGGCTATGTCTTGTCCCTCATCGGTGTCGCCCTGACGCAAATCGTGCCGCATTTCGAATTGAGTATTTTCATGGGCGCTGCCATTGGCGCTTCGGTGTTGGTTGGCATTTTTGTGGGCACCATCGTGGGCGGCTATTTGACCGATTGCGTAGGGCGGCGAAAGATGTTCATTATCGACATCGTTGCAATTGGCGTTTTTTCTCTCTTGAGCGTGTTTGCCGCAAACCCCTTGCAACTGGTCTTGACGCGCTTTTTTATCGGCGTTTTCGTCGGTGCCGACTATCCCATTGCGACATCGTTGATTGCCGAATTTACGCCGAAAAAGCAGCGGGCTATTTCAATGGGCATCGTTTCTGCGGCATGGTATCTCGGCGCGACGGTTGCCGCCTTCGTGGGCTATGCGCTCTACGGTGTTCCTGACGGCTGGAAATGGATGTTGGGCAGTGCTGTTATTCCGTGTATCGTGTTACTTATTGGGCGCCACGACATTCCCGAATCTCCTGTTTGGCTTGCGAAAAAGGGTAGGCGCGCGGAAGCAGAAGCAATCGTTGGCAAAGTGTTTGGGGCTGACGTGGAACTTGAAGTTGAGGGAGGCGCCGTCAAAACCGACGGTGTGGACGCAGGCAAGACCGACTTGCGGAAAGTGTTTGCGAAGGGGTATGGCAAGCGCATCTTTTATCTGGGTATTCTCACGCTTTGTCAGGTGGTGCCAATGTATGCCATCTACACATTTGGGCCCGATATCATGGCGGCGTTCGGCGCTAGTGTGGGGCGCGAAGCGATTTTAGGAGAAAGCGCGGTGAGCCTGTTTTTCTTGATTGGCTCGATTCCTGCGATGTTTTGGCTGAATTCCTTGGGACGGCGCAAACTTCTCATTGGAAGCCTGGGCTTTATGGCGGTGGGGCTTTTGATTTTAGGCTTTTTCCCGACGGCTCCGATGCTCGTGATATTGTGCGCTTTTGGACTTTACGCATTCTTTAGCGGCGGTCCAGGTATCTTGCAGTGGCTCTATCCAAACGAACTGTTTCCGACTGAAGTTCGCGCGTCTGCGGTGGGCATCGCCATAGCGTTTTCGCGCATCGGAACGATTATTGCCACCTATGGCACGCCGCTTTTCCTTGCGGCATACGGCATTGGTCCAACCATGTTGGTTGCAGCAGGGCTTGTGGTGGTGGCACTGGTTCTGTCTGTTTTCCTCGCGCCCGAGACGCGCGGCTTGTCGCTTTCAGAAGCAAGTTCTTTGCCCGTTGAGAGAAAATAAAGATCTTTCCCGAGCGCCTGTTTAATATGTTAGGTAGCTTTTCTTGAATTGCATGATGTGCTAGTTTAAGAGCATCGCTTGGGCAATACCTGATTGAGACGGTGAAATGAACAAAAAGCTAATCACTACCTTATCTCTTCTGTGCTTGTGTCTCTTGCTGGCTGTGGGCATCCTGCGGAAGAAGGTAGAGGTATGAGAGCAGATGATCCTTCTCAGGTGTTGGTCGAATTAATCGAACGAAAACTCAATGAAAAAGACTTTATGGAATTATGCTCTGTGCAACTGAGCGAGGAGAAAGTCATTACCTCGCTTGACGCATGGGAGAGCTGTGGCGGTTACTACACTATTGTGAAAAGCGGAGACACTATCTATAAAGAAATAGTAGGCAGGAATATATTTCTCAAAAAAAATGAAATATCGCTGGGGTTTTATGGTGGTGAGGTTGGAGACGTTTGGAGCATGAGAGGAAAGGGTTTTGTCATTTTAGCCTATGACAAAAAAACCGAAACCTACCTTGTTGCCAATATCCGATTCAAAGCAGAAGCATAGTCCACCTTCTATCTATCTATCTATCTATTTATTTATTTATTTATTTATTATTCCCCTTTCGCAAAATCCCTTATCAAATATAACAAGTTTTTAAGTATCTCTTAGTTCACTGTGATTTGGCGATGCGAGAAGCCCGCATGTGGCGCTTAATGTCTTCAAACAGGTGATGCGAAAAGCTGGTGCAGGCCGTATCAGAAATGCGGGCACCAATGAAAAAATCGCCGAAGAAGTAAACGAAGAAGTAAGCGAAGAAATAAAACGAGTCAGAAAGGGAAAGGTGTCAGGATGAAGATTGTCGTTTCTTTCAAGGTTGTCCACGACGACCAAGATATTCAGGTAGCAGGGGATGGGAGCCTTGATTTTTCGAAGGCTCACCAAGTGGTTTCAACGTATGACCTCAATGCTCTTGAAGCTGCCGCACAGCTTGCAAGTGCAACGGGCGCTTCCGTTGTCGCCATCAGCGCAGGTTCATCTGCAATAGATGATTCAAAGTTGAAGAAAAATGTATTAGCTCGTGGCGTTGACGAACTGTTCATGACCGCCGATGACGCATGCGCCAACATGGATGCGTTCGCTTCCGCCGAAGCGCTGACAGCACTTCTCGAAAAGGTCGGCGATTACGACTTGGTGGTATGCGGTGACGGTTCAGCAGACAATTATGCTCAACAAGTTGATGTTCAGCTGGGGGCGAAATTGGGCATTCCCGTTATCACCGCAGCAACAAAGCTGAGTGTTGAGGGCAACATACTCGAGGTTGAGCGCACGTTAGAAGATGTGGTCGAAACTGTGCGGGTGGCGCTTCCCGCAGTTGTATCAGTTGCTCCTGATGCGGCACTTCCGCGTATCCCTGGTATGAAAGACATCGTTTCTGCAGGAAAAAAACCTGCTGAAGTTGGTGGTGCGGAAACTTCGTTTGTCAACACGCTTGAAGTGCTAGACTGCCGTGCTCCGAAGCAGGCAGATCGTGCCAAGGTAATCATCGACATCGCCGAAGAGGGCGCATTGTCTCGGTTCGCAGCTGCTCTTAAAGCGGCGCTGTAAGGAAAGGGAGGAATTTATCATGAAGGCATTAGTACTTGCAGAGCGTTTTGATGCTGCGGGAAAATTGTGCGCAGGTGCGCGCAGCTTGGCAGACGAAGTAGTACTCGTTGTTATTGGCGAGGGGCAAATACCGAGGGGGGTTGCGGACAAAGTTGTTCATATCGCGCTTCCTCAAGGTGCAGTTTATGACGATGCTGCCGATACCGTCAACGCAATTTTTGATGCGCAGGCACCCGAACTTGTTTTGGTCGAGCCAACGCGTCATTTGAAGGTCATTGCTGGAAAACTTGCCGCGCATGCAAAGACTTCGGTCATCACCGATGTCCTTGAGCTTGACGGCGAAGGTGCAACAAACATGTATTTCGGGGGCGTTGCTCATCGCCGCTTGAAGGCGCTTAGAACCGCTATCTATACCATCAATCCTGAAACGTTCGCTGAATTGCCCGCTTCAGGCACGGATGCTATCGAAGAAGCCGCTTGGGTTGCTCCCCAAACTCCGCTTGAATTGGTTGCGGTAGCGCCCATCGAAAAGAGCGGCGTTGACCTTTTCAAGGCAGACGTTATCGTGGCTGCTGGGCGCGGGTTCGCCGAAGAAAGCGACCTTGACCTTGCACGCGGGCTTTGTGACAAACTCGGTGCTGGTCTTGGATGCTCCCGCCCGTTGACTGAAGGGCTCAACTGGCTTCCCACAGAAGTATACATAGGTGTTTCAGGCTTGATGTTGACCCCCAAGGTATATGTTGCGGTAGGCATTTCAGGTCAAATGCAGCATATGGTCGGCTGTAATCGCGCTGGCACGATTGTTGCTATCAACAAAGACAAGAATGCACCGATTTTAAAACAGTGCGATCTTGGCTTGGTGGGCGATATTAAAGAAGTACTTCCAGCACTCATTGATGTTCTCTAAACACTGCTAAGAAGGAGGCGTATCCATGTCAGATTTTGATGCAATTATCGTAGGCTCAGGTTGCGCAGGCGCAATCGCTGCATACGAACTCGCGCAAGCGGGCAAGTCGGTACTTGTTGTTGAGCGCGGCAATTATGCTGGTGCGAAAAACATGACTGGCGGGCGGCTCTACACGCACGCCCTCAAGCAGGTTTTTCCGAACTTCGAAGACGAAGCTCCTCTTGAGCGGCGCATCACCCATGAGCGCATCTCGATGATGACTCCCGATTCGAACTTCACTATCGATTTTTCCAGCGACGACATGTTGGTCAGCGGACAGGATTCCTATTCGGTACTGCGTGGGTCTTTGGACGGATGGCTTGCCGATAAAGCCGAAGCGGCGGGCGCTGACTATATCTTTGGAATCCCTGTTGAAGAACTGGTTAAGGATGGAAATCGCGTTGTCGGCATCAAAGCGGGCGAAGATGAAATGACTGCCGATGTCGTGATTTTGTGCGACGGTGCAAATTCGCTGTTGACGAAAGAAGCGGTGGGCTTTGAGCGTCCGCGCGGTTCTGCCATGGCGGTTGGCGTCAAGCAAGTTATCGAACTTCCCGCGTCCGTTATTGAAGACAGGCTGCTTGCTAACGAGGGCGAGGGCGCGGCGTGGTTGTTTGTGGGGGATGCGACTAAGGGTCATGTGGGCGGCGGCTTTGTCTATACCAACAAAGAATCCGTTTCTTTGGGTATTGTGGCAACTATTTCTGACCTTGCCAGCGCAGATACCCCCATCTACCAAATGCTTGAGGACATGAAAGCGCACCCCGCCATAGCACCGCTTATCAAAGGCGGTAAGGTTGTCGAACATTCGGGGCATATGGTTCCCGAAGGTGGGCGCGACATGATGCCTCCGCTGGTGGGTGACGGTGTTATTCTTGCGGGTGAGTCAGCCATGATGTGTGTGAACTTGGGGTACATGGTGCGCGGCATGGATTACGCCATTGCGGCAGGAATGCACGCGGGAAGAAGTGCCGTGGCGGCGCTCGATGCGGGCGATACCAGTGCTGCGGGCTTGGGCGGTTATGTGAAGGCGCTTGAGGAATCCTTCGTTTTGAAAGACCTCGAACAGTTCAAGCGCTTCCCGCATTTCATGGAATCCACCACACGCATTTTCAACGAATATCCTGCCTTTGTTCGCAACGCCATGAATACGCTGTTTATCGTTGACGGCACGCCCGTGGCACCACTCAAGAAATCTATGATGCCTCATGTAAAGAACATCGGAATCATAAACCTGCTTAAAGATGTATGGAAGGGGATGAAAGCGCTATGAGTGATATCAAAATAACGGTTAATGTTGATGAATATTTAGCTCTGAATAAGTTTGAGGTCGATGAAGAACAAGCACATATTGAACTCGTGGAAAATCCTGATATGGCCGAATTTCTGAAACTTGTTCGGGTGTGTCCTGCTGCGCTTTACAAGGTTGACGCAGAAGGGAAGACCTCTTTTGACTATGCGGGATGCCTTGAATGCGGAACTTGTCGCATTGCGTGTGGGGACACCATCATCAAGAAATGGAGTTTCCCTGGGTCTACCATGGGCATCGAATACCGCTACGGGTGATGTATTCAGGTGGTGTTCATTTGTATCTAATTCCTCCCAGATTTTGAGGGTTGGGGGTTAACACGGTCGCGGTTTTGCGCTATGATTCAAAACTTCCAAGCAAGAAAAAACAGAAGGGTAAAAGGGTGGAAGCAGATACGGTGAAAAACGCTGAAACGACCCATCCCGCACTGAGCGTGCGAGGCATGGTGATTGGCGGTATTGGTGCGGCAGTTATCACGGCAAGTTCCTTATATGTTGCGCTCAAATTAGGCGCACTGCCCTGGCCTATTGTGTTCGCGGCGCTGGTGTCATTCTTTTTCTTGAAGCTTCTCAAAAACACCTCGCTTAACGAAGCAAATGTCACCCATACGGCGATGAGCGCAGGCTCCATGGTCGCCGGTGGTCTTGCCTTTACCATTCCTGGGTATTGGATATTACAAGCAAGCGGGGTCTTGCAGGGGAGTGCCGACATTGCCTTTTGGCAGGTGTTGCTGATTGCCCTTTGCGGCGTGGGGTTGGGACTTATTGCGACGGCCTGCGTGCGCCGCTATTTTGTCGACACGGCAAATCTTACCTATCCTATTGGCGCTTCAGCCGCTGAATCGCTTCTTGCTGCTGATGAAGCAGGCGCGCTGAAAAGCAAAACCCTGTTCGGCGCTTTGGGCTTGGCAGCCGTCTATGCGTTTTTACGGGACAACCTGAAATTGCTCCCTCAGTTGTTTTTCGCCAGCGACAAGGTTCCTGGTGTTGCCCTAGGTATTTATAACTACCCCATGTTGCTTGCCGTCGGCTTCATGATAGGACCTGTTGCTTGTTTCGTGTGGTTTATCGGGGCGCTCATTGGGAATTTCGGTGTCGTGGTTGCAGGAACAGGCACGGGGCTTTGGGATTTGGCGCAGGCGCTTGATATAAAGATGTCGCTTGGTATGGGTCTCATGCTTGGTGCAGGTGTCGGTGTTGTTTTGGTGCAATTGATTTCCCTGATACGTAAACCCTTAGGGAAACAGACGGCTCAAAGTGCTGCGGCGAACGGTGCTACGGGGAACGGTGCTGAAGACGTCGCAACAGCCGCGCCCAGCGTTCAAACGAAGAAAACCGAAGCTGCCGAAGCGCTTTTTGCATCGGCGTCCGCTTCGTCTCCCTCAATACCTGACCAGATACTTTCCAAAAAGACGCGCCTTATTGCAGCACCTCTCGTATCGGCACTTATAGCAAGCGTTGTTGCGTGGGCGCTTGGACTGGACCTTATTCCTTCCATTTTGCTTGTGGCAGGTGCCTGGATTGCAATACTCATGAGTTCGCAAAGTTCGGGTGCGACGGGCATTAACCCCATGGAAGTTTTCGGTGTCTTGGTGCTTTTGGTTATTCAGGTATTTTGCCACGAAATGACTATGACCAGCCTCTTTTTCATTGCCGCGATTGTTGCGGTTGCCTGCGGTTTAACAGGAGACGTCATGAACGATTTCAAGGCAGGCGCGATTCTTGGAACCAATCCGCGCGACCAGTGGATAGCACAAGCAATAGGCGGCATCGTTGGTGCCGTGGTTGCTTCGGTGGTGCTGATGGCGCTCGTGTCGGTTTTCGGAGTAGGCAGTTTTGGTTCGGGGGAAGGTGCCAAATTTGTTGCCGCACAGGCGAGCATGGTTGCTGCCATGGTTGGCGGCGTGCCGAACTTCACCTGGTTTATTGTGGGCATCGTTGTGGGCATCGTGCTTGCGGCATTCAAGCTTCCCTGCATGACCTTAGGGCTTGGTGTGTATTTGCCGTTCTTCCTTTCCGCGACGGCGTTTTTAGGCGGGCTTATCAAGGTGGTCTTTGACCGATTGGCTCGTGCCCGCGGCAAAGAAGCGCAAAGCATGGGCTTGGCTGCTGCGTCAGGCGTGCTGGGTGGGGAGAGCCTTATTGGCGTTATCGCAGCTCTTGTTGTCATGGGGATGTCATTTTTCGGCTGACCTACGTGCCGCATAATTGTTTTTATATCGCTAACATATAACTTCTCTCAAATCTTTTTAGATATGCTAGAATACCTTCGGTATTTAACTTGAGGTGTGAAAAGAAATATCTAACTTGAGGTGCAATACTAGCAAAATTTAAGAGGCGCATAAGCGCGGGTGGCGTGTTTCCCGAGGAAAGAGCACGTCATCGAAGAATTATGGCGATGCTAGAAAGGATTCATGCCATGAAAAGAAAGATTTTAGCGGTAGTACTTGCGTTGAGTGTTGTGTCCCTGTTCCCGTTGACTGGCTGCGGTTCACCAAAGCCGATGTTTGATGCGAGCCTGGACAAAGTGTTTATTGCCGGGAGCTACGACGGCACCCTTTTAGTGGTTAATCTTAATATCAAAAATAACGCTCAAACTAATATATCTGGTTCAATGGCGCAGCTATATGCTACTGCCACCTTGGACGGAAAAACCTTAGGTTCTGCTTGGCTTTCTGATAAGCACCCTGAAGCGGTTGATGCTTACGCGAGCATCACTCCTCAGGCAGAGGGCAAGGGGCAACTGGTTTTTGACCTCCCTGCGGGTGCCGAGGGTACGGTAGAGTTGGTTATCACGGTTGATACGCTTGATCACAGAGGCGTGGTTGAGGTATTGAACGAGTCTATCAATCTTGCCGATGTGGAAGCGATAGTTTCCGAATCGGAATTTGAGGTTGTTGTCAACAGCGTGACCGTTACCGATGACGGCAATGGAAAAGACTTGCTTGTTCTTAATGTCACCTTTACGAATAATTCTGCCGATGCTGTTTCTTTTGGTGGCAGCGTCAAAACCCAATTGTTCCAAAACGGCATTGAACTGAAAATGGGCTGGCTGCCCTTTAACCATCCCTTGGAAAAAGAAGACATGTGGACCAACTCATCTGTTGACCTTAAGCAAGGATTGAGCATTGACATACAGCAAGTTTATGAACTTCAAGATTCGAAGAGCCCTGTTGAACTTACCTACACCGACTGGGCAAGCTTGGAAAACATTGTGGTTCTTGAAAAGACCATCGATGTTGCAGGAGCCTCAAAAGCGGCATAGCATGAAGGCGGTAATCACGATGACTAAGCAAAACATTTCAAAATTCTTTGGCAGCCTTTTAATGGTGCTTGTCTTGGTTGGGCTTGCGGGTTGTTTGCCGACAGTCCCAGGGGAAAAGGAAGTAGAGCAAGAAGAGAAAGATTCCACCAAAGACGATAAAGCTGCTAAAGACGATGATGTAATTGTTGCTGGTACGGTGGACACTTCCTCAGACTATTCGTTTGAAGTAATCGGTGCTTGCGTGGGGATGGAAGAATATTCAGACGAGCCAGTGGTAATATTGCTTGGTGAGTTTACCAACAATTCTGATGAAGCGATTTCTTCCAGTTGGGCGTTGGATTGTGTGGCGTACCAAAGCGGGCATGAACTGCGTGACGCTTACTTGCGCGGCGCTGGTGCGTACACCTACGACAACATAGAACCAGGAGTTACCACGCCTGTTTTGATTGGCTGGAAGCTGGTAAGCGCTACCGATTCTATCGAGATTACGGTGATTGACCGAAAGCACTACGCGAAGGAAGTCCTTTTCCAAGAAAAGTATACGGTTGAACAACTTCTTGCGAACACTAAAAAGCTTCTTGATGGTTTTGACGGTGTTGTCGATGAGGGCAAAGACTTCGTGGTGTAGGTCGTGGCGTAGGTTGTGCTATAAGTTGCGGTGTGGATATTCTCAATCATGCAACTTTTCGTGAACTTTTCGCGTGAGTCAACTAGCCATACGGCACATAATATGATATAAAGACACGGTGTGTTTTCCGATAAGGGAAACACACCGCGAAATTTGGGTAAGTTCGAGAAAGTGGGTTTAGCCCGCTTTCTTTTTGTCTAAGGCGATTAAGGGAGGAGCCTGTATGCTGACGGCGAAGGAACAAAGCCTGCTTCAAGCGCTTGAAGCACAAGCAGGCGAACACGGTATTGAAATCGTGACCATAGAAGTGGCAGGTGCGAAAAAAGCACCGACCATTCGCATCTATATTGACGCTGCCCAAGGTATCGGCTTTGATGAACTCGCCTCTTCCCAGGCGTGGATTAACCAAGTCATGGATGAGCTCGACCCCTTCCCAGGGGCTTATACCCTTGAGGTTTCTTCTCCCGGTATTGACCGTCCGCTGAGAACGATTGAGCACTTCGAGCGCTTTATTGGGGATGTGGCGGTGGTGCAAACACTGGCACCGATTGAAGGTAGAAGCAAGTGGACGGGGCGCATCCAGGCAGTAAACGCAGGGGAAATATCGCTTGATATTGACGGCACTTTGCAGGTAATTGATTTTCAGAATGTAAAACGTGCACAACTAAAAGGCACGATTGATTTTAACGCATAAGAAAGGAAGCATCATGGCAAGCTCAGAATTGATTGAGGCTCTACAAGCCTTGGCTCACGAAAAGAAGATAGACGAGTTCTATCTGATTGAACGTTTGGAAGCCTCTTTGGCAAAGAGCTATCAACATATCCTCGACCTCGAATGGGATGCGAGGGTGACAATCGAGCGCGCAAGTGGTCGCATCTATGTCTATGAACTCATTCCCGTGGGAGAACCCGACCCTGAAACTGGCGAATACGAAAGCTTCGAAGAGCGCGACGTAACCCCTGATGATGTAAGCCGAATCGCTGCGCAAAACGCCAAGAGCGTCATTGCGGCAATCGTGCGCGAAGCGGGACGCCAAAGCATCTACGAAGAATTTTCTTCTCGCGTGGGAGACCTTGTTACGGGTACGGTGTTACAGGGAACCGCGGATTTCACCATCATAAAGATACGTGACGGCGTTGAAGCAGAACTGCCGCACTACGATTTAAAGCGTTTCCCCAACGAGCGCAGTGAACGTCCAGCAAACGAGCACTATCGTCACAATCAGCGACTGAAAACCCTGATTATCGACGTGCGCGACCCCAATGCGGATACCCCCAAAACACGGGGCGACCAGGCAAGGCCGCCTATCGTTGTTTCGCGCACCCATCCTGACCTCATTCGTCGCCTCTTCGAAATTGAAGTGCCCGAAATCTATGACGGCATGGTTGAAATAAAGTCAATCGCACGCGAGCCTGGTGCGCGTTCGAAAATCGCGGTTACTTCACGCGAAGCAAATCTTGACCCAGTAGGAGCCTGTGTTGGTCCGAAGGGCTCTCGCGTACGCATGGTGGTTGAAGAGTTGCGCAACGAACGGGTTGACGTCATCCAATGGAACGAAGATCCTGCCATTTATGTGTCAAATGCTCTTTCGCCTGCGAAGGTAACGCATGTGAATATTGACGAAGAAAATCACTACGCCACGGTTATCGTTCCTGATGACCAGCTTTCGTTAGCCATCGGCAAAGAGGGGCAAAACGCCCGCCTTGCTGCGCGCCTGACGGGATGGCATATCGACATCAAGAGCGCTTCGTTTGCAGGTGAGCCTATGGCGCTTGACAACATGCTCATTGACGAAGAATCGGCAGAAGAGGAAAGCGGATTGTGTGCCTATGTTACCGAAGATGGCGCTCATTGCCGCAACCATGCTCGTCCGCAAAAGCGCTTCTGCGGCGTGCATGCCGACCATGAGGAAGCATAATCGCGTATGGCAAAACGTGCACAAACAGGAAAGCGACACACGGCTCATCAGCAACGCAGTTGTATTGCGTGCCGAGCGCGCCGTGATAAAGCGAAACTTTTTCGTTTGGTGCGCGACAGCGCGCAAGCTGTGCACTTTGATTCTACGGGGAGAATCGACGGGAGGGGCGCGTATGTGTGCTCGCTTGCCTGTATGGAAACGGCACAAAAAACAAGGCGTCTTGAAAGAGCATTACGGGTGCCTATCACCCACGAAGATTATTCGCGTATCACTGCTGCTGTGAGCAGGGAATATGCGGCAAGTATACAAAGAATCGAGGAGTCCCTATGACCGGCATGCGAGTAAACGAATTAGCAAAAGAATTCGATATGAACAGCAAGGCTTTACTGGAACGTATCCAGGAAATGAAGATTGCTGCGAAAAGCCATGCAAGCATTTTGACGGATGAAGATGTCGCAAAGATACGGGAAAATATTTCACCTGAAATCAAACAACGCGTCGGTCAGCTTGAGGACAAAGAGGCAAAGAAACTTGCCGAAGAGCAGCGTGTTGCGGCTGAGAAAAAAGCGGAACAAGAAGCCGAGCGCCGCGCTGCGGTACAAAAAGAACGGGAACAACGAGCCGCTGAACGTGCAAAACGCGCGGGTGCTACGGCAAGCCCAACCGATGAAGCTATGGCTGAAATTGCGGTCGGTGCCGAGGTGCTTGAGGATGAAGAAGTCGCGCCGAAGAAGGGCGCGGCGGCAAAAAAACGCCTTTCCGCCCAAGGTACTCCCGCAAGCTTTGAAACCCTTGCGGGACAAATTGAAAATGAAAAAGAGCGCGTGAAGCGTGAAGCTCTGGCAAAACAACAACGCGTTCGTGCCGAAAAAGCTGCCGCAGAAGTGGCAAAGAAACAAGCGGTTGAAGAAGCTTTAGCGGCAAGCAAAGGCGGCAAGAAAGCGCCTAAGGCTGCACTCGAAACAGAGGAACCAAAGAAAGCTGCTCCTGTTGCAAAAGCGCCTTCGAAATCGAAGTTCGACGGCTTGCTTTCGCAAATCGTGAGCGAACAAGAACGGATGCAGGCGGCTCCTAAGCCTGAAGAAAAGAAGGGCGCCAAGAGGGCAGCCTCAAGTAAAGCCGACCCACAAAAAACAGAACCCCCAAAGCAAACAGCGCGCAAACAAGACAAGCAAGATATGGATACAGCCCCTGCTGCTGAGCGTAAAAAGGATTCAGGGCGCGGTCGCAAAGATGCGCAAGGCGAAAAGCGTTCTGCAAAAGGCAAGCATGTTTTCGAACCTGACGTTCCCGAACTTTTCGAGTTTGAGGTGGGGGATGACCGCTACGCTCAGATGGCGGTGCAGGCTGAAAAACTCCAGCGTGACAAGGTCTTGGCTGAAGCACGTAGTGCCGTTGAAGCAGCGGCTCAAGAAGGGGAAGGCAGGCGCAAGAAGCGCAAGGAAAAGCGCGAAGCAGAAACGCGTGAGCGCCTTGAAATGGAAGCCCTTGAAAAGGGGCTCGACCCCGAACTCGTGCTTGACGATTCGCTCATTGAAATTCCTCAAGGAGCAAGCGTTTCGAAGTTCGCTGACCTTTTGTCCGTGCCCCCCAACGACATTATCAAGCGCCTTTTTATGCTTGGACAGGTGCTTACTCTTACCCAATCGATGGGTAACGATTTGATAGAACTTATCGCTGAAGATTTGGGGCGCAAGGTGCGCGTTGTTTCTCCCGAAGAAGAATACGCGGTCATTCACAATGACCGTCCCGAAGATTTGAAAGCACGCCCGCCCGTGGTTACGGTTATGGGTCATGTTGACCACGGTAAGACTTCCTTGCTTGATGCTATTCGCAACACTGGTGTGGTCGAAAGCGAAGCAGGTGGCATCACGCAGCATATTGGTGCTTCTGTTGCCAATATCGGCGAGCGACAGATTTCATTTATCGACACCCCTGGACATGAAGCCTTTACGGCGATGCGCGCCCGTGGCGCACAGGTAACCGACGTTATCGTGTTGGTGGTTGCGGCAGACGACGGCGTTATGCCGCAAACTATTGAAGCTATCAATCACGCAAAAGCCGCAGAAGTTCCTATCGTTGTTGCGGTCAACAAGATAGACAAAGACGGGGCAAACCCCGACAAAGTACGCCAAGAACTCGTTGAGCATGGAGTTATTCCCGAAGAGTGGGGCGGCTCCAATATGTTTGTGGAAGTTTCGGCGCGCCAAAAGCTGCACATCGACGATTTGCTTGAAACGATTTTGCTTCAGGCAGACGTTTTAGAACTGAAAGCCAATTCGGATGCGAGTGCTTCAGGTTTTGTTATCGAAGCAAACCTCGACAAGGGGCGCGGTCCTGTGGCTACCGTTTTGGTGCAGCGCGGCACGCTTCGTCCTGGGGATGCGGTTGTTGCAGGCACTTCCTACGGACGCGTTCGCGCCCTGGTTAACCCGCGTGGCAAGCAGGTTGATTCTGCGATGCCTGCCGACCCCGTTGAGATTTTAGGTTTGGGTTCTGTGCCTGTTGCTGGTGATGAATTTAGGGTATTTGAAGACGAACGAGATGCGCGAAAACTTGCCGAAGAACGCGCGCTTCGTGCCCGTTTGGCAGAGCAGGAAACAAAAGCACACATGAGTCTGGATGACCTTTTCAGCAGAATTGAAGCGGGCAAGCAAACCGATCTTAATCTTATCGTGAAGGCAGACGTACAAGGTTCAATCGAAGCGCTTGTTGATGCGTTTGAAAAGATGGATCAATCTGAGGTGCGCATCAATATCGTGCACTCTGCTGTGGGCGGTATCACCGAAACCGATGTTACTTTGGCAGCTGCCAGTGACGCTATCATCATTGGATTTAACGTGCGACCCACGGGGAAATCAAAGCAGCAAGCTGAAAAAGAAAAAGTCGATATCAGACTGTATCGCATTATCTATCAAGCAATCGAGGACATCAATGCCGCGCGCGTTGGTCTGCTTTCTCCCGATATCGTGGAAAAGGATACGGGAATCGCTGAGGTACGAGAAACCTTTAAGGTACCAAAAGCAGGAACTATTGCTGGTTGTTATATTGTTGAAGGGGAAATTTCCCGCGACGATAAAGTTCGCATCGTGCGCGACGGAACGATTATCTTCGAAGGAACGATTGATAGCTTGAGGCGCTTCAAAGATGATGTGAAATCGGTACGCAGCGGCTATGAATGCGGTATCGGCATTGTGGGCTACCAAGACATCAAAGTAGGCGACACCATCGAAGGATATCAAGTTGTCGAAGTGGAGCGTACTGAATAAAAGTAAGGTAAGCGCAAAGCGGTGGGCGCACAAGATTAGAAGCAAACGTATAGAGTAGAGATTAGAGTCATGAAACAAAGCAGTAGCAATAGAAAAGTAAACGAACAGGCGCGTGAGGTAATCTCGAGTTTGTTACTCTTCGAGATTTCTGACCCTCGTTTGCGTTTGGTAACCATCGTTGCGTGCGAGGTGAGTTTTGATCGCAGTGTGTGCAACGTGTTCTATTCAACCGACCCCGAACGCTATGTTGAAGTGGCAGAAGCCTTCAAGGCTGCGTCAGGGCATTTGCGCTCTTTAATGGCGCGAGAACTATCATGGCGCGTGGCACCCGAACTGCGCTTCATGCTTGATGAAACTGTTGATCAAGCGCAGCGTATTGCAGAAGCTTTGGAGCGCGATGCCATGAGGAACAAGCAATGATTACTCCTCAAACAAACACCACGCTTGCCGAAATAGCGCAACGTTTTTTACAGTTGGATGATTTCGTTATCTGTGGGCATGTGAGTCCTGATGGAGACTGCTTGAGTTCGCAACTAACCTTGCTGCATGCTTTGCGCTCTTTAGGGAAAAAAGCGGCGTGTCTGCTTTGCGAGGACGAACCGGTTGATGCTTCGCTGCACTTTTTGCCTGGCATTGAAGAGGTTTTACCCGTGGCAAAATTTTCAGGAACACCGCGGGTTTTTGTTGCCTGTGATGTGCCGATTCCTGAGCGTATCGAAGAAACAGCTGCCGCTCTTCAAGCGGGGGCAGAAGTGACCTTTACCCTCGACCATCATGCGGTGGATCGCGTTATGTCTGACTATACCTATGTTGACCCCGACGCTGCTTCAACTACGATGCTTATTTGGGAACTTATCAAGGAAATGGGCATTGAGCCCACTCGCGAAATGGCTCTGTGTGCCTACACAGGTTTGGTGACCGATACGGGCAACTTCCAATATCAAAACACGGATTCAAGAGCGTTTAGTTCAGCAAGTGAAATGGTGGCGTTGGGGATTGAGCCTGCCGCAGTAGCAACTGAAATTTTCCAAAATCGCAGCCTTGCTTCGCTGCTTCTTGAAAAAATACTGCTCTCGCGTCTTATTGTTGATGACGAAAAACGCTACGTGTTGAGCTACCTTTCGCTCGAAGATTTTTCTTTGTGCGGGGCACAAAAGGCAGATGCCGAACCGCTCATAAACATCCTGCGCTCCCTCGAAGGAGTGCGGGTTGCCTGTGTTCTTCGCGAAACGCAAGAGGGGATTCGCGGAAGCATTCGCGCCAAAGACGAAACGGATGTTGCACAAATTGCGCGCGTCCTTGGCGGCGGCGGGCACAAGGCAGCAGCAGGCTTTACGATGAGTGATTCGCTTGAGGTGGCACGAGAAAAGGTGCGCGTAGCTCTTAATACGATGATGTAAGAAGGGTAGCAAACTTGAAGCGAGGAGCATCGGGATTATCCTTTGTCGTTGGTGTCGACAAGCCACAAAACATGAGTTCTCACGATGTGGTGAATCGCGCACGTCGCATCTTTGCCGAAGGTCGTATCGGACATACAGGAACGCTTGACCCGCAGGCTTCAGGGGTGTTGGTACTGTGTGTTGGTAGTGCCGCACGCTTGAATCCCTACCTTCAAGCCCAGGACAAATCCTACCAATTCACGGTCGTGTTCGGGAGCGCAACTGACACCGATGACGCCGCAGGAATAGTTACCAAAATGGCACCCATACCCCAAGAACTCTACGGTGAAGCCTTTGCCCGCGATTGTGTTTCACGTCTGGTGGGAAAGCACAACCAGCTGCCGCCCGTGTATTCGGCAATCAAGGTGGGCGGCGAGCGTTCGTATAAGGCGGCTCGTGCAGGCAAGGTGCTTGATTTGGCAGCGCGTGAAATCGAAGTTTTTGAGGCTCATCTGCTCGGTGTTCTCGGCGCCCCTTCACGTGAATCGCTTACGTGGGAGATACAGGTGCGTGTTTCAAAAGGAACCTATATCCGCTCTCTCGCGCGCGACCTTGGCGAGGCATTGGCTTGCCCAAGCCATGTCGGGAATTTGAGAAGAACGAGTGTTGGCGTAGTTGGTTTAAAGGACTGTGTCAGCCTTGAAACCTTGGAACAAGAAAAGCAAACCGCAGCACTCGACGCGGCAAAACTGTTGGGGTATCGCATTGCTGAGGTTGGGAAAGAACATTTGAAAGATATTGTTGATGGCAAAACACTGGCTCTAAATGCGATTCGGGCATTGTATGCTTGCACGCAGGAAGAGGGCGCAGGGGGGCGAGGTTTTTCAAAAGCAGGGGAAAGTACGAAGCCTTTCGCAGACGACGAAATCGTGTCGCTTGTATGCGAGGATAGACTCTACGCTCTTATCCGCTATGATGAAAAACGAGAGCAATTAAAACCGTCTTGCGTTTTTCCTCAGGGGGTCTTGCGTGGCTGAAATCCGCTTTATGAACTATATGTTTGACAACGCACTCTTTGCGGGTTCGTCGTGTGCCTTTGGGGTATTTGATGGAGTGCACCGTGGGCACCAATTCCTTATTGGGGAAGCGATAAAATCTGCGCAGGCAAGCAGGAACAAGAGCATTGCTCTTACCTTTGATATTGACCCTGACGAAAAGTTTCATCCCGACCGCCTCCAAAAACTTATGACTAACGAAGGTCGCCTGGATTCACTTGCGACAAGTGGCGTTGATGCGGTAGTCGTATTGCCCTTCACCGATGCTTTGGCTGCGTATGCACCGCAAGAATTTCTTGAAAAGACGTTTAATGGCTTTATCCCAGAAAGCCTTCACGTTGGTTCCGATTTCCGTTTTGGTGCGCGCGCACGTGGCACGGTGAAAGAACTGGAAAGCTGGGGCGCACAGCACGAGGTGTGCATATATGCGCATGAGCTAGAGGGCAGCGACGGCGCACCCATCACCTCGACGCGTATTCGCGAATTGTTGGGTGATACCGCCATTGAAAAGGCAAACGAACTCTTAGGACACCCATACAGTTTTTCAGGGAAGGTTATTCCTGGGCGCGGCGATGGTGTTGATTTTGGCTTTAGAACCGCCAATCTTGTTATTGATGCTGCGATACAAACGCTCGGTGATGGGGTCTATGCGGCGTATGCGCTGTGTGGCGGCGTGCGCTACAAGGCGGCAGTTTCAGTAGGGGTTTCGCCGACCTTCGCCGATGCAACTAAGGCAACGTGTGAGGTTCATATCCTTGATTTTGAGGGTGATCTTTACGGGGCAGAACTCAAACTCGAGTTCATGCATTTCTTGCGTCCGATGATGTGCTTTGACTCAACAGAAGAACTCATTGCAACCGTACTCGCAAACATCGAATGGGTACGTACAAATCTCTAATACACCGACCTGTCATTGCGGGAACACCCCGATTCTCGCCGTCATTGCGAGAAGTGAGCGTAGCGAATGACGAAGCAACCTAGTCCTCGATAGGCAGGTTGACGCTTATAGGACAAAAAGGGCTGCGAATGCAGCCCTTTTTAAAATCTTTGAGAAGCGTTTATTTGACGGTTACAATGTTAATCTTTATTATTTCGGCTTCGTTCCAGATGTCTTTCCTATACTTTACTCCACCGTAAACTTTTACGATTTCTTCGTAGTTTTCGCTAAAACTTAGTTCGGTTGATCCACCTGATTTAACTTCTACTGACTCATCGAAAAATGGGATATCGTATCCCTCGGCGGTGCAAACAACGCGGTAGAAACCAGGAGCAAGTTTTGCCCAGTTTGCTTCAGGGATTTCATTACCATTAGAGTCAGACACCACGACCGTTACAGCTAAATCGACAGGATCTGCGACTGAGGTTTTAATCTTGGTGCCGACTTTGTAATCTTGTTCATCAAGTTCTCTGACGTCTAGCGCCATGCCGCCGTCGAAGCGAACGGTCTTAAAGTGAAGATAGAGATAGATGAAGCCATTTGCGTCTGCTTCGGGTACCTCAAGAACAGCTACATTATTGTGCTTGAAGGCATTATCCGAATGAATATTGCCATTTCCTGGTTTAGGAATGTTCGTGAAAGCAAGGGCTCCAAATTTGACTTCGCCATAGGTGCTGAAGTCAAGAACGAGTTTGCCATTTTCAATCTTTGCCAAGCCATTACCAACTAGGTTAAGACCGTTTCCGACAACCAAGGCAAGCGCGACACCATCATTGTCAAGAAGAGCATCTTTGCTCAGCTTCGCATAGGCAAAATGATTGCTGTTGGCTACAATAAAGGCTTTCTTGTTTGTGTCAAAGTCGGACTGTGCCATTGCGGTTACAGAGTCATAAGATTCTGATACGTATTGACTCCATGTTTCAAGGTAAGTGAATTCTTTTTGACGTATCTGATATTTTGTCTTTGTCGTAATGGTTAAATCGGCTTCAGCGTTTACCGTTAGGCTTCCCGTAGGAATAGCCTTGACAATGGTGGCGGCGGTGTGGCTGAGGTTAAACTGGGTGGCACCCTTCTTGGGAGCTGTGGCGGGATAGTATTCCGCAGCAAAAATTTTCCAGTCTTGAGGAGTAACCACGGCAAAATGCTGGTCGTTTTTATAAGACTTTTCAATCTTGACCGTTTGAACGTTACCAGCTCCATCATAGAAATAGATGATGGCATAGCCGCCGAGTTTATCGGGAT
The DNA here is from genome assembly GCA_009782615.1 of Eggerthellaceae bacterium. Classification (GTDB taxonomy): domain Bacteria; phylum Actinomycetota; class Coriobacteriia; order Coriobacteriales; family Eggerthellaceae; genus WRIS01. Next base: position 357,803 of record WRIS01000001.1, on the reverse strand, counting down.
TTACGAAATGCCACAAAACGCCCTCGGTTCCGTATTCATCGTAACCAGGGACGAGCGCAGTTTCGCCCTTCTTTTCACTCAAACCAAAATCTGAGCCTTGCAGGTAGCCCTTCCAGTCAATCGCGTCTTTCCCGTTGCCTTGATGGAGCGGGTAGAACGACGAATCCGCAACAACAACAATCGCCGACTGGTTACCATTGTTTCCGCTGTTGCCATTGCCGTTGCCGTTGTTGCCGTTGTTGCCATTACCGTTGCCGTTTCCGCAGGACATTGATAAATCAACGCAAAATATGCAAAATTCGTCGATTAACGGCAACCATTATCCTCAAAGGGACTTATGGTAGGATATAACCTGCAAAATATTTCAACAAAAGTAGGGTGAATCGTGACCGCAGCAACGAAAAAGCAAACACAAGCTAAAAAAGACTCAAGTAAGGCGCAAGCGCCCGAACCTAGTCATGAAACAGAAACGCCCGAGTCATCCGAAAAAACGCCGAGCACTGCGAGCGCTTTGAGCAATCAAAACCGCGCAAGCACCGACCGCGCAGGCACCGCCTTTGTGGTGATGTGGACGCTGCTCGTTGTGGGCGGACTCGTGCTTGCCCTTGCGGCACGCATCTTAGGATATGAGGATAGCCCCTTCTACGTGACATATCTCTTTGCTCTGGTGGTGGCGATATCCTCGGTCATCCTCGTCATTGTTGGTTGCTTTATGTTCGACCGCGGTCTTGCGCGGCACAATACTTCGCTCAAGCGCAATTCTCTCATGTGCATTATTCTCGGTGTCTTTATGTTGGTAGCGCATTTCGTATTCAAGGGATGGGTCCCTTTGATTTTCGGGTGAAAGGAAGCCTTCCGTGTTCAAGATTCCCACAAAACTGTTATTGCTGGTGGCAGCGCTCGTTTGGCTGTTTGCTGGAGCGTTGGTAATAAGCGTTGGTTTGCAGACAAGCGCAGATTCCTGGACGGGCACCATGGTGCTTGCCTTCCTTTTGACCTATCTGCCGTTTCTCGTAATGTTTTTGCGCATTTCCCGCAAGCACATAAAACGCATCTTAGGCTATACGGAAAAGTTCACGGGATTCTTTAAGTTTTTTGACACTTCGTCTTACCTCACGCTTGCCGTCATGGTTGGGCTGGGGGCATCCGTGCGAATTTCGGGCTTGGTTCCAGCATACATCATTGAGTTTTTCTATACGGGGCTTGGCTTTGCCCTCGTGTGCGCGGCTGTCTACTACATTGTTACGTATGTGGCGGTCTCTGATGTGCTCGGAACCGATGACGACAACTTTGGTGCTCTGGTGAAGGGGATAAAGGCGACGTTCATGAGTGCTGAAGAGGCGTAATTAAAGGTCGTGGCAATAGCTTTTGGCGATGATGTGCTTTTCGCTTTGGGGGAATAAATACTCGTACAAGGCAATAAAGTAGCTGTCGGTCATTGACGCCATATAGTCGACAACAATTTGGTTCGGTTCTTCTTTAAGATAATCTTGGGCGGTGATGGTTTTTGACCGTGCAACCAAATTGCTGATGTGATGCTTGAATAGGGGAGAGCTTTCGTTTTTGTTGAGGCAATCCACAAGCAGAACTTCATACATGTCCGAAAACATTTCTTCCACAATATTGCCCGCACCACTGATAACCCCTTCGTTGAGGTAGATGCGTTCGTAGTTTTGGCTCTTCGCGCGCTTGAGGTCTTTGAACACCGCTTCGCTCATCTCGATGCGATTTTTGCCGTAGCTGTTGTTGATGATGTCAACGGTGAGGTTGTTGATGATTTGGGCGTTATTGTTCCCGATGACTTCGGTATCAAAACATTCAAGGGTTGAAAGCACGCCCATCTCAAGGGCATCTTGGCGGTCTTTTCCCAGGTAGGCAATCATGTCGCTCACGCGCACAACGCAGCCCTCAAGCGAAGAGGGTCGCAAATTTTCGATAACCTTTTCATCCGTATAGCAACGCTCAACCAGCGCATCGAAGGTTTCAAAATCAAGCATTTCGGTAATTTCAAGGCGCTGTTGGGCAAATTCCCCGTTGTGGCACAAAACGCCGTTTAAGGTTTGCAGGCTGATATTGCGGCGGAAAAGTTTGTCGAGCACGCGTACCGAATGAACATTGTGGTTGAAATAGCGAGCGGTGTTTGCATGATAGAGCTTGCCCAAGAAGTGCTCACCCGCGTGCCCGAAGGGGGTGTGTCCCACGTCGTGCCCGAGTGCGGTGGCTTCGATTAAGTCGATGTTGAGCCCGAGAATCCTGCCGATATTGCGCCCGATGCGTGACACCAGCTGCACATGCAGGCTTCTGCGGGATATGTCATCGTTTTTGATGAGGGAAAACACCTGGGTCTTGTCGGCGTAGCGGCTATAAGCAGGTACGTTAATGATTTTTTCGATATCGCGCCCGAAAGCAGGTCGTGTCAGCGTTGCTTCGTCGTGGATGTTGGGAAGCCTGCGTTTCACCGCACTATCGCTCGTCCGATACGGATTTTCGTGTGCACGAGCATCAGGGCTGTTTTGGCGGATTGCTTCGGCAATGTGCGGATCCAAATCCAGGTATCGCGTGTGTTTTTGCACCCGAGCAATCTCCTTTTGATAGGGGGTGTGAATTCGGTCATGTTCGGCTATTGATTATACTATTTTTGATGCCTTGAGGGCGTATCAACAAAGGGGTGTGCTAAAGTATTCTCAAATATCAACCGAGTAGAAAGAGGGTGAATACGTGAAGGAATCAGCGACGTATTTTAAGTGGCTTGCGATACTGTGTGGCATCCTGTTGTTGTTTAGTGTCGGCATTTTGGCTGTTGGATACCAGGATATAACTCTTTTCCGTGCCGCGCTCGTTGTGGCATTTCTCGTCGGCACCGTTGCATTCATCTTTCTCGCAAGGCGCAAATCCCGCTAAGTTCCCATGGCGCAATTCGGTGAAGAGGACATCAGACGAGTTCGCGAGGCGAACGATATCGTTTCGGTCATAAGTGACCGCGTTCCCGTTCGCCAAAAAGGGCGCGATTTTTGGTGTTGCTGCCCCATTCATGAAGAAAAAACCCCCTCGTGCAAGATTGACCCTGCGGCGCAGTTGTGGCATTGCTTTGGCTGCGGTGCTGGGGGGGATGTGTATGCTTTCATCATGCAAGTTGACGATTTGGGTTTTCCCGATGCGGTACGCAAACTTTCAGAGCGGGGAAACATCCCGATTACGGAAACGGGTGGCAAGGCGGGGGTTGCGAAGGGCTACAAGGTGCGGCTGGGCGAAGTTTGCAAGGAAGCGGCGGCGTTTTACCACACGCAACTGATGCGCAGCACCGATGCGAACGCTCAAGGGGCGCGCAGCTATCTGGCAGCGCGCGGTTTCGGTGGTGACGTTCCTAAAAAGTGGCAGCTCGGTTTTGCTCCTGGCAACGACCTGCTCGTAAAACATCTGCGAAAACTCGGTTTCAAGGACCAAGAAATAATTGACGCGAACGTGGCGGTTTCTTCGCGCGGAAGGCTCAAAGACCGCTTCTACAATCGCATTATGTTTCCGATAGGCGATATTCAAGGCGCTGCCATTGCTTTTGGCGGGCGCATTTTGGGAGACGGGGAACCGAAGTACCTTAATTCGCAAGAGACTCCTATCTTTCACAAATCAGAGGTGCTTTTCGGGCTTGACAAGGCGAAAGCCACGCTGGCATCAACAGGGGTTGCGGTGGTGGTTGAAGGCTATACCGACACCATCGCCTTGCACGAGGCGGGCATCACTAATGTGGTTGCCACCTTGGGCACAGCACTGACCGCCCAGCACATTCGTATTCTTGCGCGCCACGCGAAGAACAAGATTGTTTACCTCTTCGATGGCGATGAAGCAGGTCAGCGAGCGGCAGATAGGGCGCTGGGCTTTATCGACGATAGCATCACGCCTGAAAAAGGGCGCTTGAAGATACGGCTTGCGGCAGCTACCTTGCCCGAAAAACTTGATCCCGCGGATTTTGTTGCAGAAAAAGGCGCGGATGCGCTGCGCGCGCTTATCGATGACGCGCAAGACTTAATCGAATACGGGATTGAGCGGCGCCTTGCGCGCTGGGATTTGAATGACGCGGAAAGCAGAAGCCGCGCGGTGGCTGATGCGATTTCCATTTTGGCACCTATTAAGGATTCATTGCTCGCAAAAGATTATGCGGTAAAGATTGCGGGCAAAGTGCCACGCATGAAAGAAGAGGGCGCGCTTGCGCTGCTCGCGCAACTGAAAGTTCCCCGCAGCTTTGACGGGGCTTCTTCGCCTGCAAACGTAGGGACAGGCACGGCATCGGGCACAGGCGCGGGAGCGGGCAATATGCGAGCGGAGGCTGGTGTTAAACCGCTGCGGCTTCCGCAGGCAGAGTTGAACCGCCGCCGTTTCGAACGGGAGTTTTTGAGCCTGTGTGCTCACCACCCAGAACTCGGGCTTACTCATTCGCAAACTCTCGCCCAAACACAGTGGCACGAAGCAATTCATGCGCACCTTGCCGAGCGCATTCTTGAAGTCTTGTCGCGCGACGCGCAGATAAGCGCTGCAGAACTGGTGAGCGCAGTTGCTGCTGAAATACCAAAGGCGGCAAGCATTCTTACTTCAGGAGCGATGGGCGAAAAGACAGACTTCGCAACACTTGCGCGCTTTTTGATAGAAGAACTCGAAATTGGCGACGCGGAAGACACGGTTGCTGCTTTGAAGGTGCAACTTAACGACACAAAGAATCTCAGCGCCGAAGAACAGGAGCTACTTTTTGGAAGTGTCGTTGCTATGCAGAAAGACATTACGCGCCGCCGCCAAGAGCATATCGGCATAGAATATAGTGTTGAACATGCATAAAACAGCATGGGTAAAAACGTGAAGGACAAACAATGGACATAATTTTGTCTCCCGACCCCTTGCTTCGGCAGGTGTGCGAGCCGTGCGACTTAAACGACAAAAGCCTGAAGCGGCTTGCGAAGAAAATGGCACAAGCCATGTATAAGAATAATGGGGTCGGACTTGCCGCGCCTCAGGTAGGTGTGCTCAAGCGCCTCATTGTGGTGGATTGCGATCCCGAACATGAAGTGAGTGAAACACAATCTCCCATCTACCTTCTCAACCCTGTAATTGTTGATTTGGAAGGGGAGGGAGTCAGCGAAGATGAGGGTTGCCTTTCGTGCCCTGGCATTTCAGTGCCAGTGACTCGCCAGCCCTTTGTGCGGGTACGCTATTTCGATTTGGATGGCGAGGAATGGATTTTAGAAGGGGACGGACTGTTGGGGCGCTGTCTTCAACATGAAATAGACCATCTTAACGGCAAAACCTTGTTTGAAAGTTGTGACCCGCCTGCACGCTTAGCCGCTTTGCGCGATTACGAAGAAGCGCTTGCTCGGGGTGCCAAGCCAGGCGATATGTCTTTGAATCCTCATGAGGGCTCGGAGTAACTGATGAGGATTGTGTTCATGGGAACACCTGATTTTGCCGCGACCATCCTTGAGGACTTGCTCGAGCACCACGAGGTGGGCGGCGTCTTTACGCGACCCGATGCGGTGCGCGGGCGGGGCAAGGCAATGCAGGCATCTCCCGTGGCGTTGATGGCAGGAACCTATGATATTCCCGTTTACAAACCTTCATCGTTTAAGGACGCAAAAACACGGGCACAGCTGAAAGCCTTGGCGCCCGACGTTGTTTGTGTTGCCGCTTATGGGATGATTCTTCCCCAAGACGTACTCGATATTCCCCCTTATGGGTGCTTGAATGTGCACGGCTCTCTTCTTCCGCGTTGGCGCGGTGCCGCCCCCATCGAACGGGCAATTCTTGGCGGCGACAAGGAAACAGGCGTGTGCGTTATGCGCATGGAAGAGGGAATGGACACAGGCGATTATTGTGTGTGCAGGACAACGGTTGTGGGGGAGAAAACCGCTTCTGAATTATCCGATGAACTGGCGAATTTGGGGTCGTATGCGCTTTTGACGGCGTTGGTTCATTGCGAACAAGACGCACTTGATTGGACACGTCAAGACGAAGCTTTAGTGACCTATGCCGACAAGATTGCGAAGCATGAATTGAATATTTCACCTGCTGATAGCGCGCGTGAAGTGCGGTTGAAGGTTCAGGCATCGTCGGGGGCGCATCCTTCGCGGTGTGTTGTTGCAACGCGCCCGCTTACGGTTATCCGTGCCCGCAACATTGCAGAGGACGAACAAGCGCAAGAACTTGTTGCAGGTCTTGGCGCAGGGGACGTTTGCTTTGTGCAAAAACGCCTGTTTCTGGGCGCGCGTGACGGCGCGGTTGAAGTTTTGCACGTCAAGCCCGACGGAAAGCCTGAAATGGACGCAAAATCTTTTTGCGCAGGTATACAAGGAATCAAAGAGGGCAGCCTGAGGTGGGAAGCCCTTCAAACCGACCCTGAACCAGCACAAGCGCCCTCACGAGTGCCGTCGCACGGGAAAGGCGCTTAATGCCAGGTAAAAACTACCGCGTGAAAGCCAGTCCCGCGCGCCGTGCTGCTCTTGAGGTGGGTACACAGGTGCGACAGCGCTCGGCCTTTACTTCAGAGCTTGCCGCCAAACACATCGACCAAGCGGACATGTCGCCATCTGACAAGGCCTTTGCAAGGCGACTCGCTTTAGGGGTAACGAGTGCTCAAGGCACGCTCGACGAAATGCTCAATAATGCCCTTCACGACCCGCGCGAACTGGATCCGCTCATTCGCGATGCTTTGCGCATCAGCTGCTACGAGATAATCTTTTTAGAAAAATCGGGATATGCTGCCGTAGACCAAGGCGTTGAACTGGTAAAAAGCGTGAATCCCAAGGCGGGCGGGCTTGCAAACGCCGTGTTGCGGAAAATCCTTGCTGCCAAGGACACCTTTCCTTGGGGGGACGTGAAAAGTGATACGGCTGCCTTTGCGCGGCTCTACGCTTTTCCGCTTTGGCTCACCGAACTGCTTATCACAGAATTTGGACGCGAAGGTGCTCAAGCGTTCATGGAAGCCTCAAACGACCCGTCGCCGCTATTCATTGCCGTCAATGCCCTTAAAGCAAGCGACACCGAAGTCGAAGCGGTGTTTTCCGCGCTCGACGTGAGGCTTTTCGCTATATCGCTGGCAGACACACCGATACCAGGGTGTTTTTTGCTGAAAGACAGCAAGGCTTTGCTCGCCCCCGAAATCAAGGCACTCATCGACGAGGGAAAGATTCTCGTGAGCGATGCGGCTTCGCAATTCATAGCCGCCCACATTCTTCCCGATGTTTTGCCTGAGCGATTTCTGGAAATCGGGGCAGGCAGGGCTACGAAAACCATTTTGTTGCAAAGTGGTGCCTATCGCCGCTTCAACAGCCAAATGTCTTTTACCGCACTCGACAATCACGGTTTCAAGATGAAACTTTTGAAGCAACGCGCAAAAACCTATGGGGTGGCGCTCGTTGAGGCTCGCGTTGTCGATGCGCGCAAGCTGAGCGCGACCTTTCCCGAAAAGTCTTTCGATTTTGTGTTTCTTGACGCGCCTTGTTCGGGTTTGGGAACCTTGCGTCGCCATCCCGAAATTCGCTGGCGTATCCAGCCACGCGATATCACCGTGCTTGCCGAACAGGGGTTTTCCCTGCTGGAAGAAGCGGCGAAGCAGGTAAAGGTCGGGGGGCATCTTGCGTATTCGACCTGCACGATAACGCGGGAAGAAAACAATGCGGTTATCGAGAGATTCTTGAAAAGTGATGCGGGAAAAGATTTTGAACTTGAGCCAATCGCGGGCAAGGCTGCCTTTGCGTCTGTTGTGTATCGCGGGTCATCTGATGCTCATTTTGCGGTACGTATGGCACGCATCCAATAAATTGTTGTAGAATTGGGGGCACCATACATCCGAAAAGGAGGGGTTTTTATGCAAGCTGCTCGAATTATGGAAATCCTCAATGTTGCCGAAGCTGCCGCTATTGCGTGTGCGGACTGGGTGGGCAAGGGCGACAAAGTTTCTGCTGACCAGGCGGCAACAACCGCGATGCGCGACGCGTTCAATGATATCGATTTTTCAGGACGTATCGTCATCGGAGAAGGGGAGCGCGATGAAGCCCCCATGCTCTACATCGGCGAAGAGGTCGGACGTGGTGGCGAAGAGATAGATATTGCGGTTGATCCGCTTGAAGGCACGAATCTGTGCGCTTACAACAAGCCGAATTCCCTGACAACGATAGCGATTGCTCCGAAGGGGGCGCTTTTGTTTGCGCCCGATACCTATATGTTAAAAATCGCTGCTGGACCTGCGTGTGTTGGCAAGGTGCACATCGATGCGAAGCCCGAAGAAAACGTGAAAGCGGTTGCCAAGGCGCTCGGAAAACCAGTGTCTGAAGTGAATGTTTGCGTGCTTGACCGCGACCGTCACGAAGATTTGATTGCGGCAATTCGCGCAGCAGGTGCGCGCGTGCGCCTTATCGACGATGGCGATGTTTTCGGTGCTATCGCAACGGCGGTTCCTGGGACTGGAATCGACTTATATATGGGTTCGGGTGGTGCTCCCGAAGGTGTTTTGGCGTGCGTGGGACTCAAAGCCATTGGCGGTGTCTTCATGGGGCGCTTCCGCTTCCGTTCCGATGACGAACGTGCCCGTGCGGAAAAAACTGCCGAAGTCGATCTTGACGGCGTGTTGACCATGGATATGCTCGTGCGTTCCGACGATGCGGCATTTCTTGCCTGCGGTGTGACCAACGGCGAAATGGTTTCGGGCGTGTCGATTGCTGAAGGGTCGATTACCACAGAATCGGTTGTTATGAACGCGCAAGACAAAACCGTGCGTTTCGTTAAGACCTGTCATCGCGGCGAAAACGGCACGGTGCGCTTCCGCTAATTCGGGATTGCAAAGACACATCCATACCTATTTTTTATCGGAAATAGGTGAACTTTCATAGCATTCAAAAATCACCCCGAAGGGTGAAAAGAGACTCTCTATAATCACGGGAAACTACGAAGTGTAGGTTTTTTGATGCTGATTCCAGCGATGAATCAACCGTCGAAAAACAAGGGCTGTTCCGTGATGTCTTTGGAGGGCTGAACGTTGAATCTTGAATATTGCAAGGAATTGATTGTTCTTGCCGACCTCTTGAGTTTCAGCAAGGCGGCCGAAAGGCTCTATATCACCCAATCAACTCTGAGCAAGCATGTAGCAGCAGCAGAAAGAGAAGCAGGATTTCGCATTTTCGACAGAACCACTTCGCACGTTGCGCTTACCGAAGCAGGGCGAATCTACATTGACTACCTGCGCCAAGTCGTTGACAGGTATGATTTGGCAATCTATTACGGCAAAAACCAAGAGAAAGCCGAACGTGATTTGGCTGCGGGCAGCTTACCCGAAAGCGAGCGTGCCGTATCTGCGCACACCGCAGTTAGCGGCACCCCGTTTGCGGACACCCCCTTTGCGGACGTTGTGATTACCAGCAGTTGTGATCAAGCACGGCGCCGCTTTGTTGCGGAGGAAGAACTTATTGGTTTCCCTCCTTCTGCAGCACGCGACGAACTTGACGCCTACTGCGAAGAGGAGCAGGAAGAACCTAGCTGCTCCGATAGTCCTTTTCACGAATAACACTGCGGCGAATTTTCCCGTTGACCGTTTTTGGCAGTTCACTCACGTAGTCGATGATGCGGGGGAATTTGTAGGGCGCGGTTTGTTCCTTGACCCAGGTTTGCAATTCATTCGTCAGTTCATCACTTCCGCTAAAGCCAGGTGCCAAGACGATGGTTGCCTTGACTGCGGTGGTGCGCAGGGGGTCGGGCACGCCTGTTACGGCGCATTCGCTTACGGCATCATGTTCCAAAAGTACGCTTTCAATTTCGAAAGGCCCGATGCGATACCCCGATGATTTGATGACGTCATCGTTGCGACCCACATACCACAAATAGCCATCTTCGTCGCACCACGCGGTGTCGCCAGTGTGATACCAGCCGTCGTATATGGCTTCAGCCGTTTTTTCTTCGTCGCGGTAATAGCCCATCATGATGCCCGCTGGTTTTGAAGGTTCTACGCTAATGCAGATTTCGCCAGTTTCACCAGTGTCGCAGCGGCTGCCGTCCGCGCGCTTGATTTCCACTTGGTAGAGGGGAACTGGCTTGCCCATCGAACCTGAACGCGGCGTTGAATTTGTTAAGTTGCCGATGGATACGACGGTTTCGGTTTGCCCGAAGCCTTCATAGATAGTAAGCCCGCAGGCGCTGAGCCAAAAATCGAAGATGTCGGGATTGAGCGCTTCGCCTGCCGTGCTCAAGTGCACCAGCGACGTGAGGTCAAAGCGCGTGATGTCGGACTGCATCATAAGGCGGTACATGGTGGGCGGGCAGCAAAAGCTGGTAAGGCGGTATTTGGAAACAAGGGCGAGTATTTCGTCAGCCACAAAGCGGTCGAAGTCATAGGTGAGCACGCATGCTTCCATAAGCCATTGCCCGTAGAATTTGCCCCACACCGCCTTGCCCCAGCCAGTGTCGGCGATGGTGAAATGCACGCCATCGGGTTCAACATTGTGCCAGTGCTTTGCTGTCATCAGGTGGGCGAGGGCATAAGCGCTGTCGTGGAGTACCAGCTTAGGGTTTCCGCTGGTGCCACTTGAAAAGTAAGCAAGCATTGGTTCTGCTGATGCGGTGGTGCGCTTCTCAAAGATTTCTGAAGCGGCGCGCACCGAGGTGTTAAAGTCAAGCCAGCCCGCGCGTGAAACGGGTGCCGCGCAGAGGCCTTCTGGTCCGCTTAGTTCTGCACCGCAGGGTTTTTTCGCTGCGGCGAAATCGAAAGAGCCATCTTGTTGGCGATGCTCAAGGGCGCTTGCGGCGTTCACGAGAATCTTCGTTTCGAGGGTCGGGCAGAGTTCTTCTGCGCGGTCGCACACTTCAGCAATGTCTCCTGCGTCAGTGACGATGAGCGACTTTACACCTGCGCCGTTTAAGCGGTATTCCAGGTCGTGCTCTTTGAGCATGAAGGTTGCAGGAATCATAACGGCACCCAGCTTGTGGAGTGCGGTTGCAACAAACCAGAACTGGTAGTGGCGGCGCAAGATTACCATGACCATGTCGCCCGCGCCAATGCCGTTTTCAGCAAGGAAGTTTGCGGTTTTGTCAGACCAGTACTTCATGTCGGCAAAGGTGAAAAGGTGTTCTTCGCCTTCGGGGTTGCACCAGACCATCGCCATGCGGTTGGGGTCATTTTCGGCTATATCATCAACAACATCGTAGCCGAAATTAAAATCATCAGGACAGTTGACGTCGAAAGTTTCAAGTTGGTTTAACTCGTTATAAGTTTCGTTGACGTAACGCAAATTGATATTTCTCATGATAATTCTTTCTTTGAAGGATGCGGTTTTATGTTCCGCAGCAGCGGGTTTGCAAAAATGTGGGCAGGGCACCGACTCGTGATTTTGCGCGGTGGGAAAATCACGGGCGCAGCGCCTAACTAATGCAGTCCTGCTGGGGCTTTAAGACGATGGCGAGAAACACACAAGGCTCGCCCCCGATTGCAACCATGCCATGTCCGCGACCCGAATCGTAGAGCAGGGTGTCGCCAGCAGCGAGTTCTTCCACATGGTCTTCATAGGCAAAGCGCATACGTCCTGAAAGGATGTAGTCGAGTTCTTGCCCCGCATGTTTTGAAAGGTGAATCGGCGCGTCTTGTTCTTCTTCAAGATAGGGAGCCGTTACTAAGAATGGCTCGGCAAGTTTGTTCTTGAAGTGGGGGGCTTTGTGGAGATACTCAAACCCCGCGCGTCGCTTGATGGAAAGTCCCGCGTCGGCACGGATGAGCGAATAGCCGCTCAAATGAGGGTTTTCGCCCGTGAGAAGTTCGATGACATCGACCCCAAGCTTTTCAGCGCACTTATAAAGAAAGGTGAAGGAAAGGTCTTGTTCGCCGTTTTCCTGTCGCTCATATTCTTGTGCACTGCGATTCGTTGCCGCAGCCATTTCTTCAAACGTGAAATCCATATCTTCGCGTAACGCCTTAATGCGATTTGCTACCTCTTTTATATTCGGCTCCATGAACACTTACCTCCTTTTCTTTTTCTTGGGTGATAAGGCATTGTAATGCAAAATGAAGCGCAAGGGACCAAAAAATAACGCATCAGCAAAAAAATTTTAAGAATAAAGGTTTAATTTGCATCAAGAATCCGTAGAAAATTTATCAACTTCTTGAAGAATTTCTTTCTAAACAGTGTCAAAAGTAGCGTTGATTTCTGTCTAATCCCTGTTAAAAATACATCGAATTTATAGCGAATCTTTCTGCACACTGAGCAGCAATTTCTGTCATGTTTTTGCCTAATCGGGTCATTATAGTTAGAGGTACGGAAAACTTGTGGGCATAGGGATTCAATCCCCCCTTCCAAAACGTTACATGATTGAAGGTCATGAGGGGAGGTGATTCCTATGAGGGAAGAATTTTGGTTTTCTTTGGCAGGATTTATTCTGCGGTTGATTGTTTTTTGATTGACTTGAAGAAAAAACTCCTCTCCGATGAAGAAGAGGAGCCAACAAAATAATCCCGAACCACACAAGTGATCCGAGAGCCGTGCGGAGTTAACGCTCCGTGCGGCTCGTCTATAATAGTAATGCAAATTGACAAAATCGACAAGCAGCACGCAATTCATTCATGTGAGTTTGTACACGGGATGTTTTTGAGTGCGGCAAGCGTGATAAAATCATCCTTGAAAAACAAACACAGACAAGCATATGGATGAAGTATATGAACGAAAAAACGAAGCAAAACAGTGTGCCACCACAAGTACAACAGCAAAACTTGCTTCCCCTCGCGCCCCTTACTTTGATAGTGGGGCACTACGGTGTGGGGAAAACCAATCTTTCGATGAATCTTGCTATTGACACGGCACGAAGCGGAAAGCAGGTCACCTTAATCGACTTGGATATCGTGAATCCCTATTTTCGCTCAAGCGATTATGGCGCTCTGCTTAAAGACGAAGGGGTCGAACTTATTGCGCCGCTTTATGCAGGTACCACACTTGATATGCCAAGCCTTTCGGGGCGCATTGACACACTGATTAATGCTGCGGGAGAAAACCACACGGTCATCTTTGATGTCGGCGGAGACGATGTGGGGGCAACCGCGCTTGGGCGTTTCGGGAAGAAAATCGCTGCGCACCCCCACGCTATGCTTTATGTGCTGAATGCGTATCGCAACCTCACGCAGGATATAACAGAGGCGGTTTCGCTACTGCGGGATATCGAGGCAAAATCGGGCTTGCGTGCAACGGGGCTTGTCAACAATTCGCACCTGCAAGGCGAAACAGCGCTTGCAACGCTGCTCGCTTCGCGTGATTTCGCCGAAAACATTGCCCGCGACACCAACTTGCCGCTTCTTGCAACGACGATTCCGCACCCGCTTCTTCACGATTTAGACGCTTCGCAAACCCCAAAGGCGTCCAATTGTCCGAAAAGTTCGGCATTTTTTCCGCCTGAGGTTCCCCTTAACCCCTATCTTGTGCAAGTATATGTGCATACCCCGTGGGAACTATGAACAAGGCAGGTTCCCCCAACTACTCAAAAGCCCTCTGTTTCAAGAGGTGAGCCGAGAGTTAAACTATGACTCTAGCCATACGAAAGGTTTCGCTATGTCACGAATTATCGTTGATGATAGGTATTGCAAAGGATGCGGTCTGTGCGTTGATGCGTGTCCAGAAAATATCATTGAGCTGGATAATGATGCTATCACCGCGAAGGGATATCACCCCGCGCGCCTGATTGATGAAGATGCATGCACGGGATGCACATCGTGCGCGCTCATGTGTCCTGATGTTGCTATCACGGTCGAGAGGTAAAACCATGTCAGAGAAAGTATTGATGAAGGGCAACGAAGCGCTGGCGGAAAGCGCCTTGCGTGCGGGTTGTCGCTTCTTTTTCGGTTATCCGATAACCCCCCAAACAGAACTCGCCGCCTACATGTCAAAGCGGATGCCCAAAGAAGGCGGAACCTTTCTTCAGGCAGAAAGTGAAATTGCGGCCATCAACATGGTATACGGTGCGTCAGCCGCGGGTGCTCGGGTTATGACATCGTCGTCTTCTCCAGGGATTTCGCTTAAGGGGGAAGGGATATCGTATATGGCAGGTGCCGACCTTCCTGGTGTCATCATAAACATTCAGCGTGGCGGTCCGGGTTTGGGCGGCATTCAGCCCTCGCAGGCAGATTACGCGCAGGCGACTCACGCACTGGGGCACGGCGATTTGCACGTTATTGTTTATGCGCCGTCTACCGTACAAGAAATGGCTGATTGTGCGTATAGCGCCTTTGATGTTGCCGACAAATATCGCACGCCAGTGATGATTTTGGCAGACGGGATGTTGGGGCAGATGATGGAGCCCGTGGTGCTTCCCGAACCGAAGAATACCGCACCCGAAAAGCCGTGGGCAACGGTTGGTCACAATCATGCTCGCCCCCACAATATTGTTAATTCGCTGTTCTTGTCAGCTGACAAACTTGAAGGAAAAATCAAGGAGCGCTTCGAGCGCTACGAAGTGATAAAGCGCGATGAACCGCGTGCTGAAAACTTCATGACTGATGATGCCGAAATCGTCGTGATGGCGTTTGGTGCGAGTGCTCGCATTGCGCGTTCTGCCGTTGTTTCTGCGCGGGAAGCAGGCATTAAGGCGGGTCTTATCCGCCCGATAACCTTGTGGCCGTTCCCCGCATTTGCGATTGAAGAAACTATTGCTACGGCAAAAAGCTATTTGAGCGTTGAAATGAACATGGGGCAAATGGTTGACGATATCCGCCTGGTTGTTGCGGGGCGTGCTCCTGTTGAATTTTTCGGACACACGGGCGGCGTTATTCCCACGCCTCAAGAAGTGCTTGCGAAAATCGAAGCGATGCACGAAGCAATAGGTGGAAAAGCGGCCGAAGCAGCGGCCGCGCTAACAGGTGGAAAGGCAGGTGCATAGTCATGGCTGAAAAAGAACGCACAGCAAAGGCGAAAGTTGAGCCTAAAATAGTTTTTCAGCGCCCGCGTGCCCTTGAGGATGCGCCCTTTACCTATTGTCCTGGTTGCGCTCACGGTATCGTCCATCGCATCATTGCCGAGTGTCTTGATGAAATGGATATCGAGGGCAAAACGATTGCGGTTATACCCGTGGGATGTGCGGTTATCGCCGATAATTTCTTTTCCTGTGACGTAATACAGGCTTCTCACGGACGCGCTCCTGCGGTTTCGACGGCGGTAAAACGTGTACTTCCCGAAAACTTGGTGTTCGCCTATCAAGGGGATGGTGACCTCGCCAGCATCGGCATGGCAGAAACCATTCATGCTGCAACGCGCGGCGAAAAGATTACCGTTATCTTCATCAACAACGCCATCTACGGAATGACAGGCGGGCAGTTGGCACCCACCACACTGCCCAATCAGGTGACGCAAACATCGCCCTATGGTCGCGATGTGGTCGAGGCGGGATATCCCATTCGGGTATCGGAAATGCTTGCCACGCTTGACGGGGTTGCGCTGATTGAGCGCGTGACGGTTGACACGCCCAAGCATGTGCGGGCGGCGAAAAAAGCCATCAAGAAGGCCTTCCAATATCAGATGGACAATGTGGGCTATTCGCTCATTGAAGTTGTTTCCACCTGCCCGACGAACTGGGGAATGACCCCGCAAGATTCGTTTGCGTGGATGCGCGAAAATATGCTTCCGTATTATCCGCTGGGAACCTACCGTGATGTAGTGGCAGAGGGTTTTGCCGATGTGGGCGAAGCGGCGCGTGCGAAAGTTGCCGATTGCCCGATTGCGTATAAGGGGGATAAGTGATGGCTACACAAGCAGCACAAGCTACGCAAAACATCATCCTGGCAGGCTTTGGAGGTCAAGGCATCCTGTTTGCGGGAAAACTCATCGCTTATGCAGGGCTTTTAGAAGGGCGCGAAGTTTCGTGGCTTCCTTCGTATGGTCCTGAAATGCGCGGCGGTACGGCAAATTGCAGTGTTTGCTTGTCCGATGAACCTATCGGTTCTCCCTTGGTGGTGTCCCCTGATGTGTTGGTCGCTTTGAACCAGCCCTCTTTCGACAAGTTTGAACACGACATTGCGCCGAATGGCTTGGCGCTTATCGATTCATCTTTGGTGAACTGTACAGAAAAAAGGGATGACCTTCACTTAGTGGGCTTTCCTGCAACCAAGCTTGCCGAAGAAGCGGGCTTAAAAGGGCTTGCTAACGTCGTGACGGTTGGGCGGCTTTTTGCCGAAATAGGCTTTTGCAAGAAAGAAACGCTGTTTGCTGCGGTGGAAAAATGCGTTTCCGCAGCAAAGATTGCCCTGGTAGAAAAGAACAAGGAAGCACTGGAACTGGGGATAGCGAGCTTTGAAGAAATGAAGAAAGTTTCCGAAAGGCGCCCACGCAAGGAAGGTGAATAAGCATGGAATTTTCTGAGATTGGATTGCGTATTCAAGGACTGCGCGAAGCTTGTGATGTAAGCCGCGAAGAAATGGCGGCAGAACTTGAGGTTTCGCTCGATACGTATAATTCTTGGGAAGAAACAGGCGCAGACGTGCCGATTTCGGCAATTTATCACCTTGCGCGTAAATTCGGCGTGGAGTTTACCGAAATACTGACAGGTACAGCAGCAAAACTTGACACCTATCACATTGTGCGGGCAGGCGAGGGTCGCGAAATTGACCGCTATCCTGGGTACTATTACGAAGATCTCGCCTGGCGTTACAGCAAAAAAATTATGCAGCCGCTGCTCGTTACCGTAAACCCCAGCGACGAATCGGTGAAACCAGTGACCCATTCAGGGCAGGAATTCAATATGGTCTTAGAAGGAACGGTTATCATTAACTGGAAAGACCAGGAGTTTTCCTTGAATGCGGGCGATAGTATCTATTTTGACCCGAGCCAACCACACGGGCAACGCTGCGGAGGCAACGTGCCCGCGAAGTTTGTGACGATAATCGCAGAGACGATTGAGTAGCGCCGAGACGATTGAGTAGCGCCGAAATGAACGCAAGACGAAATGAACGCAAGACGAACGCAGAAACGATTGAATAAATGAGCGAACAGGTGAACAATGAACCATGTGTTGAAAAAATATTGCCCTCGTATTGATTTTGAATCCTACGAGGATTTTTATAGCAACTTCAAAATCGAAATACCCGATGATTTTAACTTTGCCTACGACGTTGTCGACGAATGGGCACAAGTTGAGCCTGAAAAACGCGCTCTGGTATGGTGTGATGATACTGACGGAAAAGAAGAATTTACCTTCGCCGACCTTTCGCGCTTGAGCAATAAGGCTGCGAACGCTTTTGTCGATTTGGGTATCGGCAAGGGCGATACTGTCATGGTTATCTTGCGCCGCCGCTGGGAATACTGGGTGTGTGCGCTGGCACTGTGCAAAATCGGCGCAACGCTTATTCCAGCATCCCTTCAGCTGACAGCGAAGGACATCGTGTATCGCGCCGAAAGTGTGAGCTTGAAAATGCTTATCTGCGTTGACGATGATTACGTTTGTACACAGGCTGAAGCCGCGATGCCTGATGCCCCGAGCATTGAACAACGGGTGATTGTGGGCGCCCCGCGCGAGGGATGGCTCTCTTTTGCAAGCCTTATTGAAGACGCGTCTGAAAGATGGGCGCGCCCAACGGGGGATGCGGTACCATTGGCAAAAGACATTATGCTAATTTATTTCACCAGTGGAACAACGGGACTCGCAAAAGCGGTGTGCCATAATTTCGCGCATCCGCTCGGGCACATCTTGACGGCAAAATATTGGCAACAGGTGCAAGAAAACACCCTGCATATGAGCGTCACCGACAGCGGTTGGGCGAAGTTTGGGTGGGGCAAAATATATGGGCAATGGATTGCGGGAGCCACGATTTTTGCCTACGACATGGACAAATTTATCCCTGAAAAACTCTTGGGGAAAATCGAAGAGTATCGCCTTACCACGTTTTGCGCGCCACCAACTATGTATCGCTTCATGTTGCAAGAAGATGTTGCATCCTGGGATCTTTCGTCGGTTGAAAATTTTGCAACTGCAGGGGAGCCTCTGAACGCAGAAGTCACCTTGGCGTGGGAACGGGCAACAGGCAAGCGTATCCGCGAAGGTTTCGGTCAAACGGAAGGGCCCGTGTTGTTGGCAACGTTTCCTTGGGTTGATCCGCGCCCTGGTTCGATGGGCAAGCCCTCGCCTTTGCTCAATATCAAATTACTTGATGAAGACGGTGTCGAGGTTGATGACGGCGAAGAGGGTGCGATTTGCGTTACGGGCTTGAAAGAATCGTGGCCGCCAGGGCTTTTCGTGGGATATTTCCACGATGAACAACGCACGCACGATGCGGTTGGCGGCGATTACTACAATCTCCACGATATGGCATGGCGCGACAGCGATGGATATTTCTTCTTCGTGGGGCGCGATGACGACGTTATCAAATGCAGCGGCTATCGCATCGGTCCGTTCGAGGTTGAAAGTGCCCTTGTTGAACACGATGCGGTTGTTGAATGTGCGGTTACGGCAGCGCAGCACCCTGTGCGGGGCATGGTCGTAAAAGCGACGGTGGTACTTGCGCGCGGCTGGGAGCCAAGCGATGAACTCATCAAAGAGCTGCAAGAACACGTGAAAAAGACGACAGCACCCTATAAATATCCGCGCATTGTAGAATTTACTGACGAATTGCCGAAAACCATCGGTGGCAAAATCAAGCGCAAGCTCATCCGCAACAACGATGGAATAGACTAAAGATTCCGTCGATATTTGTCATTGCGAGCATCGCTTGCGATGCGCGGCAATCCAGGCAACAACGGTAACGCCCCGACCCGCACGTCAACAACGATGGAATAGACTAAAGATTCCGTCTCAACTGCGCTTCGCGTATCTCCATTTCAAGGGAGTTATGAATGATGTTGGCAAAAGGTCCTGCATGGCCAATCAGGTTGGTTACGTGAGGCTGGGTACAACACCTGCGGATAAAATAGTACAAAAAGGCGCAGGTATAAAATTCTGCAAGGAATTGCACGTTTTCTGCGGGAAGATAGCGATTAGACAAAATCAAATAGATGTCGTTTTTGAGGGTCGGAAGATAGAGATCATAGAGATAGTTGCGCAACGAACAGGGGCTATTGTCAAGAAGCGCCTGCGTATAGAATTTTCGCTTGCCCTCAAGTGTTTTTGAGAAGCATTCGAAAAACATTGAATGGTCAAGCGAACGAACACCCGATTTTTGCGTTACATAATAAGGAAACTGGCTCAGTGAATCTTCGCTTGCGTTTTCGTAGAGTAGGGCGCCCTCAGAAAAAGTATCGCGGAGAGCAAGCCCAAGGTCGTAGCGAAAAATCCAATTGATCAGGTAGTCTTTGTTCTCAAAGTGGTAATAGAAGGTTTTTCGGTTCTTGCCCGTGCGCTCAACGATGTCGCTAATGGAAATCTTTTTCAAAGGCATTTTATCGCAGAGGTCAACAAAAGTATTTGCAATGAGCAACATGGTGTTAAGCGCGTTCATTGTTCCCCTCATTTCTTGAGATTTTTCATACCCGAAACGATGCTACCATTGTAATATGGCCTTCCTTCCAAATCACGGACAAAATTAAAAAATTGTGCAGAAAACTTGCTCTCTTTATGCAACAGAAGTTTATTCAGGTCATATAAATACAGAAAAAGAGAATCACTCTTCCCATATAGAGGAAAAAAAGTTTACAAATTTCCCGAAAAAGGTAACAAAGAGATAATTCTGCCCATGGATACGGTCTATTTCAGCGCCTACCATGTTTTACAGGCAAACAATCTTGCGAATAAAGTGTGAAAGAGAGAGGGGTTCTACCGTGGCAAAATATCAAGCGCTCCTAGAGCCATTCAATATCGGGAAGGTGGAATTGCGCAATCGCTTCATAATGCTTCCCATGACGATTGAAAAGGTTGACAATTACCACATCTCCGAGGATTTGATTGATTTTTATGAACAGCGTGCAAAAGGCGGCGTTGCTCTTATCGAAGTTGGCTCAGCCTATGTGAGCGATTGCTTCGACACGCAACCGAAGTATCATACAACGACGGGTGCTTGCGGTATTTGGGACGACCAGTTTATTCCTGGGTGGGAACGGATTGCCGAGGTCTGCCATAAACATGGCGCCAAGGTCGCCGCGCAGCTGCAACTTTGTTACGAATGGCGCGCAAGCGGTGCTGACCCGCTGATGTCTTATGCTCCGTCCAAAGATGTTCCGTCTGGTCCGTTTGTGGGAATGCCCGAACGCGAATATACGCAAGAAGAAATCAAGCTGGTTGTGGAGCAATATGGACAGGCAGCCAAGCGCTGCAAGGATGCTGGCATCGATATCATTGAGGTTCATGCTGGTATTGGGTATATGGTTATGCGATTTCTTTCGAAGTATTCCAATCATCGAACTGACGAATATGGTGGTTCGGCTGAAAATCGCGCTCGTCTCCTCACAGAGATAATTGATGAAATTCATGCCACATGTGGTGATGATATGCCTATCCTTATCCGCATTTCTGCCGATGACCTTATGCCTGAGGGCAATCGTATTGAAGACACGAAAGAACTTATCCCCATCATTGAAGCGCATGGTGTTGATGCGTGGAGTATTCAGGTGGGCTTTCATGAAGCACCGCGTCCTGTGGCTAATCAGATTGTTCCCGAAGGCGAATTTATTGGGCTTGCGAAGGAGTGCAAGACGGTAACGAACAAACCCGTTTTCCCTGGCACGCGCATCAATAGCCTTGATATGTGCAACAAGGTCGTGAGTGAGGGCTATGGTGATGCTGTTGGTATGGCGCGGCAGTTTATTGCGGATCCCGAAACTGCCAAAAAGGTGAGCGAAGGATACCCCGAACGAGTGCGTCCTTGTATTGTGTGCAGTCGCTGCCTCGATAATATTTTCCTTGGCAAGCCTTGCCAATGTTCGGTCAATGCCAACGTGTGGGAGGGCATTGCTGTGGGCACGCCCGAAGAGCATCCGACAACAGAAAAGAAGCATATCGTTGTTGTTGGTGCGGGGCCTGGCGGCTTGGAAACGGCGCGCGTGTCGGCGATTCGCGGGCATCGCGTTACGGTGCTTGATAAGAGCGATCGCGTGAGTGGTCTTTTAAATATGGCTCAAGTCCTCAATCCTAATATTGAGCCATTGGTTACCTATTGGAAGGGCGAAGTGAAGCTTCATCCCAACATCGATCTTAGGCTGAAAACAAAGGTTGACGTTGAAACGCTCAAGGCGCTTAACGCTGATGAAATTGTGGTTGCTCCTGGCGGCGATGTCATCGGTATTGATGTCCCTGGCATCAACGAAAAGAATGTTGTTTCATCCCAAGACATCAAAGACATGGTTGCTGGCATTGTTCCCGAAGGCAAGGGAATCATCTGGAAAGCTGCCGTTACGGCGATTAAGGCGCAAGGTGGAACCGTGGGATTTATGCGCATGGGACTTAATATGAGCGCTGGACCAACGGCTATTGTCGGCAAGAAACTTCTTATTGTGGGCGGCGGTTTTGCGGGTCTTGAATGCGCCGAAGCCATGAAGGATGGGCGCGAGATCATCGTTATTGATGCAGCACAGAAGATGGGTAACGGAATCGGCATCATCGACAAAAATCCAATTCTTACCAAGCTCAAAAAAGAAGGCGTGAAACTTATGACAGGAACAAGCCTTCTGGAAGTAACGAAGAAGGGTGCCCGTGTTTCAACCACGACTATCAACAAGGAAACGAAGGAAGAAACCACAAGCGAATCCTTCATCGAATGTGACACCATTCTTCTTTCTTTGGGCGTTGAAAAAAATACGAAACTCTATGACGAAATCGTAGCGCACTTCCCGCAAGCCAAGCTTATTGGCGATGCGACCACACCCGATGGGGAAGTCTATCGTACCCTTGAAGCGGTCAAGGGTGGCTACACTTCGGCTATGGCATTTTAGACGTCGTTTCTGTTTCGCGGCAAACAGGATGGCTATAAAAGTTCCAACACGAAAGCGTTTTGGATAAAGAAAATTTGATAGGAGGAATAATGGATTTTGGGTATACAGAAGAACAATTAAGGATCAAAAGAGGTATCCGTGAGTTCTCGAAAAAGTGGCTGAGTGAAGAAGTTATTGCTGAGGGTTACAAGAATCGTGGCATCGACCCCAAGGTTGCAAAAGCATGGGTTGATGAAGGATGGGGTCTTTACGGACTGCCCGAAGAATACGGTGGAATACCCGTTGACCACCTTACCATGACCATGATTATCGAAGAGTTGAATCATGCGGGAGGAAACATCCCCATGGCGCCGAATTTGCTCATCATGTTTGACATGGCTGAATTTGGCACACCCGAACAGTTCCAATATGCGATGGATTATTACAAAGACCATGGCTATCCTCCGTATTGCTTGGCAATTTCAGAACCCGAGGCAGGTTCTGACAACCAAGGTATGACCACAACTGCCACCAAAGATGCCGAGGGCAAGATTCATATCAATGGTGTGAAAACCTGGGTTACTTCAGGGGAAACATCCGATGGCTTTATCGTAGTGTGCAAAGACGAAGATCCTGCGCGTGAAAACAAAGAAATGTCAATGTATCTGGTTCCCGCAAATTCTCCTGGTGTTACCATCGAGCCGCTCAACAAAATTGGTATGCAAATCATGCCGTTTGCCATGATTCACCTTGAGGATGTTGTTGTCGACGAAAGCGCGCTTTTGGGCATCAAGGGCAAGGGCTTTTTGCAGCTTATGAAAAACTTCGAATGGGAACGTATCGTGTTGTTGGCTGAGCTTTTAGGCGAAGCACAAGCTGCCATGGAAGATGCGTGCGCTTGGGTCAATGAACGTCAGCAATTCGGCAAGGGTATTAAGACCTACCAACTCGTTCAAGAACATATCGTCGAGATGCAGATAGTGCTTTCCAACGTCCGCAACGCTTTGTATAGAAGCGCTTGGAAGATGGACAACGGCATTCCTGTAAACAATGATGCTGCCATGCTGAAGCGCTATGGTGCGCCACAGCTGACCGATGTTTGCTCGCGTGCGCTCCAGCTTATGGGCGGACTTGGCTTTACCGACCAAACGCGGGTATCGCGGCTTATGCTTGATTGTCGTGGCTTCCAGATTGGCGGCGGCACGGTTGAAATTATGGTTCATATCTCTGGGCGCGGAATCCTTAAAGAGTATGCGAAGGGCGTAGAAGACCCTGATCATCTCTACACCCTCTAAGGAATCGTCCGAGAGCTATAAGCCGTATAAGCACCCCCTTACAAAAGAGGACAGTCGCCTAGCTGTCCTCTTTTGCATCCCTCCTGTACTGGGTAAACATCATCTAATGTATAATTACCCCAACGCCTAATGTTGAATTACCCCAGAAACGAACCACTGGGTACCAACCTTATTCACAACATGACAAGCGTAGACTATCAAGAACTTAACAAGTTTTTTGATGCGTTTACAATTTTCACACCGCTGTCGCGGATTTCTTCGGACATAGATGTGGTTACCTTTGGCGTAATACACAGCAAAGAGCAGGGCATCCCAGGCGAGCTTATCCCGAGGAAATGGGGCGAAGATGTTCCAGCGGAATGGGAAGGATTTGATCCTGGGCGTCTTGTCGAAGCTATTCCAAAAGAATGGGTAGAAGCTTCGGCTAAGCGTTATTTTGGGGTTGAAAAAATCAATCACGAAGCTGTTGATTCCACCGAATACAGCTTCCCCGCTTATCGCAATGGCTACTATCGCCCTGGTGGACAGGGCTATCTGCCTCAGGAGTGGTGCAATGTTTCAAAGTTTGTCTATAACGGCGATGGTACCTATACAGCAACGGTAGACCTCTACCAATGCTACCCTTCAAACGGAACAGAAGCTCCCAGAAATCGCTATGACCAAAGAGAAGCATGGGTACTGGACGGTAAGACCAAAGTCGTAGACGGCGGTTCTGACTTTGACACGAACATCCATCGAACCGCAACCGACACCGTCGTTCTTCGTCCCTTTATTTACGGGAATGAAAAAACCTGGCAAGTTGTTGGGGTTAATGGGTATAACATTCCTAAACAACTTCTTGGTGGTTAGCTTTCCAGAGCGGGGCGCTCCAATCTGTTTTTCCTGCAAAAGTCAAAGATTTTTCTTTCGTTGAAACAAAAGACGCACAGAAAGAACTTATCTCGCAGCCTTGAGATAATGCTAGAATGGGTGTATGAGCAAGGCTTGTGGTATACGTTGACGCAACTTACAACGACAACGAAAGACAGGGAATTCTTTGAATGAAGGCATAAAGCATATTGCCGTAATAGGCTTGGGTCTTATTGGGGCATCGTTTGCGGGGGCGTGCAAAGCGCTCGATTCTGACCTGCACCTTGTTGGTGTTGACATATGCTCAGAAACGCTTGACAAAGCGCTCGAAAAGGCTTGGATAGACGAAGCCTTCACCCCTGATGACCCCGCCTTTGAAGCCTTCATGAAAACCAAATGCGACCTTGCCGTAATCGCAACACCCGTTGCGGCGGTCGGGCTCTACTTCGAAAAATTCGCCGCGTGGGAATACTCGGGCATTATCACCGATACCGTTTCCACGAAATCGCACATCAGCGAACAGGCGACCAGCCTTCTTTCCCATCCCTTTAATTATGTCCCTGGTCATCCCATGGCAGGCTCTGAAAAAAACGGCATCGAAGGCGCTAAGCCCGACCTGTTTCAAGGCGCTCACTGGATACTGTGTCCCGATGCCAACACCGATGCCGAACACTTCCAAAAGCTTCACGAACTCTTCACGGGGTTCGGGGCGCGCGTTATATCACTTCCGCGCGAAGACCACGACGAAGCGGTTGCAATCGTAAGCCACGTGCCTCATCTGGTTGCTTCTGCGCTCGTTCAGCTGGCGTGCCGTCATGCTGACGACCAACAATCACTTTTCCGTCTGGCTGCGGGCGGCTTTAAGGATTCCACGCGCATCGCAGCAGGCTCACCCGAACTGTGGTGCGGCATCGCTTTCGACAACGCTCATGCGCTCAGCCAAGGTCTTAGCGAAATGCAAGAAATCATTGCTCAATTCGAGAAATCCCTCCTCGAAAAAGACAAGCAGCAGATGACGGCATTACTCCACGACGCTGCCGAAGCACGCCGCGCGTTGCCGATTGCCTGGGTGCCCTCGACTGAAAAACTCTTAGAAGTGCGCATTCCCATGCATGACCGCACAGGCGTTATCGCCGAAGTGACCACTATCGCATCTCAAGTTGGTTGCAATATCCAATCTATCGAAATCGACCATGTCACGGAAAGCAGCGCGGTGTTAAGTTTAATCCTGACCGACGAAGGCGATTTCGGGCAGTTGTCGGGACATCTGATTGCCGCTGGTTTTTCCGTATCGTTTAGCCCTTTGAGTCCTAAGGAACACAGTCATGTTGAATAAATCACAACAAACCACCATTGAACCGCTCGGTGTTCCTTTGAAAGGAACAACCAAGGTGCCTGGCGACAAAAGCATTTCGCATCGCGCCATTTTGTTCTCGGCAATGGCGAAGGGCACCTCTCACATTTCAGGCGTGCTCGATTCGGGAGACGTGCGTTCGTCCATCGCGGCAGTAGAAAAGCTGGGTGCACAGGTGAAGCTTGAAAGCCAGGCAGACGGAAGTCTTGCGGGCACGGTAGTTGGGTGGGGGGAGAACGGTCCTGTTCAACCCGATGAACCAATCGATTGCGGCAATTCGGGCACCACGGCGCGTTTGCTTATGGGTGTGCTTGCCCCGTGGGAACTCGATGTCACGGTAACAGGCGACGCTTCCTTGCAAAGGCGTCCTATGCGCCGCATTACCGCACCGCTTATGAAAATGGGCGTACGGTTTGCCCCCGACGGGCAAGAATTGCTCCCGATAACTGTTCACGGCACGAAAAATCTTAAGGCTATCTCGTATGCGGCTCCTATGTCTTCGGCTCAGCTGAAAACTGCCGTTTTGCTGGCGGGTTTGTACGCGCAGGGCACAACCACCCTCAATGAACCTTCGCCTTCGCGCAACCACACCGAACTCATGTTGCCCGAATTCGGCGCTGTGACGACGGCGGCCGACCGCACGGCAAGTGTGAAAGGGCCATCCCTTCTCAAAGCCTGCGAGCTCAAAGTACCTGGTGACCCTTCATCGGCGGCCTTTCTGACTTGTGCAGCAGTGCTGGTGAAGGATAGCGATATCGTCATCGAAAACGTGAGCCTCAACACTGCTCGCATCGGGTTTGTGCGCACCCTTGAGCGCATGGGTGCCGACGTACTCGTTCGCCATAAGGGTTCGGCGGGAAAAGAGCCTTTTGGCACCATCGAAGTGCGTTTTTCGGGATTGCTTCGCGGGTGTGAAATCCCTGCGGATAAAATACCGACCATCGTAGATGAAGTGCCGATACTGTCACTGGTGGCAGCGTTTGCCAAAGGGGTTACGGTGTTTCGCGAAGTCGATGAACTGCGCGTGAAAGAAACCGACCGCATCGAAGCGATTTTGGAAGGTCTTGGACTGATTGGCGTGGATGCCTGGATGGACGGAAGCGATTTATACGTCGAAGGGCAACCTGGTTTGCAGCTGTCCCCTGAAACCGTTTTCGATTCAAAAAACGATCATCGTCTTGCGATGACCTGGGCAATAGCAGGGCTCGCAGGAAACGCTCCCGTGCAGGTGAAGAATTTCGATTCGGTGAAAATAAGCTACCCTCACTTTTTGCAAGATATTGAAAGGCTCACCTAATGATTATCGCGATTGACGGACCTTCAGGGGCGGGCAAATCAACGGTTGCGAAAGCCGTTGCGAAAACGCTGGGCTTTTCCTGCTTAGACACAGGGGCAATGTATCGCGCTATTGCCTGGCAGGCACTACAAGAAGGTGTTGCTTTTGACGACAATGAATCTCTCGGTGCGCTTGCCCTTGCAAAGGAAATCACCTTTGGGCACACGGCAGGAGACCCTATCCCTAAGCAGGTTTTTATCGATGGGGTAGAAGTAACTGATGCCATCCGTACCACCGAAATCGACAAAGCGGTCAGTCCCGTATCTGCTGCTCCCGCCGTTCGCGTGGCGCTTGTTGCGCAACAACAGCGCATCGGTCAGGGCGGCGACTACGTGGTTGAGGGGCGCGATATCGGTACGGTGGTATTCCCCGACGCTGAACTCAAGATTTTCCTTACCGCCAGTGATGAAGAACGGGCGCATCGCCGTGTTCGGCAAAACGTTGACCGCAATATCGGGTCGTTTGACTACGCAGAAGTGCTCGCCGATTTGAAACGGCGCGACGAATACGATTCCTCGCGTGAAATGTCGCCCCTTTGTGCGGCTGATGACGCGATTATTCTTGATACGACCGAATATTACATCGAAGTGGTAATCGACAAAATTTGTGCGCTGGCAAAAGAAAAGTCAGCAAACGAAAGGCAACAGGCTTGAGGTTTTTTGTGCGCATGGAACAAATGTGGGACAGCCCCCTGGGCGGTCTTTCTCGTGAAAAGGAAATCCCTCATGGAGTGGGTAATTTCTTGTACGGGGTCTTGTTCGCTGTTTGCAAAATAGCCTTTCGCTATCGGGTGGAGGGCATCGAAAACTTACGAGGCTTCTACCAAAAAAGCGGCGTTGTCTTGGTGTGCAATCACACCTCGTTTCTTGATACGGTGTTTCTTTACTTAAGCGTTCGCCCCACGCAATGGGCGCGCTTTTTTGCGCGCGATGACCTGTTTGACAACGCAGGCGGATTTTTTGGTCACGTTATTTCTCGCGTGGGGGCGTTTCCCGTTAAGCGCAACACCGCCGACCTTACCGCGATAAAACGTGCCGCTCGCATGCTGAAGAATTGCGAAGTGGTGGGCGTTTATCCCGAAGGAACGAGGCGGGGAAGAGGTACCAAACCTTCCGAAATACATTCAGGAGTTGCGATGATAGCACGCATGGGGAAAGCGCCGCTTTTGCCCATGACCGTGCGTGATGCCGAACTCATCAAGCAAAAAGGCAAGTTCGTGCGCTTCCCGAAGGTAACGGTTGAATTCGGCGCGCCTTTATTGTTGTCGGATTTCGACATTCTTCCTAAAGAAGAACGCCTTGATGCGTGTTCTTGGTACGTGATGCGTGAATGCTTCGCGCTTTCTTTGCGCTGCCCAGCTGACGAAGTTGATATGGTTGTTCTTTTCCCGACATCAAAAGATTATGCCGCATTTTTTAGGCAACACCCGATAGCGCCCCACACCACCGAAGAGTTGCTTGCTTTACAGGTCAAGGCGCCTGCTTCAGCCGCTACCCCAAATTTAGTACGCGGGGGTCAATCATGAAAGTGGTTAAAGCCCGACATGCTGGTGCTTGTTACGGGGTTCAGCGTGCCCTCGATATGGCGTATGCCACCATCCTTGATGGCGATGTCGCGCACACCTTGGGTCCTTTGATCCACAATCCTCAGGTGGTAAACGAACTCGAGGGGCGCGGTGTTTCTGTTGCCGCTTCCCTCGATGGTCTCGACGGGGGAATGGTGATTATCCGCAGCCACGGCGTGATTCCGCAGGTAAAGATAGATGCCGAAGAAAAGGGGATTGCGCTCATTGACGCAACCTGCCCCCATGTCGCTCGTGCCCAGAAAGCGGCAGCTTCTCTTGCCGAGCAAGGCTATCACGTCATCATCGTTGGTGAGAGCGGACACCCTGAAGTTGAGGGCATGACGGCGTATGCACAGGTTGACGGGCGCGCGGTGCTGGTGGTGGGTGACGCAAGCGAATTGCCTGAGGTAATCGAAGAGCCGATTGGTATCGTGGTGCAAACGACGCAGGCGAAGGAAAACCTTGATGCGGTGGTGGCGGCTCTCGAAGAGCGCGGTTTGCAACCTATCGTGAAAAACACGATTTGTTTTGCGACGCGTCAGCGCCAAGAAGCCGCTGGTGAACTTGCCGAAGAAGTGGATGCTCTCGTGGTTATCGGCGGGCGCAATTCATCGAATACTTCGCGCTTATTTGACATCTGCAAGGCACGGTGTGCGCGTTCGTATCATATCGAAACGCCTGATGAAATAGAACCCTCTTGGTTTGAGGGGTGTGAAATCATTGGGGTGACAGCAGGGGCATCCACGCCTGAGGATCAAATAGAAGCGGTCGTGACCTTCATCGAAGCTCTCTAAAACCTCTCAGCAATCACCCAACAAACAAGCTAAAACTCAAATTACCTAAAGCGCAAGGCACAATAAAACTGCGCCCAGGTAGAATAGCGCACCACGTCTCCCGTTTGCGGCGCATGGATGTATTCTCCGCCGCCATGCTTGGTGGCAAGTCCCACGTGTCCGCCGTTGTAGAGCACGTCTCCTGGTTCAGCGGAACTGACGGGAAGAATGGCGTTTGCGCGCGCATACTGCGTATAGGTTGTGCGCGTAATCCAGATACCGATTTGGTTATAGCACCATGACGTAAGGCCTGAACAGTCAAAGGTGTTCGGTCCTGTTGCTCCCCACACATAGGGGCAGCCCAGACGGCTGATGGCATAATCAATTACCGACCCTTGCGAAGGAATGTTGGTTCCGCCTGGGGTGAATACCGCACCATTGCCTGAGGCGGCTTCGGCGGCGGCACGCTGGCGAGCAGCTTCAGCTTCAGCGGCTGCGCGTTGTTCTGCTTCAAGCAGTTTGCGCGCTTCTTCGTCAAGGGTTTCAAGGAGCGCTTCCAATTCGACTACGGTTGCTTCAGCTTTTTCCTTGATGGTCTTGGCAAGCGCGGTTTTTTCTTCGGCGATTGCTTCTTGACGTGCAAATTCGGCTTTCTCTTCTTCAATCTGAGCACGCAGGTCTTTTGCTTCTTCGACCATGTCGGCATCACTTTGATTCATGTGATTGAGAATATCCCAGTTGGTTGCGAATTCTTCAAAGCTTCGTGCAGCAAGAAGAATTTCGAGAAACGACGACCCACCGCTGCGATACATGCTTCGCGCGCGGGTTCCCAGTTTGTTTTGAACCGCGGCAATTTTGCGGTTCGTATCGTCGATACGAACTTGTGCCGCATTTTTGGCTGCGGTGGCTGCTTCATATTCATCAAGTGCGGCAAAATAATCATCGGATGCCTGCAGGAGTTCTGCGTGCATTTCGATGACTTGTGCGCGCACAGCATCAGCTTCCGCCTGCTTTTCAGCGGCAGTCGGTGTTGCGTAAGCGATAGCGGGATTTGCAAGATATGCGGCTCCGATTGCTGCGGCACCGCCAAGAAACGCTCGCCTGCTGATTCTTTGTTTATGCTCTCTCATAAAACCTCCTTGATTGAGCACGTGCTTTAGTCCAGGTTCGTGTGCAGCATACGATGATACCATCCTCGAGCGGAAATCCCAAATTTTCCCAAAGCCCTTCATAACTGTCTCACAAAAGTCTGTGAGTAAACGGCGAGAATGTGATGATATATCCATAACTTTGTGAACTTCTGCGGGGAATAAAGGCGAAAAATTAGCAATTTTTCAGCAACTTTGGTATCATCGCCTACGCAGCAACATAAGCTGCAATATTAGAAACAGGTGCATATGCTGAACTTAAACAAACAACGCACGCTCAACTTTCCTTATGCAATTGGGGTGTGCCTGCTGGCCATTATCATGGTCATTTCCTGCATGCCTAACATGATGGCTTACGCCGTTACTTCTGATGAACTCTTCGCAGAAGCTGATGCCATTTTTGAACGCATAGATGTCTTGCAAACCGATCTTAACAAGGCGCAAGAAGACTACGAAAAGGCGCTTGAAGAAAACAAAGCCGCCACCAAGGCTATGAAAGAAGCGCAAAAACGCATGGCTGCGGCTGAGGCGCGTATCGCAGATTTGCAAGACCAGCTCGCCAATCGGGCGCACAAGATGTACAAAAGCGGACCGACCGTCTTTATCGACGTGTTGTTAGGTGCCACTTCATTTGAGGATTTCCTCGTGGGCTGGGACATGATTGAAAAAATCAGCACGCAAGATGCCGACCTTGTTCAAGAAACGAAGGAAGTACGTGCTGAAGCAGAAGCTGCGCAGGAAGAATATTCCAACCAAGCAGAAATTGCTGCTGAGCGTATGGCCGAGGCAGAAACCCTTAAAGCACAAATTGAAGCCACGCAAGAAACTTTGAGAAAAGAAGCAGTAAGCATTACGGCTGAAGCAATGGAACTCAAAGTACAAGAAGAACTTGAAGCCGAACGTGCTCGTCAGGCAGCCGCTGCTGCAGAAGCAATGCGCAAGCAGCTTGCACAAGGTGGTGCCAGCGGCAGCCCAGGACGTTCTGTTGTTTCAGGGTCGGGCGTTTTGGCCCATCCGTGCCCGAGCAGTTCTATTTCTTCAACCTTTGGCTGGCGCGCTTTTGATAATCGCTTCCATCAAGGTGCCGATTTCGCCGCTTCGACTGGTACCCCTATCTATGCAGCTGACAGCGGCACGGTTATGTATGCCACCTATGACGGGGGCTACAACGGTGGCGCGGGCAACTGGGTTGTTATCGCCCACGGCGGCGGCATGGTGACCAAGTATATGCACGCTTCTGCTGTCTATGTGTCTCCTGGGCAACGGGTTGACCGGGGGCAAAACATTGCTGCAGTGGGCAATACTGGCAACAGCTTCGGTTCACATCTTCACTTCCAGGTGGAAGTCAACGGTGTTGCGGTTGACCCGCTCCTTTTCATCTAGTGGCTCATCAGTGGCTCACGGCGCCGCACACATCATTGAGGTATGCCCTAAAAGCCCCGCGGATGACGCGGGGTTTTGTGCAGGTTGTGCCCTTGTCAGCGTTGACGGGCATCCTTTGCGCGATGTCATCGATTGGCAGTGGCACGCAAGTGCTGAGAGCATCGAGCTTGTCTATGTTGATACGTTCGGCGAAGAGGGTAGTATCACGCTTGAACGCGAAGCAGGAGAACCGTGGGGTTTCGTTTTCGACGGTGTGGTGTTTGACGAGGTAAAAACCTGCAAGAACGCCTGCACTTTTTGTTTTATGCAGCAACTTCCTTGCGGCATGCGCCCTTCTTTGTATCTTCGCGACGACGATTTCAGGCTCAGCTTCACCCAGGGCACCTTTATTACCTGCAGCAATATGAGTGCCGAAGATGAAGCGCGCATCATTGAACAAAGTATTTCTCCCTTGCGTGTATCCTTGCACGCCATTTCACCTGACGTGAGAAAAGCCCTTATCGGCAAACACGCCGCGCGCGGCTTAGAGGCGTGTGAGCGTCTTTTGGCGGCGGGCATCAAGATGCATATGCAGATAGTGCTTGTCCCTGGTGTCAACGATGGCGAAGAACTGCACCGCACGCTTGCCTGGGCATATGAACATTCAGGTATCGTAAATATCGCGGTGGTGCCCCTCGGCTTTACTAAGCATCAAACCCGCTTCACGCAAAGCTTTGATGACGCATATGCGGCACAACAAGTCTTAGACGATTTGGGGCTGTTTCAGGCGCGCGCTTATGCTGAGCGGGGAAACGCATGGGTTTATGCGGCGGATGAGTTTTACTGCAATGCCCATCCGCATGATTTGCTCGATTATCTCCCCGCGCAAGACTTTTATGGGGATTTTGATTTATTCGAGGATGGCGTGGGGATGTTGCGGGCAACGCTTGATGCGTGGGAAGCAAGCGCACAAGCAGTGGACGCGCTTGCTAAAAAGCTGAGAGCCGCAAATAAAACCGTGTATTTTGTTGCGGGATATGCTCAAGAAGCCTTCTTCGAACCCCTCTTGGCGAAAACTTCGCTTCATGGGCTGCTTATCCCGCTTTTTGTGCACAACGATTTTTTCGGGGGCAACGTGAACGTAACGGGGCTTCTTACGGCAACCGATATCTTGAAAACGCTAAAGGATTCCCAGCAGGCGGGGCAAACCGCTTCCCAAACCGCCCCCCAACAGGCGGGGCAAACCGCTTCCCAAACCGCCCCCCAAACCGCCCCCCAACAGGCGGGGCAAACCGCCCCCCAGTTCGCCTCCCAAATCCCGTCCCTCGTAGTTCTTCCGCGCGTAATATTCAACGACGAAGGACTCACCCTTGATGATATGAGTTTGGAGGATATGCGTGCTCAAAGCGTATCACCTCTTGCCGTGGTATCCTGTAATCCGACTGACTATCTCAAAGAGATAGCAGCACTTATCTCATAACAAAAGGAATACCTATGCCATTACCGGTTGTTGCTATTGTGGGTCGCCCGAATGTGGGAAAGTCCACCTTTGTTAATCGTATCGCTCAAATTGATGAGGCGATAGTTCACGAAATGCGTGGCGTGACGCGTGACAGGTCTTACCATGAAGCCGATTGGAACGGCGTGAGATTCACCTTAATTGACACGGGTGGTATCGAAATGGGAACCGACGATGATTTCCAAGAATCGATTCGCGCCCAAGCATTCGTTGCTGCCAAAGAAGCCGATGTGATAGTTTTTCTGGTTGATGGGAAAACGGGCATCAACGCCGATGATGAAGAAGTGGCAAAGATTTTGCGCCGCAGCGAAAAACCCGTCATGTTGGTGGTCAACAAGATGGACACCCCTGGCAAACTTGATGAGATGTGGGAATTTTACCAGCTGGGGCTTGGAGACCCGCACCCCGTATCGTCTCATCATGGCATCGGCACGGGAGACATGCTTGATGTGCTTGTTGACAATATTCGTGCCTTGCCAACGGCTGAAACCGATGAAGAAGAAGACGGCGATTCCATCAAAATAGCCATCATCGGGCGTCCTAATGCAGGGAAATCATCTCTTGCCAACAAAATGATTAAGGCAGACCGCTCCATCGTGTCAGACGTTGCAGGAACAACCCGCGACGCCATTGACACCACCATCGAATACGAGGGTAGCCGCTATACGATAATCGACACCGCGGGACTTCGCCGCAAAAGCCAAATTGACCAAGATGTCGAATACTACGGCTTTGTGCGGGCAATGCGCGCGATTGATAGGGCAAATGTCGCCTTGCTTGTTGTTGATGCAAGCATCGGGCTTACCGACCAAGACCAGCGGGTTGCAGGCTTTGCGCTTGACCGCGGCTGCGCCATGGTCATTATTTTGAACAAGTGGGACTTGGTCGAAGGCCCTGAAGCAAAAGCTGAAATACGCGAACGCATTGCTGACAGGCTTATATTCGTGGGCTTTGCTCCTGTTGTGGCAATTTCTGCTTTAAGCGGGAAAAACGTGGTGCGCATCTGGGATGCAATCAACGAAGCACACGCGAATTATTGCCAGTCAATCCCGACCAATCGCCTTAATACCTGGCTTGAAGAAATCAGGGATTTCGGGCATACCATTTCATCAGGCAAAAAGGTGTTGCGCACCAAATACGTGACTCAAACAGGCACCTGCCCGCCCCAGTTCACCTTCTTTGCAAACCATCCTGACATGGTAGACGACAACTACAAACGCTATCTTGAAAATCGATTGCGCGGCAGTTTCAATCTTACGGGAACGCCCATACGTTTGAAGTTCAAGCGGAAGGATTGATGGGGCCATGTTTGATTTCAGCGACCCTTTTTACCAGGCAAGAATCCTGCTCTTTCTTGCGGTTTTTGCCCTGTCCTTCCTGTTGGGCTCTATTCCTTTCGGGCTTATTATCTCGAAGGTGTTTTATAAAACCGACATACGCGAACACGGTTCAGGAAACATTGGTGCGACCAACGCCATCCGAACGATGGGCAAAGCAGGGGGTGCTAGCGTATTCATTTTGGATTTCTTAAAAGGCGCTCTTTCAGGGTTTTTAGCACTTTTCGCCGCAAAACTTTTCTACGAATTTCAAGGTGTGTCTGAAGCGGTTTGGAGGGTTTCACATTTTTGGAAACCTTTTGGGCTTGCCCCACTCGGTACTCCTGACTTCGGCGGGGTTGTGTGGGTTACCGAAATTCTCCTCGGCTTGGCATTTTTGGGATGCGTGTGGGGGCACGTCTTTTCTCCGTGGCTGAAATTCAAAGGCGGCAAAGGTGTTGCGGTTGCGGTAGGGTGTTTGCTCGCTGTTTACGGACTGGTGGGAATGTCGCTGAATTTAGCGGTATTTATCATGGTGGTTTTGCTCACCCGCTATGTTTCCGTGGGCTCTATTGCGGCTGCTTTTGCCTGTCCGCTGTTTGCTCTCTGCTATTTTTGGGGCAATGCGCCCGCCATTATTTTGTGTGCCCTCGGCGGCTTGACCGTTGTGTGGGCGCATCGTGAAAACATCAAACGCTTGCTTGCTGGCAGCGAATCACGCATCGGCAAGAAGAAGGAGGCATAAGTGAAGGTTTCGGTTATTGGTGCGGGCTCATGGGGAACTGCCCTAGCTCAGCTTTTGGCAGAAAATGGGCACAACATCGGGCTTTGGGCACGCAAGCCCGAAGTAATAGCTTCTATCAACCAAGAGCACAAAAACCCGCGCTATTTAAGTGATATCGAACTTTCCGAAAACATCGTGGCGACCATTTCACACAAAGACACCCTCAAAAATGCGGTGGCTGTCGTGGTGGTGACGCCTTCAAACCTTTTGCGCGGCGTTGCCCGCGCGCTGGCTCCCATAATCGATGACGATTTACCGATAATCATCTGCTCTAAAGGGGTTGAAGAAGGCTCAGGCTTACTGCCGACAGAAATTTTTGAATCTGAACTGGGAAACATGGATCGTCTTGCCGTGCTTTCAGGACCCAACCACGCTGAAGAAGTGATAAAGCAGGTTCCGAGTGCAACCGTTATTGCGTCAACGTCGTCTGCCACAGCTGAATTTTTCCAGGATCTCTTTGCATCCGAGACCTTTAGAACCTATATCAGTAACGATGTACGCGGCGTGGAACTGTGCGCGGCATCGAAAAATGTTATGGCTATTGCGGTTGGTCTTGCCTACGGGCTTGGTTTTGGGGACAACACGGCGGCTCTTCTCATGACCCGCGGACTTGCTGAAATGGGCAGGCTCGTGGCGGCGTGCGGTGGGCAATCCCTTACCTGCATGGGACTTGCGGGGACAGGGGATTTGATTGCCACCTGCACTTCCGAGCATTCCCGCAACCGTCGTTTCGGCAAAATGCTTGCCGAAGGTTCCCAGATTGAGGATTTCACGGAAAAGACTCACATGGTTGCCGAAGGCGCGCTTGCTTGCAAAACGCTTAAAACCCTCGCCGATAACTATGATGTGGAACTTCCGATAACGAACCTGGTGAGAAGTATCGTATGGGAAGGCGTTGACATTGACGAAGCGGCGGCTTCACTGGCGAGCCGTCCTTTGACGACAGAATTTTGGGGAATCTCTTAACGCGAAAGGGAATGAGGAACATGTTTGCTCAGGTGAAAATATCTCCGTCGCTTCTTTCGGCTGACTTTATGAACATGGAACGCGAGCTGCGCATGATTGAACAGGCGGGTGCCAGCTTTGCCCACGTTGATGTTATGGACGGGCATTTTGTCCCGAATCTTACCATGGGCGTGCCCTTTGTACGCTGCCTCAAAGCCGCTACCGCGCTTCCGCTTGACGTGCATCTCATGATTGCAAACCCTCTCGAACAAATCCCGTGGTTTTTAGATGCGGGCGCTGATTGGCTGACCTTTCATATTGAAGCCTTCGAAGACTCACTTGGTTCGCCTGAGTCCCTTGAAGCGGCAAAACAAGCGATAGCCCTCATTCGCGAAGCGGGCGCACACCCTGGTATTTCGTGTAAACCTCAAACACCCACGGCAACGCTTAAGCCTTTGTTATCCTTGGTCGATATGGTGCTCGTGATGAGTGTGAATCCAGGCTTTTCGGGGCAATCCTATATGCAAGGAACTGCCAGTCGCGTTGCCGAAGTCGTTTCGATGGCGCGCGCCCAAGGGCGCTCACCCCTCATTGAAGTTGATGGGGGAATTGACGCGTTTACCGCTCAAGAAGTAGCGCGTGCAGGGGCTGACGTGTTGGTGGCAGGCAATGCCATCTTTAAGGCAGAAAATCCCGCCGCGGCTCTCAAAGAAATCGCCGCTTCAGCACACCTTGCGCAGGCAGCAGCGCTGCAGGGAATCTGCCAAGCAGAGGAAGCATAGCTCGTGACGGCGAAAATGACCTATCTCGACTGGGCTGCGACAACCCCGCTTTATGAGGAAAGCTCACGTGCCATGCAGCCCTATTTGGCTACAGGCGCTGCTCATTTTCCGTGCGGGGGTAACGCGAATTCCTTACACTCCATCGGACGCACTGCCTTTAAGGCACTCGAAGACGCACGCGCAAGCGTTGCACGCGATTTGCATGCCGCCCGCCCGAGTGAAATAATCTTTACCTCAGGTGCCACCGAAGCGAATAATGCCGCCTTAAAAGGCATTGTTTCGGCTTGCATGAAACGCGCCCAGCAAGAAGGCAAGCGCGATTTTGTTCCGCATATCATTGTTTCTGCAATAGAGCACGACTCTGTCCTTGCCCCTGCGCGCCGCCTGAAAGCAGAAGGGTGTGAACTCACGATTCTCAAAGTCGACAATAACGGCTTTATTTCAGAAGAAGTTTTTTGTGCGGCTCTGCAAGAAAATACGGTGCTCGCTTCTATCCAGATGGCAAACAACGAAATCGGCACGGTTCAGTCCATTGCGCGCCTTGCCGCCCACAGCCACGCCGTCGGTGCGTTTTTCTACACCGATGCGGTTCAATCCCTTGGCAAACTTGAGGTCAATCTCGCCCAGCTGGGAATCGACGCCGCATCCTTTTCGGCTCATAAGTTCGGCGGTCCGAAGGGAGTCGGTGTTCTATACCTCAAAACGCGCACACCCTTTGATGCCTTTCTCGTGGGGGGCGGACAAGAAGAGGCTCGCCGCTCGGGCACGCAAAACGTCTGCGGAATCGCAGGTCTTGCCGCCGCGTGTGCGTATGCGACTGCTTCACAAGCAGAAGAACAACAGCGTCTGATGAGCTTGCGCGATTACCTTTATGAAAAACTCACCACGCGCACAACGGTGTTTCCCAGTGTTGCTATCGAAGCGAACTCCACCCAATTCTTGCCGAATGTCGTCAACGTCTGCGTTGAAGGTTTTGAAAGCGAAACCCTCATCTTGCATCTTGACCGCGCAGGTTTTGCGGTTTCGGGTGGTTCGGCCTGTTCGGCACATTCGCTCAAGCCCAGCCACGTCTTGCAGGCGATTCGTATTCCCGACGCGCGCGCTTTGTGTTCTTTGCGCATATCCTTTGGCCGCTATACTACGCAAGGTGACATCGATGCCTTTCTTGCGGTATTCTTTGAATTCTTAGGTGGCGAAAAGGAATAGCTTTGGAACTGATAAACACGCATACGCATACGGTCTTGAGCGGACACGGTGAAGGCAGCATCGAAGAGGTGGTTTACGCTGCGCTTAGAGCAGGCATCACGACCCTTGCCATCACAGAACACTATCCTTTGACGAAACGCTTTGACCCCTTAGGGGTTTTGAGCATGTATGCCGATGAAGTGGACGAATATTGCGACACGATTTTACGGTTGCGCGATGAAAACCCCGACATGGAATTGTTGTTAGGCTGCGAGCTCGATTGGTTGGGAAAAGGTGAAGATCGCGATTTGCAAGAGATATATGACGGGCGTTTCGACATCGTTTTAGGCTCGGTGCATCTCTTGGACGGATGGCCCTTTGACGCGCCCTCGTCTCAGGGGCGCTGGGAAGAACTTGGAGCCGATACGGTATGGAAGGACTATTTTGAGACCTGGTGTCAGGCGGTGCTTTCCGATATGCCCTACACCGTTATGGCACACCCCGACCTTGCCAAGAAATTCGCCTATTACCCGAGCTTTGATTTGTCAAAACTCTATCAAGAAGCGGCAGAGGCGTGCCGTGTTGCAGGAC
Organism: Eggerthellaceae bacterium; assembly: GCA_009782615.1. Lineage (GTDB taxonomy): Bacteria > Actinomycetota > Coriobacteriia > Coriobacteriales > Eggerthellaceae > WRIS01. The sequence goes on along the minus strand of WRIS01000001.1, from coordinate 319,176 downwards.
GCCTGGTTGAGGTAAACACGTCGGGTGCGTATTGTCCGTGTCAAGAAATATATCCCGCACCAGCGCTTTTGCGGGAATTTTGTCGGGCAGGGGTAGGCTGCACTATCGGAACGGATGCACACCATCCCGACAATATCGTTCGGGGACTAGCGCAGGGATATAAACTATTATATGAATGTGGCTATCGGGAACTGACGGTGCCCACACAAAGCGGGGATAGGCGCCGCGTTGTTATCGAATAAGGCGTAGACGAACTACACGAGGAAGAGGGCAAAATGTCCGCAACGAAGCATTCAAGTGGCAAAGCAAGTTTGGTAAAGAGTGCTTTGAGCACACTGTCAAAACAGGGCAAGCCTTTAAGCGTTCGCGCCCTGGAACAACACCTTCTTTCCCGTTTTCCTGCGGGTGATGGCCAAGATTGGGATCGCAACGGGCTTTTGGTCGGCGACCCGAGCGCTGAGATAACCCGTGTCGCGGTGGCACTTGACCCCACGGTCAAAGCGATAAAGCAAGCAAAAATGCTCGGTGCCCAAGTGTTGGTTACTCATCATCCCGCCTATCTCAACCCCCCTGAGGTGTTTTACCCTGCCGAATCGGTCGCAATCAATGCGGGCGCGGGAGTATTTGCCGCAATTGAAGAAGGGGTTGCGCTCATGTCTTTTCACACCGCTTTGGATGTGAGCCGTGAGGCGGCAAGCGTGTTACCAAAAATGCTCAGTCTTGATTTTCTAGAAATCCTCGATAGGCTCGACAGCGATAAAAACAAAGGCTACGGACAACTTTGCACGCCGAAGGAAAAGGACGCAGGACTTACTCTAGGTCAACTTGCTGCCCGCTGTACTGCGGTTTTCGGACGACAACCGCGGGTGTGGGGCGATTTTAGCCAAGTGCTTGGCACCATAGTGACGGCTACGGGATCTGCGGGGGATTTAACGGGGAAGTGCCTCGCGCGCTTTGTTGATTGTTTGATTTGTGGAGAGGTTCGCTACCACGATGCGCAAGCAGCGAAAGATGCGGGGTTGGCGCTGATTGATTTAGGGCATGACACTTCAGAGGCGCCGCTTTGTGCCGTGCTCGTGGCAGCCATCGAAGCAAGCGGCTTTCCCAAAGACTCAATTCTCCTTATCGACCAAAGCGATAATTGGACCTATCCTGAAACTGTTCGGCTGTAAGGGCTGGGCATGTGAGAGAATACTATGCAGGTGAGAAATATCTTGAAGAACAGAAGGGAACTTTATGCAGGCTAAAAAAAATGAACTGACGACACTTCTGAAACTTCAGGAAATCGATTTCGATTTGCTTCGTTCGCAAAAGAAATTAGGCGAACTTCCCCAGCGCCAGCTTATTTTGTCGCTGCGTGAAAAGAAAAAGACCATCGAAGCCAAGCAGGCTCAAATCGATGCTATGAAAAAGAGCATCGACGGCGAAATGACTCTGCTCAATGATGAAGAGGAGCGTCTGCAAACCAAACAGGCTTCCGTCGAAGAAAAAATAGCATCGGTGCGCGGTGATTATCGTGTTGTTGAAGCGCATACGAAAGAATTGGGAGGCATCGCGAAGCGCCGCAACACGCTTGAGACAGAATTGGCGCCCTTAAGCGAAAAACTCGCTCAGATAGAAGAAGTGCAGCTGCAGGTGAGCGAAGCGTTTGAAGCGGTGGTCAAGCAAGAAGATGAAGCGGTCGCTTCGTTTCAAAAAGAAGGTGGCGCGCTTAAGGCTCACGTTTCTCAGCTGCAGGCAACGCGGCAAAACTTTTTGCAATCCTTAAGTCCTGCTATTGCGCAGGATTACGAAAAAGCATGCGAGCGTTGCGGCGGCATTGCGCTTTGCCAGCTTCAGGGCAGCATGTGCAGCGTGTGTCGCAATTCTCTTGAGGAAGGAAAATTGTTGCAGGTGAAAGGGCAGGCTCCCTTGTCACAGTGTCCTTCATGCAAGCGAATGATGGTGGTTTCAGATGATTAAGGCGTCCCTTAAAACCGATGGGGGAAGTCGCGGAAACCCAGGCATTGCAGGAATCGGCTTCGAACTGGTAAAAGACGATGGCGAAGTGCTGGCTCAAGGCGGCTGGTATATACCTCATGCCACCAACAACGTAGCCGAATATTCAGCGTTGATTTGGGGGCTTGAAAACGCACGCGCGGCAAAGGTGACCCATTTACAAGCCTTCGCCGATTCCGAATTGATTGTGAAACAGATAGAAGGTAGCTATAAGGTTAAGAGCGCCGATTTAAAGCCCCTCTTTTTGCGGGCAAAATCTTTGTTAGAACATTTTGAAGAGGTGACAATACAACACATTTATCGCGCAGAGAACGAGGTGGCAGACAAGTTTGCCAATAAAGCCATGGACATTTGTGGCTTTGTAGGGTATCATCTGGTGCCATGGGATGGGTCTCAGGTAAACCTTTTTGACGAACTCTGTAGTGATGCGACAGAGCCTTGTCTAACGGGGCGACTTGAGGGAGACTCCGGGGTGGAGCAGGTAGGAACAGCACAGGGGAAAACTACTGTTAGGGGAAGGGAGTCGATAATGGAAAGAAATCATGCCTATACAGGCACGGGTAAGTTGACGGGGTCAACTTACGAAAACGTCGGTGGTAACTACGAACTCATGGTCAAAGAGCATTTCGATGCCGCTCATACCCTCCCAGGTTATGACGGACCATGCCGCTATCTTCATGGTCATACCTGGGATGTTGAGGTAACAATTGGCGGACATGATCTTGATGAGGTGGGGATTTTAGTTGATTTTCAAGCGGTGAAGGAAAGCCTTTGGGCGATACTTCAAAACTTCGACCATCGCTACATCAACGATACGCCGCCTTTTGATGTCATCAACCCCACTGCGGAAAATCTCGCCCGCGTCATATTCTATGAACTTGAGGAATGTATGCCTGCAGGTGCGGTGCTCAAGGTTGTTTCTGTGTGGGAAAGCCCTCATGCGAAGGTGAGTTATAGACCGTAAGGTATACGGTTAGGTATTGCGGTTTTTTGTGGGGTGTTTTACCAACTTGAGGCGTAGGGCTTATGCAAACAAAAAGCCCGCTACTAGGTAAGAGTGCGGGCTTATCTAAATCTCTGAGGTGCATGCTTATGCGCGCTCGATTTTTCCTGCTTTCATGCACTTCGTGCAGACTTTTGCCTGCTTAACTTTACCATTAACCCTAATGGTAACTTTTTGTACGTTGGGGCGGAAAACCCGATTAGACACTCGATGTGAGTGGCTGATATTATGCCCTGCAGCAGGGGATTTCCCGCATATTTCACAAACCTTCGACATCGTTAATCACTCCATTTATCATATCAATCAGTCGACTTTAAGCCTTATCAAGACAAAAAGCCTGAATACTATAACACACCTTATCTTGTCGCTACAAGAAACTTTTTTATATTTGCGTTCAAAGAGAACTTTGACCCTCGTCGACCGTGACCACTCAAACGACGAAGCTTGGAGGGCCTTAATTATAAATTGCTGACCTAATCTTCGCCGATTCTTCTATAATTGTATGCATTGTGGTGTGGATACAATCTAAGGAGACGAATATGTTAGAAGTTACTTTTGCGGGTGGACCTTTGACTTTACCAGACGAACAAATACAAGTAGGGGATACGCTTCCTGCAACAACCCTGACAACCAACGACCTTGCCGCTTTCGACACGGCGGATACCAGCGGGATTCGGGTGTTTTTGACCGTGCCTTCTCTTGACACCCCCGTGTGCGACCTTGAGGTAAGAACCTTTAATCAAAAAGCTGCCGAATTAGCGGGTGTTTCTATCTATGTGGTAAGCGCCGACCTTCCCTTTGCGCAAGAGCGTTGGTGCGGACAGGCGGGAATTGACGCTCTCCAAACTTTAAGCGACTACAACGGACACGCTTTTAGTCACGCAACAGGAACCTTCATCAGCGAACTGGCGCTGCTCACTCGCGCTGTCATCATTGTTGATGCAGATGATGCGGTGGTTTACACCGAATTCGTACCCGAAATAACGAATGCTCCCGACTACGATTCTGCTTACGCAAAACTCAGCGAATTGATAGCATAGATATCTTAAACCTGAAACCAACGGGGTTTTGCTTTGCGAAGCCCCGTTGCTTTACACATTTCCCCTTAGAATTTTCATGTATATCATAAGTGTTGGCTTTCGCGGCTGTGCACTAAAGGTAGCGCTTGCGCTATACTGATGAGTCGGTTTTGTCTGAAACGGGAACATCGGGGTGCGGCGGCGGTGGCTCTACACCGACGCACAAAGACGTATAAGCATGTCCTGAAAGGAAAACAATGAGCGAAAATATTGCGGGTAATCTTCACGTAGCTAACGAAGTTTTAGCCGATATGGTGGGAAATGCCGCTATGGAATGCTACGGCATCGTTGGTATGGCGGCTCCGAGTGCGGCTGACGGTATTGCAAAAATACTGCCTAATTCACGCTTGCGTCGCGGGGTTGTTGTCAACACGACAGAAAAAGGTGTTCATGTTGATTTGTATGTCGTGGTTGAATACGGCACGAACATAAGCACCGTGTCTCAAAACCTTATGGATCAAGTTGCCTTTGCCTTGGCGCAGTACGCAAAAGTGCCGCTCGATGGCGTTGACGTGCATGTCCAAGGAATAAAGGTTCGCAAGTAATCCGTGAAGCATATCTGCGAAAGTTCATTGAATTCAATTCAAAAATAACTGTGCGTCTAGCGAGATGCGCAGAGTCAAGGAGAGTAAGAAACAGATGCCTGAGTCTTATACAAAACAAGAAGTCTTAAACGCCATTGCGTTTGCCGCAAGGAAGCTCAGTGAGCGCAAGGAAGAAATTAATCGCTTAAATGTCTTTCCCGTGCCTGATGGCGACACGGGAACCAATATGTCGTTGACGTTGGAATCGGTTGCCGAACATCTGGCAAAACTTCCGATAGGTGTGTCTTCTTCAGAAATCCGCAAGGCGATAACAACGGGCGCACTTATGGGCGCTCGCGGCAATTCAGGTGTTATCACCTCACAAATTTTGCGTGGCATGTGTGAGGGCATCGATGATATCAAGGGGCTGGGAACCGAAGAGCTCGATGCCATGTTTTCCCGTGGGGTCGAAGTTGCCTTCCATGCAGTAAGAAAGCCTGTTGAGGGTACGATTTTGACCGTGCTGCGCGACACGGCAACGGCGGCACACAAAGCGCGCAAGAAGAAGCTTCCCACCGACAAGACCTTGGCTTTCATCGTTGAAGAAGCCTATGCTTCGGTGCAGCGTACGCCCGATTTACTCCCCGTTTTGAAAGAAAACGACGTGGTTGACGCAGGTGGTTATGGGCTTGCCATTCTCATTGATGGTTTTGCGGCAGCACTGCTTGGCGAAGAAACTCTTGTTGACGAATTTGCTATTATGCGCAGTTCGCAACCTAAGGTTGAAATCGAACAGGTTAACGATTGGGCAGGCTCTGAATATCGCTACTGCACCGAATTCTTGGTCAATTCCGACACCATCCTGGTTGAAGAGAGCATCGATTTCTTGTCCACCATGGGGGATTGCGAACTTTTGGTTGGTTCACATCCGAATTTCAAGGTGCACGTTCACACCAACACCCCCGACAAAGTGCTTGCCTACATACTTGAGCGGGGTCAGATTTCGGAAGTCCACATTCACAACATGCAGCTCCAGACCGAAGAACGCAGCGCTTCTTTGGCTTCAGAAGCCGCACCCGAAAAGCGCAAACCGCTTGGTTTTGTGGCGGTTGCACCTGGTGAGGGTAACGCCAAGATACTGAAAAGTCTCGGGGTTGACGTGGTTGTTTCGGGGGGTCAAACCATGAACCCCTCTACGAAAGATTTGCTTGATGCGGTAAACCAGGTAAACGCTGACGCGGTCATCATTTTGCCGAACAACAGCAATATCATCATGGCAGCACAAAGCTGTGCAAGCGTTGCTGAGGTTACTTGTGCGGTGGTTCCCACGAAAAGTGTTCCGCAGGCGTTTGCCGCACTGTTTGGCTACGATGAAACAGCAAGTTTAGAAGTCAACGTTGAGGCAATGATTGAAGCCTATCAAGAAGTCAAAACGGGTGAAATCACTGTTGCTATCAAAAACGCAAAAGACGCCCATGGCAATCCCATACGCGAAGGGGATGTCATCGGCATTGCGGATGGTTCGATAGAAGCGGTGGGCGAATCGGTCGAAGAAGTCGTTTTCAAGCTTTTAAAGGTAATGGAAGCCGAAGATGCTGATACGCTAACCGTGCTTGCGGGTGAAGATATATGTCAAGAAGATTTCGAAACGCTTCTGGAAGAAATCGAAAGCGTTTATGATGATATTGAGATCGACCCTCATCGAGGAGAACAGCCCCTCTATCCTCTTATCCTTTCAGTTGAATAGGGGCTAAGCGAAATCTTGAACGAAAGACGGGATGGGTCTTTTTGCCATGCAGGAGCACCTACCAACAGCTAAGACAAACTTCAATCGTCTTGCGGGGACGCTGGTACTTGATGAACCCGTGAGCAAGGTTCGCTTGGTCAGTCCTGCACGCGCAAAGGTTCTTGAGTCTTTAGGCATTGAAAGCGTGCGCGATTTGGTCACCCACTATCCCCGCCGCTATATCGACATGTCGCAGGTAGAAACCGTCACGCGGGCATCCATCGGCGAGATGTGCACGATTATCGGGAATATCCACGAAATTCATCTCAAAACTCCTAAACCGCGTTTGAGTCTAGTTGAAATAAGCCTCGTGGACAGGTCAGGAACCTTACTCATCACCTGTTTTAGGCAACCCTGGCTTATGGATACGCTCAAACAAGGGATGCGTATCGCGGTTTCGGGAAAACTTGAGTTTAACTATGGGTTCAAGCGGATGACCAACCCTTTTATCGAAGTCTTGGATGAAAGCTTTAACGAAGAAAGCGGCTTGATTGTGCCCGTTCATTCGGCGTGCGCTAAGATTTCAACCGCTCTCATGCGCCGCTTAATCAGCAACGCTCTTGAACTTTGCCAAGGAACCTATGACCCGCTCCCTCTTGATTTGAGGTGTCGCTATCGCCTTTTGAGCAGGCAACATGCACTGGCGAATATCCACTTTCCCACCGAATCCTCAGAAACAGAATCGGCACGGCGCCGCTTGGTTTATGAAGAACTGCTCTTCCTTGAACTCTATCTTATGACGCAGGGTTCTTTGCGTTCGCGCGAAAAACAGGCAAGGGCTCATCAGATAGACGGCAACTACGTGGAAAAGCTTACGAGCAATCTTCCGTTTACCCTAACCGATGAACAGACAATAGCGCGCGATGAGCTTCTTGCGGTTATGAATAAATCTGCGGCGGCAAACCATCTTCTTCTTGGCGATGTAGGTACGGGAAAAACCATCGTTGCCGCTTTTGGCATTGCGGCGTGTGCCGATACGGGCACTCAAGCGCTCATGATGGCTCCCACCGAAATACTTGCGCGTCAATATGCCCTCAAACTCGGCGAAATTTTTGAGACGATAGGAATCGGAAGCGAAGTTTTGACTTCATCAACCCCTGCCGTGGAACGTGAGACTATTCTTGCGAAAGCCGCAGCAGGAACTATTGATGTGTTGTTTGGCACTCACGCCCTGCTCGAAGACGATGTGGTGATGAAGGACTGTTCCTTTGTGGTCATTGACGAACAGCATCGCTTCGGTGTGAACCAGCGGGCAAAACTGCTTGCGAAGGGTGATGCGGTAGATGCCCTGTACTTAAGCGCAACACCCATCCCGCGTTCCTTGGCGCTTGCTCTCTATGGAGATTTGAGCCTGTCCTACCTGAAAACGCGTCCGCGCAACTTGGCAGGCAATACGACCAAGGTATATCCGCGCACCCTGCGGGGCAATGCTTATGATGCAGCGCTTAAGGCTTTGTCATTAGGCAAGCAGGTGTATGTGGTGTGCCCTTTGGTGGGCAAAACGGCCGTTGAGGAAGAAAGCACCAAGAAGGTGCAATCCCGCGAGGCATCACCAAGTTTTGAAGAAGAAGCCTATACCTGGGCTGCTATCAGCATCGAAGCAGAAAGCGACCTTGAAGGGGAAGATTTGAAGGCGGCGCGCAAAGAAGCAGAGTTTTTGCAAAACACGGTGTTTCGCCACTATCAGGTTGATTTGCTTCACGGCAAGATGAGTGGTGCGGAAAAGCAAGAAGCCATGACGCGTTTTAGCCAAGGGGAAACCCACGTGTTAGTGGCAACGACCATTATAGAAGTTGGTGTTGATGTCGTGAATGCGTCGGTCATGATAATCGAAGATGCCGACCGTTTCGGTCTAGCCCAGCTTCATCAGTTGCGGGGTCGTGTAGGGCGCGGGGATGAACCTGGTGAGGTATTTTTAATATCGAGTTCAAAAGCACCCGCAGCGTTGGAGCGCCTTGCTGCCATGGAAGCGACCGAGGACGGTTTCGAACTGGCGAGTTTCGACCTTTCCCTTCGCCGTGAAGGCGATATTTTAGGCAACCGCCAACACGGTGCTTCGGTATTAAAGCTGGTCAATGTCGTGCGGGACGCCAAAATCATCGAAGCGGCACACGCAGACGCACAGGAAATACTTGACATAGACCCTACGCTTGAAAGTGAAACGTATCGCCCCTTGGGGCGCGAAATGCGCCTTGCCTTCAAAGATGCGCAAAAGACCTTCGGAGGATAAATGCGTATTGTCGCAGGAGAATATAAGGGTCGAGTCCTCAAAGCGCCTTCGGGTCAAACGGCGCGCCCGACAACTGATCGCGTTCGTGAAGCCTTGATGAGTGTGCTTATCTCGGCGCGCGGCACACTTGACGGTGCCGTGGTGCTTGATGCCTTTGCGGGAAGTGGGGCGCTCGGGCTTGAGGCACTGAGCAGGGGAGCGGCTCACGTGAGTTTTTGTGAAAAGAACGGGGCAGTGTTTCACACCCTGCGCGCAAACCTCGATTCGTTTGCGGTGCCTGATGCGCGCTATACACTTTTTCAGACCGATATCTTGAAACATACACCAAAGTTTACCAAAACTCCTTTCGACCTGGTATTTCTTGATCCGCCCTATGGGTACAAAGCCACAGACGTTCTTGCCCTGCTCGAAAGAATGGAAGCGCAGGGCTTGCTTGCGGCAGAAACGCTCATTTCGTATGAACACGCAAAATCGGATGATTTATCTGTGCGCGCAGCTTTTGATTCATTACAATGGGACATCGTTGCGCATAAAAGTTATGGCGATATTGCCCTTGACCTTGCGCTTGTGCGCCACCAAAAGAGGGAAGTTTCATCGACGTGAAAGGGAAGACTATGAAGCGTGCACTTATTCCAGGTACGTTTGACCCGATAACGGGGGGACATTTGGATGTTATTTCGCGGGCATCGCAGCTTGTTGACGAGATTGTCGTTGGCGTTGCGGCTTCGCCTTCAAAAAACCCGCTTTTTTCCCTTGAGGAAAGGGTTGCGCTTGCACGAGAAGCGACGGCGCATTTGCCCAATGTAGAGGTCTTGCCCTTCAATTGCTTGTTGGTTGACTTCGCACAAGATATCGATGCTCAAATCCTTATTAAGGGCTTGCGCGCTATCACCGATTTTGAATACGAATTCCAGATGACTGCCTTGAACTATCAAATCAACAAAGCCATCGAAACGGTATTTATCATGTCGCCTCCTGAATACATGTATCTTTCCTCGTCAATCGTGCGCGAGATAGCTTCTCTACACGGTGATGTGTCAGGATTTGTGCCTGTTTGCGTAAAAGATGCCCTTGAAGCGAAGTTTGCATAAAGGCACCTTATTTGCGCTGTTTATGCGTAAATGTGCGCTTTGTGCAGGATAGTATGGAAATCGCATACTTCATGCTACAATTATTCGTTGTGTATAGCCTTGTGGTTGTCCGCACATCAACGCAGTAATAACGCAGCAAGAAATGGTTGGAAGGACTGTAATGGACGAAACAGGAGTATTGGGCTTACTGGAAGAGCTGTCAATTCTACTGGAAGATTCCAAGCCGGTATTTGGTAAGAATAATATCCGTCAAGTTGATATTGCAGCAGCATTTGAAATCATGGACGAGATTCGTGATACCTTTCCGAGTGAGTTTTCCCTTTCTCGACAAATTGTGCGCGAGCGTCAAAGCTTGCTTGATGACGCCGAAGCTGAAGCGAATCGCATGATTGAAGATGCGCGCAGCCAGGCTATGACCATTGCAAGCGAACAAGAAATCGTAAGAATCTCCCAGCAACAAGCCGACACGATTCTCGCCGATGCGCGTGAACTTGAGCGTCAAACCCGCGCTGGTGCCGAAGATTATGCCGACGAAGTATTTGGTCATGTTGAGCAGAGTTTGGATACCTTGCTTTCCAATGTCCGCCGCTGTCGAGACCGCCTGAACTCAACTTCTCTCATTGGACGGTAATGTCACAGACGAGTATCACTATTACATCCGAACTCTTCGCCCCTGCGGAGAGTTCTTCGTTTGAAGGTGTCTACGACCTTCCGCTTTTTAAGGCAGGGGTCGATTTTTACGAATTCGCCGAACCCCTTCGCTGGAATCTGAACGCTTCCAATACGGGAGACGCCCTTTTGCTGGTCGGCACGATAGAAGGGGTGGCAAAAACCGCCTGCGCCCGTTGTACTGAACCTTTTGAGTTTCCTATAACGGGGGATATCGAGGGCTACTATCTGCTTACGGGCGACTCGCTTGCTCCCGAAGATTTGGACGATGACGAATTCGATGTCTTGCCCGAAAACAACATAATCGACCTAGCCCCTTTGTTCACGGCTGCCCTGTTGCTCGAAGTACCCTTGCTTCCCCTGTGTGATGAAGGTTGCGCGGGGCTTTGCCCGATTTGCGGGCAGAACAAAAATAATGAACCGTGCTCGTGTGATGAGGACGCGCAAAACAATCAAGACAGTGAAAAGCCCCATCCCTTTTCAGCTTTGAAGGACTATCCTTTTTAAATCCGATATTTTTCCTGGCAGCAGGAATGAAAGAGTGCCAGGCGAGGAAAAGACGCGTATGGTATTCGGGTAATAGCGCCTATTCCTGTGCTAGACTGTAGGAAATCGGACAAAAGGGCAAGGAGTTGGTAGTATGCATTGTCAAAACTGCGGAAAGCTCATTTCAGATGAAGCAACATTTTGCACCTATTGTGGAACTAAGCAGACAATAATCAATGAACCCGTGATATCCGCAACACAGCCAGCGCCGCAGGCATCGCAGGTACCGTCAGACCAGACGCCCTTGCCAAGTGCGGCTCCATCGCCAGTTTCAGCACCGCAGCCATCGCAGGCGGCAGCTGCTTCTTTCCCTCCACCAACAATAGCGCCCATGCCCGTTTCTCTGCCCTATGCCCCGCCCGTTTCAGCAGGTACCTCTAAGGGACGGGTTTTGCTTCTTATAGGGGCGATAGCCATGATACTTTTCGGTTTATACTGGGGCTGGTTCTCTCGGCCGACCTGGGCAGGCTTTCTCTCGGGTTACGATCCAGTTGATTCACTCGTGTTGCTGTGGCTTTTTTGGCCCCTGGTTGCTCTTTCTTTGGGGATATGTTCCTGCATTGGTCTGGCGAAGCGCCCCTTGCGCACGGTATCAATAGTCCTTGGTGGTATCGCGGCTTTACCCATGGCAATTCTCCTTGCTCACCTGCTGCATACTTTTTGGTTGGATGGGCGCTATGAGCCTGATTCGTTTCTCGTGCTCCTTGTCGCAGGTCTAGCTGCTTGCGTTTTTATCATCGTGGGTGCAATACAAATGAACAAATCATCAAGAAAGGGAATTTCTCGCTAGGCTTTTAGTATTATCTCGAGGTGTGAGGTATAAGGGGTGGCGAAAAAGCGCGCTAGATTTTATTCATTTCATTAAGCGTGGAGTTATACCAATGTTCCCAGTTGGGTGGGCAGTACTTTTTGGCGCCAGCGATTGATATCGCCCCACCATACCCGTTGGCAAGTCCGCGCACATGCGCGTTGATGGCTTCTTCCCAGCTTCCCCAGCTAACCGAACCCCAGCCCCAGGCATTGTGAGGCAAGAAGCAATAGCGTCCCTTGGTGCTTTCCGTGTTTGAGATAGCGGGTGAGAAACGGGGGTCTACGCCGTAGTTCCAGGCGGCTTCGGCAAAGGTGCGTCCTTGTCCTGCCATGGGAGAGCCTGCCAGATAAGCGTCAATCCGCTTTGTCCAAGTGTTTACGAAGGTTGCTTTATCAACTGACCAGTCAACCCCGCCCGTTGAAGGAGCCTGTGGCGTGGTGGCACCCGAATTGGAACTACCCGAAGAGCCACTGTTCGAAGAATTGCCCGCAGCGGCTGCAGCGCGTTCTTCTTCGGCTTTCTGACGTTCAAGTTCTGCTTGCAGGGCAGCCGCTTGGCGCTCAGCTTCTTCTTGAGCGCGGCGTTGTGCTTCTTCGCGTGCTGCTTGTGCCTCTTTCAAGGCTTCTTCAGCGCGCAGCGTTTCAGCGTCAGCTGCCATCTTGGATTCTTGCAGAGATTTCTTCGTGTTCTGCAATTCTTCCTTCATTGTTTTCAGACGCAGAACTTCGTTTATTGTCGTTTGATTGATGGCGTTGAGATATTCGATGGTATCTAAAAATTCTGTCAGGCTTGCTGAATTGAGTATTGTGTTGATAAGCGAAAAGCCCTCTTGCTGCATTTTATAAAGTGACACCATTGCCGTGGCGCTCTTTGCTTCTTGTTCGGGAAGTGCTTCTTCAAGCGCTTGGATTTTCAGCGTGTTTTCTTCAATTTTGGCTTGCAGGGCTTCGGCTTTCGCTTGAGCTTCGTCATAGGCCTTGGAAGTCGCTTCCATTTGTTCTTGCGTTTCGGCAAGAAGCTGGTCTATTTCGGTGTTATCGGCAAAGGCTTCCCGTGTGTCCGTCGCCCATATTCCGAATAACCCGAATACGAGAGATGCGACCACAAGCCAGGACGTAGCTCGCCTTGTAACGATATGTTTCATCTAACAATGGTCCTTACTATTTCAGCAGAGAAACCAACAAAGTATCCTCTAGTCAAAACGCTGCACCACTCTGCTCTTCCTGCGAAATACATAAAGGCAGCGTTCACGCGCACAAAATGCGCGGGCACAATAGTATAGTGCAATTCCAAACAAATGTCCCTTGTTTTTTTAATTACCTTTGGTACAATGAATCGTTGCGTATTCAAAGGATACATTTTTTCAGGCGAAAAGCCTGTTGGAAAAGGAGTAATTATGGCAGTCCCTAAGCGAAAGACAGGTAGGTCAAAGACCCATTCTCGTCGCAGCGCCAATGACAAGATTGCGTGCCCGCCACGTTCTGTGTGTCCACAATGTGGAGAAGTTAAACTTCCGCATCGTGTTTGTTCAAATTGCGGCTTTTACAAGAACCGTGAAGTTCTCGAGACCGAGTAAGCAAGACTAAAGAGCAATGGTGAACGAAGCTCCTTAGGTTGCCTTACTGATGAGGCATTCCTACGGAGCTTCGTTTCGTTTGTGCAAGCAAAACGGCGAAACGGAGAAAACATGCCTGAAAAGGTGATACTGAGCGTTGATGCCCTCGGGGGAGACAACGCACCCGATGTTGTGCTTGATGGCGTAAAAGCAGCACTTGCCGAAGACGAGAATCTTGAAATTATTCTTTGCGGCCCTGCTGAAGTGGTTGAACCCTTTGCTGCAGGCGTGGCGCGCTGCACGGCACAGCCCACTACTGAATTCATTGACATGGGCGAACACCCCGCCGAAGCGGTGCGTCGCAAGAAGGATTCTTCGCTCGTGGTCGGTTGTCGCTTGGTGAAGGAATCCCGTGCCCAAGGCTTTTTCTCGGCAGGCTCAACGGGAGCGTGCTTGGCGGCAGCTACCCTGGTTATCGGGCGCATCAAAGGGGTTTCGCGCCCAGCGCTCACCACGATTGTCCCGTCTCCCGTAAAACCAGTTGTTATGTGTGACATCGGTGCCAACGCTGATTGCAAGGCGGAATACTTGCTCCAATTTGCACAAATGGCAACTATTTATATGGAAGAGATTCTCCATGTGAAAAACCCGCGCGTGGCTCTGCTCAACATCGGCGAAGAAGAAACGAAGGGTTCTCTCTTTGCTCAAGAAGCGTTCGCTCTTCTCAAGGCGCAGCTCCCCAATTTCGCAGGAAACGCCGAGGGTGGCGATATCCTTCCCGCAAATTTCGATATTTTTGTAACCGATGGTTTTACGGGTAATGTCTGCCTGAAAACCATCGAAGGAACTTCAAAAACGCTCTTCAAGACGCTGAAGGAAATATTTTATAGCAGCGCGCTCACGAAGCTGGGGGCACTGACCATCAAAGGGGGCTTAAGTGATCTCATGGTGAAGGTAAGCCCTGATACATACGGGGGAGCGCCCTTATTGGGCGTGAAGGGTGCCTGCATTGTCGGACACGGTTCTTCTAATGCGCTCGCCATAAAAAACGGGATTCACACCACGGCTGAAATCGTGCGCACGGATGTCTCTGGTTTAATAGAAAAGACCGTTTCAAAGCCATGATGTATGGAGTAAAATACAAGCGGTGGATGCGGACAAGCTAGGCTATGACTCTATGATGATGTATGAAGAACAAAATCGAAAACTCGAACGGATGCAGGATATCTTAGGGTATCGCTTTGTCCAAGAGGATTTTTTGCTTGCCGCAATAACCCATCCTTCGGCAACTGAAGGTCGGTCGGTGAAGTATTCTTATGAGCGTCTTGAATTTTTGGGCGACAGCATTTTAGGTGCCATCGTGGCAGCTGTTGCCTTTCATCGTTACCCCGATCTTGACGAAGGCGGCTTGACGCGCATTAAGGTTGCGCTCGTTTCGGGCTCTAACCTATCCGATGTCGCCGCGTCCCTTGGCTTTGCCGATGTCATCGTTTTCGGTTCTTCAGAAACAGGAACGGGAAAACGCGGGCTTCATTCCGCTCTTGAGAATGTCTACGAAGCGGTGGTGGCAGCCCTTTATCTCGATGGCGGGCTTGATGCTGCCAACGATTTTGTCGAGGCAACGCTTATCCCGAAAATGTCGCTTGACATGGTGAAAGAACCTGAAAATCCCAAGAGCATATTGCAGGAAAAGCTCCAAGAGGGTGGCATCACGCCTACCTATAAATTGGTGGAAACACAAGGCCCCCCTCATGACCGCACCTTTGTCACCCAAGTCTTTGCAGGCGTGCAAGCTCTTGCGCGCGGCGTGGGGCGCACCAAGAAGGAAGCGGAAAGCCAGGCGGCGAAAAGCGCGCTGGCTTCGTTGGGAAATTTCCCTAACCCCCTTCCTGAAAAGGAAAAAGTCAAAGAGAGCAAAGCGGCAATCAAAGCCGAACGTGCGGCAGCAAAAGCGCAAGAAAAAGCTCAGGAAAAAGCTCGCAAGCAACGCGTGCGCGAACGCGCAAAAATGAAGAAGCAGGGGTAGCTTGTCGTGCATCTGAAATCCCTCGTCTTAAAAGGTTTCAAATCGTTTGCAGATCGCAGTGTTCTTGGTTTCGAACCAGGAATTACCGCGGTGGTGGGACCGAATGGTTCGGGCAAGTCGAACATATCCGATGCGGTATTGTGGGTATTAGGCGAGCGCAACGCGAAAAGCCTACGCGGGCAGACGATGGAAGATGTTATCTTCGCGGGTTCATCGGCGCGCAAATCGGTTGGTATCGCTGAAGTTGATTTGATTCTTGACAACAGCGACCACACCCTTCCCATTGATTTTGACGAAGTTGCTCTCACGCGGCGTATGTATCGCAGCGGCGAGAGTGAATATTTGATAAATGGAGCTCTTGCGCGGCGCATGGATGTTCTCGATATTCTTCATGATACGGGGCTTGGAACTGGTACCAATTCGATAATCTCTCAAGGTAATCTTGATACTATTTTGCAATCAAAGCCTGAAGATAGGCGTTCTTTAATCGAAGAAGCCGCAGGCGTTCTCAAGCACAAGCAGCGCAAAATGAAAAGTGAGCGCAAACTTGAGCAGATGGACAACCATCTCATGCGCGTGCGTGACGTTGCCGCTGAAGTCGAGCGTCAGTTAAAGCCGCTTGAGCGCAAGGCGAAACGCGCGCAGTCCTACCAAGGGCTTGCCGCAGAACTTGCCGACCTTAACCTGGTGCTTGCCGTTGATGATTTGCGGATGCTCCAATCAAAGTGGGGGAAGGTAAGCGAACAGGAAAGCAAGCTGGTCGATGAACTCGAAGGCGTGCGCCTGCTCATCAAGCAGACCGAAGACACGATGCAGTCCCTGCAAGAACAGATGCAAGAACAAAGTTCTCAAGCGGGCGATTTGGCTCGTCAGCATCGCCGCGCTCAGTCGGCGCTTGAGCGTTTCGATGCGGCAATTTTACTGCTCCATGAAAAGCGCCGTTCCACTCAAGCCTATGGGGCAGATACCCGCATTGCGCTTGAGACGAATACCCACAAACTAGCCCAAGCAACACGGGCGCGCACGCAAGCACAAGAACAGCTTCAAGACACAACAGCACAGCTCAGCATTGCCGAAGAACAGGCTAACCGTCTTGAAAGCGAACAAGTAGCCTGTCTTTCGCATCGGGCGAGTCTTGAGAAAAATCTCGAGGACTTCTTAAGAAGCGAACGCGAACTTTCCCAGGAAATGGAAACCATTCGGGCTGCTCGTGCAGCGAACCAAGAGGCGCTTTCTACCTCAAAGGCACAAGAGCAACTCTTCGCTGACCAAAGCCTTGCTCTCGGAACGCGCCTTGCTGCCTTGAGCGCGAATCGGGAAAAGGACGCCACCAAACTCCAAGAACAAAAAGACGCGCTGGCAAGTCTTGAAAAGCGGGCAACACAGGTGCGCGACGCAGTTGCCCAAAGCACGGCGCAACGCGAGGATGCTCAGAAAATCCAAGAATCTTTGCGCGAAGAATTGGCGGTTGCTGCCGCGCAAATCAAGGGACTTGAAGAACTCGAACGTTCAAGTGCGTCAGCGAATCAGGCTCTTGCATGGCTTATGGAACACAAAAGTGATTTTGCCTCAGAAATTGAAGTGCTTTCTGACCATATTACGGCACCTAAAGAACTTGAAGCGCTGGTTGAAAATTTCCTCGGCGCTGATTTGGATGCCTTGTGTTTGCGTGACATACAAACAGCAAACGCGATAGCTGAAACCTTGTGTGCGCGCAATCTTTTCGGGGACATTGTTCTGTTTGCCAACGCCAAGGACACACTACCTGCGCGCAAAGCACCTGCTTTCGGCACGTCTCTTCTGTCCTTGCTCCAATATCCGAGCGCTTATGCGACAACCCTTGAATCCCTTCTCGGGGATATATATCTGTGCGACAGCATTGCCGAAGCACTCAAAGCGCACGCGCAAAGCGGCAGCAATTTTCGCTTTGCAACGCGCGAGGGCTTTATGGTATGGCCCGACAACAAGATAACGCTTTCCTTGGTGGGGACAGGCGACGCGACAGGATCTCTTGCGCGGCGGCGTCAATTGGATACGCTCAAAGCCGAGCGCGCACGTCTAAAAGCTGCTCTTTCGCAGGCACACGATGAAAAGGAAACAACTGAGGCAAACCTGCATAAGGCTCAAAGCGAAAGCCTGCGCCTCTCGCAAGAATGTGCTGAAATGCAAGGCTTGCTCAAAGCCGCTCAATCTGAATTTTCCCGCCTTGAAGAAAGTGTTGCAACGCTTCACCGTGAAGAAAAGGATCTCTCTTCCAAGCGCGAAGCGGCGAAGAAGGTGTTAGGCAGTGCCGAACCTGCTCTTGGCGAACAGGAAAGCCGCCTTGTTGAATTGGCTTCTTCACTTGATGAAATGAAGGTACGCAGTATTTCTGCACAAAAAGACATCATTCCGTTGCGCGAAGAAGCAAGCGCACGTGACGAAGAACTGGCATCAGCACGCCTGACGGTAGCAACGCTTACCGAACGCGAAAACTATGCGCGTCGCCTGCTTGCCACGAAAGAACAAGAGATTCGTTCTTTGAATATCGAGATTCAGGTGGCACGAGAAACGCTTGCGAAAAAACTTATCGCGCAAGAACGTGTCGAGCCGCTGCAGGCACGTTTTGAATCCCTTGCTGATAGCGTGCGCGCCTGGATTGAACAACTTGAATCTGCCAGCGCGCAAGAACAAGACCTTTCAAGCGGGCTTCACAGTTCCATCACCCAGGCACGCAGTGGTGCGCGCAGTGCCCATGATTCATTCGACGAAGTCAACGAGCGCCTTTCGCAAAGCAGGGTAGAAAAAGGTCGTCTTGAAATTCAGGTTGAAACGGCGATAAACACTATCGTTCATGATTGTAAAACCCCGCTTGAAACAGCTATCGAAAAACCTGCGCTCACCGACCGTGCAGAAATTGAAGATAAGGCATTTAAGCTGCGCCGTCGCATTGCGAATATGGGCACCATTAACCCTGATGCTGCGGTTGAATACGAAGAACTGAAGAAACGCTTCGATTATATGGCAACACAGCTCGATGACATGTATGCGGCACGCCGTGCGCTCGCAAAGATAATTCGGGTTATCGACACGCGTATGAAAGACGATTTTGTCGTGACCTTTGAAAAGGTGAACGAAAACTTCAAAGAAATTTTCTCAACCTTGTTCCCTGGCGGTGCTGCGGAATTGAAGTTGGTTGACCCTGATGATTTAGAAAACACGGGCATCGAGGTCACCGCACAACCGAAGGGTAAGCGCATTACCAAGATGATGCTTATGAGTGGCGGGGAAAAATCCTTGACCGCACTCGCGCTTTTGTTTGCTGTCTATCGCATCCGTTCGACACCTTTTTATATTTTGGACGAAGTTGAAGCGGCGCTTGACGACACGAACCTGCGCAGGATATGTGCGTATTTCGATTCCTTGCGCCAAACCACCCAGCTTATCCTTATTACGCATCAGCGCCGTACCATGGAAGTTGCCGATGTGCTCTATGGTGTTACGATGCAATCAGACGGCGTGACCAAAGTGGTGAGCCAGCGTCTTGATAGAGCCTTACAATACGCAGAGGATAAATAATGGGGTTTTTTAATCGCATATCGGAAGGTCTTTCCCGTTCGCGCGAAAAGTTCAGCGAACAAATCAACGTCTTGCTCGACCGCGGACCTGACCTCGATGAAGATTTTTGGGACGGCTTGGAAGAAGCGCTCATCCTAAGCGACGTGGGCGCCTTGGCTGCATCCGACATTGTCGAGAAGCTGCGCGACAGCGCAAAACGCAAGGCGCTTCCTGATGCTTATAGTGTGCTCGATATGCTCTACGACCACATTGCTGATACCTTTACGCCCGCTGATGAAGATGTGTTCGATTTAGAAGAAGCCGTGGTGCTGTTTGTCGGCGTGAACGGTTCGGGAAAAACAACGACGGTGGGAAAGATTGCCTTTGATGCAACGCAAAAAGGGCGTCGCGTGCTCTTAGGAAGTGCTGATACCTTTCGTGCCGCTGCAATTGAGCAGCTTGAGATCTGGGCGAAGCGTGCTGAAGTTGAAATTGTCACCCGTCAGCGCGGCAGCGACCCTGCCAGTGTGTGCTTTGAAACCATAGAACGCGCCGAAGCAAGTGGTGCGGATATGGTTTTAATAGATACGGCGGGGCGCCTGCACACGTCTGAAGATTTGATGCGCGAACTGGAAAAAGTGGTCAACGTGGTACGGAAGCGTTCTAAAGCGGACGTGAAAACCGTGTTGGTTATCGACGCGACAACGGGGCAAAATGGACTTCAGCAGGCACGTCAGTTCAATCAAGCGCTTGACTTGGACGGACTGATTGTCACCAAACTTGACGGAACCGCCAAGGGCGGCATTGCGCTGGCAATATCTCATGAATTGGGCTTGCCTCTGTATAGAATAGGGGTTGGCGAAGGTATTGAAGACCTGCGCCACTTTGACCCGCACGAATTTGCCCAGGCTTTGGTGGGAGATTTCGCCGCGAAGCCAACTTCGCCCTCAACTTCGCCCTCGAATTCATAAGAAGGGAACAACTTCACATGCTTGAAAATCTTTCACAACGTCTCCAAGGCATTCTTTCAGGCTTGCGCGGAAAGGGACGCTTGACCGAAGAAGACATCGACCAAGCGATGCGCGAAATTCGTCGCGCCCTGCTCGAAGCGGATGTCAATTTCAAGGTAGTCAAGGGCTTTGTCGAAAACACGAAAGAGCGCTGCATGAGTGCAGAGGTGCTCGAATCGCTGACTCCCGCACAAAACGTCATCAAAATTGTGCTTGATGAATTGACTGAACTGTTGGGTCGCAGCGATTCAAAGCTGGTGTTGGGCAGTCGCGTTCCTAACGTCATCATGTTAGTAGGCTTGCAGGGTTCAGGTAAAACAACGGCTGCTGCCAAACTTGCCTATCGGCTGAAAGAGGAAAATCACACCCCGCTCTTGGTCGCGTGCGACGTGTATCGTCCTGCCGCAATCGAGCAGTTACAAACCCTTGGTGACGAAATAGGGGTGCGCGTTTATCGGGGGGATGGAAAAGACCCTGTGGCTATTGCGCGTGAAGGTGTTCAAGATGCCATCGACAATCTGCGTGATGTGGTTATCGTTGATACCGCAGGTAGGCTCCATGTTGATGAAGATATGATGGACGAAGCCGCCAACATAAAGCGCGCGGTCAAGCCCGACCAAATCCTTATGGTCGTTGATGCCATGACGGGTCAAGATGTGGTGAATGCGGCATCAGCTTTTGCCGAACGAGTGGATTTTGATGGTGTCATCATGTCGAAGATGGACGGTGACGCACGGGGCGGTGGTGCGCTTTCCATTAAGCAAGTAACGGGCAAACCTATCAAGTTCATCTCTTCGGGCGAAAAACCCGATTCCTTGGAAGCCTTTCATCCCGACCGCATGGCAAAGCGCATTTTGGGGATGGGCGATGTCGTAAGCTTGATTGAAAGCGCTGCGAAAATTCAAGAAGAGGAAATTGAAGCCGAACAAGCTGAACGGATGCTATCCGCGCAACTCACCTTGGATGATTTTGTCGACATGAACAAGCAAATTCGCAAGATGGGTGGTGTTACGAAGCTGGTGAGTGCCTTGCCTGGTGGCGATAAGGCGCTTGGGTCAGGGCAGGTTAATGAAGATATTTTTGACCGCATGGTGGTTATTATCAATTCCATGACCAAAAAAGAACGACAGCGTCCCGACATCTTGAACGGCAGCCGCCGTGTGCGCATTGCCAAAGGGGCGGGCGTGGAAGTCACTGACGTAAATCAGCTTATCAAGAAGTTCAATGAAACGAAAAAGATGCTCAAACAATTCATGCCCGAACAAGACTTTGCCCCTGCTAAAAAAGGGAAAAAAGGTAAAAAGAATAAGCGGCGACGCAGTATGCCTGCGCTAAACGGCATGAGTGTTGCCGATATGAAGAAAATGCAAGATATGATCAAAAATATGGAGATGTAGACCAGCCGCCTATTCTGCACGGGCATTTTACTTGCAAGAAGCTGTCTTTCATCGTACAATCGGTGACTGTGTTTTTGTGGGAAGCACACCCACTTTAATGTGAAGAATATGAAAAAAGGAGCTTACCTTAATGGCTGTAAAAATCCGTCTCGCCCGCCACGGCGCAAAAAAGGCACCGTATTACCGCATTGTTGTCGCTGACGCACGCGCGCCACGCGATGGTCGCTTTATCGAAGAGGTGGGTCGCTACAATCCGTGCGCATCGCCGACCATGGTCAAGTTTGATATGGAAAAGGTTGACCAATGGATTAAAAACGGTGCTCAGCCGACTGACACCGTTGCCCGTTTACTTGAATCTGCCCGTCAAGGAGAATAAGCCATGAGCGAGCAGATGGTCGATGTCGTTGGCTTGGTAACGGTTGTCGTCGAGCCGCTTATTGAACACAAAGAAAGTCTTGAGATTATTCCCAGCGAAACTTCTGAGGGGAATATCCTCATTGAACTTAACGTACACGAAGAGGATGTTGGCAAGGTCATTGGCCGCCAAGGTAGAGTCATCAAGGCGATTCGCACCCTTGCGCGGGCTGCAGCGTCGCGTATGGACGCTCATGTCGAAGTCGAACTTATAGACTAAATGCATTCTTGGGTGCGTATTGCTGAACTAGTTAAAACGAAAACCTTAGAAGGAGGGCTTGTCGTGCGCAGTTGCGACGAGCTTTCTTTTTTATTGTGCGAAGGCATGGAAGTTGCGTTCGTGCCGCCTCAAACCGACTGCCCTCGAACAGCACAGGTGATATCCGTTGAAGCGGCAAAAGGCTCTTCGCGGCTGATTTACTTCGATACGGTGCGCGATATTGCCACCGCCGAGGCTTTGGTGGGCTGTTCGTGTTTGGTGAAGCGGGAGGCTTTGCCGCAGGGTTTTGATACGCCTGTTAAAAAGCCTTATGAGGGCTTTGATGTTCATGATGCTGTCTTCGGCTTTTTGGGAAAGGTCAAAGAAGTAGTTGAAAATCCTGCCCAGAGACTTTTAGTTGTGGAAAACCAAGAAGAATTTTTGCTGGTACCTTTTGTCGATGAATTCGTGGAACACATTGATGAGGATGCACAGCACATAGCGGTCACGGTACCACAGGGGCTGCTTGATTTGGCGCAAGAAAACAAAGCTCAAAGGCGCGGGCGAACACCATGAAGATAGAAACGCTTTCAACCTTTCCTGATATGTTGCGCACCGTTATGTCGGTGTCGATGATGCGCATTGCTCAGGAAAAAGGTTTACTCGAATTTATCGCCCATGACCTGCGCGATTGGACGCATGACCGCCATCGCAGCACCGATGATGACCCCTACGGCGGAGGTCAAGGGCTTGTGATGAAGTGCGAGCCCATCTTTGAAGCCTATGATGTAATCGCTGCGCAAAGCGAAAGCGGGAACAAAAGCGCCACTAAGCCCTATACGGTTTTTCTCAGTCCCGTGGGCGAGCCCTTCACCGAAGAAACCGCTTGTTCTCTTGCAGAACTCGACCACATTCTTTTTGTTTGCGGTCACTACGAAGGCATTGACGAGCGAGCCTATACCCTTGCCGATAAAGTTATTTCGCTGGGGGACTACGTTTTGACGAGCGGCGAATTGGCATCCTTGGTCGTAATTGATGCGCTTGTGCGCAAGATTCCTGGTGTTTTGGGGGATGAAATGAGCGCACGCGAAGAAAGTTTCAGCGACGGTTTGTTGGAATACCCCCACTACACACGCCCTGCGAGCTTCCGCGGTCTTGAGGTACCCGAAGTTCTCTTGAGCGGAAACCACGCCGCAATTAACGCATGGCGCCGTGAGCAAAGTTTGAAGCGAACGTTTCAGTTGCGCCCCGATTTGCTTGAATGCGTACCTCTCAATAAAAAAGATTGTGAATTTATAAATTCTTTATTGAACGGGGCACAAAGCGACTCTGACACGTTATCATAAATGGTTATGAAGTTTCGGGCACAAAAGGCCTGAATTTGAAAGGGACCTTGTTTTTATGTACGCAGGAAAACATGCCGAACAAAAGGATGGCCAAGTACGGAAAATAGTCGGTCTTGTCGTAATGGCAGCCGCGTTTTTCCTCCTTGTTCAGGCGCTGCGTATCTTTGTTTTCCAGGGCTATCTCATCCCTTCAGGTTCTATGGAAGAAACTCTCATGATAGGCGATAGAGTTATCGCAGAAAAAGTCACCTACCATTTCCGTGATGTTGAACCAGGCGACATTGTCATTTTCGAAGACCCCAATATCCCGCGGCGTATTTTAGTGAAGCGCTGTGTTGCCGTTGGCGGGCAAACCGTTGATTTGAAAGACGGCCAGCTTTTCGTTGACGGGGTTGCTCAAAACGAACCCTATACGCTGGGCAAGCAATCCGTTCCACTTGTGCGAACTTCGGTGGACGTCAGCTATCCTTATTTTGTTCCCGAGGGAACTATTTGGGTGATGGGGGACAACCGAACGAATTCCCAAGATGCGCGTTATTTTGGACCGATAAATCTGACCAGTGTATATGGCAGGGCGCTCATGATTTATTGGCCGCTTGAGCATGTACACGTATTCGAATAGATTATTCAAGGAGAACCATGCCACGAGATACTGATGTTGCGGGCGAAACTCAAACTTCGCAGGTAATGCCGACGTTTCAAGACGTTATTGCGTGTCTGCAGCAATACTGGTCGAGCCAGGGTTGTGTTATCTTGCAGCCCTACGACAATGAAGTGGGTGCGGCGACAAACGTGCCTGCAACCATTTTGCGGGCACTCGGTCCTGATGTCTGGAAAACTGCCTACGTGCAGGGGTGTCGACGTCCCAGTGATGGACGCTATGGGCAAAACCCGAATCGCTTGCAACACTACTATCAATTCCAAGTGCTCATCAAGCCTTCTCCTGACGACATCCAAGATTTGTATCTGGGGTCTTTACGAGCAATCGGTATCGATGTTGAAAAACACGACGTGCGCTTTGTTGAGGACGATTGGGAAAGCCCGACCCTTGGTGCTTGGGGGCTTGGCTGGGAAGTTTGGATAGACGGCATGGAAGTGACGCAGTTTACCTATTTTCAGCAGGTCGGCGGATTTGAGTGCAGTCCCGTTTCGGTTGAACTTGCCTATGGGCTTGAGCGCTTGACCATGTATATTCAAGGGGTCGATTCAATCTATGACATCGTTTGGGCGCGTGGTGAGGATGGCACCACCTTTACCTACGGGGACGTATTCCTTGAAAACGAGCGCCAGTATTCGGCGTATAACTTTGAACACGCCGACACAGATTTCTTGTTTCAGGAATTTAATGCGCGTGAGAGCGAATGCCTGAAGATTTTAGAAGCGAACTTAGCGCTTCCCGCTTATGACTCAGTGTTGAAATGCTGCCATGCCTTTAACCTGCTCGATGCGCGGGGTGTTATTTCAGCTACTGAGCGCATGGCGTATATCTTGCGTGTGCGCAGCCTTGCAAAGGCGTGTTGCGCAAGCTATCTGGAACATGTTGTCGGTGAAAGTGTTGGCGTTGCGGCGCAAGAGAGTGCTGAAGGAAAGGGGAATCGTGATGCTTAAGACGAAAACCCTTGCCTTTGAGATAGGAACTGAAGAAATTCCCGCCTTTGATTTGGCGAAGGCAACTACTCAACTTGAAACACAAGTTGCCGAAATGCTTAAAGCAGCGCGTATCGCCTTTGAGCGCATCGAAGTGTATTCCACGCCCCGTCGCTTGATTGTGCTTGTTTTTGCCTTAGCAGAGCAAACGGATGCGCTTGCTGAAGAGCATAAAGGTCCTGCGGTCAGCCTTGCCTTTGATGATGCGGGAAGCCCCACCAAGGCGGCGCTCGGCTTTGCGAAGGGCAAGGGCGTAGAAGTTGGTGCACTTGAGCGGCGACGTGTGGGCGACACCGAATACGTTTTCGCGTTGAAGCAAACTCCCGCACAAAAGGTTGCTCCGCTGCTGGGCGCACTGCTTGAAAAACTCATTGTGAGCATTTCTTGGCCGAAATCATGTCGCTGGGGAAGCGAAACGGCGTTTTTCTCGCGCCCCGTTCGCTGGTTGTTGGCCTTGCTTGATGATGAGGTCATTCCCGTGAATTTCGCAGGGCTTTGTGCAGGCAACACCACGCGCGGACATCGCTTTTTGGCACCAGGACCCCACGAGGTTTCCCACGCAAACAAGCTGTTAGATGTTTTGAGTGCGGCATCGGTTATGTATAGCCAAGAGCAACGAACGCAAACTATTCGCAGCGGTATTGCTGCAGTTGAGCGTGAATATAATCTGGTGAGTGAACTGCCTGCAAACACCTTGCTTGAAGTTGTTAATCTGACAGAATACCCAAGCGTACTTGTGGGAAGTTTCGACGAAGCATTCTTAAAAGTTCCTGAAGAAATAATTGTGGATGCGCTTCTCAAGCACCAGCGCTATTTCCCTCTTTACGATAGCAAACATAAACTGACGAACCGCTTTATTGCCGTGTCGAATGGCAACCCCGATTGTGCCGCTATTATTGTTGCGGGCAATGAACGCGTGGTACGCCCGCGACTTTCTGACGCGAAGTTTTTCTATGAGGAAGACTTAAAACGCCCCTTAGATTATTTTGTAGCGCGCCTCGATACGGTGGTATTTCAGGAAAGCCTCGGGACTATGCGCGCAAAGACTGAGCGCATCGCTGCGTTAGTTGAACATCTGTGTGTTGCGGCGAAACTCAGTGAGGAAGACACAACAGATGCACGACGTGCTGCGTATTTGTGCAAGGCCGACCTGGTGAGCAACGCGGTTGTTGAGTTCACTTCGGTGCAAGGCATTATGGGTGCCTACTATGCGCGTGCGGCAGGTGAAAACGAACAGGTGGCAGAAGCGATTGCCGAGCATTACCGCCCTCGTTTTGCCGATGATGCCCCTGCGCGCCTAACTGTTTCTCGTTTGCTTGCGTTTGCCGACAAGCTTGATACCATCTGCGGACTTTTTGCCGTGGGACAAGGACCTACGGGTTCGTCTGACCCCTTTGCTCTTCGCCGAGGTGCTATTGGCATCATCACCATGCTCGACGACGGATTGGGCGTAGGCTTGTACGCCGCGATAGAGCTTGCCTTGGACAATTACGGCGCGCTCGTTGCCGACAAAGAAGCCGTCGCACAAGAAGTTGCCGAGTTCTTTGTGACCCGCACCAAGGTTATCTTGCGCGAACGGGGTTATTCTCCTGATGTTATTGATGCGGTTCTTGCCGTTGGCATCGTTGAACCTGCGCAGATAATCGCGCGGGTTAGGGCCTTGAGCGCCATCTCCGCCGAATTGCCTGAGGCAATGGAAGATTTAGCAACGGCTTATGCACGCGCCAACAACCTCGCTGACAAAACGCTGGGAAGCACGGTTGACCTTTCCTTGCTCCAAAGCGCAGAAACTGCCCTGCTTGATGCGCTCCAAAAAGCTGAGGTGCAGGTAAGCGGCTTTCTTGCTGAAAATGATTTTGCGCAAACCTTAGAAGCTTTGGCGGCGCTGCGCACACCCATCGACACTTTTTTTATAGAAGTGCTCATTATGGACAAGGACGAAGCGCTCAAAAACAATCGCTTGCGCTTGCTGAATCGCTTTGTGGAGGTCTTTTCTCCTATTGCCGATTTCGGCAAAATGGCAAAAACCCAGCGTACGGATACGTGCTAGTATAAGGGGTGAGGGTTCGCTGATGGGCAAATCACGGGAGGTTTTAGCTAAGAGATGATGGTATCGACTTCGCAAAACGCGCCCCTTGCCTCGCTGCCGACTATCCACATCATTAGTGATTCGGTGGGTATAACTGGGCAAGCACTTGCCCGTGCGGCGGCAAGCCAATTCGGCGAAAGCAATCCACGTATTGAAGTCCTTTCCAAAATAACCAGTTTCGATGAGATAAAACTCTTCTTCGAAGAGCACTGCGCTTTGCACGAACAAGAATACGGCACCAGGCAAATATTGGTGTTTTACACCCTCGTTGACCGTGATTTGAGCGATCAGCTTATGGAATACGTAGAAACTGATTCCGATATTGTTGCGGTTGATTTAATGGGCGATGCCTTAGGGGCACTTGCTTCGATAAGCGGGCGCGATCCTGCCATTAAGCCTGGCAGCCTTCATGAGGTTGACAGAAATTATTTCAAGCGCATTGAAGCACTTGAGTTCACTATCGCTCACGATGATGGGCGCAACCCGCAAGATTTGAAGAGAGCCGATATCGTTTTGGTGGGCGTTTCTCGTTCGTCCAAAACACCCCTTGCCATCTATCTTTCCCAGGAAGGGTATAAGGTAGCAAATGTTCCTTTGGATCTGCAAACCGACCCGCCAAAAGAACTCTTCGAAATCGAACCGACGCGGCTTTACGGGTTGATGACCACCCCTGAAATACTTATCGGCATACGTCGACGGCGTTTGGGCAATGCGTCTGCGGTTGCTTCTGACTATGCCGACCCTGAAAAAGTCTATCTCGAACTTGAAAAGGCCCGTGCGCTGATGCGCAAACTTGGATGTATTGTCGTGCATACGGATAATCGTGCCGTTGAGGAGACAGCACAAGAAATATTGCGCTATTATGAACAGGCTCACCCAACAAGGTTGAGTACCTTATAACAATAGTGGGGGCATGGGGCAACATTGGAACTTTTGACAAAGGAGGAAAAGGTGACTGGTGATGTGAAACGGGTGTTTGCATTCGGAAAAGATGCGAACGGCAACAACGTAACTGAGGGCAACACAACGATGAAGGCTGTGTTGGGCGGCAAGGGCGCCAATCTTGCCGAAATGGCAAACATCGGCTTGCCAGTTCCTCCAGGATTTACCATCTCTTGTCAAACGTGTATGGAATATGCGAATGCAGGAAATTCCTGGCAAGAGGGCGTGTTAGAGGTTATTCAGCACTACCGCGAAGATCTCGAAGCGCGTATGGGCAAAAAAATCGGGGACGTTGAAGATCCGCTGCTTGTATCCGTGCGCAGCGGTGCCCCTTTGTCTATGCCAGGCATGATGGATACAGTTTTGAACCTGGGTCTTAACAACGAATCCATCCAAGGACTTATCAAACAGACCGAAAATCCCCGCTTTGCGTGGGATTCGTATCGCCGCTTTATCCAAATGTTTTCAGGAGTTGTTATGGGAGTTGATGGCGATTTGTTTGAAAACGCCATTACCGCGATGCGCAACGCCCGTGGTGTGAAAAACGACACCGACCTTTCTGCACAAGATTTACAAGAACTCGTAGCGAGCTTCAAGCAAATTTTCTCGGAAAACGTTGATGCTGCAGCTTACCCTGACCTCTTGGTTGACGGGAAAGTGGAATTCCCGCAAGACCCCAGCCTACAGTTGCGCCTTGCCATCGAAGCAGTTTTCGGTAGCTGGAACAATCCACGCGCTACGCTCTATCGCAAGCAGAACAAGATTTCTGATGACTTGGGCACGGCAGTAAACGTGCAGACCATGGTCTTTGGCAACAAGGGCAATACATCGGCAACGGGCGTTGCCTTTACGCGCAACCCCGCCAACGGTGAAAAAGAATTCTACGGTGACTACTTGGTGAACGCCCAAGGCGAAGACGTGGTTGCTGGTATTCGCAACACAAGCCCCATTGCCGAGCTTAAGGAAGTAGCTGGTTTGGAAAGTGCTGGGCAAGAACTTGAGGACGTTTTCGTCTTACTCGAGAATCACTTCCACGATATGTGTGATATCGAATTTACTATCGAGCAAGGAAAACTGTGGATGCTCCAAACACGCAGCGGCAAACGTACTGCTGCTGCCGCCCTTCATATCGCCATTGAAATGGTGAACGAAGGACTCATTTCAAAACAAGAAGCGGTCATGCGCATTGATCCTGATCAGCTTGACCAGTTGCTTCATCCGCAATTCGACAAAACTGCCAACTATGATGTGGTTGCAAAGGGCTTAAACGCTTCCCCTGGTGCAGCCGTTGGTGAAGCAGTCTTTTCGGCAGAGGACGCGGTTGCGCTCACGGAGCAAGGCCGCAAGTGCGTGTTAATCCGTTGGGAAACGAATCCTGATGACCTCGCGGGCATGATTGCCGCCGAGGGCATATTGACCTCTCATGGAGGGAAAACCTCTCATGCTGCCGTTATCGCGCGCGGCATGGGAACGCCGTGCGTCTGCGGTGCCGAAGTGCTTAAAATTGACGCCGAAAAGAAGCAGGCGGCAATATCAGGAACTGACATCGTGATTTGCGAAGGCGATTTGATTTCTATCGACGGCACTACAGGTTCAGTTGTTTTGGGTGCGGTTGAATTGGTGCTCCCTGAACTCACGGGCGATTTGGACACCATCTTGGAATGGGCAGACGATTTCCGCACCATGGGCGTGCGCGCCAATGCCGACAATCCAGAAGACGCCGAACTTTCCCGCAGCTTTGGCGCGGCAGGTATCGGTCTGTGCCGTACCGAGCACATGTTCTTGGGCGACCGCAAGCAGATTATCCAAAGCTTTATCTTGAGTGATGATGCCGCTACACGCGACAATGCGCTGGCTGATCTTCTTGAAGCTCAGACGGGCGATTTCTTGGGGATGTTTGAAGCTATGGATGGCTTGCCGGTTGTAGTGCGCCTGCTTGACCCGCCTTTGCACGAGTTCTTGGAAAGCCCGCGTGAACTTGATGTTGAAATTGCGCGCCTTGAGGTAAGCGGTGGCAATCCTTTAGAAATTGCCGAAAAGCAACGCTTGCTTGCACAGATTGATGCAATGAGCGAAGCGAACCCGATGCTCGGTTTGCGCGGTTGTCGTTTGGCGATACTCTATCCTGAACTTCCCGCCATGCAGGTGCGTGCTATCACCAAAGCCGCGGCGACCTTGAAGAAGAAGGGCTTAAACCCCGAACCTGAAATAATGATTCCGCTTGTTTCGGTCTTGCCCGAACTTGCCGTATTGCGCGAAGAGTGCGAAGCGGTAGTGGCGCAAGTGTGCGAAGAAGAGGGTGTTGAACTCGACATTCCTATCGGAACCATGATTGAGCTTCCGCGCGCTGCGGTGACCGCTGATGAAATTGCGGGTAAGGCAGACTTCTTCAGCTTCGGCACGAACGACCTCACCCAAACCACCTTCGGTTTCTCGCGTGATGACGTGGAAAGCAAGTTTATTCCTCGTTATCTTGAGCGTCGTATTCTTCCAGCCAACCCCTTTGAAACGATTGACGCGGGCGTTGCTGCCTTAGTCGAGATGGCGTGTATCAAGGGACGGACAACGAACCCTGATATCACCTTGGGCATTTGCGGCGAACATGGCGGCGATCCTGATTCAGTCAAGACCTGCTTTAAGATAGGTTTGAACTATGTCAGCTGTTCACCCTATCGTGTTCCGCTTGCGCGCCTTGCGGCGGCGCAGGCAGCTCTTGAAGACGGAACCGTACGCGATAAGTAGACCAGTAAGAGGTGCGCTGCATTCGAGTAGGGGGAGTGCGGCGCACCTCTTAAAACGAACTCGGATGTATACGTAGTGGAATCTTTTATCAACTTAATCGGCGCCCCGCTCGGGTATCTTATGTATTGGTGTTTTGAATTGCTGCGCAACTATGGCGCGGCAATTCTGCTGTTCACCCTTCTTACCAAAATCATTTTGTTCCCCTTGTCGGTTGTTGCCCAAAAGAATTCCATCAAGATGGTTAAAATGCAGCCTGAACTTGCCGACATTAAACTGCGCAACATCGGCAATGGCGAACTTATCATGCAAGAGACCAAGGCGCTCTATAAAAAAGAACACTACAGTACCGTCAAAGGTATCTTGCCGCTCTTGGTACAAATCCCTTTAATCTTAGGGCTTATCGATGTTATCTATAACCCGCTTCGCCACTTGCTTCGCTTTGGGAAGCAGACGGTGGAGTCTTTGGTTGATGTTACCGCAGACGTTTTGGCGCTGACCCCCGATGAACTGGGCTTTGGTGCAGAAATTCGCGTGCTTGAAACGGTGCAGAATACGCCTGAACCGTTCAGGGCGTTAAGTGAATCGGGTGGAGTGTTTTCGCTTGATAATCTTGCGTCTATTGCTTCGGTGGACGTCACCTTTTTTGGCATAAATCTTTCTGCAATTCCGCATTTTGGTGAATGGACCCTTATCATTCCGATACTGTCTGCCTTAAGCGCTCTGCTTCTTTCTTTGGTGCAGAATCGCTATAACGTGCTTCAGGCTGAGACGAGCTTTTTTGCGAAATGGGGAATGACCATTTTCCTGGTGGCGTTCTCAGGATATTTTGCCGCCGTGTTGCCTTGTGGGCTCGGCTTGTACTGGACAGCAGGTAACCTACTTTCCATCCCCGTGCTTGCGTTGTGCAATCTCATTTATAGTCCGAAAAAATATATCGATTACGCAAACCGCGTTATGCCTGTTAAGTTGACGCGCGCAGAACGGCGCGGCGAACGCATCAAAAAGCAAGAATTGGCAAAGCGCGAAAAGGCCGACATCAAACGCTTCTTTGAAAAGGGACTCAAAAAGAACCTTGTCATTTATTCTGAGGGAAGTGGCTACGGGAAGTATTTTTCAGCGCTCGTTGACTATATCGGGCACCATTCAGATATCGTGATTCACTACGTGACCAATGACCCCGCCGACCGCATTTTTGAAACCCAAGATGCCCACATTGTTCCCTATTATGTGGGGCATAAGGCGCTTGTTTCTTTCATGATGAAGATGGATGCCGACATTGTTTTAATGACGACACCTGATTTGGAAATGTTTCAGGTGAAACGCTCCTTGGTGCGCAAAGATGTTGAATATATCTATCTTGATCACTCCATGACGTCGTTACAGCTGGTGCTGCGTAAAGGTGCGCTTGACCATTTCGATACGATTTTTGTGTATGGACCAAACCACATCGAAGAAGTGAGGGAAACGGAAAAGCTCTATAACCTGCCGCCTAAGACCCTCGTGAAAACAGGGTATGGCTTGCTCGATGAACTTTTAGCGCACACTGCAGCGCTTGAGGCGCACACTGCAGCGCTTGAGGCAGGTGTAGATGGTGGGAAGGCAAGCGCAGGAAAACAGGGAGCCTGGCAGGACAGTGCCCACGAAACAAGCATTCCGCAGATACTTATTGCCCCTTCGTGGCAGGCAGACAACCTCATGGATTTGTGTCTTGATGACATGTTGCACGCTTTGGTGGGACGCGGCTATCGGATTATTGTGCGCCCGCACCCCGAATACGTGAAGCGTTTCCCCGCACGGATGCAGGCGATTAAGAACCGTTGGGCAGCGCAGGCTGAAACCCGCGACGCGTCGGGCGGCACTTTAGTTTTCGAGACGGATTTTTCCTCGAATGAGACCGTCTATCAATCCGACCTTGTTATCACCGATTGGTCGACCATTGCCCAAGAGTTTTCCTATGCAACAAAGAAGCCTTCACTGTTTATCAATACTCCTATGAAAATTATGAATCCCGAATACGACCGCTTGCCGCTGGTACCACTCGACATTTCTCTGCGCGATGAATTGGGTGTTTCGGTCGATGTTGATGATCTTGCCCGTCTTGGCGACGTGGTGGACGATTTGCTTGCGCGCAGTAGTGAGTATCGAGAACACATCACGGCTGTGTTGCAGGGGAATATCTATGACATTGGGGATGGCGCTCGCGGGGGTGGCGACTATCTTATTGCGCGGGTCAAGGAAATTGAATATCTGCGTTCAGTGGGTAAGGATCCCGCGCGCTTTGCCCGACCTGCGCAGTTGGAAGCGCGGGAAAAAGAAAAGGCGGCCAGGAAAAGGAAAAAGCAGGCTTCAGCTCCGCTTGTTGCAGGGGAGGGGCTATGAGAAAATGCTTTATCGTAGCTGCTTATTGGCTTTTTGCTTGCCTGTTCTTCTCGCCGAATGTGGCATGGGGCTATATCGACCCAGCAACAACAACCTATATTATCCAGGTTTCTACTGCCATTGTGATAACGATTGGTGTGTCGCTGAGCATTTTTGTATACCGCTTTCAGATGATTGTTACCAACATCAAGGTTTTAATCCAGATGTTAGTGCGGCGCGTAAGTACGCGCAAGGGTGGGTCATCTACAAAAGACGACCAAGAAGAAGATGGCGGGCGCTATCTTTCTGAAAAAGAGGCGCTTGAAAAAGGTATCCTTGCTTGTGCTATTCCTGCAAAAGAACATTATGCTGCTATTGCACAAAGCGTTTCTCCTGCGCATGATGAACCATTGACAAGCGCCACTGACGCGCTGGAAGATGGGGAGTCCGTCCAAAAAAGCAAGGGGGCAGCTTTCGCGCATTGGTTGCTTGCCGATGAACGCACGAAAAAAGAACGCGTGAGCATAGCGCTTCTTTTGGTGTCAGCAGTAGTGATGACCTACGCTATCTTCAATATGATTGATTCGGTCATCACCAACAGGATGGAACTGTTCTTTTCTTTTGCCGACATAATCGGGCCTATCCTTGGCTTTTCTTTGGTAATGTTTCTTATTTTGTTTGGGCTTCTCTTTGTTTTGCGCGGGCGGGCTTTCGACATCATGGTGTGCGTAGGTCTTGCCTTTCTCATTTGCGGATATCTGCAGTCTACGTTTTTCAACAAGGGGCTAGGGCAGCTTATGGGTTTGCAGCTAACCTGGGAGGGGCTGGGTGTCGCTCGGGTGCTGCTTAACCTTTTCATGTGGGTGGGTGTTTTCGCCCTTGTGTTTGTCTTGGGACTTAGGCAGAAAAAACGGGTCAAAAAGGTTTTCAAGCAAGGTTTGATTTTTACTTCGGTACTCCTCATTGCGGTACAGGCGGTTGCGTTGGTTTCCCTTATTCCTCAGGTTCAAGATTGGAATCCGGAACGAAGAGATGACGGAATGGTCGAATTCCTTTCACGGGAAGGGCTTTATGAGGTATCGGCAAACGATAACATCATTGTTTTCATTGTTGACACCATGGATAGCGCCTACCTTGACATGCTTTATGATTCAGACCCGCATATCTATGATTTTTTGGATGGTTTCACGCGCTATCGCAACAATACCTCAATTTACAACATGACCTTTCCCTCAGTTCCCCATCTGATGACTGGCGTGTTTCTTGATGTCGATAAAAACCACGATGAATATCTGGAATATGCCTATTCGCATCCTGTTTTTATTGAAGACATCCGCAAACAGGGCTATGTGTGCAACTTATATCTTGACAAGGCCTACGACTACAATGAAGAAGAACAAATTAGGCGCTTTTCGGATAACATTGCCGAAGGGAAAGATGGCGTAAAAGTCGTTAAGGCTCCCGTGCAGCTGTTCCGCTTGTCGCTGTTGCGCAGCGCCCCGCTTGCTCTTAAGCCAAACCTGTGGCTGTATTCTGACATTTTAGGTTTTGAGAGCATAGGAAAAGATGCGGGCAATCCTGAGCGCTATTTGATAAACGACCCTCGGTTTTACCGTGACTTGAAAAGCGAAGGACTGACAACGGTCGATGACCCGCATTTCATCTTCATCCATCTGCAAGGTTTTCATGCTCCCTATACTATGGATGCCCAAGCACAGCGTGTAAGGCGTGGCGTAGAGCCCGAAGAACAGTTCTTAGGTTCGCTGCTTATTCTTGAAGAGTATCTTGGGCAATTAAAAGAACGGGGGCTTTACAAGGATGCGACCATCTTCATCATTGCAGATCATGCAGAGCACAGCATGTTTCAGCTGCCTGAGGATGTTTTGCTTGCGGGCTGTTTTGTCAAGCCCGCTGGTGCTGAAGGCAGCCCCTTGCGCGAAAGTGAAGCGCCTGTGACCATAGAAAATCTGCGCGCTGCCTGCGTTGCAGCAGCTGGGGGAGATTCAAGCCAGTGGGGAAAGACCTATTCTGAGGTTGATGAAAGCGCTCTTCTTGAGCGTCCTTACTATCATCTCTATTCCAATCAAGATGAAAACGGGTGGTATCTAGCTGAGTTTCGCATTGTGGGAGACCCGTGGGATTGGAATAACTGGACGTATCTTGGACGAGAGTCCTATGTTCTTCATCCCTGATTCTTGGTGTTGCGAATCTGGTGAGTTTCCTACATACTGAAAAGCATGACCGATACGTTTAGCATTAAAAAAGCCCCTCTTGTTACAGCTCTTATGACGGTAGTGTTTCTGGCAGCTATGGAAATCACTATTACCGTGTTGGCTGCGCCTTCCATTACCCGCCAGCTTGCGGGTTTTGATTTGATGAGCTTTATGTTTTCTTCCTACCTTTTAGCAGGGGCAATAACGACGCCCATCTTTGGGAGGCTTGCTGACTTTTACGGACGCAAGCGCATGTTGGGCTTAGGGATAATCATATTCCTTATCGGTAGTGTGCTGTGTGGTGTGGCGCAAAGCATGGTCATGCTCATAGTTTTTCGCACTATCCAGGGTGCTGGTGCAGGGTCTATCTTTACCCTTGCCTATACGATAGTGGGGGATGCTTTCCCGATTAAATCACGTGCTGCAATTATGGGTGCGATGAGTTCAGTCTGGGGAATTGCTGGACTTATAGGACCAGTAATCGGAGGCTTTCTTATCGAAGCACTTTCGTGGCACTGGGTCTTTTTCATCAACATTCCCTTTGGTATTGCGGGCTTGTTCGTCTTAGAAATTTCGTTGAAGGAAAACTTCACGCGCGAGATGCGTGAGCGAACCCGTTCAGATTGGTCTGGTTTGCTGACGCGCACCATCGTGTTTGTGAATGCTATTGCTTTTCTTGCCTGCGTTGCGATGCAAGGAATTGATGTCTATGCTGCCCTCTATCTGCAAAACGTCTTGGGCTATTCTGCGATGATAGCGGGTTTGGCAGTGCTGCCCATGTGCTTTTCCTGGGGCTTTGTTTCCTATATCATGGGCAAACTACTTACGCGATTCAACGGCAAGCTGGTGGTGTTGCTTGCTGGGGTGACTCAGCTAATATGCGCCGTGTTGCTTGTCACGCTTAATGTGTCCTCAAGTTTGGCGCTGGTTGTCCTCTTTTTGTTCCTTACGGGTTTTGGGTTGGGCGGCTTGCTTACGTCAACTACTATTGTCGTTCAGGAATCGGTTGGCTATCATAAAAGAGGCACCGCCATGGGCATCAATAGTTTTATCAAAACTATGGGTCAAACTATTGGCATCACCTTTTTGGGTGCTGCGCTTAATTGGCGCTTGATTACGTTTTTTGAAGAACGGGGTTTTTTCGGAGTTGACCT
This sequence comes from Eggerthellaceae bacterium, assembly GCA_009782615.1. GTDB lineage: Bacteria > Actinomycetota > Coriobacteriia > Coriobacteriales > Eggerthellaceae > WRIS01. Next base: position 282,810 of record WRIS01000001.1, on the reverse strand, counting down.
CGATGGTCTTTTACAGGAAGGAAATGCAGCGGTGGGAAGTTCGGTTGGTAGTGGGGTTTTTGGGCAAGGGGCTTCATCGGTTTTGGAAAGTGACCTTATTGTTGCGGCACTCGGTGCGGGCATCAACTTCCTTTTCTGGATAATGCTCTTCTCAACCCTTCTTCTTGTTGTTATATCTTTCTTTATGCCAAGCATTCATCTGGGGAAGAAAGCTTCAGAGGGTGAGGCCGCTTCGTTTCAGGACGGCGTAGCATGAGTTATAGGGATAGCGATTTCTCGACCGTGGAAAAAAGGAGCGGGGATGATTCGGTTGCGATATATCTCAAGAATATTGATCGATGGAATGATTACGATTTGATTTTGGACTTGCTTAAAAAAGAGAGCGATTGTGTGTTGGTAAGCACCGAAGAACATATTTATCAAAGACGCGCAGAGCTGACCTGGGAGGGATATCCTTTCGAGTTGCGCCATGATTGCGTTATGGGAAATTTCTTTTTTTCGGATAGGGTTGAAGAGGCGTCTGTTGTGGAACTTCTTTCGCATGTCGTTGTTGAAAGCATCAAAAACAAACTTGATGAAATAGGGCTTTTGGAGCACACTAAAACAAAGAAAAAGTAAGAGGCACTGCGCGAGGAGAAAAGGGGAGTCGAGGGGCTTTGCAAAACATGAGGGCATATAAGGGTGTCGAAGCGCTTCCGCGTACGCTTGAGCTTGTGTGTAAGTCTTGCGAGGCGGGGCTGCCTTGCGAGACGGAAACGCCCTGCGCACCAAACACAGAGCACGCCTCACGGCATTGTTGCGAACTTCGTTTTGTGGAACAAACGCTTCTTCCGCGTGAGCTAGTCGTGAGTATTGCGCGTACCTCTGATGAGGTAATTGCTGAGCTTGGGCGCCTTGCCCTGCGCGGAGCGCCTGCTCTTGGAGTGGCAGGTGCGTGTGCGGTAGTCCTCTACGCTTGCAACGAAACGAAAAGCGAAACCGTACAAGGACTTCTTGCAGAATTGGAAGAAGTTGCTCCTCGTATTGCGCTGTCTCGCCCTACGGCAGTCAATCTTTCATGGGGTGTTAACAAGGTGATGGATTTCGCCCGCAAGCAAGCACACCTTGCCCCCACGCTTTGCGATTTTGTGCAAGCGCTTTTCAACGAAGTGAAGCAAATGGAAGCCGAAGATGAACTAACGAACCGCAAGCTAGGGGAAATAGGAGCAAAACTCATCCCTGAAAACTGTCGGGTTCTTACGCATTGTAATGCGGGCAGTCTTGCAACGGTGTTTTTCGGAACGGCACTCGGCGTGGTTTACACGGCAGCACAGCAAGGTAAAATTGAGAGGGTTTTTGTTGATGAAACGAGACCGCTTGGACAAGGTGCCCGCCTTACGGTGTGGGAATTGGCACACGCGGGCATTCCGACAACCCTTCTTTGTGATAATGTTGCCGCGGTTCTTATGAAGAAAGGCATGGTTGACCTCGTGTTGGTGGGGGCTGACCGCGTTTGCAAGAATGGGGATGTTGCCAACAAAATAGGAAGTTATGCCTTGGCGCTTTTAGCCCACTACCACAATATTCCCTTTTACGTAGCCGCTCCTTTCTCAACCTTTGACGGGCAGTGCTTGTCGGGAGATGCGATTGTTATTGAGCAGCGCCCCGCGAGTGAAGTTGTTTCTGTTGTGCCAAACGGGGTGGATGTTCTCAATCCTGCTTTTGATGTGATACCTGCGGAATTTATCACGGCAATCATTACCGAAAAAGGAATCTTTGAACCTAAAGAATGAGCGGGCGTTACCGACCGAAGAGCATAGCTTGTGCGCATAGCTTGTGCGCGTTGGCATAAGGGGTAAGAGAAAACGAGGTGTAGGATATGCAAGTCCTTTATCGCGAGAACCAAGAAAACCGCGAACATAAAATTCTTTCAGCACAAGCGGCTTTTTCCGACGAGAGTGAAGGGCGCGCGTCTTCAACGGAAGCAGACATCCTTCGCAACGACTACCAGCGCGACCGCGATAAAATCATCCACTCGAAATCGTTTCGCAGGCTTTCCCATAAAACACAGGTTTTCCTTGCTGCTGAGGGTGACCATTTTCGCACCCGCTTAACTCACACTCTGGAGGTGTCACAGATAGCCCGCACAATTGCCCGTGCGCTTGGCTTGAATGAGGATTTGACGGAAGCCATTTCGCTCGGGCACGATTTAGGGCACACCCCCTTTGCTCATACGGGCGAGGACGCGCTCGCGCTTTGTTTGGCAAAACATCGCGGGATTGATGTAACTTCTGAAGAGGGTAAACGACTTTATTGCCACAACGAGCAAAGTGTGCGGGTGGTTGAAGTGATTGAAAATTCAGGGAAAGGGCTCAACCTCACGGCTGAGGTGCGCGACGGCATCTTGTGTCATACGGGATCTCAGCGTGCCGAAACCTTCGAAGGCAATATTGTGGCGCTGGCTGATAGGATAGCTTACGTGAATCATGACCTGGATGATGCTATCAGAGAAGGGATCATCGAAGAATCACAACTTCCGTCCACGACCCATCAAGTTTTAGGACAAGACCATTCCTCACGCATTCAAACGCTGGTTTTGGATGTGGTTACCACATCTGCTGCCCAAGATGAAATCATGCTGAGTGAGGTGGTGTGGGAGGCCATGATGGAACTGCGGGCATTTCTCTTTGAGCGCGTTTATCAGGCAGATATTGTCTTGCACGAAGCAAAGAAGGCAGGGCGACTTGTTGCGGCGCTGTTCGACTACTATGTGGAGCATATCGACAAGGTCCCTCGTGAATATCGAGCGATTTCAGGCGGAGACGATTTGCGTGCCGTGACCGACTATGTCGCAAGCATGACTGACCGCTATGCAAAAGGGCTTTACGAAGATATCTTTATTCCCCAGTCCATCCAGCATTCTTAAGTCTTTGCGTTTTTCGATTGAGGTGCTTTGAGTGCTTGAGTAAGTCCGCACGCGTTGGATTGTGAAGGGCTTGGGGTTTCAGGGCAGAGCCAAAAAACGCTTCTTGCATACATGCTCAGGTGGTGCTATATTGTCTGATTGTGTCTTTATCCAGACAATATTGCGTTATTGTAATTGAACATATAGAAGGAAATGAACATGGATATCATTCGCGCAATCGAACAACAGCAGATTAAACAGGATCTTCCTGAATTCACGATTGGTGACAACGTGAAGGTACATTACCGCATCACCGAGGGCAATCGTGAGCGTATTCAGGTATTTCAAGGTGACGTTATCCGTCGCCACGGCGCGTCAAGCCGCGAGACCTTTACGGTTCGCAAGATTAGTTTTTCGATAGGCGTGGAACGTACCTTCCCTGTACATTCCCCTAAAATCGAAAAGATCGAAGTCATTCGCCACGGTGATGTTCATCGTGCCAAACTTTACTATCTGCGCAAAAAGATTGGTAAAGCAGCGAAAATCAAGGAAAAAGCTTACTAGGACAAAGGCTCTTCGGAGCCTTTTTTGTTTGCTATGACACAAACTATTGCCGATATCAAAAAACGCTTAGCGCACATCGATGCGTCTGATTTTGCGGTACTGGAACGCTCGCTGCGCTCCGATACGCGCAAAGGAATACAAGAAGCGCTTGCGGTATGTCGTCGAAGGCTTGAGGCGGAAATTGCTGAAGCAAATCGCTTAAGGGAAATGTATGAATTTGAGGAAAGCCTTGCCTCGGGGCAGCTTTTAGTAGGGCTTGACGAGGTAGGACGAGGTCCTCTTGCTGGACCGCTTGCGGTGGGAGCGGTTATCCTTTCTCGCGATACGATGATTCCAGGACTCAACGATTCGAAGAAGTTGAGCGCGGCACAGCGAGAAAGTCTTGCGAAAGAAATCAAGGCGCGGGCGCGTGCTTGGACGGTAGAGTATATCGAAGCCGAAGAAATTGACGCTGCGGGAATAAGCCTTTGTTTGCGTATGGCGTTTTCGCGTGCGGTGAGGAAGATAGAAGCAAGCGGTCTTGTGCCTGAAGTTGTGCTTTTGGATGGCAACCCGCTTGGTTTTGACGCGCGTGAAAGAAATGTGATAAAAGGTGATGGGCGTTGCGCCTCGATTGCGGCGGCATCGATTGTCGCAAAAGTTGAGCGCGACCATCTTATGCAAGACTACGCGAAGCGTTTTCCACACTACGGTTTTGAGAAATCTAAAGGATATGCAAGCCCCGAACACATCGAAGCCATTCGAGTTCATGGATTGTGCCCCCTACATCGTAAAACCTTCTGTTCTTCGTTTTTGCAAGAACAACTTTTTTAGATTCCTGTTCATTTTTTCTTCAATTTTTCGAGACTTTGCATCTACTTTCTGTTTGAAGTAGGGCAGGTTTTTGTCGAAAATTCGCTTGATTCTTCTTTGTTTCTTGTAAGAAATCTGTTTGATTTTCATAGATTTTATCTGCACCTTTGACAGCAAAATCTGTATCCGTTCTGCCTAATCTGCTCGTTACACTGAAAGGCACGCGAAAGGAGAAATGCGCATGGAAGAAGCAGTATTGGATAAGGTGAGCGGTGGCGAGGCTGCGCCCCCACAGCGCAACGCAAAAAGGGCGGCGAGTTCGGCGAGTTCAACACGCGTGGCAAGAGCGGAGAGTTCGGCGAGCCCGCAAAAAGCCCCGTCGAAAAAACGGACTCCCGCAAAACGAAAAACAAGCAAAGCCCCTCAAGCAGAAAATCACAATCAGGAGCTGGGCGCTCGGGGAGAACGGGCGGCGGTCAATTTCTTGCAACGAAAAGGTTTTGAAATACTTGACAAGAATTGGAAGTGCAGTGTCGGAGAAGTTGACATTGTTGCCGAAGAGGGCGACACCCTCGTTTTCGTTGAAGTGAAAACCCGCGCAAATTGCGAGCATGGCTTTCCCGAAGAAGCGGTTCACAAAGATAAGCGAAGGCGTTATGAAAAAATAGTAGGCTTTTATCTGCAGAGTCATGATTTTTGTGACAAGCAGATTCGCTTTGATGTAATTGCGATTCTTGTTGTCGCCCCCGAGCGCGCATTTTTGCGTCATCACCGCAATGCCTTTTCAGCGGGCGAATAGTATTTCGGCGCAAGAAAGTAGTGAAGCGAAAGAGGCGTATGTATGCAAGTGCAGTTTGTGGTTCATGGAGCCACCATTAAAGGAGTTGAGGCGATTCCTGTTGCGGTTGAGGTCTTGGTTTCGAGCGGAATGCCTGCTTTTTCTATCGTGGGAATGCCCGATGCGGCGATTCAAGAAGCGCGCGAACGGGTGCGGGCGGCAATACGCGCGAGTGGATTTGTGATGCCGAGCAACAAGGTCGTGGTAAATCTTGCTCCAGGTGCCTTGAAGAAAATGGGTTCAGGTTTCGATTTGCCGATTGCTGTGGGGCTTTTGGCTGCCACAGGACAGATACCGACCGAATGGCTTTCGTCGGTTTTGTTGGCAGGAGAACTTTCGCTTGAAGGCTCCGTGCGCCCCGTTGCTGGTCTTTTGGCATATGCGGTTTGTGCGCGGGAGCAAGGACTTGATTTCGTCTGCGCTCAGCCCGAGGATGTTTTTGTAGATTTAGCAGGCTTAAAGCGCTTGACAGTTTCATCGCTAGGGCAATTCAGAACAGCCGATTTTACCGCGTGTTCCTCGAAAGCTAAAAGCCCTGCAACACCATGTCTTGATTACGCCGACATCGCAGGATGTGAGATAGGCAAGCGCGCTTTTCAGGTGGCAGCAGCAGGGGGACACGGCGTGTTGATGATGGGACCGCCAGGCTCGGGAAAGACAATGTTGGCTTCGCGGCTTCCCTCAATTCTGCCTCCGCTCACCGAGAAAGAAACGCTTGAAAGCGCCCTTGTCCATTCTGTCGCGGGTCTTGATACGGCATCAATTCTTTCTCAAATTCGTCCGTTTCGCAGCCCACACCACAGCGCAAGTCTTGCGGGGCTGGTGGGCGGAGGGAGCCCTCCTGGGCCAGGAGAAGTATCCCTTGCGCACAACGGCGTGCTTTTCCTTGATGAACTTGCCGAGTTCAGAGCATCGGTTTTACAAGGTATTCGACAGCCCATGGAAAGCGGGAACATTGCTATCACGCGCGCTGACGGCAATGTTGTTTTCCCCGCAAGATTCATGTTAGTGGCAGCAAGTAATCCGTGTCCTTGTGGGCACTATGGGGATTTCGACATTAAGTGCACGTGTACAGTTGCCCAAGTTCATGCCTACCAAAATAAGATAGGCGGACCTTTAGTTGACCGCATAGACATTCATATCGATGTCTGGCGCTCCGACCCGAAACAGGTTCTTAAGGCAGGGCAAGGGGAAAGTTCGGAAAACCTGCGAAAAGGGGTCATGAAAGCACGAGAATATGCGGCGTTTCGAAAAGCACGACGGGGAGAAAATTCCTCACAACATAGTTCAAGCGAACTGCTTGCTCAGTGCAATCTCGACTATGCCGATGAGATTTTTCTCGAGGAAATGGCGGGGCTTCATCATATGAGCGGGCGCGGAATCATGAGGACACTTTCGATTGCGCGTACTATTGCTGACATGGAAGAGCGCCCGCGTGTGATGAAAAAGCACATTTGCGAGGCGCTGAATTTACGCGTGCAAGAACGGATAGGATACTGACACATGAATGCACCAAGTTTGGAAGCTGCAAAAGCGATGCACAAACAGGCACGATTTCCCCGTTATAGCGGGGCAAAGATAACAGGGCAGCGCTCGGTTCTCGAAAAGGGCGCAGACGGTTACCCTGAAGCCTTTTTGTGTCTTGCCGACCCACCCGATGCCTTATACACCATAGGGGACAGTCGTGCGCTCGTGGAAGGCTTGGCTGTTATCGGGGCACGCAGGGCAACTCCCTATGGCATTGCGTGTGCGCGTCTTTTTGCGAACAGGGCTGCGATGCGCGGTGTCACTATCATATCGGGAGGTGCCTATGGGTGTGACAGTGTCGCGCACCGTGCCGCCCTTGATGCGGGTAGTCCTACCGTAGTGTTCTTGGGTGGCGGTTTAGATGAGTTGTATCCCGCTGCTCATCAAGAGCTTTTCCAGGAAGTCGTTGACGGGGGAGGTGTTTTGGTTTCTGAAAACGCCTGGGAATATCCTCCGCTGCCGCATACCTTTCGTGCGCGCAATCGCCTGATTGCAAGCCTTGCACGGGCAACCCTCATTGTGGAAGCGGGACTTCCTTCAGGGACGTTTTCAACTGCCGACGAAGCGTTGGCAGCGAATCGTGAGGTGTTGGTCGTTCCAGGTTCGATTAGTTCTGCGACTTCACGGGGCGCAAACCGCCTTCTTTTTCAAGGAGCAACTCCAGTGGTTGATATTGAAAGTTTCGACGATATTTTGTTTTCGTTGTTTGGGCTTTTGAAGCAGGAAGGCGCAGGGCTTAGCAGTTCGTCGAAAAAGGGCAAACCTGATGCTTTACTTGCAGCACTTCAGGCAAACCCCATGCGAATGGATGAGATTTTAGTGTTTCTGGAAGCAGAAGGGAATGCGAAGGCGAATGCGAATGCGAATGCGAATGCAAGAGAATCTCTCATGCTGCGCTTGACCGAATTGCAAAAGCAAGGTGAGATTGCCCGTTATCCCGACGGGCGCTTTGGTGCCGCCCGTGTGTAATCGAGGCTTCACAGCACCTTGTAAAAAATATAAATAAGTTTATAATAAATTCTGCGAAAAGAGATGTGAAGAAATGCAGCCACCAACAATCCGCGAAATTATCCTCATGCTTGAAAGCGATGGATTTGTGAAAGTAAGGGATAGAGGAGGAAGGCGAATTTATCGTAGAGGAAATCGAGTAGTTACCCTGCATGGAAAAGATAGTGAACGACCAAAAAAGGGAACGTACGGGGCAATTAAAAGACAAGCAGGCTGGTGAAATAAGGATGATGCTGTATCTCCCCTGAATGAATTGGAGTGCGAGATGTTTATTTATGAGGCAACAATTACAAGGAACGAGGAAGGCTACTTTGCAACGGTTGACGATATTGGTGGCGTATACGCAGACGGCGACACGTTCAATGAGGCAATAGAAGGAATTGTTGAAACCTTGCAACTTGTTCTTGCTGAATACCTCGACACAGGCATGACTCTGCCAAAGCCAAGCTTTCAACCCTCTGATACCGATAGTATGCGCGTAGCAATTGCCGTTGAGGTAAGCCCTGAATTTATTGCGCGCAGCAAATGCCTAACACCCACTGAAGCTGCGCGGGAGCTCGGTCTTTCAAAGGGCAGGATATCTCAGTTACTTAATTGCGGGAAACTTCAAGCGATACCTTTCGGAAACGAACGGCTTGTTACCCTTGCCTCAATTCACGTCTACAAAAAAACATCACGGAAAGCAGGGAGACCACGCAAGAGCGAAGCCCGTGCCGAAATTCTTGCAGAAGAAGCTTCCTGTTCTGCTTAAGTTTCTTTGGAGATAGGGTGTCGGGTCTTGCGAAGCGATGTTGAAATACGTGGGTGATTCTTTCATTTTGTGAGGCCGTGCTCTGTGCACGCTGCTTCATTTGCTATGCTTGATTCATGGAAAAACGAGTTGATATTATAGGTGCGGGGCTTGCGGGTAGCGAAGCGGCGCTACAACTTGCCCAACGCGGTGTTGCGGTGCGCCTCTTCGAGATGCGTCCTCTCAAACAAACCCCCGTGCATCAAAGCGGAAAGTGCGCCGAGTTGGTCTGTTCCAATTCCTTGAAGAGCACCAAGCCTGAAAGCGCAGCAGGGATGCTCAAAGCAGAATTGCATGCTTTGAAGTCTGAATTACTTGAAGCTGCGCGGGAGAGTCGCGTAGCTGCAGGGGGAGCCTTAGCAGTTGACCGCGATGTTTTTGCCGATGGTGTTACGGCAAAAATCCAAGCACACCCCCTCATTGAGTTGATATCCGAAGAAGTTGAGCATCTTAGCACCACTGCGGATGCACTCATTGTTGCGAGCGGGCCTTTAACGAGCGACACGCTCACACGTGCGCTTAGGGAAATTACGGGTGGTGCGCACCTCGCCTTCTACGACGCTGCTGCTCCTATTGTAATGGCGGATTCCCTTGACATGAATCGCTTGTTTCGGCAAAGCCGCTATGAAGAAGAAGGGCAAGGAGACTACCTCAATGCACCTTTTGACAAGCGCGACTACGATGCTTTTATCGAAGCCTTGCGGGGGGCAGAGCGTGTTGTTAAGAAGGATTTCGAAACGCGCGAACTCTTTCAGGCTTGCCAGCCTATCGAAGAGATAGCCCGCAAGGGGCATGATGCTCCGCGCTATGGTGCGCTCAAGCCAGTGGGGCTTATCAATCCGCAAACAGGTAAGCGTCCGTGGGCAGCAGTGCAGTTGCGTGCTGAAAATGCCCATGCCTCGTGCTATAACCTTGTTGGCTTTCAAACGAACTTGACCTTTCCCGAACAAAAGCGGGTGTTTCGTATGATTCCTGGGTTTGAAAAGGCTGAATTTGCTCGTTTTGGGCTTATGCACCGCAATACCTTCGTTGATGCTCCGCGGCTTCTGGGCAGTAATCTTAGGCTGAAAGAAAGCGCTCAATCGAGCGCAAAGTTTCCGAGTACGCCGATTTTTATTGCAGGGCAGCTTTCGGGAACCGAAGGTTATTGCGAAGCGATGATGTCGGGACTTATTGCGGCGCTTTCAGTTTATGCGCTCTTATCAAATAAAGAACTTCCTGCGCTGCCTCAAGAAACAGCATTCGGTGCCTTGCTTGTTTATGCGAGCGATCCCGCCACGAAGGACTATCAGCCCATGCATGTTAATTTTGGCTTACTGCCACCTTTAGAGACGACGATAAAGAATAAACAAGAGCGCTATCGTGCTTTCGCCGCACGCGGTGAAGCGGCAATGCAGGACTTCAGCGCACAGCTTAAAAAAAGCGAATTGCTCGTTGACAACCTTGACAGCCTTGACAACCTTGAGGGTCGGGAGTTTTCTTTATGAAGAACATCGATATGATTGACGAATCTTTTGACCAACAGGCGGCGGCACACGTTGAGGGGTTTTGCGAGTCGCTTCGTATTGAGAACAATGCTTCAGCGCACACCGTTCGCGCTTATCGAACCGACCTGTTCGACTTTTTGCGATGGGCACAGCGTGAGAAGCTTGAGCCTTTGCGGGTAACCCATCGTCAACTGCGCCTTTACCTTGGCGAACTTGAGCGGGGGCACTACCAACGTACGACGATGAACCGAAGGCTGAGTGCTCTAAAAAGTTTCTTTCGCTGGCTTAACGTATGCGAAATCATCGAATCTGACCCAGCGAGCGTCTTGCAGGGACAAAAGCAAAAAAAATCCCTCCCGCACTATATCACCTCTTCAGACATGATAAAGCTGCTCTCGCTTTACGGAAAGCGCGACGCGCAGGGAAAGCAGCGCGAACAGTCGCCCACCGACATGCGAAACCTTGCGCTTCTTGAGTTTCTCTATGCCTGCGGTGCGCGCGTTTCGGAAGCATCGGGCTTGTTGCTCTCAAATGTTGATTTTGAATTAGGGCAGGTGAAAGTTTTTGGGAAGGGCGGAAAAGAAAGAATCATCCCCTTACATGAACTGGCGCTCTATTCGATGCAGGGCTATCGAAACTTTGCTCGCCCGAAACTTCTTCGGGAAAAATCAAGCGACTTTTTCTTCGTTTCAACGCGGGGAAATCAGATGACCGCGGACTCCATAAGAAAGATGTTTAAAGAAACCCTCAGCCTTGCAGGGCTTAACACGGCATTTTCTCCGCACGACATGCGCCATACCTTCGCAACCGACCTTCTTGAAGGTGGCGCAGACCTGCGAAGCGTGCAAGAAATCTTGGGTCATTCAAGCCTTTCTACGACGCAGATATATACTCATCTTTCGGCAAAGCGCCTGAAAGAAGTTCATTTGAAATCTCATCCGCGTGCAAACAATACCGCAGATTTTTAGGTTGTTGCCTTTTAGAGGTTTTTGCAGAATTTTCACTTGAACTGCTATATCATATTTACGGTTTAGCGCTTTTTGTCATGGTGCACTGCAAACAGAAGAAGCGCTTCAAAGAACAAAGAGGTTATCAAATGAGCGAACACGGAATGTGGGAAACTTTGCATTTTCGTGAGCCAGGTAAGTAAGTGAGTGAGTGATGGAAAAAATATTCTCGGGGTTTTCTCGAATCGGAAACACGCTTGTATTTAAGTCTGTTCAGCAAGGTTTGATGCTTACCATTCCGATCTTACTCATTGGTTCATTTTCTTTCGTCTTTCTTAATTTTCCGCTTCCTGCTTATCAGGATTTTCTTGAAATGTCTCCGAATTTTTTGGGATTTTTCCAAACAATTTATGATGTTACCTTAGGGCTCTTTTCGCTCTATGTCGTGGTGAGCGTGAGTTTGTCTTATACGCAACTCTACAAGGAAAAACGGGGAGACTTTTTCTGGTTTGGAGCTCCTCTCGCATCATTTGGAGCCTATCTTGTCCTTGTTGGGATTGCCAACACTCCCTGCGTGACTTCAATATTGTCCTCCCAATCTTTGGCGATTGCTCTTTTGAGCGCGCTGGGTGCTTCAGCGCTCTACTGTGCTTTTATGAATCGTTTTCAGCGCAAACAAGCATCTTTTGACAACACATCTGTCAGCACTCTCAATCAATCACTTGCGGCAATTTTGCCCGTGGTGCTTATCATAGTACTTGCTGCAGGAATCAATTTTCTGTCTACGCTTTTGTTCGGGTCAGCAAGTCTTGGAGAGCTTATCTTGCGTGGGCTTCAAACCACGATTCTTAAGGGCTCAACTCTTGGAAGTGGGGCGCTCTATCTTTTCTTGGACAATTTCTTGTGGTTCTTCGGTTTGCATGGTACCAATATGCTTGAGGGTGCGGCGCAAGTTGCTTTTATACCAGGGGCAGCTGAAAATGCCGCCTTTGTGGCCACGGGCAGAGCACCGACCCTTCTTATCAACAAGGCCTTCCTGCAGACCTTTGCCCTCATCGGGGGTGCTGGTGCACTTTTGAGTCTTTTATTGGCGATTGTCGTTTTCGGACGCAAGCGCAACACGAAGAGCTTGGCGGGTTTGGCGATTGTTCCTATGGCGTTTAATGCCCCCGAACTCATGCTGTTTGGTTTACCCGCCATTTTTAATCCGCTCTTATTCATCCCGTTCATTATTGTTCCTTTGGTAAGTCTGCTTATTGCCTATGTTGCTACGGTGGCAGGCATCGTGCCTTATGCAACGGTCGACGTTCCCTTTGCAACTCCGCCCTTTTTGAGCGGCTATTTGGTGACAGGCTCCTATGCGGGATCAGTGTTGCAGGGCGTGAATATCGTGGTGGGAATGCTCATTTACTGGCCTTTTGTGCGCCTTTATGAAAAGAGTTTGGTGCACGGTGAGAAAAATGAACTCACCGAATTGCTTGCGCGCTTTAAGCAAGGCGAATTTGAAGCGGGTGGAAACACGCTTGTTGCTCTGACGGGAACGGCTGGGCTTTTGGTCGCAGGGATTGCTAAAGAGTTGCGACGTGCGGTGGAAAAAGGCAGCTTTGAACTGAACTATCAGCCGCAATATGACATCAGGAACAGATGCATCGGGGCTGAAGCACTTTTGCGCTGGAGACATCCGTCACACGGCGTGATGCATCCGCCTCTGGTGCTAAAACTTGCCGAGGAAATAGGGCTTTTGCCAGAACTGGAAGAAGCCATCATGCAGCGGGTACTCGATGATGCTTTGCGCATACAGCATCTGGCTCATGCAGGAGTCTTACAGCCTGATTTCATGGTGAGCGTTAATGCGACTATCAAAAGCTTGCAAAGCGAAGAGTTCGTCAACAAATTGATAGAAGGGGTACAAGAACGCGCGCTTGACCCAGGTAGACTTGTTCTGGAAGCACCTGAAAGTGATATTTTAAACACAGGGGATTCCATCATGGCTCTCCTTATAGGTTTGCTCAATGCGGGCGTGCTCTTGGCAATCGATGATTTTTCGATGAGCGAGACCGCACTCGAGTATCTTAAGACGAGTGTTTTTAGCATCGTGAAACTTGACGGCTCCAGGGAAAAAGATGCTGCAGCAATGGAAAAAGATTCTGCGGGCAAAACGAAAGTTCAATCTTCTGCCGAGGCTCTTGCATCAACCTTGCGCTTGTCCAAAGAACTTTCTTTCTTGGTGCTTGCTGAATACGTTGAAACACAGGAACAGCACGCTCGTCTCGAGTCTTTAGGTTGTATGCATTTCCAGGGTTATCTCTATTCTGAGGCAGTGCCGTTTGAAAAGCTGATTAAAGCGGTGAAGCGATCTCCTGAAGGCAAGGCCCTTGCCAAACAGAGTCGCGAGGCTGCAACGAAAGCTTCGGAGAAGGCTCAATAAGCGAACATAATATGCGAATAGTTTGAACTGACTGGGATTGGGTCAGTGTGAACAGTCTTGGCTGCCTGCTGCGCTACAATGAGAGGTTGTGAGAATCACACCAATACGTGCAGCACTATTTTGCCCCCGACAAGGGCTGCTGCCTTTTGTGAGGAGCGAAGCAAGAACTTATGGCACAAGACTCTATTGTTATCAAAGGCGCGCGTGAGCATAACCTCAAAAATATCAACCTGTCCATTCCTCGTGACAAGCTGGTGGTCATAACTGGGCTGTCAGGTTCGGGGAAAAGTTCGCTTGCTTTCGATACGATTTATGCCGAAGGGCAACGTCGCTACGTTGAAAGTCTTTCAAGCTATGCGCGCCAATTCCTCGGGCAATCCAATAAACCTGACCTTGACAGTATCGACGGACTGTCTCCTGCTGTTTCCATTGACCAGAAAACAACGAGCAAAAATCCTCGCTCAACGGTGGGAACGGTTACGGAAATATACGATTACTTGCGTCTTTTGTTTGCGCGCGTGGGTATACCTCATTGCCCCGAATGTGGGCGCGTCATCAAAAAACAGACGACCGATCAGGTAACCGATGAAATACTTTCTCTAGGCGAAGGGCTCAAAGCACTGGTATTGGCGCCCGTTGTTGTTGGGCGCAAAGGAGAGTTTAGCAAGCTGCTCAGTGACCTTGCGAAAGAGGGCTTTTCCCGTGTGCGCGTTGATGGGGAAGTGCGCCGCTTAGAGGGCGAACCTATTGTGTTAGACAAACGCTTCAAACACACCATTGATGTTGTGGTTGACCGCGTTATCTTGAAAGCCGACGCTACCAGCCGCATTGCGGAAGCGGTTGAGATGGCGACAAAGTTGGCACAAGGGCGCGTGTTGATACAGGTGCTTGACGAAGCGGGCAATCCGCTGTCACAAGATTCAGGAGAAAAGGTTGCGACTGGAGCAACGGGTGTGCTTCGTGAAGGCGAATACGTGTTTTCGCTTGCGCTTGCCTGCCCCGAGCACGGGCATTCTATCGACGAATTACAGCCGAGGGATTTCAGCTTCAACGCTCCTTACGGTGCGTGTCCTGATTGTCTTGGAATCGGCTCCCGCGAAGAAATAGACCCCAATTTGCTCGTGCCCGACCCATCTCTTTCCCTAAACGAGGGGGCATTTGCTCCTTTTGTGACGGGAAACTACTATCCTCAAGTTTTGCGTGCGGTTGCTCAGCACGTGGGCGTTTCTGCGGACACCCCTTTCGACGATATGTCCCAAGAAGCACAAGATGCGCTTTTGTTCGGCTTGCCCGATGAAAAAGTGCGCGTTGATTACGTGACGGTTGATGGACGGGAAACCTATTGGTTTATCGACTGGGAAGGTGCTTGTGGTGCGGTGATGCATCGCTACAAGGAAGCAAGCAGTGACAGCCAGAGGGAGCGCTACGCGCAGTATTTCGCGATAGCGCCGTGCCCTACTTGTGGCGGACAGCGCTTGAAGCCCGAAATTCTTGCCGTGAGGGTGGGGGATAAGAGCATTTACGAGGTTACAAAACAAAGCGCGAAGGATTCCCTTGCCTTTTTTGATGCGCTTCATTTTGAGGGGTCAGACGAACAGATTGCTGCCCCGATTATCAAAGAAATAAAGGCACGGCTGCGCTTTTTAGTTGATGTCGGGCTCGATTATCTGACTCTCGAGCGAGCAACAGCAACCCTTTCAGGCGGCGAAGCGCAGCGAATCCGTCTGGCAACCCAGATAGGTGCTGGCCTTATGGGGGTGCTCTATATTCTTGATGAGCCGTCCATCGGACTGCATCAACGCGACAACGCGCGTTTGATAACCACCTTGGAACGCTTGCGAGATTTAGGCAACACCGTCATCGTTGTTGAACATGACGAAGAAACCATTCTTCACGCAGACCATATCATTGACATGGGGCCGCGGGCAGGAGAACACGGGGGAGAAGTTGTTGCTCAAGGCACGCCCGCGCATATTTTGAAAGCAAAAAACTCCCTTACTGCCGAGTATTTGAGTGGACGCAAAAAAATCCCCTTGCCTGAGCAGCGACGCATTGCGAATCGTGGTTTTATTTCCTTGATGGGGGCAAGCGAAAACAATTTGAAGGATATTGCCATTGATGTCCCTATTGGTATGCTCACAGTGGTCACGGGTGTTTCTGGCTCGGGGAAGTCTTCCTTGGTTACCGATACTTTGGCACCTGCGCTTGCGAATCGGGTGAATCGCGCGCGCCACCGCGTTGGTTCGTATAAAAAACTGAGCGGCGCTGAACTTTTGGACAAAGTCATTAATATCGACCAAAGCCCCATCGGGCGCACCCCTCGTTCAAACCCTGCAACCTATATTGGGCTTTGGGATGATATCCGAGCACTGTTCGCTTCCACGCAAGAAGCAAAGGCGCGCGGGTATGCTGCGGGACGCTTTTCCTTTAACGTGAATGGAGGGCGTTGCGAGGCGTGCAAGGGAGACGGGCAGCTTAAAATCGAGATGCACTTTTTGCCCGATGTCTATGTTCCGTGCGAGGTATGCGCAGGTAGGCGCTATAATCGTGAAACCTTACAGGTCACTTATCGCGGCAAAAACGTTTCGGATGTGTTGGAACTTACGGTTGATGAAGCCCTTGCTTTTTTTGAGAACATTCCTTCGATAAAGCGGAAGCTACAAACCATGCACGACGTTGGCTTGGGCTACATTCACCTGGGTCAGCCTGCAACAACACTGTCGGGCGGCGAAGCCCAGCGCGTGAAGCTTTCAAGCGAATTGCAACGGCGTCAAACAGGCAAGACCTTCTATATCTTGGACGAACCAACAACAGGCTTGCACTTTGAGGACGTTCGCCAACTTCTTGAAGTCTTGCAGCGCCTTGTGGATGCGGGTAATACGGTGTTGGTCATTGAGCACAATCTTGACATCATTAAATGTGCCGACAGCATCATAGATTTGGGACCTGAGGGCGGCGAAGCGGGTGGTCAGATAATCGCTTGTGGCACGCCTGAAGAAGTTGCGCGTGAAACAAAGAGCTTCACGGGAAAATTCCTCGCAAAGATACTCTAGAAAACCCCTTTACGTGCACGACTGAACGTGCGAAAATTCGCTGATTAGTAGTAATTTTGAGAGGGGTACTTTGTGATATTCAGGAATGCCGAAATCTGCGAGATTGATAGGGTTATGGAAATCCTTGCAGATGGGCGCAGCGCGCTGGCGATTTCGGGTATCAATCAGTGGCAGGGAGGCTATCCTCAACGAGACGTGGTCGAACAAGATGTTTTTCGTGGCGAGAGTTATGCGGTTGAAGCAGACGACAAAAGCCTGATAGCAAGTGCGATGATAAGTTTTCGGGGGGAAAAGGACTATCTTTGGATAGAAGAGGGAGCATGGCTGACGGACACGTGTGTCGAGCCGCCCGTTTATGTGGTGGTGCATCGGGTTGCGGTGGACACCTCGCGCAAAGGTAAGGGTGTGGCTTCCTTCATTTTGCGCAACGCAGAAAAACTTGCTGCAACCAACAAGCGCTTAAGCGTGCGAATTGACACGCACGCAGACAATACTCCCATGCGCAATCTTTTGAAGAAAAAGGGCTATACTCCCTGCGGGAAAATTCACATTACCCATGATGAGGGGCTCGATTCTGCACGCATAGCTTATGAAAAACTCGTTTCAGAAGAACCGCTATAATAAAGGCTATGCAAAATCGATCTCGTGAAAAAATAGCACTCGTCGTTTTTTCGGCGCTTATCCTGCTAGGTTTTGGAGGGCTTATCGGCTATCTTGCCGTTGGGCACTCGTGGAATGTGGCAGCATCAAATATTGACGATGCCGCAGGATCGATGGAGGGCTATACCGTCATTGTGTATCCTGGCACCGTTGAGCCGTTACCGATAAAACTTACCAAGAAGAACAAGAATGGCGCAGAAACGGCGGATGGCATCAGCAGGGCAGCTATTGAAAATGCGATTACAGGAGCCGTTGGTGGTGGTGTTGAGCCTATTGGGGAAAGGGGAAGCGGCGAAGGTGGCGCTGCTGATGATGGTGATAACGATGGCGATGGCGATACCAACGCCAGTGCTCTTCTTGACGCATTTAATGCCGAGCTTGCGCTTCCTGAAGAAATAACACCAACCGATACGAGTGAAGTTCAGTTAAATTATCGCGAAAAAAAGGCGGCGGTTCTTGCTCTTGATAGCGAAAACCCTCGACGCTATCACGAGGGAACCATTCTCAAAGTGGGCAATCAGCGGTTCGGAGTTTTTAGTGTGGGCGAAGATGACTACCTTTACCAAATTGTTCAAAAGGTAAATTATTTTAAAGACTACAAGGTGGATTTCATCGTAGTGATTACCTCGAGTGCGGAATTGCTCAAAGACGTCAAGGGGATTGATATCGTGATTTCCACGCAAGCTGAAGGCTTTTTTGTGATGGGGGAGACAAAGAACAATACCTTTTACGTTTCAACGCCAAAGATTGATTCAGTGGGGGTCATTCTTATTTCACCAAGCAAGGTGGTTTCTGCAAAAACGATAACCCCTAAAAAAGAAGATCAGGATATTTTCCCCAGCAACGAAGTCCAAGACCTTAAAACCCAAGTCGGTGAAGTTCAAGCTGGCGAAGCCAGAGCCGACGAAGCTTAGAGCAGCAAAAAAACAAGGGGTCGCATACGACCCCTTGGTGTGCTATACGTTAGTACATCTCCGCACATAAAAGCGATGATTTTTCTATACAACACCTTGTGCGAGCATGGCATCGGCAAGTTTTTTGAAGCCCGCGATGTTGGCACCAACAACATAGTTGCCGTCAAAGCCATATTCTTTCGCCGCTTCATTGGTTGCATGATAGATGTTTTTCATGATGCCTTGAAGCTTCGCATCAACTTCCTCGAATGTCCACGAAAGGCGCTCTGAATTTTGGCTCATTTCCAGACCAGAAGTTGCAACACCGCCTGCATTTGCCGCTTTCCCAGGGCAAAATACCACGCCGTTTTCGATTAAGTATTCGGTTGCATCAAGGGTTGTTGGCATATTGGCGCCCTCTGCCACGATTGTGCAACCGTTTGAAACAAGCGCTTGTGCGTCTTCAATGAACAGTTCATTTTGCGTGGCGCAGGGGAGGGCGATGTCGCACGCAACGCTCCAAACGCCTCTGCCATCTTCGTATTGTGCGCCCTCAACGCGCGCCGCGTATTCCGAAATGCGTCCACGCTCAACTTCTTTGATTTGCTTCACTACATCAAGCTGGATACCGTTTGCGTCATATATCCATCCCGTGGAATCTGACAAAGTGATAACCTTAGCGCCAAGTTGTTGTGCCTTTTCCGTAGCATAAATTGCCACATTTCCCGAACCCGATACGGCAACAGTTTTGCCTTCCAGGCTGCTGTTGTGATTGATGAGGTGTTCTTGGACGAAATAGACAAGACCGTAACCTGTTGCCTGGGTGCGTGCTAAAGAGCCACCGTAAGAAAGCCCCTTGCCCGTTAAAACGCCTTCCCAGACATTGCGGATGCGGCGGTACTGACCAAACATAAAGCCGATTTCGCGCGCGCCCGTGCCAATATCACCTGCAGGAACGTCGGTGTCGGCACCAATGTGCTTGCAAAGTTCTGTCATGAAGCTCTGGCAAAAACGCATGACCTCACCGTCTGATTTGCCTTTAGGGTCGAAGTCGCAACCGCCTTTTCCGCCGCCCATAGGAAGGGTGGTCAGGCTGTTTTTGAAAATCTGTTCAAAGCCGAGAAACTTGATGATGCCAAGATTAACTGAAGGATGAAGGCGAAGCCCACCCTTGTAAGGGCCAAGGCAGCTGTTAAACTGAACGCGGAAGCCGCGATTTACCTGCACTTTTCCACTATCGTCAACCCAGGGAACACGGAACATAAGCACGCGTTCGGGTTCAACGATGCGCTCCAACAATCCTGCTTCTTCGTATGCGGGATTGGAATCGATAACAGGTTTCAGCGAGGTCAAGACCTCGGTTACTGCTTGGATAAATTCGGGTTCGTTGGCGTTTTTCGCCTTTACCAATTCGATGACGTTGTCGACATAACTCATCAAAGACCTCCTGAAGAATTTAATTTGAAAACACTGAGAATTATAAGGTTTCTTGCTGCTGGTGCTCGTAAAAAACCACAAAATGAGACTTTCTTAGGGCAAGCGTTGTTTTGCCCAAGCAGGTCTGTTGCCCGAAGCGTTGCGCTTGGTGAAACAAAAGCCTGAAACGAGCGAAGTTGTGAATTTATCGAAAAACGATAAATAAATATTGCAAAGCAATAAAACTATGGTAGTATCGTTTCAAATGTAGTAGGAGGAGGAAGATAGCTATGAAGCAAAAAGAAATGTCGTATGTGCTCAAGGTTATCAGTGTGATAGTAGTTCTTGCATGTTTGGCTTTGATGTTTCTCGTTTTGCCGCTTCTTGCTAAGGTCTATATCGGAGATCCGCAAACGGTTGTCCTTTATTGGCCTTTCCTTATTTTTTCATGGATAGCACTCGCGCCAATAATCTTTCTTGTATTTATTGCGTGGGGGATTTTTAACGACATTGGGCGCGATAATTCATTTTCCGAAAAGAATGCTGCCCGTCTTCGTACGATGAGTTATCTTTCCGCGTTCAGTATTCTCATTTGGCTTGCAGGGTTGCTCTATTTTGCCTTTTCAGGATTTGCTGCCCTCGGCGTTTTGTTTGCCTTTACCGTTGCCATGGCGGTCATGATTGTCATGGCGGTGGTGTGCGCCTGTCTTTCTCACCTCACGGCGAAAGCGGCGCGCCTAAAGCAAGAAAACGATTTAACGGTCTGAGGTGTGAGATGCGTATCATTATCAACCTTGATGTTGTGCTGGCAAAGCGGAAGATGAGTCTTACCGAATTAAGCGAGCGAATAGATTTGACCATGGCGAATCTGTCTATTCTTAAGACGGGCAAGGCGAAAGCTATCCGTTTCTCGACACTGGCGGCAATCTGTAAAGAACTTGATTGTCAGCCGGGAGATATTTTGGAGTATTCCGACAAAGGAGAGTAACCCCATGTTGTATACGTACGAAGATGCGGACTCAGGTGCAAAAGCCCCCGAGCCCCAGCCAAAGCCTTGTCAAAATCAGTCTTTTCCTCCACCTATTCCTGTTGCTGTTATGCCGCAGCCCCAGCAGCCCCAGGGTGCTGTTTCCGCACCACCAAAAAAGCCGCCGCTTTATTTTGGTATGCGTGAATGGCTGGGTGTTGTATTCGCTCTCGGTTTGGCAATACTGTGGTTTCAGGTTTTCGGCCTTGATGCCATCACGGACGGGGCTTTCCCTCCTGGCATTGGCGTTTCGGTATTCGTAGGAGCCTTTTTTGTTGCGTATATTGTCTTGCTCGGAAAGCGCGCTCGTTTCACTATTTCAAGCATTGCCTTGCTGATAGCTATTGGCGCGCTTGCGTTTATTCCCGCAATTTTTTCTGACGGCTGGCTGATAATGGCAAACTGCTTTTTACTTTTTGGTTTGTGCGTTATTGGGTTTTTCTTATTGTCGGGCTTTAGGGAACAGGCGTGGTGTCGCCAAGCTGTGGTTGGCAAAGCGATAGGGTTTTTCGCAGGTTCGCTGTTTCGCCATTGGGTAAAGCCTTTTCGAGCACTTGCAGGCCTTCCCTTTAAGGGAGCAATCGGGCTTGTTGGTGTTGTGATTGGGATTTTGATTGCCTTGCTGCTTCTTATGATAATCCTTCCCCTGCTTATGTCGGCAGACGTGGTCTTCAAAGGGTACTTCTCTGATGTCATAGCCTGGCTTCAAGGAATTGAGCCCTTTGAAAGTTTATGGAAAACGCTTAGAGTCGTTCTCGTTTTTCCTCTCTTCTTTTCTTTGCTCTATGTTGCCTATCAACAAGAGGGGAGCCGTTTTAAGGCGTTTTTCGCACCGCTTAACCCCGAAGTAAACAAGGCGGATGTTGCAGAGGGGACAAAACCTCTCATCTCAAGCGTAGCATCCCTTGCTTATGCAACAACTCTTATCGTGCTTGATGTGGTCTATGCCGTCTTTGTCGTTGTTCAGTTTACGTATCTTTTTGGGGGCTCAGAAGTTTTAGCGATAAGTGGCGGGTATGCCAACTATGCCCGATCGGGTTTCTTTGAGCTGGTTGCTGTGGCAGGCATTAATCTTGCGGCGGTATTGGGCGCGGTTTGTTTTGCGAAGGCTCACGGTGCGACAAAAGTGATACTAAGGGTTTGTGAAGTGATTTTGATTGGCGCTACGCTGGTTATTTTGGTGTCAGCTTATTGGCGGATGAACCTTTATATCGAAGTGTTTGGACTTTCGCTGTTGCGCGCTTTAACCTTGTTAGGAATGGCGTTTATTGCAATTTGTCTTGTTGGGGTAGGCGTAAAAGTATTCAAAGAACGGTTTGTATTCTTTCGGGTATTCTTTGTTGCGGGAATAAGCCTTTGGATTGCGTTCAACTACATAAATATTGATGCGCGCATTGCCGAATACAATGTTCAAGGCTATCTTGGCGGAACTATTGAGCAGGTCGATGTCGAATATCTCGCGCTTCTTTCGCCCGAAACCCTTCCCGCTTTAGAAAAACTTGCTGCCGAAGAACCCTCCTACGAAGCCGATCTCGCTTATTGGAAAGAGCACTATCAACAGAGAAAAGAATCTCTTCCTTGGCAAAAGTGGAGTTACAGCTATGCGAAATACGATTTCGGAGATTCGGGGTAGTTCTTAAGCCGTTAAAATTCTTCTTCAAGAAGGTCAAGTAATTCTTGGCGTTTGTGGACGTTCATCTTTTTGTATACATGCTTGCTGTGAGTTCGAACCGTGTTTTCTGACACGATGAGTTGTTCTGCGATACGTGCCACACTGTTGCCGCGGGCAATCAGTTCCATTATTTCGGTTTCGCGAGCCGTGAGTCTGAAGCGCTCACCTGCCTGAACGCTTCGTTTGGAAACTTTGTCACGGAAATGCTGTTCGTCGGAAGTCCCTGTGCGCTTCCTGTCTAAAATCAGTGTTCCAGTTGCAGATTTCGCACGAGGAGTATCGCTTGCCAAGGCGATGAACTCGATACTTGTCATTTCGGGGCCGACAAATGTTTTGCCAGCACTGTTTGCGTTTTGCTGCCAGCGCCCCCGTACGAGATAGAGGGTAATGGACAGAAGCCAGATACACAGCAGCGCCAACAAAGCCATACGCATAGCCGCTTCTCCAGAGTTTGGTATCGAGAGGAAGCTTACGAGAAAACCGATATCGTGGAGCCCAAAAACCACGGCAGCAAAGAAAGAGAAGATAAAGATGGGGTTGATGCCGTGATCGCGCGAGGTTTGTGCGCTTTGAATTTGCACTACCATCAAGGCAAAGGCAAAAAAGGCATATACCAACCCCGAAAGAACGCGCAGGTACTCTTGTCCTAAGAAGGGCAGAATCAAAAATGCTGTGATGAGAATGGGAAAAATTGTTCGGAAGGAAAGAACGGGGTCGAAGTGAAAACTATAACGACGCCAAAGGAAAACCAGCAGCAAAGCGCTCATCAGTGCTCCTGCCATTTGCGAGAGATTTACCACAAAACCTAAGGAAGGGTCGGAAAGTGCCAAGGCGCGAGCTATACCACTGGCAAAACCAAAACTTCCCACGCAAAGAGCGCTTCGCCAAAGAAAGCGTAGGGCGTTGGAATAGACCTTTTGATGTTGGCGGGGAGCATCTTCGAACATGGGTTGCGACAGATCGATGTTGCGTGATGCGAGGGTTAAGCAAAGCCCAATAACGGGCACCGCAATAAGGGCGATGCAAAAAATCGCAACAGCGATAGGGATGATGTGCAAAAGCACGTAAAGTAGTGCTGAATAGGCAGTGCCTACCACAATATCTAAGTTGCCTCGCTCGGGCACTTGCGCGGCAAAGACGCGTTGCCACAATACAAAAAAGAGTGCGGTTCCCACTCCCAAAAGAATTCCCCCCGCACACACCAACGGCAGCGTGTATTTCCAAAGATAGAGCGGGGCAATAAGGCAAAGAGAACCGAAAAATACAGCGACGGTTGTTGCTTGGATAAGTCTTTGTCGGGGAAAATTGGGAAGATACCACGTAGCAGCCATGCACAGGAAAAAGGCTATCCAAAACGCCAAGGACTGTACCAGGGAAAACAGCGCCAAAACATCATAGGTTTGAAAGTCCACAGGCAGTAGGGGAAAGGTACCTCCCCAGTTCGCGGTGGCATTAACGGCAAGAAACAAGGCATAACCAAATACTACCATGTTGGGTTTGAGTAGCTTGAGTATCATGGGGTAAGTATAGAGCAAATTTGTGCAAATCTCACATAGCTTATGTGACAAACTTCTTGCTATTTTCGCTACACTGTTAATAGATGCACGAATAAGCTGCATCGGAAAAACGAGCAAGGAGAGGTTGAAGAAGCGAGTATTCACTAAGGAGGAACAAAAGATGGACAAAGGAAAAGAGGGTATGCAAGTCAGCCGACGCACATTTGTAAAAGGCTCAGCACTTGCCGCAGCGGGTGCTGCTGTGGCAGGAGGCAGCCTTGTTTCGTTGTATGGCTGCACCCCAGAAGAAGAAGGTAGCACGGGCAATGGCACCACTGCAGTAGCAGATGATGTAGTCTGGAGTGCGTGCAACGTCAACTGTGGCGGTAATTGTTTGTTCCAGTGGCATGTCAGCGAGGGAATGATTAGCTATATGGAATCTGACAATACGGGAGATGCAGCATTGCAGTCTCGTGCCTGCTTGCGTGGGCGCAGCATGCGTCGTTGGATTAACAATCCTGATCGGCTCCAGTATCCCATGAAGCGTATCGGCCCTCGTGGTAGTGGTGAATTTGAGCGTATTAGCTGGGATGAGGCCATCAGCATTATTGCCGAAAAATTGCAATACACGATAGATACGTACGGCAACCAGGCAATTCATTTGATTTACGCGACTGGTATGTATTCGGCAACGGGTAATCCTTCAGGACGCCTGCTCAACTGCGTGGGCGGATATTTAAGGGGCATGTACGATTATTCTACCCATATGCTTCAGGTGGTTATGCCCTATATGTACGGCAGCCAGTTCTCGCCCTACGACAATGTGCATGCATCTTCGTTTAGCGAAGCGGCACGTGCATCTGATTTGGTGGTAATGTTTGGCAACAGCCCTGCTGAAACACGTATGGGCGGCGCAAATGCTGTGTGGGATTACGCGCAGATGCGTGAGGCAGTTTATGGGCGCGGCGGCAAAATCATCAGTGTTGATTTCCGTATGAATGAAAGCATTTCGGGTCATCCTGACGAGTGGTTGCCTATTCGCCCTGGTACCGACGGCGCTTTGGTAGCGGCGATTGCCCATGAGTGGATTGTTGACGAAAAGGTAGACGAAGATTTCTTGAACACCTATTGTGTGGGCTATAACGAAGAGAGCCTGCCCGATTCTGCTAAGGGCAAGAACAAATCCTACTATGACTACATAATGGGGACGGGTTATGACGCGGTGGAAAAGACGCCCGAATGGGCAGCACCTATTACGCAAATTCCTGCAGAAAAGATACGCGCTTTAGCTGCTGAAATAGCTGCGGCAGAAGCACCCTATATCTGCCAGGGATGGGGACCGCAACGTCACACCAATGGTGAAGATAGTTCACGAGCCATCTGCATGCTTCCTGTCTTGATTGGCAAAATCGGTCTTGCAGGAACCAACACGGGGCAACGCGAAGCCGAGCCGCCAGCATATCTCGTCGGTGGGATTCCTGCTGGTGACAATCCTGTTGAAGCTGCTATTCCCGTATATCAATGGCTCAACGCCGTTGACCATGGCACTTCCATGACTGAGCTGAATGCTGGTGTCAAAGGGGTTGAAAAACTTGAGTCTGACATCAAATTTATCTGGAACTATGCGGGCAACTGCCTTACCAACCAGCACGGAGACATCAACTACACGCATGATATTTTGGTTGACGAAACCAAGTGCGAATTCATTTTATGTTGGGATACCGTACTCACCGATTCGGGCAAGTATGCCGATATCCTTTTGCCCGATGCTATGCGTTCCGAACAAATGAACCTTATCAATCAAGGCTATGCTGAATACTATACGGGTGTTTTGCTCGGTCAAGCAGCGCAAGCGCCTCCTTTCGAGAATCGCTCAAGCTATGATGTTATGGCTGACATTGCCGAGGCAATGGGTGTGGGAGATGCGTTTACCGAGGGCAAGACTCATGACGATTGGATTAAGGAAATCTATGAGGCGGGTGCTGAAGCAAGCCCTGAATTGCCTTCGTGGGACGACATGCTCAAGCAAGGCATATTTAAAAAGACAGTAGAGCCCTCCATCGGCTTGAAGGCTTTCCGCGATGACCCGATTGCCAATAAGCTGGAAACACCTTCAGGAAAGATAGAAATTTATTCTGAAGCGCTTGCCGAACTCAACGATTCGTGGGAGTTGGGCGAGGGTGAAGTTATCAGCCCAATCCCAGTGTTTAATGCGGGGCTCTATGGCTATGGTGGTGCAACCGAGGAATATCCTTTATATGCTTGCGGTTTCCATCACAAGGCTCGCACGCATTCTTCTTTCTCAGCCGTTGCTGAACTGCGCCAAGCTGCACGCAATCAACTGTGGATGAATCCTGTTGACGCCGAACCCCGTGGTGTTGCAAATGGCGACTTAGTCCTGGTGGAAAGCCCCAATGGGAAGATTCAAGTGGAAGCGCGCGTGACTCCGCGCGTTATCCCTGGCTCTGTTGCTATACCGCAAGGGTCTTGGCATGACGCCGATATGAAGGGCGATAGGCTGGATAAGGGCGGTTGCGTTAACACGCTCACCGACTACAAGCCCACGCCCCTTGCCAAGGGGAATGGTTGTGCGCATTCGATGATTGTCCAGATTACTAAGGCGTAAGGGAGGTAACAAAAATGACTCAACTGGGATTTTATTTTGACAACTCCCGCTGCACGGGATGCAAGACTTGCGAAATGGCATGCAAGGACTATAAAGATTTAGGAGAAGATATCCTTTTCCGTAAGGTTTATGATTTTGAGGGTGGCGTTTGGAGTGCCAACGATGATGGTGGATGGGACACCACAACCTTTTCCTACCATGTTTCGGCAGCTTGTAACCATTGTGCTGCACCAGCGTGCCAGTCAGTTTGTCCGACTGAAGCAATACTGCGTGACGAAGAGACTGGATTGGTCTACATCGACGAAGAAGCATGCATTTCTTGTGAGGCATGCGTGGCAGGTTGTCCTTATTCGGTGCCGAAGATGGATCCGATTACCAATATGGCGCGTAAATGCGATGGCTGCTTGGAAAGGGTAAAAGCAGGACAAAAAGCAATTTGTGCAGAAGCTTGTCCGCTGCGTGCTCTTGAACTTGATGAAATCGAAAAACTTCGTAAAGAGCATGGTGAACTTGACCAAATTGCACCGCTACCCGCGAATGCAACGGGTCCTCACTTGGTGATAAAAGCTTCTCCCGCCGTTGAAGTGGCTGCAGGAGAAAAAGGCTTTGTCGCTAACGAGAAAGAAATAGCGTAAAAAGAGTGGGAAGAAATATCGTTAAGAAATAGCGTTAAGGAATAGCGTTAGGAAAGCAGAAGTGCTTTTCGAAAGAGGGAAGGGAACGGCATCGTTTGATGTCGTTCCCGTTCAAAATGCTTGAAAGCAATGTTTTAGGGGAGAGCAGTTTCTGTTTAGGATTGAGCGTGCTAGAGTGTAACCATGACACAATACGGTTTCTATTTTGATAACAGCCGTTGCAGTGGCTGTAAAACCTGCATGATGGCGTGCAAAGACTACAACGATTTGGATGCGGATTTAACCTATCGGCGTGTCTATGACTACGAGGGAGGCGCCTGGCAGGAAGCCGAGCAAGAAACGTGGGTTCAGGAAGTGTTTTCCTACCATGTTTCCTTTTCGTGTGCTCATTGTTCAGAAGCGGTTTGTTTAATGGTGTGTCCGACAGGCGCTATGCATCGGGCAGAAGGCGGGCTTGTTCGAACGAATAGTCGGGTTTGTATTGGGTGCGGATACTGCACCTTGGCTTGCCCCTATGATGCCCCGCGCGTAAGTGATGTTACCCACACTTCTACCAAGTGTGACGGTTGTTATAGTCGCGTTCTTGAAGGAGCATCTCCTATTTGTGTAGAGGCCTGCCCTCTTCGCGCTCTAGATTTTGATGACATTGAGGTTTTGCGTGAAAAGTATGAGGGCAATGCAGGGATAGCACCTTTGCCTGACCCTTCTTTTACGAATCCGAATATCGTCATCAAGCCTTCTGTTGCTGCTCGCCCTTGTGGCGATAGCGCAGGTTTTATTGCAAATGAAAAGGAGACCCGATAAATGGAAGCAATCATTAACACGAGCCGCGTATTGGGTGGGCTCTATTGTTTTGACCCTAAAGAAGCTGAAGGCTGGGCGCTTATCTCTAGTCTTGCCGATGGTGCTTTGCTTGCTGAATGGCCTTATGGCAGCGAATCTGAACTTGCTTGCGCATGGCGTGAACTTCAGGAAGGGATTGAAACAGGAAGGGCTGATTTAGCACGCGAATACCAGCGCTTATTTATCGGGCCGCAGCATTTTAATGCCCCCGCATGGGGTTCTGTTTACCTTGACCGCGATAGAGTTCTTTTTGGTTCTTCCACCATTGAATTGCGTCAATGGATTCGCCTCAACGAAATAAGCGTTACTGAGGTCGAAAGAACACCGATAGATCATATCGGTAAAATGTTTATGCTTTTGGGGTGGCTGGCTGAGCAAAAACCTGAGCTTATGCCTGAGTATCTGACCGAACATCTTATGCCCTGGGTGCCGCGCTATTTCGGACTTCTTGCCGCGGATGCGCAAAACCCCTTCTACCAAGGTGTTGCGCGTTTGAGCGACATCACGCTTAAAGCTATTTGCGCTGAACTTGAGGTAGTGCCCGCCAAGAAGAAATTGTATTTGTAGTTGTGGGTGTTGATATTCGCATAGCATTGACGCTTTTCACCGTGCTGGCTCCTGCGGGGGCTCTCGCTTACCTGTTTATGGCGTTGCGTATTTTTATTCAACCGAAGCGCAACGAGAAAACCGAACTCTTGGAACACTTTTTAATGGTACCTCTAGGTGTTTCTATCCTTGGATTGATTTCTTCAGCAACACATTTGGGCACTCCTGCTAATTCGCTCTATGTGTTGATGGGTTGGGGGAGATCACCTCTTTCTAATGAAGTAACCGTTGCGGTTATATTCCTTATGCTGACAGGCATGTATTGGCTTTATTCGTTTGTTCGCAGCAAGCGCCTACCGTGGCTCGTGGTGCGATTCTGGCTTATATCGAATTGTCTTGCCGCATTGTGGCTGGTCACGATGATTTCGGTGGTGTATGCAATACCCACTATCCCAACATGGAACAGCGCTTTGGTGCCTTTGGAATTGTGGGTTTTGGCTTTGTCTACTGGTCCGCTTTTGGCAGCGGCAATTCTTTCTTTCATGACGCCAAAAGCACCAAGGAGTTATTTGCTTGCTTTATTGGGAATCAGTGCGTGTGCAATCGTTGCGAGTCTTATTGTTTTCAGCATGAAGAATGTTGAATTGAATGCTATCTCAAATGCGTGGGGGAGTGCTCACGATTTAGTTCCTTGGTATCCGCTGAGCATTGTGACTTGGGCGGTGTTGGGCGTTTTTGGGTTGCTTTTTATTGCAGTTTCTGTGCTGCGCGAACAAAAGGATAAGAGTGGTGCGGGCTTTGACAAAAAGACGGCTCTGTTTTCATTTGGGGGAATAGCCTTGGTTTTTGCCGGTGCAATTCTTATACGTATTCCTTTTTATATGATGCACCTTACCGTCGGCCTTTAGTGAATCAATTCATCAGCATTTCCAATTAATCTTTGCGGGATTGGGCTCGTTGTCTATCGAAACTGCGCGCAGAGCATCTTCCATATTTTTGCATTCTTTGGCGGCGACTTCCAGAAGCGACTCCCATGGAGCACCTGTTCCTAGCGTGTCGTAAGCTGCGGCAAGAGCACCGTAGAGCGCCAATCCGAGCGAGTGAGTTGGCGCATGTATGGTTGCTGCCGCCTGACCACAAGTCCGTGCAGCGGCTTGTGCAGCAGGGGTACTGTCGGCTTCGCGGGCGGCGGCGTGGCATTCGTTCAAGATGATGTTTTTCACATAAGGGAGCTTCACTTTGCCATCGAGCCATTCTTTTGCAGCATCAAGGGCGTGCTTGCATCGCCCATCATTTGGGTACGTTTTTTCATAAATTGGCAGAATGCGTTCGTCTGCGTAGCCAATGCACCAGTTTGCAAGCGTCGATTTACTCTGCGTTTCTATCAGGCGCATGAGCGACTGCATATAGGGTGCTTCAATATCGTTGAGCATCTTGCGGTACTTCGGCATCAGGCTTGTTCCTTCGCTTCTCGGGCGGAAAAATCACTGTATCACTATACCATATACCTAATAAAAGGAAACAAGTGTTTGTATTTTGTTTTGAGACATGGTATTATATGACTAGTCAATGTTGGGGCAGTTACGCCCTGAGTATATCCCACACATTCTAAAATAATCTAGCTCATGATTGGTTGAAAAATGCCTGCTAAGGACTATAAGAGATGGATGGCTGTTAAAGCCAAGATTAACAATAGTGTATCGCGCGTGCTTGGGTGCAAAGAGCGCGACGTTTGGATTTGTAACATTGGCGAAAATGTTGGATTCGAAGAAGATGGGAAGGGCAACGATTTCTCGCGTCCTGTTCTTATTCTTAAGGTCTACAACAGACATTTTTGTCATGTTGTTCCGCTTTCTACCACAAAAAAGCGCGGGAAATACTATTATCCCTTCGATAGTCATACCAACAGAGAAAGCGTTGCCCTATTAAGCCAAGTTAGACCTGTAGATGCGGCTCGTCTTAGGAACAAAATCGGATATGCGGACGGAGCTGACTTTGAGGCGATTAGGAGAGGTGTTCGTGAAGCATTGGGGCTGTAGAAAAGTTCGCTCCCAACCACGAGGTGATTGGGAGCCGTGCCCCGAAGGGATTTGTACGAACATCATATCATATTTTCCAAATTGCTTTTCGGAATCGTCTAGGAAAACTTTGAAATAAGAGTTTGGATAGCTTGTTCGTCGAGTTCGCTGAAAACAGGCTTTTCTTCATCAACTGCTTTGCTCACCATTTTTGCAATTACCTTGTCGAGCCCTCGGAGACTGCTGATGTCCAAACGGCCCCCAAGTGTGCCTGCAAAAAGGGCGCTGTCTTTGAGGTTGGCGGGAAGCATCTTGTTGATAATTTCATCGACGCTTTCGGGAAAGCAGTTGGTAATAAAGTAGGCAGAAGGCAAGGTTTTCAGTTCTTCTTTGTTGGCATCAATAAAGCGCTTGGTTTCATTGTGGACTAATCCTACGCGTACTCCACCACCAATGATGGCGGCGTCGTAGTTTTCGAGTAGGGGAGTTTTAACGGCAGGAGCCGTGTCAGAAGAGGCGGCAAGGTCTACCAGTTCAGTGTAAGGTAGCTCCGCAGCGATTTTCTCCGCAGCTTCTTTGGCTGTTCCTGACTTCGACGCATAAGCTACGAGAATATTTTTCACGGGCACTCCTCTTTTTGTATGTACTGCTGATTCTCAAATTGTATTCGAAAACGGGGGATTTCACAGGGAATTAGGATTGCGGGTCAAGCCCGCAAAGACAAAAGTGCCGTATACTGTTTGGTATGAATGAGAACCTTGTGCGCATAAAAGAAGAATTGACTTCGGTGCCGACCCTTCCAGGAGTGTATTTGTGGAAGGATGCACAGGGGCAGGTGATCTATGTGGGTAAAGCGAAGCAGCTGCGTGCCCGAATGCGCCAGTATGTCAACTTCCAAGACGAACGTGTAAAGATTCCGCTGCTTGTTGAGGCAATCGATTCGTTCGACTACCTCGTAACCGAAAACGACCACGAAAGCCTTGTTCTTGAGAGGAATCTCATCAATCAGCATGCTCCTTTCTTCAACGCGGATTTCAAGGACGACAAAAGCTACCCCTTCATAGCGCTCACGAAAGGCGACACCTTTCCTGCTATCAAATTCACGCGCGAAAAACACAAACCACAAACGCGTTACTTTGGTCCGTATACCGACTCTCGCGCGGCGCGGCACATGATTGACATTGCACGGCGCATTGTGCCGATTTGCTCGGCATCGTGTGCTGATTGGCGCCGCATCACGCGCAAGCTTGATGGCGGGGGCAACGGTAGCGGCAGTGGTGGCAGCAGTGGCGGGGGCAATGCGGGTGCGCGCAACACCAACGTCGCTAGCCTGTCCGAAGCCATTCCCGCAAACGCTCGTCCGTGCTTTGACGCACACGTGGGAATTGGACCAGGAGTGTGTTGCAACAAGATTGACGCACACGACTATGCCGCCCAGATAAAACGTGTGGAACGGTTCTTGGCGGGGTCGTATCGCGAATTTATAACGGAACTGGAAAGCGAAATGCTGGAAGCAGCTGAGGGTCTTGATTTCGAACGCGCCGCACGGCTGAAAAGCCGCATCGAGACCATCAACACGCTCACCGACAAGCAGCATGTTGCGTCCACGCGTGATTTGGACAGTGATGTCATCGGGATATTTCGCGAAGAGACCATTGCGGGCGTTCATGTTTTGATGGTGCGCGAAGGGCGCGTCATCAACAGCAATGAATTCGTGCTCAATCGTGGCAAGGATATCTTCGATGATGAACTCATGCACATGTTTTTGCTGCGCTACTACGATGCCACCACATCTATTCCGCATGAGATTGTTTTGCGCAATATGCCTGATGATGCAGAAATTATGGAAGCATGGCTGACCGAAAAGCGGGCAAATTCTCATGGGGCAAAGGTGCGTTTTGCAGCCCCGCAAAAAGGAGAAAAGGCAGAACTACTTGAAATGGCAGAAAAGAACGCTCGCCACACTTTGGTGCGCTATAAGGTGCGCACAAGTTATGAGGACAAGCGTATCAACAGCGCCCTTCTTCAGCTTGAAAGCGCTCTTGCCCTCGACGAGCCGCCGATGCGCATTGAATGTTTCGACATTTCCACCATCCACGGGAAACATTCCGTGGCATCCATGGTGGTGTTTACCAATGGCAAGCCCGACAAAAAACAGTACCGCCGCTTCAAGATACGGATGCAAAGCGAAGAGGCGAACGACTTTGCCATGATGAGTGAAGTCTTAGGGCGCCGCTATGCGCAGGAGCGTATGGAAGATGAGCGGTTTGGGAAAAAACCGAACCTGTTGATAGTTGATGGCGGCAAGCCGCAGCTCACGGCAGCTACAAACCAGCTGGATGCTCTCGGTTTGAGCGATATTGCCGTGGCGGGACTCGCTAAGCGCGACGAAGAACTTTTCGTGCCGTGGCAAGAAAGCATGCCCATCATTTTGCCATCGGGCTCGCCATCGCTTTACCTGGTGAAACAGGTGCGTGATGAAGCCCATCGTTTTGCGATAGCCTTCCATCGCGAACTGCGGGGCAAGGCTATGACGGCAAGCGTGCTTGACGAAGTGCCTGGTTTGGGACCTGTGCGCAAGAAAGCGCTGCTTAAGGCGTTTAAATCCTTTCGCAACCTGAAGGAGGCGACCCTTGAAGAGATTCAGGCAGCGAAAGTAGTGCCTGTTGATGTTGCTGAGGATCTTTATGCGGTGATTCAGCAGTATAATAAGAAAGAGAAAGATACGAACAGCGAAGGGAATGCTTTATGACCGAGGCGAAAGCAAAAAAGCAAACGCAGGCGGACAAGCAGCCAAAAAAGCAAAAGCAAACGCAAGCGCACACCGATGCGATAGCGTATAAGCGCGTTGACCCTGGCTTAGTTATTGTTACGGGAATGAGCGGTGCTGGGCGAACCGAAGCAATGCACGCGCTTGAGGATTTAGGTTATTACTGCATCGACAACCTCCCTGCCAGCCTTTTCGGCCAACTTCTTACGCTTAATAGTTTGCCAGGTCAGCCCGATGCCGAACCTAAGATAGCGGTGGTATGTGATGCGCGCAGTAGAGATTTCTTCACGGGATTCCAAGAAGAACTCAAGAAACTCAACGAGCAAAACTACAACTACCGCCTTCTTTTTCTTGATGCCGATGATACCAAACTCGTTGCCCGCTACAAATCAAGCAGGCGCCGCCATCCGCTTTGTGAAGAGGGGATGACTATCGGACAAGGCATCAAAACGGAACGAAGCTTGCTTTCGGTGTTGCGCGAAGAAGCAACCGATGTCATCGATACCACCGACATGCTTCCTCAGCAACTGCGCTCAGTCATGCGTTCCCTCTTTTCGCTCAAAACCGAAAATGACACGCTTACGGTTACGGTGTATTCCTTCGGCTTCAAATACGGGGCAGCCACCGACCCCGACATCATTATGGACGTACGCTTCTTACCCAACCCCTACTATGATGCCGTTTTGCGCCCCTTGACTGGCCTTGATAAGGAAGTGCGCGATTATGTTATGTATCGCAGCGAAACCGAGGATTTCTTGAAATCTTGGTACAGCTTGCTTGATTGCGTTATGCCTGGATATGTGAAAGAGGGCAAGCAGCAACTGACCATAGCCATTGGTTGTACTGGCGGACAACACCGCAGCGTTGCTCTTTCGGAAGCCACAGGCAGCTATCTTAAGGCGAAGGGCTATCGGGTGAGCATTGCGCACCGCGACCTTCACCACGCAACTACCTATAAGTAAACTATCGTAAGTCAGCGGAACTTACGAGAGCCCTCAAGGAAGTATAAGAATCCCCAAGGAACTATAAGGAATATAAGGAACCAGAATTCATGACACGAACCCATAAGGCAGATTCATCCATATCCACCCATCGCGAACTCAAAGATGCGCGTCCTTGTATTTTGCCTGAGCAAGAAATACGTGCGGTGGTCATTGGTGGCGGCACGGGTGCGCCCGTCTCCATTATGACGCTGCTTTCCTTGGGCGTTAAAACGAGTGCGGTGGTAGCGATGGCTGATGATGGTGGTTCAACGGGTATTCTGCGTGAAGAAGCGCAGGTAACACCTCCAGGCGACATTAGGAAGTGCCTCAACGCTTTTGCGAGCGACCACGAAAAGCCGATGACGCAAGCTTTCAGGTACCGCTTTGAATTTGCGCGCGACCACACTTTGGGAAATCTTATGTTGGCGGCTCTTGAAATGGCAACGGGGTCTTTCATCGAAGCCATCGACATTTGCGAACAGTTGCTCGGTGCGCGCGGACACGTGTATCCCTCAACCCTTGATTTGGTGACGCTTGTTGCTAAGACGAAAGACGGCAAGATTTTGCGCGGTCAAGCGAGGGCGAGCACCTCACAAACCGCTCTTGAAAAAGTCTGGTTGGAAACGGCGCAGGATTGTATGCCGTATGACCAGGCAATAAACGTAATCCGCGAAGCCGACCTTATTGTGCTTGGCCCAGGCTCGCTTTTCACTTCCATCATTCCGAATCTTTTGGTGCCAGGAATCATTGATGCTATCAAAGAATCAAAGGGCAAGACGCTTTTCATCTGTTCACTTGCCGACATGCAAGGGGAGACCTGGGGGCTTTCCGCGCGTGAGCATGTTGAAGTGTTGCTCGACAATGGGATGAGGGATTTGCTCGATTACGTGCTTATCCATTCGCCGTTTGAGCTTAAACCAGGTGACCCTTTGGAAGAAAGCTATCACGGCGCACTCGGCGAAGAAGGAAGCTGTCAGGCGATTTTGGATATACCTGATGAACGGGTGAGAACGGGCATTCGCCCCATTCCGATAAACTATGCGGACATGAAGGCGATACAAGAACAAGGACCCGCCGTTATCGTGCGAAATCTGGTTGATGAAAAACGTCCCACCTGGCACGACCCGCATGCTCTGCGCGAGGCTTTCAGGGGAATTGCGAAACTATGTCGTTTACCGCTGACATAAAAGATGAACTTGCGCGCGTAGCGCCGAATTGCAGTCACTGCGAAAAGGCGACCTTGGCAGCGCTTGTGCGCATCGAGGGAACCTTGTTTTTCAGCGGCAAGGGCAAGTATCGCATCGAAATTGCCACCGATGTTGCGGGCGTGGCGCGTCTTATCATCAAGCTGCTGCACGGCTTGTACGATCTTAAAACCAAGCTGAGCATCAGACGAAGCGTGCTTCACAAAACTCCCAACTATCTTATTGAAGTGCCCACACAACCAAGTCTCGAACCTGCCTTGCGTGACATGGGGGTGCTTTCCGACGACGGTTTGGAAATGGGTATCAAACAAAGTTTGGTGAAAAAGCAGTGTTGTGCGGCTGCGTATCTGCGCGGCGCGTTTTTGGGTAGCGGGTTTATTTCCCATCCGCGCGGGGACTTTCATTTTGAGATAACGGTTGAATCGCTTGAATTAGCGCAAGGCTTAGTTGCGCTTATGGAACAAAAAGGTATCCATGCGCGCATCATGGAACGCCGCAGCAACTTCATGGTGTATCTGAAAAGCGGAGAAGCCATCCTTGAGTTTTTGGCTTATGCGGGAGCCCATCAAGGTGCGCTTGCCATGGAAAATGAACGTGTGATAAAAAGCGTGCGCAACGATGTGAACCGCATCACTAATGCCGAAATTGCCAATCAGGCAAAAAGTGCTTCCGCATCGGTCGACCAGATTTTTGCTATCAGGAAAGTTGTTGAGCACCACGGGATGGAAAACCTGCCGCCCGCTTTGCAAGAATTCATCAAGCTGCGGGTGAGCAATCCCGATGCAACCCTTAAAGAGCTGGGGGAATACGCGAGCCCTCCCTTGTCCAAGTCGGCGGTCTATCACCGCGTGCGGCGCATCGAACAACTGGCGCAAGAGATTGAATAGCCTGTGGGCTTAACGCGTGTTTGGTGCGCACATCGAGCGCGCATGTCAGGTTGTGGACGTGCGGGTTGCGCACGCGAGTCAAGCTTGTGGGCGTGCGGGCTCAACCGAACTATTCCAAGATGTCACCGTAGAGTAAAGAATACTTGAAGGATGCTCAATAAGGCTTTCGCATGAGGTATACTTACGAAGCAATCATGGCTTTGGGTGGATTGCGCATTATTTGATTTTGCATAGTCAATGAGGAAGGGGTTTTGCATGGCAACCAAGATAGGTATTAACGGGTTCGGTCGTATCGGACGGTTGGTTTTTCGTGTTATGGCAGACGATCCTGATTTAGAAGTGGTCGCCATCAATGACCTGGGGGACATTCCTACCATGGCACATCTCTTGAAGTACGATTCTGTGCATGGTCGCTTCGGTAAGACAGTTGAGGTCACGGGCGAAGGTTTTTCTGTTGACGGAAAAGCAATCAAAGTCCTTTCTGAGCGCGAACCAGGAAATCTTCCCTGGGGTGAACTGGGGGTTGACATCGTTGTGGAATCAACAGGATTTTTCACCGATGCAAACAAAGCAAAGGCACATATTGATGCGGGTGCAAAGAAGGTCATCATTTCTGCGCCAGCGAAAAACGAAGACATCACTATTGTTATGGGTGTCAATGACAACGCCTACGACAAAGCTGTTCACAACATCGTTTCGAACGCATCGTGCACCACGAATTGCTTAGCCCCTGTTGCAAAGGTTCTCATGGACACGTTTGGCATCAAGCGCGGTTTCATGAACACCATTCACGCCTATACCAACGACCAAAAGATACTCGACCTTCCTCATAGCGATTTGCGCCGTGCGCGTGCGGCTTCTTTGTCAATGATACCGACCACCACGGGTGCTGCTCGTGCGGTTTCTTTGGTGCTTCCTGAATTAAAGGGAAAGCTTGATGGCTTTGCTACGCGCGTTCCCACCTTTGATGGTTCGATGGTTGATTTGACGCTTGAACTGGAAAAAGATGCAAGCATCGAAGAAATTAACGCAGCAGTTAAGGCTGCGGCAGAAGGCCCCATGAAGGGGATTTTGGCGTATACGGAAGACGAAATCGTTTCTATCGACATTGTGGGAGATTCTCATTCTTCAACCTTTGACAGCCGTTTGACCATGGTAATGGGCGGCAGCGGCAACTTCGTGAAGGTCATCATGTGGTACGACAACGAATGGGGCTATTCAAACAGGGTGGGAGACCTCGCAAAGATTATGCTTTAGTTTGTGCGAGTTCATACCGACTTGTGCCGTGAGGGATTTATACGATTACGAAACAAAAAGACGCGTCAGATAAGGCGCGTCTTTGATTTGGGGATTCTGGGGATTTGTGAAGGAGCAGTATGTCACAGGTAAAAAGTATTACAAGTGCTGATATCGCAGGAAAAAAGGTGCTTTGTCGCGTTGATTTTAATGTGCCGCTCGCAGAGGGCAAAGTCAGCGACGACACGCGCATAAAAGCTGCCTTGCCCACCATTGAATATCTGCTGGGGCAAGGAGCAAAACTTGTTCTGATGAGCCACTTAGGGCGTCCCGCAGGAACGGGTTTTGAAGCGGCGTTTTCCTTGCTTCCTGTTGCTGACCGCTTGGCTGAATTGTTGGGCAAACCCGTGCAATTCTTAGGCGAAGTCACGCGGGGGGATGTGGGTGCGCAAGTTGACGCGCTTAAAAATGGGGAAGTGGCGCTTTTAGAAAACCTGCGCTTTGATAGCCGTGAAAAAGAAAACGATGGGGGTTTCTGCCAAGAACTTGCAGCTTTAGCCGACGTGTATGTCAACGATGCTTTTGGCACAGCGCACCGTGCGCATGCTTCAACCACGGGTGTTGCCGCACTCCTTCCGTCATATGCGGGCTTTCTCCTTGCAAAAGAGGTAACAACCTTAAGTGAAATGTTGGCGGCACCACGTAGACCTTTTGTGGCAATACTTGGCGGCTCGAAGGTTTCCGATAAAATCAAGGTCATTGATGCCCTTATCGACACCTGCGACACGCTCATTATCGGCGGCGGTATGTGTTTCACGTTTCTTCTGGCACAAGGCTTCGAAGTGGGAAGTTCACTTAAGGAAGAAGAATGGGTGGAGCGCTGTGTTGCAACGCTTAAGCGTGCCGAAAGTGTTGGAGTGAAGATTCTTTTACCTGTTGATGTGGTGGTTGCCGACCGTTTTGCCGAAGACGCTTCAACGCTTACGGTTTCAGCGGATAAGATTCCTGCGAACATGATGGGTCTTGACATCGGGCCTGAAAGCGCTGCTTTATTTAGCGGCGCAATCGGGGACGCGAAAACGGTATTTTGGAATGGACCGATGGGCGTTTTTGAGATGAAAGCCTTTGAAGCGGGTACCAGAGCGGTGGCGGATGCGGTTGCCTATAACAGCGAAGGTGACACGATTATCGGCGGCGGCGACAGTGTTGCTGCGGTTAACAAGTTTAACGTAGGCGATAAGATGACCTTCATATCAACTGGCGGCGGCGCTTCTATGGAATTAGTGCAAGGTGAAGCCTTGCCAGGTGTCGTGGCTTTGCAATAATAAGGATTGCGGGTTGTCATTGCGAGAAGTGAGCGAAGCGAGGGACGAAGCAACCTAGTCGATGGGTTTTAGGTTGAAGCTTGCAGGTCGCGCTCGCACTGACGATAGATGACGGTGACGATGACGATAAGGAAAGGATGCTACTAATGACGCGTTTACCTATGATGGCAGGCAACTGGAAGATGAACAACACCATTTCAGAAGCCGTGGTATTGACTCAAGAATTATCCTATCAACTTGAACACGATTGGGACGATGTTGAAGTGGTGCTCTGCCCGCCCTACACCGACCTCAAACCTGTGCTGACCGTGCTCGATTATGATAAATCGGCAGTAAAGGTCGCCGCACAAAATGTTTTCTGGGAAGAAAAGGGCGCTTTTACTGGGGAAATATCGGTTCGTATGATAAAGGAAATCGGCTGTGCCTATTCGATAGTCGGTCATTCCGAACGTCGTGAAATTTTTGAAGAGAGCGATGAGAGTGTCAACAAAAAAGTGAAAGCCTTGGTGGCCGCGGGGCTGGGCGCTATTGTGTGCGTGGGTGAATCGCTTTTCGTGCGCGACGAAGGCATAGCCCTTATGTTCGTGGAGGGGCAACTGCGCGCCGCTTTCGCGGGACTTGAACCGAACGATGCTGCCAAATGCGTGGTTGCCTATGAGCCTATCTGGGCTATTGGCACGGGACGCACGGCAACACCTGAACAGGCAGAAGAGGTGTGCGCGATGCTGCGGGAAACCATTGCACACATGTTTGGTGGGGCTTGTGCTGAAGAGATGCGCATCCTGTATGGTGGTTCCATGAATACAGGCAATGTTGACATGCTTTTGGCCATGCCCAACATCGATGGCGGC
The DNA here is from genome assembly GCA_009782615.1 of Eggerthellaceae bacterium. GTDB lineage: Bacteria > Actinomycetota > Coriobacteriia > Coriobacteriales > Eggerthellaceae > WRIS01. Next base: position 243,403 of record WRIS01000001.1, on the reverse strand, counting down.
TTGGTTGGGGGAGCCAGCTTGGAAGCAGCTAGTTTTTCTCAGCTGGTTAAGGCTTGCCGCAAATGACCGAGTCGCAAATGACCGAAAAAATGACCGAAAAAAGAACCGAGAAGAGCGCGCTGCACACGCCGTGTGCCCTTATCATTATGGATGGCTACGGGCTTTCTGAGGCGGGCAAGGGCAATGCGATTTCTTGCGCCCACACCCCTTGCCTTGATGCGCTTTTCACTTGCTGTCCCCACACCACTCTTGATGCTTCAGGAGAAGCGGTGGGGCTGCCCGCAGGCCAGATGGGCAACTCCGAAGTGGGGCATTTGAACATCGGTGCGGGGCGCATTGTTTATCAAGAACTCACGCGCATCAACCGTGCGTGCGAAACGGGTTCGCTTGCCGAAAACGACGTTATCAATGCTGCGTTTGAGGCGGCAAAGGCGCCCGAGCAAGCCTTGCATTTCATGGGACTTTTGTCTGACGGCGGCGTTCACTCGAGCAATACGCACCTGTATGCGCTGCTTCGCCATGCACGTGCCTGTGAGGTTCCTCGCGTGTTCGTTCATTGTTTTATGGACGGGCGTGATGTAGCGCCTACCAGCGGGAATGCTTTCATTGCGGAACTTGAAGCGGTCATTGCTGAAATTAATGATGAAATAACCCACATCGAAATAGCAAGTGTCAGCGGGCGCTACTATGCGATGGACAGAGACAACCGCATGGAGCGGGTTGAAAAAGCCTATCAGGCGCTAGTGTGCGCCGAACCGCTGTGCACCGATACGCCTACTGAAATGCTTGCGCGCTCCTATGCGCAAGGTGTCGAGGATGAATTCATTGTGCCGCAAGCTTTTTCGAAGCGAGGGATGCGTGCTGGTGACGCGATGGTGTTTTTTAACTTCCGTCCCGACCGAGCCCGCGAAATTACCCGCGTTTTGGTGGATGAGGACTTCACAGGTTTTGAACGTCCTTTCTTCCCTCGCGTGTCCTTTGTCTGTTTAACTGAATATGACCCGACTATTGCGGCTTCTGTCGCATTTGTCAAAGAATTTCCTGAACAGGTGCTTGCAGACGTATTGGCAAACGCTGCGCTTCGCCAATACCATATTGCAGAAACGGAAAAGTACGCGCATGTTACTTTCTTTTTGAATGGGGGAGTCGAATCTCCCAAGGCTTTAGAAAGTCGCGTGTTGATTCCCAGTCCCAAAGTGGCAACCTATGACTTGCAGCCTGAAATGAGCGCTGCCGAAGTTGCGGATACCTTGGTAAAAGCCATCGAAACCGATGAAGCTGATGTCTATATCGTGAACTTCGCGAATTGTGACATGGTGGGGCACACAGGCGTACTTCCCGCCGCCATTGCTGCAGTTGAAGCAGTTGATGCATGTGTTTCACAGGTATTAGCCGCGCTTGAGCACAAGGGTGGCACGTCACTGTTGACGGCCGACCACGGCAACGCCGACAAAATGTTTGACGAGGCGGGCAAGCCCTTTACGGCACACACCACCGCGCCCGTTCCGCTGATTTTGATTGATTATGCGCACAAAGGGTGGGGGCTTGTTGGCGGCGGCGGTTCCCTGTCAAACATCGCTCCAACCCTGCTCGATATAATTGGCTTGGCAAAACCGCACGAAATGAACGCAGAATCTCTTCTTGCCAAGGGGGATGTATGATGGCTATAATATTAAACTTGTGATTTAGGCACATTGTGTTATTGAGGAGATAAGTTTGAACGCGCTACTGATTATACTTTTGGTTCTGCTGGTTATTTCAGGTCTTGGTCTGATTCTTTTCATTTTGCTCCATTCGGGTAAGGGAACGGGCGTTTCCGACATGATTGCCAGTTCGGTGTATTCGACGCAAACAGGTACAAGCATTGTCGAGAAAAACCTCGACCGTATTACGGTCGCTTTTGCGATTATCTTTTTGCTGTGTCTTATCGGACTGATGATTGTTTACCCTCAGGGACACATTGCTCAACGATAGCCTTGCCTTCTTTGCTAAGTTTTGTCCTTGCGAATTTATAGCTGGACAAGGCTGAAGAGTTTGATAGAATAGGCTATCCTTTCCGTGTGAAACGGAAAGCGCACACGTCGGAGTGGTGGAACGGCAGACACGCTAGCTTGAGGTGCTAGTGCCCAAACCTCGGGTGTGCGGGTTCAAATCCCGCCTCCGACACCAAATGTTAGAAGAGCCTTGTAGCCCAAGGCTCTTTTTTATAAGGGCAGCAGGACAACAAGGTGATAGGGCACGGGACAGCAAAGTGACAAAACCCTTCGTGAAAGCAGTTTTCTTCGATGTCGGCATGACGCTTATTGAGCCTTGTCCTGATATCGATGGCATGTTTTTTGAGGTTGCCCGCGCGCGCGGACACCACCTTTCCTTAGAAGAAGTGAGCAGCCATCTTGATACCGTCTATGGGTTTTACGAGAAAGCTTATCGGGCAAACGGGGATTTTTGGTGTGAGGGCGCATCTGCCGCTGAAATGTATCTCGACATGTATCGGCTGATGAGCCGTCTGGTGGGGCTTGAAGAAGATGCGGAAACCCTTGCGCAGCAGGTGCATCAAGAATACCTTCAGGCACATGCTTGGAAAGTGTTCGATGATGTCAAGCCGTGTCTAGAAATGCTCGCAGACCGAGGCATTCGTCTTGGGGTTATATCGAATTGGGCATCAAATCTTCCTCATCTTTTGGAGGGGCTTGCGCTGCGTTCCTATTTTGAAGAGGTGGTTCCCTCCGCCGCTGTTGGGCATCGCAAACCGCACAAAGCCATCTTTGAACTGGCACTTGAGCGCATGGGGCTTGATAGCGTGCATGCGGCACATGTAGGCGACGTGCTTGATTCTGATGGGATTGGTGCACGCGACGCAGGCTTGCTGCCGATTATCATCGATCGCCAAGAACGTCATGGAAACAGCGGTTTTAACTGCGTTTCATCACTTCTCGAATTGCCAAATTTCATTAATTCTTTGTAGGGTACAATAGAGACGATGATTTCGAAATCAAACATAGTCACCCTGTTCGCCGTGCTTTTGTGCACAGCACTTCTTTTTGGCTGCACACCTTCAAGCACCGAGGACGTTGCTTCAGATGTTGACACCCTTGCGCTGGGTGACATTAGTGACCGATTCCATGCGGAATCAGAAGATGACCCAGCGTTGACCGAAGAAAAGAACACGGCTGAGTTATCAAGCGAAAACAAAAGCGATACCAAGCCGCTTCCTAAAATCACCATTGTCGAGGACATGCGCCCCAGCCTTGGGCACGGCCCTAAAGGCGTGGCGTATCAAAAATACATCATGCTTCACGATACGGAAGGTAGCGCAGACCCACATTCTGTCGTGAGTTGGTGGGACAGCAACGGCAACCTGGTCGCCGCCCATTTCGTTGTAGGAGTTGACGGAGTGGTGGTGCAGTGCGTGCCGCTTGACACCATTGCTCACCATGCGGGTTTTGGTAATGCGGGGCACAATAGTCTGTTCGACACTCCTGAAGACGGGCGAGACGATAAGCTGGGTACGACTTCTATTGGCGGCGCCTATCCCGATTACGGCATGAATTCTTATTCGGTAGGAATCGAAATGGTGCATATTGGCGGGTCGGGATACTATCCTGAAGCGCAGCTGAATGCCCTAGACAGCCTGATTGCCTATATTGACGCGTATTATGGCTTTGAGAGTAAGATAATCGATCACAAGGCGTGGAGAACGAGCAATTCCGATACCTCTGCCGAATTTGCTGAGTATCTGCGCAACTACCAATCCCACCGCACTCATTCGTAATTCTTCTCTTGTTGCAAGCCGCGCAGCGACGCAGAAAAATTCTCAGCCTGGGGCTTATGCTTTGTGGTAAGCTATCTTTCGCTGTTTTTCGCATCAGCGAACGGGCGATTAGCTCAGGGGGAGAGCACTACCTTGACACGGTAGGGGTCACAAGTTCAAATCTTGTATCGCCCACCATTGATAATTAAGCCACCTTCTGGTGGCTTTGTTATTTAATCACGAGTGTACAAAGTCATGCAAACTCTCGCAGGCAACGAGTTTTTTCAAGAAAACGCTTGCACATCGAAAGCGCTTTTAGTAGGATATTTGCTTGCGTTGCGGACGTGGCTCAGCTGGTAGAGCACGACCTTGCCAAGGTCGGGGTCGCGGGTTCGAACCCCGTCGTCCGCTCCATTATCAACTTCGCCGGTCAGTTTTTATTGAGTTGACCGGCATTTTCATAGATTTGCTTCAAGGCGACGTGGCCAAGTGGTAAGGCAGAGGCCTGCAAAGCCTTTACCCCCGGTTCGAATCCGGGCGTCGCCTCCAAACCCCCTCGTGAAAACTCTTTTAATCTGTTAAAGTGTAGACATAACAGATGCGAGGAAACGCTATGGGACTTCTCACTATTGATTCGGTATCAAAAAGCTTCGGCAAGCTCGAAGTGCTCAACAACCTCTCCTTTGCAGTCGAAGAGGGGAGCGTGTTCGGTTTTATCGGGCGCAACGGCTCAGGTAAAACAACAACGATGAAAATCATCGTAGGTTTGCTTAAGGCAGACCAAGGTGACGTTTATATCAACGGCACAAAAGTTATCTTTGGGCAAACTCCGACAAACCACCTGATTGGCTATCTGCCCGATGTCCCCGAATTCTACGGATTCATGAATGCCTATGAGTACCTGCGGTTTTGCGGGAAAATAACTGGTATGAACACGACTGAAATAGACCACAAAAGCACAGACCTTCTCACCCTGGTGGGCTTACAAGACAGCGCGCAACGCCGCATCAAGGGCTATTCTCGCGGTATGAAACAGCGCTTGGGGATTGCTCAGGCACTGATGCACAACCCACTCCTTCTTATCTGTGATGAACCAACGAGCGCCCTTGACCCGCAAGGGAGAAGCGAAATCCTTGCCATACTAAGCCAGGTGCGGCAGCGAACCACGGTGCTCTTCTCAACGCACATTCTTGCCGATGTCGAGCGCATTTGTGATACCGTGGGGGTTCTTCACAACGGAAAATTGGCGTTGGGGGGCAACTTGGAAGCAATAAAAAGTACCCATCGGCGCGACACCATCCTTTTCTGGCTTGATGAAGTCGACGTGCGCCTGCTCGGTCTGGTCGCCCAAGACTTGCAAACGCTGCCTTTTATCGAGCGCATCAGCGTAGCGGGCACCGTGTTTTCCGCCGATGTTAAATCGGTGCGTGAAGATGGTCAAAAACTTCTTGCCGCCCTTGCTGCGCGGCAGCTGACAATATTGGGCTACCAAGTTCAAGAACCAAGCTTAGAAAACCTTTATTTGGATGTGATCTCATGAACGGATTCGGTGCCTTTTTTTCCAAAGAAATAGTTCAAACACTTCGCAGTTTCCGCCTTCTTATCGTCGTTGGAATCTTCATTCTCTTGGGTCTCATGAACGCGCCTATGGCGAAATTCACGCCACAGATACTTGAATTAGCGGGCGTGGGTGAACTTACTGGGGCGATGGGCTTGGCAGAACCCACCGCGCTTGATGCGTGGATGCAGTTTTTCGGCAACGTGGCACAAATGGGCATCTTGGCAATCCTTCTCATTTGCGGTGCTGCGCTCTCAGGCGAAAAAAGCAAGGGAACCTTGGTGCTCCCTTTGACCAAGGGTCTGGGAAGGGCGGGGGTCATCCTTGCAAAATATCTCGTCGCAACGCTTCTGTGGGCACTGGGCATGCTTGTTGCGGCGCTGGTGTCCTGGGCGCTTACCCTTGCCATATTTCCTGGCGAAAATTTTCCTAACCTGGTGTTTTCTATTGCGATGCTTTGGCTGTTTGGGCAGTTTTTGCTGTCCCTTATTCCGCTTTCCTCGGTTTTGTTCAAAGGAAGCATGAGCGGGCTTATCATTCCTGGGGCAATTTTGTTCATTTTGCTTATCTTGACGTCGTTTCCCGATTTGTTCTTTTGGAATCCTGCGCTTTTAGCAACAGGGGGAGCAAACATTTTGATGGAAGCAAAAGAACCTCTCGATTACCTTGTTGCGGGAATTGTTTCGCTTGTCACGATAGTCGGTGCACCCCTTGTCGCCATCCTTGTTTTCCGCAAGACTTCCCTGTAGGCTACTCAGAGATGCGCACTACAAATATAGGCGTATTCCCACGTAGCAGGCTTCTTTAGGAATACCGTCAATAGGGTAGAGCTCTGAAAGGGCGCAGGCTGACACGCGCCAGTAATAATTTGTTTCATTGATGGTAACTATTCCTGACTTGAAGGTATTTCCTGCGTTGTCCTCGCCGACTTCTTCAACATAGGCATCACTGAGACCTTGCGACTGAACTGCCGTCTCAATGGCTTCTTCGATGGTGCGGGATTTCAAATCGGCATATTTTACCTTCATGTCGATGTATCCGTCGCGCCCCACCGTAAACTGCCACGACCCATTCAGCATCAAAATTACCTCTGAACCCGATATGCCATTGAGTTTATTGGCAAAGGCAAGTTTGGCATCAGCTTCTGAAACGCCCTCAGGGATACGCACGACATCGATTCCCGTGCTCTCGACGTTGTTTAAGGTGTTTCTGTCGATAGTTGTGTAGCCACTTTCTGCAAATACGTTATAAATCGTTTCGTTGTCAAGCTGCACCAAGCTGGTCAAAACGGGTAGCTGAAGAGGAACATCGCGGCTGAGATTTTTTTCAAAGTTTTCAATTTCTTGTTGAGGGGCGACAATGATTGCGTCGTAGGCGCGCTGAAAGATGAAATAGCCAATGAGAATTGCTGCAACAATAAAGAAAACAAAGATTGGGCGGAAAACCCACGGCATCGTAAGGGGGCGGTTGAGCGATTCTCCGCTCATGTGAATAACAGGAGAATTGCCCCGAGGCTCATTCTCGGGCTTTTTTAAATTTATGCGGGGTGTCGGCATATAGTGACTCCTGGTATTTTTGTACTTTGGGCATTATAGCATTGCGATTGCAAATACCCCATGTTAGGATTCATCCCGAAAAGGAGCTTGAATGGATTGGTCTATATTTCTAACGCCCGAAGCATGGATTAGCCTTATAACACTGGTTTTCCTCGAGATTGTTCTTGGGGTCGATAACCTGGTATTTATTGCGATTACCACCAACTGCCTACCACCTGAAAAGCAGCGATTGGGGCGCAGACTTGGTTTGGCAGGCGCTTTGGTGATGCGCATCCTCTTTTTGTGCTTTGCGGCATATTTAGTACATATGACCTTTGTGCTCTTCACTATCGACCTGGGGATTTATTCCCATGGATTTTCTGTGCGGGATCTCGTTTTGTTGGTGGGCGGTGCCTACCTTATCTACAAAGGAATCATCGAAGTACGCAATGTTTTGAGATTAACCGAAGAAAAGGCGCAGGTTGATGAGGTGTGCAGGCTGGACAGACTAATTTCGATGCCCCGCGCTGTTGGAACTATCATGGTTATGGACATCATTTTCTCGATTGATTCGGTTATCACCGCCGTTGGTTTGGCAAAGCATTTGATTATCATGATTATCGCCGTGATTGCCGCTGTTATCGTGATGATGGTGTTTATCGACGCGATTTCAGATTTCATCAACAAATATGTCGAAATGAAGATATTGGCGCTGTGTTTTATTGTTGCTATTGGTATATTGCTTTTCTTTGACAGCATCGGTGTTCATTCGGGTATTGAAGTCTTTGATATGGCGGCAGAAAAACTCATGGTTTATTTCGCAATGCTGTTTGCCTTCATCATCCAAATGGTGCAGCTTGCCCATAAACGCGCTCTCAGGCAATGGAAAGAAGAATTAAACGAGGATTAGAGCAACAAACGCGGTAGTCCCTACTGATACAGCGCCAAAGCCTCCTCGGAAACGATGAAGCGGCATGCCTTTTCCAGGATGCGCGCCTTGAACGGAGTGGTAAGCTTAGTGGCTTCTCCGTCGTATTGCACTTCCATCGGCGGGTCGGCGACAACCTCAACATTGTTAGCGCGATGAATTTCGAGCGCATCGCTGCGATTCGGGTAATCGCCCCCTCGGTCAAGGAGCCCTGCGATAAGGTCGGGGATGAGTTCAAAAGCCGTAGAAGCCTTCAAAACAACGACCTCAAAAGCACCGTCGCGTGGTGAAGAATCGTGGGCAACCGAAATATCAAATTGAATTTTTGAAAAGTTCAACACGAGAACTCCCAAACCTTCGCTTTCGATGGTTTTCCCGTCAAGGCTTAAGGTGAAGTGCGATTTTTGCGCAATGGCATGGGTTACGGCGGCTCCAAAATAGGCGATGGGGCCTAAAATGCGCTTTGCAGGTTCGGCGTACTGCATGATGGTCGCGTCGTAGCCCGCTCCAGCGATAAGGGCAAAGCCAAAGGTGGAGCCCCCTATTTCAAGTTCTCCGATATCAAAATCAAGTGTGTCGCCGTTGCGGGCAAGCTTGCTCAAGGAATGATGCTCAAGAGGAAGGGAAAGGTTTAAGGCAACAAGGTTCGCCGTACCTGCAGGAAAGGGCAGAATAGGGATATTGGTGTTGCGCAGGGCATAGCTTACGCTTGCAACCGTGCCATCGCCCCCGCTTGCGACAACCAAATCGAAGGTGTGCGCATCATGGAGCAAGCCGCCGATTTCTTTTCTGCCGTCGGTGGAGCGTATGCACACCTCGTCGCCATCAGCAGCAAATGCACGAATGAAATCATAAATTGACCCTTCGCGAAAGCCTGATACAAGGTTGTTGATGATTAGTAATTTCACAGATTCCCTTTCTGCTATTATGATAGTACAACATTGAGTACAACTTCGAGAGATATTTAGCTAAAAGGAAGACACTTGTACATTACAACCCAAGAAATGCTTGAAGCTTTTGTGCAGCGCAGCTGTTCGTCAAGCGTTTTGGCAATCGATACCGAATTTATGCGTGAGAAAACCTACTACGCGCGGCTTTGCCTCATACAAATGGCAACCGACACTGAAGCAGTGGTTATTGACCCTTTTCAGGTGCGTGATTTAACTCCTTTAAACGCACTTTTTGAAAATACGGAAATCGTAAAACTTTTCCACGCAGCCGCCCAAGATCTTGAGATTATCTATCGCGTCTGTGGTATGCTTCCGCGTCCTATCTTCGATACCCAGATTGCCGCAGCGCTTTTGGGGCATACGCAACAAATCGGCTATGCGCCCCTGGTGTATTCGGTGTGTGATGTGCGTATAAAAAAGATTGAATCATATACGGATTGGTCACGGCGCCCTCTTTCGAATTCCCAGATAGACTATGCTTTAGAAGACGTTATCTATCTGCCGCAGATGCATGTTTCCATGAAAAAGGAACTCGAAGAAAAGGGACGTCTCTCGTGGCTAGCCGATGATTTTGACCAACTCAGCGACGAGAGCCGCTATGAAATTGACCCTCGGGAGCGCTACCGTCACCTCAAGCGCGTAACGCAGTTGACGCGCAGGCAACTTGCAGGGGCACGTGAATTTGCTGCTTGGCGAGAACTTGAGGCACAGCGCAGAAACGTTCCGCGAAAATGGGTGGTTACCGACGAACAAATTGTCGAAGCGAGCAAGCGTGAACCGCATTCCATCAACGACCTTTTTATGGTGCGGGGCTTAAAGGATCGCCTGAACACTAAAGAGGCGCGCACCCTTATTGAGGCCATGGTGCGTGCTTTCGACTTGCCTGAAGAGGAATTTCCCGAACTTGACGGTCCAAAGAAGAGCGAGCCTAATGTTGATATCGAAATAGATTTCATGAGCGCCTTGGTGCGCCTGCGTTCAAAGGAAAGTGGCGTTGCTTTTCAAACGCTTGCTTCTCATGATGATCTTGCGCGTCTTGCGCGGGGGTATCGCAAAGATCTCGAAGTTCTTTCGGGTTGGCGTCGTGTCCTTGTGGGCGAAGAACTTTTAAGATTGTTAGCAGGAGAGATTACCCTGAGCCTTGAGAATGGAGAATTGAAGGTAACAAAGATTTAGCAATCGCGTGTGTTCGGTTGAACCAGCGTGATGCTCACGTATAATAAGCTGATATGAGCACGGATTCGTTACGTATTAATTTGGACAGGGGAGGACGAGGAGTATGTTTCAAGATTTCGGGTATCTTCTTTTTATCGTTGCCAGTCTTGCCATAGGTGGATTTTCTTCCTGGTATGTTAATCATCAATTAAAGAAATACGGCAAAGTCCCCGCTTCAAATGGGCTTACGGGGCTTGAGGCCGCGGTGGGAATGCTTTCGTATTATGGCATCCACAATGTTGGTGTAAGCGAAGGTCAAGAAGGGCAAGACCACTATGACCCGCGCACTAGGTCAATAGCGCTCAGCCCCAGCGTTTTTCGGGAGCGCAGTATTACCGCAATCGCAACTGCTTGTCATGAAGTTGGCCATGCCTGTCAGCATGCGCAAGACTATACTCCTATGAAGATTCGTTCTGCGATTGTTCCCGTGGTAAACCTTGCTTCAAATGCCTGGATGTTTATTCTCATGATTGGTATTATGCTGAACTTCTTAGGGCTTATTAACCTGGCTATCATCATGTATGCGTGCGTACTTTTCTTCCAGCTGGTAACCTTGCCCGTGGAATTCAACGCAAGCAGTCGCGCTATGAAATACATGAAAACAGTCGGAGTTCCCCAGCAAGATTTAGGGGGTGCGGGTTCGGTTTTGCGCGCCTGTGCGTTCACCTATCTTGCCGCAGCCTTGATTTCGGTGCTGCAACTTTTGTGGTTGCTTTCTCAGCGCCGTTAAGAGTGCTAAAGCCGCTGCTTCGTGGAGGAAAATCAAGAAACCCCTGCTTCTGAACCCTTGTCGGTTTCGGCTGCTCTCGGGCTTGCTAAAAACGCCTTGGAGTCCTTTACGGTAAAACTTATCGGCGAAGTGTCGGAAGTAAACAACAAGCCAGGATACAAGGCCGTTTACTTTACGGTTAAAGACGATAAAGCCAGCTTGCCCTGCATGATGTGGCTCAATCGCTTCGATGCTTGCGGCATTGATTTGCGCATGGGGATGTTAGTAGAACTCACGGGGCGCTTTTCCCTCTATGCTCCCAAGGGGCGCATGAATTTCGACGTATTTTCAATTACGCTTGCGGGTGAGGGAAACCTGCGCTTGCAAGTTGCAAACCTTGCGAAGAAGCTTCAAGCAGAAGGCTTGATGGTACCGGCGAAGAAGCGGGCGATTCCTGATTACCCCCAACGTATTGGGCTGGTAACATCACCGCGTGGTGCGGCGGTTCACGACGTGTTGCGTACCTTGCGCAGGCGTTTCCCGCTGGCACACATACTGCTTGCAGGAGTGCCCGTTGAAGGAGACGGCGCTGCTGCAGGCCTCATTGAAGGGTTGCATGCGGTTGAACAAGCCGATGTCGAGGTTGTCTTGCTGGTGCGTGGCGGCGGTTCTTTCGAAGACTTGATGCCGTTTAATGACGAAGCACTGGCGCGTGCTATTGCCGCTTTGAGCGTTCCTGTGGTGACTGGCATTGGGCACGAACCCGACACGAGCATTGCTGATATGGTTGCTGACACACGCGCCTCCACACCAACGGCAGCCGCAGAAGCGGTTAGTCCGTCCCCTGAATTTTTGGGAGGGCTTATCGCAGGAGCCGCCCATCAGCTGAGTGCTGCGCTTAAGCGAAAGCTGGAGCGTTTTGTTTTGGTGTTAGAAGGAATTTCGGTTCGCCCGATTTTCGCTGATGCAAACATGCTTTTTGCCACCGAATCCCAAACGCTTGATATGACCGAAGAGCGCCTTTTTCGCGCTATTCCGCTCAATATTGCGCGCGACCGAAGCGCCCTTGAACATGCCCGCGAGCGCCTTCGTGCCAAGGCGCGTCCTTTGCTTGCTCGCTTCGATTCGGCGGTCTCACTTTCCGCTGCACGTCTGCACGACCTTTCGCCGTTGATTATTTTAGGGCGCGGCTATGCGGTTGCGAAAAACGCCGACAACGCGATTTTGAAAAGCGTTTCAGCTGTGGCAGTGGGGGATAGCGTGGGCGTTGAACTTCATGATGGAAGGCTTGTGTGCCACGTTGATACGATTGAAGAATGGCAGACATCAATGATTACTTTGGAGGAACGTGATGAATGAAGCACTAAAGGCAATCGAAGACTTGAGCTTTCGGGAAGCCATGGCAGAACTCGACAGCATCGTGGGGGTGCTCGAGAGCAATTCGCTTGAACTTGAAGATAGCTTGAAAAGCTATGAGCGCGGAGTTTCCCTCCTTGCTGCGCTTAAGACCCGCATTCGCGATGCCGAACAAAAGGTGGAAGTTCTCATGGGAGAACTTGCTGAAGACGGCGCCGATGACGCAACGCGCGATACCACTTTGTCCTAAGGTGTCTTTGCAAAAAGAGAAAGGAAGCATAAGTTATGACTGATTGCATTTTCTGTAAAATTGCAGCAGGGGAAATCCCTTCAAATAAGGTTTATGAGGATGACAGGGTGATTGCTTTTGAGGACCTCAACCCGCAGATGCCTGTGCATACCTTGGTCATTCCAAAGAATCATTATTCTCATATCGCCGACGGTATTCCCGATGATGAGATGGGATATCTTTTTAATGCGGCGGTAAAAGTTGCTGAAATCAAGGGGCTTAGCGAATCAGGCTTTCGCCTTACGGTAAATACGGGCGCCGATGCCCAGCAAACCGTACATCACATACACATCCACGTATGCGGCGGCGCCCCCATGAATTCAGGTTCCCCTAAACGGTAAAATCTATCAAATGGGAGGCAGTTATTTGGGATTTCCGAATAACTGCCTCTACTCAATTCTTACCCCAGTACTCCCGTGCTTGAAATCCAAAATGAATGCAACATGAAGGGTGCTATGGTGCCGTCATCTAAAGGCTCGATGATGGCTTCGCCGGGAATAACCGTTCCTGCCCCAAAGAGTTTTTGAAGCTCTTCGCTTGTTTTTCCATACAAAGATTTGTCGGTGACATCGTAGTGGCCAGTTTCAGAATTGTAGACATTAAACTGAACTTTGTAGCGATTGTCGCCTAGGTTTTCAAGGGAGGTTGCTAGAGCAATACCCTCAGGCATTCCTGCACCATTGGTAACCAAAAAATAAATAAAGCCCCCATCATAGTAATAGTCGTGGTATCCATGAGAACCAGGGTTTCCTCGTAGATTGCTCACATCACAGTCCAGCTTAAAAAAGACCTTACTAACTTCCTTAACCCGATCAGCTGAAATGCGTTGATTATAAGAGTACTCACCAAGGGTTATTGGCCCTCCTGGAGGGTCTTCCCAAGAATCAAGCTTGTTTTTGCCATCGTGAAGAATGGCGAACCAAACAAGTGCTTCGAGGTCATAATCGTTGGGGTCATAAGCCTTGCCTGTTCTTCCCGAAATGTTGTAGAAACCTATCTCAGAAAAATTGCTCAAAAAGAGGTTTATGCTCTTGTAATCTTCCGCATTTGCAAGGTCAAGCGTGATTGCGGGAGTTTCTTCCACAGCCGCTGGTGTTGATTGCTCATTTTGCGCGGGTGGTGTTGTTTCATCGGGCACTTGGCCTGAAGGCGGCGAGCACGCCAGAATCGAAAAGGATAGTGCTCCTACCAAAAGCACAAGCCCCATACTACCTACCAGCTTTTTTGTTTCCCTCTTAGTGATTGTTGTATCTCCACCTCTTGTAGACATCCTCAAGTCCTTTCTCCAAAATCCTTATCTGTGATTGGATTGCTCACATTAGTATAGCTATTGAGCTTCGCTCGCGAAACGCCACCCCGAAAAAAATAAAAAACCGTTTGCCGAAGGATGATATTCTGCGAAACAGGATATTTTCTTTAAGCTACAATATGTTTCAGACAAGACTATCAACACCACACAAGGAGGCGCTTCGTGAACGTATTAGTAATCAATGCAGGTTCTTCGTCGCTGAAATACCAGCTTATGAATGTCGAAACACAAGAAACTCTTGCCATAGGCATCTGCGAAAAGGTTGGAAGCGAAGATTCCTTCCATAAATATGGGCTAGACGGTGCCGAACAGCTCGACGAAACCCCCCTGAAAGATCACGACGACGCCATGGCGCTTGTCATCGAGGCGCTGGTGAGCGGACCGACGAAGGCACTTGATTCACTTGCCGAAATTGATGCGGTGGGGCACCGTGTTGTGCAAGGCGGGCAGTACTACCCGATTTCAACCCTTATTGACGATGAGGCAATCAGCAAAATCAGCGAACTTTCCGTACTCGCGCCCCTTCATAACCCCCCAGCACTCATGGGCATCAACGCCTGCAAAAACCACATGCCCCATGTTCCGATGGTCGCTGTTTTCGATACCAGCTTCTTCCAAACGCTTGAGCCGAGTGCTTATATGTATCCGCTGCCTTATGAACTCTTCGAAAAGCACGGCATTCGCAAATACGGGATGCACGGAACTTCGCATCGTTACGTATCTGAGCGCGGTGCCGATTTTCTCGGCATACCTGGTGAAAAAGCGCGCATTATCACGCTTCATTTAGGGAATGGCTGTTCTGCTTCTGCGGTCAAAGAAGGCAAAGCGATTGACACCTCAATGGGGCTTACGCCTCTTGACGGCTTGATGATGGGGACACGCTGCGGTGCGATAGACCCTGCCATCGTGCCCTTCATGATGGAATGCGAAAACCTCAACACTGACGAAGTGAACAATCTTATGAATAAGAAGTCGGGGCTTTTGGGGATTTCCGGAGTAAGCAACGATTTGCGCAGCGTCCAGGAAGCCGCCGAAGCGGGAAATGAACGCGCGCTACTTGCTATCGACATGTATGCGAAAGCGGTCAAGAAGTATGTAGGCATTTACCTGGCTGCTCTGGGTGGCGCCGACGGGATTGTGTTTACCGCAGGTATTGGCGAAAATTCTGCCATGATGCGCGCGAAGATACTCGAAGGGCTTGAAGGATTGGGCATCGTGATTGATGCGGAAAAGAATGCCGTGCGCGGAAAAGAGCGCTTCATTTCAACCGATGATTCGCCGATAAAGGTCATGGTTATTCCCACGAACGAGGAATACATGATAGCGCGCGATACCTTCGAGATAGTTTCAGCGCTGTAAGAGTTCCCGTTATTGCAGGGGAAAGATTGCAGGTCTTGACCCGCAATGACGGGTGGTTTGCCTTATGCCTTGCTTGCGAGGGCTTGCACGCAGGTGATTCCGATGACCCCTACGATGTCTTCTGCGGTGCAACCGCGAGAAAGGTCGTTGACGGGCGCGGCAATCCCTTGCGTGATAGGACCGTACGCATCAGCTTTTGCCAAGCGCTGGGTAAGCTTATAGCCGATGTTGCCCGCGTCAAGGTCGGGAAACACCAACACGTTTGCTTTTCCTGCAACACTCGACTCAGGTGCTTTTGACGCGCCAACAGAAGGCACGATAGCGGCATCAAGTTGCAATTCGCCGTCAAGAGCAAGGTCGGGCGCCAGTTCTTTTGCAATCGCCGTTGCTTCAATGACCTTGTTGGCATCGTTGTTTTTAGCCGACCCATAGCTTGAATGGGAAAGCATGGCAACAACTGGTTCGGTTCCAACCAAAGTTTCCCATGATTTTGCAGAACTGAGGGCAATGTGAGCGAGCCGTTCGGCGTCGGGCTGTACTTCGAGCCCCGAATCAGCAAAGATGAAGATGCCATCTTCGCCGTATGCGCAATCGGGAACAACCATGACAAAAAAGGCGCTGACCAATTTGATACCTGGTGCGGTTTTCAAGATTTGCAAACAAGGACGTAAAACGTCGCCCGTGGAATGGCTTGCACCAGCGACCATGCCGTTAGCAGCCCCTGTTTTCACGAGCATTACTCCGTAATAGAGCACGTCATCCATCAGCGCTAAAGCATCCTCTTTGCTCAACCCTTTTTCTTTTCGCAGGTCATAGAGAATTTCTGCCAGCTCTTCGCGGTTGTCTGCCGTGCGCGGGTCGATAATGCGTGCGTCGGCAAGTTCGTAAGGGCTTGCGGCAATATTTCCTGCATCGCCTAAGATAATCAAGTGAGCAATGCCTTCACGCAGTATTGTTTCAGCGGCTTCTAAGGTGCGGGTATCGTCGCCTTCAGGCAAAACAATGGTTTGTTTGTCGGACTTTGCACGGGCGAGAATGGAGTTGAGAAAAGTGCTCATGTTTATCCTTTCGTATAGTTGTTTGAATTATATGATAATCCATACAGCCCGAAGCGTTGCACGGTAAAATGCAACTCGGCATGATATTGTCCGCAGTTGTCTCAATTCGATTATTCATAAGGTAGGAAAACATGGGTGTGCAGGAACGCAGCTTCAAAGACGTCAAGATTTCTGATTACGACGCGGTTGTGGTTGGTAGTGGCTTTGCGGGAAGCGTTGTTGCACGTGAACTTGCCGAACGCAAAGATGCGCGGGTGCTCATCTTGGAAAAGCGCTCTCATATTGCGGGGAATATGTATGACGAATTCGACGATGCTGACATTTTGATACACCGCTACGGCCCCCACATCTTCCATACCAACGACAAGCGTGCTTTCGACTACATCAACCGCTTTACCGAATGGCGCTATTATGAACATGAGGTTTTGGCGGATTTGCACGGCACTTATATGCCTGTTCCGTTCAATAAAAATTCGATGGAAATAGTCTTTGGCAAGGAAGAGGCAGCGGCTCGTATTGAAAAACTTATCGCGACCTTTGGTGATGAACGCAAGGTGACTATCAACGAACTGCGCAGCAACAACGATGCTGAACTGGCAGAAATCGCTGATTTCGTCTACGACAACGTATTTTTGTACTACACTCAAAAACAGTGGGGCGTGACCCCTGAAGAAGTTGACCCGAGCGTTACCGCGCGCGTGCCTGTGTTCGTTTCACGCGACAATCGCTATTTCCAAGATACCTATCAAGGAATGCCCGAGGCAGGCTATACGCCGCTTTTTGAAAACATGCTTGACCATCCCAATATCGACATCTGTCTTGAGGTTGATGCGGAAAGTGTCTTTGAGCTGGAATTTGAAGAAAATGGCGAAAATGCGCCGCTGGAAAGCATCGATATCAAGGGTGTTTCTTTTACCAGTCCCATTATCTACACGGGACCGCTTGACGAACTGTTCCTTTCTCGCTTTGGGCGTCTTCCGTATCGAAGCCTTGATTTCAAGTATGAAACCTACGATTGCGATTATGCCTACCCGTGTGGCACCGTCAATTTCACGGTAAGCGAGGACTACACCCGCATTACCGAATTTAAACATTTGACGGGGCAGATTTGTGATGGCACGACCATCATGAAGGAATATTCACACGCTTACGAAGATCCGAAAACGCAAATCCCTTATTATGCGATTATCAACGAAAAGAATCAGGCGCACTATGAAAAGTATTTGCAGCTTACGCGCAATCTTGATAATTTCTATCTGATTGGGCGGCTGGCAGAATACCGCTACTACAACATGGACCAAATCATCAGTCGAGCGCTTGATTTGTCCGATAAGCTTTGTTCTTCTTGACCTCTGCAAAAGCGAAAGCACCAACATTGAAAACGATATCCTTTATTATTCCTTGTTACAATTCGGCAGCCTATATGGATGTTTCTATTGAGTCCATTTTGGCGTGCGGGGACGATATCGAAATTATCATCGTCAACGATGGGTCTCAAAAGGATAACACCCGCCAAAAAGCTGACGAATGGCACGCAGTGCATCCCGCCACTATAACGGCAATCCACCAAGAAAACGGGGGGCACGGCTCAGCAGTGAACGCCGGTCTTGCTGCGGCAAACGGGCTCTACTTCAAGGTCGTTGATTCTGACGACTGGCTTGATGTGGGCGCTGCAGAAAAAGTCATGCACTACCTGCGTAGTCAGGTTGAGCGTAAAACGCCTACCGATCTTGTGATAGCTAACTATGTTTATGAAAAGGTGCACGAAAACAAGCAAACGACTATCCGCTATCACAAGGTATTGCCCGTGGAACGTGAATTTGGGTGGGGCGATATAGGGCGCTTTTCCCAAAGCCAAAATCTTTTGATGCATTCGGTGATTTATCGCACGGAACTTTTGAAAGAACTGGGGCTGGAACTGCCAAGGCATTGTTTTTACGTGGACAATATCTTCGTCTATGTCCCGCTCCCGCAGGTTAAAACGGTGTATTACCTT
Organism: Eggerthellaceae bacterium; assembly: GCA_009782615.1. GTDB lineage: Bacteria > Actinomycetota > Coriobacteriia > Coriobacteriales > Eggerthellaceae > WRIS01. The sequence goes on along the minus strand of WRIS01000001.1, from coordinate 225,390 downwards.
GATGTCGATATGTATCGGTACTTCATCGGGCGCGAAGGGCAAAGCGTTACTGAAGGGGTAATGGTTTCGCGCATCGACCAACAGCTTCGCATCACCCGCATCATGATTGATGCCGTGAAGCTTCCCGAAGAAGTGCCCGAGAAAAAACTTGCTGCCTATATGGAAAGTTATCTCGCGATGATGATGGGCATTTGTTCTATCTTCTTGCGGATTCAAAATGCCGATGATTCTGAAAGTAAGCGGCAAGAGATTTGGGAATACCTCAAGGCGAAAGACCCCTTGCTTTATAAGCGGCTGCGTCGCCGTGCGGTCAATCGGGCTTCGAATATTCCTGGAAAAACGGGGCGTCGTCTGGGGCTTGCGGGGTATCGCGTTGTCCAAAAGATTTTCAAGTTTAATTAAAAGGCGGAAGAACGGTCACTACCGAAGGGGTCTCAGTTCATCCGTTTCGCTACTCAGATTCTGCGAATCTTCGTGCGCTTCACTGCTTTCTTATTTATAGTCGGTGGGGTTTTTTGCACCTGAGCCCGTGGTGCGTGTTCTTGTCGTGATTTCATGCCCAAAGCGAATAGCATCTTCACCGAAGCGATCGCGCACAGAATCGGTTGCGCGCAAAAAGTCACTTCGCTTCTGAGCATCGTTTAAGCGCGGCTTTTCCTCGCGAAATGAAGAAACATCTTCTTCAGCGGCCACTTCAAAAAGGCGGGCTTGAAGTTCTGCTTCTTCCTCAAAGCCGCTCATACCAACGCCCAAAAGGCGAATAGGCATTCCTGGTTTCCAGACTTCTTGCACCATCGAAAGGAGCACAGGCGTGAAAAATAAATCGTCATCGGTATTGTGCTCAAGGCGCCGTTGGATGTTTTTCAGACTTCTGTCATCGTAGCGAACCTTAAGGCTTAAGGTGTGAGCACGTAGGCCCTTCATGCGCAATCTGCGTCCCACCTTTGCTGCAATGGAAGAAAGGGCTGCTTCGATTTCCTCAAAGGTAGTCAGGTCTTGTGAAAAGGTGATTTCATTGGAAATCGACTTTACGTCGCTTTCGCTTTCAACAGGGGAATTGTCCTTACCTTGTGCGCGGATGTGCATGACGTGTCCGTTCTTACCAAAAAGGCGACGCAAAAGAGACGGGTCACTTGCGGCAAGGCCTCCCAAGGTCTCAATGCCGTGCCGCGCGAGTTCGCGCTCTGCCGCAGCTCCAATACCGCTCAAAGCACGAACAGGGAGGGGAGCAAGGAATTCTTTCTCACACCCAGGATAAATAACCGTAAGCCCGCGCGGTTTGTCCCTGTCAGAAGCTATCTTTGCAATGGTTTTTGAAGTTCCCAAACCAATCGAGCACGTGATACCCAGCTTCTCGACATTTTTTTGAATACGCTGGGCTATTGCGATGGGGTGTTCGGTGTTGTGCGCAGTAGGGGTGATGTCGAGAAACGCTTCGTCGATACTTACTTGCTGAATAAAGGGGCTTTCAAGGTAGAGTATATCCATAACTCGCTTGGACAGGTCGCGATAGCGGTCGAAATGTCCACACGTCCAGATGGCGTCGGGACACAAGGAGCGCGCCTGCGATGAAGGCATTGCCGAGCGCACTCCGAAGACGCGCGCTTCGTAGGAAGCTGTCGACACGACTCCGCGCTTGTCGGCATCCCCACCAACGATGACGGGTTTTCCGCGCCAAGCGGGGTGATCTAACTGTTCAACGGCAGCGAAGAAGGCATCCAAGTCAAGCAAGAGGATTGCCTGACCATTCCAGGGTTCGAGAAGGTGAGAATCTGTCAATTCTTTATGGGGTGCACCGTTTTCGGAAAAAGTTTTATTCATTGTAGAAATAGTCTAACATGTGGCGCTTGCTCTGTGTGATATATGCTAGGATGTTCTTCCCTCAGTCCCATGAGGGCACTATTTTCTCGTGAGGAATGACGGATAAGGATTAGGGGAAAGGCAAGCTATGACGGCTTCGTTTGTATTGAATGCACGTACTGAAATCCGCAAAACAGCAGCCGTAATCCCTGAACAAACCCTCTATCTTCCTTATGATATTCGCACCGAATTGAAGTGGCTCGATTTTTCAGGGACGAGCAATCCTTTAGGCACACCGCCTTCTTTTCTCAAAGCGATGCATACCGCCCTCGTTGATGGAGGGCTTGAGTTTTCTCCCGACCGCGAAGCGCGCAAGCTACGCTCAATTCTTGCTCGCCGCTATGAATTGAAGCCAGAATCGTTTTTGTGCGGCACGTCAATCAACGAAATGATACGCTGTGCTGCGCAGACTTTCCAGCCGTGTGTGGTGGGCATCTGCGTTCCCACTATGCCTGGGTATCTCAATGCGATTTTTAATGCGGGTCACAAGGTGATTGAACTGTCAGACCCCCATACCTTTGTGGTGCCTGATGCGTCTACGGCGCGACGCAACCGCACGCAATTCGATGCGGCAGTGCTTGCCAACCCCACCTACCCAACATCGCGCTTGCTTTCAAAGGCAACGCTTTTGAGCTACCTTGAAAGCTGCAAGTGGGTTATTGTTGATGAAAGTCTCATTGAGCTTACCCTCGGCGGGGAAAGCATGGTTTCTCTCACCGAACGCTATCGCAATCTTATTATCGTGCGCTCGCTCGTGCATTCCTTTGCGATGCCTGGTGTTCCTATCAGCTATTGCGTGGCTCACCCCGAAACCATTGTTTCTATGCATAATTGCTTTGATTGTTCGGGTATTTCGATGTTTGCCGAGGTTATTGCTGAAATTGCAGGAAGCGAAGAAGAGCATATCGAAAATGCGCGTGAACTGCTTGAGACGGAAATTCCTTGGATGCAGTGCATGCTCAACCTTATTCCTGGCATCCACATCTTTCCTGCTGAAGGCAATTTCGTTATGTGTTCGTACGAGAAAGGGGCGGCAACCGATTTGGCGGTTGCTAATACCGAAGAATTGGTGTCCCGCTTACAGGTTGCAGGTTTCCTCGTAAAGAAACTAAAAGGAATGCCTGGTATTGTGAACGGTAAGTATTTCTGTGTCGCGGTGCGCAAGCGCGAAGAAAACGAAAAGCTGCTGCGTGCCCTTCGCGAGATTATTCTTCCCTAGATTTATTCTATTTAACTGAGTTTCAACTAAGCCTAGCGTTTTTCCGCGAGGAAGAACAAGGCGAGAACACCTGGCCCTGCGTGTGCGCCGATAACGGGGTCGATATAGTTGATAACGAAGTTTTTGACACCGTATTCTTCACGAATCTTATTCATGACATATTCGGCATCTTCATAACAATCGCCATGATTGATGAACATGGTCTGTTCAGACAGGGGCGACAGAGCCGAAGCGCCCACGCGGTCAACCATTGCGTTAAGGCTTTTCTTGCGTCCGCGAATTTTTTCAACAGGAATAAGATGGCCTTCGTCATCCACGTGCAAAACAGGTTTGATGTTGAGCATCGTGCCTGCCCAAGCGCTTGTTTTTGAAACACGACCGCCCCTGAGAAGGTAGACTAAATCCTCCACCGTAAACCAGTGGGCAATGTTAAGTTTATTTTCCTCAACCCACGCGGCAAGTTCTTGTATCGAAAGCCCTTCTTGAGCTTTTTCAACGGCAAGCGAGACCAAAAGACCTTGCCCACCTGATGCAGCAAGGGTATCAACCGAAAGGATGGTACGCTCGGGGAATTCAGCTTTAAGATTGCGAAGGATTAATTCGAGTGCTTCGTATGAGCCTGAAAGACCGCTCGAAAAACCGATGTAGATGAGGTCTTTTCCACTGGTAAGTATTTCGCGGAACAGGTTTTCAGAATCAGCTAAATTGGGAAGGGAAGTGGTTATCACCTTGCCATCGCGCATCATGGTATAGAATTGCTTCAAATCGGTATGCTCACCTTTAAGATAACTTTGATACTGCACGTCATCAACGATGAAGGTGAGAGGCAAGATGTGCAGATTGTTTGTTTCGATGTACTCTTCAGCTAGATTACTGCTGGAATCGGTGACTATCTCATAGTTCATGGTTCCTCCAACCAAGCTAATTATTTACAAGGGTTTTTCAGTATACACATTCAACACGGAAATACCGTGAGGAACCGTCCACATCCATCCTTTCTTCGCCTATAATGATTCAGTTTGAAAGAAAAATTTGAAACGCAGTTATGAAAGGCGTTGAAGCAGCGTGGGAACAAGCTATAAGGAAACCATGATTTTGCCGCAAACTAATTTTGCGATGCGGGCAAACCTTCCCGAAAATGAGCCAAAACGGCTTGCGAAGTGGGACGCAGAAGAAATCTATTGGAAGGTTTTAGAGAAAAATGCAAAGGGGACTCCCTTCGTATTGCACGATGGGCCGCCGTATGCGAACGGGCCTATTCATATTGGGCATGCTTTCAACAAGATACTCAAGGATTTCGTGGTCAAAAGCTATGCGCAGCGCGGCTATTTTACACCCTACGTTCCTGGGTGGGATTGCCACGGGCAGCCTATTGAACATATGGTGGAAGTAACACTGGGATCTGAAAAAATGGCGAAAATAGACCAGCCAACCTTGCGTCGTCTTTGCCGCGAATGGGCAGAAAAATACGTTGATATCCAGCGCGAAGGCTTTAAGCGCCTTGGTGTGAACGGGGATTGGGAACACCCTTATCTTACCTATGTCCCCACCTACGAAGCGGGAAATGTTGAGATTTTCAAAAAGCTTTACTTAGACGGATCTTTGTATCGCGGACGCAAGCCCATTCATTGGTGCAAGCGCTGCCATACAGCACTTGCTGAAGCTGAAATCGAATATAGCGATGAATCGTCTGCTTCAATCTATGTGAAGTTTGCTCTCGACGCGCTTCCGAGCGCCTTTGCGGCGGCGGGCGTTAGCGAAGCAGCTGGTGGCAGCGGTGACAGCGAAGCGGGCAGCAAGATTCCCGCGTATGTGCTTATCTGGACAACAACGCCCTGGACCTTACCGGGTAACACGGCGGTTACCGTAGCACCCGAAGCAGAATATGTCTTGGTTGAAGCGAAGAAGGCCGAAGCGGATGGTGAAGGGGGAGCCGAAACGGGCGGCGTAGAACTCATCTTGGTCGCTGCTGAATTGGTACAAAGTGTTGCCGAAGTTGCTGCGTGGGAAAACTATCGCGTGGTAGAAGATGCGAACGGTAAACCCCTGCGCGTCAAAGGGCGGGAATTGTTGGGAACTACCTATACCTGTCCTGTTCGCCAAGACCTTACAGGAAAGATAGTTTTCGGCGACCATGTGTCTCTTGATACAGGAACGGGTGCGGTGCATACGGCTCCTGGTCACGGTCAAGAGGACTACCTCATGGCACTTGAGTTTGATTTGCCCATACTCATGCCTGTTGACGATAACGGCTGTTTAACCGATGAAGCGGGGCGCTTTAGCGGGCTTGATACCGATGCGGCAAACCCCGTCATCATCGAATGGTTGCGCGAAACGGGAATGCTTGTTGCAGCAAAAAAGATTGAGCACAGCTATCCGCATTGCTGGCGCTGCCATGAACCCGTAATCTTTCGGGCGACCGACCAATGGTTTGTCTCCATGGACAAAACTAATTTGCGCGAAAAAACCCTGCGCTCTATCACCGAAGAGGTGCGTTGGATTCCTGAATGGGCTTCTAATCGCATCGGTTCGATGGTTGCCGACCGTCCCGACTGGTGTATTTCGCGCCAACGTTCGTGGGGTGTGCCGATTCCTGTTTTCAAATGCGCACAGTGTGGTGCAACGGTTGCAAACGAGGAAAGCTTTGATGCGGTTATCGAACTATTCCGCACCGAGGGTGCTGATGCGTGGTTTACGAAAAACCCGCAAGAATATGTGCCCACTCACGTTGTCTGCGAGAGTTGCGGGGGCAATGAACTAATTCCTGAAAAGGATATTCTTGATGTGTGGTGGGAAAGTGGCGTGAGTCACACGAGCGTGTGCCGCTACCGAGCCGATGAAGGACTCACATTCCCTGCTGATATGTATTTGGAGGGCTCTGACCAGCATCGTGGCTGGTTCCAATCGTCTATTCTGACGAGCGTGGGAGCTTATGGTGTTGCCCCTTATAAGTCGGTCATGCATTGTGGATTCACCATGGATGCCGAAGGCAGAAAGATGTCGAAGTCAGCTGGAAACGGCATCGACCCTGCTGATGTGATGAAGCAAAGTGGCGCCGATGTTTTGCGCCTGTGGGTGGCGAGTGTTGATTATTCCCAAGACGTAAACATTGGTGAGGAAATTTTGCAACGCACCAGCGAAGCGTATCGTCGTATTCGCAATACCTACCGCTTCTTGTTGGGCAGCTTAAACGATTTTGACTACCGTCTCCACGCGGTAAAAGATTGGGATAAACTCACGGTTATTGACCGCTGGGCAATGACTTGCATTCAAGAATTGCTTCACGAGGTCGAAGCAGCCTATAAAGATTACAAGTTTCACCTGGTGTATCGTAGCGTTTATGAATATACCATCAACGAACTTTCGTCGATATATATGGATGTTTGCAAGGACAGGCTCTATTCCGAAGCTGCTGATTCTTTGCTGCGTCGCAGTGCTCAAACGGTGCTTTTGAATATCCTTGAAGTACTCGTGCGGGTTATGGCGCCGATTTTGTCTTTCACCACTGATGAAGTTTGGGAAAACTATCCTCAAGGCTTGCGCGCAGATGAAGCAGACGGCGGTCATCTTTCGAACGTTCAGCTTGCAGGGTGGCCCGATGATGGCGATTTCTTGCCGCAGGTTTCGACGGAATCCGCAAGCGCACTCATGCGTGATTTTGCGGTGATTTTAGAGGTTCGTGAAGCGGTTACCAAGGCGCTTGAAGATGCACGCAACGAAAAACGACTCAACAAGAGCCAAGAAGCGACGGTTTTGGTGAAAGCACCCAAGGCAATGCTTGAGGTGTTAGAAGCCTATGAAGCACCCCTGTATGAAGAACTTTTCATTGTGGCACGTGTTGATTTTTCTGAAGCAGATGATTTGGCAGTTGAAATTGGGCTTTCCCCCGATGAAAAGTGCCCGCGTTGCTGGAACTATCGAGTATTGGGCGGAAACGAAAACCACGCGTTCGTATGTGAGCGCTGCGGAGATGTCCTCGATGCAATCGGGTTTGTTGAGGCATAATGCAGCGTCGCAAACGAAATACGATTATCTTCTTTGTTATTGCAGCGCTCTGGCTTGTTTTCGACCGTGTAACCAAGGGTTATTTCGATAGCGCATACACGCAAGGTCAAACAATAACGGAATCGATTTTAGGGATATTCCGCTTTGTGCTTGTTCACAACACGGGTGCTGCTTGGGGCATCTTCAACGAATCGACTTTTTTGTTGGGGGTTTCTTCTGCGGTTGTGTGCGCAGTCATCTTACTTGCTTTTGTGATTGTTGCAAAAAGGATAAACCTTGCCGAAGCCCTTGGACTCGCCTTGGTATTTGCGGGGGGAATCGGTAACGGGGTAGACCGCTTCGTGTCGGGCTATGTTGTTGACTTCATTGAGTTCACCTTCATCAATTTCCCCGTGTTTAATATTGCTGACATGGGGGTTACCTGTGGATTCGTTATCTTTGTAATTGGAATGCTGGCGCACAAGCACCCCGAAAGCAAAACTGAGAGCGAAACGGCCACTCCCGACGACGCCGAAAGATTCGTATAGGCAATGGCGCGCATCTTAAGCTACACCGCCACGCACCAAGACGAAGGGCTGCGCCTTGACGTACTCTTAGCCGAACGTGGGTTTTACCCGAGCCGCAGCGCTGCAGCTCGCTTCATCGACGAAGAGCGGGTTTTCGTCAACGGAAACAAGGTGGCGAAGCGCTATTTGGTTTGTGCGGGCGACTCAATCGTTTACGAGGAAAAAGAAACCTTACTTGCGCCAACGCTTGTGGGCGAGCCTATTGCCCTGGACATTCGTTTTGAGGATGAGCACTTACTCGTGCTTTCCAAGCAAGCGGGACTTGTCTGCCATCCGTCCGCAGACCATATCCAAGGAACCTTGGTGCACGCGCTTATCAATCATTGCGGGAAGGAAAACCTTTGCAACGTGCAAGGAGAAGATGAGCGGCTTGGTATTGTGCATCGTCTTGACCAGGACACAACTGGTCTTATGCTTGCGGCAAAAACCAATCAAGCGGGCTTGGGGCTTATGGAGGGTATTCGTGAGCGCACGGTTGACCGCCACTATCTCGCGTTAGTGCAAGGCAATATTGCCCACGATACGGGAATGGTTGATGCGCCCATTGCGCGCTCGGCAACCGACAGAACACGGATGGCTATTCGCGATACCGAAAGCGCGCGGGACTCGGTGACAACCTTTACCGTACTTGAGCGTTTTGAAGCCAGTCTTAAAGATGACGGTTTCACTTTGATTGAATGCAAGCTCTATACGGGGCGAACGCACCAGATAAGGGTGCACATGCACTACATTAAACATCCCTGTGTGGGGGATCCCGTCTACGGGGGTGGAACCCCGCCGATGCAGCTGGGGCTTGCGCGGCAGTTTCTCCATTCGTATTTACTTGATTTCGAACATCCGACAACAGGGGAGCGCATGACTTTTCTCGATGCGCTACCTGCAGATTTGCAAGCGGTGCTTGATGGACTTGCCAATAGGTCGCGCGGGCGAACCGAGGCAGGCGCGGCGCTCTTTGAGCGATTTGAGTCGCCCGTTGAACCAGAGCTTGAATCTCGTGAACCTCAATCTGCGTCCTAGAAGGAGACACTATGACAAAATCGGTGAAGTACGGCGTTATCCTGGCGAATACGGGCACTCCTTCTGCACCAACACCGCGTGCGGTAAGGAAATACCTTTCCCAATTTCTCATGCACAAGCGCATTGCGCCTATGAATCGCGGTCTGTGGTGGTTGATTTTGCATCTGGCAATCCTTCCTAAGCGGGGGCGTGTTTCTGCAGCAAAATACGAGCAGATATGGAGCGCGGACGGCTCGCCTTTCATGGTTGCGCACGAACAGCTTGTTCTCGGGCTTAAGCGAGCTTTCGAAAAAGACGGCGACGAGGTCGATGCTTGCGTCGCCTGCGCAATGAGTTTTGGAGAACCGAGCCTTATTGGTGCGTTGAAGAAACTTCGCAAAGCACGGTGCAGCTACGTGGTGGTGTTGCCGCTCTATCCGCAAAGCGCCTTTTCGACAACGGGTGCGATTCAAGACGACGTCAAGCGTGCGTTCAAAAAACTCAAATGGGATGTCGCCTATCGAATTATTGACGACTACCACGATAATGCCGTTTACGCCCGCGCAATTGCCGCTTCGATAAAGCACGCGGGCTTTGATGCTGAACAGGGCGACCGTGTCTTGTTCTCCTACCATTCGATACCTTTGAAAGACATTGAGGCGGGGGACACCTATGAACTTCAATGTGGCGCTTCAAGCCTACAAATAGCAAGTGAACTGGGGATAGACAGAAAGTTTTGGACGATTGGCTACCAATGCCGCTTTGACAAAGGGCGGTCTTGGTTGGCACCCTTCACCAAAGAAGTCCTTGATCGCTGGGCGGAAGCGAAGGTCGGTCGCATCTTTTTCGTGTGCCCTGGCTTTTCCGTGGATTGCCTTGAAACACTCTACGATGTAAGATTCGAACTGAAACCGCATTATCTGGATGCCTGTGCTCGCTTTGATAATTCGGTGCGAGAAGAGGATTTTATCTATGTGCCGTGCCTTGACAGAACGTGGGCACATGCGCGGGTGCTGCAAAGTATTTTGAGTCCTTATATAGAGGAGTAGGCTCATGAATGTATCGGCGAATATATCAACAAGCTTAGCGGCAAAAACCGTTTTGTTGGGCGTAACTGGTTGTGTTGCGGCGTATAAGAGCGCTGAAATTGTTCGCGGACTCCAAAAAGCAGGGGTGCGTGTGAAGGTTGTTATGACCGAACATGCGGGAGAATTCATAGGCGCAACCACCTTTCGTGCGCTCACGCGCGAACCCGTTGCGATGCGTCTTTTTGATGAGCCAGGCGATGCCATCCATCATATTTCCCTTGCCAAAGAAGCTGACCTATTCTTGATTGCTCCTTGTACCGCAAACGTAATGGCAAAAATTGCTTGGGGCATTGCCGATGACATTCTCACTACAACTGCTCTGGCAACGACAGCACCGCTTTTGATTGCGCCTGCGATGAATGTTGGGATGTATGAAAACCCTGCTACGGTTGAAAACATGAAGATGCTTGCCGACCGTGGTGTTCAATTTATCGAAGCTGACGAAGGATACCTTGCTTGTGGGGATGTTGGCAAAGGGCGTCTTGCGGAAGTTGACGTGATTGTCGCACGTACACTTGAAGCGCTTGAAGTAACGTGCGATTTAGCAGGAAAGCGGGTCATGATAACGGCTGGCCCCACGGTTGAAGCGATAGACCCTGTTCGCTGCATCACTAACCACTCATCGGGCAAGATGGGCTATGCGCTTGCGGGCGCCGCTCTGCGTCGGGGGGCGCAAGTGACCATCTTGTCAGGTCCTGTTTCGGTGAGTGCCGCACAAGGCGTGACGGTTGTTCCCGTTACCAGTGCATCTGACATGCTCGAAGCTGCGCGTGCGTGTTTTGGGGAGGCCGATATCGCAATTTTCGCCGCTGCGGTGTGCGACATGCGTCCTGTTGCCTCGGCTACCAGCAAGTTGAAAAAGGAAACGGCTGGGGAAAGCTTAAGGACAATCGAGCTGGTCGAAAACCCCGACATCCTTGCAACACTTGCGGCTGAAAAACAAAAAGGTCAGGTAGTTGTGGGTTTTGCTGCTGAAACCGATGAGGTTTTAGCTAACGGCAAAAAGAAGCTTGCTTCAAAGAAGGCTGATTTGATTGTCGCAAACCACGTGGGGAATGGTATCGGTTTTGGGCAAGACGCTAACAAAGCTTGGCTCATCAAAGCAAATGAAGTGATTGATGTTCCCGAAATGCCTAAGGATGACCTTGCCGACATTATCCTCAACCATGCCCTAGAGTTACTCTAAGCATACATTGCACTTTTGCAGGCTAATAAAGGGCGAGGAATTATGATTTCAATCACATTTTCGATATGCTCTTGAAACCACTATGATTTACCGCTAGTATAATCTGCGCTGAATTTCAAGGGAATAAACCTTGAAAAGATGCTCATGTCGGGTTGTGGCGCAGCTTGGTAGCGCACTTGACTGGGGGTCAAGGGGTCGCAGGTTCAAATCCTGTCAACCCGACCATCGGGGGCTTTTCACCTTTTAGGTGAAAAGCCCCCGATGCGTTAGGTCACCGAATTTTACTACCTTGGTTCATTGCGCGCTTAAACTTTATCGACTCTATCCTAGGTGCTTTATAATAATCTCATGCTCATGCCTCTTAAACACATCACAAAAGATGCGGCCTGTATGCTGTGTCCTAGGCTTTGTCAAGCGAAAAGAGGGCTTGGCGAACAAGGGATATGTGGTGCTGATGACACCTTGCGCGTTGCCCGTGCGATGCTTCATTTTTGGGAAGAACCGCCGATAAGCGGCACGCGGGGCAGCGGAACCGTCTTTTTCAGCAACTGTTCTCTCAAATGCAGCTATTGTCAAAATGTCGCTCTCTCGCAAGGGAAAGCAGGCAAAACCGTAAGCATAGAGCGGCTCACAGAAATCTTTCTCGAATTGCAAAGCCAAGGCGCTCACAACATCAATCTGGTGACCCCAACGCATTATGCGAGGGAAATTGTCGCGGCTCTCGACCAAGCAAAGCGGGCAAGCAGCCCCCTGAAGATTCCCGTTGTCTACAACACGAGCGGCTACGAATTACCAAGAACCCTTCAAAACCTTGAGAGTTACGTGGATATATACCTCACCGATTTCAAATATGCGTCACCCGAAATAGCAGCCGCCTATTCGGATGCACCTGACTATCCTGAAGTTGCTCTTGAGGCGCTCAAGGAAATGGTGAGGCAAAAGGGGGAGTATCGCCTCGGCAAAGACGGATTGCTCCAAGAGGGTGTCATTGTTCGCCACCTTGTCTTGCCTGGGCACGTAGCAGAATCGAAGTTGGTGTTAGGGCGTGTCTTTGACGCGGTAGGCAACCAAGTATGCTATTCGCTGATGAACCAATACACCCCGATGCCGTCCTCGCCACCTGAACTGCAAAAGAAACTCAGCGAACAAGAATATGCTGAGGTAATCGATTTCGCGCTCGATTTGGGCATCACCAATAGCTTCATGCAAGAAGGCGGTAGCGCCGCAGAGAGCTTCATACCGCCTTTTGACTTGAGTGGTGTTTAGCGTTACTGCTTGTTGCTAGTCCTTACGTAAATAGTTGATAAACAACGGCACGAGGTGGGGGATAAGCTGCGGCAAGTACGTAGGCATCAGCGCTTCCATGGTTTTCGGTAAAAGATCGGGCATCAATTCATCCATGTCAGGGGGCATCTCGCCCACATAATCTTTGACTTCGTCAATTAAACGCGGCATTACCTTTGAGAGAATCCCTGGTGCCATCTTGGGAAACATTACGGGCATCATCTTGCTCATGAGAGCAGGTCCACCAGGCATATTCGCCATCCCACGCATCATCGGACCCATATTAAGCGGCATAGCGTCCAGCATGTCGGGGAACACTTTTTGCATCAGCTGCGCCATTTCTTTCGGCGCCATAAGCCTGATGAAGGTATCGAACAAGCCCCACATATAGCTGGTTTGGACTTGCGAAGTGGGGATGTCATATCCTGCTGCCACCGCCACCACGCGAGCTAAATCGTCAATGGTTATCGGCAAGGCGTTCTTGTCTGCCGAATCACGGAGTTGCACCTGGCAACACGGGCACATGGCAATGACGGTGTCGGCTTGTATGTCCGTTGCTTCGTCCAAGCGCATTTTGCCGAGCTTCGGTGCGGTGTCGATTTCGCCCACCAAGGTCAACACGCTGCCGCAGCAAAAACCTTCTTCGCGATTGTGCTCCATTTCCACCAAATCGAGACCAGGGATGGCTGCAAGCATCTGGCGCGGTTCTTCGTAGATGCCTTGCGCACGCCCTGCATGGCATGAATCGTGGAAGGTGACTTTCTGCCCCTCAAAGGGGTTTGTCTTAAGCTTCATGCGACCCTCGGCGAGTGCAGGGCCGATTATCTCGGAATAATGCTTGACTTCGAAGTCGTAGGGCTCATTGCGCTTACGGGCTTCTTCGGCATAGAGTTCTTTCCAAACCAGCGCACAGGCAGGACACGAAGTCACCAAAATGCGCGCTCCTGTTTTTCTGACTTTTGCGGTGTTCGCAGAATAGATATGCGTGAAAAGATCCCACTTGCCCGCCATTTTCATAGGGATTCCGCAACAAACTTCTTCAGTGCCCATGTAGGCAACCTTAAGCCCTGAATCTAACAACAAACGCAGCGTTGCTTCGGCTATGTCGGTTTCAACATAGCTGGAAGTGCAACCTGCGAAATAGAGAACATCGGCATCGGTGCCGCTGACAAGTTTGTCGGTGAGTTCGGCAGGAACCCAGTCCGCGCGATGTTCGCGCTTTCCAGCCCAGATGTCGCCCTCGCCACGCAGCGATGCTGCCATCATTTCAAAGGGCGGGAAGGTGCCGAAACCCTTTTCGTTGATGAGCGCACCACGAAGAGCCATGCCGCTGTGTTCAACAGGCAGTTGCAGCTGACAGCGGAAATCGCAGCGTTCGCAGGTGGTACACATCAAGAAGGTCTCAACTGCTTTTTGATCCCAAGATTCACGTCCTGCAAGGATTTCGCGCAAAAACGCGTATTTCCCGCGGGGTGAGTGACTTTCCCAGCCCCGTCCCAGGTACTGTTCGCACGTGGGTACGCAATATCCGCAGCGTGCGCAGGCAAAGGACATGTAAGCAACATCGGCAGGTATATTGTTGCGTGTCCCCGATTTTCTGATGCGCTCGCTTTCGATTTCAGCATTTTCGCCTGTGGTTGGCAGTTTGATTTTTGCCGCGTTGGCTATTGGGCGGATAAGCGGCTCAAGAGCAAGTGCTGCCCCCATCAAAACATCAAGTGCACCCCCGCCACTATGCGGATACACCTTGCCAGGGTTCATAACCGCGGAAGGGTCGATACGCTGTTTGTGTTCTTTGAGGCGAGAAACACGCTTAGCCCCTAAAACATTGCGTGCTTCGCGGCGGAAATACAGCCCTGTTGAGTAAGCACTGCCGCCGTGTTCTTTGGCAATGCGAATCACGGAAAGCGCCAGCGCGAACGCCATGTTGAAGGTGAATTTACGTTCGTCATGGGGGATAAAACCAAGCAGGGTCACCGACCCGTTTGCGCTGAGCATTCCTTCAAGGATGAAGTTTTGTTTGATGCGCGCCTCTATCTTTGCAAGTACCGCCTGCAGCTCTTCCAAAGGCACAATAACTTCAGTGGGAATGATGGAAGGTCCGATGCGCTTGAGACGCATAGGTGCCGTGTGTTCTGCCCATTCGGCTTCTGCCGCTTCTAAGGGCAACATCACACCACCCGCCGCGCTTGTGATGGTGGCAAGTTGTTCGTCAAGCTGGGGAATACGTGCACTCGGAAAGGCGAGCAACACCAGATAGCCTTCGGGCAAATCTTTTGTCGCTGCGTGTTCTTCAGCGATGGCTTCAAGCTGGTAGGGGTGTGCGTGGCGGGGCGGCAAGTAAGATTTGAGGCCCACCGCAGCGGGGTTCAAAAATGTTAGCGACCAAACGGGCAGCTTTGAATCATAGATTGCTTGTAAGGCTTTGCTCACCGCAGCGGTGTCTGCAAACGAAAGCAGGCGAACGGACTGTTCTTCGCGGAGGCGCACCTTGAAGCTGACCTCGGTAATGATGCCAGTTGTTCCTTCGGCGTCAGCAATGTTTTCGAGAAGTTCATCGCCTGTGTATTCGTGCGCCGTACCATCGGGAAGGATAACGCGCGCCGCAACCACGTTGTCGCGGAAACTGCCGTACTCATAGGAACCAAAACCACTGCCACCTTGAGCCAGCCAGCCTGCCACCGTAGAGGAAGGGTAGCTTGATGGGTGCAAGGCAAGTTCGAGACCGTGGGCGATAAGTTGCCTGTCAACCTCTTCCCAAATTGCAGCAGCTTGGCAGCGCACAATGAGGTTTTCTTTGTCAACATCAAGCAGCTTGTTGAAGTTGTTCATGTCGATGACCAGGGCTCCCGTGCGTGGTAGCACGCCACCATAGCCGCTGGTTGCCGCTGCGCGCGCCACCACAGGAAGGTGATTTTCAACAGCTAGCCTAACCAAGGCTTGCACTTGTTCTTCGATTTCAGGACGCGCAACTCCGCCCGCCACACCTGCCTTAACGAAGGGCTTTATCAACGGGGGCATAATACCGATATCGAATGAATAGCTTTTGCGTTCTCGCACATCATCGCGGTAACGCTCAGAGCCAACTAGGGCATAAATTTCTTCTTTGGTCGCACTGCTAATAGCTGCCATGTCACATTCCTCCCATGTGATCGTGTTGCACCAAATTGCACCTCTATTTTGTTTTGTAGGCTTTTTCAAAAACTGCAAGAGTTTTCCTACCTCTTTAGTATTGTACTTCTGATGAACGCTAAAGGAAGGGAAAGTTTCAAATGCACTTCTTAAGACAGGCATCGATTGGTGGAGTACAATAGTTGTAAGGGCTAGCCAAGAAGGTTTATCCGTAAGAGCGGCAAAGATCTTGTGGAGGTATGATGAACCCTGACGGCAAAAGGACAAAAGAGACGTCTGAATCGTATTGATGGTAGAGAACGGTTGAATTGCTAAGTGGATGCTTTAGAAAAAACATGGTTTCTCGAGCTGTATGAGCGTCACGTTGACACGGTGTTTCGTGTTTGTCGTACCTATCTGCACAATACCGCAGACGTTGAAGATGCGACGCAAAACGTATTTCTTAAATTGCTCGACAAGCCCCGGGATTTCGAAAGCAGTGAACACGAAAAGGCGTGGCTTATTCGTGTTGCGATAAACCATTGCAAGGATGTTTTGAAAAGTAGCTGGAATAAAAGAAGCGATATGGAAGGAATCGCCGAGCCGCAAGCCCCTCGCTCAGACCCAGCAGAAACCTATGACGAAACCCTTGCAGTCGTTTTCGAGTTGCCTGAAAACCAAAGGAGTTGTGTGTACCTTTACTATTATGAAGGATATTCCGCAGCAGAAATAGCTGCGATTGTTGATAAGCCGCATTCAACAATACGAAATTACTTGAGTGATGCACGCAAAGAACTGAGAAAGAGATTAGGTGGTGGCTTCGATGAGTAAGCCAACAAACGAACACCAAAACGAAACCAAGCTCAAAGCCGCCTTTGAGCAGATGGGTCCGAGCACCGAAGCGCGGGAGCGCATGCTTGCCCATATTCTTACCGCGCATGAAGAAGGCGCTCAGAAAGCAACAGAACAAGTAAGCGTAGCAACAAGCACCGAAACACCAACCAAGGGGGAAGAAACAGCTGAGGCAAAGGCGACACAAGAAACAGCGCCGAGCGAAACAAGCACCGAAGAATACACCGACATAGACCCACCCGAAAATATTTGGGAAGTACCGAACCTTCCTCGGTATCAGAAACCAAACCCGATACTTCATTTTGCTAAGAGATACGTTGTCCCTCTTGCGGCATGTTTGCTTCTTGCCGCCATTGTTCCGATTGTTTATCTGCAGTTTAATGCTGCTTCAATGGACTTTAATGCAGCGGCACCCATGAGCGCCCCGAATGAAAAAGACCTTTCCGCTGCTTCTCCTGCTGACCAAGATAGCGCCGAAGGTATTGTGGGGCGCGAACCCCAAGATGCGCAGCCCCAAGACGGGCAACCAAACGAATATTTACCCGCCCCACCTGCACAATCTGAAAATGAACCCCAAGCAGAAGAGGGCAGGGGAGCCACGCAAGCAGACGAAGGTAGCGCTGCACCAAAAGCAGACGAAGGGCAGGCAGAGTCAAGCGCAAGCCCCCTTAACCCCTTAGAGGTTGCAAGCGCAACGGTTGCGGCAGGAGCGGCGCTCGGAGTAGTGCTAGGAACTATCACCTTGGGATAAAGTTTGGGTTAGAGCCTTTGAACCTTCTAGAAATTCCTTGAAATATCTGTGGTAATAGAAAAATTGTGCCGTTCAGCAATTCTTGCAAACAGGCAAATTATCAGCTTTCTTCACGGTATTCACACTTCTTATGCCTTGAAATACCCATTTACCGAATAATGAACCCGTGCATTTTGTAACCTCAGTACTCACATTACATATTTTGTTAGAGTATCCACAGGTGACACAGGTCGCTTCTAGTATTAGACTCGGTATCGAGATAAGGGGGACGCCACGTGGGTATGATAGGGTTTTTGATCGTTTTCCCGCTTGTTGCAGCTTTGTTGCTTTTATGCATCAAAAACAACACCGCGCGAAACGTGATCGCAAGCATTTCGACAGCTACTATCGCTTTGGCATCCATCGTTTTAGCAGTTGTCTATTTTGGACACGACGGGTTCTTTGTTTTACTGAATCCGATTATCGACTATGCCTGTTCGGCTATTGGGATTATTATCGCGATCTGCATACTTGCGTATGCAATTCGCTATAAAAATCTTCTCGCGGGCATTCTTGCCCTGGTGCAGGTGGGGGCAGCCTTAGTATTTGAGTTTGGGTTTGCACATGGCTTTGAGGTTCAATCAGGGCTGTATGTGGATTCGCTCTCTTTGCTCATGGCGCTCATCATTGGCGTAATTGGTTCGGGAATTTGTCTGTATGCCTTAGGGTACATGGAAGATTTTCAGGCGCAGCACCCTGATTCTAAGGACAGACGTCCCGTATTCTTCGCGTTGATGTTCCTCTTCCTTTCAGCAATGTTTGGGGTTGTGTTCTCCAACAACATGCTCTGGTTGTTCACCGCGTGGGAAATCACGACCGTTTGTTCCTTCTTGTTGATTGGTTACACCAAAACTGATGAAGCTATCAAAAATGCATTCCGCCAAATCGTCATGAACCTTTTGGGCGGAATTGCTTTTGTGGGGGCACTTTTCTTCATCGCGGTAAACTTCAACACGCTTTCTTTCTCAGACTTCCTTGCTGCGGGCGTACTTAACCCCGACGCTGCCGCACTTCCTGTTCTTCTTCTGGCATTTGCGGGCATTACCAAGGCAGCACAGATGCCCTTCCAAAGCTGGTTGTTGGGTGCGATGGTTGCGCCAACGCCAACCAGCGCCTTGCTTCATTCATCAACCATGGTGAAAGCGGGTGTTTTCTTGCTGGTTAAACTGGCTCCGATTTTCTCGGTGTCCTTCATTCCCAGTGTTATGGTTATCCTGGTGGGCGGCGTTACGTTTTTGTTCACCTCTTTCATGGCGATATCACAGGCAAACGCCAAGCGCGTTTTGGCATACTCGACCGTTGCGAACTTGGGTCTTATTGTTGCTTGTGCGGGTGTTGGAACCCCTGAGGCTATCTGGGCAGCAGCATTCCTTATCCTGTTCCACGCAATCGCAAAATCCCTTTTGTTCCTGTGCGTGGGAACGGCCGAACATCACATCGGTTCGCGCGACATCGAAGACATGGACTTGCTCTTTGAGCGCATGCCGCGCCTTGCACGCTATATGATGTTGGGCATCATGTGTATGTTCATCGCACCTTTCGGTATGTTGATTGCAAAATGGGCAACGCTCGTTTCCTTTGTTGAAACAAGCCAGGTTGCTCTTATCATCTTGCTGGTCTTCGGTTCTGCGGCAACCTTCATGTTCTGGGGCAAATGGCTCGGCAAACTTGCTGGTATTGCAGGAAATCCCAAGAATGAAGAAATGACCGTGCATCGCAGCGAATGGATTTCCATTTTGCTTATGGCGGTGCTTGTTGTTCTTTGCTGTGTTGGGCTGCCGATTATTTCTAAGTTCGTCATCGAGCCCTATATTGCAACGGTGTTCGCTGATTTTGCACCGAGCATTTCTGATGGCAACCTCATCATCGCAAGTGTGGTTACTGCGCTGGTCGTCGTGGTGCTCTTCGCAGGGCTTGGCAAAGGCAAGGCGAAGAAGGCAAACGTCTACCTTTCAGGTGTGAGCGTCAACAACGATTCTCGAACCTTCTCAAGTTCGCTTTCGAAAGAAACCGAAGCGACCGCCAGAAACTGGTATATGGAAAATATCTTTGGCGAAGAGGTAATTTCGAGTATTGGGACGATATGCTCCGCTTTAATTATTGGCATAGCACTTGTTGGGGCAGTAGCCCTTGCAATCGGATTATTCTAGGAGGGGAGGATTATTATGGATATCTTATTAATTATCATCGGAACCCTCGCCTTTGCGGTGGCAGCACCGATTCTTGGATGCCTGCTTTCAGGCATCGACCGAATAATCAGTGCTCGCATGCAGGGCAGGGTAGGGCCGCCCTTGCTGCAGCCATACTATGATGTGCGCAAGCTTCTCGAGAAGGACCGCGTAAGCGTTAATGCTTCTGAGGGCATCTATATCACGTGTGCTCTTTTGTTCACGCTTCTTGCGGGCGGTATCTTCTTTAGCGGTGGGTCGCTGCTCATGTCGGTGTTCATCATCACCTTAGCAGCACTGTTCTTCGTCATTGCCGCGTATTCCACCCGTTCACCCTACGCAGAAATCGGCGCCAATCGCGAAATCATCCAGGTGCTCGCTTACGAGCCCATGGTGCTTCTTGTTGCCGTTGGTTTCTTTATGGCTATTGGTTCTTTCGATGTGTCGGCAGTACTTTCGGCAGAAACACCCGCAATCGTAAAAGCAGGACTCGTTTTTGCAGGCTTCATGTTCGTTTTGACCATCAAATTAAGAAAGTCGCCTTTTGATCTTTCTTATTCGCACCACGCCCATCAAGAATTGGTTAAGGGCATCACCACCGAAATGAGTGGTTCTACCCTCGCCAAGGTTGAGATTATGCACTGGTGTGAAAACGTTTTGTTCTTAGGGTGGGTCGGCATGTTCTTCGTGTGGGCTAACCCGCTTTCATGGATTATCGCAATAGCAGTAGTTTTGTTCGTGTGGTTCCTTGAAATTCTTATCGACAATAATTTTGCTCGGGTGAAGTGGCAAGCCATGCTCAAGTGGTCGTGGATAATTACCTTCTTCGCTGGTGGCATCAATATCATGATTCTCGCGTATCTGTAAGGAGGGATGCACATGTCTTATTTAACTAAGTCACCGTGGGTAATCCACTACGACGCGTCGAGCTGCAACGGCTGCGACATTGAAGTACTGGCGGCATTGTGCCCCGGTTATGACGTAGAGCGCTTCGGCATCATTAACACGGGAAACCCGAAACATGCCGATATCTTTCTGGTCACGGGAAGCGTCAATGAACAAAATATCCACGTTATCAAAGAAATCTACGACCAAATGATTGAACCGAAGGTCGTTGTTGCTTGCGGCGTTTGCGCCTGTTCAGCTGGTATCTTCCATGATTGCTACAATGTCATTGGTGGCGTTGACCAAGCAATCCCCGTTGATGTGTATGCGCCTGGGTGCGCGGTGCGCCCCGAAGCGATAATTGACGCGGTCGTTCAAGGTCTGGGTGTTTTGGACGAAAAGGCAAAAGCCCTCAAAGCACAGAAGAAGGGGGCATAAAAGATGAGTTTACAGGTAAAATTCCTGCCTATGACCACGGACAAACTTGTTCAGTGTGCAGAAGAGCGCAAGGCAGACGGTTGGCGTTTAGTACAAATACTGTGCGTCAAGACCGACACGGGCATCAACGTCATCTATTCGTTCATGAAAGATGATTGCCTTGAAAACTATACGATTGAAAATGTTCAAAAAGATACAAAGATTCCCTCGGTAAGTGGTGTGTTCTTGAATGCATTCGTGTTCGAAAACGAATCGCACGACCTCTTCGGCGTGAATATCGAAGGTATCGCTATTGATTTCGGTGGGAAATTCTACGCCGTTTCTCAAAGCGAACCGATGACGGTTATTTCACCCGCGCAAAAAGAAGCGCGCGAAAAAGCTGCGCGCATCGCTGCTGCGAAAGCCGCGAAAGCCGCAAAGACCGAGGACACCCGAAAGGAAGGTGAATAGGATGGGAAAAGCAACCGTAATCCCTTTCGGGCCGCAACACCCCGTATTGCCTGAACCACTTCATCTCGACTTGGTCGTTGAGGACGAAACCGTTATCGAGGCTATTCCTCAAATCGGCTTTATCCATCGCGGGCTTGAAAAGCTGGTCGAGACGCGTGACTTTAACCAGTTCGTCTATGTTGCCGAGCGCATCTGTGGCATTTGCGCGTTTGGGCATTCGATGGGCTATGCTGAAACAATTGAACGCTTGATGGAAGTAGAGATACCCCGCCGCTCAGAATACCTGCGTGTTATCTGGCACGAAATGTCGCGTATTCATTCGCATCTTTTGTGGATGGGTCTTGCCGCTGACGCATTCGGATTCGAAAGTCTGTTTATGCATTGCTGGCGTTTGCGCGAGCGCGTGTTGGATCTTTTCGAAGCAACAACGGGCGGGCGCGTTATCTTTTCGGTGGTGAAAGTGGGCGGCGTTACGCGCGACATGACTGCTGACCAGCTGGAGCGCATTAAGACCACCCTTGAAGGCATCAAGGGCGAATACGCCCAAATCTGCAAGGCATTCTTAAATGATACTTCGGTCAAAAACAGAACCGTCGGCATCGGTACCATTTCCGAAGCAGATGCGCGCGCACAGTGCATGGTCGGGCCGTTTGCTCGTGCGTCTAATTTTGACAACGACATTCGAGCTCTTGGCAACGGTGCCTATGGCGACCTTGAAGATTTCTCTCCGATACTTGACACGCAGGGGGATTGCTATGCTCGCGTGAAGGTGCGTGCGCTTGAGGTAGTTCAGGCAATCGACATTATCAACGAACTCATCGCCAAGATTCCTGCAGGAGATGTTGCCGTTGAAGTAAAAGGTGCGCCTGCTGAAGGTGCCCAGACCTCCAACGTGCTTGAGCAACCTCGCGGAGAATGCTACTACTATGCTCTCGGAAACGGCACAAAGAACCTTGAGCGTATGCGCATGAGAACTCCCACCTCTCAAAACATCGCAGGTATGACAACTGCTTTGGCAGGTTGCGATTTGGCAGATGTGAACATGATAGTGCTCACCATAGACCCCTGCATCAGCTGCACGGAAAGGTAGGGAAGTGATGGGAAGTTTCAAATTAGGAAAAATGACCGTCGGGTCAATGTTTAAGAAGCCCGAAACGATTCAATATCCCGTTCAGACCCGCTTTGTTCCTGAAGGGCTCAAAGGGCATATTGAAGTTGATATGAACGAGTGCACCTTGTGCGGCATCTGCATGAAGCGCTGCACCACATCAGCGATTACGGTTGATAAGGAAGCCGCAAGCTGGTCGATAAACCGCTTCCGCTGTATTCAGTGTAACTACTGCGTGCTCGAATGCCCCACGAATTGCCTTCGCATGGAGCCAACCTATGCACCGACGGCAACCACGAAGTCAAACGACACCTTTATTAAGGAAGTTGACGAAGAAGCTAAGGCGGCAAAAGAAGCGGCAAAAGCTGAACGTGTCAAGGCGGCGCTTGAAGCAAAAGCTGCCCGCGAGGCGCAAAAGGCATAAAATCGCGCCTTCGAAAAGCCGTATGCCCCGCAAAACATGCGGAAACAGTATAAAACCGGACACCTTTACGTGTTCGGTTTTGTTTTATATGGTATAAATGTTTCTGCTAAAAAGCTACGGTCTTTGCAACAGGTCTTTGCAAGTGGTGAATACACAAAGGAAGGTTATACGCGTGAACACATTGCTCGACGAGCAACAAAGAGAGTTGGAAACAGGTACTGACCTTGCCGTCAGTAATAGAATCGTCACGATTCCCAACCTTATTTCCTTGGTTCGTCTGGGGCTTGTTCCCGTGTTCTTTGTCTTGTTGCTTGCAGGATATGACATCGTTGCCGCGATTGTCTTTGCTCTTGCGGCGGCAACAGACTGGCTCGATGGCTATATTGCGCGTCTCACAAATTCGGTTTCTAAACTGGGACAACTACTCGACCCCGTCATTGACCGCGTGTTGATGGTTTCGGGTGTTTTGGGCTTGGTGCTTATTGACAGGCTCCCTTTGTGGATAGTTCTTGTTGTCATATTGCGTGACGGTGCCCTGCTGTGTTTAGGAGGCTATATCCTTGCAAAATTTAAGCTGAGGATTCCCGTTATCTTTGCAGGAAAACTGACGACTACGTTTTTAATGATAGGTTTTGCGGGGCTTTTATTGAACTGGCCTTTGATTCCTGGTTTGGGGCTCATCAACGTTTCTTGGTTGCCAGGCTTTAACGCTGATCCCGTATCATGGGGGATTTGGTTTATCTATGTGGGACTCATTCTTGGTATCATAGTTGCGGTGTATTATATTTCTACCGGTTATCAAAAGGTTTTGCTTGAAAGAGTGAAGGTGGGCGAGCAAAATACATGAAACAGACGACGCCGCGGAAAAATATTAAGAAAAAGCCACGCGTTCGAAGAGATTCGGCGCGTTTTTCTCCTTCTCCTTTAAAGAAGAGCGCACCCAAGAAAAGTCTTGGCAAACAAAAGCCTGCCTTAAGTGTGGGGCAATCAAAGGTCTTTATCGTGGTGTGTGCGCTTTTTGCCGTGGTGTTGGTTGGCAGTCTTGTTGATTGGGGAATCAACCGCGGAAAGGTTTATTCGGGCATAAGCGTTGGCGAGGTTGATCTGGGGGGCAAAACCGCGCAAGAAGCCACCGAGCTTCTTGAAAACCTCTACTGGTCTCGTGTTGCTCACACGGGTGTTTCAGTTTTTGCTCATGACGCTGCGCTTGCGAACCGTGAAGAATCGCTACGCATCACTCAAGAATATCTTTCTGATGAACTTATCACTATGGAAGAAGCACGCGAACACCGCTTGGTGTGGCAGGTGAATGCTGCCAGTTTGTCAGTAGCCTTTGACGCCGAAGGTCTGGTTGAGGATGCCCTTGCGTTTGGAAGATCCAACGGGGGAATCTTCAAACGCCTGCAAGCACTCTTTTTCAAGCACACTATTGACCCGCGTGCGCGCTACGATAAAGATGCTTTCGAGACGCTGGCACACGATATTGATTTAAGCATTGGAACTCCGCTTGTTAACTACGATATCCTGGTGGAAGAGGGTGTCGCAGAAGTGGTCGAAGGCCACAGCGGAAACATGCTTGACCGCGAAGAATTTCAGCGCGAACTTGATCGTGCTTTTTTGGAAACCGATGAAAAAGATGTTGCCTTTGTCGCACACACGCAATATGCCCCTTTGCAGATAAGCAAAGAAATGGCACAAGAGGCCTGTGAACGGGTAAACGCGGGCATTTCTTTTGGTGCCCATTTTTCTTCCGAAGAAGCTGCCTGGGTTGCCGATTCTTATGACTTGGGCAAATGGGTCTCAACTGCTGTCGAGGCGTCGGGCGAAACGTGGACACTGCGACCTTATCTTGATTACGAAAAAGCGAAAAGCATGGTGGTTGCCTATATGAAGGCAGACTACGATGGCAAAGAGGTCAAGGTTCGTTTCTTGGTCGAAAAGGGCAAGCCTATTGTTGAGCTTGATACACCAGGAACGATTCCTATGACCGAGGATGCGATTCAGGCGTTAAGCGACTACCTTTTCTCCGAAAAGAGTAAGGTTGAATCCCGCCCAACGGTTACGGTTGCCTACATTCCCATACCCAGCAAGCTGAGCTTTGATGACGCGCTTAACTACGGAGTTATCACGCGTATTGCCGAATACACGACCGAATACACCACCTACGCAACGGCGCGCAACCACAATATTCACCTTGCCGCAGATATTCTCAACAACTCAATCATTGTGCGCGATGGGGGCACCTGGTCGTTTCACGAACGGGCAGGGAACTGCAATGAAGACGCGGGCTTTCAGGGAGCAGGAGCTATTGTTGAAGGCGAGATAGTTGACAACGATATTGGCGGCGGTATCTGCCAGGTGGCAACCACCGTTTTCAACGCGGTATATGAAGCGGGCTATCCCGTTTTGCAGCGACACAATCACAGCATCTACGTTGCGGGCTATCCTGATGGGCGCGATGCGGCCGTCAACTGGCCTGACCTTGACTTTCGCTGGAAGAACAATACAACCTCTGACACCTTGCTCACTATGAGCTACACCGATTCAACACTCACCGCTGCCCTTTATGGCGTGAGTCCTGAATATGTGGTTACCACAAACGTAGGGGAATGGTCTGAAGGGGATAAGTTCAAGAAAAGAATGGTGGAAGACGAAGAACTTCCTGAAGGGTATAGCTATATAAAAACTGAAGGTGTTGATGGCTCGAACATCACGGTTGTGCGAACGGTTTCTGACAAAAGTGGGAATATCTTGTACCAAGATAACTTCATATCAAACTATGAAGCCGTCGACCAAATCAGGCTGGCAGGGCCAAACACCCCTGACCCCGACAAAGCTTCGTCTGCCTCTTCCAACAATTAGCTGTCGCACAACCCGCACAACCCGTACAACCCCAATAGACTTCGTGTTTACTTCGCGCCGCACGGTTTCTTAAAGCCCTTCGGGGAATTTTTCAGTGGTATCATAGAAAGACACCTATCACCGCAAGAAAAAGAAAGGAAAGGAAGCTCGTGTATTATCAGCCCGAAATCGAAACTATGAGCGAAGAAAACCTTCGCGACCTGCAAAGTGAGCGCCTCAAAGAATTGGTTGCCTATGTCTATGAGCGCATCCCGTTTTACCATCAAGCATTTGACGAAGCGGGGATTAGCCCTGAGGACATCAAAAGCATTGACGATATTGCGCGCTTGCCGTTTACGGTCAAACAAGATTTACGGGACGGGTATCCTTTTAAGATGTTTGCGGTTGAAAATGATGAAGTGGTGCGCATTCATTCCTCTTCAGGAACCACGGGAAACGCCACCGTCGTCGGCTACACCGAACAGGATTTGGTGAACTGGGGTGATTGCGTTGCCCGCGCGCTTGTCGCTGCGGGTGCGAGCACCAAAAGCACCGTTCAGGTTGCTTACGGATACGGGCTTTTTACTGGCGGGCTTGGCGCCCACCGAGGTGGTGAAGCGATTGGTTGTACCGTTATTCCTATATCTTCAGGCAATACGCGCCGCCAAATACAGCTGTTAGATGATTTCAACACCGACATCCTTTGTTGTACGCCCTCCTATGCTCTCCACATTGCCGAAAGCGCTCTTGAAGAGGGATATAAGCCCGCAGATGATTTGCAGGTGTCGGCTGCAGTATTGGGCGCGGAGCCGTGTTCTGAAGGAATGCGCAACGAAATTGAAGAAAAACTCGGGCTTAAGGTGCACGACATCTACGGCCTTTCAGAAGTTATGGGGCCAGGCGTGGCGTGGGAGTGCGACAAGCAACAAGGACTTCACGTCTGTGATGACCACTTCCTTGTTGAGATAATCGACCCCGATACGCTTGAGCCAGTAGAAGACGGGCAATGGGGAGAAGCGGTGTTCACCACCTTGACAAAACAGGCGTCTCCTTTGATTCGCTACCGCACACGCGATATCACGCGCATCATCAAGGGTCGCTGTGCGTGCGGGCGTGCCTTGACGCGTATTGACCGCATTGCAGGAAGAACTGACGACATGCTCATCATTCGCGGCGTGAACGTGTTCCCCTCGCAAATCGAAGAAGTTATTACGCAGTTTGAGGAAATTACCGCTCAATATGAAATCATCCTTAAGAGTAAAGGGTCGCTTGACCACGTTGAACTTCATGTTGAAACGGTTCCTGATTTCCCCTTCGACGAAGTACGCAAACTCGAAGCCTTGAAAAAAGATATCGCGCGCGAACTCAAGAGCAACCTTCAGGTTGCCGTAGAAGTGAAAATCGTAGAGCCAAAAACGATAGGGCGCAGCGAGGGCAAGGCAAAACGCATTATCGACATGCGAGAAGGGAGACAATAATGATTTCTCAACTTACGGTATTTATCGAAAATCGCAAAGGGCATCTTGCGCAAGCGTGCCGCGTTATTGCGGATGAGGATATCAATATGCGGGCGCTCTTTCTTGCCGATACGACTGATTTTGGTATCGCGCGCATCTTTTGCGACTGCCCTGAAAAAGCAGCCGAAGCTTTGCGCGGTGCAGGGTTTCGCGCAAAGGTAATAGATGTGTTAGGCGTGCGCGTCCCTGACCGCAAAGGCGGGCTTGCAGAATTACTTGAATTCCTCGACCGTGAAAACGTTGACGTGGAATACGGCTATTGTTTTTCTATAAATGAAAATTTTGCTATCGATGTCTTGAAGGTAAATGATGCTTCTATCGAATTGCGGCTCGTGGAAGCGGGATACGCGCTTGTTCAATCGGAAGAGGTTTACGCACTTGATGACTGCTAGTAGAAAACATCGTTTCGGCGTGCGCGCAGACGCAAGGGATGCGCAGGTGATTTCCTCGCGTGTTTCGAAGGTGTTTTTCGCCTGCATACTTGCGCTTGTTTTAAGCCTACCTGTTGGCATTACGCCTGCCTTTGCTGATGTGCGCAAAGCAGATATAATCTTGGGGGTTTCGGTTGATTCCCGCGGGCTTTCCCTTGCTGATTGCCCGAGCGTTGATGCCGAATATGCTGTTGTTATGGCAGCTGATGGCACCCTTTATTTCGAACGCAATTCCAAAGCAGCCACCCAAATTGCCTCAATCACTAAGGTTATGACAGCGATTATCGTGCTTGAAAACACCGACAAAAACACCCTTATCACGGTAAGCGAACGCGCGGCATATACGGGAGAATCTTCGGCAGAACTGCTTGCGGGGGATGTTCTCACGCGCGACGATACTCTCAAAGCCCTCTTGCTTTCTTCGGGTAACGATGCTGCGGTTGCCCTTGCCGAAGCGGTAGGCTATATCCTTTTGGGAGGCGCGAACGCCAACATTGAAGTTGACCCCTGGGTCGCAGAACAAGCCTTCATCGACCGTATGAATGAAAGGGCTCAGGAATTGGGTTTGGTCGACACCTATTTCGAAAACCCCCACGGGCTTGACGACGACGGTTTTGAAGGGGAACAGCGCAGTTGTGCGCTTGACGTTGCCCGTATGGTGAAGTTTGCGATGGAAAACGAAACCTTCCGTTCGATTGTTGCGACTGCAGAAACTGACATCGAGGTAATCCGCGCCGAGGGCGGCAAGGAAAAACTTCACCTGGAAAGCACCGACCAAATGCTCGGGAATTTCGACGGCGCATGCGGCGTTAAAACAGGTTTTACCGATTTAGCAGGCCCTTGTTTTGCTGGTGCGGCAAACAGGGAAGGGGAAGAATACTATGCGGTTGTGCTCGATTCTTCCGATGCCGACCAGCGTTTTGTTGATGCCCAAATATTGTTGCAGTGGATATATGACCACCAGGTTGAATACCCGCTCGCGCATTCCGATCGATACGTTGACATCAAGAAAAACGGGGAAGTGGTATCGGTGCCCGTTGTTGCCGAAGTGGCACACAGCAACTGGATTGACAAAACCGTAAAAGCAACGCTTGCCGATCCCGACCAAGCCGTAGCGATTTTTGATTTGAACGGTAACATCAACCAAACCTTCGAATACAACACCGTTCAAGGAGATGTGCGCATAGGGGATAAGCTGGGCACCATCACTTTCAAGCAGCGCAATGACGTGCTTCTTACCGTTGATATGGTTGCTTGCGAGGAAATGAAAGCTCCTGGTTTGATTGAGGGCATCGGTATTTGGTGGGATCGCCTTTTCCGCAAATTCTCGGGGCAACAAACAGTTGCTTATTCCATAATAGTTAATCAAACGCCTTTGCTTAATCCGCGTGGTAGCGGATGATGTTGGATATGAGGTCTTTTGAATGGAGGACAAGTGATGGTAGGTAACCTTGAACAATGCCCGGTTTGCGACAGTGCAGTACAAGCCGATGAACAGGTGTGCTCAACGTGTGGGTTCAAGTTTTTAGAATCAACCCAAAGCTTTGCACCCGTTGCGCTCACGGAAGAAGAAATCACGAGTGCCACCGAAGTACAACCTACAATCGCCGTGCTGAGAATTGTACGCGGTCCGCAAATTGAAACGACCTTCCAGCTGGCAGAGGGCACGTATTCCATTGGGAGGAGCCCTCAGTGTTCCATCTTCTTAAACGATATGACGGTATCGCGCCAACATGCCGAGATAGCGCAAAAAGATGACGGCTTTTTCATCAGCGACAACAAATCGTTTAATGGGGTCTGGATTAACAACGAAAGTATCACGGAGACAAAACTTCGCGACGGCGACATTATCCAAGTAGGTGCGTTTTGCTTGCTCTATCAGGAAAGCAACGACCAATAATAAACGCACCACCCCTCGTGAACATTCGATTGGGCACGTAGTGTTAGAGTAACTCTAAGGATGCTTGCCTCGCTTAATGATGAACGGTAAGAGAAGAAAGATGCGGTATATGGAACTACTGTCAGGAAACGAAGCAATAGCACAGGGTGCCTGGGAAGCAGGGGTAAGAATAGGCGTTGCCTACCCAGGAACACCGTCAACCGAAACGATGGAGTGCTTTGCGACGAAAGAAGGGGTCTATGCGGAATGGTGCCCCAACGAAAAGGTCGCTCTTGAGGTGGGGCTTGGTGCCTCAGCTGCAGGAGCACGGGTGCTGGCAACCATGAAGCATGTGGGAGTTAATGTTGCTGCTGATCCTTTGTTTACGGCAGCCTATACGGGTGTAGGCGGGGGATTGGTCATTCTTGCCGCCGATGACCCAGGCATGCATTCATCCCAAAACGAACAAGACTCGCGTTTTTATGCTCTCGCTGCGCGCATTCCTATTTTTGAGCCATCTGATTCAGCAGAAGCGCTTCGCTTTACCAAGGAAGCCTACGACCTATCGGAGCGCTTTGACGTTCCTGTCATGATACGTTCAACCGTGCGCATCTCTCACGCAAAAACCCTCGTAGAAGTCGGAAAACGCACGGAAGTTTCCTTGAAAGAATACACAAAGGATCCCGCAAAGTGGGTCATGATGCCTGCTTTCGCGAAACTGCGCCGCAGCGTACAAGATGCACGTGTTGCCTCGCTCAAAGAAGCGGCTGAAAGTTGTTCTTGCAACGAAGTGATGATGAAGGATAGCGCACAAGGCATCATTTGTTCAGGGGCGGCGTATCACTATGTTGTTGAGGCGCTTCCGCACGCAAGTGTTTTCAAGCTGGGGATAACCTGGCCACTGCCGGCTCAAGCCTTGAAGGATTTTGAGGGAGCGGTCGATAAGCTTTACGTGGTTGAAGAAGCCTCTGACTATCTTTCAGCCCAGGTAAAAGCCTTAGGGATACAGGTGGCCGATACGCCAAAAACCCTTCCCCTTGCAGGTGAGCTGACCCCTGATATCGTACGTCAGGCTTTTGGAGGTAAACCACGCCAAGCCTTTGAGCCGTTTGAGGGTCTACCTAATCGGCCTCCTGCTTTGTGTCCGGGGTGCCCTCATCGTTTGGTTTTCAAGGAGCTTACCCGCGCACGCGCTCTTATTACGGGCGACATCGGTTGTTATACCTTAGGAGCTCTAGCCCCTCTTTCAGCTATGGACACCTGCGTAGATATGGGTGCCTCAATTTCGATGGCGCATGGTTTTGAACTCGTTATGGGTGAGACGGAAAAACCTCAGCCCGTAGTTGCCGTTATTGGGGATTCGACTTTCGCCCATTCAGGACTTACTTCGCTTATGAATACGGTGTACAACCAAGGCGGGGGAACGGTGGCCATTCTTGACAATCGCACGACCGCGATGACGGGGCGGCAAGGAAACCCTTTCAATGGCGAAACGCTTCAAGAGCGCCCAACCCGTGAACTTGATCTTGAAACCGTGGTGGCAGCACTGGGCGTTACCGATATCAAGACTATTGACCCCTTTAACATGAAGGCGGTGCGCCAAGCCATAAAAGAAGCGCTCGCAAACAAAGATTTGAGCGTTTTAATATTTCGCGCGCCGTGTATTCTTTTGGAAAAAACGCGCGACGTTCCTGTTTTTGTGGATGAAACATGTACCGATTGCGGCGTGTGCACAAGTCTTGGTTGTCCTGCCATATCACGCGACGTGTTGGCTCAGCGTGCGGTAATCGACGAGGCGCTTTGTGTGGGCTGCGGGCAATGCGAACAGTACTGCGCAAGTTCTTCGATACGAAAAAGTGGCTCGTGGTAAGCGGTTTTGTTTTCGAAGGGCAGGTTTGATTTTGTGGAAGGTGAAAAAATGAGCACAGAGCCGATAACGGTATTGCTATGCGGTGTTGGAGGGCAGGGAACCATCCTTGCTGCTGATTTGTTGGCACACAGCGCCCAAGCAGCGGGCTATGAGGTCAAGCTTTCCGAAGTGCATGGCATGGCGCAGCGCGGGGGCGCGGTAACCACCATTGTTCGCTTCGGAGAAAAGGTTTCTGCCATGGTGACTGATGAAGGTTGTGCCGATGTCGTTATTGCCTTTGAGACGACCGAAGCTCTGCGCAATATTTCTTATCTTAAGGCAGACGGAAAACTGCTCGTCAATGATGAAACGAAAAAGCCCCTTCCCGTGTTGACGGGAAAAATGGAAATGCCGCCTGACGCGCGGGGAACCCTTACCAAGTTAGGGGCAAGCCTTGTTCCTGCGACAAAAATAGCGCGCGAAATCGGAAATGAAAAATGCAGCAATGTGGTGTTGTTGGGAGCCTTGGCAAACGAGGTTGGGATTGGGAAATCTTTTTGGGAAGCGCAGATTGAAACGCGCCTGCCTGCTCGCTTAACGGAAATAAACCTCACCGCATTTCGAGCAGGTTTTGCTTATGAGGAAGAAGCGGGCTTGCAGTGATGTGGGCTTTCCCTTGCCAGATGAAGGGGATTTGAGCAGATAGCACGGATAGAAGGAGCACGATTGCTATGAGCGTATCTCAGATAAGCGTATTTTTAGAAAGCCGTCCTGGTCACTTGAAGCGTGTACTCGATTCTTTTGAGGAAAACGGCATCAACGTGCGCGGGTTTAGTGCTGCTGACACGGGTGACTATGGGATAGTGCGTTTCATTCTTGACGACCCGAAGCGCGGGCAAGAAGTGCTGAAAGCCAACAAAACGGCAGTTGTTGTTTCTGAGGTTTTGTGCGTGCGCCTTGATGACATCCCTGGGGAACTTGCCCGTGTTGTCGGCATCATTTCAACCCATGCCAACATTGTTTATAGCTATTCACTCGTGTCAACCTTCATCGTTTTTTGCGTTGAGGATTTAGCTTCGGTTGAGTCGCTCCTTGAAAAGCAGCCTGTCGAGATAGTCACCCAAGAAAAACTTGCTGAGACCTTTTCGGAAATGAGCTGAGGGGGCATATCCGATGGCATATCCTATTTTCCAGCCGAACATCGAAACCGCTTCGCGCGAAGAAATTCGTTCTATCCAGCTTGAAAAACTAAAGACCCAAGTTTCATGGGCGTATGACAAGGTCGATTGGTATCGCGCGCGCTTTGATGAAGCGGGGGTCAAACCCGCCGACATACAAACCTTAGAAGACATTCGCCTCTTGCCCTTTACCGACAAGCAAGTTTTGCGCGACACCTATCCCTTTGGGCTTTTCGCCGTGCCCTTAAACGAAGTCTTGCGGCTTCATTCTTCGTCGGGAACAACAGGAAAGCCGATTGTCGTTGGCTATAATGCACACGACCTGGATGTTTGGAGTGACTGCATTGCCCGCCTTGCGCAAATGGCAGGGGTGGTGCCAGGGGATCGCGCACAAATGGCGTTTGGCTATGGCATGTTCACGGGCGGTTTTGGCCTGCACTACGGGCTTGAAAAACTTGGCTGCATGGTTGTGCCTGCGTCATCGGGAAACACCGAGCGCCACCTCATGATGATTGAAGATTACCAAATGACCGTCTTGATAGCCACGCCTTCCTACGCCATGCATATCGGTGAAGTTGCCGAGTCGTGCGGCTTTGATTGGGAAAAATCAAGCTTGCGCGTGGGGCTTTTCGGGGGAGAGCCTTGCCCGCCTGCCCTCAAACAAGAAATAGAAAGCACCATGCATATCACCTGCACCGACAACTATGGTCTAACCGAAGTCATGGGGCCAGGAGTTTCGGGGGAGTGTCTTGCATCACGCGACCATCAGCATATTGCCGAAGATCATTTCCTTTGGGAAGTTGTTGACCCTGAAACGGGGAATGCGGTTGAAGAAGGCGGGGAGGGGGAACTGGTTCTCACGCCCTTGGACAAGCAGGCATTTCCCGTTATTCGCTACCGCACACACGATTTGACACGGGTGATATGTGAACCGTGTGCCTGCGGGCGCACGCACGCACGAATGGAAAAGGTCCGCTCGCGCACCGATGACATGCTCATCATACGCGGCACGAATGTTTACCCTCGTCAGGTTGCAGACGTTTTGGCAGGCATCGCGGGAGTCAGCCCGCATTTCCGCATCGTGCTTGACAACGACAAAGGACTTGACACGATGAGTGTTTTGGTCGAACTCGAACCTGAAGCCTTGAGTGATTCTTTCGCTGCTATGGATACCTTTAGAAAGCGCATTGCTGAAAAACTGAAGCAAAACACTCTTGTCTCTGCGCAGGTAAAACTTGTTGAGCCAAACGGCATTGAAAGAACCTTCGGCAAGACAAAGTATGTTGAGGACAATCGAAAGAAATAAGTGCTTCGCCTAAAAAATCACGTGTACCACGCTTGAGAAAAGAATGGCAAGAATATAGAAAACACCCAAGCCAATATTGGCGTTAAGGCAAGATGCCATAGCAGGTGCTCTTGTTTCAAAGACAAAGGGATTTTTCCAAAGTGTTGACAAAAGAGGGTAGAGGATAATCAGCATAAAGCCCACCACGAGCAATCCTGCCGTGAAAAAAAGAGCCACCAAAAGTCCGATTAAAACAATCCAGCCGACAAGCGCCCCCTGATAGACTTTACGCGCTCGAGCACGCCCCAAAAGAACAGGAAGCGTTTTTCTGCCTGCTTGGATATCCTTTTCGATATCGCAGAGGTTATTCGTAAACATAATTAAGCCTATCCCTACCACCAAGGGAAGGGAAAGCCACAACATTTCAAGGCTGAAAATTCCCGTGAGCGCCTGATATGAGGCGAGTGCGATAAGGTATCCCATCGTGATTCCGCTGATGACCTCGCCAAGAGGAAGGTAGGAAAGGGGAGTCTTTCCTGCGGAATACAACACGATGATGGCGGCTCCGATAAAGCCGATAGCAAGAGGTATCCACCCCGCACAGACGATGACATATAGTCCCAAGGCCGCTGCGCAAGCGACAAAACCAACTGCCAAGAAAAGTACCGAGGTAGGATTTACCTTGTTATAGACCAACACTGCATCCGTGGGGTCTTTTTGGTTTTCGAGGCTGTCGGCTCCTTTTTTGAAGTCGAAGTAATCGTTTAAGGTATTGGCGGTTGCCTGCATAAGAATGCTGATGCAAAGCAGTGCTAAAGCAAGGCTGACCGAGATGAAGCCCTGCGAAACCGAAGCAAGCGCCACTGCAAACAAGACAGGAATGATGGCAGCAGGCCACGTGTGAGGAGCTGCAAGCTGAAGAGCAAGTTTGGGGCTTAGAGAAGCGTAGGTGGGTTTTTCATTTTGCAAAGAACCTTGAAAAGAAGTATCTTGAGGGTTTTCTTGCATCGTGCCCTATCCGTTCGTTGGTTTCATCTTTGAATTTCGTTTACCATTGTATATGATTGTAGAATTGAAATGTGTGGGTCTTTGCGTTTGTCGTTTACTGCGAGGTGAATTTCGGTGATTGCTGAAACGAAAATAAAAGTGCGCTATGCCGAAACCGACAAGATGGGCGTTGTTTATCACGCCAACTATCTCATCTGGTTTGAAGTGGGCAGAACCGACTTTCTCGAAGCACTCGGCTTTCCCTATCATCTCTTCGAAGAAAAGGGACTCATGTCTCCTGTTGTTCACGCGGAAATAAACTATGCCACGCCTGTTCGCTATGGCGAAACGGCTTTGGTGCGCACCCGTTTGGTAGAACTAAGTGGCGTTAAGAGCGTTTTTCAATATGAGGTCTTTGCCGAAGGGGCGGATATCACAACCGAAAAGCCCTGCTGCACGGGAAAAACCGTGCATTGCTTTGTAGCAGAAGACACATTCAAGCCCCTCAGCATAAAAAAAGATACGCCCGAACTTTATCAGGCGTATCTCGAAGTGCTTGAACCGTAGCGCTTGGCAGGGTTTAGAAGGTATCCCAATCGAGGTCTTTGGAACTGACGTTTCCGCCTTCAGAAACCTGTAAATCTAAGGTGTAGGAATAGTTTGTTTCAAACACCATAGTGTCGGTACCAGAATCGTCAAATTCCATTTGATAATAATATCCGTCATCACCAAATAAATCGCTATCCCCGAACCAGTTCTCTCCAACAGCTGCTCTAATCTTGTAGGTGTTTACTGGCAGGGTAATTCTTAAGCTTGAGCCAGGAGTTATGAAAAGGGACGATACCAAGGTGTCTCCATTATAGATTTTTAGGAAAGTCAGGGCAGTAGAAGAATTTGAGGTAATCGTGAAATCGCACGCCATAATCGAAAAATCAGGGTTGCGATAAACTTCTTTGCTGCTTGTTATGGGGACTATGCAGGCTTGCGCACGCGCGGCAGCATCGCTGTAGTCGCCCAAGAGCATGAATGCGTTATACGCTTCGTAGCGCTTGTCCTCATTGAAAAGTATGTCGGCGAGCGAATATTCACATTCTTGAGCCTTTACATCAGCGTCAAGGAAATTGCTATAAGCAAGGCTGTCGAAGTACACCAGTGCCTCTTTGTACTTGCCCGCTTTTTGAAGTTCAAGGGCTTTGGCATAATCTATGTGATTCTCGCACAGCGTCGCAAGCTTAGTGGAGTCCTCAAAATCGCCAAGCGAGTTTAATAGCTTTAAGGCTCCTTCGTAGTCGCCTGCATCAATAAGGGCTTGCGCCTTTTCGTAATTTATATGGTCAGAACAAAGAAAGCTGTAATAAGTGGAATCCTGGTAGTCGCCTAAATCGCGGAATTTCGCAAGCGCTTCTTCATAGTTGCCTTTTTCCATGAGTTCAATCGCCTGGTTATAGTTGGTTGAGCGATTGTGTTCGCTGACCAGCGCAAAGGCTACG
This sequence comes from Eggerthellaceae bacterium, assembly GCA_009782615.1. GTDB lineage: Bacteria > Actinomycetota > Coriobacteriia > Coriobacteriales > Eggerthellaceae > WRIS01. The sequence continues at coordinate 189,503 of WRIS01000001.1, read as the reverse complement.
ATGCCAAGAACCACAACGAGAAGACCAGCAAGTATGCCGATGAGAACCTTGCGCCCTTTTTTCTTCTTTTTGGGCTTGGCGGAACCGTTGATAGTGGCAGGCACAAACGGTGCAGCAGGTGTTGGGGGTAGGGGAGCCGTTTGATAAGCAACTTGCGAAGCATCAGGTGCGGGATATAAGGGCTGCTCTTGAGGTTGCAGAGGTTCGAGTGGTTGTGTCGGTGGCTCGAGCGATGCTTCGAGTGGTGGTTGCGGGGTAGGGTCAAACTCTTGTACAGGGGCGGCAAGGGGAACCGTAGCAGCAGCTTCGGCAGGAGGGGCAAAGGTTTGCGGCTCTTCTGAAAGTGTTGGCGGTGGGTAGGCAAGGAATGCAGGAGCGGCTTCTTCGGATTTGACTGAAGCATCCTCAAGGTTTGCCTCTAGGGAGACTTCGGCAATTTCTTGTTTCGGTTCAGCTGCTATTTTCAAGTCCGCAGTATTTTCTTTGGCGGATTCTTTTTTACTAGCCTTTTCTTTTTTGGCAGGCTTTTCCTTTTTGATAGGTTCAGCGTCAGGGGAAACCGTTTCTTCTAAGGAAGGGGCTGGCTCGGGCGTAGGCTCGGGCGCGGGTTCGACCACAAGAGGCGCTACCTCCAAGGCTTCAACTTTGACATCATCTTGAGGGATTGAGGAAAGTGATAGTCCGCACATTTGACAAAAGGCGTGACCGTCGGCAGTGAGATTTCCGCAGCGAGGGCAATTCATGGGAGAGCCTCCTTATACGATGTAAAGCAATCTTGCTGCCATTATAATAGCAATCGCATTCCCACGGAAGCAGAATAGAATAATAGTCTATAAGTATATTTTTAGGTTTACATAAGATATATTATCATACTTTTATATACCGTGTGCGGTAGAGTAGTTTTTGTTATTGCGCGACGCAAGCCGAAGCAATCTAGGCAGCTAAGGAAATGCCCCGACCCATCGTCATTGCGGGCTCGACCCGCAATCTTAAACCTGCATTACCCCTTTGCCAACGAGCGCTTTGACCCTCATTCCTTCTATTTTCCGCTCAAAACCGCACTTTTCTCTCATATTACGCCTTTGACCTGGTATTTTATAAACGAAGCTCTGAGAGCCCTTCTAAGCCCCTATCTTTGTCCTCAATGAGTATTAGGTCATGAAAAATACGGTTCTTAGCAGCGGTTTTGGTCGAAAAGTGCTCTTTTAGTCCACCTGCGGCATACGCGCCGTCTTTTCTTGTTGGAGAACCTTCAAACTTTCCTGTATCTCTGCCAACTGATATTCAAGTACGGTTTCTTGGTTTTCTAAAATGGCGAATTGTTCGGCGCGCGTTACCTCGTTTGCAAGAGACAATCTCACGAAGTATTGGATGCCTTCAATGGATAATCCGCTTTTACGCAGCGCATCCATGAGACGCAGCCACGACACATCGTTATCAGAAAAACTTCGAACCTGGTTTTTGTCGCGATACAGATGCGGGAAAAAGCCACACTTGTCGTAGTAGCGCAACGTGTAGGCTGAAATTCCTGTCATATCCGCCACTTCGCCGATTGCGTATTGCGGCTTTGACAAACCCGATTCAACTGAGCCGTCCGCTAAAACTTCATCCATACTAACCTCGTTCTCTACCCTTAGAGTTACTCTAATGCAACTATATTACCCTAGAGTAACTCTAAGGTCAAGACTTGGAAGCTAGCGACCGCTGCTTCCGAAGCCCTGAGAGCCGCGGGCGGTTTCATCAAGGCTATCGCAGAGCACTATGTTGGGTTCCTCAACGCGCATGATGACTAACTGAGCAATACGATCCCCTTGGCGTATGGTAAAAGTTTCTTGAGGGTCGAGGTTAATCGCAATAACCTGCACTTCTCCCCTATAATTGCTGTCAATCAAACCAGGGCTGTTGACAAGGGAAAACCCGTGATGAAGAGCCAGTCCACTTCGCGGGAGCACAAAGCCAGCATAGCCTTTGGGGATTGCCATGCTAATTCCTGCGGGGATAAGCGCGCGCTCGAAGGGCTTGAGAACCACGTCTGTCGCGGCACATAAATCAAGCCCCGCATCCCCGCTGCGGGTATGAGAAGGTGGTTTTAAGTTAGGAGCATGCAGGCGTACGGGAAGTTCGAGACCATCCACCTTATTGCTGCCCTTCCAAAGCGGTGGCAAATTCTTCGATATTTTGAAAATCCTTATAAACGCTGGCAAAACGAACGTAGGCAACATCGTCAAGCGCATGAAGTCTTTCTAAGACCATGTCGCCAAGGCTTTTCGAATTGATAGAATTCTTAAGCGTGTTTCTCAGCTCTAATTCAATATCGTCTATGAGCTCGCCAATCTGCTCGGAATTGATGGGACGCTTTGCACAAGCAATCAGCAAGCCCCTGAAAAGTTTTTCGCGGTCATACACTTCAGAAGAACCGTCTGACTTGACCACTATCAACGGGGCGCTTTCAAGACGCTCATAAGTAGTGAAACGATAGCCGCACTCAAGGCATTCGCGGCGGCGGCGGATAGAGGCGTTATCTTCAGACGGACGCGAGTCAACGACCTTAGATTCCGAATGGACACAAGAAGGACAACGCATGGCACTCCTTTTCTCGTATGATGAACTACCCTAACATACAAGATATTGTGCCACAATGTTTCTCTGAAAATTTCTAAAAATATATGCCTTAAAGTAGTGTGTCGGCAGGATGGCACATTACACGAAGAGCGTTCCTGTATCAGAAACGCTCTTCGGAACCTGTCGCAGAACGCAGCATCTGCGACAGATAGCAGGAAGGTGTGCTTTTGTGCGGAAACTGCCCCCTTACAATATCGCAGAGTTTCCGACGAAGATAAAAGCAAGTGAAAGAGCAAACAGGCAGCTTCCTATTGCCACGGTCTGCCACGGCTTTGCTTTGTTAAAAGACTTCCCGCGCAAAGACCCATAGCGCAAGTCTTGAACGCTGGGAGTTTCTAAAACGCTTACCAACAGCCTTTCGGTAAAACGTGATTGAGACCCAAATTCAGATGCGCTGCTTTCTTCACTATCAAAAAATGCGGGAAAACTTACAATATTCTCCAGGTGTTTTGACTCGAGAGCAGAGGAACCCTGTGTTGGATAAGGTATTCTTTTGAAATTCTTCATATTTTGTATCCTTTCCTCTTGCTTAGAACTTTTGTTCGTGTATACTATAAAGCGAACAGAGGTTCATGTCAAGAAGTTTTTCAAACATTTGTTCGTGCTGTGAAAGGACAGGTCATGACCGAAAAAGTTACTAAGCGCCAAAGGGCTGTATTAAATAGTATCGAAGACTGTATCCGTGAAAAGGGCTACGGACCAACCGTGCGCGAGGTGTGCCAAAATCTTGGGCTCTCCTCCCCCTCCACGGTTCATGTTCATTTGAAAGCGCTTGAGGAAAAAGGGATGATTAAGCGTGACCCCTTGAAGTCGCGCTCCATTGCTCTTACCTATCCGCTTGACGGGGGCGCTTCCGTGTCTCAAAGTAATGTTATCCGCCCCAGCTTTAGCAAGGTGCTCGACCTTCCCTTAGTGGGCAATGTCGCGGCAGGTGTGCCTATCCTTGCTGAAGAAAACATTATCGATACCATCACCTTGCCCGTCGACATTGTGGGCGATTCGGCGGCATTCCTGCTTTCCGTGCGGGGTGATTCGATGATTGAAGCGGGTATCAACAGTGGGGATTATGTCGTAGTGAAAGAACAGCCGACGGCAACCAATGGTGACATTGTTGTTGCGATTGTTGATGACGGTGCCACCATTAAGCGCTTCTATAAGGAAGACAGCCACATTCGCTTACAGCCCGAAAATTCCTCTATGGAACCCATTATTACCACTGATTGTTCCATAGCGGGCAAAGTGGTTGCCGTGTTCCGCCGCCTTTAGGGTTTCTTATACTTTATAGGGGGAAAAGAGGTTCGCGTATTGCTCGTTGACCAGCATAGTGATACAAGTACCCTGGTCGCTATGTTCTTCAGAGACAATAGAACAGCGCTCATGAATAAGGGAAACTAAGTCTCCTCGATTATAGGGTATGCACACTTCCATGTGTTCATCGCGTGCAGCGGCGATGCGGGCAATATGAGCAACAAGGCTTTCAGTCCCCTCGCCACTCAGTGCTGAAATAAAAATCGCATCGCGGTGGCGCAGTTTAATTGCTTCAAGCGCTTCTGCTTCAAGAAGGTCTATCTTATTGAAAACCTCAACGCGGCTGATGTGGTGCGCATTGATTTGTTGAAGCACCGTATCAACGGCAACAATCTGTGCTTCGTATTCCGTTGAAGAAGCGTCGATGATGTGCAAAAGCAAATCAGCACCAACAATTTCATCAAGAGTTGATTTGAAGGCTTCTACCAAAGTTGTCGGAAGTTTTTGGATGAAACCAACGGTATCGGTAAGGGTAATCTCGCGCCCTTCGGGCAAAACGTATTTTCGTGTTGTTGAATCAAGGGTGGCAAACAGTTTATCGTAGGAAAGCACTTCGGCTTCGGTCATAAAATTGAGCAAACTCGACTTCCCCGCATTGGTGTAGCCCGCAAGGGCAACCTTGAAAACGCCGCTTTGGTAGCGTCCGTCGCGCTGAATTGTGCGCACATCTGAAAGATGTTTCAGTTCGCGCTTGATGGTGGTGATGCGCTTGCGCACCATACGGCGGTCAACTTCAAGCTGGCTTTCGCCCTCACCAAAACGCGACCCAACGCCGCCGCCCATACGATTCGCGGCAAGATGCGCCCACATACCACGCAAGCGCGGAAGCAAGTATTCGTTTTGCGCCAAACGTACCTGCAAACGACCTTCCTTGCTTGTTGCGTGAAGCGCAAAGATATCAAGAATAAGTGCCGTGCGGTCAATCACCTTTACTTTTTTTGGAACGATTCTCTCAAGATTCGTTTGTTGAGAAGGGCTGAGTTCATCATCAAAAATAACGACATCGGCATCAAATGTCGTGCATAGTTTTGCAACTTCTTCAGCTTTGCCCGCCCCAATAAAGGTTTTCGGATGAGGGGATTCGAGTTTTTGTGAAGTACACGCCACCACTTCTGCACCGGCCGTATTGGCAAGACGTTCCAGTTCGGCAAGGCTTTCCTCAAGACTCCATAGCGGGTCAGAGCGGTCTACGCCAACAAGAACCGCGCGTTCTACAAGCGGGTCATCAATTTCAAAATACTTCTTATTCGTCATAGCTTACCTTTTGCGTGCTACATATTTTCTTTTATGCGACGCACCGCTTCAAGAAGTCGGTCATCAGGGGTGGTGAGCGAAATGCGAATAAAGCCTTCGCCATCAGGCCCGTAACCACTTCCAGGCGTCACAATAACGTGAGCCTTTTCAAGCAACCTGGTTGCAAAACTTTCAGACGTTTCCCCTTCAGGAACCCGCGTCCAAATATAGATGGTTGCCTTCGGCGCGATACATTCCATACCGATTGCTCTTAGCGCATCAACAACAAGGTCGCGGCGGCGCTGGTAGAGCGCACACATTTCACTAATGCAGGTCTGCGGTGCTGTCAAGGCAGTGATTGCCGCATCCTGGATTGCATTGAACTGCCCCGAATCAAGGTTGTTCTTCACGGTGCCCAATGCAGCAACTGCTTCAGCATTGCCGCAGGCAAATGCAATACGCCATCCTGTCATATTGTAGGCCTTCGACAAGCTGAAAAATTCAATACAGCATTCTCTTGCGCGCGGGCGTTCCAATATTGAAGGGGCGAGATAGCCGTCGAAGCAAATTTCTGAATAGGCATTGTCATGCGCCAGCAAAATATCGTGTTCTATGCAAAAATCAATCGCCTTGTCAAAGTACTCTTCAGTAGCAAGAGCACCCGTTGGGTTGTTGGGATAGCCCAAAAACATGATTTTTGCGCGCGAGAGAACCTCTTCGGGAATGTTGTCAAAATCAGCCAAAAAACCCTGCTCTGCCCGCATCGGCATGAAGTAGGTCTCGGCACTTTGGAGAGTTGCGCCCCCCGAATACACGGGATAGCCGATGGAAGGAGCAAGAACCCAATCGCCCGGGTTTACAAAAGCGGTGTGCAAGTGAGCAATGCCTTCTTTGCTGCCGATAAGCCCGAGCACTTCGGTTTTAGGGTCAAGATCAACTCCAAAGCGATTTTTCATCCACTGAGCACACGCGCTGCGATATGCAAGAGAGCCTGAATAATCAGGGTATTGGTGGTTCTCGGGTTTATCGAGCGCCGTCTTCATGGCGTCCACTATATGGGCAGGAGTCGGCATGTCGGGATCGCCGATTCCTAAAGAGATGACATCGATGCCCTGTTCTTTGAGAGCATTGCGTTTTTTGTCTATTTGGGCAAACAGATAAGGAGCCATGTGGTTTAGGCAATCAGCAGTTTTCATGCACTATCCTTCCTCGTATTTTAGTTGGTGAAACAATCGCGGTGAAACAAATTGCTCAAGGTTCAAAGGGCAAGCTGGTCTATTTCTATACTACCTGAAAACACCTCGGTTGCAGGTCCTGTCATAGTGATATGGTCATTTTCATCCATGAGAATATGAAGCGTTCCGCCCCGAAGGATGATGTCAACTTCGCGGTTAGCTCTTTTAGTGAGGATGGCTGCTGCTGCCGTGGCGCAAGCACCCGTGCCACACGCAAGCGTTTCTCCGCATCCGCGCTCAAACGTGCGCACGGAAATACCGTTTGTGCCCACGCACGCAAATTCAATATTTGCTTTTTGGGGAAAGGCGGGATGCTTTTCAAAATAGGAACCGACCCGTGCCAAGTTGAGATTCTCTAAATTCTTTTCAACACCTGCTTCAAAAAGTTCGTTGGATAGAGCTGCAAAATCGTCAACAAAACAAACCGCATGGGGGTTTCCCATAGAAACGCAGGTAAAAGGAAAATCTCCCCACGGCGAGGCAAGGGGGGCTTCCTTTATGCAGGGTATTCCGTTTTTGGTTTCGGCGTTAGCTAGAAGGGTGGTCGGAATCTTTTCGGGAAGAAACTCAGGACAGCCCATAGCAACACTTGCCACGCTCAGTTTTTCATCTTCGTCAACTTCAAATCGTATCGGGCGCTGCCCTGCAAGAGTATCGGCGACGAAATGCTTGCTCGACGCTGCTACAAAACCCCTGTCAACCAGGTATTTTGCAAAGCAACGAACGCCGTTTCCACACATTTCGGCAAGGCTTCCATCAGAGTTGATATAGTGCATGTACGCTCCACCTTGAACCCGTTTTGACGGACGCACTAAAATGACCCCGTCAGCACCAATCCCAAACTCGCGGTGACACAAGGCGGCTACTTCTTCAGCGCTTAAGACAATCTCTTCGGAATAATCGTCAATAACAATGAAATCATTGCCACAGCCATGCATTTTCACAAACTCAAAAACCCTCACTTCGTTCATCTCCTCAACTCATTTCAGATTCCATTGTAGCAAGGAGCGCGCCTGCTTGGGAGAATAGGGTTTCGATATCCCCCGAATCTGCATTGAGCCACGTGATGCGCGCATCACTGCGCAACCAGGAACGCTGACGCTTGGCATAACGATGAGTTGCTACCTTCATTTCTTCGCATGCTTCATCAAGAGTAATTTCGCCATCGATGAATCTCACGATTTCCTTATAGCCTATTGCTTGTGGTGCGGTAATCGCTTCACGAAACCCTTGTTTAAGAAGCAGCGCGACTTCGTCTAGGAGGCCTTCTTCGATCATGGCTTCAATTCGTTTGTCGATGCGGGCATTCAAACACGCGGGCTCAACTGCCAAACCAAGAAACACGGCAGGCACCACCTGAGCAATTTCGTGAAGGTGTGCGTGGACGTGGGCATAGCTGGTGTTTTCTTCGAGCATCTCAAAGGCACGAACTACGCGCCGAACATTGTTCGGATGAATCAATGCGGCACTTTGCGGGTCTTTTTGCGCGAGCAAATCCCACAAAGCATCCGCGCCTTTTTCTTCGGCAAGGCGCATATAGTGTGCGCGAATCGCATTGTCGACCTGCTCGCCGCGGGGGAAATCATAATCGTCGAGAGCTGCTCGAACGTAGAGATTGGTACCTCCACAAAGAACTGAGCGTTTTTGTCGTGCGTCAATTTCTTGAAAACAGGTGCGTGCATATGTTTGATAAAGCGCTGCAGAATATGAAGTATCGGGGTCACATAAATCAATACCATGATGTACAACGCGCATTTCAGAAGGCTTGAGTTTTCCCGTGCCAATATCCATGCCCTTATAAACCTGCATGGAATCCGCACTCACCACTTCCCCACCAAAAGCTAAGGCAAGCTCTTGCGCCAGTGCTGATTTTCCTGAAGCCGTGGGACCTAAGACGGCAATCACGGGTGCCGACAGAGAAAGGACGTTTTTGTGTGGATGCGAAACTTCGATGATGATTCCTTAGCGGGTTGGTATCACGAGATAATTCTACCCTTAAGATACCACGTTTTCGCCTCTTCGATTTTTACCGTAACAAACTTTCCGAGCAGTTCATCAAGCGTGGTATCAGCAGGAATTTTGGCATGAACCGTTTGATTTTTCGGGCTTTTGCCTGCAAGCAATTGTGCGTCACGTTTCGACGCTCCTTCAACAAGCACTTCAACAAGTTTTCCCGTATCTTTTTGATTTTGCTTCCAAGCATTTTCTTGAACAAGGCCAACGAGTCTGTCGAAACGCTCCTGAATTACTTCGGCAGGAGTATCATCATGCAGCTTTGCCGCAGGAGTGCCTTCGCGCTTTGAATAGATAAAGGTGAATACCTGGGTATAGCCGACCTCGGAAATCACCTTGCACGTTTCTTCAAAATCAGCCTCGGTCTCACCAGGGAAACCAACGATGATATCGGTTGAAAGAGCGATATCAGGGCAGGTGCGCCGAAGCTTTTCGATAAGAGATACATAATGTGCCTGCGTATAATTCCTGTTCATGGCAGTCAATATCTTGTCTGAGCCCGATTGGATGGGCAAATGCAGCGCGGGCATGAGAGATTTCAGATTTCCAAATGCCTCAATCACTTCATCCGTTAAATCCTTAGGATGGCTTGTGGCAAAGCGAAGGCGCGCAATTCCTGTTGCATCAAGTTCCTTAAGCACATCAGCAAAGCGCGGTGTGCCATACAAGTCGCGCCCGTAAGAGTTCACGTTTTGCCCGAGCAAGGTGATTTCTTTTACGCCGCTTTCTACATAACCAGCCGCTTCGCCGACTATCTCTTCAAGCGGACGGGACTTTTCCCTGCCGCGCACATAAGGGACAATGCAGTAGGAACAAAAGTTATTGCACCCCACCGTGATGGGAAGCCAAGCTGCCCAATCGTTGACGCGCGCAATAGGCAAATCGGTTGAAAAGCCAGCTGCAGCATCGAGGACCTCAACATGGTGCAAGCCGTCATCAAGGGCAGTCATGAGCAACTGCGGCAAAGAAGCAATGTTGTGGGTTCCGAATACGATATCGATATGCGCCAGTTCTTCGGTCAACTTTTCGCCATCACGCTGCCCGATACAGCCCCCCACCGCAATAAGTCTTTTCTTGAAGGGAGAATCCGCACGAAGTGAAAGATTTTTCATGGAAGCAACTTGCCCCATCAGGCGGGTGTCGGCAGCTTCTCGCACACAGCAAGTCATAAAGATTACGATGTCTGCTTCTTCATAGCTATCCACCCACCGAGACCCCAAATTCTCAAGAATGCCACACACCCGTTCTGAGTCGTGCTTGTTCATTTGGCATCCGAAAGTGCGGACGCAAAAGCTTGTTTCAATAAGTTCTTTGAGCATGGACGATTCTTATTCGCATCGAGGCTAAAACGATGCTTCCGAACTCATTTCGGGAACGCCGTCGGAAGGATTGTAGACACCGCGCAAATAGCGCGGCTCAACCGTAAAACGAATGGCAGTGCGATATTCTCCATCAATGATTATGTCGGCAAACGAAGGAATACAGGCGATTTCAATACCGATGGGAGACAAAAAGCCGCGTGAGATTGCGATTGCTTTGACCGCCTGGTTCACCGCGCCCGCACCAACGGATTGGATTTCAACGCATACGCCGTCTTTAACCATACCAGCAATTGCTCCTGCAACCGAAGCGGGAGATGATTTTGAAGAGACCTTAAGACAGCCGATTTCCGGTTTGAGTTCAGGGTTATTGGTCACGTGTGTATCCTTTATTTTTGGTCCATCTATCCTGTGTTTACGCGCTACTTTTCACTGCTGCAATACTGTTTGTATCTATTTTAGCCAAACACACAGCCAAACGCAACTGAACACATAAATGACGAGGGAAAAGGCAGGCTCAGTGGGACGCTGGTAGGACCTCGGCGGAAAAGGACGGGAAGCTGGTGGGAACTTGCTAGGAAGGCACAAAAATCACGACAGTTTATTGAGGGGAATCTTGATGCTTATCGCTTCCTTTGACAACGCCAGTTCAGGCTTCATATTTTCATCAAGATAGTAACGCTTTGCCAAATCTTTATAGGCTCGCTGTATATTCTCGGCGAACTCATCAAGATCGTCGGGATGCACTTTTAACCCCCTCGCATCGCGGGCCAGCAGTTTGTGCATATCTTTATCACGCTTTTTTCTCTTTTCGCCTGAATCGGCTTCATCAATCGTAACTGATTCGATAAACGGAGAAAGGACGGCTATTTCCCCATCCATGATGCGCCTTGCCGAGCGCTCGGAAATGTCGAGTCCCATCTGTGTTGCTAAGGTGACGAAGTGAGACGGACTTGCCGCAGTACCCAGCCGCTTTATGAGGGAAAGTTCTTCGGGATTGTCGCAAAAGGTTCGCATGCTTTTCGTCAAAGTCGCATTGCCGTATTCGAAAATTGTTGCGGCAATTTCGGTAGGCGAACCCAGATACACCTCACAAAGTTCTCGATGCTCGAAAGCAAATTCCGCGACAATGCGATTGATATTGTGAGGACCCCTCACAACAAGAGCGCCCTCGTCGTTAAAAGTGAAGATTGGCAAAGAAGACTGGTCCGTTTTTTCGGGAAGGCTTTTTAAGTTGGTTTCGATAAGAAAAGCAGCGCCTTTGTCTTTGCCCGAAGCGACCACGCAAGCATGTATTGCATTAACAGAAATCGAATAGAGCGCCATGCCGCGCCCGTGCACACCCCACGTATCAACGTGCATGCTGTCGAGTTTTGAGGTAACCCGCGGCTCAAAGATTTTGCCCTGCATTGCCTCGGGAATACCCGCGCCATCGTCAATAATGCTTATGAAGCGCTGCTCGCCTTCGCGGGAAAGCGCGAGAAAAATATTGCGAGCACCCGCGTCGCGTGCGTTGCGCAGCAGTTCAATAATGATGTCTTCCGTGCAGCGAATGTCGTGTTTTGCCTGACGGCGTTGTGCTTCGCTGCTCCGTAAACGAACGTAGCCATCTCCGAGGTCGTCCTCGACCCGAAGATGGCTATCGCCACAAATTTCATCAATAAAGGATGTTAAAGAATCATCCACAGCTTATTTTGCGAAATCGATTGCACGGCTTTCGCGGATAACAACAACTTTCACCTGACCTGGATATTGCATTTCATTTTCAATTTGATTCGCAATATCGTGAGCCAAAACTACCGTTGAAGCCTCGTCGATTTCCTCAGGAGTTACCATAACACGAACTTCACGACCTGCTTGTATCGCATAGGTGCGCTCGACGCCCTTGTGGTTATTGGCGATTTCTTCAAGTTTTTCAAGCCGCTTGATGTATGAATCGAGGGTTTCCTTGCGGGCACCTGGTCGGGCAGCCGAAACGGCATCCGCCGCTTGCACCAAAACATCAAGAACACTTTGCGGTTCGATGTCGTTGTGATGTGCTTCGATGGCCTGCACGATATCGCCCTTTTCGCCAAAACGACGAGCAAGATCGGCACCGATTACCGCATGGCTTCCCTCAACTTCATGGTCAACCGCCTTGCCAAGGTCATGGAGCAAACCTGCCCGTTTTGCAGGGATGGGGTCAAGCCCCAGTTCTGCTGCCATAACTCCGCACAAATAGGCAACTTCTAAGGAATGGTTGAGAACATTTTGCCCGTAAGACGTGCGGTAGCGCAAGCGCCCAAGGGTTTTAACCAGTTCGGGATGAATGTCATGTATGCCCGTATCAAAACTGGCCTGTTCGCCCGCTTCCAAAACACGCTGATTAACGTAATCTTCTGCTTTGGCAAACATTTCTTCGATGCGAGCAGGATGGATACGCCCGTCCGAAATAAGGTTTTCCATAGTGACGCGTCCGATTTCACGACGAACAGGATCGAAACATGAAATGGTAACGCATTCGGGTGTGTCGTCAATAATCAAGTTCGTACCCGTGAGCTGTTCGAAGGAACGAATGTTGCGCCCTTCGCGTCCAATAATGCGACCCTTCAAATCATCGGTGGGAATATGAATAGAAGAAACCGTGTTTTCAGCTGAATGGTCAGCAGCAACTCGCTGTATCGCAAGACTGAGTATCTCGCGAGATTTTTTGTCGGCTTCCGACTTGGTGCGTGCCTCAGCATCGCGGATGATAGTAGCGCTTTCATGAGCCACTTCATCTTTCAAAGTTTCGAGCAATTCCGACTTTGCTTCTTCAGGTGTCATACCCGCGATGTGCTCAAGCCGCACATTTACTTCTTCTGATAAGGCTTTCAGTTCATGGGAACGTCGATCAAGTTGCCCTTGTTGTGAAGAAATTTGATGTTCGCGCGCATCGAGCGATTCAACACGTCTGTCAAGCGATTCTTCACGCTGAGAGATACGATTTTCTGCTACGCGAACCTCGCGCATGCGTTCTTTGTTTTCTGTTTCAGCTTCCTGCTTTAATTTGAATACTTCATCTTTTGCTTCAATAACCGCTTCTCTGTGAAGCGTTTCGGCTTGTTTCTTTGCATCAGTGAGCAAACTATCAGCTTCTTGTGCAGCACGCTTGGTCGAAGCGTTTACCACAAAACGCGCGATAACAAAGCCGAGAGCGATACCAACAATAGCGCCAATGACGAGCCATAAAAATTCAGGCATTCGCTCCCCCTTTCTTTTGTGTTTCGTTACAATACTCTGTTCAAAAGACATAAAAAATGCCAAGTAAACTCTCGGCATGAGCAAACGCACATAAGGGCATCTCTTATTTTATCTTCTATAACAAATACCATGTATGGTACGTATAACTCAAGCGTCTTACATCATAGAGCTATACGCGCGATTTGTAAAAGCTATCAGGCGAAAAACTAGAAATTACCCTTCTTTTTTGACTACCATCACATTTAATCCAAATTTTCAGACCAAATCTTAGCTGCTGTAGCCGCCACCGAAGAGGCAAAGCCCCTTCCCAAGAGTTTTCGATACGCCCCGTCACGCTTGTTTTTCGTTTTTGGAGGCTTTCTTTCAAGGAAAGCAAGGGCACGCGTCAGTTCGTCTTCGCCCTCTTCAAAAGAAGAGCCTTCCTCCCCTTCAGAAACCGCATCCCTGTTTATCCCTAAGCGTTGCAGTTCGAAATCTATTCCTTGCATCCCCCGCCCCGCATTCATGCGGCTTCTGACAAACATTTCGGCAAAGCGAGCATCGTTTATAAGGTCGCAATTTTCCGCGCGCACAAGGGCTTCTTCAATTTCTTGTTCGGGAAAGCCTTCCCGAACAAGACGCGAAAACATTTCTTGTTTTGAGCGTTCCTTGAAAGAAACCAAAAAGGCTATGCGCTCAAAAGCTGATTGCTGCGCGGGTTTAGGAGCGATTGGCTTGCCCACGATTATTTCGCAGCACTTTTCTTCTTGGATGCTTCTTCTTCAGATAAGTTCGCAACAAACGGTATATCAAAGGCTTCGCGCACCTTCAGTTCTATTTCATGGCACAAATCAGGATTGCTTTTCATGAACGCCTTCGCCGCTTCACGCCCCTGCCCAAGCCTTTCTTCGCCATAGGTATACCACGCCCCGCTTTTCTTCACGATTCCCGCTTCAACACCCATATCTACCACACAGCCTTCGCGCGATATGCCTTCCCCATACATAAGGTCAAATTCAGCCTGGCGAAATGGCGGCGCGACTTTGTTCTTGACAACCTTTACGCGCACCCGATTGCCGACGATTTCGCTTTCTTTTTTAATGGTGTCAGCCTTGCGAATGTCGAGGCGCACGCTTGAGAAAAATTTCAGAGCACGCCCGCCTGTTGTCGTTTCAGGGCTTCCAAACATGACGCCTATTTTTTCACGCAGTTGGTTGATGAAGATGCAGGTAGTGTTTGATCGAGACAGAGAACCTGCAAGTTTGCGCAGCGCTTGTGACATGAGGCGCGCCTGAAGCCCAATGCTCGCATCCCCGATTTCACCTTCTATTTCCGCCTTAGGAACAAGGGCTGCAACCGAGTCGATAACAATGCAGTCAATTGCGTTGCTGCGGATTAACATATCGCAAATCTCGAGGGCTTGTTCGCCCGTGTCGGGTTGAGAAATCAGCACTTCGTTGATGTCGACTCCGATGCGTGCTGCATAGACGGGGTCAAGCGCGTGTTCTGCGTCGATAAAGGCAACGACTCCCCCCAGCGCCTGGGCTTCGGCGAGAATCTGTAAGGCAAGCGTAGTCTTGCCGCTTGATTCGGGGCCGAACACTTCAACAATGCGCCCGCGGGGAACCCCACCGATGCCGAGAGCCATGTCAAGCGGCAGTGCCCCCGTGGGAATAACACCAATTCCCAAATGCGTTGAATCTTCCCCTAGTTTCATGATAGAGCCTTGACCGAACTTGCTTTCGATTTGATCGGTGGTAAGCTTCAGTATCTTTTCTTTTTCCTCGTTCATGTAGATTCTCCTTATAGAGTCCGCATATGCAACATTTAAGACATATACTATTGTACGAACATTTGTTTGTTCGTCAAGAGCATTTATCAAAATTCACAATTTGTTATATTACCTAGTTTTGATGGCAGAACTTAGATGAAATGTGTATAAAAGCCTGACACGAATCAAACAAAAATCTCTCATGGATTCAATGCGTATCAAACATAAAGCTGCGATACTTTCGCCAAGAATAAAACGCGGTTTTGATACGGATGCGCCATAAAAGCGATGTGTTGTCTACAAAAAGCTGTCAGTGTCGGACACCTATTGCAAAACGTCCAGTACTAAGGCAAGCGCGCGTGCAACACTTTGGGCGCGTACTTGTTCTCGGTCGCCCTCAAAAAGATAGCGCTCGGCTACAACTTCTTCTTGGTGGGAAACGGCTATCCACACCGTACCAATCGGTTTTTCTACGCTTCCCCCTTCAGGACCCGCTATGCCAGTTACCGCAACTGCGACATCAACTCCAAGAACACGGCGAGCACCTTGAGCCATTTCGCATGCCACTTCTTTACTTACTGCGCCAAAGTTTGCAAGCACGACAGGCGAAACACCCAGGTTCGTTTCTTTTACCGCATTTGAATAGCTGACGATGCCCCCTGCGAAAACCTCAGAGCTTCCCGACACGCTGGTAATCGTACCCGCAATCAAACCACCCGTACAGCTTTCGGCACACCCTATACGCTGATTTTTTGCGCGTGCTGCCTCAACAACTCGCTGCGCCAGTTCGTTGAGCGACCCATCATCGGTAGCAACACGCGCGTCGGTGCCGCCTGCATTGTTTGCGCGCGAGGCTTCGAGCCCCTTCGAAGAGCCGCCGAAACCGAGTAGGGGTTTCGCTTTCACAAAATAGTCGATGAGGGAAAGTATGGTCAGCGCCAAAGCAATTAGCATGACCGTCCAAGCAACAATCGAAATCACGTTGTTTACCTGCGGCGATAGTTCAAGTATAGGCGCGGAATCTTTGATGATAAACAAGAAAATCGCAAAAATTTGAGAAACCGTTTTCAACTTCCCGTACCAGCTTGCGGCAATAACCACTCCTTGAGATGCTGCAAGCATACGAATGCCCGATACGATAAATTCACGCGTAAGAATAACCAATGCTACCCACGAAGGCAACACGCCAAGCTCAATCAGGGCAAGTAGGGCTGCCGCGACCAATATCTTATCGGCAAGCGGGTCAACGAATTTTCCAAAATTCGTTACCTCACCACGACTACGCGCAAGGTAGCCATCCAGCCCATCGGTTCCTGCAAGGATGACAAAAATCCCGACAGCAACCCATGTTTGCCATACTTCTGCGTTGTGCCAAAGGGGGAAAAGTGTGGGCCATGAGCTTAACAGAGCGACCACAAATAGCGGCACACCACAGATACGCAGCAAGGTGACCACGTTTGCGGGAGTCCATACTTGTTCTGAAGATTTCTGCTTATCCGTTAGCCGATTTGTTGCCATAAAGCCTTATGCACCTTCCATTTCGTAGAGCAATGTATCGTTTATAGTAACGCAAAGCACCTCTCCCACTTCACCGCGCTCAAGATATACAACACCATCCACATCAGGCGCTTGACACTGGGCGCGCCCGTAAAGCTGCCCGTCCTCTTCGTGCCCGCACACAAGCACCGCATACGTTTTCCCGATACGCTGCGCAACGCGTGCCACACTGACCGCATCGGCAATATCGCGAATTTTTTGGGCGCGAGCAAGTTTCGTGTCCTCATCAAGCTGATTGGGAAGCGAAGCGGCTTTGGTGTTGTCCTCGCGCGAATAGGGAAAAACCCCCACATAATCAAAGGCGGCTTCTTCGACAAAATCGCAAAGTGCCTGATGCGCTTCTTCGCTTTCATTCGGGAATCCCGCAATAAGGGTCGTCCGCACGGTAATATCAGGAATACGCAGGCGAATAAGGGCAAGCAAATCGCGAAATTCTCGATAGGAACCTGTTCGGTTCATCGCCTGGAGAAGGTCGGCATCAACGTGTTGCAAAGGGATGTCAAGATAGCTGCAAATATTATCATGAGCAGCCATCACGTCGAGCAATTCTTTGGTGACACCTTCGGGTTGCACATACATGACGCGAAACCAGATATCGCAATAGCGCCTTGCAAAGGCTTCAAGCAACGTGGCAAGGCTTTGTTTGTCGGGAAGATCACTACCCCACCTGCCGCTATCTTGGGCGATGAAAACCACTTCTTTCGCACCGTGTTCAACAACTCGCGCTACTTCGTTTGCTATTACTTCGAAAGGAAAGCTGTGATACCTTCCGCGAATAAGCGGTATCGTGCAATAGGAACAAAAGCGGTCGCATCCTTCAGAAAGTTTTACGTAAGCCCAGGGCTTGTCAGGTCTCGCGCGCTTTTCTGCAGCTTTATCAAGCACACCTTGAGCCCCTTGTACTCCTTGTATTCCTTGCGACGCTTCAATCCCTAAGGCCTTACCAATAATTTCAACGATGTCGCCTTCTTTGTCACAAGGGACAAAGGCGCACACCTCTCCCAATTCCTCTTCAAGTTCGGTCCCGTAACGCGCAGGCATACAACCTGCGACGATGAGTTTTGTTTTGCCCTCGCGCACCGCATCCAATTCCGCAATATCTAATATCGCTTCAATGCTTTCTTCGGTTGCCGCTTGGATAAATGAACAGGTGTTGACAATAACCACATCGCACGCAGCCACATCTTCGCTCACCGAAAAACCTGCAGCAGAAACTTTTTCGTGCATGTGAGAAGAATCCGCTTCGTTTTTGGCGCAACCAAGCGTTATGAAAGCGATTGCAGGCCTCTTGCCGCCCACAAAACTGTGCGGGGGCAAAAGTCCTTCTGAGGAAAACGAGGTCATTGAATTATCGGAAAATACGGGTCGGCAACATAGTGCAAAAAAGCACTCAGCGATAGTTCACGAACTGGAGTGGTTGGCCGTAGTCGTGTTCTTTAACGAAAGTGATAACCTCTTGCAAGGCATCTCTCGATGCTGAGAACACTCGGAGTTTATCACCTTCTATCTGCACCTTTACTTTGAATTTTTCGGCTTTGATATCCTTGTTTATCTTGCTCGCCAGTTCTTTTTCGATGCCGTCAATTATCTGAGCCACCATGCGCACGCTTTGTCCCGTAGCAGCAATGGGAGCCCCCCAATTCAATGCTTTAAGGTCAATCCCGCGTTTGATAATTTTTGAAGAAAGCACGTCGATTACCTGCCGTGCCACAAAATCACTCGGAGCAGAAACGGTAATTGTCTTGCCCGACTTATCAAGGCTAATGTCGGCGCCTGAATCTTTGAGGTCGTATCGTTGTACGAGTTCTTTTTTTGTCTGATTAAACGCGTTGTCGACTTCTTGCATATCAACCGTCGACACAACATCAAAACTTGACTCTTTTGCCATTCAGTTCACCTTTCACCAATACTATATTTTCTAGGCATTGCCGCCAGCAGTATTTCCCGCACTGCCCGTTGCCGCTTGGGCGTTATCCGCACCTGCCCCTTGCCCGTCAGCTCCTGTGGCGTTGCCGCCTGTGCCATCGGCGCCAGGCGAAGAAACCTGCGGATGAGCAGCCATCCATTTCGCGAGTTCAACAGGGAAACTCACCGTTATCGTCCATTGTCCGTCATCGTTGGTAAGCCCCACTTCTTCGTCATCAACAAACACCTTGACCGCATCGGGTCGCGCCGTAACAAGACGCAGCGTAGTCGTGACGTCAAACCTCTTGTTGGCAGGCCCTGAAACAACCGATGCTTCAAGCGCTTCATCGTTAACGTATACCTCAATCCAAGCATCTTCGCCATCGGCGACTTCATACTTGAAAATCGTCTTTGTCGGCGGGACAAGCACCGCTTGACCATCTTCGCCGCTGCTTACTCCCGTAACAGGAACGCTGACAATGTCGCCGTCGGAATCCTTTTTGTTGAAGAAGAGGAAAAACACCAACAGCACCACGAGCGCAAGCACCAGCGCACCCAGCGCAATTACGGGCAAACGCGCGAGCAAATCTCCCCCCGCTTTTGGTCCTGCGTAAAAGTTCGTGTACTGAGTTTCGGGAACGGCTGAGCGCATCGAACGATGGGCGCGCTCTTCTGAATAAACACGTTCTTGATCAGGGCGGCGGTAGCGACCGCTGCGATCGTCTACATACAAGGTGCGTGACGAACCGCGGTCGTTTTCGACAAACTGTCGCTCTGAAGAGGTGTCTTGACGAGGAATTCCCCCAGGTCGCGAGGGTGCAGATAGGGGCGTTGTGTCAATGCTTTTTATGGGCGCGCTCATCGACTGCGGAGCAGAACGCGCATGTTGAACCTGACGGGCGTATGCTTCATCAAGATACAAACGAGTAACTTCAGTTGGATTGAGTCCGAGGAAACGTGCGTAGGCGTTCACCATATTGCGGGCATAGCCCCGTGGCGGCATAGAATCGAAATCGCTCGATTCGATTGAGCGCAAAATGTCGGGGCGAATCCTTAGTCTTTTAGCGACCGCAAGAAGGTCATAGCCTTGCCGTTCGCGTTCTTTGCGAAGGATTGTGCCAAAACTCACCTGTGCCATATCGTCACTCCTCTGCAAACGATTGCACGCCGTCAGTGTCTTGTGCCTCAAAAACCTTGAGGGATTCTAGTTCAATGTCGTCTACTAATACTTCCCGAGGCTTCGAACCATTCGGCGGTCCTACTACCCCCTTCTCCTCTAACATATCCATTATACGCCCTGCGCGCGAATATCCAACTTTCAATCGGCGTTGAATATTAGAAGTTGAACCAAGAGCGGTCGAAACAACGATTTCGGCGGCTTCCCAGATAAGTGGATCATCGCTTCCAAAACTTCCCGCGCCGCCCCCTTCAACACTTTGCGAACCAAGCGTAATGAGATTGGTTTTAAGGATTTCTGAGTGATATTCAGGTTCTCCTTGGTTTTTCAAACATTCGACAACCGCGTTGATTTCTTCTTCGGAAACGAAGCACCCTTGAACGCGCTGCGGCTTTGCTAATTCGGGTTTAGAAAGAAGCAAGTCCCCATTGCCGATGAGGTTTTCAGCACCTGGAGTATCCAAAACAACCCGAGAATCGATGCCTGAAGCAACATTGAACGCAATGCGGTTGGTGATGTTTGCCTTGATGAGTCCCGTAACAACGTTGGTTGAGGGGCGCTGCGTTGCCACAATAAGGTGGATTCCCGCGGCACGTGCAAGCTGGGCAATGCGCGATATGGAGTATTCCACTTCCTTACCCACATTCATCATAAGGTCGGCAAGTTCGTCGATAACGATAACGATATAGGGCATCTCAGTTGCCTGGTCTTCAGCAAGTGAGCCTTGCTGAACTTTTGCGTTGTACTGTCCGATGTTGCGAGCACCAGCCCCCGAAAAGACTTTGAGACGCCTCTCCATTTCGGCAACTCCCCAAGAAAGAACACTTGCCGCTTCGCGCGGTTCGGTAACCACGGGCACGTAAAGATGCGGAATGCCGTTGTAGGGCGTGAATTCAACCCGCTTGGGGTCTATCATAATCAAGCGTACTTCAGCAGGCGTTGCCCGCATAAGAATGGACATGACCATGGCGTTAATCGACACCGATTTACCCGAACCCGTGGTGCCACCGATAAGCAAATGCGGCATTTTCGCCAAATCGGAAATGATAGGCTCCCCTTCAACGTCCATGCCGATAGCAATTTGTAAGGGCCCTGCAGGTGCATGAGCGAGCACATCACCCAACAGCACATTTTTGCGTGCGTGGTTGGGAACTTCGATGCCCACATAATTCGTACCAGGAATCGGGGCGAAAATGCGCACGCCTGGTGCCGCAAGGGCGAGTGCGATGTCGTCCTCAAGAGCCGTCACGCGGCTCACGCGCACGCCCGAGGGAAGGTCAACCTTGAACAAGGTGACCGTAGGCCCTGCCACCCAACCGACCACCGAAGCCAAAATCCCGAAGTCCTCCAGCGTTTCTTGCAGACACATCGCCGTTTGCTTCAATTCTTCGGCGCTTGCCCCACCAAAGGTCTTGCCAGGGGATTTCATCAAAAGGTTCATGGCGGGAAGTTCAAAACCAACCTGAGGATTTGGCGTTGCCAACACCGCAGTGCTAGCACTTGCTTGTCGTGAAGAAGCCGACGAAGAAGATGCTGTTTTTGGTGAACCGTTTGCAGTCTTTTCACTTTTGCGGCCAAGCTTTCTGGTGATGGCTTGGTTTTTGCCCTGAGGAGCATAGAGTTCTTCTGCCCCCTCGAAAGCGGCGTCATCAAAGGCAGGTTCGGGAATCCCCGAGCGGCGTCCAAGCGATGCGGTTGCCCGATGGGGCTTTTTTCCGCGCGGCAACACATTGGTAGGAGCCGCCGCGTTGTAGATCGGTGACGATTTTTGGCGTTTGATGTTTGCGAGATACGGCGGACTGTCAAGGGCGGTGGTTTCGTCTTGCGCCAAGGCGCGCCGTTCCTGCAGTTTTTCGACAAACTTCGAAAGGGAAAGCCCGATGATAACCAAGCCTGCAATAATAATGCCAATGCCGATAATAACCGATATCACCTGACCAAATAAGGTCAAGCCTGCCCACGCGATGCCTGCGCCGATGTATCCACCATGCGCCACTAGATGTTCAGCCTCAAAAAGATTCGCGATTTTTATGGTGGCATCGGGGGTGAAAAGCGCCAGCAAAACCAAGAGAGCAACAAATATTATGGTAAGCCCCACCGACACCCGCGCCACAACGTGCGTTTTCTCGAAGCGGATAAGGAAACTTGCACCAATAATAAGAAACACGAAAGGCAAGATATAAGCACCCAAGCCAAAGACAACATGCATCATATTTGAAATAAAGGAAGTGACCAGCGCGTCTGAAGGAATAACCGCTACAACAAAGACCACAATCGCAAGAAGAGCAAACACTACTGCCGAAATGTCGCGGCGGGTGCGCTCATCAAAGAAACGCGGTGCTTCGCGTTCTTGTTCGGCGCGAGGGTTTTTACCCTTTTGCGCCGACTTTTCAGCAGGACTTACCGCCTTTGTTTTGCTGGTGGTCTTGCTGTTTGTCTTGCGGGCTTGTTTGGTGCCGCTTGTCTTCGGTTTTGCCTTGGCGGCATTGCTTGTTTTTTGAGCCACAGAAAAGCTCCTTTGTGTTACGTTTAGGCTACATTATTCATTTTTTTCTATTATAGACGAAGATTTCGGCTGTGATGAGCACGTTTCTTGAATATCTCCCGCTCATCACGAAACGTCCGTTTTGAACGCATCCAGCATTGCGGGGTTGGCACACGTTTGCCTGTTCGCTTATTGATTTTTGGCTTTTGCCATCTCACAAAGTTGCGTGATGAACTTAGTGGATATGTTTTTGTCAAGATTGTAGCGTTCTTGGTCCTCAAACAAAGTAATAGTCGTGTTACCCAAGCGCACGATGCTGCTAATATGTCTTTTCGAGTCGGGAAGATAAAGAGTATCCGATCCCCGTATCATGCGTGAATCACACAAGAGCGCATCGGTGTTGTTGTCGTTTGAAATGAGTGTGTATTTTCTTTCATCCTTGTCGTAGAAATCTACCCAACCATTAAAACTCTTTATGGCTTCTTCTTCGTCCTTAAAGACAGATACCGATACCAGCAGCAATGAGTGTGGTTCTTTTTGCAGCCAGTAAAGGTCGTATGTTTTGCTTAAGCGCCTAGATATTTCTTTATCCTCAACATCAAAACGAATAATGTAGTCAAGGTCACGAAAGCCCTCTAAGGCAGCTTCGAGGTTTTCAATTTGTGTGTCAGTGAGTTCAGCAATGGGTGTTGCATCAACGGGTGAAGGTCGGGAATCGTCACCAAACAAAGGGTCACAGCCCGACAACAGCACTAAAGTCGCCACCATTAAAGCAAGACAGAACATGCCACCTATCGGCAATTTTCTTAAATGCACAAACACCTTGTCCTCCTTTGTCCACAGAGAAGCAGTATGGAATAACATGCTAACATAGCCCCCAATGACGATGTTGCCACAAATGGCGCTTATCGCGGATGCAATGAGGAAAAGGGACGGTGCTAGGAGCTATGTTTTTTCGAGAAAGAGGCTGACCGTCTCAACGGTGAGGTCGAGTTGACCGTTCACGAACTTAATCTCTAGGATCCCACCAGTCTCATCGGTGAGTATGTAGGTGGAGCCATCTTCGACAGCTTTCCATTCAACCACCCCTGATCCTCTACCCAAATTGTCTATGTATGCCACGCCATCATCGAAAAACTCCATGACGGTGACTTTCAGGTTCCCCGTTACTGCCTGATATTCGTCCACGGTCATGCGGCTACCGTCAATTGTTGCACCGACCAATTTCCAGGTTCCAACTATGGGGTCAGACGCAGAAGCAGGAGTTGATTTATCGAGGTCTTTTGCTTGTGTGCACCCTGCCCCGATACAAGCAAATAAAAGTAAGAAAACGCACAACCCAACCCGTATCGTTTTTATCGCTTTGAGCTTCATGAAAGCACCTCTCGTCTGTGATTTTATACTTCTATGATGTTTAAGATAACCATGGGGCGTTGTTTGGTGCGCTCCCAAAGAATTGAAAGCAAGGTTGACTTGCTCACCTTGTTCAGTTCGCTGCCACGCGAGCCGCGCTCAAGTGCCTTGCGCAGCGCCGCCGACACATGATAGACCACATCATTGTGCAAGCCCTTGTCATCCCCACCTGCAATACCGTGCATTTCAATGGAAACCGTGCTTACCAAAGACTTCTGTTTGGTTGATACCGCCGCAGCAACCGTTGCAACGCCTTGTGAACTGAGTGCCGTGCGCTCATCCAAAACGCCTTGAGACGTATCCCCCACACTCAAGCCATCAACAAAGACGATACCGCTTTGAACATGTTCGCCCCGCTTCACGCCTTTGGTAGAAAGCTCAATCGTTTCCCCATTGTCGCAGATAAAGACATTCTTCTTCGGAACGCCAACAGCCGTTGCGAGTTTTGCGTGCGCCCGCAGGTGCACCAGTTCGCCATGAACGGGCAAAAAGGCGCGAGGTTGTACCAAAGAAAGCATCAGCTTCAGTTCTTCAGCACTCGCGTGCCCTGAAACATGCACCATTGCGCGTGATTTGTCGTAGACGTCGGCGCCCACCTTCGCCAGTGAATTGATAACGCGCGTCACCGCTTTTTCATTTCCAGGAACGGGCGTTGCCGATATGATGACGGTGTCCCCTTCGTAAATGTCGATGGTGCGGTGTTCATCGTTGGCAAGACGCGCAAGGGCTGAGAGTGGTTCGCCCTGTGAACCAGTACACATGACCACGATTTTGTTCGGAGCCGTTCCTTTTATTTCATAAGCGTCAATCAAATCGGAATCGTTGACCTTCAAATACCCCAACTTGCGAGCAATGTCGGTGTTTTGTATCATCGAGCGACCCGTTACCACTACCTTGCGCCCGCTGGCAACCGCCGCGTCGCATATCTGCTGCATGCGATGGATGTGACTGGCGAAAGAAGCGATTATAACCTTTTGACTCGACCCTTCAATGATTTTGCGCAGCGCCTTTCCCACCTCAGCTTCTGAGGGCGTGAAATTCTTGTTAAGCGCATTAGTCGAGTCAGACATCATCAAGTCAACGCCGATTTTTGCGAAACGCGACAGAGCCGCGAAATCGGTATGCACGCCATCAATCGGCGTTTGGTCAAGCTTGAAGTCACCTGTGTGCAAAACATTGCCTGCAGGACTTTGGAAAAATACCCCGACCGCACCAGGAATCGAATGGTTGACGGCAAAAAATTCTACGCCGAAACATCCCAGTTTAACCTTCTGTCCTGATTTTATTTCAACCAGCTTCGCATTTTTAACCTTGTGCTCGGCAAGTTTTCCTTCGATAAGCCCCAAGGTCAGCTTGGTCGCATAAATGGGTATCTGTCTGTCTAAATCCTTCAAAAGATAGGGCAAGGCTCCTGTGTGGTCCTCATGACCGTGCGTAATAACGATACCGCGCAGCTTATCGGCATGCTCAAGTATATAGGTGTAATCGGGCAGGATAAGGTCGATGCCAGGATGATCGTCATCGGGAAACATCAAACCCGCATCATCTATTATCATGTCGCCCGCACATTCGATGACGGTCATGTTCTTGCCGATGCCATCAAGCCCACCTAAGGGAATAATCCTCAGCAAGGCGTTTGGGTCTTTCTTCGCAGAATTGAAGTCCTGGCGCGGTTTTTGTGCAGGACGGTTATTAGTTTTGCTTTTCTCGTTGGTTTGGGCTTGGTTTTCCCCGCGCGTCAAATGCGGGCGTTCCCGCTGAAGCTCAACGTGTTTGAATGAGCGCGTGTTTCTATTGTTACGCGCACCTCTTTGCTCGCGATTGTTGCGAGTATTGTTTTGTTCCATATAAATCCTTTAATCTATCGCTTTACTATAACACCCCGACCTCGCGCATAACCTGCGCTAAGTGTGCGGACTGTTCAGGTGTTGCATCCACCAAAGGAAGGCGTACTCCCCCGACCGAAAATCCT
The DNA here is from genome assembly GCA_009782615.1 of Eggerthellaceae bacterium. Lineage (GTDB taxonomy): Bacteria > Actinomycetota > Coriobacteriia > Coriobacteriales > Eggerthellaceae > WRIS01. The sequence continues at coordinate 164,292 of WRIS01000001.1, read as the reverse complement.
GCTAACTTCAAGGATTCCTTTACCAAAATCGGGTTTGCGGTCACGAAAAGTTCCTTCATCAACGGCTGCAACGCCACATGAGCTTCCCACGCGCGGTCGAAATCTCCCGCCGCGCAAAGCTCAACTATTTCTTTTATTCGTTGGGGAGCAACGTTGCCGATGGTCGAAATGACCCCAGTTCCTCCCCGTTTCATTATTTCAAATACTACTTCGTCATCCCCTGAAAATACCATGAAATCATCGGGGGCTTCGTCAATTATCTTTTGGATTTGGCTCATGTCGCCCGACGCTTCTTTAATGGCAACGATGTTTTCAACGTCATGCGCAAGGCGAAGCGTGGTTTGCGCTTCCATGTTAATAACGCAACGCCCAGGGATGTTATACATAATTATCGGCAGCTCAACCGCACCCGCGATTGTCTTAAAGTGCTGATAGAGCCCTTCTTGCGGCGGTTTATTGTAGTAAGGAACCACCAACATCAAACCGTCCACACCCAACTTTTCGACCTCACAGGCGAACTTGATGGTGTCTGCGGTGCAGTTGTCGCCCACGTTAGCAAGCACAGGAACGCGGTCGCCCACTGCTTCAATTATGGCACGGAAAAGTTCTATCTTTTGTGGATAAAAAACGGTGGGGCTTTCCCCCGTTGTTCCGTTTATCATCAAAGAATCACTGCCACCATCAACGAGACGCACGGCAAGTTCTTGTGCGCGGTTGAGGTCGAGCTCAAGGTCGGAATCGAAGGGAGTGACCATCGCGGGCATCATGCGCCCAAATATGAGATTTTTTTCAGCTGACATGTGCTCCTCCTTATCGATGCTTCGTTTCACTGTCATGTTCGTTTATTGTGCTGCGTTCTTGCGGGACAAAATCATGTCCCCTACATCATAAAGTTTTCCAGCCCAATAATAAGACCATTTCGGTTAAGAACACTTCTTATCCCTAAAAGGACACCAGGCATGTACGAACTTCTATCCCAAGAATCATGGCGAATCGTCAGAGTTTGCCCCAGGGAGCCAAAGATAACTTCCTGGGAGGCAACAAAGCCCATCGAGCGCACCGCGTGAACGGGCACGCCACTAACAAGCGCTCCACGAGCACCTGCCGCACCTTCGATTTCGGTTTCTGTGCCAGGTGCGCTGCTTACAAAATCACGCGCGTCGGCAATCACTTGTGCGGTATGCATGGCGGTGCCACTGGGGGCATCCTTTTTATTGCAGTGGTGAAATTCGATGACTTCAGCTTCAGGAAAATAAGGGGAAGCCACCCGCGCGAATTCCATCATCAACACGGCTCCCGTGGTGAAGTTGGGCGCATAAAACAAGCAGGCATCACCAGTGGCTTGCGTGGCGAGTTCTTCGAGGGCTTCAGGCGAAAGTCCCGTTGTTCCTACTACGCAATTCTTCCCTGCCCTAAGCGCCACCGAAATGCTCTCTGCCACCACATCAGGCTGAGTGAAGTCGACAACAACGTCAAACTCTGAAGCAGCAAGCCCAGCTTCAAGATTTTCATACACAGGATAGGTAGCCGCCGAAACACGAGCATCGGCATGCGGGTCGATACCGCATACCAATTCCATATCCTCGCTTGCTAAAACCGCTTCAACAACAGCTTGCCCCATACGTCCGACGCATCCGTTTACTGCAACTTTTATCATGGCTACCTCCGCCCTTTATCTTTCAGCGCGGCACGCTTCAATGCAACGCGCCGCGAAACTATGCTTAAAAAATATTTAGTCCCTGCGTCGACGAGGAGTACGGCTGTCTTTTCCGTCGCCGCCGCGATTGTTGCCGCGATCCCCGCGGTCTGACCTATCCCCGCGTGAATAACCACCGCTGCGTTCCTTTTTCTCAAACGAGCGCGCATCGCCCTCTTTAGGTTCGGGGGCATCGGGCTTGTCAACGCGGTCAAGAGAAATCTTTCCCGTGTCAGCCACTTCGATTACCTGAACCTTGACGATGTCTCCGAGCCCCAACACGTCCTCAACGCGAGCAACACGTCCGTTTGCCATGCGCGAGATGTGCAAAAGCCCGTCTTTGCTCGGGGTAAGCTTAATGAAGGCGCCGAAATCCTTGATACCAACAACTTCACCATCATAGATTTCATTTACTTCGGGCTCTTTAACGATGGCAAGCACCATAGCTTTTGCGGCTTCACCAGCAGCGCCCTCAATTGAGGCAATGTGCACGGTTCCGTCTTCTTGGATTTCAATCGTGGCACCCGTTTCTTCTTGGATGCTGCGGATAACCTTGCCGCCCGTTCCGATAACTTCACGGATTTTGTCAACAGGAATATGCACGGTTTCGATGCGCGGAGCAAAGGGAGAAAGTTCTTCGCGCGGCGAATCGATGGTTTCAAGCATCGCGTTCAAGATGTGGCTGCGTCCTTCTTTTGCCTGTGCAAGCGCACGTTTGAGGATGTCAAGTGAAAGTCCCCGTGCCTTGTTATCCATCTGAAGTGCCGTGATGCCGCGTTCGGTTCCGCAGACCTTAAAGTCCATGTCACCGAGGAAATCTTCGAGACCTTGGATATCGGAAAGGATGACGACATCATCGCCTTCCTTGATAAGACCCATGGCAATGCCCGATACGGGACGCTTGATAGGCACGCCCGCGTCCATCAGCGACAAGGTTGAGCCGCAGGTGGAAGCCATCGAAGAAGAACCATTCGACTCTAACACTTCTGAAACTACGCGAATGGCGTAAGGGAATTCATTTTCGTCAGGGAGCACGGGGATAAGAGCACGTTCTGCAAGAGCACCGTGACCAATTTCGCGCCGCTTCGGGGCACCCATGCGACCAACTTCGCCCGTGCAATACGGCGGGAAGTTGTACTGGTGCATATAGCGCTTGCCCTCAAGAGGGTCGATGGTGTCAAGGCGCTGCCATTCGTTGAGCATACCCAGCGTCACGACCGATAAAGCCTGCGTTTGTCCGCGCTGGAAAAGCCCTGAGCCGTGAACCCTATTCAGATAACCAGGCACGATGTAGAGTGGGCGAATTTCTTCGGGGCTGCGTCCGTCGGCGCGTTCTTGGGTTTCGATAACCATGGTGCGCATCGCGTGTTTTTCAAGGGCTTTCAGTTCTGCGGAAATATCGCTTTCCCAAAGGGCGCGCTCATCTTCGCTGAATTCGTTTTCCTTGATAGTGGTTTTAAGTTCGCTCACTTTTTCAAGACGAGAGGCTTTGTCGGCATCTTTCAAGGCTGCTGACATTTGGTCAAAAAACCCGTTGATACGCGCAGTTACTTCAGGCTCAATTGTTTTTACGGGATATTCTTTGGGCTCGGGAGCAATCTTTGCGATGAAGGCGGATTGCTTTTCGCAAAATATCGCGATCGCTTCTTGCCCAAAGGTCATGGCAGCAAGCATATCGTCTTCTGAAACTTCATCAGCCCCTGCTTCGACCATCGAAATGTATTCGGTCGTGCCCGCAATGGTGAGTTCAAGATCGGAATTTTCCATTTCTGCATAGGTGGGGTTGATCATGAATTCCTTGGTTTCTTTGTCGCGCCCCACGCGAACACAAGCTGCTGGTCCGTCAAACGGTGCACCACCTGCAAGGAGTGCAGCTGAAGCGCCACCAACACAGATGCAATCAGGCGGGTTTTGTCCATCAACCACCAACGTCGTTGCCACCACATGGACTTCTTGCTTAAAACCATCAGCAAAACCAGGGCGAATGGGACGGTCTATCATGCGCGCGGTGAGCGTTCCTTTGTCACTGGGACGGCTTTCCCGCTTCAAATATCCGCCAGGAATACGGCCAACCGCATACATCTTTTCGATGAAGTCAACCGTCAGCGGAAAGAAGTCGTAGCTTTTTTGTTCTTTGGAAACAACAGCGGTTACGAGCACTGTTGTGTCCCCTTGGGTGACCAACACGGCACCTGTTGCCTGTTTTGCCAGTTCCCCTGTTTCGAATCGGTATTCTTTACCGAAAACTTCAAATGATTCAACAATCTTTTCCATAATATTCTTTCTTCCTTTTTTCTTTGGCACCTCATTGTGCAAAAGCGTCTTTGGCACAACACTACTTATCTTCATGCGTGCCCCGAGCAAAAGTGCCCCCACACTTTCGACCGAAAGACAAAAACCCGCTTTCGCGGGTTGTTGCGTCTAAATGTTGTCGCGGATGCCGATTTTCTTGATGAGAGCACGATACTCTTCGATATCGCGATTCTTAATGTAGACCAACAAACGGCGGCGCTTACCAACTAACATCAACAGCCCACGACGGGTGTGATGGTCTTTCTTGTGAATCTTGAGATGTTCCGTGAGATTTCTAATGCGCTCCGACAAAATCGCTACCTGGACTTCAGCGCTACCCGAATCACTTCCACCCTTGCCGAATTCCTTGATAAGTTCTGCCGTGCGTTCTTTAGTAATGCTATATTTGTTAGCCATTCTTCCACCTTTCAAAACTGTGCATCACGTGCACCTTCTATGGGCTTCCTTCTGGGTATATAAGCGGTGGAGCATAATAACCAAGGAGGAAGTAGTTGCATTTCTGCGTTTTAACAACCTGCATAGTATAGGGGTTTTGCGAACGCGAAGCAAGCGTGTGTTTGCATAAGATGTGCAAGTGATAGAATGGCACACAACAGTATTGAAACAAGGAGATTCATGTACATCTATCGGACCGAAGGCGTCTGTTCGCGCGTAATCAACATTGAGGTGGACGGCAACATCGTCAAAAAAGTAGAATTTGAAGGTGGTTGTAACGGCAACCTCAAAGCGATTTCAAAGCTCATAGCAGGGAAAACTGTTGATGAGGTTACGAGCACGCTTGAAGGGATGACTTGCGGCTCGCGGGCAACTTCTTGTCCCGACCAGCTGGTAAAGGGCCTGCGAGAAGCGGCGGAAAAATCTAGCTAGTTGAGGCTAGGTAAACAACCCACTCGTAAAAAGAAAATTCAAGGATTTCAGGCTTGAGCCGACGTGTTCTTGTGTCCATGCTTGGCAAAACTCAAGAAGTGCGAGAGCGCTTTTTTCGTCCATATCAAAATCAAGAATCTGAGCGAAGGTGGAGCCGAGTAAAACCCGCGCCCACCGACACATCTGCGTTGGTACCAAAACGCTTTGGGCACTGAGGCTTTTTGTGGTGCTCATGCAGTTTTCGCAAAGCAAGCCCCCTTCCTGATACGAAAGCCGCACGAGGGCATCGGCGTTATCGAGGTCGATGTCACAACCGCACAAGGAACAGGCATCAAAGGAAGGCTTAAGCCCCACCAGCGCAAGTGTTTTCAGGAGGTGAGCAGCGGTAAGGGAAACTGCTTTGTGTGGGCTTGCGTCGCAAAGGGCCTTGAACGCGGTTTGAGTGAGTTCGAACAGGCGCGGGTTCGCGAGGTTGCGCTCGGTCACCTTGTCGAGCAATTCAGCCATAGGCGCTGCCGCTGCCGCGGTGTGTATGTTGGTTCTTAGGTTTTCATGAGCGCTTATCAGGCGCGCTTCTTTGACGATATCCAAGCTGCGCCCCTTGCTGCAAAGGATTTCTGCCACACAAAAGAGTTCGAGACGCGTTGCAAAGGTGTTGGTTGGTTTTCGCGAACCTTTCGCAACAACGCGCAGTTGCGAGCCGTCTTTGGCTAAAAGGTTTAAGATTAGGTCGCTTTCGCCTAACTTCGTTTTACGAAGAACGATGACCTGGGCAGTATAGGTTTCGGCTGCCATGAGGCGTTATCGGCAAAGCATGCGCAAGCGCCGAGCGCTACGCAACGTAGGCAAGGGTATTGTCATCATTCCAGACAAAGGAAACTACGCGCGTCTTGGCAGAACCGCGAAGCACTTCCCCATCAGGCAAGGTGGTAATACCCATAACCGTCAGCGTTGCTTCGGTCGTATTGTCGCCCTTGTAGGTCACTTCAAAGTAGCCGCTGTCGGGGAATAGTATTTCGTAGTTCGTGCCGCCAACCGTTAAGATGCCAACATTTGCCAGATAGGAATGCGTTGCCGCAATCAGTTCGGCAGCACGCGATTTTGCAACATTGAGCGTGACGGTTGAACCCGAGTTGAGCTGCGCGCCTGCTTCAGGGTCGGTTGAAACAACGGTTCCTTCAGGCAAATCTGAGTAGACCTCGACGCGAGATACCTCATAGCCCTCTTCTTGCATGAGGGCGACTGCATCATCAACGTCCATACCCACCACATCGGGAACTGTGTAAGGTTCTGCAATTACCATCGTGATAGTCATGGATGCTTTTGCAACCATGCCAGCAGACGGGTCGACCGAAAGCACGGTGCCCTCTTCTTCGTTTGATTTTTCTTTAACCGTGCGGATTTTCGTAAAGCCCTCTTTTGTCAGGGCATCCGTCGCCTCTTCTTCAGTTTTCCCAATAATATCAGGGATAATACGCGGAGTTGCCACCTGCAGCACCACTTCACTGCCAGGTGACAAGCGCCTGCCCGCACGCGGATCCATGAGCAAAACAATACCAGGGACATCGTCAGATTTCACTTCCATGATTTTCACGTCGAAATCTTGCGCGAGGAGCAGTTCGGTCGCTGCGTCTTTGTTCATGCCGACAACATCGGGAAGCGCGTGTGCGCTACCGAGCCAAAACTGCGGAAGCGAGCCGCCCATGAAAAGATAGCCGCCAATGCCAATGCCTGCAAGGGCAAGCGTTGCGGCAATCAAAATTGCGATGAGTTTGCCGCGCCCTTTTTTCTCGGTTTCTTCAGGCACCCTAAATTGCTGAACACGGCGAGATGCATCCCCTTCAAGGGGTGCCATTTCCATCGTGTCGCCGTTGCGCCAGTTTGGCTGGGGCGCACGATAATCTGAACCTACCAGGTATTCATCCTGTTCAGGTGTGGCGTTTTCGGGACGTGGTTCTCGAAGAGCCTCGGTTTCGCCCCCAATAGGGGTGAAGTCAAATTCAGCAGCTTCATCATCGAAAGCAGGGAATGCCGCAATGAGCGAGCCCCCACACTCTTGGCAGAATTTTGCCTTTTTTTTATTTTTATGACCGCAATGCTCGCATATCATGCGTAAAAACTCCCTAAAATAGTATCCAAGACATTTTAGCTGAAGCGGCAATAATTTCACAGTGCTATTTCAGATTTGTTATATTAGGCACATGACGAGGGACTATTTTATCATTGCGAACCTCGCAGCAATGCGACGCTCTGTTCGCTAGTCGCGGGATTCGCCGTAACCGAAGCGCTGTATCTGGTTTAAGTCGCGCCGCCAGTTCTTGCGAACCTTCACCCTCAGTTCCAAAAACACCTTACATTCCAAAAGCTGTTCAAGGTCAAGGCGCGCTTTGGTGCCGATTTCTTTAATCGCTGAGCCGCCCTTGCCAATAATCATACCTTTTTGGCTTTCGCGTTCTACAAATATGTTGGCGAATATGCGGTAGATATCCTTTTTTTGGTCGTAGTCCATTTCTTCGGTGAGTACGCCTATGGCGTGAGGGATTTCATCGTAGAAGTTTTGTAGTACTTTTTCGCGGATGAACTCTGCCACCAGCACTTCAAGAGGTTGATCGGTTTCCATATCCTGCGGAAACCAGCGGGGGCCTTCGGGCAAAAATGCCACAACGGTTTCTAAAAACGTGTCGAGATTGTCCCCCGTCAACGCGGAAAGCGCGATTATGGAATCCCACGGCGCAAGGGCACGCACCGCATCAAGTTGCTTTTCAAGCGCCTCTTCATCAACCAAATCGATTTTCGAAAGCACGGCAACCTTGTTTGCCTGCACCCGTTCGAGCTGCGCGGCGACCCATTCATCCCCTGTTCCTACTTCTTTCGAAGCGTCGATGAGCATGGCAACCACGTCGACTCCGTCTAAGGATTTGAGCGCCGTGGTGTTGAGTTCTTGCCCCAGTGTATCGTGAGGTTTGTGAAGCCCTGGCGTGTCGACCACCACAAGCTGATAGTCCTCGCGCGTAAGTACCGCCCGAAAGCGGTGGCGCGTGGTTTGTGCGGTATCTGAAGTTATGGCAACCTTTTTCCCCAAAAGGGCATTGAGCAGGGAAGATTTTCCTGCATTAGGGCGCCCAACCAAGGTCACAAAGCCTGAATGATGAACAGGGGCGAGGGTTTGGTCTTTTGCGGCGGTTTGTTCTTCTGCTGACAAGGCTTCTTAAGCCCCCGCAATAAGGTCAAGGATTGCTTTTCCGTAAACGAAAGCAGCAACCACCAACGAACTGAGTGAGACCACCAACACGGCAGCGGCAGCGCTGTCCTTCGCCTTTTTCGCAAGTTCGTGATATCCAGGAGAGACCAGGTCAACGATGGTTTCGACTGCCGTGTTAATGCATTCAACGCCGATGACAAGCGCAATGCTGATAATAATTGCAAGCCAGCCGAGAAAATCGATGCGCAAAGCCAAACCGAGCACCACTGCAGCCACGGCAAATGCCAGATGGATACGGGCATTGCGCTGCCTTTTCAAGGTGGTGATGAGGCCCGCCCCCGCACAACGAAACGCCGAAATTAGGGTGAAGCGCACCCCTTTTTGTTTATCGTCGTCATTGCGGACGAACTGCGGATTATTGTTTTGCCCAGGATTCAAGGATTTCTCCTTCCACTTTTTCCATGCGCTGTGCTTCTTCGTCTTCTTCATGGTCAAAGCCGCATAAATGGAGCAAGCCGTGTACCATAAGAAGGGATATTTCTTCTTCGAACGTGCTGTCAAAGGCTATTGCTTGGCGCGCGGCAACATCAGGTGCTATCACCACATCACCCAAGATATACGGGGGCGTTTCTGATTCACTTGGCGCATCGGGATGTTTGGTCGGCACGTCAGGATGTTCGGGCACATCGGGATGTTCGGAAGCATCAAAAACTTCAGAACCGTCGCATTCGAAAGACAAGACATCGGTTGGTCCAGCAATGCCGCGAAACTCTTCATTCATCGCCGCGATGGTTTCATCTGAAACAAAAGTGATAGAAACCTGAGCATTTTCAGGCACGTTTTGGCTGGCGAGAACGTATGCTGCCAAAGGTTTTAGTGCCATGTCGCGCAGAGCCTTTTCGCCATATTCAAAGTTGAGGTATATCGTCATGTGGCTCTACCCTCTTTCGACTTTGCTTTTTCAGCCTTGCTTTTTTCGGCTTTGTCGTAGGCGGCAACGATAGCAGCAACCAAGGAATGGCGCACGATATCTTTGCCCGTGAAGTTGCAAAAAGCGATGTCACGCAGACCGCCCAGAATAGATTCCACCTGCATAAGCCCCGATTTTCCCTGAGGAAGATCGAACTGGGTGGCATCCCCCGTTATGACGATTTTGGAACCGAAGCCCAAGCGTGTAAGAAACATCTTCATTTGTTCGGGTGTGGTGTTTTGTGCTTCGTCCAAAATGATGAAGCTATCGTTTAAGGTGCGCCCGCGCATAAAGGCAAGGGGAGCTATTTCGATAACGCCACTTTCTATCAGCTGGCTTGCGCGTTCCATGTCGGTCATGTCGAAAAGCGCATCGTATAAGGGGCGGATATACGGGTCAACCTTTTCGATAAGCGTCCCTGGTAGGTAGCCGAGGTTTTCCCCTGCTTCGACAATCGGACGTGTCAAAATGATGCGTCCCACTTCCTTGCGCTTAAGGGCTGCCACCGCCATCGCCATTGCCAGATAGGTTTTCCCTGTACCTGCAGGACCGATGCCAAAGGTGATAGTGTTTGTTCGGATGGCGTCAACGTAGCGCTTTTGACCAGCAGTTTTGGGACGAATGGCGCGCCCGCGATACGTAAGCAGGATGTCTTCGCGCAAAGCCTGGGGGCTAAATTCTGCCGTGCGCAAAAGGTCGATGGCGTGGCGCACGTATTCGAAGTTGGGCTGCGAGCCGTCTTCGAGCATCTTTATCAAATCAGAAAAGAGCGCGGTGAGCGACTGAACCTCGAGTTGGCTTCCCACCAAGTCAATCATGTTGCCGCGCACGGTAATGCGCGCCGCAAAAGAATCTTCTATGAGGTGGAGTATCTCATCTGATTGTCCGACGATACAGGTCATGTCGACCCGCTGCGGTACGGTGAGGGTAATTTGTGTCTCGTCTGTCATAGATGCATTCTACCGCAAAACGCCGCGCAAAATATGTGGGTTGTTGGCTTTTCCGTTGTTGTCTGGATTGCTGCGTATCGCGTGCGATGCGCAGCAATGATGTGTGGCAAAAAACGTACAAATGTTTCACGTGAAACATTTCTGGAAAAGCGACATGAAGATTGCGAGCCAAGCCCTTAAACGATGTGGGGTGCGGCAATGACGCGGCTACGGAAGAGTGAGGGTGATGAGGGAACCAGGAATAGCATCGGCGGGGACCTTGATGCGGTGATAACTTTCGCTCATCCCCTGCCCTTTTGTTTCCACCAGTACTGCTTCGCTTGTTCCGCGGCGCCGCTCATAGTCTGCACTGCGAAGCGCATCCGCCAAGGCACTCAGACGCGCAACCCGTTCGTTTTTTACAATCGGATCTACTTGGTCGCTACGCTTTGCCGCAGGCGTATGTGCCCGTTTTGAATAAGGAAAGACATGCACCTTCGAAAAACGGCTATGCTCAACCAGCGCGAGCGTCTGTTCAAAATCGGCTTCACTTTCGCCAGGAAAACCCACGATGACATCGGTTGAAAGCGCCAAGGTGGGCACGCGTTCATAGAGTATCGCAACCTTTTCAAGAAACGCTTGCGCGTCATAGGGGCGATTCATTTCCCCTAACACTTTTGTCGAGCCCGATTGAAGAGGCAGGTGCAGATGGCGGCAAACCCTGCCTTGTGAAGTAGCAAGCAAGTCAATCAAACCTTTATCAACATCGCACGGTTCGATACTCGATATTCTGAAGCGAAGATGCTCACTCGCCTCAAGAAGCCTTTTCAAAAGCGCGGTAAAGTTCATGCCCTCAAAGCAATACGAGCCTAAATTTATGCCCGTAAGAACCAGTTCTTTGACTCCCGCCGCTTCACAGGCGAGTACTTCCGTTTCGATTTCATGGGCCGAAACGCTGCGCGCTTTGCCTCGAGCAGCAGGAACAATGCAATAGCTGCACACTTCATCGCAGCCGTCTTGAATCTTGATGCCAACCCGCGTGGGAAATTCCTTCCCTACCCGCTGCGCGTATGCACCCTCAGGCCCAGCAGGCACAACAGGCATGTTTGCGCCGCCACCAAAGCATTGGATGATTGTTTCAACAAGATAGCGTTTGTCAGGCTCGACAACAACGCGCGCATCAAAGGCTTCGAAGGTTTGCGCATCAAGCGCCGCCGCACATCCCGTGACGAAAACAGAAGCAGTTGCGTTTTCGCGCAAAGCTCGCCGCACCGCCTTGCGGGTCTTTTTTTCTGCTTCGCCCGTGACCGTGCAGGTATTAACAACAATATAGTCGGCGTCGCGCACAGAAACGCAGGCGTGCCCCAGACCAAGAAACGTTGCAATCAAGGAATCGGATTCGACCCGATTAACCTTGCACCCAAGGTTTACCAGGCAAAACTTCACTGAAGTTCGCCTAATTCATATAAGGTGAGTGCTGAAGCAACCACGGCAGCTGTTTCGCTGCGCAAGATAGACGCACCCAAACTAAGCGTCGCCGCACGCGGATTCGCCGCAAGAAGCGCTGCCACTTCGCCTTTAGTCAGGCCCCCTTCAGGACCTACCACCAGAGCAACGCGCGCATCGGACGGTTCGAGGAACAAAGACGCAAAGGCAGCCTCCAGTGCGGCGGCAATAGTGGCCACGCCCACGTCCTTGCCAACGCCCTTTCCCACGCCCTTGCCAACGCCCTTTCCCACGCCCATGCTTGCTTCTTCCCAAAAAATAAGCACGACGCTTGCACCAGCAAGAAACGCACACGCCTCTTTGAGATTTTTCGGTTCTGAAACTTCAGCTATGTGTAGCTGCCCACTTTGCATTGCAGCACTTTTTGCAATCGAGCGCCAGCGTTGCACACGGGAGCTGAGTTTTTTTTCGTCGAGTTTTACGACACAGCGTTCGGCGGCAAACGGCACAACAGCAGAAATCCCCAGTTCGGTGGTTTGGCGGATGATTTGATCCATCTTGTCGCCCTTGGCAATTCCTTGCACGAGCACCACCGTGGGGCGCGGTTTTCCTGCGGGCAGCCGTTCCACGATGCGCACTTCGAGCACATCAAGCGAAAAACGGACAACTTCGCATTCGAAATAATCCCCTGCCGCGTCAACAACGCCGATGTGTTCGCCCGCTTCAAGGCGCACAACACCCGCGTGCTTGAAATCCTCTGCACTGAGGCGCAGAGCAAAACACGCCTCGGCTTCGTTTGCAAGGACTTGGTTTTCGAGAAAAAATCGGTACAGCGCCATAGCGAAATCACGAATCGCATCAGTTGAAAACGTCGCGCAGCTTTTGTAGAGGCGTTCGTGCTTCAGAAACGCTTTCGCCCATGTCAGAGGCAAGCTGCTCGAGAAGTTCGCGCTGAGATTTGGTGAGCTTGGTCGGAATGATTACGTTAACGTGAACATACATATCGCCACGTGAAGAACTTTTGAAGCGAGGCATGCCGTGACCGCGCACCACCACGACCTGTTCGTTTTGGCATCCCTCAGGAATACGCACGCTTACTTTTTCGTCCTCGAAAATGCCATCAACGCTAATCTGGGCACCGAGCGTTGCCTGCATAATCGAAACATTCGCCCGCGCATGGAGATTGTCGCCATCGCGTTCGAAAAATTCATGGAGCACGATTCTGCACGTCACAATCAAATCGCCCGAAGCAGCACCTTGCATTCCCGCTTCGCCGAAACCATTTAAGCGTAGCTGCTGGGAATCCTTGATACCCACAGGAACTTCAACGGTCACGCGCTGGCGGTCGGGCACTCTGCCCTGTCCATCACATTCTTGGCAGGGGTTTTCTATCGTCTTGCCTGTTCCGCGACATTCCTTACACGTTGTCGCCGTTTGCATATCGCCGAGGAACGTGCGCTGAACGGTAACAACACGCCCTTGCCCGCCGCATTCGGGACAGCTTATCTCACGCCCGTTTTCCCCCAGTCCTCCGCCGCCGCAATCGGGACAGGGCGACAAACGGTCATACACGATTTCCTTTTTCGCGCCCATTGCCACTTCTTCAAGGGTGAGGCGCAAACCAACTCCCATGTCGCGTCCTTCTTTGCGAACGGTTCCGCGTGAAGCCCCTCCGCCAAAAAACGAACTAAAGAGGTCTCCCATGCCAAAGCCGCCACCAAACAAATCTTCGAGGTCAACGTAGCTGCCCCCATAGCCACCACCTGTTGCACCAGGAATGGTGCCAAAGCGGTCGTATTGGGTGCGCTTGCCAGGGTCACTTAACACGTCGTAGGCTTCGTTGAGTTCCTTGAAGCGCTCTTCTGCATCGGGTGCCTTGTTTACATCAGGATGAAGTTCGCGCGCCTGTTTGCGGAATGCTTTTTTGATTTCATCGTCGGATGCCGTTTTATCTACGTCTAAAATTTCGTACAAATCTTTCGCCATGGGTGCTAAGAACCTTCCTTAAATATCTTCCTTAAATATCTTGTTTAAGTATCGTGCTAAATCCTTGTTAAATGTCTTGCAGCACCTGTTGAGCTGCGCGTACTGCCTGAATAACTTTTGAATAATCCATACGGGTCGGACCGATAACTGCCACAACGCCGCCTGCTTCGCCCCGTCCGTATTGCCCCGCAACCACCGACACCCCTGAAAGTTCTTCAGGTGTGTTTTCGCTGCCTATTTTGACCACCGTATTTTTGCCATAGGCTCCTTCGTCAAAGATGTGGAACAAAACCGTGTCGTCCTCTAAAACCTGCATGATGGGAAGAAGCGAACTTGCTCGTGAAAACTCGGGCTTGCGCAAAAGCGAGGTGACCCCTAGCCGATGTGCGCGGTTGCCTCTGTTTTCTTGCAAGCAGACAATAACTTCATCCAAAATCAGCTGCACCAACGGGTTTTTCAAAGCTTCGACAAGGCTTTTGTCCGCTTCCTGCTTAACATCGAGCACCGACTTGCCTGCAAAGAAACGGTTCAAGAGGTTTTGTACGTGAGCCAATTCTTCGCAATCAATCGCTTCGGTGAAATCCATGTGGCGGTTGAGCACCTGCCCGTCTTCGGTAACCACGATGATAAGGGCTTGATAATCGCTTAAGGAAACCAGCGAAAGTTGCTTGATGTGTTGTGAGATTACCGAAGGCGCCAACACGATGGAAAGGCAATCGGTCAAGCGGGAAAGTGCTGAGGATGTTTGTTCGAGAAGCGAATCGAGTTCGGTGGCGGAGTTGCGCAATTCTTGAACCATATCGGTGCTTGGGTTTGATTCACCAATAAGGGGCGAGGTGAGCAAATCGTCCACAAATGCCCGATAGCCCGTATCGGTTGGAATACGCCCTGCTGACGTGTGGGGAGAAACGATATAGCCTGCATCTTCAAGCACGGATAATTCGTTGCGCACCGTTGCTGGGCTTACGCCTAAGCGGTAGCGCTCAACAAGCGTGCGCGAACCGACAGGCAACGCGTTGGCGATATATTCTTCGATAAGAGCACTGAGGACTCTTTGTCGTCTATCTGAAAGCAACTGCTCCCTTTCGCAATTATTCGTGAACGAAACTCTTGGAGCATTTTAGCAGCCCCTATCAAAGAGTGCTAAAGAATCATGAAAAATTTCTTTAAGCGTTGGCTAAGCGTAAGAATTCTTTGCCTTTAGGCGGCTGGAAGGCGTGAACGCTCTTTTGATGACGAGTGGTGAAACTATGCGGCTTGCGGGCTTGGGGGCGTTGCTGTTGGCGGGCGAGGAAACTACGCTGCTTGCGGGCGTTGCTGTCTGCGGGCGAGGAAACTACGCAGCTTGCGGGCGCTTGGTGCGGCGATATCGTTTTACCAGACCCTCAAGTGTTCCCAAAAATTCAGGTTCCACAAGACCTGCCTTGGCGAAGTCATCAGGGAAAACCACGGAACTCTTCTTTTGCAGACGGACTTCTTTACCAGCTTCAAGTATTTCTGCCACAAACTGGCTGCAAAAGCGCTTGCGCTTTCTTTTGAGGAAGGAGAATCTCACCATGCCGAGAAAAACACCGACGATATTGTATTTCCAATCAGCAACATCCATATAATGGGAATCGAGATGGCTCTTCATAGAATCGTATGCCTGACAAGACACGGGTATGCGGTAAAGAGCACATTGTACATTGTGGCGCTTGCGGCAAATCTTTTCAGGATCTTCGATATGAAAGCCCCTTCGGGTAAAGCTGTAATAGTGCCCCTCTTCTTCAAAGGCAATTGAAGCATGGGAATAGTGCCCCTGAATAAGGGCAACAATGAACTGGGAAAAATTATCGGAGTGCTTCGTTAAAAGAATATAAATGTGTCGTTTATTTTCCATTTAATAATATCCTTTTCATCATTTTTGCTTCAACACACGGTGTTGTTCCTGCACGCACCCATTTTACGCGACCAACACACAAATTCTGAAAAATTGCTAGAAAAAGCATTGTTGACTGGAGATTCTCATACACAAATTCTTTTTTGTCTGCGCAAAGCATACCTTCAATCCGTAAAGGGTATGGTATCTTTCTCTATAAGGATTTAATAAACAAGGACAGAATCTAGCCCCCAATAAGCGCACTATAATTGAGCTAATCACGAAAGGAAGGCTACTATGTATTGCAGAAACTGTGGAGCACAATTGCCTGAGGCGATATTATTTTGCCACGCGTGTGGACAAGAGGTTGCTGAAAAGGCAAAGTCCCCTGAAGTTGACAACAAGCAAAAGAACAAGCAGCAAATACCACCTACCTCACCCGAGGCGACAGTACCACTTGCGCCAGCTGCATCACCTGCAGCGACGGCGCCATTCGCGCCATCGGCACCTGCTGCACCGTACCCAGCATCTGCGCCCATTGGACAGCCGCAGAACTCTTCTGCTAAACCCCCGAAAAAGCCTCGCAAAATCTGGCTATGGATTATCTTGGCTCTTGTTGGTGTTGCTTTGATTGTCGGCATAACCTTGCTTCTTGCAAATCTTTTCGGGTCGAACGACACAGAGATTGATAAACCTGCTTTAGAGCTTAATGATGCTGTTGCAGAAAAAGCTGAGCCTGATGAGCCGCTCGAAGCACCAGAAAAAGCAACGGAAGAAGAAGCCGAAGAACCAGAAGAAAGTTCCGAAATTGATTTTGATTCTATTACTTTGGTAGGTAGCTGGAAAAACATTATGACCCAAGGCGGCTATGCAACCGTAGAGTTTACAGAAGAGGGACGCTTCACCCTCGTAGACAGGGATGGCGGAGTAACTACGGGTAACTACACCATCCCCGACGGAACCCTCAAAGAGGGCACGGTCGAGTGCCATATCGATGACTCACCCTTGTCTATTACGGGAGATTTTCATCTCAACGGCAAGATTTTGACATGGGGAAATATGATGTTCATATTGGAATGACGTTTTCACCCGAAATCTCGTAACGAGTTCAAAAGGAGTAAAGGAACAATTCCTTTGCTCCTTTTCTTTACCCCCTTATCAAAGTCACTTAGGCTATACTATGCAAAGCTTGTAAAACTTGTAAAGAAACGTGCGCAAAGGCAGTTTGAACAATGAAGGGATGAGGATGACAAAGCAGCCTCAAGAGAACAAAGTTGTCCTTGACACACAGGCTATGCTCTCTCGCCTAAAAGAGGACACCTTTCCTGCCTTTTCTGAGGAACAGAGCTCTGATTTCCTTGACCCCAACATCCGCGACTTCTTTGACGAGCTCTTCCTTGCCACAGGTCTAACGCGCAGCGGTGTCATTCGCGATGCCAATATTTCGCGCACGTATGGCTATCAAATCATGGACGGTACGCGCATCGGCAAGCGTGACTATTATCTGTCCATCTCCTTTGCTATGCATCTAGACCTTACCACTACCCAGCGGATGCTTGCTGTTACCTCAAGTGGAGCCTTGCATGCCCTCATCAAACGTGATGCCGCGCTTATTTTTGCTATCAATCATGGCTACGACAACCTGAAACTCTACGAATTTCTTGTTCAACTCGACCTTGTACCCTTAGACACGGGTATCGAAGGCGCTTAAAACAGCGCAGGTACGCTTACCCTATATCTCGGGGCTAAAAAGTTTTGTTTCACTGCCGTCTTGGCGCACCATGCCTAATATTGTGCTTGAGGTACGTTCTCGATAAATGATCCAGTCCCCCGCAACACAAAAATCCACATATTCGTCAGCGATTAACACCGTGCGATTGTCGCTTACGACATCAATGCTAAACACATCCCTACTAATGCCATCCCATGCAAAAATACCCCGCGAAGAAGCAACAATAGAACTAGAAGTTTGACCGTAGGCTATTCGATAATCCGTGCCGTCTAAGCCGATAGAGGCAAGGCAATGGTTTGTGTGGTCAGAAAAATAAATCCGCCCATTCCAAACAGAAAGCCAGTGTGAAGGTTCACCATACAACAGCGTGCTTTCTCCTGTTGAAAGATTCTTTGCATAGAGATGATACTTGTCGTCGGTACCGTCGGCATAATAGCGGACACCATCAACTATGTTGCTGTAGTGCACATTTTCAGTATCGTCAACCAAAATTGGTTCGCCCCCAGCGCTTTCAACGGCATAGAGGTTCAGATGGTTGTAGGGGTCAGTGAAATACATCTGCCCCTTATCAAAATAAATATTTTCTGCACCCGCGTATTTAAGTTCAGTTGTCGTTTTTGAGTTCAGGTCTATCTTGTATATCGAGCTCCTTTTCCCAGGCTCATCTTCGACAAAATATAAATCACTACCACAGATATTCAAGCCCCGTTTGGCATTACCTGCATAGATTTGCTCAAGCACATTGCCATCCTTGTCCAAGTGATAAATGTTGCCCTCACTGATGACATAAAAGGAGTCCCCCGGGTCTGCCGTTGCTGCAAATCCGCCGTTATTAAGATTCGCATGAAGGTTTCCGCCGTTGGTGTAATCATAGAGCGGTGCTGTTGAGCCTAGGCGCGGTTCGCTACTATAGGGAAAAGAAGAAGACGGCAAAACAGAATCTCTCTGAGTTATAAGCCAGGCACCGCCAGCTCCAAGAAGGACGAGGGCACAACATGCTGCCACAATACCAAGGATAATGCGGCGGCGGCGTGTTTTGAAAGAATCAATGCGCTTGATAATCTGGCGCACATCTTGAAAACGATTTTCGGGGTCAAAAGCGATACACTTTTCAATAAGCGCGCGCAAGGACGAGTCTGTTATGCGCTTGGAAAGGTCACGACGGTCAGGAGAGCCGCACACCAAATATATCATCACGATGCCAAGCGCGTAAATGTCGGTCTGGGGTGAGGACTGGGCATAGCCATACTGTTCGGGCGGTGCGTAAGGTAAGGTTCCCATGTATTGAGTATCTGAAGAAGAACCTTCCTTATAGATACGCGCAATTCCAAAATCCGTAAGACCGATACTGTTATCGGGGCGCACAATGATGTTTTGTGGCTTGATGTCGCGATGTATTATCGGCGGCTTTTGTTTGTGCAAGTAGTCGAGAATCACACAAATTTGCCGCGCAATTTGAAGAACTTGAGTCGGTTCAAGAGTGCCTCGCGCAATAACTTGGTCAAGCGGCTCGCCCTCAAAATACTCACGGGAAAGGTAGCTGCGCCCGTCTTTTATAAAAGTTCCGTAGGTTTTGGGAATGCCTGCAAAATCAAGCCGCGCAAGGATGGCGTGTTCAGCGTCTGCCCTTTCCCCCGCGTCCAAATCAGAGGCACGCAAAACCACCCGTGCGCCTGTTTCTTTGTCGGTAACCAGATAGACTTCTTTAGCACCTGAGTGCTTCAGGCAACTTTCGGGTTCGTAGCGCTCGATAAGCTCAAGAGGCCACGCACCGCTTTCAGCCACTTCATTTATCAGTGCCTCTTTGTATGAGCCCAAAAAAGCTGCGGCATCATCCATGAATATTTTCTCCCCAAAACTATTCCTTGCCTGAGCTCTTTTTATTCTACTATGTAAATCCATCGGACTACCCCACAATCGCAGGTGGTGCTTTTTATAACTGCATGGGCGCTGCGAGCCTATGCGCTGCAAAATTTATGAAACTGGAGGCGCTAACGATTCAACTTGAGCGGTCGGCATCTGCCAGACAATCTCGGGCGCATGGCGAAGCGAAGTCTTTTTCATGTCTGAGTTGATAATCAGGTATTGAACCAAACCATAAATAAAGGCGCCAATCATACCCAACAAGGCCAGGGCAACAAAGATAACCAAAGCTCCCAGCAAACCAAAAAGAAAGACTGCTGCAAAAGCGCCAAACCCTCCTAGGGCAGCACCTAAACTCAAGCCCATCAAAGGTGAGCGGCGCATCCAAACTTTTGCCTCCCCCAATTCCCACGATTGGCGATGACCACAATGGTCACATTTTCCTACCATGTTATTAAAGTCGAAATAGTTGCCCTCTTGCGAAGCCTGCATCGCTTCGGGGATTACCGTTTGGTTGATTGCCTCGTCTGTTTCTCCCGTAACATGCGCCTGCTTCCATTCAGTTTGCACTCCGCAATGCTCGCAAACAAAACGGTACGGCATTTCTCTTGTGACTTTTGGTGTTTCATTCTTTGCCACTGCTATCACGCTCCTTGTATTAACTGCTTGTAGTGCTTGTCAATACTAAAAGCTTAGCGTGTGGGCGTATGTCGTTGGTCTGCATCGTGCATACAGTTTCTTGCCGAAAGAACGCTGCAAGGTCTTTATACACGGCTTTTGATGAAGAGGTGCCCAAAAGTCAAGAGGACTTGCTCAAGGCAAGCCCTCTTTGAAATAATCAAGCGTTTGTCTCAATAGGAGAGTTTATTTTTTGAAGAATTTTTTGAAGAAGCCCCCACTCGACTCCAAAGAAGTCTGAGATTGCTCTGTGGCGGAATTGCCACTTGATATGTTTTCGGGAGAGGGTTCTATTTTGGAATACATGGTATAGTGCGCTTCGCAGAAAGGACAGCGCTTTCCCGTAAGGGAATCACTCTCTAAAGCGCACTTTGAACATGCAATCGCACTACAATTACCGCATTTATAAAGTAGCTTTGAGGCTTCCGAGACAACATGGTTGAAAAGCGCCTCGGAAAGCATGCTTGAAAGCGGGTCATCTTTCTTTTCGCTTTTCATTCTTTCATTAATTTTGGCCAGTTCCAAGTCAGAGCTATCATAGCTGCTACCGCATTTTTTGCATTGCGTTGTCTGCACAAACGATTTGCTTTTATCAGCTTCAGTGATTTTAGCCCAAGCTGGAATTGAAGGAACATAAGCAACTGGTTCATACATCATCCCTGCACCAAATTCAAAAACCTGTTTGCAGTGCTCACATTTTACCTGAGCATTCGTTCCGCCACTTTCTTCAACATAGATGCTCGAATACTTTCCGCATTGCGGACAAGTAACCTTTAAGTGCGCTATCTTTCCCATTCTTTCCTCCGTCCTTGTTTGTCTTAATAAGCTTTACTGTTTCTATTTTTGCACGTATCAAAAGGTGTATGACCACCCTCTTGCGATGTCTTTTTGAGCCCTGTGTATCTCTGCCTGTGCTTTGAGTCTTAAGCGTACGTCCTATTGGTTAAACCCTGGTTCTGCTTTTAAGGGGACTTCTGTCAATACGGTTGCTTTTTTTAGATCGACAATGAAAAAGCATGGTGCGGTTTCTAATTCTGGTGCTTCAGAGGCGTCGACCCCTTCGAAATGCACCAACACATATCTTATTCGCTTATCGTTTATTTTGATAAACGGGTGATAATAGTTATCGGTGACTTTTGCCGCTCCAGAAGCGTCATAGCTCGTCTTAGTGACATGGGTGGAAGCCCCGATAAAATCAACTGGTTTTGAAAGCGATTGAGCATTGTATACATGAAGCCGCCCTAAGACAACTCCTGTGTTTTCTTCGGTTAGCATCGCCATGTTTGAAAACATAACAACGACTGAAGAATCAGAATTGTCATTAATCTTTTCAATATAGATTCCCGCCTTGTTTTCGCTGTCGGCTAAAGGTTGATAGTGGGAGAAGTTGTTCAAGACTTTTTCGGGGCTCGGGTCGGCCGTAAGCACCATTATGCCAACTACGAGTATTGCCGCCATGGCGATTGCGCCGCCACCAATTGCAAGAATCATCTTCTTCTTTTTGGGCGACAGAGTATTTTTCTTGGAAACTTGCTCGGGAACGCCCAGCTGTGGCGTATTCGAATACGGCTGTTCTTGAGCTTCTAGTGTCGCGCAGTGCTTCACTTTCTTTCGTAAGTAGAACCAGACCATGCCTATGTTCAAGGCAGCGAAGATCGTTACGGCAACCACCAGGCTGATAGCGTCTCCAGCAGACCAATTCCCCAATAAAGCATAACCAATGCCGAATAAAAAACTTGCCAGAGCGCCAAGCAAAACAACTTTGCATCCTGAATCCTTGCAGCGTAGTATCAAAATATAGCCCACTACAATCGCCACAGCCGCTAAAGCACAAAGCACTAAAAAGAGATAATTGGCGGGACCCTTAGTCACAGAATGCAGTTCATCTATTCCCAACAAAAGCATTATTCCGCCCCATAGCACATTGAGGACTGCCAGAACAATGCTCCAAATCTTTCCACCGAGCGAAAGCTTTTTGCGTGTTTTGTTTCCTGCCATCGGGGCGGGTGCAGGCTGATTTTGCACAGGGTCAGATGCGGGTGCAGGTGCGGGAACATCCCCGATGGGGCTTCCGCAGTTTCCGCAGAATTGTGCGGCTTCTTGTAGTTGTGTGCCGCATTTTGGACAAAACATAGCTTTCCTCCTCAAGTCAATCAAAGCTTACTAGTCTTAGTCTAGGCGCAAACAAGTTTTTACGGTCTGCGCTGCGCATACAAAACATTTTTAGTCTTCATGTTCCACAAAAAACGATTTGATAGGTATGATTTGACCTTCGACAAATAAGGAAAGTTCATCAAATGCTATGTCTTTTGGCACGTCGAAAAGCAGCGCAAAAGTATCTTGAACTTCTTTAGGAGTCATTGAGCCGTCGACGATTTCGAGAGCAATATAACCAATGGAGCCTGTGTCTTCGTACCTTTTACCAGCAGAATCAATAAGAGAAAACTTTGATTCTTTAAGGAAGTCAAACATATTGGGGCTTTCGCCGTAAAAGATTCCGCCAAGTCCTTTAGTGTCAGAAACATAATCAAAAACAACTCTGACGAGCCTTCCTTCTACCTCATTGATACCCACAGGGGAAACGTCATCGTGAGCTTCACGGATTGCAAGCGTATATGACGTCCATTGGAGTTCTGCTGTCGGGGGCGCTTGTTCTGCTTCGGTGATTTGTGCATCTCCCGCTTCGGGCTCAAGCCCTTTTTCAGTATCGGGGGTGCCTGGTGCGCCGCCGCAGCCCATAAGCACGCCTGCCAAAACGAAACTGAAAACGATTGTTGCTGCTGCTTTGTAGTTCTTCATGTAAATTCCTCCCTTGTATCCTCAATCCTTGGTAGTGCTTGGTCGGAGCACAGAGATGGCTATTCTCATCCCCGTGCCCCCGTGTTGGTAACTTCCCTTTTGTAATTCTACCTGCCCAGTATACACCCCCGCATGAGTTGGTGCGGTCTGCTGGGCGCATACAAAATAAATTGTTAGTTTGCTTGCTGCTTTGAAATGGCGAAAACGCGGTAGGTCGTGTACCATAAGCGAGGGCTGAAAAACGGATTGAGGAGCTCGCATGAAAAAAGAATCGGCCATTACTAACGTTCTTAATTACAACAAAGAATTTGTGGCGCAAAGAAGCGGTGAAATTTTTGAGGTTGACGGAAAACCGCGCAAACAACTGGCTTTAGTTGCCTGCATGGACACGCGGTTCACGAGCATGCTCATTGCGGCGCTCGGGCTTGAAGATGGCGATGTCAACGTCATCAAAGTTGCAGGAGCCGAAGTAAGCGATGCCTACGGAGCGGTTATGCGTTCTTTGCTGGTTGCGGTGTATGAACTGGGCGTGCGCGAGATTATGGTGGTCGCCCACACTGAATGCGGCGCTCAAAACATGAATGCAGCACGTATGACTATGCTGATGCAAGAAGCGGGCGTTGAAGCGAGTGCTATTGAAGAGGCAGCGGCAAGTGGGATAAACCTTGATGAATGGCTGGAGGGCTTTGGCAACATGAGCGATGCCGTTCTCAGAAGCGTTGCAACCATTCAAAACCATCCGCTTGCGCCTTCATACTTGAACGTGCGGGGCTTTGTCATTGAAACCCAAACAGGAGAATTGTTTGAGGTTAGCTAAAGTTTAATAAGTAGTCTAAAGAAACAACCCCTGTTTTGCAGGGGTTGTTGGTAGGCTTAGATTGAGGCCTAGGTCTAGCTGCTTGAGCGTTAGCTGCTTGAGCGTTAGCTGCTTGAGCGTTAGCTGCTTGAGCGTTAGCTGCTTGAGCGCTAGCTGCTTGAGCGCTAGCTGCTTGAGCGTTAGCTGCTTGAGCGCTAGCTGCTTGAGCGCTAGCTGCTTGAGCGTTAGCTGCTTGAGCGATCAAAGAAGATGTTTTTACCCATGACCGAAAGACCGATGCCGTAGCAGATGCGCACCTCTTCGGGGAAAAGCCCTGCTTCAAGCGCTGCAACCCCTGCACTGAAAAGAACGCGGTTATCAATGCGACATTCCATGGCAGAAATCGCCGCCGAGCCCAGCGCAATCCCGATGTCGGTAACCGCAAGGGCACACGCAATTCCTGTTTTCTTGGCTTCGATGCAATCGTCCACGCCGCAGTAACCACAGTTCAAGCCACGGCTTGCTGTTGCGCCTGCAATAAGAACGAGACACGGGCAGGCGTCTACATTGGCAGCATCACGAACAAAGAAAGGCTTGTTGCTTTCCGTGCCGATTCTTCTCATCAGTGTGGTGAGCTTGTCTTTTTCTTCCCCTTCTAACACGAGCGTTTCTATCGCGTCAATGCCACACGCCTTCGGTGCTGTTCTGGCTGCTGCTGCCATCATTTCGGCGCAACGCAGCGCTGCACGTTTCTCGATTACCTCACTTGCATGAATCATGATAAACCTTACCCTTCTCTACCGTTTCGAATGGTGATGGTTATTGCTTCGATTCATTATAGTAAAAGCGGCAGCTAAAATGCGGCGGGTTTGCCCCTAGGGCGCCATATCAATAATTTTCCCATACATCTCGTTGCCGCAAAGCCACCCTGCAAGTGTTGGTTGGTAGCGCTCGTCTATGCGCTCCACAAAACCCTTCTGCGCAAGTTCGCGAAAGACTAACGGCGCATCGGGAAGCAACAGCGTTACTTCGCGCAATTCGTCTTCGGTGATTCCTTGCGTCGTGCGCATGGCAAGCATCAAATCTTCTGCTGCCATTTGCCGACGGTCAAGTTCGTCTATCACGCCCCCGTCTTGGGTGCGCATGCGTTTTGAAGCGTTTTGCGTCATGGTTACCGCCGAAGTCCCCAAACCGATATAGGGCTTGCCCGTCCAATAGGCAAGATTGTGCTTGCATTCATAGCCAGGAAGCGCGTAGCTGGCGACTTCGTAGCGCAAAAGCCCCGCGGGCTCGAGAATGCTTGCTGCCATCTGCATCATGAGTGCCTGAAAGTCCTGGTCGACTTCTTCAATTTCCCCTTTTGCCTGCATTTTTGCAAGAGGAGTCCCCTCTTCCACCGTCAGCGGATACACGCTTACGTGCTTCACGCCTAAGTCTAAAGCAATTTTAAGGCTTTCGTGGAAATCTTCGAAGGTTTGTTCGGGGATGCCACACATAAGGTCAATGCTCACATTGTCGAAGCGCTTTTGAGCAGTGTCGATTGCACGGCGCGCGTCATCGGCGCTATGAACACGTCCTAACTTCTTCAATAGCGCATCATCGAAACTTTGAACCCCCAGCGAAAGACGGTTCACCCCCAATGCCCACACGTCTTTTACGAGCGCTTCGGTTAAGGATTCGGGGTTTGCTTCCATGCTGCATTCAACATCACTCGTCAAATGCATCGACACCGACAAGGCATAAAGCAAGGCTGACAGATTCTTCCCTCCCACATAGCTGGGCGTTCCCCCGCCGAGATAAACTGTTTCGATTTCGGCAAGTTTGCCATCCTTTGCTGCGTGGCGGATTTCTTCTATCAGCGAATCGATGTAGGCAGTGATGGCGGCATCACCGTGAGGCAGCGCCTGTGTTTCGAAATCGCAATAGATGCAGCGCTGTTTGCAGAAAGGAATGTGGAGATAGAGGGCTTTGTAGGCATCATACATGAGAGCGCACCTTTCTGATGGTTTAGGAGCCTTGATGGGAGTCTTGAGGAGAATCGTGATGGGAGCCTTGCTGGGCGTCTTGCTGGGCGTCTTGCTGGGCATCTTGCAAAAGGTCGGTGAATACTTTTTCGAAATCTTCATAGGTCACGCACGCGTTGATGGCACCGCGCGCTTTTGTGGCACGCGGGATGCCCGCAACGTAGAACATGGCGTGCTTGCGCATGCGAACGATATTTCGCCCGCCGAGGGCACTTAAGAGCGCGGCATGGCGACATGCCATAAAAAGACGTTCTTCAATGCTTGGGGCAGCGGGAATTTCACTTTTCTCCAGTGCCGCTTTTGCCGAAGCGAAAATCCACGGGTTTCCCTGAGCGCCGCGCCCAATCATTACCGCATCGCAGCTGGTTTCTTCTTTCATCGCACGCGCATCAGCACCTGTTTTCACATCCCCGTTACCGATGACAGGAATAGTAAGTGCCCGCTTTATGGTAGCGATGATGCCCCAGTCAGCTTGCCCGCGGTAATATTGTTCGGCAAATCTTCCGTGTATAGCAACGCCACTCGCGCCTGCCTCTTGTGCTCGCTTGGCAAAGTCGAGTGCGGTTTCTTCGCCTAGGTGATAGCCGCGGCGAAACTTTACGGTAACGGGAACATCGACCGCGCGAGAAACCGCAGAGATGATGTCGGCGGCAAGGGGCGGGTCGCACATGAGCGCACAACCATCCCCCTTGCGCACAATCTTTCGCGCAGGACAGCCCATGTTGATGTCGATATAGGCAAGCGCCGCGCCGAGATACTCTTGAATCCCATAAGCTTCTTTTGCCATGGTTTCGCTCTCGTGCCCGAAAATTTGCACCGCGACCTGTTTTTCGCCTGGCGCAAGTTTGATGAGGTCACGAGTCTTGGCATTAGAGTAACTCAAACCCTTTGCCGAAACCATTTCCGTATACCCTAAGCTTGCACCCTGTTCAAGGCAAAGGCTGCGAAACACCTCATCGGAAATTCCTGCCATGGGAGCCAAGAGCAGCGGATACTTTTCAAAAAGTGAGGTAGTCGTCGTTGCGGTAGTCATTTTTTCAGCAGCCATCTTACGAAACGCTATTCGTCGACCTTCAGTATTGCCATGAAAGCTTCTTGAGGAACTTCGACGTTACCGATGTTTTTCATGCGCTTCTTGCCCGCTTTTTGCTTTTCGAGCAGCTTACGCTTGCGGGTGATGTCGCCGCCATAGCATTTTGCAAGCACGTCTTTGCGCTTTGCCTTCACGGTTTCACGCGCAAGTACGCGCCCGCCAATCGCGGCTTGTATGGGCACTTCAAACATCTGGCGCGGGATGATGCTTTTCAGCTTTTCGGTAAGCACCTTGCCGCGGTCATAGGCTTTGTCTTTGTGTACGATAAACGACAGGGCATCGATGGGTTTGCCCGAAAGCAAAATATCGAGTTTCACGAGCTTCGATTCCTTATAGCCATCGAATTCATAATCAAGCGAAGCGTAGCCTTTCGTGCCTGATTTGAGTTTGTCGAAGTAATCCATGATGAGTTCCGACAGCGGGATTTCCCACAGCAATTCAACGGTGGTCGTTGAAAGGTAGTCCATAGTTATGAAGGTGCCACGACGCGCGACCGTGAGATCCATGACCGCGCCCACGTAATCGGGCGGGATGAGAACCTTCGCTTTCAGGTAGGGTTCTTCAACCGACACTATTTCGCCAGGGTCGGGCATTTCTTGCGGGGAATGGAGGGAGACCATTTCCCCGTTGGTTTTGAACACGTGGTATTCCACGGAAGGCGCGGTTGCCAAAAGTTCGAGGTCAAATTCGCGCTCCAGGCGTTCCTTGATGACTTCCATGTGCAACAGCCCCAAAAAGCCCACGCGAAAACCGAAGCCGAGCGCATGGGATTTTTCGGGTTCCCAAATAAGCGCGGGGTCGTTTAACGAAAGCTTCTCAAGCGCCTCTTTCAGCGGTTCGTATTGGTCACCGTCTATCGGGAAAAGCCCTGTATAGACCATCGGTTTGACTTCGCGATACCCTGGCAAGGGGGACGCTCCCCTACCTTGCACGGTTGTTATGGTGTCGCCCACCTTCACCTTGCTGACTTCTTTTAGGCCCGTTACGAGATAGCCGACCTCGCCAACGCCCAGGTCAGGCATAGGTGTTTCACTTGGGCGGCGCACGCCAACTTCTTCAACCAGCGTGTCTATTCCTGTCGCAATCATGTGGACGCGATCCCCACGTTTGATGGAGCCGTCCACCACGCGGATAAGTGCGACAACCCCGCGATAGGGGTCGAAATAGGAATCGAAAATGAGCGCGCGCAAAGGCGCGGTGGCGTCACCTTCGGGCGCGGGAATGTTGTAGACCACCGATTCGAGCAAGTCGTGCACGCCGTCGCCCGTTTTTCCGCTGGCGATAACCGCATCATCGGCAGGAATGGCGAGCCCGTCCTCGATTTCGGTGCGCACGCGTTCAGGTTCGGCGGCGGGAAGGTCAATCTTGTTGATAAGAGGAATGATTTCGAGCCCCGCATTCATCGCCATCATGGCATTGGCAACTGTCTGTGCTTCAACGCCTTGCGTTGCGTCCACCACCAACACCGCTCCTTCACAAGCGGCTAAACTGCGCGATACCTCGTAGGTGAAATCAACATGCCCAGGAGTGTCGATAAGGTTAAATTGGTAGGTTTGCCCGTCTTCTGCCTGGTAATCGACGCGAACCGCCTGACTTTTGATGGTGATGCCGCGTTCGCGTTCAATATCCATCGAATCGAGCACCTGTTCTTTCATGTCGCGCGAAGATATCGTGCCCGTCATTTCAAGAATGCGGTCTGACAAGGTCGATTTCCCATGGTCGATATGGGCGATAATCGAAAAATTCCGTATGCGTTTGGGGTCTTGGCTCATCTTTGCGCGTGTGCTCCTTGGTGTCTGTTCGTTTGCGTTTATGGGTCATTTTGTCTGCATTTGTGTCTGCATTCTAAATGTTTGGATGTATTTTACCAATACACCTTGTACAAAAGCGGCTGTTCTGTGATAAACTCTACAAGTTTTCGTCTGAAACAAGCAATAAACATGGAGGAATTAGTGTGGCTAATATAAAAAGTCAAAAAAAGCGTAACATCACCAACGAAAAAGCGCGGCTGCGCAATCGCGCCGTTCGCTCAAAACTCAAGACCGCAACTAAAGAAGTGAGAGAAGCCGTACAAAACGGCAACGGTGCCGAAGCATATGCCGCGGCATTAAAGACGTCTCGCCTGATGGACAAGGCAGTCACCAAGGGTGTCATTCACAAGAATCAAGCCGCAAACCGCAAGAGCGGCATCATGCAGCTTGCCAACACCGTCGCTACTGCTGAAGATATCGCAGCTTATAAGCCTGCTGAAAAGAAAGCACCAGCAAAGGGCGGTTCAAAGAAAGCCGCCGCGAAAGCTGAGCGCAACAAGGCAATGGCAGCTGCTTCAAAGGAAAAAGCGAAGAATCGCGAAAAGACCGAGAAGTCCCAAGCAAGTGCTGCCAAGAAAAAAGCTGACGAAGAGGCTAAGGCAGCTAAAGAAGCTGCGGCTGCTGAAGCGGCGGCTGCCAAGGAAGCAGCAGAAGCTGCGGCTGCAGAGGCAGCTGAAGAGGTTGTTGCTGAAGCGGACGCAGCCGTTGAAGAGGTTGCGGCTGTTGAAGCTGTTGCTGAAGAGGCTGCGGCTGAAAAAGAGTAATCACCTGCGCGCTGCGCAGTTGAGAAGGATGAAACCTTTGGATTCATCCGCATATCAAGGGAAAGGCTCCGCTTCGGAGCCTTTTTGTTTGGGTTTTTGTCATTGCGCCGTTGCACCATTGCAGACGTGACTTCCACTTAATCTTGAGAATAAAAAGCAAGGAAGCGCCAGAGTAGGTAACTAGTACCTTTCGGGCGCTTCAATAATCCATACTTTAGCATAGGCCTCTACGTAATTTCAACTACAATGGTGCCGAGCACCCAATCAAGAAGAGCGGTTCGCTGGTCGGTGCCGCTTTTCATGGCGCGTTCACAGTCGCGCGCGTTGATGAGCGCCCACCGCAGTTCTTCTGAAGTAAAGCCCTGTGCCCAGCGAAGATGGTTTTTGACCTTCCAGTCGGGCATCTTAAGCGTTGCCCCCAAAGCCGCACCACTCCCGCGGTCGTTGAGCGCGCGAGCGCATATTAATTCGCGCACGCGACCCACGCAGCGCCCTAACAAAGACAAGGGGGATGTTGATTCCATTTGCCCGAGGTAAGTGACGCATTTCTTCACGTCGCGCGCGGCGAAGGCATCAAGAAATTCCCAACTTTTCACTTCGTTGGTTCTGCTTACTAAAAAGCGCACCTCTTCTTCGGTCACCGAATCGGGTCCGAAATGAGCAAGCGCAATCTTTTTGAGTTCGCTGTCAAGGTAGACGGTGTTTTCGCCCACCAAATCGATAAGCGCTTGCGCGGCACCTTCGGTAATAGCAACCCCGTGACCACGGGCAATGCTGCGCAGCGTTTTCACCAATTCGTAGCGCTTCTGAGGCAAGCACGATATGGTCGCCTTAGCGCCGAAAGCTTTTACCGCCACAAAAAGCGCTGATTTTTCGGAAAGTTTTTCCGCGACCAGGGCAAGTACCGTGGTGTCGGTGGGAGCTTTCAAGTAAGCAATCAGTTTGTCGGTGTCAGCTTTTTTTAGCTTATCGGCATTGTTGACCTGCACAAGGCGCACATCACTTGCAAAAGGCAAAGTGATGCACGAGGCAATAATGGTTTCCGCCGAAGCACTTTCGCCAGAAAACGAATCATAGTTAAAGGCAAGATCCCCCGAAGCCGCAAGGCGTGTTTTGAGTTTCTTCAAAACGATTTCGCGCTTGAGGACATCTTCCCCGTTGATGAGGTAGACAGGCAATAACGGGTCGTTTTTGGAAAGAGTAGTCATACAAAAATATTCTACCCTAGCGTCCAAACAGAAATCTTTTCATTCGTAAATTTGCACACAACATCCCCCACCTCATCGCTGCGGAAAATCTCGCACCCGACCAATTCCAAAAGTTCCAACACTTCTGTCGAAGGGTGCCCATAGCGATTGGTGGCTCCAACGCTGACAAGGGCAATCTCGGGGCAAAGGCGCGTAGCCGACCTTTCATCAAGGGCAACTTTTGCCCCATGGTGCCCCACTTTAAGCAGGTCAATATCCCCCACCCGTTCCTTGTCTAAAAGCATGTTCATTTCTTTTGCTTCAAGGTCTCCGCACAAAAGCGCACGCCAAGGCTTTTCACCCGTGGTTTCAAGGAGCAGGCACAGGCTGTCCGCGTTGCCCCCTTTATCCGAAAAATCATCGGGCCACGCAACCGTGAGCACAAGGTTTTTCAAGCGAAGGGAATCCCCCACCTCAAGCGGGACAAGCCCCGCCTCGCCCGCAAGGTTTTCGGCACTCGCTAAAAGCCCTGCGCAGTTTTTGCACGAGCAGGCAAACAGCGGGCGCGCAAGGCAAACAGAGTCTACTTTTACCACCCCTCCGAGTGCTTCAAGAGCGCCGCAGTGGTCGTTGTCAGGATGGGTGATGATGACCGCATCCAAGTGATAGACAAAGTGGCGCGCAAGTCCTGCGAGCAGCTCTTGTTTGTTCTCGCCCGTGTCAACAAGGACGCAGGCACCTTTGCTTTTTACTAAAAAGGCATCTCCTTGCCCCACATCCAGCATGACCAATTCGTCGTTTCCCATAAAGGGTGCAGCAAAGAGGAAAGCTATGCCGACCATTCCAAATCCTGCGCACAAGCGAAGAATCTGTTTCTTCGAGGGTTTGTACCAGGTATACCAGAGTAGCGAAAAAATGAGTAACCCTAACAGCACCGCAGAGGAGGCCTGCATATCTGCAGGAATTGCTGCATGGGGTATGTTTGCGAGGACAGAAACTATCTCACAAAAACCCTGCGCCGCAACGAGCAAAGGGGGAAAGAGGACGGCGGAAAGCGCGGGAACGACGAGCACGAGGCACAAAACAAGCAAGCCCGCCGTGCAAAGCAGCGCAAACAAGGGGGTGACAATGATGTTGCTCAAAGGCGCTATGAGCGACACCTGCGAAAAGAATGCTGCCGACAAGGGCACGACAACCACACTTGATGCAAGGGAGAGCGACGCACTTTCGCGCACGAATATCGGAATGCGGGGGAAAACCGCCGTGCACCAGTCCCCAAAAAGCCGCGCAAGAACAATGATGCTGAGCGTTGAAGATGCCGAAAGCAAAAACGAAAGCGAAAGGGCTGTTGCGGGCTTTGAGGCCACCATAGCGATGATGCAAAGCGATAACGCATTTATCGAAGAAGCGCGCCTTTGCGAGAAAAAGGAGAGGGCAACAATGATCGCCATAAAAGCTGCACGTACGGCAGATATTTGCATACCAGTAAACACGAGATAGGTGCCGATAAAGACAAGCTGGATGATAAGGGCAGGTACGCGCGGAATGCGCACAAGGCGCAAGAGCAAGGCAATAAAGGCGGCAACAATACTTAAGTGTGCACCCGACACGGCAACAAGATGGGCAAGCCCTGCAACCCGTATGGAGCCATAGAGTCCGCTTGCGTCCAGAGCTGAGCGTTCCCCCGTCAAAATTGCAGAAAGCAGGATTGCGCCAGGCCCTTCAAAGCCTTTGAGAATTTCGATTCCTGCTTTTCGTATCGTTGTTATTATGCCAAAGATACCCGCGGGTGCTTGAGCTTCATAGCTTGTAAGCGCCGCTCGTGCCCGTGTATTTTTTTGCCAATAGTACTCTGTGCTTGCGTTTGCGGGCGGCTTGAGAATAACTGTTGTTTTGATAACGTCCCCAAAGAAAAGATTGCCTTGAGCGTTTTTTGTATCTCGGGTGCCTTTGTTTTCTGTGAGGGTCAAATTCACAAAGAAGGGCTTTCCTGAAGGGAGTTCTGTACGAGCCCGAACGCTTCGAGCAAACGGTGTTTCGTGGACATCCTCAATGATTTCGAAGCGGTAGCTTTTTTCTTGATAATAAGGTATTTCTGCTTCAAGAGATTTCGTTGAAATACCCCCGAGCGACCCACAGGCAACGCCCAGTGAAATACCTAAAAGTACCAAGAAAACAGCGGCGCTTCGCCTGCGCTGATACTTAGCAAAGGCAGCGATTGAGAGCGCAATCGCAAGGAGGCTTACCGCGAAAAACAACCACAGCTTAGGCGGGCTTAAGAACAACGAATACTGATAGACAACAGCGCTACTCGCCCAAAGCCCTAGCGCCACGAAAAGAAGGGGCAAGGGGAAAGGACGCTTTGAACTTGGCTCTCGGGTATGTTCCATAGCTTTCCCTACACCGTGATATAGGGAAGCAAATTAGCGAATTTCTTTTCCCCAATTCCTGATACCCGCATGATTTCTTCGACCGTTTTGAATGAACCGTTCGCTTCGCGGTCAGCCAGTATCTTTTTTGCCGTTGCTTCGCCAATGCCAGGCAAAGTAACTAAATCTCCCATCGTCGCCGTGTTGATGTTGACTTTGTCCGAGGAGGCTTCCTGTGAGCCTTGCTGCGTGCCCTGTGCGCCGCCAAAAGGTGTGGCGTCTTGGTATGCTTCAGCTTCGGCTTGTGTGGGTATGATTATCTGTTCGCCGTCAACAAGTTTGCGCGCGAGATTAACCGTGTGAGGCGATGCTTCGGCGCTAAAACCCCCCGCTGCTTCTACGGCGGCTTGGACACGAGCGCCTTCTTCGAGTTCATACATGCCTGGGTTTTGAACCGCGCCACCAATGTGGATAAAAAAGGTGTTCGCCTCTTCTGTATTGCTGCTTTCTTCATCGGTTTGAAGCGCGGTATCGATTGCGAAGTTGCTTTCGCTGCTTTGCCCGAGAAGTGCGAAAGTCTCGGTGTGTAAAAGGTCGCTCACGTTTTGAAAAAGGAAGAATACCACCACCAACACCAGCACCCCCATCCCCAGAAGCACAGGGTTTTTCACGTTGCTCATATGGGCTTTTGCCTTGAGTGACTCGGCGCTTTCTTGAAAGGGCATAGGTTTTTTCCTCCTTAGAATGCTTGAAGGCTCTTCTGTTTCAAGGGACTATCTTGCCCCTAAAAAGGAGACAAAAGTTCTATGAGTTTTCGATAAAAAGTTGCTGCGGATTGAACGAAAAATGCAGAAAAATCTAACATGAATTCGATAAGAACTTGCTGCGGATTGAACGAAAAGTGTGCCTTTTTTAGACAGAAAAGCTACACCGATTAGATAGGGAAAGATTAAACGTGGAAGTTGAGAAGTTCGGTGGCGGCAAGTATTTCAGGAATCCAGTCGGCAAGAGGAAGTTTTTCTTCCGCCTCAAGCACGTCGTGCAAGCGCGCGTGGGTTTCGGGATTGCGCGGCATAAACAGCGTGCAGCAATCAGGAGCATCTTGTGAAGAAATATCAAAGGTTCCCAGTTGCTTAGCTTCTTTGATTATTTCTTGTTTGTCGGTGCCGATGAGCGGTCTGAACACGGGCATGCTCACCGCTTCGTCGGTGGCCGCGATATTGTCAAGGGTCTGTGAAGCAACCTGTCCGAGGCTTTCGCCCGTCACTAAAGCGCGACCACGTTCTCGGTGCGCGAGCGCTTCAGCAACCTTAAACATCAAGCGGCGATACATGATAACCCGCAGCTCAGGCGGAACAAGAGCCGCTATTTCACGCTGATAATCTCCGAAAGGAACCACATAAACCCGCTTGATACACCCTGTTTCTTGAAGCACGCGAGCGATATCGGCGACCAAAAATTCGCTCGTTGATGAAGTCTGGGGGCGTCCTGAAAAATGAACGGCGCTGCAGGTGGCGCCCCTGCGCGCAATCCGCCAAAGCGCAACGGGAGAATCAATGCCCGAAGAAAGCAGGCACATAACGCGCCCCGAAGCACCCACGGGCAAACCGCCGATACCCACAATTGAGCGCGCATACACATACGCCGAACTTTGCACCACTTCAACCGCGACCGTCAGGTCGGGGTCTTTCATCTGCACCTTTTTGTCGGGATAGACATCGCACAAATGCGCGCCAACCAAACGATTTATCTCCATGGAATCAATCGGGAAATCGGTGTGATTGCGTCGCGCTTGAACTTTGAAGCTCAAAAATTCACCCGCGTCTTCAATAGCCAATACCGCAGCTTTGTAAAACACTTCAAGCTCACGCGTGCATTTGTAGCCGCTGGAAACACGCACGACACCAGGAACTTTTGAAACCTGATTCGCCAAATCGCAGGCAAGAGCATAATCGGTGCCCTCTTTGATATAGATACAAATGCGGCCCGAAATACGCTTGATAGTTACCACGGGAAAATCGCGGAGAAGTTGCTCGAGATTCTTCAAAAGACGCATCTCGAAAGAAGCACGGTTGTGCCCCTTGAGTCCTATCTCATGATAGTGAGCTAAACAGATTCGTTGAAACATGCGCGTTGATGCGCCTTGGGCGCCCTAGTGGTTCTTGAGGTCTATCGACTGGGGGTCGAAAGAAACCTCGCCCCGTGATATTTCGTTAAAGGCAAGGCTCAAGGGCTTTTTGTCAGCCGCGCGGGCTATTTCTACCGCAGTTTGCAACTGAATCGCGCGGTCACGCTGTCCGCGCATCA
Organism: Eggerthellaceae bacterium; assembly: GCA_009782615.1. GTDB lineage: Bacteria > Actinomycetota > Coriobacteriia > Coriobacteriales > Eggerthellaceae > WRIS01. Next base: position 129,602 of record WRIS01000001.1, on the reverse strand, counting down.
TGTCATTGATGTCGTGGGCACGAATTGATGCCAACGCACAGAGCAAGAAACGGTCGTTATCGGTTTCTTCTAATAAATCGTCAATCCTTGGCTCGATAATGCTCATGTAACCTAAATCCTTATCCTAATCAGCACATTCATTAATAAATGACACCAGTTCGGCAACCGCCTCATCAAGGTCATCGTTTATCAGCCGTACATCATACTCCATTTTTTGGGAAAGCTCCACTTTTGCCGTGTCCAACCTTTTTTCTATCATCTCTTGCGTTTCTGTGCCCCGCCCACGCAAACGTTTTTCCAAAACGGTTAAATCAGGCGGCTCGATAAACACGAGATGAGCAGCGGGCATCTTTTCTTTTACTTGAAAAGCGCCTTGCACGTCTATTTCAAGGATGACTTGTTGTCCACACGCAATATGTTCCTCTACGGTCTTGCGTAAGGTTCCGTAACGGCACCCGCCATAGACATACGCCCATTCGAGAAGAGCATCCTGTTCTATCAGCGCGTCAAAGTGGGCATCGTCAACGAAAAAGTATTGCTTGCCTTCAATTTCGTCTTTGCGCGGCTTTCGCGTCGTTACTGAAACCGATACCCAAGCATCAGGAAGTTCCTGCAAAAGATGAGCCACCAGGGTACCCTTACCAGCACCTGATGGCCCAGATACGACAAATAGATTGCCTTGACGCAAATCGCTTTGATGCATAAAGGGGGTTTAGCCCAAACGCTCCAAAAGCGCTGCTTGTTGACGTGCGCCCAAGCCACGAAGGCGACGGCTTTCAGCAATTTGCAGTTCTTTCATAATCTTTTCTGCTTTTGCCTTGCCATAACCCGGGAGGGTTTCGATCAACGTGGAAACCTTCATACGGCCGACGATTTCGTCATTTTTCATGCTGAGAACCTTTTCCAAGGACAGCTTGCCAGCCTTCAGATCTTCACGAACCTGTGCCCTCTGAATACGCGCCGCTTTTGCTTTTTCCAGCGCTGCCTGACGCTCTTCGGGGGTTAGCTGAGGTATAGCCATGTTTCTCTCCTTCTTTCCTCAAAACAATTCTTGAGATATTACCATGCAATAAGTCATTTCAAGTCGCAAATCCCTCTTTTTTCATTCTATTTCGAATTTACCACTCAAAACGGTTGGTCACATAAACCGTAACCTATTCTATACCGAATTATACCGATTTTTCAATGCTTTTCACGGGGTTTTACGTGTCGTGACCCTGGAGAATCGATATTTATGCCCTTTGCACACAATTCACACTCGGATGGATCCCATGACGGGGTCAAAAGTTCAATCAAAGGATAATAGGCAACATCGAATTTTATTGCTCCACCGCGGTAAATCATTGAAGTGACTCCGACCACATTTCCACCTGCCGCTTCGATAAGTTCGATGAGCTCTTGAACGGAGCCGCCCGTCGTGACAACGTCTTCACAAACCAAGACGTTTTCGCCTTGATTAACTTCGAAGCTCCGCCGCAAAGTCATGGCGCCATCAACCCTTTCTGACCAGATGAAGCGCTTATCGAGGGCTGCGGCAACCGCATAGCCAAACACGATACCGCCCACCGCTGGTGCCGCCACGAGATCTATTTTGAGACCTTCAGGTAAGAGGTTAACCGCTTCGGCTGCAAGACGATTGTTGAGGGTCGGGTATTCCTGAATACGCGCGCATTGGATGTAGGAATCGGAGTGGCGCCCGCTGGTAAGTTTGAAGTGCCCGCTTCTCAGCGAGCCTGTTTCTTTCAGTATGGTGAGGATTTCTTCGCGTTGCATGTATGTTTCCTTTCTTTTTGTGCTTTATGTGATGGTTCGTCTCGCTTGTGTATCTTATGTGATGAGTTGCACGCTTTCTTGTGTATCTGAGGGCATTTCGTGTGTGTTGAAGGGGCTTGAGCGCTTCATTCGGTGCAAGCTTAAAGCTTTAGGGTGCTTCGATGCTTGCAACAATGTCCTCAAAGGCCTGAAGTGGGTTTGTGGCTTCTGTAATAGGACGTCCCACCACAATATGGCTGGCACCCGCGCGCAGAGCCTGAAGCGGAGTCGCCACACGGCTTTGGTCTCCTATTGCAGCACCTACGGGACGCACACCAGGGGTTACGATGTATGCCGCCTGCCCGAGAAGTTCGCGCAAAAGCGCAGCTTCTTGCGGGGATGCCACCACTCCCGAAAGATTTGCCTGCTGGGCGGTTTGTGCCAGCGCGCATACCTGATCGACAACTTCACGAGCAATGCCCATGTCTTCAAGAGATTGCTTGTCCATGCTGGTGAGCACCGTAATACCCAGGGTAATTGGCGCTTCAAGGCCGTGTTCAGCCGCCGTTTGCACCGCTTGAACTTGAGCTTTTCGCATCATTTCGATGCCGCCTACCGTGTGCATCGTTATCATGTCCGCCCCGCTCAGTGTTGCAGAAGCCGCAGCACCCGCCACCTGATGAGGGATGTCGTGAAACTTCAAGTCCAAAAACACCTTGAAGCCCCGCTCCTTGAGAGCGCCCACCATTGCAGGTCCTTGTTCATAAAACAAGGTCATGCCGACTTTGAGCCAGTGCGCGTGCCCAACAAGTTCATCGGCAAGCGCTAAGGCTTCTTCTTTGCCACAATCAAGTGCCACGATAATGCGCTCACGCGCCGAGAGGTGTTCAAAATCGCTTAACACTGCAGTCCCCCTATAAGTTCATTGACGTCTTTCACGCCGTAGATTTCACAATAGTTTTGTATGCCTTCAATGACCTCGATTGTCGCGCGCGGGTTGACGAAATTCGCCGTCCCCACCGCCACCGCCGTTGCCCCTGCAAGCATAAATTCAACCGCATCTTCCCCGTTCATGATGCCGCCCATCCCCAGTAGAGGGATGCTTACTGCCTGATAAGTTTCGTATACCATGCGAAGCGCAATCGGCTTTACGGCAGGGCCTGAAAGCCCTCCGACCACGCGTGCGAGCAGAGGTTTTTTGGTGCGCGCATCGATTGCCATGCCGAGCACGGTGTTGATAAGGGAAAGAGCATCAGCGCCCGAGCTTTCAGCCGCACGCGCAATTTCGGCAATATCGCCCACATTGGGTGTGAGTTTTACGATAAGAGGTTTTGTTGCCAGAGCACGCGCGCGGGTAACTATTTCTTCAACACTTTTGACATCGCTGCCAAAGGTCATGCCTCCCGCATCAACGTTGGGACACGATATATTCAGTTCGTAGGCATCTATCGATTTTTCTTCTTCAAGAATTTTTAACAAAATGAGATATTCGTTTAAGGTATGCCCTGAAACATTGACGATTATTGGCACGTTTTGTTTGCGCAACCAAGGTATATCATTTTCGAGGAACTTTTTTACCCCAGGATTTTGAAGCCCGATGGAATTGAGCATCCCTGAGGGAGTTTCAGCAATGCGCGGAGTAGCGTTTCCTTCCCATGCATGAAGGGATACTCCTTTTGTCGTGAGAGCACCCAGGGCGGAAAGCTTGACAAAATCGCTGTATTCGCGCCCCGAAGCAAAGGTTCCCGATGCGGTGGTCACGGGATTTTTCATGCCCAGGCCACCGAGATTCACCCGCATTTTCACCCTCATGCAAACACCACCTTCCGTGCATCGAAGACAGGTCCGTCAACACAGGAGCGCTTTTTGCCTTCGCTTGTATCAACCACGCACGAAAGGCAAGCACCCACCCCACACGCCATTCTTTTTTCAAGCGAAACTTCACATGGCGTGTCGCATTCCAGCGCCTGTTGCACCGCAATGCGCATCATCGGTTCGGGGCCGCATACCGCCATATAGTCATACGCTTGTTTGCTGAGTAAATCTTTGGATAACTCCGTACAAAAGCCCCCATGACCAAAGCTGCCATCATCAGTTGCACAAAAAAGGGTGGAATTCGCGTGAGCAAGAGAAAAAGCATGGACGGAGCCGCCCATAAACAAGGCTTCAAAGCGCGTCCGACAAACGAGCGCATCTTTTCTTTGAGCGCCCAACACGACATCAAAGGCAATACCCTTGCCGAGAAGTTCTTCGGCAAGCATAAAAAGTGGTGCCGCTCCAACGCCGCCGCCTACGAGCAGGGCGCGCTCGGCGCTATCAGGGGTATGCCAAGTGTTTCCGAGCGGTCCCATCACATCAAGGACTTCGCCAACGAGAAGTTCACTTAAGTGCGCTGTTCCAAACCCGACGCATTGATAGAGTATTTCTATCGTGGCGTTTTCGGGTGTGGCAGAATATATTGAAAACGGACGGCGCAGGATATGGGCTTCCATCCTTGGCAAGCGTAGGTGGACGAATTGACCAGGCGCGATTGAGTGCGCGGTTTTTTCCGCCTCAAGTTCCATGAGATAGAGTCCCGCGCCAACAGGTTTGTTTGCACGCACGATACCTTGTTCGTCGAACCGTGTTTCCATAAGCATTCCTCCCCTACCCACGCGGCGTTGTTGTGACACGCAGCGTTGTTGTGGTACGCTGTGTTGTTGTGGTACGCTGTGTTGTTGTGGTGCGCTGTGTTGTTGTGACATGCGGCGTTGTTGCAAGGCGCATTATTTTTGCAGCGAGCACCATCTTAGAGCCCTGGCAAATCTTGCAAGGCTTTGATTTCAAGTCCTGCCCCTGCCCCCGATGCGGCTTCCATGCCAGCAATCAGAGCCTGAGCTCCAGCAAGGGTGGTCACGTGGCTAATGCCGTGGCGCACCGCAAGCGAGCGCAGATAGTACCCGTCGTCAAGCGTGAGGTTTCCCAGCGGCGTATTTATCATCAAGGAAACTTCGCCCGACATGATTTCGTTGACGATGGTTGAATCCGTTTCGTGCACCTTCTTCACTTCTTCCACAGGAATTCCCGCAGCCTGCAAAGTACGCGCCGTACCTGCCGTTGCTAACAGCGTAAAGCCCATTCTTACAACATCGCGCGCAATAGCAACGATGTGGCGCTTGTCGCGATCGCACACTGAAAGGAACACCTTGCCCGCTTCGGGCAGTTTGTAAGAAATCGCAAGCTGAGTCTTGGCGTAGGCTGCAGGGAAGTTCGGGGCGATTCCCATGACTTCTCCTGTCGAGCGCATCTCAGGTCCTAAGACCACATCAGTCCCTGGGAAACGCCCAAAGGGCATCACCGCTTCTTTCACGCAGTAATAACTCAGACGTTTTTCGTCATCGGGAAGGTTCATGTCGGCGATTTTCTCTCCCGCCATGATGCGCGCACCACATTTCGCAAGAGCTACCCCCGTTGCCTTTGACACAAAGGGTACCGTGCGGCTTGCCCGCGGGTTGGCTTCGATAACGTAGATAATCGTATCTTTAATGGCAAACTGGATATTGATAAGCCCCACCACGCCCAAGCGCAGCGCTAAGCGGCGCGTGATTAAACGCAGCTGCGAAACGATGGCTTCGGAAAGCGAAAACGGCGGCATACAACATGCCGAATCGCCCGAATGGATACCTGCCATTTCGATATGCTCAAGCACGCCGCCCACGTAAACCATCTCGCCGTCACAAAGCGCGTCAACATCAACTTCGATGGCGCCTTCCAAGAAACGGTCGAGATAAACAGGATGGTCAGGCGATATCTTCGTGGCATCAGCCGTGTATTTTTCAAGCTGGGAAGCGTCATAGACGATTGCCATGCCGCGCCCGCCCAACACGTAACTGGGGCGCACGAGCAAGGGGAAGCCTATGGTTTCGGCAACGCGGCTTGCTTCTTTGAAGCTGGATGCCATACCTGCTTGCGGATAGGTGATTCCCAGTTCATCAAGTATTGCGGAAAAGCGGTCGCGGTCCTCAGCCAAGTCGATGGCTTCGGGCGTGGTGCCCATCACGTTGACCCCTGCCGCTTCAAGCGAGCGCGCAAGCTTTAAGGGTGTTTGCCCGCCGAGGGTAACAACCACGCCGTCGGGTTCTTCAACATCGATGATATCCATCACATCTTCGAAGGTGAGCGGCTCAAAGTAAAGCTTGTCGGATGTGTCGTAGTCGGTCGATACTGTTTCGGGATTGCAGTTCACCATGATGGTTTCATAGCCGATGTCGTGCAGCGCGTAACTTGCGTGCACGCAGCAGTAATCAAATTCGATGCCTTGCCCGATGCGGTTGGGGCCAGCACCCAAAATCAAAGCACGTTTGCGCGTTTTGGGCGTCGTTTCGCTCGTGCCCTTTTCGTAGCACTTATATTTGTATTCGGTGTCGGTAGCAAATGCCGCCGCACAGGTATCAACGGTTTTAACCGTAGGCACCACACCCAATGCTTTGCGGTGTTGGCGCACGTCTGCTTCGCTACTGTTCGTGAGGTGCGCGATTTGAGGGTCGGAAAGCCCGAAGCGTTTTGCGATAAACATCGTATCGGCATCAATTTCAGCAAGGGGCAACTCAGCGATGCCGCGCTCGACAGCTATCATGTCTGCCATGCGCGCCACAAACCACGGGTCGACAAAACTCGCCTTGGAAACTTGCTCGACACTCCAGCCGCGGCGCAGCGCTTCTGCCATATAAAGCGCTCTATCTTGGGTGGGAAGCCCCACCAAATCGGCGAAGCGTTCTTCGTCAAACTTGTCCTTGCCGTCTGCCCCCAGTCCTGCGCGCCCGTCTTCAAGCGAGCGCATGGCCTTGGCAAACGCCTCTTCGAAGGTGCGCCCGATGCTCATAACTTCACCGACCGCTTTCATGCGGGTGGTAAGCGTGGTGTCGGTTCCTTCGAACTTTTCGAACGCAAAGCGCGGCGCCTTGACCACGCAGTAGTCGATGGTCGGTTCAAAAGCAGCAGAAGCAATTTGGGTGATGTCGTTGGGGATTTCATCGAAGGTGTAGCCGACCGCCAGCTTCGCGGACACCTTGGCAATCGGGAATCCCGTTGCTTTCGACGCAAGAGCTGAAGAGCGCGAAACGCGGGGGTTCATTTCGATGATAATGATGCGCCCATTTTCAGGATGGATGGCAAGCTGGATATTCGAACCGCCCGCCGCAACGCCAACCGCTGCCACGATGGCATGGCTCGCGTCACGCACGCGCGCGTATTCGGCGGCAGAGAGCGTTTGCGCAGGAGCCACTGTGATGGAGTCCCCCGTATGCACGCCCATGGCATCAAAGTTTTCGATGGAACAAATGGTAATGGAATTGCCCGCACTGTCACGCATGACTTCCATTTCGATTTCTTTCCAGCCGAGCACGCTTTCTTCAACGAGCACTTCGTTTGCGGGAGAAAGTTCGAGTCCTTGGCTTACGATTTCGCGCAACTCTTCCATGTCATGCGCAATGCCGCCGCCAGCCCCGCCCAGGGTAAAAGACGGGCGCAAGACAACGGGAAAGCCCAGTTCTCCAACGAGATTTTCGGCATCGGCGACCGCATAAGCATAGCCGCAGCGCGCCGTTTCAAGCCCGATAGATTCCATGCATTCGTTAAAGAGTTTGCGGTCTTCTCCGCGCTCAATCGCTTGGATGTCGCAGCCTATCAGTTCAACACCGTACTTGTCGAGCACGCCTTCTTTCGCCAGCGCCACGGCGGTGTTGAGTCCCGTTTGCCCGCCGATAGTCGCCAAAAGCGCGTCGGGACGTTCTTTCGCAATGATTTTTTCAACGAATTCGGGGGTGATTGGCTCGACATAGGTGCGGTCAACCAGTTCGGGGTCGGTCATGATGGTCGCGGGATTGGAATTTACGAGGATAACCTTGTACCCTTCAGCTTTCAAAACCTTGCACGCTTGGGCGCCCGAATAGTCAAACTCACACGCCTGACCAATAACGATAGGGCCAGAACCAATGATAAGGATGCTTTTGATGTCAGTACGTTTTGGCATCTTATTCGACCCCCTCTGCGATTGGAATGACTGGGGTGGCGGGCGCAGTGGCTGCGAATGTGGGTGCGGCTGCGGGTGCAGCGGGTGCGGGTGCAGCAGCCGCTGTGGCTGGCACCGTTGCGCTCACCTTTGGTTCGGCATCCCCAAACCTGCGCTGAAGTCTACCTATGAGGGAAGCGGAATCCAAATCCTCGGTAGAAATGGCAGCAAAAACATTGCCATGGTCGCGAATATTTTGGGTTAACATGCGCGTATCAATACCCTCTATCACCACCACTCCCTGTTCAAGCAGGAAATTGGAGAGGCTTATTTCGCTGCGCCAATTCGAAGGAGTTTTACACAAGGAATGTATCGCAAAGCCGACAATGTCGGTTTTCCCTTCCGCAATATCCCCGAGATTAAGTCCGTAGTTGCCGATTTGCGGATAGGTCATCGCAATTATGGTACCTGCGTTTGCGGGGTCAGAAATCACGTTTTCATACCCAATCATAGAAGTGTCGAATCGTATTTCACCAAACACCTCACCGTATGCTCCCCCTGCAAAACCCTCAAATACTGCCCCGTTGTTCAAGACAAGGAGCGCACGCGCACCAAGCGGTGATGAGGTTTGTGCTAACAAATTTTCGCTTTGCTTACTCAACGATTACACCTTCTTCCATAGTTGCGAAGCCACCGACATAGACATCATTTGCCCGACCTTTCAGTTCAGCGCCGAGAAATGCAGAATTGACCGCCTTGGAATAGAAATCTTCTTTCGTAACCGTCCAGGTGGCTTCAGGATCGATAACCGTTAAGTCGGCGATGTTGCCAGCTTCGATTTTCACCTGCTCAAGGCGGAGCACCTTGCGCGGGTTAATTGCCATCATTTCGACCATGCGGGCGTAATCAATGATGTTGGTGTCAACAAATTTCGTAAGAATGAGCGAAAGCATTGTTTCAAGTCCCGTCATACCAAACCATGCCACTTCGAATTCGCAATCCTTTTCCCAGGCGGCGTGCGGGGCATGGTCGCTTGCGATGCAATCAATCGAACCGTCAACCACTCCTTGGATAAGCCCCGCGACATCTTCGGCAGTGCGCAAGGGCGGATTCACCTTGAGATAGGTGTTGTAATCATCCCCGATATCATCCTCGGTGAGAATGAGGTGGTGCGGGGTCACTTCACAGGTCACAGGCAAGCCTTCCGCCTTTGCGGCGCGCACCAAATCGAGGCCGCGCAAGGTAGAAATGTGCTGAATGTGCAGCGGGCAGCCAGTTAAGCGGCTGATAGCGATGTCGCGGGCGATTTGGATTTCTTCACCTGCAGCAGGCCAGCCAAGCATTCCTAAGCGCGTTGAGACAACCCCTTCGTTGACCTGCCCAGCTCCCACCAAACTTTCGTCTTGGCAATGACTCATGACCGCCTTATCAAACATGCTCGCGTAATCCATGACCAGGCGCATCATGCCTGCGGTGTGTATGCCGCATCCGTCATCGGTAAAGGCAACCGCGCCGTGTGCCACCATGTCGCCCATTTCGGAAAGCGTTTCGCTTTTGAGCCCTTGGGTGCACGCCCCTGCAACATATACGCGGCATTTTCCCACTTCATCGGCACGTTCAGTGACGAACCTCACCTGTGCCGCATTGTCGATTATCGGCTTGGTGTTGGGCATACAGCACACTGCACTAAATCCCCCGTGTGCCGCAGCGCGCGAGCCACTTGCAATATCTTCTTTTTGTTCCTGACCTGGTTCGCGCAAGTGAACATGCATGTCCACCAACCCAGGAACCACTATCTTGCCCGTAAGGTCGCGGGTGATTCCCTTTTCGATGGAAAGACCCTTCCCCACTTCCACTATTTCACCGTGGCGAATGAGAATGTCACAAACCGCGTCCAGCTTACATGCTGGGTCGATGACGCGCGCGTTTTTAAGCAGTAAGGCCATCGTCGCTCCCTCCTAATAGCAGATAGAGTGCGGCCATGCGGGTACAAATTCCCGCATAGACCTGGTTGAGAATTACGGAGCGCTTCGGGTGGTCTGCCATATAGCTGTCGAGTTCAACGCCGCGGTTGATAGGGCCAGGATGGCAGATGAGCGCGTCAGGCTTCATGAGACGCTCGCGTGCTTGAGTAAGTCCGAATAACAGGTTGTATTCGCGCAAGCTGGGATAGGGCGCCCCTTCGAGGCGTTCGCGCTGGATACGCAGCATGTAGACCACGTCGAGTTCGGGCAAGACTTCGTCGATGTTGCTCGAAACGTAATCGGCGCCGAGTATGTCGGGGCGGGCAGGCATGAGCGTGGGCGGTGCGATGACGGTAACCGTAGCGCCCATGATTTTAAGCGCAGGAATGAGCGAACCGCACACCCGCGAATGCCCGATATCGCCCACGATGCCGACGTGTAAGCCTTCGAGCTTTCCGAGGTTTTCCCAGATGGAATACAGGTCAAGCAGGGCTTGGGTGGGGTGCTGATGCTTGCCATCCCCCGCATCAATAACTCCCGCGTCAACGTGTTCGGCAATCAGGCGCGGCACGCCTGCGTGTTTGTCGCGCACGATGACCATGTCAACTTTGTAGGAATTAAGGGTTTCTATCGTGTCGATAAGACTTTCGCCCTTAACCGCCGACGTTGAAGAACCACCGAAGTTTAAGCTGTCACACGACAGGCGTTTTTCGGCGAGCTCAAACGAAGAACGGGTACGGGTGGAAGGTTCGTTGAACATATTGATAACGGTAAAGCCTTTGAGCGTGGGTACTTTTTTGATTTTGCGCTCATTGACCTCCTTGAATTTCACCGCAACCTCAAGAAGCAGCATGATGTCGTCGGCGGAATATTCCGAGATGTCAATGAGGTGTTTATGGGTAAATGCCATCGTTATTCACCGCCTAAAGGAGCAGAGCTTGCCCGCGTTCCTGGTTGTATGTCGATGATTTCAACGGATGAGGTGCCGTCAACTTCTTCGAGGTAGAGGCGCACGTTTTGTTCTTTTGAGGAAGGGACGTTTTTGCCCACATAATCGGCGCGAATGGGAAGTTCGCGGTGTCCGCGGTCAACCAGCACTGCCAGCTGTACTGCTGCGGGGCGCCCGAAATCGGTGAGCGCGTCGAGCGCAGCGCGAATTGTGCGCCCTGTGTAGAGGACATCATCGACTAAGACAATGGTTTTGCCTGCCATGTCAAAGGGGATGTTCGTTGCGTGTACTTCGGGAGCGAAGTTCGTGAAGAAATCGTCACGGTAGAAACTGATGTCGAGACTCCCCAGTTCCACCGTGCTTCCTTCGATTTCGGCGATTTTTTCAGCGAGCATACGCGCGAGGATGTCGCCGCGGGTAACGATACCAACTAAGGCAAGGTTTTGCGCCCCGTGGTTCGATTCGAGGATTTGGTGCGCAATGCGCGTTAAGGATCGCTCAATTTCTGCAGCGTCCATGACGGCAGCGTTGCTTTGCGCGCTTTTCGCATTTTTCGCATCTGGCGTGCTTTTCGGGCTGTCTTTCATACACACTCCTTTCAGGCTGAAGTGCGCACAGTCGACCAAACAGGCTTTGAGAATGTCTGCCTCGGGGCATAAAAAAACCCTTGTACCAGACAAAGGCTCCCAGAATTTTACACCCTTTTCTTGTGGATGCTTTCTTGGCCTTGTCGGTCTCTCTGTACCGCTTTTAAAGGACTGAAACGAGTATAGGGGAAAAGCACCCCGCTGCGATACCCTCAAATCACGATTCCCTAAAAATTCACAGGCGGTTTATTCCTTGAGTTCTTGCAAGGCTTCTTCTACGTCGTAGGATTTGGTACTTTCCGCATGCGCAATGCGCTCTGCCTCAAGCATTGCGTCCACCGTCGCTGAGTTTGGGTCGCTTAGCGGCGTGAGCATTTCTTGGTCGAGGGCAACAAGGCGGGCGCGCGCTTCTTCGACCACCTGCAAGCGATTCCCGTTTTCGATAACAAAACCAAGCCAACGCCGTTCGCTTTCTTTGTCGCCCAAACGCCGATAGGCTCCTGCCTTGGAAAAAGCTGCCTGCACCTGAAGGCGTGTGCAGCTGCGATTACTTTGCAGGATGTCGTTGGTAACGACAAGAAGAACGGTGTCGTCCTCGTCGCGTTCAGCAAGGTCAAGCGCGCGTTCTTCGGCAATGTATTTAATGCTGTCCGCAAATTCGGGGTTAAGCGGCACCCGATGGACAAAAGATTCCGCTTCAGCAAGACAGCGCAAGGCTAAGTCAACGCCGTAAAGACGCTTTATTGGTTCGTGCATATTAAGGCAGATATTCCCCGCTTCTCGTGGTCTTTTTGAGGCTTGCGCACTTTGGCGCATTGAGTCAAGAACCTCTTTCGCCCGCGCTCGATTGCCAATCTCAAGATAAGCAAGCGCCCACGAACCCATGAAAAGCGAACCCCATTCATTGAAGGGCGCTTTGATGCGGCTTGCTAAATCGCGCCCCTCTTCCAAAAGTCGGTGCGGGTCACATTCCCTATTCAAGAGCAAAAGAAGCTGCTTGAAATATTTTGCAGCCTTATTATTGAGAATACGGGCAGAGGACAGGCTTGCTGCCGCAACAAGAAGAAGTACGATAAGAAGTGTCCACGCCGACATGAAACTTAAGCCACCAGCGTTGATAAAACTGCCCACCAAAAAAATCGCCGCAGGAAGAAGTGACAGCACATAGTAGAGAAGGAGATATTTCCTCATGTATTGCAGCATAGCCCTGCCCTATCCTTTTCGCCCGCAATCAATGTTGCTGAAATACTGTTGTTTAGGTATTGCTCAAGTATTGTTGTTCAAGTATAGGTGCTCAGCTTGGCGAGAAACTCTGCGCACTACCCTTCGTTGTAATTCTTTACGAAAAGAATAAAAGCCTCAAGGGTGGATGAGCGAATATAGCGCTTGTGGTAGGCAAGATAGAGCCAATAAAACTCGAGTGGAACTTCGTCAACAGGAACCGTTCTTAGGTTTGAGAAGAGCTTCAAGCCGACCGAATCGAGCATAAGCGCGGCAACATCTCCCTTAAACGACACGAACGATGCCATAGTGATGTCATCATCATAGAGCTGATGAACCTTGTTCAAATTGTATTCCTCAAGCATTTGAAAGACCCGCTCGCCAATCGGGGTACCGCGCCGATAGGTATAAATTTCTTGTTCTCGAAGGTCTTGGAAGCTGATTCGGTCAAGATCCACGAAGGGATGATCCTCCCGTACGCACAGCACGAGACTCCTATAAAGAACAGGATGGTATTCTATTTCGGTCTCTTCTTCCTTTTTGCCGCAAAACACAACGTCAAAAAGCTTGTCGTGAAGCCCTTGTGTCAAGTAATTCGTAAAGCCCTGAAAAGTTCTGATTTGTACATCTGAACCGCATTCGGTGCTAAAAGCATTTAACAAGGGGTGAAGATAATCGTCTAAGGTGGTAAAGGGTGTGCCTAAATTGATAACGCCGCTCAGGGTGTCCTTGCGCCTTTTCACCGCAAGAATCCCTTCGTCGAGCTTGCTCAGTGCCTGGTGAACGTATTCGTAAAATTCCTCGCCGTAAACAGTCAAGCCCACATTGCGTCCGTCGCGATAAAACAAGGGGGCACCCAATTCTTTTTCAAGTGAGGACATTGCGTCAGACAAGGTGGGTTGTGTTATGAAAAGTTCCTTTGCCGCACGGGTATAGTGCTGCAATTCAACCAGTTTCTTAAAGTAATAAAGCTGAGAGAGATTCATAAACGCGCTCCTCTTGTCTGGAAGTAATTACCCAAGCAAGCCCCTTGATTTTGTGCCGCTGTTTTATTCCCTTTTGCCCCTAATTTCCCTATGTGGACAGTGTAGCAAAATACCCCTTGAACAAAAAGCCTTTTCCCCAATTTGAGAGCCTCATTTGATACCCAACGTGAAGCTCCAATTTGAGACCCGCCATCGAAAACGACAGCGGGTCTCAAAATCACAACTTAATGCGAACCTAGAATTTTGAGAATCCTAGAGCTTTTCAAGATAGTGCTTCTTGCCGCCATAGTAAGCGAGGTTGAAGCCCAAGTAGATGATGACGATACTGACCAAACCAGTGATGAAGAACGGTGCCCAGCCAAAGTTCTGGTAGATGAGTGCCAGACCTGATGCGGCAAACGCGCCAACCAAGTTAACTGGAATGAGGATAACTGAATAGATACGTTCATAGTCCTTAGAGCCGAATATTAATCGGGTCACATAGGGCAAAAGCGTGGTAACGAACGGATATATCAGGCCATACATCAAGCCACCAGCGAAGGTTATCGGCAGTATAACGTTTTCGCCGCCGAGCCATATCATCGAGAGCCCAATGAAACCGCCGACGCAACCGACAATCAAAGCCAATTGAATGGATTTCGACTCCAAGGCACCGATGAGGATTTTACCGCCCGCCATACCAATCATGGTAAAGGCTTCTAGGGTACCCGACATAATCATGAGGTTCTTTATTATTTCGAGCGTTTCGCGATTTACCGCAACATAAGACTGGTAGAACGTCGTAAAGTGCTGCGGGAAAATACCCCCGATGTTCGCCATACACCCCGCAAATATCAAGGCATAGAAGAACCAGCGTGTGTAGGCGACTTTGGCAGGAACACCTGGCTTATCAAGGTTACCCTCTGCGTCTAATTCGCTTTCATTAAGGTCGGCGCCATACGGTTTCAAGCCAAGCTCTTCAGGACGAGAACGAATCCCAAATAAGGTAAAGGGAACGCTCAAGCACAAAGCAATCAGCCCGATGACCAGATAAACAGAACGCCATCCCGCGAGTTCGGGGCCTAACAAGAACTGACCAATGATGTTGAGGGTCGCGCCACCAAGACCAGTCATTGCATAAGACAAGCCGATAACGAGTCCGAGGCGTTTTTTGTACCAGCGGTTAAGAAGACCAGCAACCATCAGCCACAACAAGGTGATTTCTCCAAAGCCCATGAATACAGCAGATACATACCATTGCCAAAGCTGAGTATAGAACGACATGCACATATACCCAAGGCTTGTGCAAAGCGCAGCAATCGTGCAGATGATGCGCATGTCGAACTTCTTCATTAACCAACCGACTGGTGCCGAAAAGGTGACCTGTGACAAATAAAGAATTGTCATATAGAAGGACACGCTAAAAACGTCGACTCCCAGATAGGCTGCTACGGGACGATAGCAAAGTCCCGGAACGCTGAACGCAGCTGCGGCACAACCAAAGGTACAAAAGATACACGTAAGTAATACCAACAGATGACGTATCGTCATTTTTTGAGTTTGAGGTGAAGTTGCAGCAGTCATGATTCTGAATCCTCCTTTGAATACAACATGATTCTCCTCTCATATTCCAATAATTACGTTTCACACATGTGAGTGGACCTAGGTATCGCACATCATGTTTTAGATTATGGGATGCTCGTTTCACTGAAAGAATGGACAATGTAGAGTTTCTGATGGTTTTTGAATACTGAATTGATAATAAAAAGTTATCGTTTGTTGTGAATGCGCTTGTCCTCTTTGTTCGCCTTGACAAAAAGTGCCAGCCAAATGCCGTATCCAATAACTCCCACGACAATGACTGCGGGTGTGGGAACCTTCAAAAACAAGCACAGCACGAGGACAACAAGGACAATTGGATTAGCCCAAAGCGCCATTCTACGGTATCGATTAACGGGAATAACATTTACTTTCTTCTTGCTGCTTTTGTTTGACATGGCCAATCCTTCCATTCTTAAGAGTTCTTTAAAAAGCGTTCGAAGCATGAATAACTTCGCAATTCATTCCATAATTTTTCAATTTTGGGTAGTTTTTAAAATGCTACGTCGTCCTCTTATCTGCCCCCTGCTCTTCCTTTACTAATCTAAGCCTTCGAATACGGTGCTGTCTTTTTTTAGGTGCTGTATCATTTCGTCCACGGCAAAACCGTGATAGCGTTCTTCGTTGTAAGCAAGATTAATTACGTGGAAAGGTTCTGAAATCTCGTGTATGGGAATGCAACGCAGCTGGCGCACCACTTCTTTGTCGAGGGGTTCAAGCATCAAGGCAACGGAGGATTTTTGTGCCACCACAAGCCAGCCTCCGCTGTATTCATCCCCAAAACACGGACGCAAATCAAGATTGAAGCGGTCGACTATCGTATGAAGCGACCAGGCAATAAAAGCGTCCTTGCGATACGAAACCAAAGGATAACCCCGAAGTTGATCTATGGTGAGTACTTCTTGTTGCGCAAGAGGGTGCGATTCATGCACGGCGGCAATCAGTTGTTGGGAAACAACGGGATGGTAAGAAATCCGCTTTTCTTCGGGCATTTTCCCACACAGGGCAATGTCGTATTTTCCCGTTTTGAGACCGTCAATGCAGCCATAGGTTGAATCTTCGTAAATGTCTATCTCAATGAGTTTCCCGAAGCCTTCGCGCAGCGATTGCACCACGCGCGGCAGCAAATTTGGTTGCACGGAAACCACTGAAGCAATGCGGATGCGCCCTTTCAAAAGCGAACCTCCGTCATGCAGCATACCGATTGCGCGGTCGAAACCATTCAAAGATGCCGTGATGTAGCGGCTGAATTCCCGCCCCTGAAGGGTGAGTCTCACATTGCGACCGACGCGTTCAAAAAGACGTACGCCTAATTCGTTTTCGAGGTTGTTGATTGATTTACTTAAGGTGGGCTGCGTAATAAAAAGCTCTTGCGAAGCTTTGCCGTAGTGCTGTAATTCGGCTAATCTCTCGAAATAGCGTAACTGCTGGATGTCCATTTAAACCTCTTGCGCTTTAGCTATTCTGTAATGAGACAAGCGCCTCAAGCTATTTGTCGCATTACAGGATAGATACCGAGCCCCAAAGAGCCTGCCCTCTTAACCTTACCGTCCCCTCATAAAATGATTATCCCCGCCACAGACCGAAATAAACAGGGGCAGAAATCAGTTTTTAACCAGCAAAATACAATGACCTGCTCTTATTCAGAGGACAAATTTGCAGTGCGTTTGAAAGGTTGCTGATAAAACTGCAACAAAACCTCAATATTGGCTGCAAATGCGCGGCGACGAAACGCGCGGCAACGTAATCTAGCTTTTAAGGGTGCGCGAATACTTTTCAATAATGAGAGGGGCAGCAATGCGAACCATTATTTGGTCGGTTCCTTCAGCAATTTGATTTCCACGACAGTCTTGCCAAATTCTTCCCGTGCGGCTACTTTCGGTATAGCCCATTCCGCCTAATATCTGCAAGGCATCACTGGCAAGTTCGGTGGCAGCTTGAGGTACATAGCGCTTCATGAGCGCCACGCTCAAGCGTTCCGTTTCGGCGGCGTTGTCTATTTCCCACGCCGCCCGATAAAGAATTGCGCGCATGTTGTAGAGGCGCACTTCCATGTCGGTAAGCATTTGTTCGATTTGCTGGAAGCCGCCGACCTGTGCGCCAAAGGCTTTTCTGTCGCGTGCGTGAATCACGGCATCTTCCATAGCAGCTTGTGCCATACCCAAAGATGAAGCGCAGGTAAATACACGCCCTATTTCCAAGAGACGGAACAGCTGCTTGAAGCCGCCTTGGCGCCCCGTTAGTCGATATTCGGGCAAGAGTTTTACCTTGTCAAAGACGATAGACGCAAAGGGCAGCATTGATTGTCCGATTTTGCTAATCGGGTAAGCGGTGATTCCTGCTAAATCGCGCGGCAAAAGCCAAAAAGCGAGGGGCGGGTATTTGTCGGCTTCTTCAACGTCTTTGTCGATAGCGGCAACAAGAATATAGGGAGCATATTCCCCGTTGTTCACATAAGTTTTTACGCCATCAAGAATTATGCCCTCATCGGTGGTACGCGTAGACGTTTTCATTCCCATGGAATCTGACCCAGCATCGGGTTCGGATATCGCCAGCGCAAACAGAAGACGACCACTGCGCCGATAATCGTCAAGAACCAACTGAATGTCTGCCCCCGCAGCAAATTCTTCGACAATCCTTAAGTTGAAAAGATCGTTTTGGAAAGGAAGTGTCGCACCAGCACAGCGGGAAAGCTCTTCGATAATGAGCGCCTGAGAGCATAGGGTGAAAGCGTCTTTATTTTCGCCATCCATCAATTCTTTGAGCCCGAAATACTGGTCGACGAAACCTTTTGCAATTTCGTCGGGCAATCCCCCGTCTTTCGACCACTGCCTGACAGAATCGTTCGTGAAATCCTTTTCTCCGAACTCGCGAAACGTGGCAACGAGTTGCTCTTGCTTGTCGGTAAGTTTGAAATCCACGGTTGCACCTCTTCTTGTTGGGGTAAAAACCTGTTGCGCGACTCTTTTAAGTTCTTACCTTAAATTATATACAGTACGAGATTGATAGTTACCCACAAATTATAAAAATTAACCAGTCTTTTCTTTGGCGCTTTTGAGACACCATAAGGCAAAACGAAGACGCTTGGCATGCGCGTGTCATTCAAGAAAGAGAAACTTTTTCGCCACTTTGCTATTATTGCCCATCGTATCGAGACAAATATCATGCGAATATTCTTTTCAGCAGTATAAGCACTAGGTAAAGAAAGGGGTGCTGTCCTATGTCAGTAACAGATAAACTGAATGGTTACGGTCCTCTCAGTGGCGTAAAAATCGTCGAGCTTTGTGAATGGGTCGCCGCACCCGCCACCGTTCGTGTCCTTTCCGAAATGGGCGCTGAAGTGATAAAGGTTGAACCCCTTCATGGTGATGCGCAGCGCACGCAAGGTCCTGGTTTTGGATGCGAGCAAACCGAGGTAGAAGACCCTACAATCGATCTGAACAACACCAATAAAAACTGGGTTTCCTTGAACCTAAAATCCGAAGACGGTGCGCGCGTCATGCAAGAACTTCTTGCACAAGCAGATGTTTTCGTGAACAACTTGCGCGACAAAGCACTCGTCAAGCTCGGCATCGATTATGCTACCTTGAAGGAAAAGTATCCGACCCTTATATGGGCACAAATGCGCGGCTATGGCGAATTTGGACCTGAACGCGACACCCCCGGCTATGATGCCGTTTGCTGGGCAGCACGCGGTGGCGTTGCTAATGTATTTCGCGAAGACGGAGCGGCTCCTTCTATTCCTCCTCAAGCCTTCGGGGACTACAATGCTGCTTCGGTTATGGCAGGCGGTATCTTAGCAGCCCTCTTTAATCGAACGCGCACAGGAGTGGGCGAAAAGGTTGTATGCAATCTTTACGGCGTGGCAATTTGGGGCGGCAATATCGGCGTTATGGCAACTCAATTCGGTGCCCCCTATCCTAAATCTCGCAAGAGGGTTCCGAATCCCTTCAACAATACCTACAAGACAAAAGACGACAAATGGATGCTTATTTGCATGCCGCAATACGATAAATACTACAACATGATGATGGAAATTACGGGAAACAGTGACCACGTTGACGACCCTGAAACCTGGAACCTTCCTGCTCTTAAGAGCAGCGAAAAACAACCCGTCGTAATTGAGTGGCTCGAAGATGCCTTCGTTACTAAAACCTTTGACGAATGGGATGAAATTCTTCGCGAACATGAAGTTCCTCACCAGAAATGCTTCCGCTATACCGACATCATTGCTGACGAAGAAGCCTATGCTAATGATTCGCTACGCTGGATTGAATACGAAGCATTTGGCAAGAAAGCTATTCCTATGTCACCGCTTCGGTTTGACTCTTACGGAGATCCCCCTTTGATTCTTTCAAAGCCGATTGGGTATCACACCGAGGAATTCCTTCAAAAACTTGGATATAGCTCAGAACAGATAGCTGCTATGGAATCAGCTGAAGCAATTAAGTGCTACCACGGGCAAGATGTTCCCGACACAATATTTCCCTCTACACGCCAAAATGCAGGAGAAGCGAAATGTAAATGGTAGCTATCTAAGAACACCTCATTCACCAAACTGTTCGGACTTAAGGTCGCTTCGGCGGCCTTAAGTCTTTCTCAGGAGCTTTCCGTGGCAGAAAAAGCCCCCGCATCAACAACGAACGGGGGCTTTGGTTTTTGGGGGCTTTGGTTTTGGGACTTGAATTTTAGAAGGATTGCCTACTTATTGTGGAAGGCATATTTCTCAGGATTTTCCTTTACGTCTTCTTTGTTCTTCGGATTCATCTTAAGCGTTCCCATGATTCCATCATTAGTATTTGAAGCAAGCACTTGATTGCGGTTTTCCATCTTGACCACATTTTCAAAACTTGTTCCATCAAGAGAAGTCTGTAAGCATTCTTTAGTAAGGCGCAGGCTGAAAGGTGCCGTTGATGCGCAGATTTCTTGCGCAAACTTAAGAGCTTCTTCCAAAACATCATCGTCTGCAACAACTTTATTTGCAAATCCCCACTCGTAGAGTTTTTGAGCATCGAAACGACTGGGGTTCATGAGGACTTCACAGGCACGCGCATATCCGATAATTTTTGGTAAGAAGAACGACCCGCCCATATCGGTGCCCGTATAACCAATGCTGAGATAGCCCGCGTTCATCTTGAAAGACTCGCCCAAGATACGCATGTCGCAGGCGCAAGAAATCGAAAGACCGCCGCCAACCGCATAACCCTTGAGAGCACCGATGATGGGTTGTTCACAACGGCGCATATTGATAATTTGGTCAGAGCACATGCGTTGCATGATGTAAAAGTCGCGCTGAATGCGACCCATATCCTCGGGAGGTTCAAGCGCAAGGTCGTTCAAATTGAAGCCTGCACAAAACGATCTGCCCTCACCCGTCAAAATGATGATGCGACAATCTTTGTCCAAGCGAACCTTAATAAGAAAATCATTGAACTCGCTCATTTGTTTATAGGACATAGCGTTGAGATTTTGTTCGTCATTGAAGGAACAAATATAGACTGCTCCTTGCTTATCTATACGAATTTTCTCATAGTCATACGTAAACTCAGGTAAATAGTAGCTGTCTTGATATACATTCATTTGGTTCAATCCCTTCTCATAGTTGAGCGCTTCCTCATTTTTACAAGAAGCTCACGTTCTTGCTTAGTTACCCTCAATAATCCTCGCTTTTTGCTTATAATGCTAGGGACAAAATTGAAAGTTTGTTTAGTATTTCAAAGTATTTTTTTCCATTAAAGGCTCTCCCTATCAATTGATAGAAACTTCCGATTAAAGGCAGCTAAATGGTCAGCAATTTCTGACGATTTTGGGCATACAATAAGAGAGAATCTGAGGAGTATTTCTCTCGTGATATAGGGTTCATGAGTCATAAAAATACAGGAGGCCACCAATGAATCCACGTGCAAAAATCACCGATGAACAATTTGCAAAGTATCTGAAACAAATCAGAGAATTCAGCGAAGGTCCTCTTGAAAAGCTTCAGCCTGAAGTTGAAGTTTCCAACAAGTTTCCTCAAGAATTTTTTGACCTTGCACGGGCAAATGATCTCTATCGTTTTTCGCTCCCCGCTTGTTATGGTGGGTGGGATTTAAGCGAACTTGAAATTCTCAAAGTGCAAGAAGAGTTTAGTCGCGGCCCAGGTGGCATGCGCATGCACCTTCACTACGCTGCTGACCTTAACTGGCGCATACTTGATGGCTACGGTTCCGAAGAACTCAAAGCGCTTTACATGGATAAATTCCAAGACAAATCTATTTTTACGTGCTTCGCCTTGACTGAACAAAGCGGAGGTACTGGAGCAGACATCCACACCACTGCTGAAAAAAATGCTGAGGGCAACTACGTGCTTAACGGAGAGAAATGGCTCATCTCACACACTGATTGCTGTGATTTTGCCTATGTCTTTGCAGTAACTGATCCTCGTGACCCCAAAGACACGCGCCTGTCGGCATTTTTCGTTCCCGTCAACACTCCTGGCTATGAAACGGTTCCTATGCCCCACATGATGGGTTGCCGTGGAGCTGGCCATGCTGGACTTCGTTTTACCAACCTTATTCTTGATAAGAAATACCTTTTAGGGAAAGAAGGTCAAGGAATGGAAATTGCCATGCATTCCTTGGCGGTTTCTCGCGTGCATATTGCTGCTTCAAATCTTGGTATGTCCCAAAAAATGCTCGAGATGAGCCTTGCGCGCGCTCACGACCGCATCACCTTTGGTAAGCCCATCGCAACCCGCCAAGCAATCAAAATAAAGATAGCCAATATGGATACCATGATACATGCTCTGCGTTGCATGGTTTATGACTTCGCCCGTGATTTTGACGAGAATCCCCACGGCGAATACATTGATGAAAAGGCAGCCATGTGTAAGCTCTTTTCAATCGACACGGTCAAACTCGTTTCCGATGAGATGCTTGAAATATTTGGAGGTGACGGGTATTTCGAAGAATCAAGCTATGGGCCAGTAGAGCGTCTCTATCGCGACTGTCGTGCACTTTGGCTTGAAGAAGGTGCTCCCACTATCCAGCGCATTACTATTGCTCGTGAATGCCAGCGCCATCGGGCAAAACTAGAGTATCTCCCATGATTACCGACCTAAAAATTGATGAAAGCCGTAAAGCCTTATACTATGAAAAGGGTTATTGGGGTGAGCAAACGCTCAACGATATCTGGAATGAACAAGTAAAAAGGCGTGGCAGCAATGAATATGTTGCAGACGATCAAGGTGCCCGATTCACCTATGATGAAATTGATGACAAGGCAAGTCGAATTGCTTCTTGGCTCATTGAAAGCGGAATCGAAATGGGAGACGTAGTATCGTTTCAGGTTCCTACGTGGGCAGAATTTGCAATCATCTATGTCGCATGTCTCAAGGTCGGTGCGGTCATGCATCCTCTCTCCCGCAAATTCAACGACGAGGATCTTGTCTACAACATGAACAGAGTGGGAACAAGGGTCTTTTTCTGCCCCACCTATTCCCACAACTTCGATTACGAAAGCATGGTCTTGGGAATTGTCGAGCGTATTGAAAGCCTTGTTTCAATCGCGCTTATCGACAAAGCGAAACCCTCTAAACATACAAAAGTGACTCTTTCTTATCTCATTGAAAGCTATCCCCCACTTGAGGAAGAATTTCATGTTTCTGCCGATGATGTTGCCTGCATTCTTACTACATCAGGCACCACGGGAAAGCCTAAAGAAGTCTTACTAACTCATAATAATCTTATCTTTTCAGAGCGTTCGTTTACCCAAGCATTCGGTCGCACTGAGCGCGATGTGATGTTTATGCCCTCGCCTCTCAATCATGCCACGGGATTCTTTCATGGAATGCTGGCCCCTATGATTTTGGGTGGACGAACCATTCTCATGCAAGATTTCAATGCAAAGGATGCCATAACGCTTATGAACGCTGAAGGGGCAACCTGGTCCATGGGCGCAACCCCTTTCATTTATGACATCTTAAAACATATTGAAAGCGAACAAGGAAACCCGCTGAAAACCTTGGAGTTGTTTTTGTGCGGCGGAGCTCCCGTTCCCAGTTCTTTGGTGCAGCGCGCCGCACGCAACAAAGTATTGCTCTGTGAGATCTACGGCTCAACTGAAAGCTGCCCCCATGTGTACGTGCCGCCCAAGCATTGCCTTGAGTGGAATGGTGCCTGGTCGGGCATTCCCTTTGAGGGGATTGAAGTGCGTGCCGTTGATGAAAACCGACGCGAAGTTGCGCGCGGCGAACAAGGTGAAGAATGCTCACGCGGCCCCCATCAGTTCGTCGGCTATTATAATGATCCCGAAAGAACCGATCGCGTGCTTGATGAAGAGGGCTGGTTTTTCAGTGGCGACCTTTGCTATATCGATGCCCACAATCGCATAAGGATAAGCGGGCGCAAGAAAGAAATCATTATACGCGGCGGTGAAAATATCTGCGCGGGTGAAATTGATGAATACCTTGAAGGGTGTCCTGGAGTAGGGCAACACGCAACCATCGGGATGCCCGACAAGCGGCTGGGAGAGCGGATTTGCACCTTTGTCGTGGTGGTTGGCAACGCTCAAGTAAACCTTGGAAGTGTTATTGCCTACCTCAGCGAAAAGCATGTGGCGCGACGCCTTTGGCCTGAACGTATCGAACTGATAGACACAATTCCCACCACTGCTACGGGCAAGGTAAAACGCTTTCTTCTTGCCGAAGAACTAAAACTTCGGATGCAAGAAGAAGAAACCGATAGCTAAGGTTCCCTAAAGCCTGAAACACACGGGTCTTGTATCGCAAAAAGATATTCCAGTTGTGCTTGCAGATTCGTTTTTGCAGCCTTTTTCAGACAAGCATCAATGTCGATATAAATTATCTCAAGCAAGTAATCAATATCGATAGTATTGCCGCGATTTATGGCACCCCTGAGCTGTGCAAGACGTTTGAAACGATGCGCTTCAGTTTTTGAAATACACGACAAAGGGTCTTCGATAGGAACACCATGTCCGCTCAGCAAAGAGGTATAAAAACCTTCTTTCACCAATTCTTTCAGATAGCGAAGGCTTTCGAAATAGTCCCGCAAGTTGCCGTCAGGCAAGGCTATTATCGTTGGCGATTGGGCAAAGATTACATCCCCTGTGACTATTGATCGGTCAAGACCAAAACAGATTCCTATGGAGTCGGCACAATGACCTGGCAATGAAATCACCTCGACAACAACGCTTTCGTCGTTGAGCTGAAACAAACCATCCTTAAGAGTTGCATCCTTGCGTGAAAAAACTGAAACTGCCAAGTATTTCGCCAGTTCTGCTGCCCCTTCACTATGATCTAAGTGGCTGTGGGTCAGAAGAATTGCCTCGATGTTCAGGCCATCTTCTTTGCATACGCGCGCGATGGCTTCGAAATGCTTTTTGCTTTCAGGGCCTGGGTCAACAAGGATTGCCTTGGAAGAATCTGTACGCGACAATATCCACGTATTCGTTCCCGCATAGGTTAGCGCGGAAGGGTTGTCGGCAAGCACGCAGCGCGTGAACGGTGAGAGACGACCACCCTTCCAAGCAAGCGATGGTGTGTCGTTTTTTAGGGAAGCAGACATCTAAACACAATCGTTTCATCATCTTTGCGATACGGCTCAAGCATAATACGCCCCGACTTTGTTTCTTCTTTCACAAAAGCCTCGGCACTTTTTGCAGCCGCAAGAAACTCAAGGTTGTAGCGCGTTGGCGCCAGAAGAAGGCTCTTTCCTTCTTCTGATTGCTTGAAAAGCCACGAAGGGTCAACCCAATCGGCTATCACCGCTTCGCTGCTGTGCCCGTCAGGAACCTGACCTTCGGGAAGAAGCGCGGCAAAGAAAAACGTATCGAAACGGCGCGGCTCAAATTCGGGAGTGAGCCAATGAGAGCGAAGCCCCAAAAGATCACTTCGAAGAACTAAGTTTTGTTCAAGCAGAAGTTCGGAAAAAGACTTGGTGTGTTTGGCGAGTAGGTCTCGCTCCACTGCCCAAGAAGGGTCATCAAGATTATCAATAACTTGGTGGTCGTCTTTGCCTGCCAACAACACGCCGCATTCCTCAAAAACCTCGCGTGCTGCCGCAACAACAATGCAACGGGCAAGTTCTTCTGAGACATCCATCCGCCGTGCCCATTCGTGCGGTAGCGGCCCTGCCCAAGGCAGGCGTGGGTCTGAATCGCGCTCATCAACCCTTCCCCCAGGAAAGACAACGGCGTTTGGCATAAACGCCATAGTTGACGCGCGTTGCAACATAAAGACCTCGAGCTTTCCTTCACTTGTCGGCAAAGAATAGGGGGTGGGAATTTCAGGTTTGTTGCGCATCAACATAACAGTTGCCGCAGAGTTTGGCTGTGCAGGTACAAAATCAGGATCAGCAAGATAGGCTTCGGCATGTTCAAGAAGGGTTGGGGGAAGAGGAAATTCAAGGAAGTTTCCCGCCTGCCACTTTTCACTCAAGTCTTTCATATAATCAGCATCCTTTCTCTTAGTGATATTTTATTCCGACATTTCTTCGACATGAATACACACTATTGCAATAATGACCAGATTTTTGAAAGAATACTTGCCGTATCATAGTAAGAAAGGTGCGTCACGAAACAATGCGGGTTCTCGATGAGGACAAAGGAGTTTTGGTGTGGTAGTACAACACCCACTTATCGAATTTGATTGCAGCATGGATAGCCTTGAGCCCGCTGTCATCATGGGGCTGCTTAAAAAAAATGACTCACTGCAAGAAGAAGCACTCAAGATTCATGTCAGCTATATTGCTGACGAATGTGCCAAACGATTTAAGCCGCGCGGAGTCTATAAACTTTTCAATCCGACCATCTGCACCCTTCCTCCCACCTACACCGAACCTGCTATCAAGCTGGTCGGCACCATGATGGTGTTTAAAGGGAAAACCGTCTATGACCGTCTCAAACGCGCCACCCACTGTGCGCTCTTAAGTGTTACGCTCGACAGCGAAACCGTCATCGACACCCTGCGCGAACAACTCTGCTACAACGATTTTGACAGCCATATTTTCGATGCCTGTTGTGCCATGATGCTCGAACGCGCCGCCGACATGATAAGTGCTGAAATTATTCGCGTAGCACGTGAAAAAACGCTCTATACCGATGAACGTCTTTGCCCAGGAGAAGGAGACCTTCCCCTGAATACGCGAGACCAAATACTTTTCTATACTCAAGCCGAAAAGCGCCTGGGCATACATTTAACGTCTGAAAGCGAGCCTGTGCCCCGCCTAAGTCTTTTTGGCGTTATTGGCATGTATGACAAGACACAAAAAGGACGCAGACGCGCCTGCGGCAGATGCAAGTACCGCGATTACTGCAGTATTCGTGCGGTTGGGATGAACTGTCACGGAGACAAAGGCAGCTTTAAGTAAGTGAGCGCAAGAATTCGGTTTCAGATTCGGTCAAAAGACGCCATGAGCCTTCTTCAAGGTCGCCCAAAGTCAGATGAGCAAAAGAAGCACGGTGAAGCGCATAGACGGGGTGATCTATTGCTTCAAACATACGGCGCACTTGGCGCTTTCGCCCTTCATGGATGCTGATGCGGATTTTCGCTCGCCCGCGCGCGCAAGACAAAACCTCAACTTTTGCAGGTGAGGTCATGCCATCTTCCAATTCGATTCCTTGCGAGAGGCGCTCAAGGGATCTTTCACTGGGTATGCCAGCCACTTCTGCTTCATAGGTTTTTTGCACATGATGGCGCGGATGGAGCAGTTGGTGCGCCAAATCGCCATCGGTTGAAAACAAAAGTAAACCAGTGGTATCACCATCCAGGCGCCCCACGGGGAAAAGACCAGGGTATTCTTCGGTTGGTACCAAGGCGGCGACGCATGCACGCCCCTGCGGGTCAGACATCGTTGTGATATAACCAGCAGGCTTGTTGAGCATCAAGGTCACGGGAGCACTCGGATAAGCAACGGGCTTTCCGTCAACAGCAACCGTATCAATAAGGGGGTCTACCTTGCTCCCCAATGCGCAAACAACTTCCCCATTGACGGTTACACGCCCTGCACTCATAAGGTTTTCCGAACCGCGCCTGCTTGCCACCCCCGCGCGCGCAAGAAAGCGTTGCAGGCGCATAGGAACAATGTGCTCGGGCTCGGGCTCGGGCTGTTGTTCAGGTTTTTGCTCGGGCACAGACATGCTGTCGGGTTTTTCGAAACCTGCGGCGGGGCTATTCTTCGATGTGGAGTTCGTCAAAGTCAATCTTTTCCACCGCCCCGAATCCTGTTGCCAAAGCCTGCGCAAGAAGGTTTGCAGAAACACTGCCGCCTTCCTCGTCAGTGGCACCTAAAGCATCCGCCCCGTTGGCTCCTGTCCCGTTGGCGTGTTCGGAAAGTTCGTCCCCTGATTGGGCTTGGTCGTCTGAAAGCGTAATGGTTTTGCGCGTTGCGCTCAAGCGTTCACGGATGAAATCGCGGACTTCATCATCGGGCGCGAAGGATTCGATATCGGGAAGATCATCAACCGAGCGCAGCCCAAACTTTTCAAGAAATGAACGGGTGGTAGCAAAAAGAACGGGATTGCCAGGAGAATCTTCGGTTCCTGCTTCGCGAATCAAACCCTTTTCTACTAAGGAATTGATGGAGCTGTCGGAATTGACCCCCCTCACCGAAGCAACGCCAAGCCGCGTAACTGGCTGGCTGTACGCCACGATTGCCAAGGTTTCGATGGCGGCGGCAGACAGGCGGCGCGTATCCCACGAAATCACATAGCGCTCAATGAGTTCGTGGTAAGCAGGATGCGTAAAAAGCCGCCACCCACCCGCGACCTCGCGCAACTGGATTCCACGATTCTCTTCTTCGAGATGGGCGCGCAAATCCACCAAGGTACATTCCACGAGACTTGGCTCCACTTCGAGCATATCGGCAAGGGTTATGGTGCTGACTGGTTCATCGGTCACGAAAAGCATCGCTTCGAGTGCCGCTTTTAGCTGGTTTTCTTGTAGTTCGGAAAACATCGAGTTGAACCCTTCTTCCTTATTGTCCTGGCGCTTGTTGGCGCGGTTGTTTTTGCGGTTGTTTTTGCGGTTGTTCTTGTGCTTGCGGTGCTTGTTGTTCGACAAGCGTCTGTTGGGGCACTTCTTCGGTTGTCTGTTCGGCAATTTCTTCGGCTGTTACTGAAGTAATCGCACCTTCGCCCTCAAAAGACAGTTCGCCGCTTCCTTCAATATAGCGAATATCGATGTCACTAAACGCACGTTTTTGCACGAGTTTCACCATGGAACGCTTGTAGAGTTCGAGAATCGCCAAAAACGTGGCAATAAGCACGGGGCGCGGCGTGTATTCATTCACCAATTCGGAAAGTAGCAGATGCTTGGAATTGACAATGCGCTGATGAATGGCGCGCACGTGCATTTCAATAGGAATCGGCTTGGCGGCGATGTGCTCGGCTTCAAGCAAAAACGATTCACGCTTGGCGTAGGCACTGATGCACAAAAACGCCAGCGCTTCGAGGGTAACCCCTTCAAGATAATCGGGCATCAAGGTGAGATATGTCCTGTCGGGACCGAAGGGGCGCCCGTGCATACGAGATTCGCTTTCAAAACGCGCTTGGAGGCTTGCCGTGGCATTCTTGAACTTCTTGTATTCAATCAAACGAGCAACTAAAATGTCGCGCGCTTCGGTTGCGGTGATTTCTTCGAATTCATCGGCAACGGAAGATTTCGCCTGCGGAATCAGGCTTGCGGCTTTGATTTCGAGCAAGGTCGATGCAACCAGAAGAAAATCACTCGCCACATCGAGGTCGAGATTGCGCAGGTGGGAAACTTCCGCCAAGAACTGATCGACGATTTCGGTAATCGAAATTGCCCCGATGTCCACCTTTTGGCGCCCCACAAGATACAACAGCAAGTCGAAGGGACCTTCGAAACTTTCTATATGAATCTTATACGCCATAAGCAAATTCCTGCTTTCGGTAGTGCTCTCGGTTCTGCTTTCATCGTACGCGCGGTCGTGCTTCTATCGTGCTTTGGCTACAACGTAATCTTCATCGCATCGCGGCACAGCCGAATGGTTTCTTCTGCCTTCGGGCGGGCTTTTGCCCCGCCTGCCACGAGCACCTCTTTCGCATAATTGGGAATCGCCGCTAATTCAGCGCGCTTTTCCCTAAAGGGTGCCAGGTAAGAAACAATGTCTTCGGCGAATTTCTTTTTATGGGCAACACACCCGCAGCTTGCGTTTCTGCAACATACATCGAATTCGGCAATAACTGCCGCTTCGCCTACGAGTTTGTGAATCTGGTGCAAGGGGCAAATGTCGGGGTCACCCGCGTCGGTTTTTAGCTTGCGTGCTGGGTCGGTAATACAGCTCATCGCCTTTTTGCGCAAGGTTTCTTCATCGTCTGAAATAAAGAGCGCGTTGTTGTAACTTTTCGACATCTTGCGCCCGTCAAGCCCTGGCACCCGCGCGCCCGCGCTTGCAATAAGCGCTTGGGGCTCTACCAAAGGACCAACCACCAAATCTTCCCCTTCACCTTTGCCACCTTTGATAACGTTTCCGTAGGTGTAGTTGAAGCGCCGTACGATTTCGCGGCTGATTTCAAGATGCGGTAGCTGGTCTTCCCCCACGGGAACCTTCGTCGCGCGCATAATGGCAATATCGGCACCTTGCAGCATCGGATACTGGAAAAAGCCGACGTTGCTTAAGTCTTTGTCTTGGATGTTGTCGCGCTGTTCTTTGTAGGTGGGCACGCGTTCAAGCCAGCCCATAGGAGTCACCAGCGCGAAATATATGTTGAGTTCCGCGATTTGCGGAATGTCGGACTGGCGATAGATTATCGACTTTTCGGGATTCATGCCTGCAGCGCACCAATCGAGCACCATTTCTTCGGTGTATTCGGTCAGATGACTCGGGTCAGCCCAGTCGCTCGTAAGGGCGTGCCAGTCGGCGACGAAATAGTAGGTTTCTTCATAGTCGTGCTGGAGTGCAAGCATGTTTTGTAAGTTGCCAAACCAATGCCCCAGGTGCATTTTTCCCGTGGGGCGATACCCAGTCAGTATTATTTCTTCGGGGTTTGACGCAGATGCAAGGTTTGGTGCGGATGCAGGATTTGGTGCGGATTCATGAACTGGTGCGTTGGCGGTTGCGTTGTTTTGTGCGGTCATGGGTTGGTACCTTCCCTAATCGTTAGCTTATGGAAAAGGGAAATATCAGATTGGCGATATTGCCCGCAGTTGCATGAAGGTACATGGCAATAGGATTCATGTTCAAAATATAAGGAAGCCCGATGACAACGAGCAAGAAAATCGGCAAGGCATATTGTTGGATGCGGTAATAGCCAGGCAGGTACTTTTTCGGCAAAATGAAGGCGAAAATGCTTGAGCCATCGAGCGGGGGTATTGGCAAAAGGTTGAAAAACATCAGGTAGAGATTGATGAGCACAAACATCGGCAAGAAAAGCCCGTAGGCATAGAGCGAAAATGCATTATTGAGCCCCGTACTTTGAACAAGCGGCATGAGCGCCCATGCGACCCCCGCACCCAGCAGCGCTAAAACAAGATTGGCTGCAGGACCTGCAAGCCCCACGATAAGATCGCCCTTGCGGGGGTCTTTGAAATAGCGGGGATTATAGGGAACTGGCTTTGCGTAACCGAAAACAGGGCCGTGTGCCAACATGAGCATCAAAGGCAAGATAACGGTTCCGAAAGGGTCAACGTGCTTTATGGGATTGAGGGACAGCCGTCCTGCATCTTTTGCCGTAGGGTCTCCCAGCTTGTGTGCGGCAAAGCCGTGCATCACTTCGTGAAACACGATGGCAGGGATAAAACATAAGATGCTGCATATGATATATGGGATGTTCTCTGACATAATATTTCAGTCTACCTTAAAGAGTTCTTGGTGTGCGCGTTGATAATCGGGAAGATGAGAAAACTTCATAAGAGGCAACGTGGTAGTTTGTGGCGGCAAGCTGTGGTGGTTTGCGCGGTAGTTTTGACGCTCATGCCCCCACCGCGGCAGCTATGCCCCATCTTCTTCTTGCTGCCGTTTTAGCTCTTCCTCAAGTTCTTCTGAAAGGATGAACCATTCCTCTTCAGCACTGCCAATCCTTTTCTTGAGTTGTGCGTGTTCGGCAACAGCATCGCTTGTGTCATCTTCGTTCGTGTAGAAATTGGGGTCGCTCATGAGCGCGAGCAGTTCAGCCATGCGTTTGTTGTCAACTTCCAGCTGCGCGTCAAGCTGGGCTAAGCGCTTGCGATGATGCTTCAATGCCGCATAAGCCTTATTGCGCGCTTCAGCTTCTTTACGCTTTTGGTCTTTTGTCTTGGGCGCACTCCCCCGCTCTGCCGTCAACTGAATTGCGGGGGCTTCTTTTGGTGAAGGCTTGCCAACAGACGAAGACTTGCCAACAGACGAAGACTTCCTGTTCACCGTAACAGAAGTCTTGCGTGCAACAGGCGGGTTTTCAGGAGGAAGAACTTCATCAACAAGTGAATCTGCGCGAAGCCCCATCCCTTCGGCTTGCTCGCTCTTGAAAAGATAATAGTCGTAGTCCCCGTCATAGTTTGTCACTTTGCCAGGGCGTACCTCAATGATGCGATTGGCAATAGAGCGAATCAGGTGGCGGTCGTGGGTTATGAAAAGAATGGTGCCCTCAAAGGCGCGCAGTGCCTGTTCAAGAATATCGGAACTGGCAATATCAAGATGGTTTGTTGGTTCGTCGAGACACAGCAGCGGGCTGGGAGCAACCAACATCTTCGCCAGTGCAAGGCGGCTTTTTTCCCCGCCCGAAAGCACGCTGACCTTTTTGTCCACGTCGTTGCCCGTAAAAAGGAATGCCCCGAGCAAAGAACGCACTTGCGCAATAGACCAGCCTGGTGCCACGCGGTCGAGTTCTTCAAACACGCTGTTGTGCGAACGGAGTTCATCGAGTTGGTGCTGCGCGTAATAGGTTTTCGTTACATGCACGCCGTAGGTGATGTCGCCCGCATCGGGCGCAAGCACGCCTGCGACCATCTTGAGCAAGGTCGATTTACCCGCACCGTTCGGACCTACCAAGGCGATTTTGTCGCCTCGATAAAACGTGAGGTCGAGGCTGTCGTAAACGTGGGTTTCGCCGAAGCTTTTCGCGAGGCCTTCGATGTTTACCACCACATCCCCCGTGCGCGGCGGCTGTTTGAAATTGAAGTGCACGCTTGCTTTTTCTTCAGGCAACTTAATGCGCTCGATTTTTTCCAGCTTTTTGACGCGGTCTTGCGCTTGCTTTGCCTTGCTTGCTTTGTAACGGAAACGTTCGACAAAGGCTTCCATGTGGGCGATTTCCTTCGCCTGGCTTGCCTGTGCGGCGCGCAGTTGCTCAAGCCAAGCTTCACGCGCCTTCAAATAGGCGGAATAGTTGCCCTCATAGAGCATCAACTGGGTGTTTTCGAGTTCGGCAACCCGATTGACCATGTTGTCCATAAATGCTCGGTCATGGCTGACCACAATAATTGTTCCCTCATATCCGCGTAAAAATCCTTCAAGCCACTTCACGCTTTCGAGATCCAAATGGTTGGTTGGTTCGTCAAGCAGCAAAACTTCAGGGGCACTCACGAGCAACTTCGCAAGGGCGACGCGCATCTGCCACCCACCCGAAAACTCGCTTGTTGCGTGCATGAGGTCGCTTTCCTTAAAGCCCAGCCCGAAAAGAACGCTTCTCACCTTCGATTCCAGCGTATAGCCGCCGAGCGCTTCATATTGGTCGCGAGCGCGTCCACACGCCGCAAGCTGAGAGGGGCTGGGGTCTTGCCCGAGAGCTTCCTCAAGGCGACGCAAGAGTTGTTCTGCTTCAAGTATCACATGCTGGGACGAAAGAACTTCTTCGAAAATCGGGCGGTCTTGCATTTCGATTGCTTCTTGTTCCAGGTAGCCAACGCGCACGCCTTTCGCGAACACAACCCGCCCGCTATCAGCGCCGTCATGCTGCGCAATGATGTTTAAGAGCGTGGTTTTACCTGCTCCGTTTGCGCCGACCAGCGCAAGGCGGTCGTGCTCTTCAAGGCGCGCCGACACATCCGAAAAGAGAACTCGGCTTCCGAAAGCCTTGGTGATGTGTTCAAGCTGCATAATCATTGCTGATGCGTGTCCTCCTGAAAACGTGCGGGAGGTGTTTCGGCAATCTCTGTTACACAATCCGCTGGGGGCACAGCAGCACTCTGCTGGTTGAGGAAGGCGGTAGTTGCTGAACCAAATGAGTGCGGTTTTGCTTGAGCCTTTATAGGAGCAGTATGTCTTTCATCCATTTTCGGTTTTTGCTTGCTCGGGCGAATCGCGTTAACAACCACAAGAATAGCGATGGTCAAAGGGAGGGCGACCCAAACGCCCAAAAAGGCGAGCGCTATCCACAAAGGAATCCTGAACCAAAGATGAAGCAAATAGAAAACAAGCGCAAGGAGACCCCACTCAAAATTGAAAAGCATATTGAGCAGAAAGCAAGAAACAAACCCTTTTGATGCATCAGCAATCTTCATAACACCCTACTCCGCACAATTCATACCGTCTAATCAATCGAGCGTGTAAACAAAAACGAGCTCACATTATATGAGCTCGTTGGTAATTCTGGCTCCCCGGGTAGGATTCGAACCTACAACCCTCCGGTTAACAGCCGGATGCTCTGCCGTTGAGCTACCGAGGAATAGTCGCGCTTTGTGCGCAAACAGAAATTATACCTTAAAGCCTTCGCTTGGCAATAAGGAATTTCACGCTGCATGGCGCAAACGATGATGAATTCGACACCAAGACAACATATATTGCAGTTTGCCTTGGCATCGAATCAAATCTGGCTTATTAGTAGACAATGAAATAAACGATTTCAGGATTATCGCTTGTTCCCGTTACCTTAGCTTCGCAAACTACATTTTTCATTTTTGCGCCATATGCATTAGTAACATCACAGGTTGCCTTCAAAAACCACGTGTTTTCATCCTCGGGGGTCTCTGCTAGCTTTCCCACTATGTAATGCAACTTAAACCCATAGGGATATAGGCTCTTCCCATAACTTTCAGCAGCTGCCCACGCGTAGTAAACATCAAGCTTTTCTGTTAATGCTTGCTGCATCGCATTTGCTGCCGCTTCGTTATCTAGATTCTCTTGGGTGTTAATTAGCAAGGCAACTGTCTTCACTGTTGTGTCAAGTGACTCATAATCAACAATAACCCAAGGCGTATAAAACTCTGAGTCGGGGTTCGCAATGTCAAGTTGAACTTCCTGGGTAAAATCCATTTTGCTTGTGGAGTGAATAAAGGTGACAGCGTAACCTAAAGCAGTAAGATCGTTGTATGCCACCGCGAAAGACTGCCCTTTTAAGGAGTTTAGCTTACTCTCCATCTCAGCAGCTTGTGTTCTTTGCTCCTCTTCTTCCTTAGCTTTTTGCTCTTCTTCCTTAGCTTTTTGCTCTTCTTTCGACAATTGGTTGGAACTTGAAGTCTGCTCTTGCGTTTCTTGGGTTGAAGTAGAGCCACCCGACGTACAGGTGTTAACCAAACCTAAGAAAAAGATAACTGCGACGACAATGATAAGAATCTTTGCTGCCTTAGGCAGGTTTTCCCATGCGCCTTTCGTTTTTGATGGCTGCAAAGCAGGAGTATTACTAGGCGGAGGATACAATGGCACTGCTTGCTGGTTGTTTTGCGGCGGGGGGTACTGTGGCTTTTCTTGAACAGAATGTACTTCCTGCTGAGCTCCACATTTTGGACAAAAGGCATCTGCACCAATTTCATTACTACAGTTTGGACAAATCATTGTTTCCTTCTTTCTCTAAACTTTCAACCTTCTGGCATAAAAGCATGCAGCAGCACTTGCCATCTCTGCGAAGCAGTTGGCAACGAACATCAACCTCATCAGCGACATCGCTTTTCTTGATTTCGGGGAATCAAGAAATTTTTGCACTAGTCCCATTCTCGGAATTGTTCTGTTAAAGCTGTCCATACTGTACGGGATTCTTGCTAGCTATTACTGGTTTACTGGCGATAGCTGGATGAAAGGCACCCGCTCCTAGTCGCCAAACCCAAGGTAAACCACAAAGCTTCCTTGTTGGGCAGGTGCCCTTCAACGAAAAAGCTAAGTGGAGACCGTAAACGGTTTCCTGGGCTTGGCATTTTGAAGTATAGCATAGTTACACACTCAGAAAATCACTTGGCTAGGAGTTGCGACGCTTTTTCGTCGTGAACGATTTTGCCCATGCATTCTGCGTGGTTCATGTTTGCCACTGAAAGACACAACAACACATAATTTAGATATAAATCAATGTGTATTTGTATTATTTAGACATTTCGGCAAAGTTATCTGTTCTTTGATGGCATCAGTGCGAAAACAGTAGCTCGTTAACACAAGTAAGTGACCTAACTCGTTTTTAACCGACTGAAATCCCAGGCGGTTAAAATCTGAAGAGCACCGAGGACACCCTTTCGTGCTCTTTTTCGCTTTCCATTTCCTAGCCTTTTACTTCTTTTTCGAGCGCCTTCTCGAGTGCTTTGATGCTGTCAAGATATTCTTTTTCGATTGGCGATAAAGTGCGCGCTTGGTTGCCCACTGGCGAAACTGCGTGCCGCGCAAAGACTTAACGCGATACCCAACCGAAATGATTACGTCGAGGTTGTAGAAGTTTGTTGGCTTGGTAGAAAAATCGGAAATCCCGATTTTTCTTTTTGAGACTTTTTCATCGAGCTCGCCTTCGCTGTATACATTCAATACGTGTTCATTAATTGTTGAGCGCGACTTTTCAAACAGGCGTGCCATATCTTCAATGGTCAGCCAAACAGTTTCTCCCTCGAAGCGGACATCGACAGAAACTTTGTTGTCTTCGGTTTTGAAGATAATCATTTCATTATTGGTAGTTGCCATAGAGCCTCCTGCATAAAACATTTGTTCGTATATAGTATAGCAGGAAATGCCCGTAAAGAGAGCAGAAAAACAAAGCTACTATCCCCTGGTTGGAATTGTCGATAAGGGTTTTTGCTGTTTGACAGAACAGTGCAATAGAACTGGTGGGCCCAGCAGGATTCGAACCTGCAACCAAAGGATTATGAGTCCTCTGCTCCACCGTTGAGCTATGGGCCCGCGCTTGTTGCGCTGTACGCTCGCGCCTAAAACACACTCAAGAGAGTCGAATGCGATTGACTATTGTAACTCAAGTAGTAGGTTCGTGTTCAAAAAATCTATGGATTCCTTGCATAGAGATGCCATGACCGCTAGAATACATCGGACACAATGGTGTTTATCGTTGTTGTTTCGGGCGTTTGGCTCAGCGGGAGAGCACTGCCTTCACACGGCAGGGGTCACTGGTTCAAATCCAGTAACGCCCACCATTACTATCAAGCCACCTTCTCTGGTGGCTTTGCTTTCTCCTTGTCGCCCAGCAACGCTCGCTGTCAGCTGTCAGCTGTCAGCTGTCGGCTGTCGCCCAGCAACGCTCGTTGTCGGCTGTCGCCTATCGATAGTCGCTGTCGCCTATCGCTCCCAGCACATGGTATGATAATGCAAGGAGGTTTTACATGATATATGGCAACATACTCGACACTATTGGGAATACCCCCTTGGTGCGCATAAATCGCATGAACCCGAACCCGTCAGTGGAACTTTACGCCAAGTTTGAAGGCTTCAATCCCACTGGCAGCATCAAAGACCGCATCGCGCTCAAGATGGTAGAACAAGCCGAAGCCGAAGGTACGCTGACCAAAGACAAGATTATCATCGAAGCGACCTCGGGAAACACGGGCATTGGGCTGGCGATGATAGGCGCCGTTAAGGGCTATCGAGTACAAATTGTCATGAGTTCAGCCGTGTCGATTGAACGGCAAAAGATGATGAAAGCCTTCGGCACCGAAATCATCCTTACCGCGCCAGAATTGGGAACCGACGGTGCCATCATGAAAGCCAAGGAATTGGTTGAGGCGAACCCTGATAAATATTTCAATCCCAACCAGTTCTCTAACCACTACAATACCGCCGCGCACTACAAGACCACTGCCGAAGAAATTTGGGAGCAAACCGAAGGGCGGGTGACGCATTTTGTTTCCGCTCTGGGTACTTCAGGCACGCTCATGGGGGTTGGAATGATGCTTAAAGAGCGCAATCCTAAAGTCAAGATAATCGAAGCGCAGCCAGTCAAAGGGCACTACATCCAAGGACTGAAAAGCCTTGCTGAAGCCATCGTTCCTGAAATATACAACATCAACGAAATCGATGAGAGTATTCTCATTGACACCGAAGACGCCTACGAAACGGCACGGCAAATCGTGCAGCAGGAAGGCATTTTCGTCGGCATGTCGAGCGGGGCTGCCATGTTAGCCGCTTTGCGGGTGGCTGAAGAAATAGACACGGGCGTAATAGTTACCATCCTGCCCGACCGAGGGGAAAAGTATTTGAGCACCGATTTATTCAAGGTCTAGACTAACGATTTTGCATGAAGCGGACGCGCGATGCGTGAGCATAGGCACTACCCGCCAAGAACCGCACCTATCGAAAACGCCGAAGAAGGGACTTGTAATGAAAGAAAACACCCCCGCCATCGAACTGGTTAATGTGGTTCAGTGTTTCGGCAGAAAGACTCCCCTTGTTGATATGCGGCAAACCGTTCTTGACCATGTCAGTTTTGAAGTGGCGCCAGGAAGCATCGTTTGTTTGCTTGGACCTTCGGGTTGCGGGAAAACTACTCTGGTGAACCTCATCATGGGAATCATGCTTCCCACTTCAGGAGAGGTGCGCGTGTTAGGCGAAGCGCCGCCCTACCCTAACGCCCGCAAAAAGATTGGATTCATGCCCCAAGACGAAGCGCTCTACAACGACATCACTGCCGAGGATAACTTGCGTTTTTTTGGAACCTTATACGGAATGAAGGGTACTGCCCTTGCGAAAGCCATCGATGAAGTGTTTGCCTTTACACGCCTTAATGCCGACAAAAAGAAGATGGTGTCGCAGTATTCGGGCGGCATGAAGCGCCGCCTATCCCTTGCCATTGCGCTTTTGCACTCGCCTGATTTGTTGGTGTTCGATGAACCAACCGTCGGCTTAGATCCCGAACATCGCATCCATATTTGGGACGGATTTCGCGAACTTTGCACGCAAGGAAAAACGCTTCTCGTAACCACCCATATCATGGACGAAGCCGCCCGCTGCGACACGGTCGCTATGCTGCGCGCAGGAAAACTCATCGCGAAGGATTCCCCTGCCGCCTTGCTCAAACGCACTAAAACAACTGATTTGGAAGCTGCATTTTTGAAGCTGGGGGAAATGGCTGGGAAAGAAGAAGGAGCTCTTGAAACGGAGGCAAAAAATGACTAACATACTTGCTATTGCGCGCCGTATTCTTCTTCAATTTGCTCATGACAAAAGAACCCTTGCCCTGCTTTTTGTCGGACCGCTTATCGTTTTATGGTTGCTCTCAGTTCTTCTTGGTGCGGGTGCTTATTCACCCCGCCTGGCTGCCGTCGACCTTCCCGCAGACTTTCAGGCTGCCCTTGAACAACAAGATGCTCGCGTGTGGCAGGTAGACACCAGCGAAGCGGAAAGAATGCTTAAAAATGACGAGGCTGATGCTGTCTTGCGCATGAAAGATGACACCACTTTAGACATTTGGGCTGAGGGCACTGACTCAACCAAAACAGCAGCTGTTATGACCGCAGTATCTGCTGCCTTAAGTGATGCGCGCAAGCTTGCAGCCGAAGATATGACCGCAACAATTGACGGGAAAAAGGAAGAGCTCGCAGGTAAGCAAGCTGAAGCGAAGGCGCGCCAAGAAGACATGAAAGCCGTGCTTGAGTCAATCACCTTGACTCTTCCCGATGCTGCAAAAGCACAGCTTCCCCCCGAACTCAGTGAATTTCTCGAGGGTGGCCCCTCCCCGTTAGATGCCGATTTATCAGACATGTTTACCTTTGATATCACTGAGTTTATGCCTATTCAAGATATCGAAATGAGTTATTTGCACGGCAACGAAAACTGGAAGATGTTTGACTTTTACGGTCCAGTATTTATCGGCGTGTTCCTCTTCGTTTTTGTTTTTCTTACCAGTGGTATGTCGTTGGTAAACGAACGCGGCGCAGGCACCATGACGCGCTTTTTAACCACGCCTGTGAAGCCGACTCAGATACTGGGTGGCTATACTTTGGGCTTTGGAGTTTTAGCACTTTTGCAGTCAAGCATTATTCTTTGGGTCGCTATCACCTTCATTGGCTTTCCCAACGAAGGCGCTATATGGTTGGTCGTTTTGACAGCAGTATCTTTGGCGCTTGTTTCCGTAACGCTGGGGTTGCTTATCTCAGGCTTGGCAAGTAATGCTTTCCAAGTCATTCAGCTTATGCTGCTTTTTGTGGTGCCACAGATATTGCTCTCTGGCATCTTTGGGCTTTCAAGTTCGCCTCAATGGCTTCAGGTCTTGAGCAAATGCCTGCCGCTTACCTACGGTGTCGATGCACTGCGCGCCGTCATGTTGCGCGGGGCAAGCCTTATGGATATCTGCATGAATCTCACCGTGCTGTGGGCTTTCATTGCACTGTTCTTTGTGCTGGCAGCCTTAAAGTTTCGCAAGAAAAGCGCTCGGACAGCAGCCCTGAGCGCCAGACTTCACAAAGCGTGATAGTCTACGAAAAACTGCAGGAGTCCATCTTGAACTATTAAGAATTTCTTAATAGTTCAAGATGGACTCCTAGAAACATCGCACGAAAACGAACCTCTACCTTTCATGCTTTCCTTCAAGATGTACCCGATAGTCGTCTTCAGCGGAACCACCCGACCCGATGCCAGCCAAAGATTGAAGCTTCTGAGAAACAGGAATTTCCTCAAGACTAGAGCTGTCCAACAGATTAAAGTAATTTTCAACCAACTGCGAAAGGGAGCTGTTTTGCTGCAAGGCAAACCGTTTCCCTTTTTCTACTGCCTTTTCATCAAGGCACAAAGTAAGTTCGACACTCATATCTCTCTCCCTAAGCCCTATATATTGATATAGCATCTTACCCGTATAATCTTAGTACAGAAAAAGCAATAGGTGCGAAGAGTCCTATTTACACATTTCTAATATTGTAAACGTAGAAGCTTAAGCTATTCCGCGAAAGCCTATATGAGGGACGTCGCTAAAGGTTCCATGATAGTCAGAGCCGCCCGTATGGAAGAGCCCGTAGCGCGCCTCCAGTTCCCCACAGCGCTGCCAATCTGAAGGGCCATGGTCGGGATGAAAGCGCTCAATACCGCGCAGACCGCACTCCACCAAAGCGGGAACCATCCCGTAGCTGTCAAGTTGCCCTGGGTGGGCAAGTACCGCAACTCCCCCGTCTGCAACGATGGCGCTCACGGCCTCACAAGCATCGACATAGCTGATATCGCGGGCGCAAATTCCTTCTCCCTTAAAGAGACTGTGACTCAAATTCTTGTATTTCGCGCTGCCGTAGGCTTCGTCGGTAAGTGCCGCCATGAGATGTTGCTTATAGAAGGAAGTTGAGTATTGGGAAAGCTCTGCCGCCCGTTCGATATCGACTTCATAGCCCGCATCAAGAAGTTGATTCATTTGCCAACACGTATTTTCGCGCCTTTGCTCTAAAGTTCCTTGGCAAAGTGCCTTAATCGCCGAAGAATCGCTGCGCAACCCATATCCAAGGATATGTACTTTCTTTTTGGTTTCAACATCCCACGCACTTATCTCAATGCCCCCAAGAGCGGTGAGCCCAAAAGAATTAGCCGTTTCAATTGCAAAATCAAGCCCTACCGTCGTGTCGTGGTTTGTAAAGGCAATATGGGTGAGTTCACGGCGTGCTGCCTGTTCAATAATCTCTTTGAAATTTTCTGATCCATCTGAAATATTAGAATGAATATGAAAATCACAACAGGGATTAAAAGCATCATCCCGCCCCAAAAAACGCAATAAAGTTTCGGTTGACTCCGCCGTCATAGTAAAGGGATTCACCACCTGTCGTCTTGTTTCCCTTGTATTTGAGGGGTAAGACAAAATCATACCATGATACCTTCCTGCATGTTGAATTCGCGGTCACAAAGACCCTCCATGAATTCCAAATCATGGAAAATTCCCAACATGGTGGTGCCTTGGTTCTTGAGCTGTTCAATCAATTCGCGTACTTTTAATTTTGAGGCATTGTCGAGGGACGCGGTTGGTTCGTCTAACAATAACAAGCGCGGTTGCTTAATCATCGCTGCAGCAATATTGAGACGCAGTTTTTCGCCCCCTGAAAATGTCCGCGGATACACTGCCCAAAGTTCTTCTGCCAAATTAAAGTGCGTGAGCATCTTTTCAGTTTCGCTGTGACAAAGTTCAGGATGCTTGCTTCCGTAGGTCTCAAGGGCGCTTTGCAACACGATGTCGTAAGCACTTCGGCGGGGCAATACGTTCAAAAATTGGGTAACGTAGCCGATTTCGTGGGTACGCAGATACACAATCTGGCGCTGGCTTGCCTGAGCAAGATCGATATAGCCAAAAGCGACTGAGTCATACCACATGGAGCCTTTTTCGGGGAAATTCGTCCGAAAAAGACAGCGAAGAATGGTCGATTTGCCGCTGCCGCTCTTCCCTGTTATTCCAACAAATTCCCCTGGCATGACAGCCAAATCAATATTGCGACACCCTTGGATATGGCGATTCATGGCATGAACTGTAAAGGATTTGGTGAGCCCTTCGATACTGAGCAAAGGGCGTTCTTTTCCCAAATAAGGAACTTGAGCATTTTCAAGCGTATAGGCTGCTTCCATTTACCTCACCCTAACTTTTTCTTGCGTTGCTTGCCCTTCTTTTGCCCTCTGGCAATTCTCATGTTCGCTTTCAGAAGAACTTGCAAACTGCGGATAGTGTGATTGGTAGACACAGTGCCCGCCTACAAAAGCCTGCGATACTACAGGAGTGTTTTCTCCAATTTCGCGCACCAGCAAAATATCGGCACGTTTCCCGATGGAAATTGAGCCAAACTCTTTATCAAGATGTACTGCCCGCGCAGGATTGATAGTTATCAGCGCAATCGCACGCGCCAAATCTATCCCGCACTCATGATGCAAGATAAAGGCAGCGTTTAATAATGCCGCAGGATAATAGTCGCTGCAAAGCACATCAACAAGGTTAGCACACACCGCTTCACGCGCAGAAAGGTTCGATGAATGGGAGCGTCCCAATAACACGTTCGGCGCACCCGCTAAGGTGTGCATACCGCGTCTGCGAGCGCTTTCAGCAACATCAAGAGTGATGGGAAACTCCGAAATCGAAGTTTCTAACTCCTCCATCAAATCAAGTTTTTCACACGAGTCATCATCGTGAGATGCCAGGGCAATACCTTGCATCTTTGCCATGCGCGAAAGCTCCAACAACTGCGCCATACTCAACTTATCGGCGGCTTGTTTTTCCGCAATTATTTTGGCTATATCCTCATCGCTGAGGTTTCGATACCCCTTCAAAGTGTCGCCATACACCTTAAGGTCAGCGTATTGCCCTTGCCCTGGGGTATGATCCATAAACGAAAGAAGGTCAACAAGCCCATCAGCAAGGTAGCCCTTGACAGCATCATACATATTGAAAGCGTCAATTTCGACTCTCAAGTGCAGGCGATGGCGAATCAAATGGTCGCGTTCTTCTGCTTGCCGCATGCGGTGAATGTGCGCAATCAAAGCGGAAACGTTTTCAAAACTGCGAATGGGCTTGTGGTCGAATACCGTTGATTGATAGATAGAAAGCGAATGATAAATAGTAGTAACGCCATGCGCCACCAACTCGCGTTCGGCTTCATAAAGGGCAGTGTTCAAATCCATCACAACACCAGGACGAGGACTTGCAACATTTTCGATGAAATCAGAATGGATGTCGATAATGCCTGGTATCACATAACAACCACGAGCATCAATAATGGTTTGTTTTTCCTTTGGTACCCGAGCATCATCACCAAAA
Source organism: Eggerthellaceae bacterium (assembly GCA_009782615.1). Lineage (GTDB taxonomy): Bacteria > Actinomycetota > Coriobacteriia > Coriobacteriales > Eggerthellaceae > WRIS01. The sequence continues at coordinate 86,736 of WRIS01000001.1, read as the reverse complement.
TCAGCGGCTTCATCAATAATCGATTGCGCTGATTCAATCAAGTTCATTTCGTTTGAATCTTCAAAACTTCTGAATCGTTTGTTGGCACTAGTCGGGCGAATAGATTTTATTCGTCCGTTGAGCACTACCACATCATGATGGGGCAATACCTCGTGTTCGCAAATGACCGTAGCGTCTTGCAAGATAAAAGATTCGCATTCCATATAAAAACCTCTTCTCAGACTTTCGTTATTCTTAAACGTAGCATTTTGCTTATTATTTACAGCAACGAATACACCAGTTGTTGAGTGTAGGCGTGCTGGGGGTCTTCCAGTATCTGGTCGGTAAGCCCGCTTTCGATTACCTGCCCGTCAAGCATGACTAGTGTGCGGTCTGCCAACATCCTCACGACTCCAAGATCGTGGCTTACTACAAGCATGCTTACTCTGAAATCGCGGCGAATGCGCAAAATCAAATCGAGAACATTTGCTTGTACGGAAAGGTCAAGTCCTGTCGTCACTTCGTCAAGAAGCAAAATCGGCGGATTGTTTGAAAGCGCTTTTGCAATCTGTACCCGTTGTTGCATGCCACCAGAAAAACGTCGGGGAGCTTCGGTTTTACGGCGCTCAGGAATGTTCACTTCATCAAGCAAGGAACTCCCCCGCCCAATCATTGTCTCAACAAGTCGATTTCCTGAAGATATCATCTGTTCAGCAATGTTAGAAAGGGACGAATAGTCCATACGCAAACCCAGATAAGGATTTTGGTATACCATCCCCAACATCGTGTTACGTACCCGCAGGCGCTCTTGTGAAGAAAGCTCAAAGGCGTTGTGAAGTCCGCCATCATATGATTGCAAATGCAAAGTCCCGCTACTTGCTTCTTGGTCAAAATACAAACACTGCATGAGTGTTGATTTTCCGCTCCCCGACTCGCCTACAATGCCCACAATTTCACCAGGAAAAAGCTCCAGGCTGACGTTGCGCAGTGCGTGCACCGTTCCACAACGCGGGCAAACATTGCGTTCAAGTTGAGCATTTTCATCTTGGCAATACGAACAGCACGACCCAAAATGACGCGATAATCCTTGAAGGACAAGCGTGGGGCACTCTTCAATAATAGGAGTATGAGCCATAGTTTTTTCTTTTGGGTCAGACATGTCAAAAACACTCTCTTGACTTCTTTGCTTTTCTACTAAGGCTTGCATCTATATCAGCCCTTTCAGTGCGGCTTGTTGGGTACAAAACGCGGTATCGTTGCAACGATAGAGGGTTTTTCCGCTCTCTTCATCAACCGTCTCGTCAAGATAAACACCACTCGCACCACAAATAGTGCACTGCTTTCCACGAAAATCCTCGACCGCAAAAGGATGGTCTTTGAAGTCAAGTGGCTCAACGGTGGTGTAGGGCGGAACCGCATAAATCTTCTTTTCGCGCCCTGCTCCAAACAAGGTAAGGTTCGGGCTTTGATGAAGTTTCAGATTGTCAAAACGCGGAATTGGCGACGGTGCCATAACGTAGCGCTGGTTTACTTTGACAGGATGGTCTGCTCCCGTCGTCGTTGTTCCAAAACAGACAATTTGATCAAAAAGGTTGAGCCAGGCTCCTGTGTAGTCGGCTTGAGCGTGAAGTACGCGGGTAGCTGCCTCTCGGGGTTCAAAATGACGTAGAGGTTCGGGTGTCGGAACCTGCAATACCATAATTTGGTTTTCCTCCAAGGGGTGTTCGGGAATGCGGTGGCGCGACTGAATAATGCTTGCCCGCTTAGTCTCTTCCGTAATCTCCACATCTGTCGTTGCATGGATAAGTTTTTTGATATTGACTGCATTAACACTTTCATCACACCCTTGGTCGATAACCTTAAGCACGTCTCTCTTCCCTATGATTGCAAGCGTTATTTGTAGTCCCCCCGTCCCCCATCCGCGCCCGATAGGCATCTCACGTGAAGCAAAGGGAACCTGATAGCCTGGCACCGCAATTCCTTTGATAATCGCTCTGCGAATTTCGCGTTTCGACGCCTCATCAAAGAAGGCGAAATTATACTGTTTTGTCATCTTGTTCCCCCTCCCTTGCATGAGATTTGTCTTCATTTGCTAAATCTTTTGCCTTGCGCACACTTGAAAGCTTTGATTGGAAGGTCACATAATGAGGAAGCTTGAGATGCGATATAAAGCCTGTCGCTTCGATGCCATCAACGTGATACAAAACGAATTCTTCATCTTGAGTTGGGAATCGCTTATCTTCCGACCTCAGGCAAAAATCGAGTACGCTCATGGCAATGGCTTTTGTTTCGCCATGACCCATAACCATGCCATATCCTAAATCAAAGGTGAACTCTTTCCCGCCGTCTGCTTTTTCTACTTCAATCTCAAAGACACCTTCGACTTCAGTCACGGGAATTGCGCCCACGTAATAAGCACTACCCTTATCTGCTTGATAAGAATCTTTTTCCGCAGAGTTTTCATGTGCCCCCAAAGGGTGGTCAATTGCAATTTCGATATTGCCATAGCGCAACTCAGCAACCGTGGGATGCCCCAAACCAAACCCGCGGATTCCCGCATATCCTAAGGCTATAACTCCTTGCGTCATGCCACGCGCCAAGATTTGCAGCCGCATAGAACGCGGAGTCGGGAAAACAAGCGGCTCCATAGTTGCATCAGATGGAGTGGTATCATCACTATCATATTGGGCAAGGAGACCTTGACTGCGAAGATAGTCAGCCACCTTTGGAAGGCGCCCAAGACGCTCACCCGAAAAGAGCGGCTCAGTCTCAGCATCAGCCTCGGCATCATCGCTTTCAGATATCTCAAGGGTGTTTTTTCCCATAGCTTGCTTATCATCTTCTTTGCCCAAGCCAGCTTCTTCCCATTCTTCTTTCCAAATATGCTTCATTTCCTTGCGTAATTCACGCACCGTTTCGCTGGTTTCTCGCCGTAAATTAAAGTCGATGAGTCGATGACTGTAATCTCTTGTAGCACCCAAGATTTGACCACCAGGAATATCTTTGAACGCGGCAGAGATACGTCGAGCACACTGCATTGCATCCGCCTCTACTGCGCGTGAGATATAAGGACGCTCAAGCGTTGAACGGAATGCTCGCAGCAAAAAAACCGCTTCCTCACACGAACCTTGCGCCTGCTTCAAAGCAAGTGCCGCCAATTCAGGGGCATAGAGTGAACTTTCCCCCATCACTTGGTCAATAAGATCAGGAAAAGTGTCTGCGATGTCTTTTATTTCAACACAAGCCCCTGATTTGACGCGCTCCCAAGCCAACAGCGAAAGGCTTGCTTCGATGGCTTCTTGACCACCACGTACCGCTACATAAGCCATGGTGTTCCCTCGCCTTCTTTGCCCTCTTCCATTGCTAATACCGATAAAAAGGAACTGCGCGGAATAGCAACTACCTGTCCTTGTCTATCAACAAGAATGATTTCTATGCCACAAGGAAACTCATCTTCTCTGCGTTTTCGTGCCCATACCCAATCAAAGTAATCGACACCGAAAACGTGAGAATCCTTCACCCCTGGTCCCTCTACGGAAACCCAATAAAGCGACGCATCCTTCTTTTCGATGTCGTCTCGGTTCTTTGGAAAAGCGAGACGCTCGCACCCCAAAAGAATGGTTGCGCCCGCTTCGGGCGACAAGAAGCTTCCCTTCTTGGCCTGGGCAATAGCTTGTTCAGCCAGCCCTTTTTCACATCCATGGGCAACCACCACGAAGGAAGCGTTTTCTTGTGATGTCGCGCGTGCGTGGGTTTCGGCCATGATGGCATTTTGAATATTGGTCGGCTCACTTGCAATCACGCAAAAGCTTACTGCCTGGTCAATAAACATCTTCACGAGGGTTTCAAGAGGTGCCTCAAGACCGAAATGCGAGCTTCTTTTTTCTTGATAACTGGGAAGATTGTATACCTTCCCTGGTCGCGCCATCGCATCCATTACTGCTCTGAATGAGAGTTGAATATGATGGAGTTCTTTATCTGCCCCCATACTAAACCTCGACTTTCATGGTCGAGAAATCAACGCGAGTCTTGTCGATGAGCGTTGCTTCTCTTGCTTCTCGCCGAGCAAGTTTTCGCGCTTCTTCGCGTATGCGAGCTTCCCAATCCGCTTCCTTTTTTGCTGCAATTCCTGAAGAAAAAGCGGCATCGATGAGGGCGAGATTGTAGGCAAGATTGCGCTTGGTTCCAATAACCATGCCATGGCCGATTGTGTCGCCTAGTTTCACGCGGCACGAACACATAAGAGCTTCCCCCAAATAGAAAAGACTGTTACGAACACTTTCGCGCACCTTAATCATTACCAGTTCTTCATGAGGTTCATCAATAATCTCAACTCGGTGTTCTTTCTCAATTTCTGCGGCGATTTCTTGAGCAAGCGATGAATCTCCCTCAACAAGAATTCGGCATCTTTCATATCTTTGCAAAAGGTTCTCCTTAGGAATGTAGTATGTAGCGCTTGCGTAGTTTTGTCGCAATGATTTCCAGCACGATTGCAACGGCAAGGCAGCAATAAACAATGAGGCCAACTTCACGGAAGCTAAAGTAGAAACTTCCTGCCAAAAAGAGCTGGTATCCAATACCGCCAGCACCAGCTATGGCACCAACAGCAATAGCGTTCGTAAAATTAATCTCAAAACGAATAAAAGTCCATGAAAGCATTTGGCTGATCTTTTCAGGAACTACCGCCTTAAAGACTATCTGCCACCACGATGCCCCACATGCCCGCAAGGCCTCGAGCACCCCCGTATCAATTTCTTCAAAGCATTCCGAATAAGCTTTCACCAAATACGCAATGCTATGGAACAAAAGACCGACAATAGCGGCACCCGCCCCAAGCCCAAGAGCAACCGTGAAAACGAGTACCCAAAGGATGGTCGGAACTGCTCGAAAAACTGACATCACGGCTTTTATTGCGTTAGCAAGAAGGCGATTGGAAAGGTTTACTGCTGCTAAAAGTCCAAGCACAAACGCAATCAGAGCGCCAATGAACGTCGTCAGCACCGAAAGAGCAATAGTGATGAACACCCCTTCGAATACATCAAAAGCTGTGAAGTGCCCTGCCAAACCAGGCTGAAAAAACATTATCGCAAGGTTTTTGAGCATTTGCATAAAAGCATCGAATAGAGCCACCTTGCCGTAGTTAATGGTAAGCATGGTGTAGAGTGTAAGCGCTCCAAAAACAAGCAGAGTAATCGTGAGAGCAGTGTTCGATTTAGTCATCTTGCGGGTTTTAAGTTTCCCACGCCGAGAATAACGCCTGAATTGCTGGGGCATTTCTCCAAGATCGAGATTTACGGAAGCTCCCACGCCACCTGCTGCCACTTCCCCAGCAAATGCCTTTGTGTTTTTTCTCTCTGTCCATAAGGGAGGGGTCATATTATCTGCCTCCTCACATAGTTAGAAATTGCCTCACAAGCAATTACTGCCACTACGATGCACAAAATAACCAAGGCGGCAAGATCGTAGCGGAAGCTTTTGTAGTAGACATCAAAGAGAGCACCAATGCCTGCGCCTGTGAGAATGCCGATAAGCGTTGCATCACGTATATTTGTTTCAATCATATACAGTGTCCAACTAATGACTGCCGTAATCGACATCGGGATAATGGCCTGAGTAACAATAGGAGCAAAGCCCGCACCCGTTGCCCGAAGTGCTTCAACAGAGCCACCAGCAACTTCATCAATGCTTTCCAAGAAACACCGAGTTAAATACCCGAAAGTTCCAAGGAAAAGAGCAAGGAATCCCGTAAACTCACTTTGCTTGAAGGAAAACATCAAAATGAACGCCCATGCTACTACGGGAATATTTCTGAATACCGAAGCAATGCCTCTAATTATCAAAGGGAATGGTCCGCCCAGACCTGCTTCGCGCGACCCAATGACCGCACACATGTAGGCAAAGATGGCAGCGATACAACTTGAAGCAATTGAGAGAAGTATGGTTTTCCCCAAGGAAATTAAAATAGTATCAATCTTCGCAAAAGACTCAAGCGAAGGCGTAAAGTTTTGTGCCATCCAAACAATGCCATGAGGAATATCACCAATCACTTTTATCGGATTAAAACCCACAAACCCAGCCGAGGCAACGTTTATTGCCATAAGTAAAACGAAAACCCCCACAAGTGCAAGGGTTCGTTTTCGGAAGAATTTTTTGTCCATCAAGCGACACCCACTGCAGCAAGTACTTTTTCCTCTTGGGTTTCTGAAATAGGTTCTTGGAGCACCTTTTCTTCAACATAGGGGGTTGCGTAAATGTCAGAAATAGCACGTGCATCAAGTTCGTTGGGTGTCCCGTCAAATACCAGATGACCCTTTTTTAAGGCAATGATGCGGTCTGAAAATTCGATAGCGTAATCAACTTGATGAAGATTCACCAGACAAGTAACGCCAAGAGTATCAACCGCCCAACGCAGATGTTCCATAATCATTTGTGAAGCCTTAGGGTCAAGGCTGGCAATCGGTTCATCGGCAAGAATCAAAAGGGGGTCTTGAAGCAACGCGCGGGCAATCCCGACGCGCTGCTTCTGACCGCCTGAAAGCTGGTCTGTGCGAGTATAGGCGAACTCTGCAAGACCCAGTTGTTCAAGAATAGAAAATGCTCGTTCTTTTTCCTCTTCTGAATACAAGCCTAAAACACCAGCAATGGTGGATTTGTACCCTAGCCTACCCTGCAAGACATTCTCAATAGAAGTCGACCGATATACCAGATTATAGTGCTGGAATATCATGCTGATGCGTCGTCGTGCCTGACGCAGCTCGCGCTTGCCCATTGCAACTACGTCTTTACCGTCAAAGACAACGCTTCCCGCATTCGGGTCGATAAGGCGATTGATGCAGCGCAGCAAGGTTGATTTTCCTGCACCCGATGATCCTATCACTGACACGAATTGACCACGCGCCAAGGACAGCGAAACATCCGTGAGCGCCTTGCTTTTGCTACTGTAATCTTTGCCGAGGCCTTCGATATGAAGTAAGCTGCTTGCATCCATAGTGGGTTCCGTTTCCTAGGAGCTAAGCTTGCGAATCGGGTCGTACCAATCATCAGTTACCTCAACAAAGCGCACCTTATCGGAAACCTTCTTAATGAGTCCCTTTGCGTTTTCGTCATCGGGATCATAGAAGATTCCTGGATTATTGGTAATTTCATCTGAGCAGAAGTGGGCAATGATTTTCTCACGCGTTTCATCATCAATAGCATCATGGTTAAATGCATAGGGAGCATTAAGAACTGGGGTTACACTAATAATGGTGAACTGCTGACCGCGCACGGTATCGAAAGGAGCTTCCGCATCGCTTTTCACTTCATAGACTGCACCAATATCGTTTTCGGTGCCCGACACAAGCTTGAGGAACATGTCGGTGTCGCTGTCGCAAAATGCCGCAGCATCGGCATCTCCCGAAACTAGGTTGAACAAGGACCCTTGGTGAGAACCACCAAATAAAACCTCGGAGAAGAACTTGCCTGATTCGGTCAAGTCATCCGAAGAATCTAAGTTGAAATGCTTTACGATACCAGCAGAAGGAACCTTAAAACCAGAAGTTGAGGTGGCAGAAACATAGGAGAAACTCTTTCCCTCAAGGTTGTCAATGGAAAACTTGCCACTGCCATCTTGATACTCTTTGGCTTTTTCGGTTTGCACCGCTATGCGGCTGTAATAGCAAGCGCCTTCCGTGGTGCCATCCGCATCGCTGTGAATGAACGCACACTGAACGTTGCTGTTCTTTTTGTTCGCTTGGATATAGCCTTCTGCGCCGAGACCGGCCATGTTTGCCTTACCCGAAGCAATTGCTTCGATAGCAACATTGTAGTCGGTGGTGAGAACCATATCGCACTCAAGACCACAAGCTGCCATAATCTCTGCTGCCCAGGCATCGCGCGCTACGGAAAATTCACTTGAAGAAGTGTCGGGAAGCCATACCATGCTAATCTTTTCCGTTGCTGGTTTGGTTTCTGCTGAGGAGCTCGCTTCAGAATTGTCCGTGCTTGGGGCGGAGGTGTCCGTGCAACCAAGGAGGAAGCTCAATGTCGCAGTCGAAAGAACTGCTGTTGAACCAACAACAAATTGACGACGCGACAAAGGAAGTGGTGCATTTTCTTTCATGTTTGTTTCTCTTTCTCTTTATTTTAGCTGTCTTTTCTTGAGAGCGAACAGCATTTTGGAATCGAGAGGAGGGGAAAGAAACCGATTCCGCAATGCCCATTCGCTATCAAAAATCCTAAGCAGCCTGTGTCTGCTTTTCGTTAGGAAAATGTCAAAATTTAGTTAAAGGGAAGGAAAAACTCAGTAAAACCTAAGTGAAAGTTTCGTTAAATTGCCTGTTCAAATCTGAAGTATTGGAAAGATAGATTGAAAAGCCCGCAGACACAGCTGGGCAGACAAAGCAGAGGGCGAATTGCTGCAAACCTATACGTTGCCGAGAAAGACTTGGGAAAGATAATCTTTTGCAATATGCTTGAAGCGGTTCATCACCTTGATTGAAGTGGGCCGTTTGTGAGCGGCTTCATGGCAAGGAAAGAAGCGTGTGATGTGCAAAGGAATTGCACAATCTATGCTGGCAAGCCACGCGCATTCTTCTCTGAATACATCTTCCCTATCAGAAAAATCGGGGACAACAAGCGTGGTCACTTCAACGTGTACCCCTGCTGCATGAGCGGAGCGAATCGATTCTTTCACCACGCCAAGACCGCCAGGGGTGCCGAGTTTCGAATAGCCCTCTTCGGTGTAGCATTTTAAGTCGATATTGGCAGCATCAATAAGGGGAAGGGCTGTCTCCCAAGCAGTACGGTTCACGTATCCATTCGTGACAACTGCCACTAAAAGGTCGGCTTCACGAGCAGCACGCGCACAATCCAAGAGGTGCTCCCAAGCAATGAACGGCTCGTTGTAGGTAAGCGCAATGCCAATATTGCCTTGTGCCTTCAGCGTGCGTGCGCGCCCAACCAAGTCTTGAGGTGAAATGAACTCTGTGGGTAGCGAAGCATCGGCACGTAGAGTTGAGATACTGGCGTTTTGGCAGAAGGGGCAGCGCATGTTGCACCCAAAACTACCGTAAGAAAGAATCTTTGCTCCTGGATGAAAGCGAGCGAGCGGTTTCTTTTCTATTGGGTCAAGGGAAAGCCCTGTTGATTGACCATAGCTTAAGCTTACCACCTTGCCGTTTTGCAGCGTTCGGGTGCCACATATTCCCAAAGTGTCCTTGGTAAGCGAACAGCAATGGGGACATATCGAACAGCGGCGGCTTTCTTCCGCACCGTTTTCTGCGTTGGCGAGTGTCGCTATCTTAGATATGCCTTACCACCTCAAAGCGTTCGACATCAAACCCGCCCGCAGGATTGATGCCCGCTTTTGCACACGCGATAGCCAGTTGTTCTTCGACCGTGTCGACCCCCTCAAGGTCGGGAAGCAACAATCCACGCTTGAAACCTTTGGAAACAATAACCCCGTAGCGCTTCGGGTCAAGTTCATCGAGCGAAGCTGGTTCTGCGGGGAAAAGCACATCGACATTGATAGCAAGATTGTCCAATTCACCAACCCCGATTTTTGGGAAGCGCGGGTCTTGCGTTGATGCGGCAATCGCGTTGTGAATCACTTCTTCGGCAAGGCTTTTGCGCGTGGGTTCAATCGTCCCGATGCAACCCCTTAGGTCACCACTTGAAGCAAGGTGGATAGACACAAAACAACCCGCTTGCTGCGGCAAATCATCGGGAAGTTTGGGAGTCAACAACAGCTTTCCCTCGCGCACAAAGCGCTCAATCGTTTCGCGTGCAAGGCTTACTAAAGCGTCAGGTGCAGCACTCATGCCATGACTGTTTGACGCATCGGTCATACCTATTCCCCCTTTTTTCTTTCGAAAGCAGCTACCCCGTATCCTACTCCGAATGGCCCTTCCAAAGAAAGTAGTTCGGAAGAAAATTCATCACCACTAAGCTTTGCTGTTTCCTCAATCGCCCCTGCCAGCATAGTGAAACCCGAAAGCCCGCATTCGGCGGCATCTTCGCACAGGTCTTTATCAAGACTTGCAAAGTCGAGCGGTTTTCCTGAGCACACCACCCTACCGAACGCCTCATCGAAAAGAGGTCCTGCTGGGTCAAAGCCGTAAGGCCCGTCTGCTTTCAACTTATGGGAAAGGTCTCCGCTTGCAACAAGAACGATGTCCTTTGCGCTCTTTTCAGCAACACGGGCAATACAGCGCCCAAAAGCAATCAGTTCTTCTGGGGCAAGCCCCGATCCGCCAATAACAACAAAGCGCGAAGAGGCGAGCGCATATTCCTCTTCAATCAAATACAAAGGCACCATTACCCCATGGTCAAGCGGGCGAGCGGCGCCCGATACACAACCCGCCGACACAGCTTGTGCCTCTGCTTCCACAACAAGCGCTTCAACAAAATCGGTGTCATAGTGTACCCTGAAAGAATTGAGTGGCGCTCCAAACTGAGCAAAGCTGCCCTGAGCACTGGTGCCTTCTGCTATATAAATCCAATCAGCATAATACGCTGCATGAGGACTAATAATTAAAATGGTGTCGGGCGCAAGGGAGGCAATACGGCGCGCTACTTTTCCACATGCTTCGAGAGTTTTTTCGATTTTCCGTTCGTCTCCCAGCCCGATTTCTCGCACGGCTAAAGGAGGATGCGGAAGGATATATGCTGCCTTCAAAGGCATAACCGACTTCCTTTCTCTGCCAGCTAACCCAATTCATCCAAGTGCTGCATTGCCTTGTCTAACTCCATCGGTTGGGAAAGATTTTTGCCCACCTTTGCTTCAAGAATCGTCTCTTGAAGACCAGAGTTCGGTACAAAATCATCTTTCCTTTTCACGATATAGCAGTGGTGGATTTTGGGGCTGCGCTTGAAATCCTCGGGAATAGTTTGGGCGGTGATGTCAACCAACTCAATGCCACGCGCCGCCAGAGCCTCAACATCGGGCTTGAAGTTTCGCAAATTGCAAGAAAATATCGCACTGCCATCCACGCTCAACACGCGAGCGACGCGCTCGAGCAAAGCTACATGGTCGCGCTGAACGCTCCACGTGACATCCCCCATCGCTTTTGAATTTGAAAAGGTTGGCGGGTCGACGAAAACAAGGTCGAAGGTCTCGCCTACAGTCGCCTGAACATCGAGCCACTGTGCCACATCAGCGCGAATAAATTGGTGCTCATCACCCGAAAACCCATTGAGTTTCATATTGCGTTTCGCCCACGCAAGATAGGTTTGCGAAAGGTCGATTGTTGTCGTTGTTTGTGCACCGCCACCTGCTGCATACACGCTTGCAGTTCCTGTGTAGGCGAACAGGTTCAAAAAGCGCCCACCCTTTGCCTTTTCGCTCACCAAAGCCCGTGTAAGCCGATGGTCAAGGAAAATTCCCGTATCGAGACGCGCACCAAAGTCGACCTCAAAACGATAGCCACCCTCTTCGATGCATGCGTGATAGGCGCTTCCCTGCCCTTCGCGATACTGCCCGCCTCCTTTGTCGCGCACTCTTCGCTTTGAAAATACTTGCTCTGCGGGCACTTCCAAAACACGAGGCACAATAGTTAACACATCATCAAAGCGTCGGCGAGCGCGATCTTCGTCAACCGTTTTGGGCGGGGCATATTCGGTGATGGTGAGGTAGGTTTTTCCAGCGGAAGGGCCGACTCCCTCAAAACAATCAATCGCAACCGCGTAATCGGGAAGGTCGGCATCATAAATGCGATAGCTTGACACGCCCGTGCGCCGTGCCCATTTTCTGCGCAATGCCGCAACTTTTTTAAGCCGCGCGGCAAACTGTTCGCTATTTTTTTCCAGTACGGAAACCGTGTGCGACTCCCCTGTTTTTGCGTCGGGAAGAGCCACGGTAGCACGGTTTTCTTTGCCAAGACGATAGTGACGCAGGGTTGTTTTGATAGAGCCGTTGAAAAGTTCTGTTTTCGCATGGGGCTGATAGCCGAGTGCTCTGTCGATTGATTCATCGGGAGTGATAACGGAAAGCCTCCAGTCGGATGTAAGATTTTCAAGTCCTTGTGCTAAGCGCGCATACAAGGGAGTCAAAGCATCGCGCGAAGAGAGGCGCTCGCCGTAAGGTGGATTGGTCACAATGAGTCCTTTAGGCACGTCTGCCACCAGTTCGCCAAAACGCGCAACGTCGTGCACGAAAAATTCCACCTGCCCTGCCAATCCTGCACGTTTTGCGTTCGCCTTAGCAAGTGCGACAGAAGAAGCGTCGATATCACAGCCTACAATGCGCGGCATTTGTTCTAAACCTTGCGCCAGGCGCGCGTCAGCTTCGTCGATAAGGCTTTCCCACAAATCTTGGTCGTGTCCTGCCCAGCCCTCAAAGCCCCAATAATCACGCGCAATTCCTGGTGCTTTGTCAGCAGCAATCATTGCAGCTTCGATTACCAGCGTGCCACTCCCACACATGGGGTCGACGAAACACAGATTCTTGAGGGATTGCGAATCTTTAGTTGCTTCACTCGCCGCATCCGCAGCCAATGCAGCCCATCCGCTGTCAAGCACAATCCCTGCTGCCAGGGCTTCTTTCAGCGGCGCTGTTACCTGCTTTCCCTGCTCCCGATAACCCCGCCGATGCAGCGGCTCTCCACTCAAGTCAATTGAAATGCTTGCCTTTGCGCTGCCTTTTGCGTTGCCTCTTGCGCCGCCTTTTGCACCCTTCGCACCACCCGCAGCGCCACCCGCAGCACCACCCGCACCCCGCAAAGAAACGACAATCGAAACGTTCGGTCTTTGCGGTTGCACATCGGGGCGCTTTCCGCGCGACTCTCGCAACTGATCACAAATTGCATCTTTTGTTTTGACAGCACTAAATTGGGTGTTGCGCAGCGCTTCGGTTACCCCCAGCGCTGTTACCGCAATGGTTGTATCGGGGGCAATGTGGCGCGCCCAATCAATCGAGCGAACACCTTCATAAAGCGCTTCTGCATCGGGTGCATCAAAGCGCGCGCAGACCAACAACACGCGGGAGGCAACACGCGACCAAAGACAGGTGCGATACGCAGCAGCAAGGTCGCCAAAAAACGCAACGCCCCCTTTCAGAGGGCGTATACGAGAAACTCCAAACGTTTTCAGTTCTGAAGTAAGTAAGGGTTCAAGACCACTCGCACAGCGTGCAAAAAATTCGTATGTTTCGCTCACCGCTCTCGCGTCCTGTCAAATTCCATCAAACTAATCTTCCAGATAATCCTTCAATTTCGAAGAACGCGAAGGATGGCGCAGCTTCGCCAAAGTCTTGCTTTCAATTTGACGAATACGCTCGCGCGTGACACCAAATTCACGTCCGACTTCTTCAAGCGTGCGCGGGTGCCCGTCCTCAAGACCAAAGCGCAACGAAATAACCTTGCGTTCACGTTCCGCAAGACCTTCAAGCACCTTTGCAAGCTGTTCTTGCAACATGGAAAAACTCGCCGCGTCAGGGGGAACCACGGCTGCATCGTCTTCGATAAAGTCGCCTAACTGGCTGTCTTCTTCTTCGCCGATAGGCGTTTCCAAGCTCACGGGTTCTTGCGAAATTTTCTGTATTTCACGCACCCGTTCTGCAGAAAGTCCCATTTCCTGCCCAATTTCTTCGGGCGTAGGCTCACGCCCGAATTCCTGGAGAAGCTGGCGCTGGATGCGTACCAATTTGTTGATGGTTTCTACCATATGCACAGGAATGCGGATAGTGCGCGCCTGATCGGCAATGGCACGGGTGATAGCCTGGCGAATCCACCAGGTTGCATACGTGGAAAACTTGAAGCCTTTTGTATAGTCGAACTTTTCAACCGCACGAATAAGCCCCAAATTGCCTTCCTGAATCAAATCAAGGAAAAGCATACCACGCCCCACATAGCGCTTGGCAATGGATACCACCAAGCGAAGATTTGCTTCAATCAGCTGCTGTTTTGCGTCCAGCCCGACTTGTTCGATGCGGCTTAAACGGCGCTTTTCCCGCCGCTCAAGTTCGACACCTTCTTCGTGCGCCGCATCCAGTTGCTCAATCGCGTCAACCCCTGCCTCAATCTTCATAGCAAGGTCGATTTCTTCTGAAGCAGTCAGCAGCGGCACCTTGCCGATTTCCTTCAAATACATGCGCACGGGATCCCCCGTCAGCATGGTTACCGAAGTATCGGTTGCGCGCTTGCGTGTTTTTGCCTTGCTTTTCCCGCCAACCCGAGGAAGCTGGATATCGACGGTTGCCTTGAGTTCTTCTTCAGGAATTCCTTCCAGAAGTTCTTCATCACTTAGGTTAGGGTCAATTTTTTCGTCATCAAGGGAATCGCTCGCCGCGTCTTCAGCAGGCTCGGCAGGCGGTTCCACATCGAGGTCGTCATCGTCTACGTCATCAACGTCCTCGTCGTCAAGTAAGTTTTGCTCTTCAGGCAAAACTTCACTTTCTTTATTTTCGTCCTCAGGAAGATTTTCAAGATTATCATCAGAAACTATCGCCACGTAGTCTTCCTTTCTCAGAAGCCCAGTTCGCTCTCAGCATAGCGCGAGGGAATGAAAAAATGCATCCAAGTAATATACCATATATAGACGCTTCAGCTAAAAAACACCACCCAATAAGTGCATTTCATCTTAGCACAAATCATAAGACTTACAACAAGTCGTCGGGGTCAATGTCAACCGCTACGTTGACAGTTTTGTGAGCCTTGCGCCGCCGAAAAAGCGGGCCCAGAACAGCCGCAATATCATCCTCAACAGGTGCTTTTAGGACAATATGATACCGATACGTTTCCCGCAGCTTTGCAAGCACACACGGCACGGCACCGAAGCAAACCCATTTTTGCCCCGCAACATCAAAAATCAGCTTTTCGATATCGGCAAAAATCCCTTCTGCCACCTCTTTGACCTCTTCTTCATTCTTGCCCCAAATCAAGATATTCGCCAACCGAACAAACGGAGGATACCCCAGCGCTTGGCGCTTCGAAAGCTCTTCGGTTAAAAACGCCTCGCGGTTATAGCTTGCCGCCGCACGAATGGCACCAGCATCAGCTTCATACGTCTGCACTAAAACCCGCCCCGCAAGTTCGGCGCGCCCCGCCCGCCCTGCAACTTGCTCGATGAGATTGAAGGTGCGTTCGTTACTTCTAAAATCGGGAAGGCGCAACATGGTGTCGGCATTGATAACGCCCACTAAAACCACGTCATCAAAGTCAAGCCCTTTCGCAATCATCTGCGTCCCCAATAACACCGCCGCCGAAGCGCCACCAAATTCTTCTAAGAGTTTTTGATGAGCGCCCTTCGCCGTTGTAGTATCGGCATCCATGCGCACGATTTTTGCATCCCTACCCTCAAGCAACGCCACCAGTTCAGCTTCAACCCGCTGCGTCCCCGCACCGAACTTCTTGAGATAAGGGCTCCCACATTCGGGGCACTGCGCCATCAGCACTTCCTTATAGCCGCAATGATGGCACACCAACATTCCTCCCCGCTCGTGATAGGTAAGCGAAAGCGAACACGAAGGGCATTGGGGCACATAACCGCAATTGCGGCAGAGCACAAAGCGGGCAAACCCGCGCTGATTGAGCAAGAGCACCGCTTTGCGCCCCGCATCAACGGCCTCAAACAAGGCTTTTGTAAGCGTGCGCGAAAACATCGAACGGTGCCCGCTGCCGAATTCGCGTGCCATGTCGACAATTTCGATGTGGGGCATCGCCCGCCCATTCACCCTGTCGGGCAAAACAACCCGCTGCCAACCTTTTACGTGCTCGCAGCGATACAGTGTCTCGATTGAAGGCGTGGCAGAACCCAAAACGAGCGTCGCTTGTTTTTGAGCAACCATCCAAGCGGCTACATCGCGAGAAACATACCGAGGTGCCGAGTCCTGTTTGTACGAACCTTCATGTTCTTCGTCAATGATGATAAGACCAAGCGAAGAAATCGGCACGAACAGGGCACTGCGCGCTCCGACCACCACCCGCGCTTTGCCGCTGCGAATGCAATCCCACTGGTCATAGCGCTCGCCTTGGCTCATCCGAGAATGCATAACCGCAACCGCATCTCCAAAACGCCCGCGAAAACGCGCAACCGTTTGCGGAGTCAGTGAAATTTCAGGAACGAGCACAATGGCACCTTGACCCTTGCCAAGAGCCTTTTCAATCGCCTGAAGATAGACTTCCGTTTTGCCTGAACCCGTTACTCCGTCGACCAACACCACTTCTCCGCAAGCGCGTTCTTGCGCAGAACTGATAACGTCAAGTGCGCTTTTTTGTCCTGCCGTAAGCGCGGGTTTCGCGGTGGGCGAAAATGCCACAGCAGGCTCTTCTCCCCCGCCGCGCATACGCCGCCTGCGCTCAATTTCGACAACTCCTTGCGAAACCAAAGTTTTCAAAACTGCCGAAATCGAACCGAACTCCACTGCCAATTCGGCAAGGCGTAATTCCCCGCCTTGCAAAGCTTCAATAATTCCCCGCTGCTTTACGGCGTTTTGCTTCGGCACAAAATCAGCTGCTGCCTGCCCCAACGACACCCATCTGTCATCAACGGGTCCAATTGTCGGTTCTTCTATCTGCCACCAATTCCCGCGGCGTACCATGCGGGGAACGCCACCAGGAGGGGTGAAAAGACGCACGCAAGAACTCAGCGGGGCGATATAGCTTTCAGAGAGAAACTGTGCGCACGCGGCGGCATCTTCATCAAAATAGGAATGGGATAATACCTGCTGAATAGACTTTAGTTTGGCAGGGTCGATGCGGGGAGTGCCTTCTTCATCAGCTACGAATTCTGCCAAAGCAATTACATACCCGATTGCAAGCCGTCCCCCAAAAGGCACCGCAACAGCACAGCCGACCTCAAGGTCTACCAGGTCGTCATCGGCAAGGTAAGAATAAGCGGTATCGAGCGACTGTGTTGGAATGTCAAGTATGACTGAAGCAAGCCGCATGATGTTTGCCTAAATCGTCTATAAAGAAAGCTCGGCGGCTGTACCAGCAGCATCAACTGCGGCACGCAAAGCTTGCGCTTTGTCGGTTTTCTCCCAGCTAAATTCAGGCAATTCGCGCCCGAAATGCCCGTATGCTGCCGTTTTGCGATAGAGGGGACGACGCAAATCAAGTGCCGCAATAATGGCTGCGGGTCGCAGGTCGAATACTTCGTTTACGGCATCCACAATAAGGGATTGCGCCACCTTATTCGTGCCAAAGGTCTCAACCATAAGCGAAACGGGATGCGCCATGCCGATAGCATAAGCAATCTGCACCTCACAGCGATCCGCCAAGTTAGCGGCAACAACATTTTTTGCAACCCAGCGAGCAGCATAAGCCGCCGAACGGTCAACCTTCGTGCAATCCTTACCCGAAAACGACCCTCCTCCGTGGCGACCCATGCCACCATAGGTGTCAACGATAATCTTGCGCCCCGTAAGCCCCGAATCACCCATCGGACCACCAATAACAAAGCGCCCTGTGGGGTTTACGAACACCTCAAGATTATCGGCAAGCGCGACCTTTTCCCGTGCGAAAACGGGGTTGATGACCTGCTCAATCAAATCTTGGCGCAAGGTTTCCAACTCAACTTCTTCGGCATGCTGGGCAGAAATCAACACCTTTTCAACCTGGGTAGGAACCCCGTCAACATAGCGCACGCTGACCTGAGTCTTGCCGTCGGGACGCAAATAATCGAGCACCCCGTTTTTGCGCACCTGCGTCAATTCTTCAGCAAGGCGATGCGCCAGATAAATAGGGAGCGGCATGAGCGTTGCCGTATCGTTGCAGGCATAGCCGAAAACCATCCCTTGGTCGCCTGCACCAATGTGGTCAAGGTCATCGTCGGTTGCTATGCCTTGTTGTTCTTCATAAGAAGTGTCCACGCCCAGAGCAATATCAGCGCTCTGCTCGTGAATGGTATTGATAACACCGCAGGTCGCGCCATCGAACCCGAATTTTGCGCGATTGTAACCGATGTCGTTGATAACGCCGCGCACGATGGTGGGCACATCAATATACGCCTGTGTCCTGATTTCACCTGTCACCACAACGAGCCCAGTGGTTGCCATCACTTCACACGCACAGCGCACTGCAGCCAAATCGGCAGGTTCCCCACTGGGCGCAATATATCCGTCGCGTGCCAGCTGAGCCTCTTGTTCAAGAATGGCATCCAATATCGCATCGGATATCTGGTCGCACACCTTGTCGGGATGACCCTCGGTTACCGATTCTGACGTAAAAAGAAAATTCGACTCGGTCTTCGCGTTCGCGGTGCCTGATTCTGCGGTTTTTGTCATAGCCCTAACTACTCCTTTTGCATTTTTCTTCTCTTCGGCTCTCTGAGAACCGTCAAAGCATGAGCCTAATGATACACTTTTTCCAAGCCTTACAATACTTGACACTACCTGCTTACAGAAAGCCTACGTACCGAAAGGGCAACCATGGTTCGCAACACCGATACAGAATATGCGCGCAGCGCCAATACCGACCAAGCAAACAACGCCACCGCAGCACCCGTGAGCAACGCCACCTACACGCAAGAATATTTCGACATCATCGCAAGTCTCGAAGGCGACATCTCCGCCCGCAGAGCCGCGTACGCCTATATGCAAAACTCAACCGCCATCTGCCACCATGAAGTCGTTGCTTCCACCTTCGTTCCGCGCCTTTACAACCGCAAAACCCACCAAACGATGAAGCATATCGCCGAAACAACCCACACCATTCTTTGCAAGGTTATCAACCAATACCTAAACGACCCTGAATATCGCACAATTTTCAGCTTCGATGAACGCTTGGCAGACTTGATATTGCTCCCCCGCGGATACGACGCCTTGCTCCCCTTCGCCCGCATTGACATCTTCTTGGATGAAAACGATTACTCGGTTACCTTTTGCGAATTTAATGCCGACGGTTCATCAGGCATGAATGAAAACAGGGAAATCAGTGCCTCTATCGCTTCTTCGAAAACCTTTCAAACCTTCGCTGACGCGCATCACCTTGGTACCTGCGAACTCTTCAGTGCCTGGATTGATGAATTTTTGCAGATATACGAAAGCTACGAACACCGCGTAGAACACCCTCATATCGCAATCTGTGATTTTCTGGAAAATGCCGTAATTGATGAATTCAAGGTTTTTGCCGCCCTATTCGAAGAACGCGGCATACCCTGCAGCATCTGTGACGTGCGCGATTTACACTTTGACGGAGAGACGCTCACCAACGCCGACGGGCAGCGCATTGACGCCATCTGGCGGCGCTCAGTCACCAACGACATCATCGAACACTGGAACGAATCCCAAAATCTTATTGCAGCTCTGCGCGCTGAAAAAGTAGCGCTCATCGGCAGTTTCGCGGGGCATCTCGTTCACGACAAGCAGATATTCAGCGCCCTTTTCGCCCCCGAAACAAAAGTCTTTCTTACCCAAGAAGAAATCGCGTTTTTAGAAGCCCATGTACCCTTCACCACTTTTTTGGACAGCGCATACATCGACCTTGAAAAAGTGCGCGCCGACAAAGCTGCCTGGATAATCAAGCCGACCGACCACTACGGCTCTGACCAGGTCTATGCAGGGCGCTCATGTGAACAAGCGCACTGGGACGGCCTCATCGAAAAGCTTGCCAACCAAGCTTCGGGCATCCCCTTTCTCGTGCAAAGCTATTGCGTCCCTTTCAAAACCCAAACCCTCCCACCCGATACTCACATCGAAGAACTACGCGACGAAGAAGTATCTTCTCAAGGCGTGGCGTACAACAACCTCATGGGTTTATACCTGTATAATGGTGCCTTCGTTGGAGTGTTTTCGCGTCTGGGGCCTTTGCCGACCATATCCAAGGAAATGCAAGGCATTACCGCGGCAACCATCTGGGTAGACTGCGAATAGGCGCAGAAAATCTGACAAAGAAAAGGAGTCTGTCATCAAAAAGAGCATAAAATTCCTTACTCAATCAGCGACAACGCTCTGCCTTGCCTTGGCACTTATCGGCTCGGGGCTCTTTGTTTGCTGCGCTCCCATCACCACCCAAGTCCTTTCAAAGATGTTCAGCGAAGCGCAAGGTTCGGTTTTCACGCATGAAGAACTCGTAGCCGCAGCCGTTGCAACGCGCGACTACACCGTTGGTGCACACGACAAAGAAGCGCTTTTCTATACCCTCTATGACATCAATATGAAAGCAAAAAACGAAGGGCGCGACCGCTTGAGTGGCGCTCCTGACCTGCCGCGAAGCGTGACACCGCCGAGTATTGATGAACTCAGCGCACGCCTGTCCTTCGCAAACGACAGCTACGTACTCACCCATGATGCCCTTTCCCATCTCGACGATGTGTTTGCGGTGGTAAGCGCCGCCCGCGTCATCATCGCCTTACTGGCAGTGCTCGGGCTTGTGGGATGTATCATTATCGGAATTAGCCTGGGGCGAAAATCCCTCGGCGTGACCCTCATAGCAGCCGCAATCATGGTTGGTGCAGTCTTTGTCGCACTTGCAATCTGGGCGACGCTGGATTTCCCCCGCTTCTTCGCCGTACTTCATGCACTTTTCTTCGCGGAAGGGACTTGGTCTTTTAGCGTTGATTCGCTTCTCATTCGCATGTATCCTACCCAGTTTTGGGTTGGCATGGGCGTTATCTGGCTTACCACTTCCGTCCTTGCCTGCATCATTTGCTTCATCATTGGACGCACAATCAAAGGAAGAAAACTCGCCTCATGAACGTAGACATCTCGAACATCTCGAACATCTCAACAGTCACGCCCGCCGCCGCGCCCGCCGCCGCGCCCGCCACCGCGCTCGATTCAAAACCCCCTCGGGTGCGCTTCGCACCCTCGCCAACAGGACAGCTCCACATCGGTGGCGCGCGTACTGCCATCTACAACTGGGCTTTCGCCCGCGCTCACGGCGGCACCTTCATCCTGCGTATCGAAGACACCGACCCCGAGCGCTCGACTGAAGAAAACACGCACATTATCTTGCGCGCTTTGCGCTGGCTCGGGCTTGATTGGGACGAGGGCCCTGAAATTGGTGGCGATTTTGGGCCGTATTTCCAAACTCAGCGAAGCGAAAGCTACGCTTTGGCTTTTGAAACCTTGCAAGCAAACGACGGGGTCTACCCTTGTTTTTGCAGCGTTGAAACTCTCAGTGCCAAGCGTGAGGCTGCTGAAAAAAGCGAGGGCGGATGGGCAGGCTATGACCGCACGTGTCGCGCACTCAGCCCCCAAGAAGCCAACGCCCGCATCGCAGCAGGTGAACCTCATGTGTGGCGGCTAAAAGTTCCCGAAACGCGCGGCGCTATCGAATTTGAAGATGCCGTCTACGGGAAGCTTAGCTTTTCGGCAGACGTGATGGACGACATGGTGCTTATCCGCACCGACAACACTCCCACCTACAATTTTGCCGTTGTGTGCGATGACGCAAACATGCAGATAAGCCACGTAATTCGCGGTGACGACCACCTCTCGAACACCCCGCGCCAGATACTTATCTACGAAGCGCTGGGCATCACACCGCCCACCTTCGCCCACCTATCCATGATTCTCGGTTCAGACAACAAGAAGCTTTCCAAACGCCAGGGCTCAAGTTCGGTTGAAGAATATCGCGACCGCGGGTATCTGTCCGATGCCCTCGTGAATTTCTTAAGCCTGCTTGGCTGGTCGCTTGACGGAGAAACAACCATCATCGACCGTGAAACCCTCACGCGCGAATTTTCGCTTGACCGCATCACCAAAAAAGATGCTGTTTTCGACGAAGTGAAACTCGACTGGATGAACGGTGTCTACATCAGAGAACTCGATGCGCCCACCTGGGTGAGTCATGCAACACCGTGGCTGGTTGAAGCTGGAGCACGCGAAGCTGACATCAAAGAAAATCCCGCCTTTTTTGAAAAGCTCTATCCTTTGGTAATTGAACGTCTGGCGCGCATGGATGAAATTCCCTCCAAACTTGCCTATATGTTTTGGGGTAATAAGGTCATTCTTGATGAAGACAGCGTTAAAAAGGTCTTGCTAAAGGAAGGTGCGCGTGCTGAAGAAGCTTTGCGCGGATGCCGCGCAGTGCTGGCAGATACGTCTATTCCTTGGGAATGTGAGCCCTTGCAAAACGCCTGTCGAACTTTGAGCGACACCCTCGATATCAAGCCAAAGAACCTCTTCCAACCCTTGCGCGTTGCCGTTTGCGGAAACATGGTGTCCCCGCCCTTGTTCGAAAGCATCGAACTTCTCGACCGCACTTGTGTGCTGGCGCGCATAGACCAAACCCTGGATTGCGTCTTTCATGCCTGACGCCCGCACGAACAGCGCAGCAGCCGACGCCGCAGCCGACGCGCCCGAAGAACGCAAAGCAAGCGTGGTGGTGCTGCGCGACTTTTGCACGCGCTTCAAAGGCACGCAGTGCGACCGCTGTGAAAAAGCATGCCCAAAATCAGCCATCAGCTACACACCCGAAGAACTTCCCCTCATTGATACGAATCGCTGCACCTTATGCGGCATCTGCTTTGGAATTTGTGACGCCTTTTCCTCAACCCGCGTCACAATGCTTGACCTTCACGAACGCGTCAGGAAGATAGCAGCAAAGGGCGAAACCGTTCATTTCACCTGTCAAGAAAACGTGTTCCCCGAACTTGACCCTGCCGCCAATGTGGTTATCCTGCCCTGTCTTGCCTGTCTCTCCCCTGAATTTTGGACGGTGGTGCTCAGCGAGAACATCCCCGTGAAAATCGCGTGCGACCTTTCATATTGCGACGGATGCGCCATCGCGGGGGAAAACGCGGAAATGCTCTACACCCATGCCATTCATACGGCTGAGATTCGAACAAACAGCAAAATCGGTTTTAGCAATGAAATTCCCGAAAAAGAAAACCTGCTGAAAGGCTTTACCAGCAGCAAAGGAATTGACCGCAGATCGATTTTCACCAATTTCGCAGGAGACGTCAGCGACATTGCAACAGGCAAACGGAGCGCTCGCAATTCAGAAGTCATAGCACGCTTCACCGAACGACGCGAGCGCAGCAAGGCGCTCAATCAGCTGCGCTTCGCCAACAGCGAAACCATTAATTTCTTTTCCCCTTCGGGGCGAGCGAAGAAAATCCTTCACCCCAAACAACAAATGCTGCTTGAAGCAGTTGCCGCCAACCCCGCTATCGCCCAAAACATCCCTGTGCAAAGCGCTGTCCTTGACAAACAGTTATGCGAAGGCGCTCGCGCGTGCATGAAGGTGTGCCCCACTGGCGCCCTTTCCCCTGACCCAGGCGTAGGGAAAACCGTGCTTGACCAACGTTATTGCATCGGCTGTGGTCTGTGTATCCAGGCATGTGCCGCCTGTGCCTTAAGTCTGGAAACAAAGACCGCCGTATGCCTTATTCCAAAAAATGCCACCGATAAAAAACAAGTAGACAACAAAGCGGGTGGCGAAAGTTCATCTGATGTTAAGCTTGACGAAACCTAAAATCGTGAGGGGCACGTGTCGTCACTGCCCTACCATCATCCCTTAAGATTTGCCAAAGGAGTACACGCATGACCACAAACGATCCGCAGCCTAATTCTTCCCCAGAACCGAGCATCGCGCCTATGCCCTCTGAGCCAAGCGCGCCTGCCGAACCTGCCACACCTGCCACACCTGCTGAGCCCACCATGTCGGGCACGGCATCAACAGTTACGCCCGCGACAAGCTCTACGCCTGCATCCACACCCGCGCCGACTCCTGCGCCGACTCCTGCGCCGACTCCCGCATCAACGTCGGGGTCAGCCTATGCGCCGTGGCAGCCTGCGCCCGCTCCTGCTCCTGTTGTTGCGCCGAACCCTGTTCCGGGCTCAACTCCAACGCAACCCACGCCGCCAGCTTCAACTCCAACGCAGCAAACCGCTGCTGGTGCCTTTGCACCGCAGGCCAACACAACAGGCTATGCCCAAGCTATGCCCCAAAGCTACCAACCAGGTCAAAACGTCCCTCCTGGATACCCACAAGGAACAGGCTTTTCGCAAACCTATCCGCAGCAATCCACCCCAAGCTATCCTTACGCAACCTATCCGCAGCAAGGTTTTGCGCCCGCGCCACCACCACAGAAAAAGAAAGCGTGGCCGTGGGTTTTGGGCGGCTGCCTTCTTGTTCTTTTGCTTTTCATGGGAGGTTGCGTAGGCTGCTTTGCCTTAATTGCCTCCCAAAGCGATTTTGCCAACGACCGTTGGGATAATCTCTACAATGATGATTACTACTACGACAAAGACACCATTGATGACCTCGATAATCCTTTTCATATAGCCGATTCCTATACCCTTGAAGAACTTCGTGACCTTATTCCTGGCACCCCCCAAACCGAGGAAGGGCGCTTTGGTGTCGGAGTTTGGGAGGTCGGCAAAGATATTGAAGCAGGGCTTTACTATTTCGAAGGCTCTCAAACCAAAGAAGGCAGCTTTGGACATTATCGCCTTTTAGCACCAATTGAACATCAACCTGCCCAAGCTAAAGAATATGAACTCTTTGTTTCCATCGTGTATTTCGGGAATTATTTCGCGGAATTGAAGGAAGGGGACGTGCTCGTCTTTTATACCCCCGAAGATGCTTGGATGTTTCTCGCAGATACTACCAAGGAAAAGCCCCTCGAACCGCAAAAGCACTACCAAAGCGGACTGTATCGCGTAGGCGTCGACATTTTGCCTGGTACCTATAAAGTTGTCTATCAAAAGGGTGCTTCCGAAGAAGCCATTAACGATTCAGCGGCATTTATTATGCGCGATTTGCTGTGGAACGAAAATTCTTTTATCGACAAATTTTGGCTCATGCCAGGTGGTTCACACACTATCACCGTTGAAAACGGACAGTGGCTTGAACTCTATGCGGCAGAAATGACCTTGGTAGAAGTCTAGAGGTCAGGAAGTCTAGCAGTCGAAAACATCACAGCCGAAAACATCGCAACCTAAAACGTCACAGCTGAAAAGCCTAGATCAAATCTAGTTCGTCAGTTCCTGCAAAAACGCAAAAATCGCGTCTAGGATAGTGGTGTCATCGTCAAGTTTGAAGCAGCGCACGGGCATGACCAGCTTGTTGGTCGTATCAACATAGCGCGCACCAAGGCGCCGCAGAGCAGAAACCTGCGAAGCCTCAAGTTCAATCGGCTCGATTGTGAGCTTGCCCCCCACAACCGAAATGGTCTTGATGCGCTTTTCGTTGGCGAGAGCCTTGCAGCGCGCTTTCATGAAGAAATTCTTTGCTGCCTGAGGCATTTCGCCTTGCCCTGCAAGCGTTGAGGCAAACAATTCCTCAACCGCCTCAAGGGTGTCTGCCGAAGCAATTCTGCGATAGACCAACACTCTTTCATCGGCGTCCCCAATATATTCTTCGGGTAAATAGGTATGAGCAGGGATGTTGATAGAAATATCTGAAAGCGCGGGCGGCAAACTCGCAAGCGCCTTTTCATCACCCTCACGCGTAGCACTCACCGCTTGGGCAAGCATGGACGCGAACAAATCAAAGCCCACCGCGCTCATGTTGCCGCTTTGTTCTGCCCCCAACAAACTTCCCGCTCCGCGAATCTCTAAGTCGCGCAGGGCGATGCGCATACCGCTTCCCAAATCACTGTGTTCGTTGACCGCCGTCAAGCGCGCCGATGCTTCTTCGGTGAGCGCCAAATGTTCGGGGAACATAAAATAGGCAAACGCCTGCGTAGATGAGCGCCCTACGCGCCCTTTTAGCTGGTAGAGTTGCGCCAAGCCCAAGCGGTGAGAATCTTCGATGATAAGGGTGTTCGTATGCGGATTGTCGATGCCGCTTTCGATGATAGTAGTGGCAACCAACACATCGAGCTCACCCGCACTGAAGTCTTCCATCACGCGTTCAAGAGAATCTTTCGACATCTGACCATGGGCAACACCCACGCGCGCTTCTGCGGCGGCCTCTGCCACGCGCTCAAGCGCTTCATCAAGAGAACGCACGCGATTGCTCACATAATAAACCTGCCCGCCCCGCGCAAGTTCACGGCGCAAAGCACCCGAAACCACATCGGGGTCCCATTCGCCCACGTGCACCTCGACAGGACGGCGGTCATCGGGTGGCGTGAGAATAAGGCTCATGTCACGCACCCCTGAAAGCGACATCTGCATCGTGCGGGGAATAGGCGTTGCCGAAAGGGTCAGGATGTCAATAGATTCCCTCAAGTTCTTCAGCTGCTCTTTGTGCCCCACCCCAAAACGCTGTTCTTCGTCGATAACGACCAAACCCAAATCGTGCGGGTTTACATCACGCGAAAGCAGGCGGTGTGTGCCGATAAGCACCTGAACCTCACCGCGAGAAAAGGCTTCGAGCGTCACTTTCTGTTGAGCGTCACTGCGAAAACGGGAAAGGATATCGACTTGAACCCCGAAGGGGTCAAAGCGGTCTTTGAAGTTCGTGAAATGTTGCTGCGCTAAAATAGTGGTTGGGCACAAAACCATAACCTGCTTCAAATCCTGCGTGGCTTTAAAAGCGGCGCGCAGTGCCACTTCGGTTTTTCCAAAGCCCACATCGCCACAGATAAGCCTATCCATCGGTTTTGCCGATTGCATATCTGCCTTGACGTCAGCAATAGCAGCCAGCTGGTCAGGGGTTTCTTGATAGGGAAAGGCCTCTTCCATCTCCTTTTGCGAAAAAGAATCCGCCGCATAACGATACCCCTGCGTAGCGCTGCGGCGCGCGTAAATATCCACCAAATCAAAGGCGAGTTGCTTGGTTGCTTTTTGCGCTTTGCCAAGTGCCCGCGACCAATCAGCCGTGTTAAGGCGCGTGAGGCGCGGGCTTGCCCCATCGGCGCCCACATAGCGAGTTACGCGGTCAAGCTGTTCAACGGGAACATAGAGTTTGTCGTTTTGCGCATATTCCAACAACAAATAATCGCGCGCGACGTTATCAATTTCTCGTCGAATGAGCTCTTTGAAAAAGGCAATGCCGTGAACGGCGTGCACCACATAGTCCCCTGGTTTATAGGGAAAGGTAATCTCGGTGATATCGATGCGCCTTGACTTGCGCACCACCGAAGCACTTCTCGTATCAGCAATCGAAACTAACGCCAGACGCGCCTTCGGGATAATCATGCCTAAGGGAATTTCGACATCGACAATGTTTATTACACCGTGCTTCAGCTTATCCGCCCGCGGTGCTTCAGAAACATCAGAAACTGATTCGAGCACTTCCACAAAAGAAAGACCGCGGTCAACCAGCTCAAACTTCATATCACGGCGCGCCCGAAAACTCGGCACGGAAAACACGACCGTATAGCCTCCGTCAACAAGACTGCGCAGCTTACCGAAAAGCTTTTCTTCCTTGCCAGCAACCTCGACCCGCTTCACGGGCAGCTCATCATCAGTTTGCCCCCCTACTTGCATGATGGAAACGTAGGTTGCCCGCTGATTCGAACCGAAATCAACCTCAGAGGGCAGCGCATACAAACCCTCGAGAGCAAGAGAAGAACCCTGCGCACGGGATTTTATTTCGTCATAGGCATGGGTTGCATCATCAATCAGCGAACGTGGCTCAAGCTGCACCGTAAGCACCTCTGCCCCCAAATAGCTTCCGAGCGTTGTGGTGGATGGATACAGCAAAGGCAAAAGCGCCCCGTCGCCGTCAAAGTGTAGGCCCCCTTCAAGTTTTTCGAACAACTCACGCAACATCGCATTGCTTTTTGCGGGGTTCGCAAGTTTTTTGCGCGCGTGGTTTGCCCCTTGCGCCGAAAGGGAAAACTCCTTCACGGGAAAGATGTCAACGCTTTTTAGTTCGGCAATCGTTTGCCCCGTTGAAGGAAGGATGCGCCGAATTTCATCGAGTTCATCACCGAAGAAATCAAGACGCACGGGATACACCAGGTTCCCAGGGAAAATATCTACGGTTCCTGCGCGCACACAAAAACTTCCTGGCCCTTCAAGTTCCCCCGTGTTTTCATAGCCGCGCACCACGAGAGCGGCTTTCAAATCATCAACGCTTGAAACCTGCGCATTGTCCATGTGGGCAAGTTCTTTACCGCGCACAAGACTTAAAGGAAGAAAGCACCCCGCTTCAGTCGGGGGCAAACAGCGTAAGAGGGAACGCGCCGAAGCAACGACCACCGCGTGCTTTCCCGTAACAAGCGTGTGCAAGGCGCGCATACGACACGCAACTTCGCGCGGCTTAGTCGGTTTTTGATTAAAGGGATAATCGCTGCGTTCATAGAATCGCTCGACCTTTTCTTCCCCGATATAGGCAGCCACATTGCGCGCAAATGCTTCAGCAGCATCTTCGCCAGCTATAATTACCAGGGTTGCTTGAGGGCGATACGCAAAACGAGCTGCAACTAAAAAAGGACGGGCAGAAGAAGCCACTGCCAGAGTGGCGTCGTGGTTTTCGTCAAGTTTTTGCCAGAAAGGTTTGAGCGCGCCCGTTTTTTCAAGGATATGCGTTAGTGCGTCTACGAGCATTGCGCAAAGCGGCGCGGGCAACTAGCCCATTGCCATTTGATAGAATGCCTTAATTTCAACCTCAAGCAAGCGCATCATTTCGAAATGTTTTTGGAATCCTTCTTGAAAATCAACCTTATGTACTGCCGCGTTCCCGTATTGCCTCACGGCATCATAGGTGTTGCGCGAGGTCTGGGGAATATTGCTTTGCAGCAAAAGAAAATCGATTTTATCGTCAAGAGACGGTCTGTCATGTCCGTTCGACCAGCAAAATTGTTCAAACATCCACCCGTTACCCGTGTTTGCATAATGATTAAGAAATGAATCGGTGATGACTTCGATTATCTTGCGCATATAAAAAGCCGCAGCATCGTAGAGGCCTGCCTGAGCGGCGGCCCTACTTCTTTCATGAAGGTTATAAATCTTCGCATACGCGTCAATAAAAACCTGTGCACCCATAATGGTAGCCTTCCTAAAATCCTCTTCAGCTCTCTTATTTTAGTCTAATCTCCCATTTTTTCCAGTACAGAATTTTTCAGCCGTAAAACATACACCAAATTTTGGTTTGCGAACACCACGCACTTAACCTACCATAGACCCAAGAAAAGGAAGGTTTCTATGCCCAAAGAAACAAAGCAAGCAAAACTAACCCGCGCCTTAGCTGTTGCCGAGCGCATGAACGAACACTACCCCGCAGCCGCGTGCGCGCTTGTCTACGAGAACGATATATTTCACCTAGTCATTGCCGTATTACTTTCCGCTCAAACCACCGATAAAGGGGTCAACAAAGTAACCCCTGTTTTGTGGGAAACCTATCCGCACATCGCCGACCTTGCCCACGCAAATCCTTTAGATGTTGAAGAAATTTTACGCCCAATTGGCTACTACCGCACTAAGGCTGCAAACTGCATCGCTTGTGCGCAAATGATTTTAAGCGAATTTGGTGGAGAAGTGCCGCAAAGCATGGAAGAGCTCCAACGACTCCCCGGTGTAGGGCGCAAAACGGCGAACATCGTCATGAACGAAGGCTTTGGAATCGTTGAAGGAATTGCGGTTGACACACACGTCTTTCGCATCGCCCACCTTTTGAAATTTTCGACGGCAAACACACCCGACAAGGCCGAACAAGACATCCTTGCACTCTACCCGAAAAGTTACTGGGGGCCCATCAACCACCAATGGGTGCTTTTCGGCAGGGAAACCTGTATTGCGCGCCGTCCCCAATGCGCAAGCTGCTTTATCAGCGACCTCTGCCCCAGCTTTCAGTCGCCGAGCGCCCGCAACAGGCACTAACAAATCTAGTCGCTTAAGGCGAAATCGAGATGCCCCGCCCTGGTATCAGCAGCCTCTAAAATAACCTTGACCTTTTGCCCCAGCCGAAAACGCCGCCCACTTTCTTCTCCGACAAGGGTATGCCGCTTCGCGTCATAGACGAAATATTCCTCGCCCAAGTTTTTCGCTGCCACCAAACCTTCAGCCGTGTTGGCAAGGCGCACAAAAAACCCGTAGGCAGTCACTCCCGATATGACAGCACCAAAAACACAGCCCACATCATCTTGCATATATTCAACGATTTTGAGTTCTTGCGATTCGCGCGCCGCCGCTTCAGCAATCCGTTCCGCTTCGGATGATTTTTCTGCCAGCCTGACAAGCGAATCGGCTTCATGCTGATAGCTTTCGCCGCGCCCCAACAGCTGGGCTTTGAGCATCCGATGAATCACCAGGTCGGGGTATCGCCTAATGGGACTCGTGAAATGACAATACTCCCCTAAAGCCAAAGCATAATGCTGTAAACATTGCTCATGATAGACGGCGCGTTTCATAGCTCGCAGGACAAGCGAAGATATGAGTTCTTCTTCAGGCTTGCCCTTGCAGCGCGCAAGCACCTCTTGTATGCGAAAAGGGTTTCCAGCAACAAAATCAGCCGCATCAATGTCGTTGAGGTAATCGAATTCCCGCAGTATTAAGACGAGTTCGGAAAGGCTGTCCTCAGAAGGTTTTTCATGCACGCGGAAAAGTCCAGGGAAGCCGTGATTAAGCAAGTGCTTCGCCACGGTGGTGTTTGCCAGAATCATCGCTTCTTCGACAAGGCACGTCGCAGCCGTTTTGCGGCGTAAAACGATTTCAAGGGGCTTGCCTGCATCGTCGAGTACCACCTTTGCTTCACTTGAGACAAAGTCGATGCCACCTGCAAGTTTTCTCTGTTGCTGTAGCGCACATGCGATTTTGTCGAGCCCCGCGAAGTGTTCGCGGAAGTCATCTGCGTTCTTTGCAAGGTTCGCATTGTTGTTTAAGATTGCAGGTCGAGTCCGCAATGACGAATGCGCGGTTTGCAATGACGAAGGGTCGGAAGGGTTTGCGTTCGCCTTCTCAAGGGTCTCTTGAACCTCTTCATAGGTGAAGCGCGCCGATGATTTGATAACGGCAGGATATACCTCATAGCGTACCACGCGAAATTCCTTGTCAAGATACATATCAACCGTCATGCTCAGGCGCTCTTCACACGGCTTGAGCGAACAGATATCTGCTGACAAAGCTTCGGGCAGCATCGGCAACACGCGGTCAACCAGATAAACGCTCGTTGCGCGCGCCTGCGCGTCAAGGTCGATAGCAGAATTCCATCCCACATAATACGACACGTCCGCAATATGAACGCCCAAGCGCAAACAGCCCTCTTCTTCTTCAAGCGAAAGGGCATCATCAAAATCCTGTGCATCAACAGGGTCGATGGTGAAAACCACTCTTTCCCGAAGATCTTGATAGCCCATCTCCAAGGCTTGTTTCGTATCAAGGGTGCTCTCGCGCGCCTGCTCAAGCGCAGCAGGGGAAAACTGCGTCGCTAGCTTATGGCGGGCGATAATCATCTCGACCCCAAGCGTTTCTTCTTCCCCGTGCCCGACAACTTCCTCAATCACTCCTAGCGCTGCCGTACGAGAACTGGGATATTCCGTAATACGAACGCGCACGATATCGCCCTCCTGCACCTGAGGATTTTCAGCACGCATCGTGAAGATGTCATAGCTTATGCGCTTATCAAGGGGAATCACCACGCCAAAAGGCTCTGCAATCTCATAGCGCCCGATGAGCGTATCGTGGGCGTGTTGAATAACGCGGATAACCCGCGCAACAGGTTTTTCACCCGTGTTCGCATGAGGTTTGGTGGGTTGATGGTGTGCTCGGTTGACTGAAACAAGAGCCACTTCAACAATGTCGCCGTCAAAGGCTCCTTTTATCTTGGATGCAGGAACGAAAAATTCCCCTTCGGCAGTTTGCACAAAGCCGAATCCCCCTGACATGATTTTCAAAATGCCACGGGGATTACTCTGTGGATTGCGTCTTGTTTTTGCGCGTGCGGACATAGCGAAACTCACAGGTCAGTATAAATCAGCGTAACCTTAACTAAACTTTCAGGTAGCGGCGCATTGCCAAGCTTGAACCGACAAGACCAATGAACAGACCAGCAAGAATCAAGGCTCCATAGATAAAGAACAGTGTTTCCGTTTCAAGGGTAACAGGAAGCCAAGTCAGCGCATTGGCGACAAGCGGCAAAGCAAAGCGACGCAACAGGTCAAGTGAGATAACGGCAAGCAGTGCACCGATTAAAGCATGCAGAGCACCTTCCATCAAGAAAGGTCCGCGAATAAACCCGTTCGACGCACCCACCAATCGCATGATGGCAATTTCTTTGCGGCGCGCAAGAATCGCTAAGCGAATCGTATTGTTGATAAAGACTAGCGCGATGAAAATCATCAAAGCGATAAGCGCAATACCAATATAGCGAACATAATTCGTCAGCGAGAACAGCTTCTCGACGGTCTTTTGTCCGTATTTGAGCGAATCAGCGGGATTGGCAGGATCCTCACAAATCATCTGGAAGGTAGAATTTCCCGCAATAGCTTGGGCTACTTCCTCAACGCGTTGTGGGTCGGAAAGCTGCACATCAATAGAAGCAGGCAGCGGATTTTGCCCATCAAGCTGGTCAACGATTTCGGGGTTGGACACCATGGAGCTGCGGAATTTCTCAAGCGCTTCTTCCTTTGTGGTGAAACCAACGCTTTGAACTGGTTCCAAGCCTTGGATGTAGTTTTGCAGTTGTTGAATATCGGCATCCCCAGCATTGTCAGAAACATATACCGTGATAGATACCTGACTTTCGATTGAGGAAACGATGTTTTCAATGATGTAGCCGCCAATGGCGAACACGCCAATAATAAGCAGCGACAAGAAAATCGTGACAATCGAGCCGAGTGTCGTTGAAACATTACGGGAAAACCCGATAAGAGATTCTTTGAAGAAATATATGAGACTAGACATCAAAGCCGTACACCCCCCTGTCTTGGTCGCGGGTCAAGTGCCCACGGTCAAGGGCGATAACGCGTCTGCGCATGTTATCGACCATTTCGCGGTCGTGCGTAGCAACAAGTACCGTAGTGCCAGTACGGTTGATGCGCTCAAGCAAATCCATGATGCCGCGCGAAGTCTGCGGGTCAAGGTTTCCTGTTGGTTCGTCGCAAACCAACAGCGGCGGGCGGTTTACGATAGCACGCGCAATAGACACACGCTGCTGTTCACCACCTGAAAGCTGGTCAGGACGCTTGTTGAGTTTGTCTTGCAGCCCAACCAGGCGCAAAACTTCGGGAACCTGCGTTTTGATGACGTGGCGGCTTTTTCCGATAACTTCCAAAGCGAAAGCAACGTTTTCGAAAACCGTCTTGTTCGGCAAAAGTTTGAAATCCTGGAAAACGCATCCGATATTGCGGCGCAGATACGGCACGCGCCACGAGCGCATCGTGGTGAGATCCTCGTCAGCGACATAGATATGTCCTTCCGTCGGCTTCACTTCACGAATGAGCATGCGAATAAAGGTTGATTTTCCCGAACCCGAATGTCCCACGAGAAAAACGAACTCACCTGCATATATTTGCAGAGTGATGTTGTTTAAGGCGGGCTTATTCGATTGTGCAGGATACACCTTCGACACGTGGTCAAAGGTGATAACTGGCGTTCCCGCCGATTGTGGTGCGTCGTCGATGTCAAGTATCGGCAATGATTCGGACAACTGGGCGGCTTGTTGATTGCCATCCCAGTGCGAACCACTTCGCGATGCAGTTCTTCGACTGCCTGAGCGTGCAGGACTTTCTTGATAATTTTCGTTCGTCACAGAGTGCTCCGTTCAAACTCTGAATGTGCTGAGACGGGTATGTATTCTATCAGATACGCTTACGGGCAAGAGCTTTCTTCACAGCTTCAACAATGGAGGGGGCATCCAGCTTAAAGAAAACAAGCAATTCTTCATAAGAAGCAGACTTGCCGAAAGCATCTTGCATAGCAACAAATTCACACGGAATCGGGTGGCGGCGGGCAAGAACTTCTGCCACCGTCGAACATAAACCACCGCGCACGGAATGTTCTTCGGCTGCCACAACACAACCTGTTTTCGCCGCGCTGGTAAGCAGGGTTTCTTCATCGAATGGTTTTAGGGAAAAAGCGTCGATGACCTCGATGGAAATACCTTCTTCAAGAAGTATCTCGCGCGCCATAAGCGCTTCGTTGACCTCAACCCCGCACGCAATAACGGTTGCATCGCTGCCCTCAGCAAGCACGTAAGAGTGTCCGATTTCCAATTCGGTCGCCTCTTCATACAGGCAGGGAACGGCAGCTCTGCCCAACCTGATATAAACAGGGCCAGGGGTTTTTGCTGCCGCACGCAGAGCACCGCACGCCGCTTCATAATCGGCAGGTATCACGACCTTCATATGAGGAATCCCGCGCATAAGCGAAAGATCCTCAAGCATTTGGTGACTTCCCCCGTCTGCTCCGACAGAAATTCCCGCATGAGTAGGCGTAATCTTAACATTAAGCTTTGAATACGCGAGCGTGTTGCGAATTTGATCATACACCCGCCCCGTACCGAAAACGGCAAATGAGCCCGTAAAGGCAATGTGTCCAGTAAGCGAAAGCCCTGCAGCAACTCCTATCATGTTTTGTTCAGCGATTCCACAGTTAAATAGTTTGTCTTTGTTATCATCGGCGGCATCAGCAAAGCGCTGCATGGTGGTAGAACCAGCTAAATCGGCATCAACCGCAACGATTGGCTGCCCTTCTGCGGCAAGTTTCGCCAAGGTGACCCCCAGTGCTTCGCGGGTCGCCTTGCGTGTTGCGGCGTGTTCCTTGGAGGCAAGATTAACCATCACACACCTCATTTCCGCTCAATTCTTCAAGGGCTTGTGCCAACTGCTCAGCGTTGGGTGCCTTGCCGTGCCAGCCTGCCTGCCCTTCCATAAACGAAACCCCTTTGCCTTTTATCGTCGAAGCAATCACTGCATGGGGCTTTTCCCCATCGGCTGCTTTAAGTTTCGTGAACAATTCAATTAAGGCGGGAATGTCGTGTCCGTCAACGCGTGAGACTTCCCAACCAAAGGCGGCAAACTTTTCGCCGATTTCTCCTGCGTCGCACACTTCCGCACAAGGCCCGTCTATCTGCAAGCCGTTTGCGTCCACAATGGCAACGAGATTACCTAAGCCTTGATGCGCGGCAAAGTTTGCGGCTTCCCACACTTGTCCTTCTTCGCATTCGCCATCCCCCAGCAAAACAAACACGCGATTCTCTTGCTTGTTCAAGCGCAGTCCGCACGCACTACCTGCGGCAATGGAAAGCCCTTGACCGAGGGAACCGGTGGAAACCTCAACACAATCCAAAAGATTGGAATCGGGATGCCCCTGGAGACGAGTGCCTAACTGGCGCAGTGACATCAGTTCTTCTGGCGGGAAAAAGCCTGCATGGGCAAGCGTGGTATAGAGCGCTGGAGCTGCGTGCCCCTTGCTCAAGAAAAAATAGTCGCGGCTTTCAAGTTTCGGGTTTTGCGGGTCAAAGGTCATGACCCCACCGAAATAAAGGGCGGCGCAGATATCGATGCACGAAAGCGAACCCCCTGGATGACCACTGCCAGCACGTCCTATCATGCGAAGAATATCTTTGCGCATCTCGTTTGCTTTTTGTTGGACTTGAATCGAGTCCATGGTTTTCACCCTTTCCTTCGCACTCCTTTAATATGCTGCTCATAACCCGCTGCTAAAAACCTTGCCGTGAATCTTGCAAGAATCCCGCTACCAACCCTCTTAAGAACCCTGCGAAACCCGCCATCTATGATAACCAATCACGAAATCATCGATGTCGCCATCGAGCACCGCTTCAACATTGCCTGTTTCTATATTACTACGAACATCTTTAACGAGTTGGTAGGGATACAACACATAGTTGCGAATCTGGCTCCCAAAGGAATTGTCCATGCGCTCGCCACGCAATTCGGCAAGTTCGGCTTGGCGCTTGAGTTCAGCCAGTTCATAAAGTTTTGACTTCAAAACCTTGCGCGCAGCTTCTTTATTCTGGGTCTGCGATTTTTCGTTTTGGCAGGTCACCACGATGCCCGTTGGCGCATGCGTCAAGCGCACTGCCGAATCGGTGGTGTTAACACTTTGACCTCCTGGTCCACTTGAGCGATACACATCAACCCGCACATCGGCATCATTGAGTTCCACTTCGATATCATCGGGAAGAACGGGAGACACTTCAACTCCTGCGAAGGTAGTGTGGCGGCGCTTCTTGTCGTCCGTGGGAGATATGCGCACCAGCCGATGCACGCCCGACTCGCTGCGCAACATGCCATAAGCGTTGTAGCCTTCAATTTGAATCATCGCCTTATCAAGCCCGATGCCGACCCCAGGAATCAAATCAAGAATGCGCACCTTCCAACCCTTTTTCTCGGCATAGCGCGAAAACATGCGATAGAGCATCTCGGTCCAGTCTTGCGCTTCCAAGCCGCCGCTGCCTGGGTTAACCGTAAGAATGGCATCCCCCGCGTCAAAGCGCCCCGAAAACCAGGAAGCTATCTCTAAATCGTCCAGCAGGGATTCAAGTTTATCGAAAAGATGAGCCGCTTCATCACAGAAGGCGTCATCTTCTGATGCCAAATCGAGGGCAACTTTGGTGTCATCAAGCAAGCCTGCCGCTTTTTCGTATTCGGCAATGGTGTCGCGCAATGCACTGGCATTTTTGGAAAGATCCTGGGCGCGAGTCAAATCATCCCAAAACCCAGGCTTGGCTATTTCGTCATCCAACACAGCAAGTTCGGCGATTTTCTTGTCGATGCGCAGGTAGTCCTTCGCTTCAAAGACTCGCTTTGCAGCGCGCTCTATATCAAGTGATTCTCTATCCGCCATGAAAGTCGCTATTCCCTATCCGTTGCCGTTGAGCACGAAATCAACTCATCCGCTGACCGCACACGAT
The DNA here is from genome assembly GCA_009782615.1 of Eggerthellaceae bacterium. Lineage (GTDB taxonomy): Bacteria > Actinomycetota > Coriobacteriia > Coriobacteriales > Eggerthellaceae > WRIS01. The sequence goes on along the minus strand of WRIS01000001.1, from coordinate 50,179 downwards.
TTTGACTACTCATTGGCGCCATGGCATTTCTTGTATTTCAGCCCCGAACCACACGGGCACGGGTCATTGCGTCCTGCCGTGGCATAAGGGTCATCCTTGTCCTTTTCATACGTCTGCGCTTTCGCAAGCCCTGGTTGCGGAGCAGGGGCAGCGCCACCACCACCGCCCGAGGGCATCGCTGCCGCTTGAGCCGCCACCGATGATGAGGTGAGCGCCGCTTCGGGTGAAGAATAGCTCACCTTACCCGCAAGCGGGTTGCGCTCAGCCGCGTCGTCTTGAACCGCAACCTGCAAGCGCAAGAAAGTACGCAAGAAATCCTCATACATTGAAGAGGTGAGTATGCGAAACGCATCATAGGCTTCCGTTTTGTACTCCACCAAAGGATCGCGCTGCCCGAAAGCGCGCAGCTGGATACCTGTTTTCAAGTAGTCCATTTCATGAAGATGAGCCATCCATTTTGCGTCAATAATACGCAGCATCACCTGAGCCTGAAGCATTTCAAGGGCACCTGGTCCAAGCATTTCTGCCTTATCTTTGTGCACCATTTCCAAGTAAGTAGCTATCGCAGAGACGACTTCGCTCGGATAGCCCTCGTAGTCAACGCCTTCAAGGGAAAATTCGTCCGCACGCCCCGACATTTCCGAAACCCAACTATATACTGCCTTCAAATCCCAATCGTCCGAAGGTGTTTTCTCGGGGCAATTCTCTTCCACAATCGCTTCAGCCGATTCATGGATTATCTCAGGTATGCGGTCACTAATGTCTTTGCCGTCAAGGATGGCGTTGCGCTCCGTATAGATGGCGCTACGCTGCAAATTCATCACGTCGTCGTATTCAAGAACGTTCTTTCTTGAAGCAAAGTGCATGGTTTCAACCTGGCGCTGAGCACTCTCGATTGCTTTAGACACCATGGACGTTTGAATAGCCACGTCATCCCCGATGTCGTTGCGTTCCATCATGCGGGAAATGCCTTCCATGCGGCTTCCCCCGAACAACCTCATAAGGTCGTCTTCAAGGGAAAGATAGAACTGGGAAAGCCCAGGATCGCCTTGACGTCCTGAACGTCCGCGCAGCTGATTGTCGATACGGCGGCTCTCGTGTCTTTCGGTACCAATAACTGCCAGTCCCCCAGCAGCAATCACTTGCGCATGTTCGTCGTCGGTAATGGCTTGCGCTTTTTTGAGCGCCACACTTCTTTGCTTGTCGGTTGCTTCCTCAAGTTCGATTCCCTCAGCCGTGATGAATTCCTCCATCAAGATTTCGGGGTTTCCGCCCAACAAGATGTCGGTTCCACGACCCGCCATGTTGGTAGCGATAGTAACGGCTCCCACGCGTCCCGCCTGCGCAATGATATGCGCTTCGCGTTCGTGATGCTTGGCGTTGAGAATTTCATGCTTGATGCCGCGCTTGGACAAAAGACGCGAAAGACGCTCAGAACTTTCAATCGACACCGTGCCAATCAAGCACGGCTGACCACCCTGATGGCGCTCGGCAACATCGTCGGCAACCGCATCGAACTTGCCTCCCACCGTACGATAGATTAAATCGTTTTCGTCGTTTCGCACCACGGGGCGATTCGGAGGAATCGCCATAACTGGCAGTTTATAGATTTGCCGAAATTCGGCATCTTCGGTCATAGCCGTACCAGTCATGCCCGAAAGTTTTTCATAGAGTCGGAAATAGTTTTGCAGCGTAATCGTTGCCAGGGTTTGGTTTTCCTCGCGCACAATCACGCGCTCTTTCGCTTCCAGTGCCTGGTGAAGTCCTTCAGAATAGCGACGCCCTTCCATGATGCGCCCCGTGAATTCGTCCACAATCTTTACTTCCCCATCAATCACAACATAGTCAACGTCGCGGTGGAAGAGGAATTCGGCACGCAAGGCCTGTTGCAGGTGATTGGCAAGCTGCCCTGAAGGATCTGCGTACAAATCGTCGAGGTCAAGCAGACCTTCAACCCTTTCCAGACCAACATCGGTCGTGTTCACCGTTTTCTTTGCTTCGTCCATCTCAAAATCGGCGCCGCGCCTTAAGTTCGGCATAACCCGTGCGAACTTGATGTAGGTATCCGCCGCCTGCGTTCCCATTCCCGAAATGATGAGCGGGGTACGCGCTTCGTCGATGAGAATCGAGTCGACTTCGTCAACCACGGCAAAGTGATGTCCGCGCTGCACGCGCTGGCGGGCTTGCGTCACCATGTTGTCACGCAAGTAATCAAAGCCGAATTCCGAATTTGTTCCATAGGTAACGTCGGCTAAATAAGCAGGTATTTTGCGTGCTTGAGGCATGCCGTTTTGAATCAGCCCCACTTCTAAGCCAAGGAATTTATAGATGCGCCCCATCCATTCGCTGTCGCGCTTGGCAAGGTAGTCGTTGACCGTCACAATATGCACGCTGTTGCCCGAAAGGGCGTTGAGGTATCCCGCAAGCGTTGAAACGAGGGTCTTTCCTTCACCAGTTTTCATTTCGGCAATCTGCCCATCGTTGAGCGCCATGCCCCCGATAAGCTGCACGTCGAAGTGGCGCATCCCTAAGGTGCGAACACTTGATTCGCGCACGGCGGCAAAGGCTTCGGGAAGAAGCTCGCTGAGCTTTTCGCCGCCTGCGAAGCGTTCTTTGAGCAGCGCCGTTAGTGCCACAAGTTCCGCGTCGTCTTTTTTCTGCATTGTTGCTTCGAGACCGTTTATTTGTTGAACGATTTCTTCATATCCTTTAAGTTGCTTTCCTTCACCTAAAGTAAGCACCTTCGATAAAAACCCTGGCATGTAAAGTCGTCTTTCTCTTGGAGTGTGGGCGAACCTCTTGGCAAAACCTATGAGCAAGCCTTCGGCAAAACCTCGGGGCGAAGCGCACGTACAAGCCTGTCCTTTTCGCTTCTGTCCTTTAAGAGCATGGGGGCGGATAAAGCGATGGGGCGTGATATTTCACCGCGCTTCACTCTATCATACCCTTATATCTATCAAAGGAAATACATACTCCTTTTCACTCGTTTGCACCCCTTATTGTGCGGGGTTTGCGCCCCTTGCTGCATGGGGTTTGCACGAGAGCTTGCGCCCCTTGTTGCGTAGGGTTTGCACGAAAGCTTGCACCCCTTACGAGCGGCATGTTTATGCCCCCTATTATGCAAGGATTTGTCCCCCGTGCGAGCGGTATGTTTATGCCCCTTGTTGCGCAAGCGCTAAGGGAAGTTCATAGGTCTTAAATCCTGGCTCTTCGGCAATAATGCTGTTGTAGAGCAGGGTTGTTTTCTCGGAAGGGTCAATCCCGAGTTCTTCAACCAGGCAATAGCGACACTTGAAGTAAGTCTCAAGCGCTGCCGCGCGCTGCCCAAGGGCAATTTGTGACTTCATGAGCGTGGTGTAGCTGTCCTCGCGGGTGGTGTCGCGCAAAAGAGCGGCGCGGGCAAAGCAAAGGGATGCTTGGAATTCCCCCACCTCCATGAGACGAAGGGCAGCCGCAGAAAGCGTGTCCGCTAAACGGGCACGATAATCTCTGCGCGCTTCCACGATATAGGGGTTTTCTATTTCGGTGGGCAATAAATCGTCGATATAGACATCGTCAAGCTGCATGAATATCTGCGACCATTCCTCAACATGCTCAAAGTCGAACAGGAGTTTTTTGCACAAGGAATCAAATTCAGCAACATCACTCGTTACCATGTTTGCGTCAAGTTTATAGCTGAACTGGGTATGGATAAGATAGGGACAATTCCCGATTTCGCTTGCAAGAGCGCGTTTGAGCTGACCCCACACGCTGTAAAGGTTGCGCTGAGCCGAAGCGACATCGCTTTCAGGCCACAACATCTTGCAAAGACGCTCGCGAGGAAATTCCTTGCCTTGATGGATGACAAGCAGCGCAAAGAGCGTTTTGACTTTGCGTCGAGAAAACAAATGAGCATCAAGCGTCTTTTCGCCGACGCGCACCTCAAGCCCACCGAACAAACGCACCCGAAGCAAGGGAGCAAACTTTGTTTGAGAAGTCACTTCAGTTGCATCCGAGCGCAGTTCATCAGGGTGGGTACGGCGAAATTCGCTGCGCTTTTCCACAGCTTCTTTGCGAAGACGCTGATAGCTGTTTTGCTGACCGAACAGCGACACTTCCATTTCATGGGCAAAAGTTACCAAGCTGCGGGGCACAAGCGCCATGCTATCCGCATCCCCCGTCAGCGCCACCACACGTTCGAACTTCGCCAGCAAAAGCACGTCGCTAAAGCCGATGTCGTTTGCGCGACTTCTGCGCTCAAGATAGGTGGCAACATAGCGAAGGCATGCCGTTGTTTGCTGCTTTTCTTCCCCTGAAGCACCGCCTTCAAGCAGAAGGTGGATATCATCAAGCAACCAAACCAACAGCAAGCCAAGCCCTTGCGACGGAGCACCCGCCGACCGCAAGGCTTCCAAAAAATCGGTGAGCGCAGCACGCTGATGGTGGATGCATAATTGTCCAAAGGCGAGTATTTCCCATAAAAAACCTTGCCCAGCAATGCGCTGAATTGCCTGCTGTCCACCGTAACCTTTTGCCGATGTCGAATCGTATTCAATCAGATTGCCTAAAAGCGCCAAGGCTTTTTTCGCTTGCGATTTCTGCCCAAAGCGAATCAAGAGCAGGGCTGCTAAAGCACGTGTTTCCTTATCGAGGTCAAGAGCAAGATAGAGCCGCGCAACGCCGCGCAACGCGCGTGTTTCGTCCCCAAGAAAAGCAAGACACCATGCCTCGATTACCGAAAGCTTGCTTCCGTAGCTGATATTTGAGGATTTGATGCTTTCAAACACCTGATGCGCAGGCAAAAAACACCCTTGGCGGAAAAGCTGTTCGAAGTTTTCCTCAAGCCAGCTGGCGCGCTGGTAAGGCGGGCACATACGGAGCACCAGGCCACACGCTCGTTCGGGATTGTCTCCCGTTACCAAAAGATTAGCAAGGTGGCAAACAAGACTTGATTTGTCGCCGAAATTTGAATGGATAGCCATCGCGTCAAGAGAAGGGGTAAACGCTTTGGCAATATTATTGAGAGATAGACTGCACGCAGCGAACTGTTCGCGATAGGTGTCAATGCCCAAATAGGCATAGTCGCTTTGGAGATTTTCAAGCAATCCCGCATCCCAACCCTTCACGAAATTCGTGATGTCGGACAGATAGCCGTTTTCCAGTATCAACATGATAAATATAGTGAGCAATTCGTCGATAGCAAGTTCCTCTTTGACAATTGCCTGGCAAAATTTCTCGTGCGCTTTGGTGTCGCCCCAAAAAATTCCTGGAATACGCTGAGATATCGGCAGGGATGCCACGGGGTGCGCAAGCTGTTCGAAATCACTTCGACGCGCATTGATTTCCGTATCTGTCAAAAGGAACTCCTGCGTTTTCAGCCAGACGGCATCGGGCTGATGCTCTCTGAAAACATCGCAGTGCGGAGTCATTGTCGCAATCACTTCACACCCTTGCGACAACAATTCGTCAAAAACCGCCGAAAGCGCTTCGGCTCTCCCTTCGTCGAGAAGCGGGATATCTTCAAAAATTGCAAGGGAGGGCTTTTCACCTTTTTTGAGCAGTGCGGGTGCGATTGCCTTTCGGTCAAGATCGCGTAAAAAACAGGGGGATTTTGCCTGGAGCCAAAAGACGTTTTCAAAAGAAAAGACCGAGTCGGCGTATTCTGCCACAAGCATAGTCTTTCCAAAAAGGGGTGGTGCTACCAAGAACCGTACCGTATTGCGCTTTCGAATCATCTTTGCAAGGAGGTCTCCACGAGGATATTGGCGCTGAATACCAAGGCTTTTTGGTCTGCGTCCGCGGCAGGCGCTGCTCGTCAGAAAATCGGTCATAACTCTTCCTTTCTTAAGGAAGCAGTCTCGGGTTGCTCATACTAAAGAGGTTCTTTGTCAGGCGCAATACGAATTGTCTATAAACACATCAAATTAGGGGGTTTTCAGAAAAAACATACAGTTCTATCAATATTTTGTCACTATTTCCCTATTTTTTTAACAGGTATCTTTCTCTTTTTTAACACAAATCTGTTCTCCCCTTTGCTTTTCGGTTGCGCGGTTGTGCAGTTGCGCGATGTCGAAGAGGGCTTTGTCGTGATATAGTTTATCAACCATGATCGTCCGAAAAAACATATCGCTTCCCCCTTACGCGCTTGTTGCACTTTCCACGCTTGAAGAGGCGGGGTTCGAAGCATGGTGTGTTGGCGGTTTTGTGCGCGACGGACTCATCGGACGAGATGCGGGTGACGTTGACATAGCAAGTTCGGCATCCTGGATGCAGGTGCGTTCCCTCTTTGAAGCAAAGGGCTTCAAGACCTTTGAAACAGGCATCAAGCACGGAACGCTTACGGTACTCATTGATTCTGCGACCATTGAAATCACAACCTTTCGTACCGACGGCATCTATACTGACAAGCGCCACCCCGACTCTGTGACCTTCGTCAATTCTCTTGAAGAAGATCTTGCGCGGCGCGATTTCACCATAAACGCCATCGCCTATCATCCCGACCGAGGGTTTTGCGACCCCTATGGAGGGCAAGACGATATCGCGGCGAAGGTGATTCGGGCAGTTGGCGACCCGCTGCTTCGCTTCTCCGAAGATGCTTTGCGCGTCTTGCGCGGAGTGCGCCTTGCTTCTCAGTTGGGGTTTTCAATCGAAGAAACAACCCTAGCGGGCATGAACGCGCAAAAGGGCTTGTTGAGAGAAATTGCCGTAGAGCGCATAGGGCACGAACTGAATGCTTTTGTCTGCGGCGAACACGTGGGCAATGCCCTCCTTGAATACGTTGACATCATCGGAGAAGTTATCCCCGAACTTTTGCCCATGAAGGGCTTCGATCAAAAAACGCCCTACCACATTTTCGACGTGCTTGAACACACCGCACGCTGCATGGAACATACCGCAGCTATTCTGCGGGTGCGCTGGGCAGCGCTTTTCCATGACATCGGAAAACCTGCCTCTTTCTTCACCGACGACGCGGGCGTCGGACACTTTTATGGACACGCGAAAATCAGCGTTGAACTAGCCCGCACTATCATGCGACGGCTTCGACTTCCCCGCACCCTCATCAATGATGTGTTGCCTCTGGTTGAACATCACGATGATGTGTTAGCTGCCACTCCCAAATCGGTGAAGCGCATGATTCAAAAATTGGGAGGGCATACGGATTTGTTTTTTGCCCTAACAGAACTGAAGCGCGGGGACGCAAGCGCGCAAGCACCGCGTTGCTATCACCGCATCGATTTGGCGCATGAGCTCGACAAGACCCTTGATGACATACTTCTTGCAGAAGAGGCATTTTCGCTCAAAGACCTTGCCATTAACGGGAAAGATCTCATGGCTGAAGGCATTGAGCCTGGACCCCTCTTCACCGAATTGTTGGGCGATGCCCTTGAAGCGGTTATCGATGAGCGCGTTGCCAACGAACACGATGCTCTTATCGCCTACATACAAACTCGGTTGTAGAAACAAGCTACCACTGTCCTCGCCCTTGTGCTTCTGCTAGATTGTACTTCAATTCCTCAAGTTAGTTGAAAGGATGCCCTGCAATGGAAATCAAGATTATCAGCGAAAACAAAAGAGACTTTATGGACTTACTGCTCTTAGCCGACGAGCAAGAAGACATGATTGATAAGTATTTAGACAGAGGAAGCCTTTTCGCCCTATACGATAACGACTTGAAAAGCATCTGCGTGGTAACCGACGAAGGAGATGGAAATTTTGAACTGCAAAATTTAGCGACCTATGAACAATTTCAGGGTGAAGGATACGGCACTTATTTAGTAAAGCACCTCTTTGAATACTACAAAGGCAAGGGAGCAATAATGCATGTTGGCACGGGCGACGTACCTTCTATCGTTTCTTTTTACGAACATTGTGGTTTTACTTTTTCCCATCGTCTTGAAAACTATTTCCTTGAACACTACATCGAGCCCATGTTTGAAGAAGGCATTCAGCTAAAAGACAAGGTCTATTTCCGAAAAACACTCTGAGCATCTTCGCAGGTAAACTATATACTTGCACGAAATTGACCACTTTTGCTGTGCAGCAGTATAGACAATTCCCATCTTAATCCCCACTCACCTCTCAACAAAAAACAGGTCAGAAGCAACTAAGCGTCTGACCTGAAAATATCTGGTAGCTCCGACCGGATTCGAACCGGCGACCTCCGCCTTGAGAGGGCGGCATCCTAACCGCTAGACGACGGAGCCACATGTATGGTGCGTCAAAGCAGTATACCGTAACGGAGAAGCCGCGCGAAACATAAGTTTCTTGATTCTTGCACAATTCTTGCACGATTCCCGCTTTTTGGCTGGGGTGGAAGGAGTCGAACCCTCACATACGGCACCAGAAACCGCTGTCCTGCCATTAGACGACACCCCAGTACTTTTAGACGCATACCACGTGCCCTTTTCGGGGGCAAACGCAAGTGAACATTCTACTTTTCAAGCAATTCAGTGTCAACCGCTTAGTCGAGGTATTCCCACATATGATTTATCGGACCACTTCCCTGTCCTAAGTTGATGCCGTATTGAAGAGCGCCCGTGATATAGCCTTTCGCTTTGCGCACTGCCGCCGCCGTATCAAGCCCGAGTGCCAGATTACAAGCGATTGCTGAAGAAAGCGTGCATCCCGTGCCGTGAGTATTTTTCGTATTGATGCGCTCCCCGCGCACCCAGACAACTTCGCCTGTCTTGGTCACGAGAACATCATCGGCGCTCCCTGCGTTGTGACCACCCTTCACAAGTACCGCAGTATTACTTGCCTGTGCAAGCACCACCGCCGCGCGCTCTTGTTCGACATCACTTGTAAGAGGAAAGCCACAGAGCATAGCCGCTTCAGGCAGGTTCGGCGTGATGATGTCTGCCAAAGGAATCAACGCCTGTTTCAAAGCGTCAATGGCATCATCGCTGATAAGTTTTGCCTGCGACGTTGCTATCATGACTGGGTCAAGCACGATGTTTTCCGCTTTCCAGTAAGTCAAGCGCTCGGCAATCACCTCAATAATAGCAACCGAAGAAACCATGCCAATTTTTGTTGCAGCAGGGCGGATATCTCCAAACACCGCATCAATCTGCTGTGCCACGAATTGGGGAGTTGCTTCTTGAACCGCAAAGACTCCTGTGGTGTTTTGAGCCGTTAAGGCGGTTATCGCCGTTTCTGCAAACAAACAATGTGCCGCAATCGTTTTGATGTCGGCTTGAATGCCCGCACCACCACTCGAATCCGACCCCGCTATGCTCAATACTGCCAACATAATACGCCTCTATCTCTTTATTTATTATTGCAAGGACTGCTCGACACAGCGCACGAGTTTTTGTGTCGCGTTCACTATATCATCTTGCGCAAAAACAGCCGACACCACCGCAACCCCATCAACGCCGCAACCTGCCAGCTTAAGGATACTCATCTCATCAAGTCCGCCGATGGCAACCACGGGAATAGTCGCGTGTGCACAAACAGTCCGCAAAGCCTCAATGCCCATGTGGGGGGATTCAGGCTTCGTTGGTGTAGGAAATATCGCACCCACTCCCAGATAATCGGCTCGATCGCGTTCGGCTTGTAGTGCTTCTTCCACCGTTTGCACCGACACCCCTACTATCTTGTCGGGTCCAAGAATTGCCCGCGCACGAACGCAAGCCATATCCTCTTGCCCTACGTGCACACCATCGGCATCAATCTCGCGCGCAAGTTCAACGTGGTCATTCACAATAAAGGGAATGTGCGCCGCTTTGCACACAGCACGAACTTCAAGCCCCAGCGCCTTCAATTCTTCGTAGGCAAGGTCTTTTTCCCGTAGCTGAACACAGGTAACTCCCCCTTCTAGGGCATCCGCAACACACTGCGCCAGGCTGCGTCCACACAACCACGTGCTATCAGTCACGGCATACAGGCGCAGGGCAGCGCGCAAATCTTTTGCGGTGAAAGCAGGTGTTGGTTTTTCGGAAACACCACCTGATGGGAATTCCTCAGATACATACGTAGAGGCAACCATAGCTTTCAGTTCCTTACTTTCTCCGTGAGTCTCGCCCATCTTAATTCTCACGCGCTTTTGGCTGCTTCGAATGCTTCGATTTTTGCGCCTGCGCACAAAGTATCCGCGTTCATAGTATAGAGGGCATCTAACAAATAGCTGCGAAATGCCCCATTGCCATCGTTGGCGCCCATGCGCGCGGCAGCCTGTTCGCCCGCAAGTCCCATGTGAACCGTGGCGGCAAGCATCCCTTCGATGAGTGTTTCTTCGTTAGCCGCCGCATACGCAGCACAGATACAAGAAAGCATACAGCCAGCACCCGTAATCCGTGATTGCAAGGGGCTTCCGTTTGAGATTGCATATGCCTGATGCGCGTTGGCGACAAGGTCAATCGGACCAGTAATAACGACAACGGCGTTAGTCCGCGCTGCAAGTTCGCAGGCAAAACGTGCGCTTTCGTGCAGGTTTTCGCGTGTTACCACGTCATCGGGGCACACATCAACTCCGCGCGTAGTAGCGGCGGCACCTGCTAGTGCCCGTGCTTCAGACATGTTGGCGCGAATCACCGTAATGTTCAGGCGGTCAAGCAAGTCGGATGCCGTGTCGGTGCGCAGCTTTGAGGCACCCGCGCCTACGGGGTCAAGTACGATGGGGTGTCCGAGTTCTCCCGCACGCTCACCCGCCAAAAACATTCCCTTGATGCTTTGTTCGTTCAAAGTTCCGATGTTGATGGTGAGCGCGTTGCAGATGCTCGTGATGTCGACAACGTCGTCGGGCTCATCGCTCATGATAGGGCTTGCTTTGATGGCAAGAAGCGCGTTTGCGCAATCGTTAACGGTCACGTAATTCGTAATATTGTGGACAAGCGGCGCTTGAGAAGGCAGTGCTTCGAATGCTTTTTTGATTGCCGCTACCCCGTTGATTTCTTCTCTTGTTTCATTGGTTTCCATACTATTTCTCTCCTTTATCTCAAGTTTTCTTTTCCTAGTCTACGCATTGCCAGATGAACGACTACGCTTGCCAACCCGACAATCACCATGACGGGCAGTGTATTGCCGAGAACAAAATCCCACGACATCGAAAAGCGATAGAGCACAAAACCGCCCACCCACAACAGCAAATTCGCCACGTTCACCGAGCGCGTGCTTGCATCGTTTTTCAAGATGAAGAAATCGACGACGAGGATAGCTATCATCGGAGCAAAAAATGAACCGATGAGATACAAGAACCCCTCGAAACGCGCCACGGGAGCAACAAACGCCAAGAGCCCCCCGAGGACAGCAGCACCAATACCGAGGTATTTCGCGTTCAGGCGTTTTGAGATGCTTGTGGCAGAAATGCCTGCTGAAGAAGCGTCGAGGAAGGTTGTCGTTACGGTTGAGAACACCACAATCAAAATGCCCACAACACCCAATCCCGCCCCTGCCATAATAACGCTAATGTCGCTTGAATCAGCAAAGAGCGCAGCGCCAAGCCCGATAATAAACATCCAGCAACTTCCGAAGAAATACCCCAGCGTTGCACCTGTCGTAGCAGAGACGGCTCGCCGTGCACGACGTGTGTAGTCGGAAACCACAGGAAGCCACGAAAGTGGCATGGCAACTGCTAGCTCAACGGCTGCTCCAAACGAAAGCGCTTCTGCCCCACTCGTTGCGCCCGTTGCACTCGTTGCGCCCGTTGTGCCTGTCCCACCTGCAAGTTCTGCCCCACCTGCAAGCCCCGCTCCCGCCGAGCCTGGGTCACCAAACACCACAAAACTCACGAGCAACGTCAAAGCAAACAAGAGCAGCGCTGCAAGCGATTGTATGCGGCTCATATTCTTTATGCCAAGCGTTATCCACAACACGATAAGCCCCGTGATAACAAGACACCACCCGAGATTGCCCATAAGCGGAACCAGATACGTTGCTGCTGTGGCACCTGAAAATATCATAATAGCCGTCCACCCTATCAGCTGAGCAATGTTGGCAATCGAAAAAATGAAAGAGCCGTATTTTCCGAAGGATATCTTCACCGTTTCCATTGCTGATTTTTGGGTGGCAGCCCCAATATAGGCAGCAAGCCCAAACAAAACACCGCCAATAACGTGCCCAATCACGATAGCCTGAATGCCGCGCACCAAGCCAAGCGGCGCAAAAAAGGTGCCTGTTAAAATCTCAGCAAGCGAAATGGATGCCGCAAACCAAACGAGCACAAAGGCGGGAGCAGATAACTTTTCGCCTAAGTTTTCTTTTTGGTTTGCCTCAAAGTTTTCTTCCAAATGAACTCCCTTCGCTGGCATTACCCATATCAGGTTCAAGGGTCGAAGCGTAATCGCGCTTCCTCTCAGCCTGCCATCAGCAAGCTCCCCTGTATGTAATCACTAGTTTACTTGAAAACGATTGTGTAGTTGTCCTTGATATCGGGGAATGCATACAGAAAGTTCAGAAGTTGTTCTTGCGCGTTTGCGCGCGCCTCTTCAAACAGGCCCATTTCTTCTGCGCGCGTCTCCATTGCCTGTTTTTCCGCTTCAAACAATTCGATGTATCCACCGATTTCGTTTTGATTAAAGACCGTCCCCATGTCAAAAAGCACCTCGGTGGTACCGTCCACCTGAGTATGCGAAAGCACCTTTGCAGCAGGAAGTTTAATAGTAATGACGTCGTCTGTTTGAATAACTTCTATTTCATTGCCGTCAAAGCCGATTTCTATAACGCCATCGTAGCGCACACCGAGATAGGCCTCGGTAAAAGGCAGTTCTATGTTGCCAATCTTTTTCACGTCTTTTTCATATATGAGATTCGTATAGCGATACGTGAGCGTGGATATATTAAAGCTCTTGATAATCTCTGATGCCACGAGCGCACTGCCCTGTTCGCGCTCGGTGGTAACGTCGAGTTTAGAAAGGTTGGCAGTAATAAGGGCAACACAGATGAGCGCCGCAACAACGAGTATGCCAATGAGGGCAAGACGGGGACTGATTGATTTATTTGACTTGCTTGACTTGCGGGGTCGAGCGCTACCTTCAACCATAAGACCACTCCGTCCGACTCATTCGATGCAAAGAATTATAGCGCAAGAACACCGCAGGAAGAAAGCAGCCTGGCAAAGAGAATTTCTACCAAAACGTGGTTAGCCCACACGAACGATAATACTCAAAAGCAGAATCGTTACTGACGAGCACCATATTACGCTTGATGGCTTGCCACGCAAGCATACGATCAAAGGGGTCTCGGTGATCCTCGACATAGGGTAGTCTATGATACGACAAGCTTTCTTGTTCACTCAGAGTGATAATCTCAACAAAGAGGTCATCAATAAGAATTGCCTCGATTTCTTCAAGTTCAATACCTTCAATGGGTAGTTTTCCAATCGAGTGTTTTAAGGAAAGTTCCCAAAAGCTAACGGTGCTCACACACACTTCATTGCCTGTGGTTTCAATAAGCATTTTAGCTTTGCTACTCAGCTTTTCGGGTTCTTGCAAGAACCAAAGAAGTGCGCAGGTGTCCAACAGGTATTTCATTCAAGCCCCAAGAATTCTTCTGCTGTTTTGAATTTGAAATTATCAGGAACGTTCATTATTGCTTTTCCTTTCAAAAGACCCAAAGGTCGCTTGGCAGGAACTCTTTCCTTAATAGGCTCAATCTGGGCAACAGGCTTCTTTGCGCGCCCATAAAGAATTTGCACTGTTTCGCCAGCTTGCACCCGATCCAAAACCACCGAAAAAGTAGCCTTCAATTCTCCCACAGTCAGAGCAAGCATGAATATCACTTCCCTCTTATGATTCTTAAAATCTTACTTGTTCCTGCACAATACTACGATGAGATAAACTTGTCAACTTGACATGTTTATCAAAGCTAAAACGGCTCTTCTGACCAATCTTCTAGCTTGAGACTTTTTATCCGAGAGAATTCTTTTGTGTTCGCTGTAACCAAAGTGCCTTCGTGCGCCATCACAGTTGCCGCAATAATGAGGTCGTTAAAGCCGATAATCTGCCCTTTCTTTTCTAACGAGCAGCGTATTTGTCCATACATATTTGCCGAGACATCATCAAAGGCAACAATTTCAAAAGGAGCAAGGAACAATTCCACCAGTTCTTGATTGCGTTTCGGATGAGCGCTTTTTTGCGCGCCATGGATAAGTTCTGCCTTAACCATCGAGGGAATCTTTATATGCGCGGGCATCAGGCTTTGCAACATCTGCTTGATATAAGGACTTCTTCCCCGCAAGCAATCAATGCAGACATTCGAATCGAGAAACCAACTCATGAAAATTCCGCCCGCGAAGCAACACGATCGAAAGCAACATCTGCGCCGCGCACGAAACTGTCATCTTTAAGGGTTCCGAAAAGCTCCCAATATCCCTGCGGCCAGCCCGAATCAACACTCTTTGTTAAAGCAGTTGAAACGTATTTGGAAAAAGAAACATTTTCAATGCACGCATTGCGCTTTGCGGCGTCGAGGACTCCTTGCTCAAGATAGAGTGAAACTTGCGGCATTCGTTCCTCCTTTACCGCTTCAAGCGTGGGTATCTCAAAGCTGCATCCTAAATCTGCGCCCAAGCACTATAAGAAATTATAACATATTATATAACATAATACTATACTATGCCAAAGCAGGCAATAACCCTCTGAAGCTATCGTGCTTGTCAGGTAGAAGGAATGGGCACGATTACATCCCACGCGTCAAGAGGAAAAAATACGAGCAAGGTACCCTCGCCCACTGTTATGCGCGCAGGCTTGCCAACAAATTCGTTGGATACACCAAGAGGTTTGGTGTCGCTTAGGCAAGCATTGGTGAGCGGGTAGAAAAGTCCCTCTTCGGATACACCGCGAGCCTCGCCACTTGCAGAAAAAACCGAAACGGTTCCGCTTGCTTTTTTTGAAAAGGCAATCGAGTTATGATGCTTGCCATCAAGCAGGGCAACCACGCCATCCAGCCCAATGCCAAACACCTGAAAGCCTGCTTGAGCGTATTGGGCGAATAGCTGCAAAACGGCATAGGTGAAATCAAGTCTGCCCCCGAGACACCCATAAACCACCAGCATGTCAAAACCCGCATCGGCCGCCCAGCGCAAAGCAAGTTCGATATCACTTTCGTCCTTTTGCACAGGATGGCGCTCAACATGTGGATGGTCGGGCACAAAACCAAGCGAGTCAAAGTCGCCAATCACTTGGTCGGGCACAACACCGATTTCACGCAAACGTTCATAACCCGCATCAACCGCAACAATGCAATCAAAAGACTGCGCCAAGAAATGCTGAGCGTTAAAGTCGACACTTCCCACGAGGGCGCACCTGTTCACACCGTATCCCTTCCCTTGATGCCAACAGCGCCCAAGCTGTTCGCAGCCATCAAAAGTTGTCAAAACGTTATCAGCAAAACACCTATTGCCGATGAAACTCTTCCCACATTTTGGTAGAATACCATACCTGAGTGGGTCAGGCGACCGCGCATACTATGTGAGGAAAGTCCGGGCTTCCAAGGGCAAGATGCCAGCTAACAGCTGGGCGAGGTGACTCGATGGAAAGTGCCACAGAAAAGAAAACTCCCCTGTTTATCAGGAGAAAAGCTGAAACGGTGCGGTAAGAGCGCACCAGCGTTGCGGTAACGCAGCGGCTTGGTAAACCCCATCTGAAGCAAGCGCAAATAGGAGCGCGATACGGCTGCCCTTCCGTGCGTTCGGGTTGCGTGCTTGAGGTGTGCGGCGACGTACATCCCAGATAAATGGTCGTCCACGACAGAACCCGGCTTACCGACCCACTCAATTTTTGAAGAATTCCCAGGCTTAAATTGTTTCAAAGGGGCAAAGATTGCGGGTCAAGCCCGCAATGACGAAATCCACCAGGTCAAGCAAAGCCAGCGAGGGTTTCTGCGGTACTTAAGATTGTGCCGTTGCGCGGCTGAGCGTACTTCGTACGTGAAGGTAAGTGCAAAAGGTGCAAGATTGAGTGCCGCGGGAAGCCGCAGCGTCAACTCGTTACGTTGATTGGTAAATCAACGTAACTACAAGGGAAAATGGGTGTATGCCGTTCGTTTATCTGAAGGGAAACGGCAGACTTCAACCTGGAAAGCCTGTTCGATGGCGCCTGAAGCGAAAACCGCATCCACGCTGTCAGCGCAGATGCACTTCCCTTTTTCCATTACCATCATGTGGTCTGAATAGCGCAGCGCCAAATCGAGGTCGTGAATAACCATCACGATAGTCTTTCCTGCTTCGCGATTAAGTTCGCTCACCAACTGCATGATGTCATGACACGCCCGCACATCAAGATAGGTAGTTGGCTCATCAAGAGCAATGATGCCCGTGTTTTGTGCCAGCGTCATAGCAATAAACGCACGCTGCCGCTCGCCTCCCGAAAGGCGGCGCACATCATGATGGCGAAAATGTTCGATACCAGCAAGCGCCATCGCTTCTTCAACCTGCAATTTGTCTTCTGCATCTAGGTGAGAACGCATACGATTTTGATACGGATAGCGCCCACACGCAACTAAAGCTTCAACACTCATAGCGGGAGGTCGTGCCCCTTGTGCAAGCAGCGCCAAGTGACGTGCTCGTTCCTTGCCCGTCATCTCAAGACTGGGCTTGCCGTTGATGACCACTTCACCCGTGTAGGGCTCGATAAGCCCGTCGATGATTTTTAGCAAGGTGGATTTTCCGCAGCCGTTCGGACCGACGATGCTCGTTATCTTCCCCCGCGCAAAATCGAGACTCAATCCTTCGATAAAAGGCTTTTTCGTATACGAATAGTCGATGTCACGAACGGTAACCGCTGGGGACGACAAGGTAGCTGCGCCCGAAGTAGCTGCGCCCGAAGTAGCTGCGCCCGAAGTAGTTGCAGTCACAGTCGCTGCAGCCGCAACACTGCCCGCAGTCGCTGAAGCCGTGCTCGTCGCAGCACTACCCGCAGCATCCGAGGCATGTCCCACCTTTTCAGGGACGGCAAATGTAGACGACCGCTTAACCATCGCCACCATACCTTCTGTTGCGGATAATCAAATAGATAAAGAAGGGGCCACCAATAAACGCCATCAAAATACCCACAGGGATTTCGTAAGGCGCAAACATCACACGCGCGAGCAAGTCGCAAAAGACCACGAAGGCAGCACCAAAGGTGGCACTCAGCGGCAAGACGATGCGATTGTCGTGCCCGACAAGAAACCTGATAAGGTGCGGCACAATCAAGCCAACAAAGCCCAGCAAGCCAGCGAAACTTACGGCAGCACCCGCTAAAAGTGCCGCCAAGCCCAAAAGTGACATGCGCCAGCGCCCAACATTCATGCCCAAAGAATGCGCCGTTGCATCCCCCAGCGACATAATGTTGAGCTTGTTCGCCACAAACACCGCCGCTGCCAAGCCCCCAATGATATAAGGGGACGGCCACGTAAGGTTTGACATCAACACGCCTGAAAGTCCACCAACCAAAAACCTGCTGGCACCAACATAGGCATCAGGGTTCACAATAAGGATGGTGTTCATCCCCGCGCCAAAAATACTGGAAAGCGCAATACCCGCTAACACCACCGTTAGCCGAGAAACACCCATACCAAGCGATATAAAGAAGATGACAATCGCGGTGATGAGCGCCCCGATAAAAGCGGCGATGGGCTGAATGGCAAACATGCCAGGAAGCAGCGAACTTGTCAGCAGCACGGCAAAACCCGCCCCAGCATTGATGCCGATAATATTAGGGCACGCCAGCGGATTATCAAGTACCGCCTGAATGAGAGCACCTGCCATGGCAAGTGCGGCACCTGCCATCAAAGCTGCCAAAACACGCGGCAAGCGCACATTTAATAAAATGCTTTTTGCGCTGTCGCTTATCGGGTTTCCCGTGATAAGCGCCATGAATTCAGGGAAGCCCACGGTAGAAGAGCCAATGAAAAAAGCAGCAACGGTGACGATTACCAAAAAAGTAACCGTCGCCGCCACCGCTATCGCTTTCGTATGCTTTGGTCTTCTAGGTTCCATGGAACCTTCCCGTTACGCTTAATACCAAGCGTTCATAATCATCTGCCTGCTATAAGAAATTCGCTGTAAGAAATCCTCTAAGAGAACAGGATATCATAAAGCGTCTGGTAGCTTGTGCCCCAGTTCTCATTTGGCTTAAAGCGGAACAGTTCCTTCTCAAGCGTCACATAATGTCCGCCCTTTACGGCGTCAAGCGTTGCCCAAGCAGGATTTGCTGCCGTTGCTTCTTCGAGATTCTTCATTGCTGCTGCATCATCGTTGCCCATAGGAACAACCAAGATGAAGTCAGGGTTAAGTTCGATAACCGATTCAAGGCTGAAATCGCGAAGAAGGCTCTTGTTTTCGTCAGCAAGATTTTTTGCGCCCAGTTCAGCCAACATTGCACCAGTCATACTTGAAGAATCCAAAACGCGGGTACCGCCTGAAAAGGTGGTCATCAGCATTACGGTAGGAGCTTCACCACTAATAGAAACCTTTGCTTTAATGTCTTCGATTTGCTTTTGGATGTCGGTGCCGTTCTTCTCAAAGAGATCAGCGCGACCCGTAATGCCACAGCAAGCTTCGAGCATTCTTAAGTAGTCCTCAAAAACTGTTACGTTAAAATAAGCAACTTCAATACCTGAATTTACCAGAGTGTCTTTCAGGTCAACCTGAGTTGCGGAACCATCTTTGCCCGTAGAAGCAGCGGTCATGATAACAAGATCAGGCTCAAGGGCGATAATTGCTTCAAGGCTCGGCTCGGTGAAATAGCCCACCTTTTCAACATTGGTTGAGGCCATCGCATAGTCCTCAAAAGCATCGTCAGTTGCACCAATGAGGGTGCCACCAGCAAGTTCCCAGATGTTTGCAAAGCTGCCCATGCAAGCAATAACGCGCTCGGGGCGATCAACGGTAATGGTGGTGCCCAAGTCGTCGGTAAAGGTATAGGCGGTCACTTCGGGTTCGGTGCTCTCAGCTTCTTCGGTTCCTACAGGATCCGTTACCTCTTCGGTCGTGCAGCCTACAAACAGCATGCCCATCAGGCAAACCGCAAAGGCAAGCGTCATCGTGATCAATAATTTTCTTTTTCCTAAAATTGCTTCTCTCATGATTACCTCTCTCCTGTTCGCTTACGTAGATTTTTCTTTACTGTCTTAGTCGATTACTGTCTTAGTCGATTACTTTTGCTGCGTTGTCGAGTTCAAGTTGCTGGCCGTGAGCACAATAATCATCTTGCGCCATAATGTCGCCCTCGTGATAATACGCAGCACGGGCACGACATCCGCCGCAGCCATCTTTGTAATCACAGGTGCCGCAGGCGCCACTATAACTTTGCGTGCGCAAAGTCTTGAAAACTTCGCTATCGCGCCAAATCTCGTCGAAAGGCGTTTCGCGCACATCGCCTGCTTCTTCGGTCATGTAGGCACAAGGTCTCACGATTCCTTCTGAACCGATAACACAATAGGTAAGTCCCGCCAAACAGCCACGCGAGAAGCGCGTTTCGACTTCCATTTGCTTGGCAACGCGGGTGAATTGGGGTGCGCAGGTGGGTTTCACATCTATTGAAACTTCTGCCTGTTTTGCCATGATGGCACGCAACAATTCTTCATTTTCACGGACGGCAAGCGAAGTTTCTTGGATATACACGCCGCGTCCGACAGGAATCAGGAAGAAGATATAGTGCGCAATAGCGCCTATCTCTTGAGCAAAATCGGTGATGTCGCAAATCTCGCCTTTGTTCCAGTCAACTACCGTAGTGTGTAGTTGGAACGGCAAGCCAACCTTCTTGCAGTTTTCAATCCCTGCCAAGGTGAGTGCATGAGCATCTTCCAGCCCGCGAAATTCGTTGTGCTTTTCTTCGTCAAGGCTGTCAACGCTAATGCCCATAGCCATAGCGCCGCAATCCTTTAGGCGCTGTGCCACTTCTTCAGTAATAAGAACGCCATTGGTGCCGAATACAGGACGAAGCCCTTTTGACGCCGCATGCGCGACTAACTCGAAGATATCGGGACGAAGCAGCGGTTCGCCGCCTGAAAAAATCATAATCTTGAAGCCCGCTTTAGCGATTTGGTCAATCATCGCAAAGCCCTCTTCAGTCGTTAATTCCTTTTCCTGCGATTCGTCTGCGTCTTGGTAACAATGTTTGCACTTAAGGTTGCATTCATTGGTCGTCATCCACGATACAATCATTCGATTCCCTTCCTCATTGGGGTTCTCAAATATATTCTCGCAAGCGCCGCCTATGCCCCATGAGCATAAAAGCAACCCTTGCGCACATGAAAGTCACCAGCATACTTGATATAGATGAATGCCGCAACAAAATGTTGCCAAAAAAGACAACGAAACTACCACCGGGCTATGTCGTGTGGAAAGAGGCGGGGAAAACCCCAAGTTTCTACATTTGTATGGGCGCGGAAACCCCTAGAAGATCAAGGGTCTTTGCAAGCACGATACGTGTCGCATTAACCAGATACAAGCGTGCGGCCTGAAGCCTTGCATCTTCACCAAGCACATGACATGTTGTATAGAACTGATGGAAAGCAGCCGCCAAATCCTGCGCATAGTGCGTTAGGCGGAACGGTGCGCGGTCGCGCGCGGCATCGATTATCAGTTCGCCGAAACCCTCCATCTTCTTCATGAGCGCAATTTCTGATTCCTCAACCAGACAGCCGAGGTCAACGAAGGGCATCGATGAAGCGGAAGAATCTTCCGCAGCAGCCGCATCCATGAACAAACCTTCTGCGAGGTCGTCCATGCTCATATCCCCCGCAAACACCGCATCCACCGCACTCGAAGGCGCGGCTTTGCGCAGTATCGAACAAATACGGGCATGAGCGTATTGCACGTAGTAAACGGGGTTTGACGCATCTTTCTTTTTCGCTGCTTCGATATCGAAATCAATCGGCTGGTCACTTGACCGTGAAAGCATGAGATAGCGTGTTGAATCAACCCCCACTTCTTCGATAAGTTCGGCAAAGGTTATCATTTCCCCCGTTCGTTTTGACATGCGAACAATTTCACCATCACGATACAAGTTCACCAACTGCCCGAGAACAATCTCGAGTGTATCGGGGTAGCCCCAGGCAGAAAGCATGGCTTCGCAGCGCTTCACATAGCCGTGATGGTCAGCGCCCCAAATATTGATAAGGTGGTCGAAACCGCGCATAAGTTTGTCGTAGTGGTAGGCAACATCGCTCATGAAATAAGTGAACTCCCCGTTTTCCTTTATCAAAACGCGGTCTTTTTCATCCTCAAAGGCGGTTGAGCGAAACCACGTCGCCCCATCTTTCAGATACACATAGCCCTTGTCCTCCATCGCCAAAAGCGAGCGTGACACAGGGTTTTGCCCCTGTTCGTCGCTCACATAAAGGCTGCGTTCGGAAAACCAGCAGTCGAACTTGTTGCCAAAACGCGCTAGGGTGTCTTTCATGAGTTGCAGCATTTCTTCGTAAGCCATTTCACGAAACGCCGTCACGCGCTCTTCTTCATCAAGCAAAACCCACTTTTCGCCATCGCGGTCAAGGATGTCTTGCGCAATGTCTTTAACGTAGCCGCCACCATAACCGTTTTCGATAAAGGGAATATCGTGTTCCAGCAGTTGCAAGTAGCGACAAGCGACCGAAGCGCCGAAAAGATCCATTTGAGCACCAGCGTCGTTGACATAAAATTCTTCGTAGACATCGTATCCTGCATGGCGCATGATGCGCGCCATCGCATCTCCCAAAGCCGCCCAGCGACCGTGCCCGACATGCATCGGACCAGTGGGATTTGCTGACACGTATTCAAGGTTGATGAGGCGCTTCTCTGAAGGAATTTCGCC
Source organism: Eggerthellaceae bacterium (assembly GCA_009782615.1). Taxonomy (GTDB): domain Bacteria; phylum Actinomycetota; class Coriobacteriia; order Coriobacteriales; family Eggerthellaceae; genus WRIS01. The sequence continues at coordinate 28,484 of WRIS01000001.1, read as the reverse complement.
TTTGCCGTAGTCGTCTTTGAGCGTGCAGATAGCCGCAAGGACACTTTGGTGAACCTCAGGCTTTAAGCGTATGTTGATAAAGCCCGAACCCGCAATTTCTGCGGAATCTATCAAATCGTTTGGGGGAAGAGAATCTATGATAATTTGTGCGATTTCACGCGGGTTTTTCTTTGCCTGCTTGGCGCAGCGCAAAGCAACCGTGGATGCCCAATCGCCATGACCATCATCGCGCGGGCGTTCCAATGCCGCTGCAGGAATTTCTGTCAGTTGAAGTAACCCCGACTCAGATGCCGCGCGCAGGGCAGCATCTATTACCTGTTCTAACTGTGTCCGCATTGATGTGTTGCTTATCTGCATGGTATTTCGCATCCCCTATAGTGTTCTTCGCATAGTTGCTTTTTGTTTACGTGTTTTTGCCTCGGTCATTCTATCACGGACTACGGGGGTCGGGTCAAACCTGCTGCCCGACCCCCGCAAGGTCGCTTTACGTTCAGTGCCGTTTCTCGTTCTCGGCGCTGCCTTGGCAAAGCCTTGCCGCAGCCGCCTGAACAAAACCTACAAGAGCAACATGGCACCTGTGAGTATCACCGCACAGACAATGCCTAGGACGACAAAGAGCTTCGCACCGAACTTCAACCAGGTTGAATACTCGATTTTCGCAAGCGTCAAGCCGCCCATAATAGCGCCGCTCGTAGGCGTGAACAGGTTCACCAATCCGTTACCTGCAGAAAAAATCATGATCATCGTTTCAACCGAGAAGCCCAAGCGCTCAGCAAGCGGCCCCATGATGGGCATCGTGACGGTTGCCATGCCTGATGAGGAAGGAATCAAGAAACTCAACACGATGTAGAGTAAGAAACTCAGCGGCGCAAAAACAATCGCCGAAACCCCTTGTAAGAAATTCGCCGCGTTTTCCAAAATCCACCCCGACATACCCGTCGTGTCCATCAAAACGGTGATTGAACGGGCAAGGGCAATGATGAGCACAACCCCCATCATGTCTGCCGCACCAGCAATAAACGCCTTGACGAAACGAGATTCGGTCAAACCCCCGATAAAGCCGATGACAAGCGCCATAAGCAAAAACCAGGTCGAAGCTTCATCGAAATACCACTGACCCAACGGAAGGCTTGTCAGCCATGAACTCCAACCAAGGGATTCTTCCACTTCGTTGGTGACGGTCGCACTGATATCGCCTTCAATGGCAAGAGTGCCGTTCACCCCAGCATCGTTCCATTCGGTTGCAACTTCAGCTCCGTCAACCGCACTTACTACTTCGCTCGTCGCAGCACCTGCATTAAATACGCCAACCCCGAAATCTTCCCACGGAACAAAGCCGATAATCATGACCAAAAACGCCAAACCGAACACAATGAGCGTGCCTTTTTGACGCCCAGTCATGTAGCGCTTCTTGCCCTTTGCATCGACAAAACTGCCGTCATTATCTTCGTCTTGATTTTGTTCTCCTCCGAATTCCTCTGCCATTGTTTCTTGTTCTTGCAAGGTGAGAATCGTCGAACCTTTATCGTTTTTGACTTTCTTTGCATAGCGCATGACGAAAAAGATAGAGATAGCCAAGGTCGAAAGCCACAAAACCACGCCTAAGATAATGATGAAGCCCTGGTTGACTTCGATGCCCGAACCACTGAGCGCGTCCACCGCAGCACCAACCGCAAAGGGGTTGACGGTAGAGCCTAAGACCCCGCAACCAGCACCTAAGAGCACCGTTGCCGCGCCCACCATGCTGTCAAAACCAGCAGCAATCATCGTGGCAGCTAACAATAAATAAAACGGTACCGTTTCCTCGCACATGCCGTACGTGGTGCCGCCTATCGAAAAGATAAACATAAGAATGGGAATGAGTATCAATTCGTTGCCGTTAAGTTTTTTCACCAAGGCGGTAATTCCTGCATCCAGCGCTCCCGTTTCGGTCACAATCCCCAAAAAGCCGCCGAGAATCATAACGAACAAACACACGGGCAAAGCATCGGTAAAGCCCTTAACGGGAGCCGTGGTCACGTCATAAAGCGTTGCCCCACTTACCCCTGTGCCTCCTGCCATTGACACAACAATCGTGATGAGCGCCAAAGCAAGAAGCATGATTACCAAAATGGTAAACGAACTAATTGAACGTTTTTTCCTGTCCTTTTCCTGCGTTTTTGTTTCTTCAACCATTACGTCCTCCTAACCACAATCCTTATACCCCTATGTTTACTTAAGCAGAAATAATAGTCCCCGTCTCCCCGCGAAGAGCGGCAGCCGCCTTTTCCAGCGACGTGATGAGTGCGCGTCCTTGCGGATAGCTTTCCACATAGTCAAGGCAGGCTTCTACCTTGGGCAGCATCGACCCTGGCGCAAATTGACCTTCGGCAATATATTGCCTCGCTTCTGCAAGCGTCATATGCTCGATTTCTTGTTGGGTAGGCTTTCCAAAATCAACGCATACGCGGTCAACCGCTGTCAGGATGATGAGCATGTCAGCTTGCGCATCTGCGGCAAGTTTCGCACTGGTGCGATCCTTGTCGATAACGGCAGGCACCCCCACGTAGCCGCCATCTTGTTCGATAACAGGCACGCCCCCGCCACCCGCGCAGATAACGATATAGCCTGCTTCTACCAGGTCGTTTACAACGTCGAATTCAACGATACGCTGTGGCATCGGGGAAGCGACCACTTGGCGCCACCCGCGCCCCGCATCTTCTTTGTAGGTATAGCCTGTTTGTGCTGCCTTTGCTCTAGCAACTTCTTCGGTGACGAATGAGCCGATGGGCTTCGTGGGATTTTTGAACGCCTCATCGGCGGCATCAACAACCGTTTGCGTGATGATAGTTGCCGCGCTTTTCATGATATTGCGTGTTTTGACCTGGCACAAAACCGCCTGTTGCAAATGGTAGCCGATATAGCCTTGGCTCATCGCACCACTTTCCATCAGCGGCATTTCGGGAGCATCCTGCCCATGCGCTTCAGAAAAATCGAATGCTGCTTTAATCATGCCGACTTGAGGGCCGTTTCCGTGCGCCACAATGACATCATATTTTTCGTCAACCAAGTCCACAATACTTTTTGCGGTAACTTGTACCAGTTCAAGTTGTTCTTCAGGCGTAGAGCCGAGCGCATTGCCGCCAAGAGCAATCACCAGCTTTCGCCCATTTCCTGTTTCATAAGGCATCTGAACACCCCTTTCAAATACGTAAAACTATATGAACGTTTATGAAGTTTTATGAAAGCGTTGCATACATAACCGCCTTGATGGTGTGCATGCGATTTTCGGCTTCATCGAATACCTTGGATTGGTTCGATTCAAACACTTCGTCTGAAACTTCCATTTCAGTGACACCAAACTTTTCGGCAATTTGAGCACCGATGGTGGTTTTGACATCGTGGAAGGAAGGCAGACAATGCATGAATATCGCGTCAGGTGCGGCAAGCGCCATGACTTCTTTAGTTACGCGATACGGCTCAAGCAATTCGATGCGCTCTGCCCACACGTCATCGGGCTCGCCCATGGAAACCCAGATGTCGGTATAAATGACATGGGCGCCGCTGCACGCTTCTTGCACATCCTCGGTCAACGTTACCGAACCACCCGTTTCTTCGCAAATGCTTTTGCACGTAGCAACCAAAACCTCACCAGGCATACGAGCGGCAGGGCCGCATGCAACAAAGTGCAGCCCCAGTTTCGCACACACCACCATGAGCGAATTTGCCACATTGTTTTCCGCATCCCCCATAAAGACCAGTTTTTGGTTTTGAAGGCCAGTTGCGAAGTTTTCGTCGATGGTCAACATATCGGCAAGCATCTGCGTGGGATGAAATTCGGTGGTAAGTCCGTTCCACACGGGCACTCCTGCGTTTTCGGCAAGCTCTTCAACGATTGCTTGGGCAAATCCGCGATACTCAATGCCGTCATACATGCGCCCAAGCACGCGCGCGGTGTCCTCGATGGATTCCTTCTTGCCCATCTGCGAACTGCCAGGGTCAAGATAGGTCACGCCCATGCCAAGGTCATAACCTGCAACTTCAAAGGCACAACGCGTACGAGTTGAGGTCTTTTCGAACAGCAAAACGATGTTCTTGCCTTCAAGATAGCGATGAGGAGTCCCTGTCAGCTTTAGATTCTTAAATTCCTTGGACAAGTTAATAAGATAGCGAATTTCATCAGAGGTGAAATCGAGTAGTTTCAAAAAATTGCGTCCGCTTAAACTGGTTGGCATGCTAATCAGCCCTTTCTTATATTCTTATATTCTTATAAACGTTTTGCTCCATGCTTTCATAAAATTAAAACTGAGTCTTTCAAAAAGTTTAGTCTTCGCGCCAAAGCGGCATAGACATACAACGTGGACCACCACGCCCGCGCGAAAGTTCGGCAGAAGGAATCTCGATGACGTTTAAGCCCCGCTCCTTCAAAATGGCGTTGGTGACTTCGTTGCGCTCATAGACCACGATGGACCCTGGAGCAATCGCAAGCGTGTTCGAACCGTCGTTCCACTGCTCGCGTTCTGCGGCGATGCGATCATGGCCGCCGCAGTTGATGAGTTCAACGGGATGACCCAGATAGCGCTCAAGAATGTCTTCGAGCGTTGCATGGATTTCTTTCACTTTGATGTCTTCGGTTCCGTCAGGCGTAATCTCAAATACCGCCAAAGGACCCAAAATACCAGGGTGTACGGTGAACTTATCGTGATCAATCATCGTGAACACCGTGTCGAGATGCATAAATGCACGGGTGTTAGGAATGTTGAACGCGAGGATGGTCTCGATGGTCGATTCTTCGGAAGAGAAAATGGTCTTTGCAATGGTGTCGATTGCGTCGGGCTCGGTACGCTCAGAAATACCAATGGCGAGCACCGTTTCGGAAAGGTTTAAGATGTCGCCACCTTCGATATGGAAGGTAGAATAGCGATTGTAATAGTTAGGCGTGCCTAACAAATCGGGGTGATACTTAAAGATGTATTCCCCGAAAATGGTTTCGCGGTTGCGCGTTTCATAAGTCATCCTGTTAACGCTCACGCCATTACCGATGGTTGCAAAGGGGTCGCGCGTGAAATAGAGGTTTGGCATCGGCGCTACTACAAGCTTCGCCGAGTCGCTGACAAGGTCTACCAGAGAACTATTTTTGTTCGTACCCAATTCATCAAGATTGATGCCCTCCATCGTTTTCACGACAAGGTCAATATTCTTTGGATAGTTTTCGTTGAGATAATCAAAGATGATGCGCTGATAGCGGTCGGTTCTAATACCTGCTTCGGCAATGTATTGCTTTAAGAACGTTTCCCGCAAATCATGATTTTGGTCGAGCACATCTGCCATAAGCCCCTCAAGGTAGGCGACCTCAACACCGTTGTCCCGCAGCGTTTGAGCAAAGGTATCGTGCTCTGCTTGCGCGACCCTTAAAAAAGGAATGTCGTCAAACAACAATTCTTCCAAAGTATCGGGCGTCAGATTGAGTAATTCTTTGCCAGGACGATGGAGAACAACCTTCTTTAGGGGCTTAATCTCACTTTTGACGTTTACACCGCTCATAATAACCTCCCACCACGTAAGTTTTTATGCATTCTATTTTTTTGAGCTTCGATCTTGCCCTTTGTAAAGGCAAAACCTTGTAACAAAGTCAAAATCGCACGCCTGAAGGTAAAAATCAACAACCACAGGGAAACAGTTTTATTAAAAACGTGAACGGTAGTTTTTTAGCGGTAAACGGTAGGTATTTTAAGGGATTTTCGGAAAATTTTACCTCGATTTTGCTCTTGCACGACAGTGCAAAAAAGTATTTGCGGCAGTATTTTCCTGCCATCTACGAGGTATTTTGAAAAATGAGCTGCAAATAATATAAGTTTGCCTGCATAAACATGCTCAATCATGCACTCATAATGGAAGAAAAAGGACATGCGATTTTTCTGAGAGAGAATAAGGGGCACCAAAAGAAAAGAGAATTACGGCAAAGTGATGGCGCGCCCGGCAGGATTCGAACCTGCGACCTTCGGATTAGAAGTCCACTGCTCTATCCAGCTGAGCTACGGGCGCGTGCGTTGAGTTACCGTGCGCTATTATAGCGTATGTTTCTCTCGAGCCCGCAAAATCTGTTCTTACTTGAGAAATTAAGACTTTTCTTCCCAATAGCAGCATTTTGATATATCATGTGCAAGATTGTTTGGCAGATGATGTGCGCAGAGTTTGCCTTTCGCTCATTGCGGGTGTAGTTCAATGGTAGAACTTCAGCCTTCCAAGCTGACCACGCGAGTTCGATTCTCGTCACCCGCTCCACAAAAAACGAGGACAGCCGATATTTCAGCTGTCCTTTTGTTTTGTTGTGACACGATTAGGCGCTTAAGGCAATTAAGCTTGCGCGACAGGCACCCCTTCAAGATAGGCGACAATATCATCTGACTCATACAGAGCCTTCCCGTTAATCACCAGGCAAGGAACTTGTTTCTTCCCTCCGATTTTTACCAAATCGTTCTGGTTCCCTGGTTGCGAAATGTCGCGCTTATCAAGATTGATATTATTTTCCTCCATACACCGAAAGACCTTTTGGCAATACGGACAGCCTTTTCGATAGTATAAGGTGAGATCCTCTAAATACGGCATCGCTGCTCCTTTTCCCCCTAGACAAGATTTGCAAGACTTGAGAAGTCAAAGCCTTGCTGGATAAGGGCAAAGCCGCCAAGCGCAAGCCCCAGAAGAGAAAGAACGATTGAAATAGCACACCAGATAAGGGTCATGATAACGCGATTCTTCATGGAAGGAGCCGTTTCTTTACCAAATCCTATGATGAGATAGATAACGAGACAAGCAATGCTTCCGATAATGGGAATGATATTCAAAAGCAACAGTAAATCGAGTAAAAGCCAGTCTTTGATTGATATGGTTGCGCTAGAGCCGTTTGTAGGCGCGAGCTTAGATTCATTAAACATGGAAAACCTCCTTGTCCTGCGATTGTCTTATTAAGCAACAGACAATCGACCACCGTAATTGAAGGTATTTTATAACAAGTTTTCGCAGATGAGATGTCAACTTTGAACTGTCACGAAACTGCTACAAACTCACCTTATAACGTACATTATTATTGTATAGCGCCACAGGGTGAAAAGCTGCCTTTGCCTGATAAAAGCGCCGATAAACGCCGAGTTCGCCGAAGTAGCACATAGCGGTGCGCTGAGTGACGAGAATGATTAGAACGATTAAGAAAACAGCGGTGTTGACAAATAGCGCTCGCCTGAATCGGGAAACATAACGACGATAATCTTTCCTGCGTTTTCGGGGTGCTTTGCGACCTGAATTGCCGCCCACAGTGCAGCACCAGAAGATATTCCCACCAAAATCCCCTCTCGGCGGGCAACAGCGCGACCTATTTGAAACGCGTCTTTATCTTTTACCCTGATAACCCCATCATAGACTCTGGTATTAAGGATGGCAGGGACAAACCCTGCGCCGATACCTTGAATTTGGTGCGCTGCGCTCTTTCCTCCTGAAAGAACGGGAGAGGCATCGGGCTCCACCGCCACAATCTTGATGTCGGGATTCTTCGCTTTCAGATATTCCCCCACCCCCGTAATGGTTCCGCCTGTTCCAATGCCCGCAATGAACAGGTCAATTTCGCCGTCTGTCTGCTCCCAAATCTCTGGTCCAGTTGTCAGCCTGTGTGCTTCAGGGTTGGTAGGATTGTGAAATTGTGCGGGCAAAAAGCTGTTCGGTGTTGCGGCTGCTATTTCTTCTGCTTTGGCGATGGCTCCCTTCATGCCTTGGTGTCCATCAGTCAAAACAAGTTCTGCCCCGTATGCTTTCAATAAGTTGGTCCGCTCGATGCTCATGGTTTCAGGCATGGTCAGGATAAGGCGATATCCCTTGGAAGCGGCAAAAGCGGCAAGTCCAATCCCCGTGTTTCCGCTTGTCGGCTCAACGATGACCGAGCCTTTTGAAAGCTTGCCTTGCTTTTCCGCTTTTTCAATCAGCGCTTGTGCGATTCTGTCCTTAACGCTGCCAGTAGGGTTGAAATATTCCAGCTTGGCAAGCAAGCGACAAGGCAGTTCATAGGCGCTTTGCGTGTTTGCCAATTCAAGCAAAGGAGTGTTTCCCACGAGGTCGGTCAGGTTTTGCGCGATGTTCATGGTGGCTCCTCTTTGGTAACGGTTCGACACTGCTGAATGGTTGCGACGTGTTCGCTGCGCGTTCACTGTGTGTTCGTTGCGCGTTCACTGTGTGTTCGCTGCGCTCATAATCCTGTGCCGTTGAATCGAAAGTATAACAAAACCTAACATGGAGGATTTCTGATGCTCGCACGAATTTTCTCGGGATGCTTCTTTGAAGGGGTACCCTTGAATAGCCTCTTGCCCGACAATCGACACCTGACAATCGACACCCGACAAAGACGGAGATGCTCATGCAAAAGAAACAGATAGCCCAACTAACAGTCATCTTTATAGGGGTATTACTGCTGTTAAACACCCTCTTTCTTCTTGTGGTAGCAAACTTCAATGCTGGTATCGCGGTGTTGGGCACTTTGTCACTTGCGCTGATAGGGTACGGCATTTTTTGGTACCGCGATAAAGTTGCGAAATGGGTGCACGGGACAGCTATCGCTCTTTGCAGCATTGTCGTTTTGTTCTGCGGGTTTTTGGCTTTCTATGGGAATACCGACAATGTTCGCTACGACGAAGACGCGGTCGTTGTTTTAGGGGCAGGCGTCCACGGCGAACAAGTAAGTTCGACCTTAGCTTGGCGCCTTAACAAGGCTGTTGAATATCACCTTCTTAACCCTCAGGCGGTATTAGTTGTTTCAGGTGGGCAAGGACCTCAAGAAGACATATCGGAAGCACTCGCCATGGAGCGTTACTTGATTGAAAAAGGCGTTCCTGCCGAAAAAATCATCAAAGAAGATCGCGCCACTTCAACCTACGAAAACTTCTTGTTTTCAGCCGCTTTGTTGGAAGAGGAATTTCCCGCGGGCTATTCTGCTGCCTTTATAACCAATAACTTTCATGTCTACCGAGCAGAAAGAACTGCTCAACACGCAGGACTTTCCGCTCGGCACATTGGCGCACCCGTCACGTGGTACAACATCCCCGCCGACTATATACGCGAAATGATGGCAGTCACGAAATCGTGGATTTCCCCACCAAAGACTGCGAGCGCATAAGAGAAATCTGCGCCCGCATCCGTGACCGCATTCGCGACCACATAAATTCTTAAATTACGGAATTCTTCAATTACAGAATTCTTCGCGCAATTCCTAGCCGAACTTTACCGACGAAAGCACTTTCTCAAAATCAGCCAAAAATTCATCATTGTAGAGATCCTGCGGAACTGAATAGGTAAACTGGTACAGAGAGTCGCCATAAATGGTGTAAGCCATGACACCCGTAATCGCTGTTCCCATTGCATAATTTGCAATAAAGACAACGTAGTAATTATCGCCGAGTGTTTTGCCTTGCGGCTCCATAACCCACGAGAAGTTTTCAAAGGGCACTTGTGAAAAATCTCGTTCGCACGAAGCCTTGATGTCGGGAACAAGACCTGCAAGCTGATTTTGTTTTATGTTGTTAGCGCTTTGTTTCGTTATGTTCAGGTTTGTCCTGAAGTCACCAGAGTAGTGGGCGGTGTCATAGAAGAACACGACATCCGAATCTTTCACCTGTTGTAAAATGGTTTCCGCGACACCTGCGTCCCCTAAAAGCTCCGTTAATTTAGCCAGGTCATTTTCTGAAGGGTCGACATATACCCATGCATCAGGTGTTTCTAATTGAAGGGGCAGTTTTTCGGGTCTGGTGATATAAAAACCATTTTCGGAAGGAGTTTCGTCCGCTTCCGCGTCCACGTCCGTTGAAGGTTCGACTTGTGGGGGTGTTTGGTCGATTTCGTTGTCGAGATTGTCTGTTTCAGGTGCCGCTGCGCAAGCCGCCAACGACAAGAGTGCAATTGCAAGAATGCTAACCAGTGCTTTTTTCATAATGATCTCTCCCTTAGTACTTCCCTTGATGATTCCCTTAATGATTCCCTTAATGATGAGTGTTGCACAATTCTGCGCCACTTTGCGACGGTATCGATTCTCTCAGCCCCTCAACCCTGAGAAATTTCATCGCATGTGCCTAGTCGGTATTATATAGCATAGGGCTTCTTTGGATCTCTCTGAACTTGGTGGAAAGTTTGGTAGGTCGGGTCAAGTTCTTTTTACAAATTACTCAGTACAATGAGTTAATAACTCAAGACAGTGAGTAATTTGTAAGTTTTGTCCTATAGCCCGCAGTATCCGCATGGCTTTTTACAGAGAAAGCGCCCGAGGAAGGTGATGACTCACCGTTCGAGCGCTTTGCTGACTAGTATATTAAGTTCACTGCTACTTGATGTCAATGACAATCGCATGACGATTTATAAACAACAAACGCTCTATGCCCTTGACTCTGCTGCCGCAGCAAGTTCGCAGTTCTCGTTCAATGGCTGTATCGGGGATTCTTTTAATACGGCGTGAGTCGAAAATTATACAAGACGCTTGATGAACGGCCTTACGTAAGTTCTTCTCTACTGTTTTCATACTCCCACCTTTAGGAGCCTTCATCTCCCACTTTACTCCATCGATGAGAATGTCTGCAGACGTTGCATGCGGCTCTTCACTACGGCGAATAAATTCTACGGTAAAACCTGCCACAGCCAGAGCTTTGGCTGTTTCGATTTCATGAGACCAAACATTAGCATTGGCTGCAATGATTATTTTCCCTTGCTTGTTCATGATAGAGAGAATACCTTATGCTCACCGACCCATAATGAGATTCTAAACAATTAACGAAAAGAGACCTGAGCGAAGCTATGAGAGTGCTGGGCTTATCTTATGGGATTCAAGAATGGTTATACCTGGTAGATGGGATGATAAATACTTGGACACAGAAAGTTTAAGCGCATAATGAACCGAGGTAGTAAACTCCCGTGACCTGAAGCAGTTGAGGGTTGCCACCTAAAAGGTGGCAACCCTCAACTGGTCGGGACGACAGGATTTGAACCTGCGACATCTTGCTCCCAAAGCAAGCGCGCTACCAAACTGCGCCACGTCCCGACAATGCAACCTGAGTATTATAGCAAAGAATTACCGTCGTACAGAAATTTTCTCTTTCAGCATACGCAAGGCATTGCCACGGTGAGAAATCGCGTTCTTTTTGTCTTGCCCAACTTCGGCAAGCGTCATATCCCCTCCCAGCTCAACAGGTAAAAAAATGGGGTCATACCCAAAGCCTTTATCGCCACGCGCCTCATGCGCGATAAGACCCTCAATCTTACCTTCGGCAACCAATTCCGACCCGTCCTCATCGACAAACACAAGGGTGCACACGAAACGCGCGGTTCTCTCTTCGTGGACAATCGCCTCCAATTCCTCAAGCAGCTTTGCGTTGTTTTCACCGTCAGAGCAACCCTCGCCCGCATAGCGAGCCGAATACACGCCTGGTCTGCCCCCAAGAATGTCAACAACAAGGCCCGAATCATCGGCAAGTGCTGCCAGCCCCGTTGCCTGATGAGCGGCACGTGCCTTGATGCGCGCATTGCCCTCGAAGGTGTCAGCATCCTCGTTTGGTTCTGAAGTTATGCCCACTTCCTTCAAGGTGTAGTATTCCCAACCTTCGAAATCAAGGGCTGTTTTTATCTCGGCGATTTTATGAGCATTGTTGCTCGCGATAACTACTTTTTTCAACAAGACACCTCTTTATTACGCAGGTTCTTACGCAGCTTCTTACCCCAGCTTACCCCAACAAATCAACAGGCGAAACCATTTCAATCGGCGATTGAAGCACCCTGCTCCCAAAGCGTTTGAATTCTTCCAAATCGGTGCTCGTCGTGAAAAAGCGATGCTCGGGCACTTGGTCGGCAGGAGCCGCACACCCCTGCTCGGCAAGAATATCAACCACTTCGCGCGCCACTTCAGTAGCAGACGAAATCAAAGTCACATTGCGCCCTATCATTCCGCCAATCAAAGATTTCAGAAGAGGAAAATGTGTGCAGCCTAAAACTAACGTGTCAATCCCGCAGCGACGAAGAGGCTCCAAATATTCTTGTGCAATTTCGCGAAAAGCAGGGCGGATATAGACCTTTGAAGCTGGGGAAGTATAGTTTTCAATCGGGTCGTCTGCTATGCGTATCCCCTGTTCGGCAATTTCGACAAAGCGCGGTGTCGCTATCGAAAAAACCGTGATTTCGGGGTCGATCGCGCGAATTGCCTGAGAGTAAGCGTCGGATTCAATTGTTGCCTTTGTCGCGATTACTCCCACGCGCTGGTTTTCGCTCGTGCGAACTGCCGCTTGCGCCACCGAATCCACCACGCCGACAATGGGCACGTCGAAGGTTTTTTGAGCGTGCGCCAAGCCCGCTGCCGTTGCGGTATTGCACGCAATGACGATGAGCTTCACCCCATAATCCACCAGCCACGAACCGATTTGTTGCACGAATTCATCAACCTCATCAAGGCTGCGCATGCCATACGGGAAACGAGCAGTATCACCAAAATACGCAATGCTTTCTTGCGGGAGAAGCTGCATGATTTTGCGCGTGACGGTCAGTCCGCCAAAGCCTGAATCGAAGATGCCGATAGGTGCCGTATTCGGTCTGGCTGCTGTATTTGATGCGGATGCCGCAGGCGATGCGATCGGCTCGCTCGCCACGCTCGGTGCCGCAGACGATGCGGTCTCTGTATTTGGGATAGATGCCGCAGGCGACACTTCCCCGCCCTGTTTTGTTGTCGTTGTTTGCTCGAAAGATTCTTGCATACACAAACCCTTAGCAAACTACCAGTGGGAAATGACGGGATCGCCCTCTTCAATGAGGTCGTAGAGTTCTTCAGCAGCATAATAGGGCAAGTTCACGCACCCGTGCGAGCCATAGCCGTTCGCATACATCGAACCCCCGAAACTTGGTTGCCACGTAGCATCGTGCATGCCAATCGCGCCCCAAACAAAGGGCATCCAATACGTAACCCAGGTACGATATTCAGGTTCCTTTTGCCCAGGAAGCGGCTCTCCCACCAACAGCGAAGGGCTTGCCTTTTCGTTTAAGACCCAAACACCTTCAGGCGTGTCATGTATTCCATCGGGCCTGCCGCTAATCAGGTCAGATTCCCAAATACATTCGCCCTCTTCGTTATAGAAACGCGCGTGTTGTTCGGAAAGGTCAATGTCACAGTAGCGCTTGCCCCAATCCCTTTTGCCAACTCCCGTAAACCCAGTGCCTTCTTGAATAACAGGAAGATCAAGGGTTGTCTTTCCTCCTGCAGTAATGGTTTTTTTGATGAGTTCACGCAAAGCATCAACATCAACTTCCCAGCCATAGGTGCCACCCTCAACGGTTATTTCCTTACCGTCGGGGCGGGTATAGGTTCGCTCACTGCCCACAGTGTTGCAGCCCTCTGCCACCATATCAATCCACGCATTCAGCGCTTCATCATCCAGGCGAATTTCAACATTGTCAGTCAGCTTTATCCATTTTGCCATGATATCAGGGGTCAATTCTGCGACTTCAAAGCCTGCCATGGTGAACCGAGGGTTCGTTTCAAGCATGCGGTTTGCCGAAGTACGCGCTTTGAGCAGCAATTCGTTTTCGGCACCAATCAAGGCGTGGACCAGTTCTTGTTGGGTGAAATCAAGTGATTCTTGTTGCGTGACAATTGCCTGGTCAAGTGCTTTTACCACCGCATTGGGGTCGACGGCAGTACCGAAAGATTCGGGCACGATTTCAAAGACTTTTTCCCCAGCGCTATATGCCAAAGTCGCGTTGACAGGCGGGGTTGTGTTTTTGTTGAACTCGGCTAACTGCGCCCGAATGTTTGCGTCAAGGTCGGCCTTGTTGTAGCCTGCCCGCAACTTGTCGCTTGCATCGTGTTCTTTGAGCACTTCAGCAGGCCACATCCACGCCTTGATGTCGCTAAAAGCATTGGCAACGATTGCTTCTTCATCCCAGGAAAGTTCAAGGTCTTGTGCGGAAAAGTCGAAGGAAAGCCCTTGTCCGCGGGCATTGAGTTGATATTCAGAAACCCCTTGCGCGATAATCGGCTTTGCATCTTGTTGAGTTTTCAAGGAAACATCATATGCGCCGATGGTCGTATTCGGATAGAAGTGCTTTGAAAAGTAAATCAACCCCGCGCCATAGGTAAGGGTAGTAAGCGCAATAACCGAACCGAAGAAAATCGCAGCGACTTTAAGAGTTTTGCGGAAATTCTTCTTCTTTTTCGAGGCAAGCGCTTCATAGGGTGTGAATGCCGCAGGCGAAGCCGTTTCAGCGTAGGCAACGTCGGCATCATCATTCTCGGCAGGAAAATCTCCCTCGACGGCGTCGTCATATTCAGCGTCTTCTTCGCTGCCCTCGACCACGTCATCGTAGTATTCTTCGGTAGCAGAATCATATTGCGAATCAACGTCGTCATCTGCGGCGTTTGCTTCAAAATCCGTTTCGCTGTCGTCGTCAGACTCGAAAACAGCTTCCTCTTCGAAAACGTCATCGGCTTCAGCGGCGCCCTCAACTTCAACAGCAGCATCGTCGACATCGTCAACAGGAACTTCTATTTCAACGTCGTTGTCAGATTCAAAAACAGCATCCTCTTCGAAAACGTCATCAACTTCAGCGACAGCCTCAACTTCGGCATCATCATCGACCTCTAAGACAAGCTTCGCTGCCTTACCGCGTGGTTTTGCGTTCTTAGATTTCGCTTTCACCTTATATTCAGCAGGAGAGATTTCGGGAATGTGTACTGCCAAGACTGGCTCATCATAAGACCCCTCATCCAAGGCAGCGTCATCTTCGAGAAGTTCGACATCTTCCCAAATATCCTCGTCAACGTCTTGAGGGACGGAACTATATTCTTTTGCGTCGGGAGCATTCAGCCCTATTGCATGTCTTCCTCGCGGAGTACCACTCTTCTTTTTACGCATCCTAAAAAATTCCCAGTCGTAGGTAACAACGGTATTGTAGCAGTTAGGGATGCTTGTTGCGTCCATAATTCCCGCATTCTCAAAAAGTACTTCGGAAACTTCGCAAATTTAACAAAACAACTCATGGCGCCGCGTGCCCTCCTTTCTGCCCTTTTAGCAAAACAGCCCCCACGCCGCGCGCCTTGTCCGCCTGCTCCCTTCAACAACACCGCCTACTTTGCCCCGTTTGCTCCCTTCAACAGCACCGCTTACCTTGCCTTTTAGTCCCCTTAACTAAGCCCCTTTTCGTCGAACCCTTGACATTTCCCAAATTATTAGTATATTAGCACTATCTTATATACTGTTATATAGAGAGGAGTTAGCATCATGGAAGAAAGAGCAAAACAAATTGCCGAACTATTGAAAATGCTTGCTAACGAAAATCGGCTTCTGATTTTTTGCGGCTTGATGGAACGACCGATGACTGTCAGCGAAATAGGCAAACGGGTGCCTAAAATTACCCAATCTGCCCTATCGCAACATCTTGCCTTGCTTAAGGCATGCGGAATCCTTGACTATGATAAAACTGGGCAAAGCGTTACCTATTCTATTGCTGATCATCGCGTAGAAGAAGTTATTCACGTTTTGAAAAGACACTATTGTGAGGCGGAAGAATGTTAAATTCAATACTTAATTTCAAAAAACAAGCACGACTTTCACGTTCCTTAGCGCTCAGTGCCGCCCTGCTTTTGGTGCTTGGCATGGGACTTTTAGTTGGGTGCGACAACACAAGCACTTCATCGAGCACAAGCACTTCATCAAGCCCGTCTGCTTCATCAAGCGAAGAAAACGCAGCAAGCGCAAGCTATCACAAAATTAGCGCCGACAAAGCAAAGGACATGATGGATTCAGGCGAACCCTACATCCTTATTGATGTACGCAGCGACGAAGAATATCAAGCAGGGCACATCGAAGGGGCTATCCTTATCCCCCACAACGAAATCAAGAAACGGGCATCTGGCGAACTGACCGATAGCGATGCCACGATATTTGTCTATTGTCGCAGCGGCGTGAGAAGTTCAAGCGCGGCTCACGAACTGGTTTCCCAGGGCTATACGAACGTCTATGACATGGGCGGTCTCATGAGCTGGCCCTACGGTACGGTTACCAACTAAAGCACCAACTAAGGCACCAACTAAGGCTAAAGCACGAATACGATCAAAGCAAAAACAAACGAAGGAGATTTTTACTATGGGTTTCTTTTCACAACTCTTATCGGGGGGCGGAATTTCTGCCCAAGAAGCACACGAGCGCATCGAACAAGCACACAAACAAGGCGACAAGATTGTCGTGCTTGACGTTCGCAGCGCGGCAGAATACAAGCAAGTAAGAATCAAGGGAGCCAAACTTCTTCCCGTTGACGAAATCTCTCAGCGCGCGAACAAAGAGCTGCCCAACAAAGATGTTCCTATCTTAGTTTATTGTCAAAGCGGAGCACGAGCCTCAAGCGCTGTGCGCCTGTTAACCTCGATGGGCTATGAGGATGTCGTTAGTTTCGGAGGAATCATACAGTGGCCCTATGAAACAACAAAAGGCTAGGAGATTTTCCATGAAGAAAGTAGTCATCATTGGTGGCGTTGCAGGCGGTGCTTCGGCTGCAGCTCGACTTCGTCGACTTGACGAAACCGCTGAAATCATCATGCTTGAACGCGGTGAGCATATCTCATTTGCAAACTGCGGGCTGCCCTATTTTATCGGCGGCGAAATCACCGACGAAAGCGCTTTAACGCTGCAAACTCCGACAAGTTTCAACGCACGTTTTAACGTAGATGTGCGCGTATTCAGCGAAGCAACTGCCATCAACCGCACAGAGAAAACCGTCACCGTGCAGGATTTGCAAACGGGCGAAACTTATGCGGAAAACTACGACTACTTGATTCTTTCTCCAGGCGCATCTCCCTTGCTGCCTCCCATCGAAGGAGTGCACAATTCAAAAGTTTTCACCCTGCGCGACATTCCCGATACCAAAAAAATAAAAAGCTTTATTGAAGAAGCACACCCCGCATCCGCTGTGGTTGTCGGAGGTGGATATATTGGTATGGAAATGGCAGAAAACTTGGTACACGCTGGTATAAAAGTAACCATTGTGGAAATGACCAACCAAGTGATTGCTCCCCTTGATTTTGATATGGCTGCAAGCGTTCATGCCCACCTACAAGAAAAAGGGATAACCCTGATTCTTGAAGATGCGGTATGCGGCATCTTCGATAGAGATGACCACCTTTCCGTCAAGCTCAATCACAACGAAATTACTACCGACATGCTCATTATGGCTGCTGGTGTTCGTCCCGAAAGTGCCTTGGCACAAAAAGCAGATCTTTCCATAAATGAACGCGGCGCTATCATCGTCAACAAGCATATGCAAACTTCGGATGAAAGCATTTTTGCCGTGGGAGACGCTGTCGAAGTGACCGATTTCATCACCGAACAAAAAGCGCTCATTCCCCTTGCGGGACCTGCAAACAAACAAGGGCGTATTGCCGCGGACAACATTTATGGAATCCCTTCAAGCTATGAAGGAACTCAAGGCTCAGCGATATTGCGTGTCTTTGATTTGACCATCGCAACCACGGGCATCAACGAAAAAACAGCGCAGAAATTAGGGCTTTACTACGATAAGGTATTTACCCATCCAGCAAGTCATGCTGGCTATTATCCTGGCGCGCAAGCTATGACTATCAAGACACTGTTTGAAAAAGTAACGGGCAAGATACTCGGTGCGCAAATCGTTGGATTTGAAGGAGTCGATAAGCGCTGCGACGTGCTGGCAACCGCCCTTCGCGCACACATGAGCGCCTCTGATTTAGCCGAACTTGAGCTTTGCTACGCTCCCCCCTATTCGTCGGCTAAAGACCCCGTCAACATGGTTGGTTTTGTCATCGAAAATCTTTTGACAGGGAAGGTGAAAAACTTCCACTGGCACGATATTGATGCCTTACCAAAAGACGGAAGCGCTACCCTGCTTGACACGCGAACGGCAGCTGAATTTGACAGAGGTTCTATCGAAGGTTTTATCAATATCCCCTTGGATGACTTGCGCAGCCGCTTAGAGGAACTCGATCCAGGCAAGAAGGTATACGTTGTTTGTCAAGTTGGATTGCGTGGCTATATTGCTTCGCGCATCTTGATACAGCAGGGCTTTGATGCGTATAACTTAAGTGGCGGATATAAGCTCTGGGAAACTATTTACCCAAAAAATTAAGCCTTGACAACCAAGGATATGCCGCTAAAATGAGGAATCCGAATAGGCACTGTGTAAGGAGTTTTTTGCCCCAATACGCTGCCTAGCACTTTGAAAAGGTGGAGCCACCTCTCTCTTGAATCGGGGGCGACTGGTTTCGACATGGTGGGTTTGAAATAGGGAGCAAGTCGTGGTCTCCTCGCCACGTTAAACAGGGGTCCAAGTCAATTTAATTGGCAATAAGAACTACGCTCTCGCTGCCTAAACTGAGCAGCGACGTCAACCCAAGAGACTTTCCCGCTCTTGGCACGACGACATTTTAGGGAAATGCTCTTCAGCACGTAGTCGGTATGGCTGAAGAAAAGAAAGAACCGACTAGGGAACGCCTCGCTTGCCCATGTGTGAGGCGCTACTAAAAACTAAACATCGGCTAAGCTTGTAGCGCCTTGTGGAAAATTCAGTATGGACCGGAGTTCGATTCTCCGCGCCTCCACCATTTTAGGGTATCTCGCACCAAGCCAACTACAAACCTACAACAGCCGCTACGTGAGCCATAACCTCTTTCATCGTTTCATCATCAAGTTGACCAACTTGCTCAAGGCTACCTTTTTGTATTCTCGCATCTAAGTCCATGGCGCGGATTGCTTCACACTGTACATACCCATAAACAGGATTGTTGCTTCCAATAGCAACATGCAGGGGGTATCCGTTATTTTTGGATGTAATCGGAGCAAGCACCGTAAGGGATGACATACTATTAATAGCCCACGGACTAATCACCACGGCATAATGACGACCCGCTGGCTCATGTCTTTTTGAGGGGTCAAAATTGATGTTGACTACATCGCCTTGTTCAAAAATCATGGCTGCCACGCCTCTTGTTCTGCTCCGAGCAGTTCATCGCTTGACCAAGCATCGCGATTATCGAATCTGTTGCCTTGATAGGCACACAAAAGGTCATCAGCATTAATTTTTCTTGAAGGCTGCACACAGCGATGTGCTTTTTCAACTGGCAAAAGCTCCAAGTGTCCAGCGGTATTTAGTTCAATTTCAACACAATCGCCTCGCTTTAAGCCTGCTCGCTGCAAGAGCGTCTTGGGAATACGTATCGCATCACTGTTGCCCCACTGGACTAGCGTTGTCGACATCTTATTCTCCTCATCTTCTAATGTATATACACATAGTATATACATTGTGAGCGCCTAACACAACACCAAAACAGAAAGCCGTCGCGCAAAAACCATCCTTGCACAAATGTAGTAATGTTGCTACTATGTGACTAGCATCCTATTCTTGCAAGGAAGGTAGCTGATATGGCTGCGATGACGGCACGTGAATTCAATCAATATACGGGACGCGCAAAACTCCTGGCGCGCGAAGAGCCGCTTTTTATAACCGAACGGGGCAAAACAGAATACGTTCTTCTCAGTATCGGTGAATACAACGAGATCAAGGGTTCGAAAAAAACCTTGGCTGATTGCGTCTTTGCAGACGAACAGACCTATTACGCCATTGACTTTGATAGCTTCATCCCTGAAAGAACTACCTGGACTGAACGCAAGGTCAAGCTTTCATGAAGCCAATACTTCTTGACACCAATGTGGTCAGTGAACTTCGAAAGAATAAAGCGCGTATAAATCCACAGGTATTGAACTGGGCGAAAAGCCTTGAACTTCAGGACAGCTATCTCAGCGTCATTACTGTCTATGAATTGGAAAGAGGTATTTTGCTGCTGGCGAAGAAAGACCCTCAGCAATCGTCTGATTTGAGCACTTGGCTCAACACAATCAAAGACGATGAGTTCAAGGGACGGCTCCTTCCAATAAGCACTGAAATAGCAAGCAGAGCAGCGGCACTTCAAGCTGACAATCCGCGCCCTGTACCAGATTCCTTCATTGCTGCAACTGCCTTGGAACACAACCTGATGTTGGCAACACGCAATACTCAAGATTTTCTTGGTACAGACGTTGCCCTCATAAACCCTTGGGAAGCACCTTAGCACTTCCCACCTACCCCAGGTTGATGGGCTGAGAAAAAAGTCCTACTTGAAGAAGCTGCCGAGGTTGAATACTGATTTTATATCGTCGAAGGCTTCTTTGATTTCTTTTGCCGCAGCAATCCCCTCTTTATAGATGGCATTAAAATCATCAGTGGTTTCGGCAACCTGTTCTTTGGTGATGCCTAAATCGAATTCCTCGCCATCGTCGTCTTCAGCAGCACCGTCGTCGCCATCGGTTTCATCTCCCTCGAAACCCTCATCATCAAGCTCCTCTTCCTCAAGAGCGCTCTCAGCGAGTTCGCTATTTACCGCATCTTCAAACTCTTCTTTGAATTTCTTCTTCGCCATACCCATCTCCTAACGATAACGCTCTTTGAGAGCACGCTCGACATCGCGCTTGGAATCCCGCGCTGCCATATGCGCCCTTTTATCATAAAGTTTTTTGCCGCGTGCAACCGCAATCTCGACCTTCACGCGAGAATTGGAATCAAAATACATCTTCAAGGGGATAATCGCCATGCCTTTTTCCTGCACCGCTTCGCCAAGGATGCGAATCTCTTTTTTATGTAACAGCAGCTTGCGCTTTCTGTCGGGGTCAGGATTATTGTAATTACCCTGCGCAAAGGGCGGGATGTGCACGTTGTTCAGCCACGCTTCCCCGTTGCGAATCAACACGAAACTATCGGTCATCTGGCAGTTGTTCTCCCGCAATGACCGCGCTTCCGTTCCCGTCAGAACAAGCCCCGCTTCATATCTATCGAGAATTTCATACTCGAAAGCAGCTTTCTTATTCTTCGCGATTATCTTTTCTGCTTTTCCCATTACTCAATCATTCCGTCCTCAAACGAGGACACCAAGGTACACGAAGAAACATTATACCGCGAAAATGCACCCGCGCATCTTTTCAGAAATTTTCCGACACTTCGCAAACTTTGCTCGTATTACTACCAAGAGCCAAGAAAAAACAACCTCTTACTAAGGAGAAAAACCATGAACTTACTCAAGAAACTTTGCGCCACCACCCTTGCCCTCATACTTGCCTGCGGACTTATGGTAGGGTGTGCGGCAAGCCCAGCAAGCTCGGATAAGTCATACTACTATGAAAACTCAGGCGGCGCTCCCACAGCAGCTGCTCCTGATGGCTACTATGATATCTACGACGACTATTACTACGAGGATGACTATTACTCGAAAGGCTACCCTGATTATTACCTGGTGCCCAATACCGAAGAGTACACCGACATAACCGAGTCAGGGTTCATCTCCACCATCGCCCGCCCGCTTTCCACCTTTTCTTCTGACGTGGACACCGCATCATATTGCAACTTGCGCCGCATGATTAACGAAGGGTATGACCTTGATTCCATCCCGAAGAATGCCGTGCGCATCGAAGAAATGCTGAACTACTTCAACTACGACTACGCCGCACCCGAAGGCGGCAATCTCTTCGGGCTGACCAGCCAAGTTGCCGATTGTCCTTGGAACCCCGACACTAAGCTGCTCGTTATGGGGTTTGCGACCGAAAAGGCCGATTATGCAGAAATTGCTGGTTCCAACTTCGTTTTCCTCATTGACACTTCAGGTTCGATGAACTCTCCCGACAAGCTTCCTTTGCTGCAAAGTTCTTTCTTAACCCTTATCAAAGAGCTCGATGAAAACGACTGCATTTCTATCGTCACCTATGCAGGTACCGAGCGCCTTGTCTGCGAAGGTGTTTCAGGTGCCGACAAAAAAGGGCTTGCCCGCGCTATCAAAAACCTTTCCGCTGGTGGCTCGACCAACGGAGAAGCAGGACTGGAACTGGCTTATGAAATCGCTCAGAATTACTACATTGAAGGTGGCAACAATCGCATCATCATGGCATCTGACGGCGACCTTAATGTTGGAATGAGCTCACGCGATGAACTGTTTGACTACGTCAGCAAGCAGCGTGAAACGGGCGTCTATCTTTCGGTGCTCGGTTTCGGAAGCGGAAACTACAAGGATGCCAACATGCAAACCCTCGCCGACAACGGCAACGGTGCCTACCACTACATCGATTCTCTTGAAGAAGCCCAAAAGGTATTCGGAGATGACCTTTGCGCAAACCTAGTCACCCTGGCAAAAGACGTGAAGCTGCAAGTCGAATTCAACCCCGCCCAAGTAAAAGGATATAGGCTTATCGGTTATGAAAAGCGCGCCATGGCTGATGAGGATTTCGAGAACAAAGCCGCTGATGCAGGAGAAATCGGTTGGGGACATCAAGTAACCGTCGCCTACGAACTTGTTTTGGCAGACTCGGAAATGGATATCCCGCTTTCAGGATTGAAATATCGCGACACCGACACGACCACAGAGGCATCAAATGAATGGCTGACCTGCACCGTTCGCTACAAATCTCCCGCCACCGACAAAAGCTATGAGAGCCGCTACGTGATTGATGAGACATCCTACACCACGCGCCCGAGCAGTGATTGGAATTTCGCGGCAGCCGTTATCGGAACAGGTATGATTCTGCGCGATTCCGAACACAAGGGCGACCTCACCTTACAAGGTGTCGAAAAACTTCTTGGCAAGACTAAGGCTCATGACCAATACCAACGCGAATTCGCAGAACTTATTAAATACCTCTACCAAGACTAAGATACTACTACCCGCAGCACTACCAGCAACGGCACCGCAGCACTACCAGCAACGGCACCACAGCACTACCCGCAGCACTACCAGCAAGCCCCCTTATCAGTTGACCGTTCGTGCACCCATGAGCGGTCAACTTCTTTTCCCGTCGCTTTCACCACAACGGTGGCTCCCGACAAAACCAACTCCGCCAATACGGTATCAACCAAATGCGGAAGCGCTTCATAGACCGCTGCGGTCAAGCCCACGGTCAAATCGCGCGGGGACATATTTTCTACCTGCATACCAAAACAAACGCCTGACGCATGATAATCCAAAAGCAAGGCTGCATCGAAAAGGTCAACCAATTTCAAATCGTGAAGAGATTGCATGGCACGCGTGTGACGCGCCATATCTTCAGGGAGAAAACGAAAAACCGTGCCCGCCGCCTCCCCCGTACCGTCAACGGCATCAACGGTAATCAGGTGGTCAAAATCACGCACATAAGGCAACATGTCCAGACTCATACAGCCGACATCGAAAAGCTCCACGGTTTCAGGGAAGTCATAGGCGCCAACCAGTTCATCATAGACCGCAGGACCGAGCCCCTCATCAAGCAAGAGACGATTGCCTACGCAAAAAACGGCAATGCGGCGCGCTTCAGCGCAAGAATTGCTTGCGGGATTTACCTGCCTGTTTTGGCTTGCCTGTTTCTCTTGGTCTATCTCGTTGCCTTGCTTCATCTAGCTTATCTGATTCTCGTAGTAGATTTCATGACGCAAAAAAGGGAGCCTGATACTTCAGACTCCCTATTATACCTCGAAGAGCGCTCAGCGTTCACGTTCGAACAAAAGCACAAGCTAGTGCGTTTCGTCCAGCGCGTCCTCGCCCACAATAGCGTGCGTTTCGGGGTCATACACAAGACCGCCATGCTCTTGGCGAAGCAGCATGAGCTTAGAAGCGCTCAGCCCTTCAACATTGGCAAGGTAGACATGGATGAACATGAAGCAAATGAAAACGTACATCATGAAATAATGAATGATACGCATCGTCATTGCCCCGCCAACCAGGTTCAAGCCTGCCACACACAAAGGCGCATCCATCGTTGGTGCCCAAAGGCAAAAACCAGTGTATGCCATAAAGATAATCAAAAACGGAATCAGTAGATAGGTAATCTTTTGCGGAACACCTAACTTCGCTGAAAGCGGATGATCCTTCTTCAAGAACAGATAGTACTTGACCCACGCACCTGCTTGGTGGCGGTTATCAGCCTGCGGCAACCAACTTTTGATGTCGGTTTCCATCTTGCGGGTACCGCCCGTCGGAGCAGACTTTACGACAAATGCCAAAACAATGCGCACGATGCAGTTGATGACGATAACAAAGGCACAAAACATATGGATGCCGCGAGTAACGCCCTCAAAAGCAGGCAGGAACGGGAAGTGGATATTGATACCTGAAATAATCAGCAAAATCATGCAGATAAGGTTTACCCAGTGAGTAATAACGAAGGGCAGTGGATGCGCTTCACGATAATGAGCTAAATGTGCCATCTTACTTCACCCCCCAGGGGCTCGTTACGGTTTGGAACTTCTTGCCAGTAGCAGGTTCACTGATGTGAACAGCACATGCGGTGCAAGGATCGAAACTATGAACGGTACGCAAAGCGTTGATGGGTTTTTCCATGTCGGTAACGGGAACGCCAAGAAGCGCCTGTTCCATCGGCCCATTAACACCTTGAGCATCGCGCGGTGCAAGATTCCACGTCGAGGGGATAATAATTTGATAACCCTTAATTTTGCCCTTTTCGACTTTTTCAGAATGATACAAAGCACCACGAGGAGCTTCCCAAAAGCCCGTGCCTGCACCCGTGTCGTTTTGAGGAGCACGGAAGTATTCGGAATCGCCACCCTTGATAGCCTCGATAAGTTCTGCCACCCATTCCTTCATAAGGGTTGCAACATACAAGGTTTCGATTTGGCGAAGCGCGGTTCTGCCAAGCGTGGACTGAGCCAACTCAACCTTGCCAGGGGCACCCAGTGCTTTAAGGAAGCCGTCGATTTGTTCGACAACAAACGGCACTTTGCGCTGATAGGCCACGAGCAAGCGAGCAAGACCACCAGTCTCCATGCACTTACCGTCATAAGCAGGAGCCTTCACCCAGGTGTAGCGGTCGTTGACCGTGTCGGTGTCGCCTTGGTAGTATTCCGTGAATTCGGGTTCGGTCACGAAATAAGGCGACGTATAGGTTTCTTCACCCTTGTACCAGGAATGACCCATGTACTCGGTAATCTTTGATTCAACCACATCAGAAACGCT
Source organism: Eggerthellaceae bacterium (assembly GCA_009782615.1). Taxonomy (GTDB): domain Bacteria; phylum Actinomycetota; class Coriobacteriia; order Coriobacteriales; family Eggerthellaceae; genus WRIS01. The sequence goes on along the minus strand of WRIS01000001.1, from coordinate 3,454 downwards.
GAGGTTTTCATCGGTGACACCAGCGGGCAGATAGCGATTATTCATCTCGAAATCTTCGCGCTCGAAAACGCCCCATGCTGCATAGCGTCCGCAGCCCTTACCCCAAGTCAAAGCATCCGCATAAAACGGTGCCAGCGCAAGGGTGTCGGGAACCATGGTTGTTGATACCCAGTCATAAACTTCGTTTACCAGCGCCCACAAATCAGCGAGATTTTCTTGCGTCGGAACAAAGGCGATACCGCCAGGCTTGCAGGTCATAACGTGGGGCATCTTGCCGCCGACCAAGCCTGCAATTTCAGAAGATTTCGCCTGCATCTCAAGCGCTTCGATATAGTGTGCGGTGCAAATCAAGTCGAGTTCAGGCGGAAGGGTGTAGGCTGTGCCCCCTTCGGAATCAAACCAGTTGCCCGAAAAGATGGAAAGCTGACCGTTTTTGGCAAACGCATCCAAGCGCTTTTTCAGCTGGGTGAAATCGCTGTTGATAGAAGTTCCCGCTTCTTGAGCAAGCGCATAAGCATCCGCAACATCAGCCGTCAAGGCGTTGAGCGGATTCACGTAGTCAAGTGCGGCGAGATTGTAAAACCACAGGATGTGGCTGTGCAAAAATTGCGCGCCCTCCAAAATATTGCGGAGGATACGAGCGTTATTCGGAATGGTGATGCCGTAAGACTTTTCAGCCGCAATAGTAGCCGCCTGAGCATGTGAGACAGGGCAGACGCCGCAAATGCGCTGAACGATGTGAACAGCATCTTCGGGGGTGCGGTCTTGGACGACAAGTTCCGCTCCACGGAAGCAACCGCCAGACACCCAGGCTTCACTTACCTTGCCATTGGTGACTTCCATTTCGATACGTAGATGACCCTCGATTCGTGTTATCGGGTCGATAATTGAACGTGTCATTTATGCCTTACCTCCCTTCGATTCTTCGTTGCCTTCTTTCGCTGCTTTGTCTTCAAGCGCGGCAGGCGAAACATATGCGCCAATAGCGCGGTCGGGATGTTTTTCATCCCACTTGCGCACCTTCTCGAAATCCGCACCGCCGTCCATACGACCAGTCAGCTTCATGCCAAAGCCGTGGATAACCAGGGCGGCAGCTAAAAGACCCGTAACGGAAAGAGCGATGGTTGTTGGCTGGAAGGTGAAATTGCCCAAACGCAACATGCGGTGGCGCTTGTGGAACGGGGTGTTCGTTTGAACCCAGTTCTCATTTGAATTCTTAGGATTAGCGGTAGTACAACCGATGCAAGGAGCACCTGATTCAATACACCAGCTACGACGGCGATTCCAGCGAGTAATTCCGCAATTCGCCTTCGTCTGAGGACCGCGGCAACCCAACGGATACAAACAATAGCCTTTAACTTCCTCTTCGGTGCCGTACTCATACACGAATTCGCCGTTTTCGAAATGACCGCGACGCTGACAGTTATCGTGAATCGTTTGACCAAAGATTAACGCAGGCTTGTTGTCCTTCGTTAAATCAAGACGCTTAAGTTCCAGCATCAACACGTCAACAAGCACTGCTTCAAGCCATTCAGGGTTTGCAGGACAACCAGGAACGTTGATGACGGTTGTGTCGATACCGACTTTTTGCAAATACTGCGAAACGCCCATGGCTTCTGAGGGATTGGGGTGCGCTGCCATCCAGCCGCCGTTGACCGCACAAGAGCCTAAGGCGACAACCGCATTGGCGTGCTCTGCCGTGTGAGCAAGGTGGTCGCGTCCTGGCTCGTTGGCAACACGCAGGGCTTGACCTTCCCATCCTTGCAAAACGGCACCTTCATACACAAAGATGTAGTTTCCTGCTGCGATGGTTTGTTCGCGGGCTTCTTCGAACGACCAACCAGCTCCTGCACCAAGGGTTTCAGAATAATTAAGGGAAATCATTTCCAAAACTACCGTTGCCGCATCTGGTGCGTCAATCTGCGCGAAAGATTCCGTGCAACCAGTGCATGATGCACCTTCCATCCAGATAACAGGATAGAGATTTCCTTCACTCGCACCGATTATGGACTGCTCAACAGCGTAGGCTACTTCATTTGCAGTAAGCTGAGATATCCCCGCTGCGGCGGCAATTGCGCCACAAAGCTTCATGAAATCTCGACGCGTTACGCCACGCGATTCGAGTTTGTCGTAAAACTCTGAGACAATGGCCTCATTTTTCATGTGTACACCTCCTTGGGTGTGCTTGAACTTTATACTGCGTTCATTTTGCCTGATTTCATTGAGGATTTTTTAAAAAAACATAGCGTCTGCGCCAAGCGAGATAATTAGTCCGTAAATGGCATCAAAGTGTTACTTTCTGCTGAAGTCGTAACATGTTTTTTCGCAAGGTTGCCGCAGAAGAATCTTGGAATTTAAGGAGTCGCCTCAGAAAGGGTTAGCGCGGGGATGTGGCACGGGATGCGATGTGCGATGTGCGGTGCGCAGGGGGCGGAATACGAACGAAGGGCACCCGAAAAATCGAATGCCCTTCGATACAGATAGTTCTTGCTGGTACGCGTGTGCTTGTGTGCGCTTAGTAATTCGCTCTTAGTAGTTCTCGGCGCGAATTTCGAAATACTCACGACCGTGCACGCATACGGGGCACAAGTCAGGAGCTTCGGTTCCAAAGTGGATGTGCCCGCAGTTGCCGCACTTCCATGCATAAACGTCGCCACGCTTGAAAACTTCACCGTTGTTGATGCGCTCAATCAAAGTGCGATAGCGCTCTTCATGTTCTTTTTCGACTGCCCCAACGCCATCAAAAGCGTCGGCAAGGTCGTCAAAGCCCTCTTCACGAGCGGTCGCAGCAAATTCAGCATACATCTGCGTCCATTCTTCGTTTTCGCCCGCAGCTGCAGCAGCCAAGTTGTCGATAGTCTCAGGAATCGCGCCACCATTAAGCGCCTTGAACCACAGTTTTGCATGCTCAGCTTCGTTGATAGAAGTCTCCATGAAAATGTTTTGTATCTGCACGTAGCCGTCTTTTTTTGCCTGGCTTGCGAAATACTCGTACTTGGTATGTGCTTGAGATTCTCCTGCAAAAGCATGCATTAAGTTTTGCTCTGTCTTTGACCCTTTCAGTTCCATACTTTTCTCCCTTCGGATAGGTTGTTGTTTGTTAATGTTATGCACCTTGTGACCAACGTAGTCGACAAACTGATGGTCTCAATATCACAATTACGATTATACTCAGTCCCTTTTCCTTCGTCTGCACTATCTCGCTGTTTAGAAAACCTCCACAAGATTTCACTCCCCTTTGTCATTGCAGGGAACAAGCGCCAACGACACTTACCGTGCTCGCTAAAAAGCCCCGAGGAGAGTCGGGGCTTTTCTTGTCGTTGACTTTTTCGTCATTGCGGGCTTGACCCGCAATCCTAAAGCGCAACGGAGCGGCAATCCCGACAACAACCTAAAACCCCTCGTCATTGCGAGGAATGAGCGCAGCGAATGACGAAGCAACCTAGTCCTTGAT